>CANKZU010000011.1 GCA_947488615.1 uncultured Aurantimonas sp.
GCCCGTCGAGCTGCAGCGCGTCGCAGAGCTTGGCCGCGTCGGCCTCGGTGACGCCGGCGAGCGGGTCGATCGCGACATTGTGGATCTTTTCCGGCGTTGCCTCGGCCACCGCCTCGATGTCCATGCCGCCCTCGGTCGAGACGACGAAGGCGACGCGGCCGACCGTGCGGTCGACCAGCAGCGACAGATAAAGTTCGCGATCGATGTCGGCGCCGTCCTCGATATAGAGCCGGTTGACCTGCTTGCCGGCCGGGCCGGTCTGCTGGGTGACCAGCGTGTTGCCGAGCATCTCCGCAACGTCGGCGACGACGGCTTCGATCGATTTGGCCAGCCGGACGCCGCCCTTGGCATCGGGCCTAAGTTCGGTGAACTTGCCCTTGCCGCGGCCGCCGGCGTGGATCTGGCTCTTGACCACATAGACCGGCCCCGGCAACTGCCGCGCCGCCGCTTCCGCCTGCGAGGCCTCGGTGATCGCCACGCCCGCCGCGACCGGCGCCCCGTAGCCCTTCAGCACTTCCTTGGCCTGATATTCGTGGATGTTCATCTTTGTGCACCCCTCCCTGGGTGGTCGTTCTCTGCTATTTGATTCTGGGCAACATCTTCTTGAATGACGGCGTTCCGGCTTTGCCGAGCCATTCGAAGACGACCATTTCACTGGTGACAATGCCGACGCCGGCCGCGCCGAGCCTTTGCAGGCAGGCATGTTCGCTCTCGGCCGATCGCGATGCTGTCGCGTCCGACGCGACGAAGACCTGGTATCCCGCCTCGAGCAGGCTCGCGGCCGTCTGCACGACGCAGATATGCGCTTCCATTCCCGCCAGGATGATTTGCTGCCGTCCGAGAGCGGTCAGGGCCGCCGAAAAGGCGCTGTCTTCCATGCAGGAAAAATGCACTTTCTCGAAAACGGGGAAGCCCGCGGCGACGGACGCGACCTCCGCCATCGTATGGCCCAGCCCCGCCGGGTATTGCTCGGTCAACATCACCGGGACACCCACTTCGCGCGCGGCCTCGATCAGCAGTGCGGCATTCTTCAAGGTTCGCGCTGGCGCCAACATGGCCGGCACCAGCCGCTCCTGCATGTCGATGACGACGAGAGCGGAATCCTTAGCTCTGATCAACATGCATTCCATCCTCCCTTTCGACGGGTGAAGCCGCCGACAAACGTCCGTCAACTGGTATGCCAAACGCCACATACCGTCAAGGGAATGGCAGAGAAATTGCGTATTCAAACACTCATAACCCCGGCAATCATAGGGTTTTCGCGTTCCTACGAGAATTACCAAATTGCCCATTGACGCGTCGGCATGCCGATGTATGGTATACCACATAAGGCACATGCAAGCGGCTTCAGACCGTTTCGATAGATGCCGAGGTGCGAAGCAGGGGAGGCGTTCGGACTGTGTCGATTACCAGCAAGCTGACGCCGATCGCCGTGAACTTCACGCTGAAGGATCACACCTACGACGTGCTCCGCAGTGCCATCCTCGACATGAATATCTACGAGGAAGGGGCCGATCTGCGTCTCGATGAACGCACCATCGCCGGGCAGTTGGGAATATCGCGCACGCCCATTCGCGAAGCCTTGGCGCGATTGGCGCAGGAAGGGTTTGTGGAAATCCTTCCCCGCAAAGGGGTGTTCGTCAAGCGCAAGTCCATGAACGAAGTGCTGGAGATGATCGTCACCTGGGCGGCGCTGGAAAGCATGGCGGCCCGACTCACCGCTGAGCGTGCCTCGGCGACGGAGCTCGGTTCCTTGCGCAAGTTCGCGATGAAGCACAGCACTCATGCCGCGCGGGCTGACATTGAGGAATATTCGGAAGCCAATATCGTGTTTCACCAGCGCATTCTGGAATTGTCCGGCTGTGCGCTGCTCAAGTCGATGGCGGACGGTCTGTTCCAGCACATGCATGCCGTGCGCCGGCGGGCGATGGGCGAAAACGATCGGGCGACTCGATCGGTCGTCGACCACATGGAGATCGTCGAGGCGCTCGAGGCGCGCGATGCCGATGTCGCCAGCCGTCTGGTGCGCGAGCACACCATGAAACTGCATGATCATGTGCGGGCCGCCTGGGTTCGCATTGAATCGCTGAATCGAAGACGCATTGAGGCCGGTTGAACGGTTTCGCATGTCACAGACGGAGTCGATCGCGAGGTCGGCCCAGCCGAGAGGCTTCCGGGAGGGAACAGAATGTCAGCAGTAGCGAAAAGCACGGATACCGGTGTCGCTGAGGCCGATGCGCAGCAGGCGTTGACGGACGGGTTTCACCTTGTCATCGACGCGCTCAAGCTGAACGACATCACTACGATCTATGGGGTTCCGGGCATCCCGATCACCGATTTTGGTCGCATGGCGCAGGCGGAGGGCATGCGCGTCATCTCGTTCCGGCACGAACAAAATGCCGGCAACGCAGCGGCCATTGCCGGCTACCTCACGCAAAAGCCCGGCATCTGCCTGACAGTTTCGGCGCCCGGCTTCCTGAACGGTCTGACGGCCTTGGCGCACGCCACGACCAATTGCTGGCCGATGATTCTGATGTCCGGCTCGTCCGAGCGCGAGATCGTCGATCTCCAGCAGGGCGATTACGAGGAAATGGATCAGCTGGCGATTGCCAAGCCTTTGTGCAAGGCGGCCTACCGCATCCTGCACGCCGAGGACATCGGCATCGGCATCGCGCGGGCCATTCGCGCGGCGGTTTCAGGGCGTCCCGGCGGTGTTTATCTCGATCTTCCCGCCAAATTGTTCGGTCAGGTGATGGATGCAGCGGCCGGTGCCAAGTCGCTGGTCAAGGTCATCGATCCGGCGCCAAAGCAGTTGCCCGCGCCGGACGCGGTCGCCCGCGCGCTGGACGTGATCAAGGGGGCGAAGCGCCCATTGATCATCCTCGGCAAGGGCGCCTCCTATGCGCAGGCCGACGACGAGATCCGTGCGCTGGTCGAAAACAGTGGCATTCCGTACCTGCCGATGAGCATGGCCAAGGGACTTCTGCCCGACAACCATCCGCAATCGGCGGGCGCGGCGCGCTCGCTGGTGCTCAAGGAAGCCGATGTCGTGGTGATGATCGGCGCGCGCCTCAACTGGCTGCTGTCGCACGGCAAGGGCAAGCAGTGGGGCTCCGAGCCGAAGAAATTCGTCCAGATCGATATCGAGCCGAAGGAAATGGACAGCAATGTCGAGATCGCGGCCCCGCTGGTCGGCGATATCGGCTCCTGCGTGTCCGCGCTGCTCGACGGCATGGGCGGCAACTGGCAAGCGCCACCCGCCGACTGGACCGACACGATCAAGGCGAAGGTCGAGGCCAACGTTGCCAAGATGGCGCCGCGGCTGATGAACAACAATTCGCCGATGGATTTCCATGGCGCATTGGGCGCCCTGAAGACCATCATCAAGGAGCGTCCCGACGCCATCCTCGTCAATGAGGGCGCCAACACGCTGGATTTCGCCCGGTCGATCATCGACATGTACAAGCCCCGCAAGCGGCTCGATGTCGGCACCTGGGGTGTCATGGGCATCGGCATGGGCACCGCGATCGCGGCGGCGGTCGAGACCGGCCAACCGGTGCTGGCGGTAGAGGGCGACAGCGCCTTCGGATTTTCCGGCATGGAGGTGGAGACGATCTGCCGGTACGATTTGCCGGTCTGCATCGTCATCTTCAACAATAACGGCATCTATCGCGGCACCGACGTCAATCCGACCGGCGGCTCCGACGCTGCGACGACGGTCTTCGTCAAGGGCGCTCGTTACGACAAGATGATGGAAGCGTTCGGCGGTGTCGGCGTCCATGCCACGACGCCCGACGAACTGCGTCGCGCCGTCAACGAAGCGATGGATTCCGGTAAGCCGACCCTCATCAACGCCGTGATCGACGAGCAGGCCGGCACCGAGAGCGGTCGCATCGGCAATCTCAACCCACAAAGCGTCGTTGCCAAGAAGTAACGCAACAACGCCGATTGAACTCAGAACAGCAGGAACCCGCAATGAAAGCTCTGGAAGGCGTCAAGATCCTGGATTTCACCCATGTCCAGTCCGGACCGACCTGCACGCAGCTGCTGGCCTGGTTCGGGGCGGACGTGATCAAGGTGGAGCGTCCGGGCGTGGGCGACGCGACGCGCAAGCAGCTGGTCGACGTGCCAGGTGCCGATAGCCTCTATTTCACCATGCTCAACCACAACAAGCGGTCGATCGAGCTCGATTCCAAGAACGCTACGGGCAAGGAAGTGCTGACCCGGCTGATCGAGGAATGCGACGTTCTGGTCGAGAATTTCGCACCAGGCGCGCTCGACCGGATGGGCTTTTCCTGGGAGCGGATCCAGGAAATCAACCCGCGCATCATCATGGCCTCGATCAAGGGCTTTGGCCCGGGCAAATATGCCGACTGCAAGGTCTACGAGAATGTGGCGCAGTGCGCAGGTGGCTCGGCCTCCACCACCGGTTTCCTCGATGGCCCGCCTTTGGTGACCGGTGCGCAGATCGGCGATTCCGGCACGGGGCTGCATTTGTGCCTCGGTATCGTCACCGCCCTGTTCCAGCGCGAGAAGACGGGGCGGGGCCAGAAGGTCTCCTGTGCCATGCAGGACTCCGTGCTCAATCTCGCCCGGGTGAAACTGCGCGATCAGCAGCGTCTGGAAAAGGGTCCGCTGAAGGAATACTCGCAATATGGCGAGGGTATCCCCTTCGGCGAAGCGACACCTCGCGCCGGCAATGATTCCGGTGGCGGCCAGCCCGGCCGCATTCTCAAATGCAAGGGCTGGGAACAGGACCCCAACGCCTACACCTATTTCATCATCCAGGCGGCGGCCTGGGAGAAGGTTTGCGACGTCATCGGCAAGCCGGAATGGAAGACCCAGGAGGGCTACGCCAAGCCGCCGGAGCGGCTCGACAAGCTCAACGAGATCTTCTCGACCATCGAGGAGTGGACCAAAACCAAGACCAAGTTCGAGGTCATGGACATCTGCAATCCGCTGGACATCCCGGTCGGTCCGATTCTGTCCATGAAAGAGATCGCCGAGGACGAGGGCCTTTATGCCACCGGGACCATGGTCCGAGTCGATCATCCCGAACGCGGCGAATATCTCAGCGTCGGCTGCCCGATCAAACTGTCGGACAGCCCTGCGGAAGTGCGCCGCTCGCCGCTCCTCGGTGAGCATACGGTGGAAATCCTGTCGGACGTTCTCGGCTACGGGGGGGATGATCTGAATCGGATCGTCGGTTCCGGCGCGGTCGGAGACGTCAAGGCGGAAGCAGCCGAATAAAGCGGACGAGGCGATCAAGCCACGCCGTTCAGGGAGGGAATATGCGTATCGTAGTCCACGGCCAACAGGCCTTCGGCAAAGCCGTCCTGGAAAGATTACTGGAGCGCGGCGAAGATGTCGTCGCGGTCTGCACGGCACCGACCAAGGAGGGGCGTCCGGAGGACCCGTTGGCTGAACTGGCCCGGGAGAAGGGGATCGCTCTGCATCAGCCGGCTTCGTGGAAGACACCCGAAGCGCTGGAATTGATGAAGTCCTTCGACTCGGACGTTTGCATGATGGCCTATGTGCTGCTGTTCGTACCGGAAGCCGTGCGCGACGCGCCGAAATTCGGCACGTTCCAGTATCATCCCTCGCTGTGCCCCCATCATCGCGGGCCGAGCTCGATCAACTGGCCCATCGCCATGGGCAGGGAGCAGACCGGACTCACCATCTTCTGGCCCGACGACGGGCTCGATGAAGGTCCGATCCTGCTGCAGAAGACCTGTGCGATCGGGCCGGACGAAACCTTGGGCGACGTTTACTTCAAGAAGCTTTTCCCGATGGGCGTCGATGCCATGATGGAGAGCCTCGATCTGGTGAAAGCGGGGGTTATTCTCAAGCACGACCAGCGTCTCGACCAAGGCTCCTACGAGAGCTGGTTCAAGAAGGCGAACGCGGAAGTCGATTGGGCGAAACCGGTCGCCGACCAGTACAACATCATCCGCGCGGCCAACCCGGCTCCCGGCGCCTGGACGACCCACAAGGGCGAGACCGTGCAGATCTACGACTCGGCCCGCGTCGACGGCGAGGGCACGGCTGGACAGATCGTCGAGGTTTCGGCGGAAGGCGTAACCGTTCAGGGCAACGGTGGCCGCATCATCATCAAACGCGTTCGTGCTGCGGGCGGAGACAAGCAGCCGGCGGCCGACTGGGCCGCATCGGCGGGTCTTTCCGCCGGCGACATCCTCGGATCATAACTCGGGAAAAGATATTATTATGGCGTTCAAGACCGACATTGAGATTGCCCGCGAGGCGAAGAAGCTGCCGATCCAGGAGATCGGGGCAAAGCTTGGCATTGGGCTCGAGGATCTGGTGCCCTACGGGCATGACAAGGCCAAGGTTTCGGCCGATTTCATCGCCCGTCAGGCGGACAAGCCGAACGGCAAGCTGATCCTGGTGACGGCGATCAACCCGACGCCGGCCGGCGAGGGCAAGACGACGACCACGGTCGGGCTCGGCGACGGGCTGAACGCGATCGGCAAGAAGGCGGCGGTGTGTATCCGCGAGGCTTCGCTCGGTCCGTGCTTCGGCATGAAGGGCGGTGCGGCCGGCGGCGGCTATGCCCAGGTCGTGCCGATGGAGGAGATGAACCTCCATTTCACCGGCGACTTCCACGCCATTACCAGCGCCCACAATCTTTTGTCGGCGCTGATCGACAACCATATCTACTGGGGAAATTCGCTCGATATCGACAGCCGCCGCGTGGTCTGGAAACGGGTCATGGACATGAACGACCGGGCGCTGCGCGACATCGTGACCTCGCTCGGAGGCGTGGCCAACGGCTATCCGCGCCAGGCCGGCTTCGACATCACCGTCGCCTCGGAAGTGATGGCGATCCTGTGTCTGTCGAACGATCTGGAGGATCTGCAGGAGCGGCTTGGGCGGATCATCGTGGCCTATACGCGTGATCGCAAGCCGGTGACCTGCAAGGACATCAAGGCCGACGGCGCGATGACGGTGCTGCTCAAGGACGCCATGCAGCCGAACCTAGTGCAGACGCTGGAGAACAACCCGGCCTTCGTGCATGGTGGCCCATTCGCCAACATCGCCCATGGTTGCAACTCGGTGGTCGCCACCAAGACGGCCCTGAAGCTGAACGACTACGTGGTGACGGAAGCCGGCTTCGGGGCCGATCTCGGCGCCGAGAAGTTCATGAACATCAAGTGTCGCAAGGCGGGTCTTGCCCCGGCTGCGATCGTCATCGTCGCGACTATCCGGGCGATGAAGATGAATGGCGGCGTCAAGAAGCAGGATCTGGGCGCGGAGAACGTACAGGCGGTCAAGGACGGCTGCGCCAATCTCGGCCGGCATATCGAGAACATCAAAGGCTTCGGCGTTCCCGCGGTGGTGGCGATCAACCACTTCGCCGGCGACACCGAGGCGGAGATTCAGGCCTGCAAGGACTATGTGGCGAGCCAGGGCTCGGAGGCGATCCTGTGCAAGCACTGGGCCGAGGGCTCGAAGGGGATCGAGGCGCTGGCCACCCGCATCGCCGAGATCGCCGACAGCGACGAGGCGAAGTTCCAGATGCTGTATCCCGACGACATGTCCTTGATGAAGAAGATCGAGACGATCGCCAAACGGATCTACCGGGCCGACGAGGTTCTGGCCGACAAGAAGATCCGCGATCAGCTCGCGCAATGGGAAGAGCAGGGGTTCCGCGATCTGCCGATCTGCATGGCCAAGACGCAATATTCCTTCTCCACCGACGCCAATCTGCGCGGCGCGCCGACCGGGCATTCGGTGCCGATCCGCGAAGTCCGGCTGTCTGCCGGCGCCGGCTTCGTCGTCGTCGTCTGCGGCGAGATCATGACCATGCCGGGCCTGCCGCGCGTGCCCTCGTCGGAATCCATCAGGCTCAACGACGAAGGCCTCATCGAAGGCCTGTTCTAGAAGGGATATGCTGCCGTGATCCGCGAGATTCTCGTTCCGGTACGTGGCGACGGCAAGGGCGACAACGTCCTTGCCCATGCCTCCGCCTTGGCCAGACGGTTCAAATCACACGTCGTGGTGACCCATTGCCGTCCGAGGCCACAGGACCTGCTGCCCTATGGGGTCCCGGTTCCAACGTTCCTCAAGGATCAGCTGCAAAAGCAGGCGATCGAATTAGCTGACCAGGTCGAAAAGAGCCTGAAAAGCGAATTCGACATGCTGGTTCAAAAATTCGATCTGACGGTCTCCGCGGAGCCGATCGCGGGAACGGCGACGGCGACCTGGGTGGAGGAAGAAGGACGCCAGGTCGAAGTGATCAAGCGCCATGGCCGGCTGGTCGATCTGATCGCGGTGGCGCAGCCCGATCGAGCCGGGATGCTTGGCGTCAACAGCCTCAAGGCGGCGCTGTTCCATACGGGTCGGCCCGTTCTCTTGTGTCCGCCGAGCGATACGCCGCCGGTGCAGATCGGCACGCACATCGTCGTAGCCTGGAACGGCTCGACCGAGGCAGCGCGAGCGGTCGCGCTGAATATCGGTCTTTTGGAAGACGCGAACACCGTCACGATCCTCACCGGCGGTGAGGAGGCGTACGGAACAACGTCTGAAGATCTTGTCAGCTATCTCAAGAACCGTGGGATCACGGCCGAGATCGAGCGGTTTTCGGCCCACCACAATGTTGGCAAGGAGTTGCTGGAGCGCTGCCGGAAGCTCGGGGCAGACCTGATGGTCATGGGTGCCTATGGCGACAGCCATGAGAAGGAGATCATGTTCGGAGGCAACACGCAGACGATCATCGAGTCGACACCGATACCGGTGGTTCTGGGTCATTAGGGGAGGCTCAGCACGGCTTGAAAAATCCGGGCCGATTGCCATCGATTGACGAAGTCCCTAGAGCCTGATCTACAATAAGAACAGCCGTGTTAAGCGGCGAATGTGAGTATGGTACTTGTTAATACAAGTAAAATTGAAACGGGAGGAAGATAAAATGAATATCAATAGAAGAGTTCTCATGAGCGTTGTCGGTGCGACCGCATTGGCTTCGACGCTGTTCACCAGTGTTGCCCATGCATGGGAGCCGACCAAGCCGGTCGATTTCGTGATCATGGCCGGTGCCGGCGGTGGCGCGGACCAGATCGCGCGTTTCATCCAATCGGTGGCTGAAAAGAAGAACCTGACGGTCCGTCCGCTGGTGCCGAACAACAAGGGCGGCGGCTCTGGCGCCGAGGCGCTGATTGCCCTGAAGGGTACGAGCGATCCTGATCACACCATTCTGGTGACGCTGAACTCGTTCTTCACGACGCCGCTGCGCCAGGAAAATCTCGGCGTCGACATCAGCACCTTTACGCCGATTGCCATGATGGGCGTCGATCCATTCGTTCTCTGGGTGCACAAGGATTCGGGCATCACGAGTTTCGAGCAGTGGGTGGAGAAGGTGAAGGCCGAGGACGGCAATTACGTGATGGGCGGCACCGGTAAGGGACAGGAAGATTCCCTGGTCATCGCCTGGATGGAGAAGAACTACGATGTGAACATCAAGTATATCCCCTATAAGGGTGGTGGTGAGGTTGCCAAGGAGCTCGCGGGCCAGCAGATCCTGGCAAGCGTGAACAATCCCGCCGAGGCCAGAGGCTTCTTCCAGTCGGGCGACGTCGTGCCCCTGGTCGCCTTCTCGGACGAGCGTCTGCCGGCGCTACCGGATGTGCCGACTGTGAAGGAACTCGGCAAGGACTTCAGCTACTACAACCAGCGGGCTGTCGTCGGCGCGCCCGGCATGTCGGACGAGGCGGCGGAGTACTATCGCGATCTGTTCCAGAAGATCTACGATTCGGAGGAATGGCAGGAGTACATGAAATCCGAAAGCCTGGAAGGGCTGCCGATGAACGCGGACGAGCAGAAGCAGTACTGGACCCAGCAGGTCGAGCGGCACAAGGAACTGCTGGCAGAAATGGGTGAGTAAACCCAACAGGTTCGACTGTTGATCTGACAATATAGGGAGGGCCGGCATGCGCCGCGCAGAAATCGTAACCGCGGGCGTGCTGGCCCTTCTCTCCATCTATCTGATGTGGAAGAGTTCTGAACTCGAGATCGGCTATATCCGGGGGGAGGGTCCCGGCGGCGGCTTCTGGCCGTTCTGGTTGGCCGCCATCATGTTGATCTGTACCGGCCTGATCGCATTTAATTGGTACAGGCGGACTTCGCCCCCTTCGCAATCCACCGAGCCGCTGCTGGACCCTTACGGTCAGAAGATGCTCGTGCTCGTGGGGGGCGGCATCGTCGGCTTCGTCGCACTGGTCGGCATCCTGTCGATGTATGGCGCGATGTTCGTCTTCCTGATCTACTATCTGCGCTTTCTCGGGCGACATAGTTGGCTGATGACGATGACGATCGCTACGACGATTCCGATCGCTTTCTTCTTCTTTTTCGAAGCGCTTATGCGCATCACCTTGCCGAAGGGCATGGCGTTTCTCGAGCCGGTGTTCAATGCGCTGAACACGATCATCTACTGATGCAAACGGCTCTGGCAATTATCGAGCCCGCGGGGAGGCGGCAGTCATGATGGAAATTCTGGGACTACTCGGGGACGGCTTCTGGCTGGCCATCCAGCCCGTCAATCTGATGCTGATCATCATCGGCGTGACCCTTGGGCTATTCATCGGCGCGATGCCGGGCTTGGGATCGGTCAACGGCGTCGCCATCCTGCTTCCCATCACCTTTCTCGTTCCGCCCGCCTCCGCCATTATCTTCCTCGCCGCGATCTATTACGGAGCGATGTATGGCGGCGCCATCAGCTCCATCACGCTGGGCATTCCGGGGGCTTCGACGGCGGTGGCGACGACCTTCGATGGTCGTCCCTTGGCACTGCAAGGTCGAGCGAGTCTAGCATTGGTGACAGCCGCGATCGCGTCTTTCATCGGTGGCACAGTGGCCAATGTTTTGTTCACAGCCTTCGCACCGCCGCTGGCGACCGTCGCATTGAGCTTCGGCCCGCCGGAAATCTTCGCACTGATGCTGCTGGCTTTCGCCACCTTCGTCGGGCTGGGTGGCGACGACATCCCGAAGACGATCTTCTCCATCTGCATCGGTCTGGTATTCGCTGCTGTGGGCTATGACGAAATTTCCGGCGCCCCGCGCCTCGTCTTCTTCGACATTCCAGGCTTTCTTCACGGTGTGAACTTCCTGGTGCTGGCTATTGGCGTCTACGGTATCGGCGAGATGTTGTGGACCATCGATTCCACACGCGGCAAAATCACATCGACCATGGCCAAGATGTCGTTCCGTGGTGCCCTCGATGACACCAAGGAGGGCATGCGACGGGGTTGGAAGGGCATGGGGATCGGCTCGTTCCTCGGCTTCTTCGTCGGCATTCTGCCGGCGGCCGGCGCAACGCCTGGGTCACTGATGTCCTACGGTGTCACCAAGATGTTGTCGCGCAACCCGAAGGAATTCGGCCGTGGCCATCCGGGGGGCGTCGCCGCGCCGGAGGCGGCGAACAACTCCGCCTCGACCGGCGCCATGCTGCCGATGCTGACGCTCGGCATTCCCGGATCTCCGACCACCGCGATCCTTCTGGGCGGCATGGTCATCTGGGGCCTGACGCCGGGGCCGCGCCTGTTTACCGACCAGCCGGAATTCGTCTGGGGTCTCATCGGTTCGTTCTATGTGTCCAACTTCTTTGCCGTGGTCATCAACATCGCCTTCATTCCGCTGTTCATCTGGATGTTGCGGATGCCTTTCACGGTTCTGGCGCCGATGATCTTTGTGCTGTCCATCGTAGGCGGCTACGCGGCGACTTTGGACATGCACGATGTCTGGCTCATGCTGGTCTTTGGCTTCGGGGCCTTTTTCCTGCGCAAGCTCGACTATCCCCTTGCGCCCGCGGTGCTGGCGATCGTCCTCGGGCCGATCGCCGAGCCGACCTTGCGGCAATCGCTGCTGTTCTCCTCGGGCGATCCGACGATTTTCTTCACGCGGCCGATCGCCGGGCCGATCACGGTCATTGCCTTGATCTTGATCTTCCTGCCGCTGTTCAAGCTGATTTGGGACAAGACGCGGCGTCCGACGTCGAAGCCTGCCTGATCGATGTCGGTCACCAACAGCCCGGGGAACACGGGGGGCGAATTCGGCCCCTGGAACCCCGGGCTGAGTTCGACGATACCCCAGCGTCTTTTGCCGCTGTCTACCATGTTCCGCCCGGAAAATGTCGAGACCGGCTTTAGCGAGGCTCGCGAACTTGCCGACTTCAGCGGGCTCGACCCCAAGGACACGATTGCCTTTCGCGCCGAACGCTTGATCGTCCACGAACTGCTGATCCGGGTAACGGCGGACCTATCGGTACCGGATGGGCCGGAATACGAGGAACTGGGCATCAACATGCGCGGAATGACCGCGCGGATCTACGACGCGCATGTCAGGCCGCGGCTCGGCGATTTGAAGACAGAGCACGAGCGGCTTGCCATTCGGGCTCGCGAATTCATCACCGCCGAATTGCAGCGACTGGATGCGCGGGACGCCTCGCATAGGCCGGCGTCGCCCGCGAAAAAAGGGTTGCTGGAACGGATTCTGGGAAGCAGACCAAAGACGACGCCGCCGCCCAACCCCTCACCCAACCAAAACACCGCGCTCGAAGCCGCCACCGTCCGCTGGGCAGGGATGCAAGATCCGTTCGAGGCGGCCTGCGCCAATGCCCTTGCCACGGTCACCAGCGCCGTTGTCCGCACCCATGGCCGACTGCCTTTCGACAAGACGATGATCATCGACCTGGCGGCCAATTTTTTCGTCAACGACTATGGCAGCGCGCGACTGGGCTCCGCGCTGGATCCGATTATCGAAATGGCGTCGAAGGCCGAAGGCTATCGGTATCTTCCGACCCAGACGAAGCCGTTCGTCATGAACGTGAAGGGGGCCTCGGCCGCCGGAAAGAGCACGATCAGACCACATCAACGCGCCCTGGCCAAGAAACTCGGTGTGCCGTGGGAGGACTTCGCCCTCGTCAGTCCGGACTACTGGCGCAAACACCTCCTCGACTACGGTTCGCTGGGCGCTGATTATAAATATGGCGCCATGCTCACTGGTCACGAATTGGAGATCATCGACCGAAAGCTCGACCGTTACATGGCCGAGAAAGCCGACCGGGGAACGATGCCGCATCTTCTCATCGACCGGTTCCGCTTCGACAGTTTCAGAACCGGCGACAATCAGGATCGCGGCAGCAATCTGCTGACCCGGTTCGGCCACACCGTCTTCATGTTCTTTATGGTCACCCCGCCGCCGCTCACCGTGGAACGGGCGTGGAAACGCGGGCTGACGACTGGACGGTACAAGGCCGTCGACGACCTTCTCCACCACAATATCGAGGCCTATACCGGCATGCCGGCGCTGTTCTTTTCCTGGGCGTTGTCGGACAAGAAGGTTCACTACGAATTCCTCGACAACGATGTGCCGAAAGGCGAGCGCCCTCGAACGATAGCCAGCGGCTGGAACCGCCGGATGAACGTCTATGATGTCGAAGGCCTGCTGAACATCGAGCGGTTCAAGAAAGTAGATGTTCGCGCGTCGGGCCCCGGCGAGGTCTACCTGGAGGGTGCCGATATCCCCGCGGAAAACCTGGAATTCCTGCGGCAATGTAGCGAGCGCCTCGATGAGGTGCGGTTCGTCAATCCCAAGACCGGCGACCGATACGGTCTCATCGGGACGGATAGCGGGGCGTGGTGGGACCGCAGCTTGTCATCATGTCGGGATGAAATCTCTGACCTTCTGGAAGGGGTCGTTGCGGACGCCGAGGCGCATCCTCGAAGCGATACCGCAACCGGCGGCTCGGATCTTGAGGACGAAATGAACTGCATCATCGGTCGGCTGCATTAGACGCGCAGGCAGGTCTGGTGTCCTGCAAGGCGCCGAGTCACCTTGCAGGAGCGATGTCAGGCCGCCTTCACGCAATTCGCCGCCAGTTTCCGGTCGACCGTGTCGACCGCCGCATTGAGGGCAGGGTGCTCCATGCCGAGCGACAGTCCGATCCGCTGCACCAACTTGTCCACGCGTTCGATGGTCGTCGCGCCGTCGGCAATTGCCCGCGCCGCCGAAGATGGCTTCAACAGATTTTCAGCGGCTTTGGCATATTTCTCGAACGGCACCGGATCCTCCGGCGACGCCCCGAGACGGCTGACGATCTCGTTGACGAAGGCGTAGATCTCTCGCGATAAATCGATGTCGCCATGGACCGCATCGCGGATGGAGATGGGGTCCCCTGCAGTGATGCAGCGATAGTTTCCCGTCGCCAGCATGCTCCATTTGGCAAGCGGAACATAAAGCGAGTCATGCACGCGGAGTTTGACGGGAACTTCGCGGCCGTCGATCCGCACGGCGTCAATGTCGGCCGCCAACTCGGTCAGGAGCCGGTCATGATCGGGATTGTCGAACCGAGCAACCTTGAAGTTGGTCGGAAGGCCGACATGCAGGACGTTGGCCTTGTCTTCGGGCGGGCGGAAGGCTTGCGGGTCCGGCGAGCACAGCGTCATCAACGCGGGGTCGAACGGGTCCCAGATGCGGGCATCGGTGTAAGCGTCCTCGAGCTTGCTACAGTCCAGCCCCGGCAGGCGCTTGAGGTAGGGCAGGGGCGGCATGTTCATGATCGACATGCATGGGACCGCCGCTTTGGCTGTCCGGTTCAGCAAATTCCTGAGGGCCGGATCTCCATATTGCGGCTCCTGCATGGCAAGACAGACAAGGTTGTAGTCCGCGGGATCGACCGTGTCCGGCGTGCTCGCATCGACTCGTCCAGGCAAATTGCGGGAGAACACGCTCCGATGCGTGTCTTCGCCCTTGAGGCAAATGCGCACTTCGGTTCCCTCTTCATTGATCAGCGCCGCCGTGGCAGCCCGGCAGAGCAGGGTGACGTCATGGCCGGCCATCGCCAATTTCGTGCCCAGCAATGAGCCATATGAAGCGCCGAGTATGAGAACCTTATGGGGCATTGAGTCTGCTCCTTTGCTGCGGTCTGGAGTGTCAACCACCTTATCTGGTATACCTAACACCAGAACGCGGCTTCTTCCAGCCTGCTCATCCGAATAATTGTGCGGCGCATGAGGTTGGCAGGGAAAGCCGAGGTTCGGCTCCAGCTGAGCCAAAGCTCCGCTACCCTATCCAGCCAGTATGCGAGGATGATGGACGGCAGCGCGGGATAAGTAAAATTCGGAAAATTTATCCATCACATAAATTAAATTATGGGTGTAGCCGGCGTTCCGCCCGGTGCATCTGCACCCAAGCGGCCCGCGTCGCGGGTGCCATGGTCAAGGTGATGGCAGCGATCTGATCCAACCGGTGATCTGGTCGGCAAGGGCGTCGGTCGTCCCCTGAGACAGAATTTCGCCGGCAATGACGTGGTTCTCCGGATCGCCGCTGGACGGCACCAGAACGGTCTTCGTCGGGCTGCCCCAGCGCGCCATCACCTCCGCGGTAGCGGTTGGATCGACGATCCGGTCCTGCGGCGAGAATAGCGCGAGCGCCGGGATCATGATGGTCGACAGGTCTACCGCCAGGGTGGCGCGGATGAGCGCGGCCACCGGCACCAGCGCGCCGACCGGGTAACGTGTCGTCCAGTTCTCGGATTGCGCCTGATTGACCGGGGTAAAGCCCTGCATGGCGCCGTCGATCCGCGGCAGGATTTTTCGCGCAAAGGGTAAATCCAGAAGGAACGCGCGGCGGTTCTGAAGGCCGAAATTCGGCGAAACCAGAACCAGTCCTTCGACGCCGTCCATCAAGCCGGGAACGGTGGCGCCGAGCGTCGCCAGCGTGCCTCCGGTCGATGTCCCGATGACGACGACGCGTTTGCCGATCATTCGGCCGATGGCGATGGCCTCGGCGAGATCGTTGACCCAGTCGTTGACCCGCGTCTGTTCCATCGCGGCCGGATCGCGGCCGTGGCCAGTCAGGCGCGTGTAGAAAAGGTTGGCATGTAGCGCTTCCGCGACGTCGTCGGCGAGCGGGCGCGTTTCGGCCTTCGTCGCCGAGAAGCCATGGACGTAGATGATGGCGAGCGGCGTCCTGGCGCGCGAGGCGGGGAACGCCCAGACAATCTCCTTCTGGGCATTAGGCCGCAGGTTGGGAATGTCCGCCTCGCTGCGCAGGAGGTAGGCGTCGGGGTCTCGGCCGATCGCCGCCGGATTGAAATGAACTGTCGTGTCGACCGGTTCGCGCGGGGCAAGGAACCAGAAGCCGGCTGCTGCCAGCAGCAGGAGGAAACCGAGAGCGAGAGAGATGCGCAGAATCACGAGAACCGTCCATTCGCGGCGGAAGATGAGCCTGCTCTACCGCGTCTGTCGGCGTCGGAAAACCATTGGTCGCGAATCCGCTTCGCGCCTCAGCCTGCGGCCTCGACGACACGGCGGATGAGGGCACCGACCATCAGGTCGAGATGCGCGCCGCCGCCATTCTTGAAGACAGTGATGGCGTGAGGGCCGCTGCGACCTGCCTTGCCGGTGCACAGATCAGCGAGGTCGCCGCGGACGGTTTCGCGCGTGATTGTCCCGGCGTCGAGCGGGATTTGAATCTCGCCGATATGGCCGAATGTGGTGCGGCGCGAATCGACGAACAGCTCCGAGCGCGTCAGCACAGCGTCGTCGGCCTCGCGCATGTCGGGGCGGAACGCGCCGATGAGGTCGACATGCGTGCCCGGCTTCAGCCATTTGCCCTTGAGGAACGGCTCCGTGGCCATTGTCGCGGTCGAGACGATGTCTGCCTCTCCGACGGTCGTCGCGAGATCGGTGGCGGTCGCGACTGGGATGCGGGCGCCGGAGAATTCGGTCGCGAGACGCTCGGCTTTGTCGCAGGTGCGGTTCCAGACGGTGATCTGTTCAAGGTCGGGAAAGATCTCGCAATAGGCATCGATCAGCGAATGGGCGACGGTGCCGGCGCCGCAAATCAGCAACCGGCCCGAATTCGGGCGCGCCAGCAGCCGGGCGCCGAGAACCGAGTCCCCCGCCGTCTTCCATTTGGTGACGAGGATGCCGTCGATGAGGGCGACCGGCGCGCCGGTTGCGTCGTCGAACAGGAGCATTCCACCCTGGATCGACGGAAGCGGCGGGGCCTTGTTTTGGTTCTGTGGGTAGATCGTGACGGATTTCAGCGCGATGCCGAGCCCTTCGATCCAAGCCCCGCGGTTGAGCAGGCTGCGGCCTGACTGCGACAACAAAAGGTCGCCGATCTCGGCCTCGGGCAGACGGTGGCCCTCGGCGATCGCGTCGGCGACGGCCGTCCAATCGAGCAGCGGATCGGCCTCGTCGAAACCGATGAACCTCATGTGGTTTCCTTCTCCGCAGCCTGCGTTTTCGCCTCGATCGCCGGCGTCTGGACCCGCCGCGTCGCATAGGGACGAAATCCATGCCTGCGATAGAGCGGCAGGGCCGCCGGATGGTCGAGCGTGTTGGTCTCCAGCGTCAAACGACCGGCACCCTCGGCGAACCCGACCGCGATCGCCTTGCTCAACAGGTAGTCGGCAAAGCCGCGGCCGCGAAACGCCGGCAGGATGCCGAAATGCACGATCCGCGCTTCGCGGAGCGCGGGACGCATCTCGATTTCGAACCAGCCGGCGACGATCTCGTCGCATAAGAGCACAAAGATGCGCGTCGTCTCGTTGTGGATTTCCCGGCTCAGCTGGTCGTCGGGCAGCAGTCGCGAGGTCCAGTGATGGGCATCGCCGAGCGCGCGGTACAGCATCCGGTAGCTGTCAAGCCGGATGTCGCGAACGCGCGTCACGGCGAGCAGTTCGTCGCAGGGCGGTTCCGGCACGTCGGTTTGCCGAGGCTCGCGTAGTTCCAGGCTGGTGACCTGTGTCGTCAGCAGGCGCATCGTATCAGCGACCGGTTTCGACCGGCGTATCGGCGGCCGAGCCCCACTCGGTCCAGGAGCCGTCGTAAAGTGCGGATTGGCGGTTGCCGAGCGATTCCAGCGCCAGGTTGATGACGGCGGCGGTCACGCCCGAGCCGCAGCTGGTGACCACCGGCGCCTCGGGATCGAGCCCGGCCTCGGCGAAGGCGGCCCGCAAGGCGGCGTCCGATTTCAGTCGGCCATTTTCGGAGAGCGCCATGAACGGCAGGTTGAAGGCGCCCGGCATGTGACCGGCGCGCACCCCGGCGCGCGGTTCCGGCGCCTCACCGGCGAAACGGGTGGCGGGACGGGCATCGGCGATCTGCGGGCGGCCGCCCACCACTGCGGCCTTGACCTCGTCGAGCGAGGCGATGGCGCTGCGATCGAAGGATACGGCGAAGGTGACGGCTTCGGGTGACCCGGTTCCGGTCTCGACCGGCAGTCCCGCCTCTTGCCAGGCCGGAAAGCCGCCGTCGAGGACGCGCACGTCTTTCGCCCCGAAAGTGCGCAGCAGCCACCAGACGCGCGGCGCGGTGAACAATCCGACGCCATCATAGACGACGATCGTATCGGTCTCCGAAATGCCGAGATCACTGACTGCTGCGGCGAAGACCTCCGGCGAGGGCAACGTGTGCGGTAAATTCGAATCGGGGTCGACGATTTCGTCCTGATCGAAGAAGACGGCGCCGGGAATGTGTGCGGCGTCGAACTCGGGCCGGCCGAGACGGTTCTGCGCCGGCAGGTACCAGGAGGCGTCGATGATCGACAGACCCGGCTGGCCGAGATGCTCGGCAAGGTCGGCAGGCGCGATGAGAAACGGGTTCTGGCTCATGGGAGGCCTCGGGGCAGGGCGGGCCGCGACGATAAGGTAGGCGGCCAGTAAGGATAGTCCAGTGACGCGCGCACCGGCAAGGCCGCGGGCTAGGCGAGAGGGTCAGCCGGGCAGAGGGCCGAAGCGAATGCGAAAGCGGCGGTTCAACTTGCCCTTCTTTTCGATCTTGCCGATGTGGATCTCGCCGACCTCGCCGGTTTCCTGCACATGGGTTCCGCCACAGGGTTGGGTATCGAGCATCCCTTCATCGCCGATGCACACCAATCGGATCCGGCCCGAACCGCGCGGCGGCTTGACGTTGGCGGATTTCACCAGTCCGGGATTGGCATCGAGTTCGGCCTCGGTGATCCAACGGGTGAAGACCGGATGGTTCGCGGCAACCAGGTCCATCAATTGCGCAGTGACGCCGGCCTTGTCGGCGGAGGCGTCGGGGATGTCGAAATCGATGCGGCTTTCCTCCTCGCCCACGGCGGCGCCGGTGATCGGAAACGGGCAGACGACAGTGAGAAGATGGCAGGCGGTGTGCATCCGCATCAGCTTGTAGCGCCGCTTCCAGTCGACATGCAGCACCAGGGTCTCGCCGGCCGTGGGGAGGGTCGCGCCCTCCTCGGCGAGCATCACCACCGTTGCCTTGTCCGATGCATACACCGTGTCGACGATCTTGATCTGATGCCCGTCCGCGGTCTCCACGAAGCCGGTATCGCCGGGCTGGCCGCCGCCGGCCGCGAAGAAATTGGTTCGCTCAAAAACCAGGCCGCGCTCGCCCTCGATGCGTGTCAGCGACGCTTCCATGGTCGAAAGATAGGCGTCGTCCTGATAGACGCGCTCGGTCGCCGCGCTCATCCGACCGGCTCGAACGGAATGTCGAAGGTGGGCGTCTTCTCGATCCATTCGGGCACCGGCAGGTCCTTGGAGCGCAGGAAGTCCGGGTTGAACATCTTCGACTGATACCGATTGCCGTAGTCGCACAGGATGGTCACGATGGTGTGGCCGGGACCCATCTCCCTGGCCATGCGAATGGCGCCGGCGATGTTGATTCCGGACGAGCCGCCGAGGCACAATCCTTCCTGCATCACCAGATCGAAGACGATCCTCAGAGCCTCGTCATCGGGGACCTGAAAGGCGAAATCCGGCGTGTAGCCTTCCAGATTGGCGGTGACGCGGCCCTGGCCGATGCCCTCGGTGATCGAGGAGCCTTCCGACTTCAACTCGCCATGGGCGTACCAATTGTAGAGCGCGGCGCCCATCGGGTCGGCGATGGCGGTCTTGATCTGTCCCGAGCGACGCTTGAGCCCCTTGGCGACACCGGCCAGCGTGCCGCCGGTGCCGACCGCACAGACGAAGCCATCGACCTCGCCGGCCGTCTGGTGCCAGATCTCCTCGGCGGTGGTCACCACATGGCCTTCGCGGTTGGCGACATTGTCGAACTGGTTCGCCCAGATCGCGCCGGCCGGATGACTTTTCGCCAGCTGCTCGGCGAGGCGGCCCGACAGTTTCACGTAGTTGTTCGGATTCTTGTAGGGAACCGCCGGCACCTCGACCAACTCGGCGCCCATCAGGCGCAGCGCGTCCTTCTTTTCCTCGCTCTGGGTTTCGGGAATGACGATCACGGTGTGATATCCGAGCGCGTCGGCAACCAGCGAAAGGCCGATGCCGGTGTTGCCCGCCGTGCCCTCGACGATGATGCCGCCGGGCTTCAACAGGCCTTTTTCCTCGGCGTCGCGGACGATGAACAGGCCGGCGCGGTCCTTGACCGACTGTCCGGGGTTCAGAAATTCCGCCTTGCCGTAGATTTCGCATCCGGTCGTCTCGGATGCCTTGTGAAGCCGGATCAGCGGCGTGTTGCCGATGGCATCGAGAACGGAATTGTATCGGGACATGAGGCGAAGGACTCGAAAAGCGCGTGGGACAGGGTTCGAGCGAACCTATGGCCGCCGGGCGGGGGAGGCAAGGATGCCGTGCGTCTCGCGTGACACGCCTCGCGAGATCATCACATCGGGCGGCAGGCATGTCCAGCGGGCGCGATCGGAGCGGTCTGACGGGATCGGAGGCGGTCGGAGCCACCCGGTCTCGGCCGCACGGCGAATCCCGACCGTCTCCTGAAATACGGTCGACGAAGCCGGCGACATTAGGCTTTAGTCGTATTCGGATCGCCCCGTCGCTCCTTGCCAACCAGGCGGGTGTCCATGATAGTAGCCGAGGCCGCCGGGAGGGATCGGTTCGCCACAATGCATCGGCTTGTGTGTGAACCAGGTTCCGCAAGACCGGGCGCGAATTTTAAGGGAGGAATTACGTGACAGACATTCAATCCAAGGCCGTCAACCGCCGCTCGTTTCTGAAGAAGAGCGTCATCGGCGGTGGAGCGGCAGCCGCAGCGACCGCGCTCGCGACACCGGCCGTGCTGGCCCAGTCGCCGCTCGTCGTGAAGATGCAGACGTCCTGGCCGGCATCCGACATCTGGATGGACATGGCCAAGCAGTATGTCGACCGGGTGGAGGCGATGTCCGGCGGCCGGATCAAGATCGACCTTCTGCCGGCCGGCGCCGTCGTCGCGGCCTTCCAGGTCATGGACGCGGTCAATGACGGCGTGCTGGACGCGGCTCATTCGGTGTCCGCCTACTGGTACGGCAAGAACAAGGCGGCTTCGCTGTTCGGCACCGGCCCGGTGTTCGGCGGTAATCCGACCACCATGATGTCCTGGTTCTATCAGGGTGGCGGTCGCGAGCTTTATCGCGAACTGACCCAGGACACGATGGGCCTCAACGTGGTCGGCCTGCTCGGCTTCCCGATGCCGGCGCAGCCGTTCGGCTGGTTCAAGGAGCCGGTCAACAGCGTCGCCGATATCAAGGGCTTCAAATATCGGACCGTCGGCCTTGCGGCGGACCTGATGCAGTCCATGGGAATGAGCGTGGCGCAGCTTCCGGGCGGCGAGATCGTGCCGGCTATGGAGCGCGGCGTGATCGACGCGTTCGAGTTCAACAACCCGTCGTCCGATATGCGTTTCGGCGCGCAGGACGTGGCCAAGAACTACTATCTCGGTTCCTACCATCAGGCGAGTGAGGCCTTCGAATTCCTCTTCAACAAGGACTTCATGGACGATCTCGACGACGATCTGCGGGCGATCATGGAATATAGCGTCGAGGCGGCATCGACGGCCAACACGGCTTATGCGCTCGACAATTATTCCTCCGATCTACAGAAGCTGCAGGACGAGAATGGTGTGACCGTGCGCCAGACGCCGCAGGAAATCCTGCAGGCGGAGCTGGAGGCCTGGAGCACCATGATCGTTGATCTGGAGAGCGATCCCTTCATCAAGAAGGTGCTCGACAGTCAGCGCGCCTGGGTCGAGCGGGTGACCTATTACGAGCTCCTGAATTCGCCGGACTACCGCCTGGCCTACGAGCATTTCTTCCCCGGCAAACTGCCGAGCTGATTATCCGACGCAGAACAATCTAATGCCCGGCGGCCATTTCCGCCGGGCAGCCTTTCTGCACTAGGATCGGGAAGTCATGGTCGCTTTCATTCGTTTTGCCGATTCTCTATCGGCGGCCTTCGGCAAGGCCTTCGCCTGGCTGATCATTCTGATGACGTTCGGCACGAGCTACGAGGTCTTCGTCCGCTACGTGCTAGGCAATCCGACGGCATGGGCGCTGGACGTCTCCTTCATCATGTACGGCACACTCTTCATGATGGGTGGGGCCTACACCCTCTCGCGCGGCGGCCACGTCCGCGGCGATTTCCTTTATCGGCTGTGGAAACCGCGAACGCAGGCGACGGTCGACCTCGTGCTCTACGTCTTCTTCTTTTTTCCGGGTGTGACGGCGCTGATCTTCGCCGGATGGAAATACGCGGCTCGCTCCTGGCAATACGGTGAGGTCAGCGTCAATAGCCCGGCCGGCATCCCGATCTTTCAGTTCAAGACCGTGATCGTTGCCGCAGGTATCCTGCTCTTCATTCAGGGCATCGCCGAGATGTTCCGGTGCGTTCAATGCATTCGCACCGGTACCTGGCTGCGCGCGGACGAGGACGTGGAGGAAACCGAGGACGCCATTCTCAACAAGGCAACCAAAGCCGAAAGCGACGCCCACCCATGACGGATCCCCAACTCGCCCTGACCATGCTGGGGTTGTTTATTTTTCTCGTCTTCCTCGGCTTTCCGATCGCATTCACGCTGATGGCGATGGGCATCGGTTTCGGCTATTATGCCTATTTCGACGATATACGCATGTGGCGCGGCTACAATCGCCTCGATGAGACGGCGAGCAACTGGGACAGTTTTTCGCTCTGGGTCGACGGCTTTTTCAGTAACAACGTCTTCGACTTGTTCATCAACCAGACCTACACGGTGATGTCGAATGAGGTGCTGACGGCGGTCCCGTTGTTCCTGTTCATGGGTTACATCGTCGAGCGGGCGAATATCGTCGACCGTCTGTTCACCACCCTCAACATCGCTTCAAAAAACGTACCTGGTTCGATGGGGGTCGCGGCACTGATTACCTGCGCTCTGTTCGCGACCGCGACAGGCATCGTTGGGGCGGTCGTGACACTGATGGGCTTGCTCGCTCTGCCCGCAATGCTGAATGCGCGCTACGATAAATCATTCGCGGCCGGAATCATCTGTGCCGGTGGCACGCTCGGGATCCTGATTCCGCCGTCGATCATGCTGATCGTCTATGCGGCGGCGTCCGGCGTTTCGATCGTTCGGCTTTATGCGGGCGCCTTGTTGCCCGGCCTGATGCTGGTCAGCCTTTATCTGGTCTATGTCGTCGGACGATCGATCCTCCAGCCCTCCGTCGCGCCACGTCCAACCTCCGACGAGGTTCCCGACGTCCCGTTCGTGCGTATGACGGTGATGATCCTGACGTCCTTCCTGCCGCTCGCTTTTTTGATTTTTGCAGTGCTCGGCTCGATCCTGCTCGGCCTGGCCACTCCGACGGAAGCAGCGGCCATCGGAGCTTTGGGCGGTATGCTCCTGGCGCTTGGCTATCGCGCACTGACGTTCCAGCGCTTGCGCGAGTCGGTCTATCTGACCGTTCGGACGACGGCGATGGTCTGCTGGCTTTTCGTTGGCTCCTACATTTTCTCGTCGGTGTTTTCGTATCTCGGCGGTGAGCAGTTGATTTCCAACTTCGTCGAAGGCCTCGACATCACGCCGCTGCAGTTCCTGCTACTGGCACAGCTGATCATCTTCCTGCTTGGCTGGCCGTTGGAATGGTCGGAAATCATCATCATCTTCGTGCCGATCTTCCTGCCGCTGCTGGCCATTTTCGATATCGATCCGCTGTTCTTCGGCATTCTCGTCGCGCTCAACCTGCAGACGTCGTTCCTGACGCCGCCAATGGCGATGTCGGCCTATTATCTGAAGGGCATCGCGCCGCCGGAGGTGAAGCTGACCGATATCTTTGCGGGCATTATGCCATTCCTGCTGATGGTCTTCATCGCGATGGCGATGATCTACATCTTCCCGCAGACGGTCTACTACCTGCCGCAAGCCTTCTATGGCCGGTGATCGGAGCGCGTTGAACTTGCCGATATCGGTGTTGCGCGGCAGGTTGGCCAGCGGTGCGACGCGGGCCGTCGAAGTCGCCGAGGCGACGATCGCCCGTGTGGAGGCCCGTAACGACGAGGTTTCGGCATTTGCCTGGTTCGACGCCGATTTCGCACGACGTCAGGCGGCGGGAATCGACGCCTATCGTGGGCGGGGTGGTTCGTTGGGGCCGCTTCACGGCCTGCCGGTCGCGATCGACGATACCATCGATACGGCCCGGATTCCCACTGAAGCAGGCTTTGCACCCTACAAGGGCCATGTACCGGAGCACGACTCCGCCATTGCCGAGCGGCTGCGCGCCGCCGGTGCCCTGATCGCCGGTAAGACCGCAACCGGGGAACTGGGCATTGGAACCCCGCGCGGGTCCCGCCGCGAAAATGACAAAGGCGCCGGCGGCTTCACGGAGGGAGCGGCCATCGCGGTGGCGGAAGGAATGGTCCCGCTTGCTGTTGGAATGGGCAGCGACGGCGCGGTGGTCCGTTCGGCCGCCTATGGCGGCGTTACCGGTTTCACGCCGAGCTTCGGGTCGATCTCGCGCAGAGGTGTTCTCGATCTGGCGCCGAGCATTGACGCGCCCGGGGTCTTCGCGCCTACGGTGACCGGCGTGGCGCTGCTCGCGGAGGTCTTGTTCGGGCATGACGCGGCCGACCGGGCGAGTGGACCGGCAGCGCCGCATCCGCGGCTGCTCGATCACGCTTGTTCGACCCCCCCGGTTCGGCCGACCCTTGCCTTCGTCCGGACCCCGTGGTGGGATCGGGCCGATGACGATATGCAGGCGGCGTTCGGCGAACTGGTAAGCGTGCTGGGAGAGAGTTGCTTTGAGGCGGAACTGCCGGACATCTTCGCCGACAGTGCCATTTTCGCTGAGCGCGTCGCACTGGCGGAAACGGCAAAATGCCTATTCGGGGTTCGGGAGCGCCACCCTGAAGGACTCTCGGAGGCGCTGACACACGCGCTCGATCGCGGAGAAGCCATTTCCGCCCGCGACTATTTGTCGGCGCACGACTGGCGCTCGGTTCTCTATGCGGGGCTGGAGGCGGTCTTGTCACGCTGCGACGCGATCATCACGCTGGCCGCGATCGGGCCGGTCGGCAGGGGAACGACCATGGAAGGCGAAACGCTCTTCAATACGCTGTGGACCTTCCTCGGCGTGCCGAGTGTGAGCCTGCCGCTTTTGCAGGCCGCCGACGGCAGCCCGATGGGTGTCCAACTCGTCGGTCGCCGGGGGGAGGACGGGCGACTGCTGCGTACCGCCCGTTGGTTGGAGACCCATTTATCGAACGGGGAGGAACTCGGATGACACTAGAGCGTATCCTGTCGGTTATCGCCTACGCGGTTTTGTGCGGCTTTCTGCTGATCCTGTTCCTGTACGTTCCGAGCCTGGATCTCGGTCTGGTCCTTTTGATCACCACGCTGCTGTGCGGATACGACCTGATCTTTCATCGCGTTCCGCAGCACAAGGAGTGAGCGGCGCAGACGCGACGCTAGGTCCGCGGGCCGCGCTTTACCCCTTTACCTCGCCATAGGCCGCCAGGGCGCGTTCGCGCGCCGCCTTGTGGTCGACAATCGGCTTGGGATAGGTTTCGCCGAGTTTTATTCCGGCCTTTGCCAGTGTCTCGGCAGTCGCGCTCCAAGGCGCGTGGATCGCCTTGTCCGGCAGTTTGGCGAGTTCCGGCACGAACCGGCGGATATAGGTGCCGTCGGGATCGAACTTCTCGCTCTGCGTGACGGGATTGAAAACGCGGAAGAACGGCTGTGCGTCGGCGCCGGAGCCGGCCACCCACTGCCATTGCGCGGGGTTTGAGGCCGCATCCCCGTCGACCAGCGTATCCCAGAACCAGCGCTCGCCGTCGCGCCAGTCGATCAAGAGGTCCTTGGTCAGAAACGAGCCGACGATCATCCGCACCCGATTGTGCATCCAGCCCGTCTGCCAGAGCTGACGCATACCGGCATCGACGATGGGGTAGCCTGACAGGCCCCGTTGCCACGCCCGAAGATCGGCTTGTGAGTGCCGCCATGGGAACGCATCGAAGCGCTTGTTGATGTTCGTCGTGGCGAGGTTTTCGCCGTGATGGAGCAGGTGGGCATTGAAGTCGCGCCAGACCAACTCCTTCTTGAACGTGCGGATCGCATCGTCCGGGATCGATTTGCGGCGTGACGCATAGGTCTGAGCCGTGTGCCAGATCCGGTAGGGGGATATCTCCCCCCAGCGCAGATGTGGCGACAGACCGGATGTGCGATCCGCGGAGGGATTGTCGCGGGCGCTATCATAGCCGGCGAGATCGTCGTCGCAGAACGTCTCCAGGCGTTCCAGCGCGGCTCTCTCGCCCGGCGCCCAAGCGTTCGCGATGCCCCCCGACCAGTCGGGCTTTGTCGGCAGAAGCGCCCAGTCGGCGAGATCGTCGGATTTCGGAAAGTCGTCCGGCTGCTCGAAACCGGCCGGCGCGTCGATCGGATCGCGTGGTTCGGTTGCGGAAAGCTTCTTCCAGAATGGCGTATAGACCTTGTAATAGCCGCCGGTGGTCGTCTGGACCTGTTCCGGCTCGTGCAGGATGTTGGCGGTGAAGCGTCGGACGTCGAAAGCTTCGCCCAAAGCCTCCGCGATCATGTCGTCGGCGGCGCGGCCGGCCGGATCGTAGCGTCGGTTGAAATAAAGCGCCGTGGCGCCGACGGCTGCGATGATCTCGAGGATCTCCCGCTTTGCCGCGCCGCGCCGGAGCGTCAGGCGGGAGCCCTTGCGGCGCAGGCCGCAGGCGAAGGCGTCGAGGCTGTGATGCAGCCACCATTGGTGAGCGCCACCGAGCGCGCGGATGCCGTCCGATGTCTCGTCGAGCACGTAAAGCGGCACCACGGGCCGACCTGTGTCGGCTGCCGCGGCGAGCGCCGGATTGTCGTCGAGGCGCAAATCGTCGCGCAACCAGACGACGATCGGATCTCTGGGGGTTTTTGCCGTGCTGTCGTTCATGCAGGCGTCCCTTCGTTGCCGAGGGCCGATAGCTGGCGCAGCATAGCCTTGCGGCGAGGCGGTGCGACGAAATCGCAAGGGGCCTGGCAGATCATACGGTGCCGAAAAAAGAAGGCCGCCGGCGTGACACCGGCGACCTTCTTGAAAACTGGCTCCCCGAGCAGGGCTCGAACCTGCGACAATTCGATTAACAGTCGAACGCTCTACCAACTGAGCTATCGGGGAATGACGCGTCAGGCGCGTTGGCGTGCCTATAGCAAAACGATGACACTCTTGCCAAGCCGCGACTTGAGGAAAAATCCCCGATCCCGGTGCGAATGGCGAAAAAGCCTTTGTTCGGACCGACCGCGCTCCCATTTCAAGGTCCGGGACGATGGCTATCGGTAAACCATGGCGGCAGGATGAGTGATCAAGAAGCGGGGCACGACGAAAGCGAGGACGCGCGCAAGCCGACGGGTCGAGGGATCGAGATATTCGGTCGCAGGCTTCCGCTTCCGGCGAACCGCGGATGGCGGATCGCGCTGGGAAGCAGTCTGGTCGTCGGCGGCCTTCTGGGTTTCCTGCCGATTCTCGGCTTCTGGATGATACCGTTAGGTCTTCTCGTCCTGTCGGTCGATTTGATCTTCGTGCGCCGCTGGCGCCGGCGGACAACGGTGAAGTGGGGACGCGCCCGCTCGGCCCGTGACGGAAACGGCGCTGCCGGCAAGCCGGTGCGGGCGCCATCCTCAAGCGAGCCGTCATAGGGCACCCGTCGCGATGCGCCTCCGGGAGGCGCGGCGAAACTTGTCCCGGAGGCCCGTATCCGAGCACCGTTCCCGGGAGAGCGGAGGCGAACAGATGCTCCGCGTTGCCGTTTGATTCACGATAATTGTGAGGTCCAGGGAACCAGAATGTCGCGCCGAGCCTTGTGCCCAAAAGAAAACACATTGCAGGTGGCGCACATGCTTACGAAGACCGGAATGACGATCCTGGCCCTGACCTTCGGCTCGCTGAGCCTCCCCGCTTATGCTCAGGATGTCGTTGGCTCGGCCCAGTTCGAGGCGCCGGTCGAAATGGCGTCGCTCGACATCGCACCGAGACAGCGTGGCGAGACGGCTTCGATCCCGGTTCCGATGCCGCGGCCCGACATCACCCAGGCGGCGCAACCGCTGCAGGCGCAACCGCAGCAGGAAATCCGCCGGACCGCCAGCGGCATTCGCATTGTCGGTCCTCGCTTCTTTCCCTCCGAATAGGACACATCATCGGTTGTCGCCGGCGCGCGTCGGCCAAAGCCGATAGGGAAGCGATTATATACCAGGGATAGGAATGGAGGCCTCGGAGGGAATCGAACCCCCGTACAAGGATTTGCAGTCCTCTGCGTAACCACTCCGCCACGAGGCCTCACCGGCGCCGTACGTACTGATTCAAGGGGATCGCCGCAAGGGGGATCTTGCGAGGAGGCATCGGGTCCGCAGTGAAAACCGGTTACGGCGATTGAATGATGGCGAGCGGCGTCGGATTTTCGGATCCGACGCCGTTTCCGTTCGCGGGCCTCCATAGGCCACTGCATAGACGAGATTTTGGACCGGTCGTCTTCCCGCGGCGTCGCAAGCACAGCATCACGGAGCGGTGAGGTTATGAATCCGCTCGGGCCGGGCGGCGTGTTGGTCCAACAGAGCGCCGGGCAAATTGATCCGGGGTCGATTTGTGCCGCAGCGGTCAACCCTCGGGTCCGCCTTGCGCGCGGCAAGAGCCGCGACTATGGAAACGGGGCGGCCGCAAGCCGACGATGCGGCGAGACACGAGGATTTCGGCCATGGATTTCGAGACCGCCCGCACGAAGATGGTGGACAACCAGATCCGCACCACGGACGTCACCCGTCACGACATTCTGAGGGCGTTTCTGCAGGTGCCGCGGGAAGAGTTCGTTCCCGCCTCGCGCAAGCCGCTGGCCTATATCGATGAGGATCTGCCGATCGGCAACGGCCGATACGTCATGGAAGCGTCGCCCTTCGCCAAACTCCTGCAACTCGCCGCAGTCACGCCCGACGACGTCGTCCTCGATGTCGGGTGTGGTTCCGGCTACTCCTCGGCGGTCCTGTCGCATCTCGCAGGTTCGGTGGTGGCCCTGGAAGAGGATGCCGACCTCGCCGCGCTTGCCAGCGACAATTTGGCGCGTCTCGATTACGTCACCTGCGTCGTGGTCGAGGGAAAGCTGGAGGAAGGCTACCCGTCCGAGGCTCCGTACGACGTCATCTTCTTCGAGGGCGCCGTCGGCCGCTTGCCGGCCACCTTCTTCGAGCAGTTGCGTGAAGGGGGACGTTTGGTTGTCGTTGAAGGCGTTGGCAACGCGGCCTCCGCCAAGCTCTATTTCAAGGACGAGAACGGCATCGTCTCGGACCGCTTCGGCTTCAACTGCAGCGTGAAGCCGCTGCCCGGATTCGACAAGGCGAGAGAGTTCGTCTTCTGAGCGCAACGTCGTGGCAGATATGTTTCGTCACACGATAAAGCCGTCGGAAATCGAGGCCCGCACTTGATCGGACCATTACAATACTGATCAAATACCATCGGTATGGAAATCGCTTACGCCAGACGCCTGCGCGGTGCCTGGCATAGGCATGCTTTGCCGGCCTTATCCGTGGTTTGGAGTCATCGGGTTGCGTAGTAAAATCTGGATTGCCGCCGCTTTTGTTGCCGGTACGTTCTTGTCAGTCCCCGCCATGGCCGAGACCCTCACCGGGGCATTGGCCAAGGCCTATGCCAACAGCCAGGGTCTGAATTCGGCGCGGGCGCAATTGCGTGCCACCGACGAGAATGTTCCACAGGCGCGGGCTGGGCTCCGGCCGTTCGTCAGCGGGATAGGTTCAGCCAACGCGACCCGGAGCCGGACGACCTTCGGCGACGATATCTCATCCCAGACCGCACGGACGGAGTCGATCGGTTTCGGCATCCAGCTCAACCAGACGCTGTTCGACGGATTTCAGACGCCCAATAATGTCTCCGCCGCGCAGGCACAGGTCCGCGCCTCGCGGGAAAACCTCGCCAACACCGAGCAGAACACCCTGTTCGACGCGGCCACCGCCTATATGGACGTGCTGCGCGATCGGCAGATCGCCGCGCTGCGCCGGCAGAATCTTGGCTTCCTGCAGGAGCAGGTGCGGGCGTCGCGGGCGCGCTTCGAGGTGGGCGAGGGAACGCGGACCGACGTGGCGCAGGCCGAATCCCAGCAGGCCCTTGCGACGGCGCTGCTCAACAGCGCTCTGGCGCAGGTGGCCTCCAGCGAGGCGACCTATTTCGATGTGGTGGGCAATCCGCCGACGAATCTCAAGCCCGGCAGAACCCCGGCAGGTCACATTCCGAAGTCGCTCGATTCGGCCGTCGCCATTTCCCAGCGCGAGCACCCGGCCATTCTGGCAACGCTCGCCGCCGTCGACGCGGCGGCCTTCCAGGTCAAGTCGGCCGAAGGCGCGCTGCTGCCGACACTGAGCCTGACCGGTCGTGTCGACGATACCTATGCGCTGAGCGAAACCCGTGGCGGCAACCTACCCGGCGTCAATACGTCGCTCGGCCGGCCGAACGTCAACACGCAGAACCAGGTGTCGGCGACGGTGGGCGCGCAGTTGACGATACCGATCTACCAGGGCGGTCGTGCGAGTTCGCAGGTGCGGCAGTCAAAGGAAGTGCTCGGCCAGCGCCGGATCGAGGTCGACGGAACACGCGATCAGGTGAGGACCGCGGTGGCCAGTGCCTGGGCGCAATTGCAGGCCGCGCGTGCCAACATTGCCGGCTTTCAGGCGCAGGCGCGTGCCGCTCGCCTGGCACTTGATGGTGTTATCGAGGAGCGCAATGTCGGCCAGCGGACCACGCTCGACGTGCTGGATGCTCAAGCCGAGGTGATCTCGGCGCAGATCCTGCTCGTCGGCTCGCAACGCGACGAGGTGGTGGCCGGCTATGCCGTGGTCTCGGCCTCCGGCCGGCTCTCGGCCGAGCGGCTCGGGTTGGCCGGCAAGACCTACAAGCCGGAAGAGCATTACGAGCAGGTCCACGACAAATGGTATGGTCTGAGGACGCCGGACGGGCGCTAAGCGCCCCGCTTGAGGGTCGCGGACGAGGCGGCCGTCACAACAGCCTCGGCCAAGAAGCTGGTGATAGTTTCCGCCAAAGAGCTTGGGGGATTCACGCCAGCGCTCTTTCCATTTAGGCTTCGCGCATGATTCGATCGATAGGGTCGGCCCTTGTCGCGGAATTTGCGGGAGCGTCCCATGAGTAATGCCCTTTCGGCCCGTGAGCCGTCGATGGACGAAATCCTGGCCTCGATCAGGCGAATCATCGAGAGCGGCGACGAGACCGTCATCGCGACAAAAGCGCCCGACCTCGAGCCTTTGCACGGCGAGCCGGCAAACACCGCCGGCAATGCCGCGGAACTGGCGGCCGACGCGGTGGTCTGGAGAGCCGAAACGCCGTCCCACTACGAAGATGCGTCTGTCGGTTCGGGTGCGGCTGGAGACGTGACGGCCGAGCTGCCGAGGGCCGGTTCCGCGAAACCCGCTGCCGATGGCGCAACTGCGCCGGGGCGCCCCCGACTGGGGATCGTGCCACCTGTCAGGCCGGCGGATTCCATGTTTGCCGAGCAGCCCGGCGACGCAAACGACGAACGGCAGACCCTGGGCCTGGAGGTCGATCCTCTTGCCGAGGTGGGCAGCTTGCCGGATCGGCAGGCGGCTGAGGGTGAGGACAATCTCCTTGATTCCGGCGAGGATTCGTCGCTGTCGACCGCGCGACTGCGCGCAGTCTCGTTGGCGTCCGTATCCGAGCGCCGTATCGAGGCGGTGCGCGCCGGCGCCGTCCCGTCCGAGGCTTCGGAGCCGATCGCAGAGGGCGATGACGATCTTCTCGGCGCGCTGTCAAACGCGATCGACGCGGATGGCGCCGAGGACGAGACCGTGGACCTGCTGCCGGATGGCGACCAGACGGTTGTCGCGGGCGATGACGAAGACGCGGTGGGCGAATTCGACGAGGAGGAATTCGCGTCCGAACTGATCGAGAACGCCACCCAGATCGCGTCCGAGTCGCAGATGGAAAGCCAGCCGGATGCGGTCGAGGCTGAGGCCGCGCTGTCGCCGGCCGCCGTAGCCACCATGGAGGGGGCCGAAGACGACCAACCGGCAGGTTCTAAAGATGCGGCTCCGGCGAGCGGTCCGGGCGTTCATGAAAGCGCGGCCAGCGCCCCGATCCACGAATTGATCTCACAGGAGACGAGCAGCCGCGTCGCCGCGTCTTTCGACAATCTCGCGCGCGTCATTCGCGAGGAACATTTGGATTCCATCGACGAGACGGTCGGCGAAATCCTGCGGCCGATGCTGCAGGAGTGGCTGGACGACAATCTGCCGAGTCTGGTCGAGAGGCTGGTCCGCGAGGAAATCGAGCGGGTCGCGCGCGGCGGCCGCCGCTGATCGCATCGACGAAGGTTGTTTTGCGGCTCCGGGCGGCTGTCGCGAGCCGCTCTTCGTTGACAGCCGCGAAAGCGAGGCTGTAACCGGAAGGCACGCTTCAACGCCTTCGGGCAATGCCCCGTGCCGGGGCCACCGGACATGTCATGATCGAAAAGACCTACGACGCCGCGGCGATCGAGCCGCGCATTGCCGAACGCTGGGAGAAGGCCGACGCCTTTCGAGCCGGGGCGGGAGCGGCCGAAGGCGCCGAAGCCTATTCGATCGTGATACCGCCGCCGAACGTGACCGGCTCGCTCCATATGGGGCATGCCCTCAACGATACGCTGCAGGACATCCTGATCCGCTTCGAGCGGATGCGCGGTAAGAACGTCCTGTGGCAACCGGGCCTCGATCACGCCGGCATCGCCACGCAGATGGTCGTCGAGCGGCAATTGGCCGAACGCAAAGAGCCGGGCCGCCGCGACATGGGGCGCGACGCCTTCATCGATCGGGTTTGGCAATGGAAGGGCGAATCCGGCGGCACGATCCTCGACCAGCTGCGCCGGCTCGGTGCGTCCTGTGACTGGTCGCGCGAGCGCTTCACCATGGATGAGGGGCTGTCGAAGGCGGTTCTCCATGTGTTTGTGGAGCTCTATCGCAAAGGGCTGATCTATAAGGACAAGCGGCTGGTCAACTGGGACCCGAAGCTGCTGACGGCGATCTCGGATCTCGAGGTCGAGCAGAAAGAGGTGGCGGGCCACCTCTGGCATTTCCGCTATCCGCTGGCGGACGGTGCTACCTACGAACATCCCTACAATCTGGACGACGAGGGCAATCGCACCGCCTGGAAACCCTCGGACGGCGAGCCGGCGGGACACGAGACGCGCGACTATCTGGTGGTCGCGACGACGCGGCCCGAGACCATGCTGGGCGATACCGGCGTCGCCGTTCACCCGGACGACCCGCGCTACAAGGGCCTCGTCGGCAAGCATGTCATCCTGCCGCTGGTCGGCCGCCGTCTCCCCATCGTCGCCGATGACTATCCGGACCCGGAGGCCGGCACCGGCGCGGTGAAGATGACGCCGGCCCATGACTTCAACGATTTCGAGGTCGGCAAGCGTCACGATCTGCCGCAGATCAATATCCTGACAGTCGCCGCGGCAGTGATTCTGGCCGAGAATCCGGACTTTCTCGATGGCGTCGAGCCGTCGGACGACCTCGACCGCACGATCGCCGAACTCGACGGCAAGGACCGTTTTGCCGCGCGGGACAGTATCGTGGCGATGATGGAGGAGCGAGGCTATCTCGACCGGGTCGAGAACCACGCGCATACGGTGCCGCATGGCGACCGTGGCGGCGTGCCGATCGAGCCCTTCCTGACCGACCAGTGGTATGTCGACGCCAAGACTCTGGCCGAGCCGGCGATCGCCAGCGTGCGCGAAGGCCGCACCAAATTCGTTCCGAAGAACTGGGAAAAGACCTATTTCGACTGGATGGAGAACATCCAGCCCTGGTGCATCTCGCGCCAGCTCTGGTGGGGCCACCAGATCCCGGCGTGGTACGGGCCGGACGGCGACATCTTCGTTGAAAAGAGCGAGGAGGAAGCGGTCGCCGCCGCGCTTGCCCACTACGTCATGAACGGCACGATCTCCGATGACGAAGCCAAGGCGATGGCGGCCGATCCGGCCCGCCGCGACGGCTTCCTGCATCGCGACGAGGACGTTCTCGACACCTGGTTCTCGTCGGCGCTGTGGCCGTTCTCGACGCTGGGCTGGCCGGACAAGACGCCGGAGCTCGCCACCTACTACCCGACCAGCGTGCTGGTCACCGGCTTCGACATCATCTTCTTCTGGGTCGCCCGGATGATGATGATGGGGCTGGAATTCATGGACGAGGAGCCGTTCCACACGGTCTATGTGCATGCGCTGGTCCGCGACAAGACCGGCGCCAAGATGTCGAAGTCGAAGGGCAACGTCGTCGACCCGCTCGATCTGATCGACGAATACGGCGCCGACGCGCTGCGCTTTACGCTGGCGATCATGGCCGCCCAGGGCCGCGACGTTAAGCTCGATCCGCAGCGCATTGCCGGCTACCGCAATTTCGGCACCAAGCTCTGGAACGCCACTCGTTTTGCGGAGATGAACGGCGCGCTCCACGGCGCCGCGCTCAACCCGGCGCCGCTGACGCTGCCGCTGAACCGCTGGATCGTCACCGAACTTGGCCGCACCATCGCCGAGACCGAAGCGGCGATCGGCGCCTACCGCTTCAACGACGCGGCGGCGACACTCTATCGCTTCGTCTGGAACCTGTTCTGCGACTGGTACGTGGAGCTCGCCAAGCCGACCCTTGGCGGAAGCGATGAGGCGGCGGCGAACGAAACCCGGATCGTCATGGGATCGGTGCTCGATCGCATCTACGCGCTGTTGCACCCCTTCATGCCGTTCATGACAGAGGAATTGTGGGCGACGACGGCTGAGACGCGGCCGTCGTTGCTGTGTCATGCGGCCTGGCCATCGCTCGATTTCGCCGATTCAAACGCCGCCGACGACATCAACTGGCTGATCGCCGTGGTGTCCGAGATCCGTTCGGTTCGCGCCGAAATGAACGTGCCGCCGGGGGCGCAAGCGGCGCTGTTGGCGGTTGCGCCCGACGCGGCGACTTCCGCGCGGCTCGACAGGCACGGCATGGCGCTGAAACGACTGGCCCGGCTTGCCTCGATCGGGACGAGCGATGCCGCACCCGACCAGTCCGCTCAGATCATCGTGGGCGCTGCCACATTCGCCCTGCCGCTGGCTGGCATGATCGACATAGCGTCGGAGAGGAGCCGGTTGGAGAAGGCCGAGGCCAAGGCATTGGCCGAAATCGAGCGGATCGATCGCAAGCTGTCGAACCAGAAATTCGTGGCGAATGCGCCTGAAGAGGTCGTCGAGCAAGAGCGGGAGAAACGCGAGGCCTATCGGCTCGAAGCCGAAAAGCTCGCCGCCGGACTGGAGCGGCTGCGGTAGCCGCTGCGCGGCGAAGTTCCATTGCCCCCGATGACGGCGAATCACCTTCGCGGTCGACAGAAGCCGGGCCACGAGCCTTGTCACATTTTTGGCACGCTTTCGGTCTGAAATCTTGCCGCCTGCGGACCGAGTCGATGGTGCGCGTCGCGTCATGTCGAATCGAGTCTGCCGTGGATCAGCGGAATTTGCAGGAAATCCAACGCGTCCACGACGATTTCTAAAGTCATGAATGACCTTCCGTTATCCTGTTGCGCGACTGCCGCAAGTTGCGCCCAGGTCTCATCAGGGCCGTTCCGTCGCTCAAATTTCTCGTTTACGTTTGCGTCAACTCCCTGGGCATAAGCTCTTTGGATACGGGAGCTTGAAACGGGGGGGCCATGACGAATTTCCGAGACCTGATTGCCTGCGCATCGATCGCGAGCGTCGCACTGACGACGACGGCGATGGCCGGCGGCTTTCAGCGCGGTACGGCCGACACGGACATCCTGTATGAGTCAGGACAGTTCTCCATGCGTACGGGCGTGATCTATGTGAATCCGATGCGCGGCTTCGACTCGATCAACGGCCAGAGCGGCGATTTCGACGATTATACCGGCGACTACAATATTCCGTCTTATGCGGTCGGATTCGGTGGCGAAGCCTTTGGATGTGCCGGCACCTATACGGAATCGTTCGCCGCGGATGGAGATTACCGAGGTTCGCCAGGAGGCGCGCTGCCTCTACAGGCGGCCGATACCCAGAGCACGTCCAACGTTGACAGGCTCGCCCTTGGGACGGCGACGGTCACGTCGCGCACGGTGGGAATCAGTTTCGACTCCGACGAATTCGGCATGACCTGCCGCGCGAGTTACGCCTCGGACTACGGACGGTTCTCCCTCTTGGGCGGTCTCTTCGTCGAGAACTTCGAGTTTCAAGGTCAAAGTCTCGGCCAGCGCAGGCTCGATTCCGCCTTCGCCGGCACTCCCGTGGGCGCGGCACTCGCGGCCACCGGCTCGTCGCTGTTCCTGCCGACCTTTGCCGACGTGGATGTCCGTGGCGAGTTTCAGACCGGTTTCCGGGTCGGCGCCGCCTACGAAAAGCCGGAAATCGCTTTGCGGGTTCAGGTGCTATACCGCTCCGAGGTGGAGCACGATGCTGTCAGCGGCACCGGCACGGTGACCATCACCGACACGGCGTTCGTCCAGCTTGCCAACGGCACGACCGCGTCGGTTCCGACGGTCTTCGGGCCGGCCGCTCCGCTTATCACCGGCGCCTTACCGCCGGCCGGGACGGTGCTCCCGGCGACCTCAACCCTAAGCTCGGTGACCAGCCCGCAAAGCCTCTACATCAACGCTCAGACCGGCATCGCGGAGGGTACGCTGCTGCTCGCGGCGTTCCGCTGGACCGACTGGAGCACCAACGAGGCGGTCGTCAGCACGTTCACGACGCCCAATCCGCGCGGCGGTCCGCCGACCGTTTCCTCCAGCTACGCGCCCTACAATTGGCGCGACGGTTACACCGCCTCGATCGGCATCGGCCGCGCCTTCAACGAGCAGATCGCCGGCGCGATTTCGATCGGCTATGACAGGGGTGTTTCGACCGGCTCGGAAACGACCTACACCGACCTTTATACGGTGTCGGGCGGCGTTTCGTTCAAGGCCAACAAGTGGAGCGAGATCCGTGTTGGCGGACTGGTTGGCTACTGGACCGACGGCGCGCAGTCGATCAGCGACGGCGCCTATTTCAACGGCACTGTCGGCGACGACGTCGTGCTGGCTGGAAATGCTTCGATCAAGCTGAATTTCTGACCTCGGGCCGGAGCTTTCCATAGGGCTCCAAGGCAAGAGCAAACTGGATGAAGGGCGCGTCCGATGGGCGCGCCTTTTCGCGCTGGGCGGTCGTCATCCGCTGCGCGAAATCGGCGCTGTGGGATCGCGGCAACACTATTGCAGGAGTGCATCGATTATAGTCGCCGGCGACACACAACGCCCCGTTGCCGCCACAAAACGCCGTCACCTCCACGGGTGCGGCCTGGGTCCGGCCGCGCGGCGGGTAAAGAGTACGAGGGGACGATGGACGCGCACGCAATCAACAAGAACAAGCTGCCCAGCCGGCATGTGACGGAGGGTCCGTCGCGGGCACCGCACCGCTCGTATCTTTACGCCATGGGCCTGACCAAAGAGGAAATCCATCAGCCGCTGGTCGGCGTCGCCTCTTGCTGGAATGAAGCCGCGCCGTGCAACATCTCGCTGATGCGCCAGGCGCAAGTGGTCAAGAAGGGCGTCACGGCCGCAAAGGGAACGCCGCGCGAATTCTGTACCATCACCGTCACCGACGGCATCGCCATGGGCCATCAGGGCATGAAGGCATCGCTGGTCTCGCGCGACCTGATCGCCGACTCGGTCGAGCTGACCATGCGCGGTCACGCCTATGACGCGCTGGTCGGTCTGGCCGGTTGCGACAAGTCGCTGCCGGGGATGATGATGTCGATGGTGCGTCTGAACGTGCCCTCCGTGTTCATCTATGGCGGCTCGATCCTGCCTGGAACGTTCCGGGGCCAGCAGGTGACGGTGCAGGACATGTTCGAGGCGGTGGGCAAGCATTCCGTCGGCGAGATGTCCGACGCCGACCTCGACGAAATCGAGCAGGTCGCCTGTCCATCGGCCGGTTCCTGCGGCGCGCAGTTCACCGCCAACACCATGGCGACCGTGGCCGAGGCGATCGGCCTGGCGCTGCCCTATTCCTGCGGCGCCCCGGCGCCTTACGAAATTCGCGACAAGTTCTGCTATGCCTCCGGCGAGATCGTCATGGAACTCCTCGCCCGCAACATCCGGCCGCGCGACATCGTAACGAGAAAGGCGCTGGAGAACGCCGCGGCGGTGGTCGCGGCCTCGGGCGGCTCCACCAACGCGGCGCTGCATCTGCCGGCGATCGCCCACGAATGCGGCATCGAATTCGATTTGTTCGACGTCGCCGAGATCTTCAAGAAGACCCCCTATGTGGCCGATCTGAAACCGGGCGGCCGCTACGTCGCCAAGGACATGTTCGAGGCCGGCGGTATTCCGCTGTTGATGAAGACGCTGCTCGAGCACGGCTATCTGCACGGCGATTGCCTGACCGTCACTGGCCGCACCATCGCCGAGAACATGGCGAAGGTCGCCTGGAATCCGAACCAGGACGTCGTCCGTCCGGCCGACAAGCCGATCACGGTGACCGGCGGCGTGGTGGGCCTCAAGGGCAATCTCGCACCCGATGGCGCGATCGTGAAGGTCGCCGGCATGAAGAACCTGAAGTTCTCCGGCCCGGCGCGCTGCTTCGATTCTGAGGAACTCGCTTTCGAGGCCGTCTCCAAGCGCCAATACAAGGAAGGCGAGGTTCTCGTCATCCGCTACGAAGGGCCGAAGGGTGGTCCGGGTATGCGCGAGATGCTGTCGACGACGGCGGCCTTGTACGGGCAGGGCATGGGCGACAAGGTCGCGCTGATCACCGACGGTCGGTTTTCCGGCGCAACGCGCGGCTTCTGCGTCGGCCATGTCGGCCCGGAAGCGGCCGTCTGTGGCCCGATCGCCCTACTGCGGGACGGCGACATCATCACCATCGACGCGGTCGACGGCACACTGGACGTGGGCCTGTCGGATGACGATATGAAACAGCGGGCAGAGGGCTGGCAATCACGGGAGACCGACTTCCAGTCCGGCGCCATCTGGAAATATGCGGAGCTGGTAGGAACGGCGCGCCACGGCGCGGTGACCCATCCCGGCGGAGCCGCCGAAAAACAGTGCTATGCGGACGTCTAGACTGATCCTTTCGGTTGCGCTTGTCGCCACGGCTCTGGCCGGAGGCGGCGGGCGGAGCCTTGCTCTCGATCCGGCGGCGAAGGTCGATCCTGACGCCGGCTCGCTGGAGCTGTTCTCCTTCGGCTTCAAGGCCTATCAGCGCGGCGAGAAGCTGGAGGCGTTCGAGGCATTGCGCTTCGCCGCCGACAAGGGACATCCGGGCGCGCGCTGGAAGCTCGGCAAGATGTATGCCGACGGCGACGGTGTTCCGGAGAACGATTACGAGGCCTACAAGATCTTCGAGCAGATCGTCCGCGAACAGGACGAGGATGGCGGGAGCTTCTCCAACGCCGCTTATGTCTCGAGCGCCGTCGTGGCGCTGGCCGACTACCTTCGACGAGGGATCGTCAACAGTCCGGTCGCGGTCGATCTGCCGCGCGCCCGCCAGTTCTATTTTCACGCCGCCTCGTTCTTTGGCGACGCCAGGGCGCAGTTCGAACTCGGTCGCATGACCCTTCACGGCGAGGGCGGCAAGGCCAATCCGCGTCAGGCGGCACGTTGGCTGAAGCTCTCGGCCGACAAAGGACATGTCGGGGCGCAGGCATTGCTGGGCTATTTGCTCTTCGACGGGCAGAAGATTTCGCTCGCCGCCGCGCCGGTGCGCGGGTTGGCGATGCTGACCATCGCGCTGAGACGGGCATCACCACCGGATCAGGAATGGATTCGCGGGCTCCAGGAAGAGGCGTTCTCCCTGGCTTCGGAAGCCGACAGGCGTACGGCGCTGGCCTATGCCGAGCAGCAGATGGCATCTGCCGCCGAGGTTGTCAGCACCAAGAACTGAGCGTTTCCGCGCGACCGCATGGAATCGCTGGCGCTTTTACGATCCAGCCTGATCGGCGAGTTCGATGACGACCGGGACGTGGTCGGACGGCCTTTCCCAAGCCCGAACATGCTTGTCGACGCCGACGGAGACGAGTCGCTCCTGTGCCTCCGGCGACAGCAGCAGATGGTCGATGCGGATGCCGTTTTTCTTCTGCCAGGCACCGGCCTGATAGTCCCAGAACGTGTAGGTGCCGTCCGCGTCGGTCGAGGCGCGCAGGGCATCGGTCAGGCCGAGATTCATCAGGCGCCGGAAGGCGGCGCGGCTTTCCGGCTGAAACAGCGCGTCGCCGACCCAGTTGTCCGGAAACGCCGCGTCGGCGCGCTGGGGAATGACGTTGTAGTCGCCGGCGAGCACAAGCGGCTCCTCGCGCTCCAGCGCGGCCCGTGCGTGAGCGATCAATCGCTCCATCCAGGCAAGCTTGTAGGCGAATTTCGGCGTGTCGATCGGGTTGCCGTTCGGCAGGTAGAGCGAGGCGACACGGAACGGGCCGCTGTCAGTCTCCCAAATGCCTTCGATGTAACGCGCATGTTCGTCGGTATCGTCTCCCGGCAGGCCGCGATCAACCGCGGTCGGCGCCGTCTTCGAGAGCAGGGCGACGCCGTTGAAACCCTTTTGACCGTGGGTTTCGACGTGGTAGCCGCGCTCCTCGATGGCCTGGCGCGGGAAATTCTCGTCGACGCTCTTGATCTCCTGCAGGCAGGCAATGTCCGGCGAACGCTCGTTGAGCCAGGCGAGGAGGGCGTCGAGGCGGGCCTTGACGCCGTTGATGTTCCAGGTGGCGATCAGCATCCCAGGTGGTCAGACGGTGAAGCTGGTGCCGCAGCCGCATGACGCGACGGCGTTGGGGTTGCGGATCTGGAAGGACTGACCCATCAGATCATCGACGAAATCGACGACCGCGCCTTCCATATAGGCGAGCGAGACCTGATCGATCAGAACGCGCGCGCCGTCCCGCTCCAGAACCAGATCGTCGTCCTCGCGCCCGCTGGTGAGGTCGTATTTGTAGGAAAAGCCCGAGCAGCCGCCGCCTTCCACAGAAATTCGCAAGGAGTCGGCGTCATCGGTCTTCGAGAGGATCGCCGCGATGCGCCGGGCGGCGGCATCGGAGACGGTGACGGTATGGGGCGCTGTTTGGCTCATCTTGGCGTCCGGCGCGGGTCAATTGGCCGCGCCGCTCCTTGTTCGAGAACTGCCACTTAAGTATGGACCGGGACGAAGCCGGTCAATCGGGACGGATCGTTTCCGCATGGATGAGACAGATTTCGCGCGGATTGGAATGGGGGGCTTGGGTCGCGCCGCCTATGCCGTACGGCCGGAACGCTCTCGCGGCCGGCTCTTCACCGAGCCCTCAAGCCCGACCCGCACGCCCTACCAGCGCGACCGCGATCGGATCGTCCACTCCACGGCGTTTCGCCGGCTGAGCCACAAGACGCAGGTTTTCGTCGCCGACGAAGGGGATCATTTCCGCACGCGGCTGACCCATACGATCGAGGTGTCGCAGATCGCCCGCGCCTTTGCCCGCGCGCTCCGGCTCGATGAGGATTTGACCGAGGCGATCGCGCTGGTTCACGATTTCGGTCACACGCCCTTTGGCCATGCCGGCGAGCGGGCGCTCGATCGTCGGATGCGGGACTTTGGCGGCTTCGACCACAACGCCCAGTCGCTCAGGATCGTCACGGCGCTCGAACGCCGTTATGCCGAATTCGACGGGCTGAACCTTGCATGGGAAACGCTCGAAGGGTTGGTCAAGCATAACGGCCCGCTGGTTGGTCCGAATGCTCCCAAGCAAGCCCCGGTGCCGAAGCCGATCGCCGATTTCGACGCGCTGTTTCCGCTCGATCTCGGCGGCTTCGCGAGCCTCGAGGCGCAGGCGGCGGCGATCTCCGACGACATCGCCTATAATACCCACGATCTGGACGATGGATTGCGGGCCGGTCTCATCGACATCGCCGATCTCGGTGAACTGGAATTGGCGGGATCGATCCTCGACGATGTCCGGGCGATCTATCCCGGACTCGACCATGGCCGAATGGCTCACGAAATCCTGCGCCGCCACATCACCCGGATGGTCGAGGACGTGATCGGGACCGCGCTCGCGGGCCTTGAGGGGCTGGCGCCGTCCTGCGCGCAAGCGGTGCGCGTGGCCGAGCGACCGTTCGTCACCTTTTCGCCGCCGATGGACCGGGCGGTGAAGCAGACCAGGGAGTTCCTGTTTCAGCGCGTCTATCGGAACGATCACGTCATGCGCGTCATGCAGACCGCCGAGGGGATCGTCGAGGATCTGTTCGCGCGTCTGTTCGAACGACCTGACCTGATGCCGGGTGAGTGGAGCCGAAATGTTGATCGTCTGCCGGAGGAGAAGCGGGCGCGCCGGGTCGCGGATTATTTGTCCGGGATGACCGACACATACGCCTTGAGCGCGCATCGGCGCCTGTTTGACGCGACGCCGCAATTGCGTTAGCCGGCCATTCCTCTTTACACAGCAGACGGTAAGACGCCCGGGCCGCGAACGCAGTCACCGGGCGCGCGGCCATTTCGGCCCGCCGGAACCAGTCGAGGCCAAGCATGAACATTTTCGCCGATTTCGAAGATCGGGTGAGAAAAGCGGTCGAAGCGATTCTGTCGGAACGCGAAACCGCCTTACCCGATCTGTCGCGGGTAACGGTGGAGCCGCCGCGCGACGCGAGCCATGGCGATCTTGCCACCAACGCGGCGATGGTCCTGGCCAAGCCGCTCGGCGTCAAACCGCGCGAACTGGCGACCGAGATCGCGGCGCGCCTCGCCCGTGACCCGGACGTCGCGACCGCCGAGGTCGCCGGGCCAGGCTTTATCAATCTCAGACTCGATCCGGGATTTTGGACCGGGCATCTCGCGGCCATTTTGAAAGCCGGCGGCGATTACGGCCGGGGGCCGCGGACTGGCCGCAAGGTGAACGTCGAATATGTCTCGGCCAACCCGACCGGTCCGATGCATGTCGGCCATTGCCGCGGCGCTGTGGTTGGCGACACCATCGCCAACATCATGGCTTTTGCCGGCGACACGGTCACACGCGAATACTACATCAACGATGCCGGCGAGCAGGTGAACGTGCTCGCCCGTTCGGCCTTTTTGCGTTACCGTGAGGCGCTGGGCGAGACAATCGGCGACATCCCGCCGGGACTATATCCCGGCGACTATCTCAAGCCGGTCGGCGAAGCGTTGAAGGCGGAATTCTCAGATCGGTTGCTGACGATGGACGAGATCGAGTGGCTGCCGCTCGTCCGCGATCGCGCGATCGACGCGATGATGGCGATGATCCGGGCCGATCTCAAACTGCTCGGCATCGAACACGAGGAGTTCTTTTCCGAACGAACTCTGCACGCCGACAATGGTGGAAAGATCGCCTCGGCGATCGAAGATCTGCGGGCCAAGGGCTACATCTACCAAGGCACGTTGCCGCCGCCCAAGGGCCAGGCGCCGGAGGATTGGGAGGACCGCGAGCAGACCTTGCTTCGTTCCACCGAGGTCGGCGACGATCAGGACCGGCCGCTGGTGAAGTCTGATGGCCGCTACACCTATTTCGCCGCCGATGTCGCCTATTTCCGCGAAAAGTTCGAGCGTGGCTTCGAGGAGATGGTCTACATCCTCGGCGCCGACCACGGCGGCTACGTCAAGCGGCTCGAAGCGGTCGCGAAGGCGATTTCCGGCGGAGCGGCTGAGATCGACGTCGTGCTGTGCCAGCTCGTGAAGCTGTTCCGCGACGGTGAGCCGGTGCGCATGTCGAAGCGCTCGGGCGACTTCGTGACGCTCGCCGAAGTGGTCGAGGAGGTCGGCCGCGACCCGGTTCGTTTCATGATGCTGTTTAGAAAGAGCGACGCGCCGCTCGACTTCGACTTCCAGAAGGTGACCGAGCAGTCCAAGGACAACCCCGTCTTTTACGTGCAGTATGCCCACGCCCGCTCGGCGGCGATCTTTCGCCAGTCAGCGGAGGTCGGCGTGCAACTGCCCGAATTCCGGACACTCGATGCCAGCGTTCTCGCAGGGCTTTCGGATGAGGGTGAACTGGCGCTGATTCGCAAGCTCGCCGAGTTCCCACGGCTCGTCAAAGCCGCGGCTGAGGCCAAGGAACCACACCGCCTGGCCTTTTATCTCTACGACCTCGCCTCGGCCTTCCACAGCCAGTACAATCGCGGCAAGGACTTTCCGGCCTTACGCTTTGTTAACTCTGACGACGGCATGATAACGCAAGCGCGACTGGCGCTGGTCAAGGCTGTAGCGGTCGTTCTCGAAACCGGACTCGGCTTGATCGGTGCCGACGCACCGGAAGAAATGCGCTGATTCATCACGCTTTGGTCAAGTTCCTCTCCTAGCGGTTGATGACAGGGGCCGGCAGCCTCCGGAATGAGGGGAAGGGCAGGGGATATGTCGATGGCGGATACGACGAGTTCCAATCAATGGAGCGATCAGCAGGTCGACAATATCGAGGATGATCCTTTCGCCGAACTGTCACGGCTGATCGGTGAGCCATGGGACGCGGAGCCGGTCAGTGACCGGCCGGACTTGTTGGAAGCCGCGCCGCTAGGGCGTGAGAATCGCCTGTTCGAAGGCGAGCAGAGTGGCTTCTCCGCGCCCGAGGCGCTGAGCCGTCCGGCCGACGAGGCGACGAATTCGCTCGAGCTCGACGTGGAGGACCTGGTCGGCGCGCTCGATGCGGAATTGAATGCATCGTTCCTGGAGGAGGACGCAGGCGAATCGACGCAGCACTCCGGCCAGCCCGCTGCCGAAATTGCCAATCCGCAAGTGATCGCGCCGCAGGTCGCGAATCGAGATGCGGGTTTCAGCGTCGGCGCCGCTGCGATGCAGCCAGTCGAGGCGGTGCCGGTCAGCGACCTGGAGGTTGCGCTGCGCGGTCTGTCGGCGCCGGTCAATCCGCGCGGAATCGGTTTGCAGCACAGTGAAGCCTTTGCACCGGCGCGCCAAGACGCGTCGCCGTTGCCAGACGTCGCCGACAAGCCCTTCGACGATTTCGACGAATTGATCGCCAGTGAACTCGCCGCGATGAATCCGTCGCCTCGGGCGGTCGCGGCGAGGCCTGCCACCGTCGATGGAGCAGACGCGGACACTGTCGCGCCTCAAGGCCACGCAGCTGCAACGGTCCGACATGCGCAGGCAGCTGAGGATGCTCCCGCCGCCAAGGTGGCAGGCCGGCCTGCCGTCGCGGATACGATTTCGCCCGCATTCGCCCCGGCTACGGCTAGCCGGGTTCGCTTTTCGCCCCGTATGTCCAGCCTCGCCGCCAGCGTTCTGGCGATCACCGTCGTTGGCGCCGCCGCAGCCTATTGGGTCTCTGGCGATGTTACCAGTGGCTCAGGCGATCTGCTGATCGTTCGGGCCGACACCGATCCGGTCAAAGTGGCCCCGAAGGATCCCGGCGGCCGGGCGATTCCGAACCAGAACAAGGCGGTCTACGAACGCGTGCAGAGCGCCGACGCCGCCATCGTTCCGGCGCAGCAGACCCTCGTCACGGCCGCCGAGGAGCCGGTCGATCTTCCAGGGGTCGATCTGAACCCGATCAGCAGTGCGCGCGCCGCGGAGCCGGTGCGCGTCGCCGATGCCGCGAATGACGGCTCGCCGATCGCGGTGCTGACGCCCCGCCGCGTGCGCACCATGACGGTTCGACCCGATGGAACGCTCGTCATGGCGAATACGGTTCCCGAGACCTCCATGGACGATATGCGCGGCAATGGGGCGGCACTGATCGAAGCGTCATCCCGGTCGGTGGTTCCTGCCGAAGGTGCCACGCCGCTGTCTGCCGAGGATGCCGCGCCATCGGCTGCCGATGCGAACGCCAGTGTCCTCGGTCAGTCGTCGCCGGGCGTGCCGGTGCCGGCCTTGCGACCGGGACTCGACAATGCCGCCCCGATCAGGGTTGCCGCGGTAGCCACGCCGGAACCGATGTCGGACGCGGGGGGCTCGACCGCCGTTGCCGCCGTGGCGACGACCGCTCCTGAGACAGTTGGGTCGATCGCAGCCGCTCCGGCTGCGACGCCGGCCCCTGTCTCCGCGGCCCAGATGCCGGTCGCCGACGGCTATTTCGTGCAGATCTCGTCGCAGCCAAACGAAGCCGCCGCCAAGCAGACGTCGCAGACGCTCGGGCAGCGCTATGCCGAGGTTATCGGCCAGCGCGATCTCGTGATCCAGTCGGCGGACATCCCCGGTAAGGGGACCTACTATCGCGTGCGGATCGCCACCGGCTCGAAGTCCGAGGCGTCGACCCTATGCACCGAGTTGAAATCAGCCGGCGGCAGCTGCTTCGTGGCGCGCTGAGCGCCAGCGCTGTCACGCTCGTCGGCGGGGCGTCCCGCCCGGTCGCATTTACCCATGACCATATCGAAGGACGGCCCGGCCGCACCGCCGCGCCGTCCTCTCTTGCATCGGAGATACGGATGAGCGGATCGAAGGCCTGGATCGCCGCACCCGAGGCGCCTCGACTGAGCGCGGACGAGCGCAGGTTCTTCGCCGACGAATGCCCGTGGGGGTTTATCCTCTTTGCGCGAAACGTCTCGGAGGCATCCCAGATTGAGGATCTCGTCGCGGAACTGATCGATTTGGGCGGCCGTGCTACGACGCCGATCTTCATTGATCAGGAGGGCGGCCGGATTCAGCGTTTGAGGCCGCCGCTCGCGCCACAATATCCGCCGGCGGCCACGATCGGACAGGTCTATGCGTCCGACCCGGCGGCCGGGCAGCGGGCGGCCTGGCTGCAAGGCCGTCTGCTTGCCGATGATCTGATGGCCTACGGGATCAATGCCGATTGCATTCCATGCATCGATGTGCCGACGGCGGAGGCGCACTCGGTGATTGGCGACCGCGCCTATGCGACGGACCCGGAAGCGGTGGCGACGCTTGGCGGAGCCGCCGCGGACGGCCTTCTGGCCGGTGGCGTGTTGCCGGTGATGAAACATATTCCCGGCCACGGCCGTGGCAATGCCGACAGCCATCTCGCGCTGCCAGTTGTCGCGACGTCGCGCGATGAGCTGTCACGCACCGATTTCGCCCCATTCCACGCCCTTCAGAGGCTGCCGGCGGCGATGACCGCCCACATCCTCTACAGCGCCATCGATCCGGTTCATCCGGCGACCTTGTCGTCGACGGTCATCGAAAGCGTTATCCGCGAGGAAATCGGGTTCGACGGTCTGTTGATGAGCGATGACATCTCGATGAAGGCGCTCGCGGGCGATCTCGACGAACTCAGCCGCAGGGCGCTCGAAGCAGGCTGTGACGTGGTCCTGCACTGCAATGGCGATTTCGACGAAATGCGAAAAGTCGCGGGTGCGGCGCGGCCGTTGTCCGGCGACGCGGAGCGGCGTGCCGAAGCGGCGGAATCGGCTATTTCAGCAAGCGCGACGAGCGACGATATGCCCGCGCTGCGAGCCGAATACGACGAATTGGTGGGCGCGTCTGTCTGACGGAAACGCCGCTGCCGAGCTGCGGCTGTCGGTCCGGACCCCTCTCCCACGAAAGAAATCGGTCACGCATAGGAAATCGGATCGGATCGATCCTATTTCATCGGGATATGGGCGGTAGACGTCGCAAGCGTGTCGGGTCGGCCGTCGAACGCGGTTGCCGTTCCAGTGCCGACCGGTTACCGAGGTCGCGAATTGGCAGGCCTCAAGGCTTCGCTGACGAACCGACGGACAGGCCGAAGCGTGCAGGACCACCAGAGCACAGCCATCGCTCCATCGACAAAGGGCTCCGGCCGTACCAGTGCCGGCGTCAGCTTCGCCGCGCGCCTGGCATTCGAGGACGTTGTCCACACCGTTGGGTCGACCACCATCCTGTCGGGGATCAGCCTGACGGCCGAGCCTGGCGAAATTCTCTGTCTGCTCGGGCCGTCCGGCTCCGGCAAGACGACTATGCTGCGAATCGCCGCTGGAATCGAGCGCCAGAGTTCCGGTCGTCTGGTGCTCAACGGCCAGGAGATCGCTGGTCCCGATGCGTTCGTGCCGCCGGAAAAGCGCGGTATCGGCCTGATGTTTCAGGATTTCGCTCTGTTCCCACACATGAGCATAGCCGAAAATGTCCGCTTCGGCCTGACGGCGCTTTCGGGCGCGGCGGCCAAGAGGGAGGCGATGGTGGCGCTCGAGCGGGTCGGGCTCGCCGATGTCGCCCGCCAATATCCGCACACTCTGTCCGGCGGCGAGCAGCAGCGGGTGGCGCTGGCGAGAGCGCTGAGCCCGCGGCCGACGGTCCTGTTGATGGACGAGCCGTTTTCCGGCCTCGACAGCCGTCTCAAGGATGTGGTGCGGACCGATACGCTGCAGATCCTGCGTGAGAGCCGCGCGACAGCGATCATCGTAACGCACGATGCCGAAGAGGCGATGCGAATGGGCGACCGAATCGCGCTTCTGCGCGACGGCCGGCTCGTGCAGGTGGGGACCGCCGCGGAACTCTACAGTCGCCCGGCCGATCTTTTCACGGCCGGCTTTTTTTCCGAGCTCAACGTCATCGACGGGGAAGTCCGCGGGGGCCGCGTCGTCACCGCGCTCGGCCCGGTCGCGGATTCGCCTTTGTCCGACGGTACGCCGGTGACGGTGGCGTTGCGCCTCATGGGCTTGCGCCTGGAGGAACAGCCGAGCGGCGTCCTCGGGCGTATCGTCGCCCGCCGTTTCCTCGGCGGTGTCGACCTCATGACCGTCGCGATCGAGGGGCTCGATTATCCGCTCCGATCGCGCATGCGCGCCGGAATCGTACCAGACGGTAAACGCGATGTCGTTGTTTCCGTTGATTTGCAAGACGTTATCGTGTTTGAAAAGACCCCAGATCATCGTTAGCTTTGCGAGAGCGAACGGCTCACGCGTTCCATGGAGAATTTGTTATGGGTAGCTTCAGCATTTGGCATTGGCTCATCGTCCTTGCGGTCGTGCTGCTCCTGTTCGGTCGCGGCAAGATTCCCGAGTTGATGGGCGACGTCGCCAAGGGCATCAAGAGCTTCAAGAAGGGCATGTCGGACGAGGACGCGGAAAAGGCTGAGACAACCGCGCAGGAGCGCCGCACACTCGATCACAACGAGGCCGACGTGGTACGGCACGACGTGGCGACGAAGAAGACGGTCAACTGATCGTCTGATCGTCCTACCGTCTGGCGACCGGGCCGTGTTCGCGCCCGCTCGCCATTTTTCCTGGTTGTCGCTCTCGAGGCCTTGCGATGTTTGATATTGGTTGGGCCGAACTGATGATGGTCGCCGTGATCCTTGTGGTCGTGGTTGGCCCCAAGGATCTGCCACGCATGCTGCGCACCTTCGGGCGCACGACCAAGCAGTTGCGCTCGATGGCCGGGGATTTTCGCCGGCAGTTCGACGACGCGTTGCGCGAAGCCGATCTCGATGACGTACGTTCGACGGTCAGCGATATCCGCAAGCTCGATCCGACCAAGGACGTGCGCGCGGCGATGAACCCGATGAAGGCGGTCGGGGATGAGATTCGGTCGTCGCTCAAGGCGGCGGCCAGCGCGCCGGAACCGGAGGTCCCGAGCCCCACGGCTCCCGCGACAGCGGAAAAACCCGACAAGGCAGGCGCAACCGCAAAAACCGACAGCTCCCCTAGGACGCCTGCGTCCGGCGCAAAGCCGACTGCCACCTCCGGTGACGCAAAGAATACCCCGGTCAAGCGAGCGACCAAAGCCAAGCCTGCTGCCAAGGCTAAGCCTGCCGGCAAGGCCAAAGCTCCCGCCAAAGCCAAGCCGACCGCGAAAAAGACAACCGAGGACGTCGCGTGACACGCACTGACAGCGATATCGAGGCCTCTTCGGCGCCATTGATCGACCACCTCATCGAATTGCGAACCCGGCTGATCTGGAGCATCGCCGGATTCCTCGTGGCGTTCATTTTCTGCTTCTTTTTTGCCAAGCAGATCTTCAATTTCCTCGTCGTGCCGTATCAGACGGCGACGATCTGGGCCGGGATCGATGACCGCCAGGTCGAACTGATCTACACCGCGCCGCAGGAATTCTTTTTTACCCAGGTCAAGATCGCGGCCTTCGGCGGCTTCTTCATCGCCTTCCCGCTGATCGCCGCGCAGATCTACAAATTCGTGGCGCCCGGTCTTTATCGGGAGGAAAGGGGCGCTTTCCTGCCGTTTCTGGTGGCCACACCGCTCCTGTTCCTGCTTGGCGCTGCGCTGGTCTATTACTTCTTCACCCCGATGGTGATGTGGTTCTTCCTGTCGATGGAGCAGTCCGGCACCGAGGAGGGGCAGGCGGCCATTCAGCTCCTGCCGCGCGTGTCGGAATATCTGTCACTGATCATGACGCTGATATTCGCGTTCGGATTGGTGTTCCAGCTTCCGGTCGTCGCGACCTTGCTCGTCAGAGCCGGGATCACCTCTGCCGACGGCCTCGCCTCGAAGCGCAAATATGCGATCGTGCTGGCATTCATCGCCGCCGCGATCTTGACCCCGCCAGATCCGATGTCGCAGATCGGTCTTGCCCTGCCGACGATCCTTCTCTACGAGGTGTCGATCTTTGCGGCGCGGATAATCGAGAAAAAGCGGGCCGAAAAACTCGGTGAGAGCGAGACGTAAGGCCGACCTCGACGTCTTGGAACCGGGTCCCGTCGCTTACCGATCGGGAACGGGGATTGCATGCTCGACATCAGATGGATACGCGAGAATCCGGAAAAACTGGATGAAGCGCTCGCGCGCCGTGGCGCCGCGCCCGCTTCGGCCGAACTTATCAAACTTGATGAGGCCCGTCGCGAGCATCTGACGCGGCTTCAACAGCTTCAGGGCCGGCGCAACGACGCCTCGAAGGCGATTGGCAAAGCCAAGGGCTCGGGCGATTCCGGCAAGGCCGACGAACTCATCCGCGAGGTCGCCGAGATCAAGGCGGAGATCCAGGAGGGCGAGGAAACCGAGCGGCGTATCGACCAATCCCTCGAGGACGCGCTGGCGCGCATTCCGAACCTGCCGACCGACGATGTTCCGGCCGGGCTGGACGAGAGCGCCAATGTCGAGATTCGCCGCTTTGGCGACAAGCCGGACTTCGACTTCGAGCCGAAAGAGCATGACGAACTCGGCGAAGCGCTGGGCCTGATGGATTTCGAACAGGCGGCGAAGATTTCCGGCGCACGCTTCACCATCCTGCGAGGCGGCCTGGCGCGTCTTGAGCGGGCGCTCGGACAGTTCATGCTCGATCTGCATACCGGCGAGCACGGCTACGTGGAGGTCGCGACGCCGCTATTGGTGCGCGACGAGGCGCTGTACGGTACCGGCCAACTACCGAAATTTTCCGAGGACCTCTTCCATACGACCGCCGGGCGGTGGCTGATCCCGACCGCCGAGGTGCCGTTGACCAATCTCGTGCGGGAACAGATTCTCGACCCGGCCGACCTTCCGGTGCGGGTGACGGCGCTGACGCCATGCTTCCGCTCTGAAGCGGGCTCGGCAGGCCGGGACACGCGCGGCATGTTGCGCCAGCACCAGTTTTACAAGGTCGAGCTGGTATCGATCACCGCTGCCGAGACATCCGTCGAGGAGCACGAGCGTATGACGGCCTCGGCCGAGGAGGTGCTGAAACGCCTCGGCCTGTCATACCGCGTTGTGACACTGTGCGCGGGCGATATGGGATTCTCCGCGCGCAAGACCTACGACATCGAGGTCTGGCTGCCGGGGCAGGGCGCCTATCGGGAGATTTCCAGCTGCTCCGTGTGCGGCGACTTCCAGGCGCGGCGCATGGGGACGCGCTACCGTCCGGACGGCGAAAAATCGCCGCGCTTCGTCCACACGTTGAACGGCTCCGGCGTCGCTCTCGGGCGCGCGCTGATCGCCGTGATGGAAAATTATCAGAACGCCGACGGAAGCATCACCGTGCCCGAGGTGATCCGACCGTATATGGGCGGGATCGAACGGATCGAGAGGCCGGCCTGATGCGTCTCCTGCTCACCAATGACGACGGCATTCACGCCGAGGGTCTCCAGGTCCTGGAACGGATCGCCCGGACGATGAGTGACGATGTCTGGGTCGTCGCGCCCGAGACCGACCAGAGCGGCCTGTCGCACTCGCTGACCCTTTCCTCACCTCTGCGTTTGCGCAAAATTTCGGAAAAGCGGTTCGCGCTGTCGGGCACGCCGACCGACTGCGTCATCATGGCGGTCAAGCGGCTGATGGATTCGCCGCCAGACATGGTGCTGTCGGGTGTCAATGCCGGCCAGAACATCTGCGACGACGTGACCTATTCGGGCACGGTGGCCGGCGCCATGGAAGGCACGATGCTCGGGCTGAAGTCGGTGGCGCTGAGCCAGCAATTCACCCGGGGCGGCGACCGGGAGACATTGTGGGAGACGGCCGAGCAACACGCCCCCGCTGTCCTCGATTTGCTTGCGAACTATCAGATTCCACCCGGCCATCTCGTCAACGTCAACTTTCCGGCTGTTCCTGCCGATGCGGTTTCCGGTGTGGCGGTCACCCGCCAGGGCAAGCTCGACTATTCCCTCGGCATGGAAGAGCGGCGCGACGGCCGTGGCTTTCCGTATTTCTGGCTGACCTTCGGCCGCCAGGCCGGGGAGGAAGTCGAGAGTTCCGATATCGCGGCTTTGTCGGCCGGGAAAATCTCGGTGACGCCTCTGCATCTCGATCTGACCGCGCACGCGCTGCGCGAAGGCCTGGGAAGCCTGTTCCGGTGAGGCCGGAAGGCCGGGACCGCGAGGACCTCGCGGCATTTCTCCTGAGCCTGCGCACCCGGCGGATCGCCGATCCCAAGCTGCTCGATGCGATCGAGACGGTGCCCCGTCGTTTCTTCCTGCCTGACGGCATCGACAACGCTTATGAGGCTCGCTCCGCGCCGATCGATTGCGGGGAGACCATGCCCGGCGCGCTGTTCGCGGTCCGGCTGGTGTCGGCCCTGGAGATCGAGGCGGACCATCGGATTCTCGAGATCGGCGCCGGCAGCGGCTACGTCACGGCGCTGATGGCGCGTCTTTGTGCCCATGTCACTTCGTTCGATCGCTATCGGCGCCTGGTGGAGGCGGCGAGCCGGCGATTGAAACTGGTCGGTGTGAGCAACGTCTCCCTGTTCCTGGAAGATGGCAGCGACGGCTTCGCCGCCGGGGCGCCCTTCGATCGGGTGATCGTTCACGCTGCCTTTCCGGCAGTGCCGCGGCTGTTTCTCGACCAGATCCGTCCGCACGGAGTACTGATCTGCGCGGTCGGGGAAGCAGGCGGAGAACAGGCGCTGGTGCGTCTGCGCAAAGTCGGCAGCCGCTTCGAGCGCGAGGATCTCGGCCCGGTCCGCTATCAGCCACTGGCGTTCGGAACGGCTGAGGTACTGTAGCCGGTTCAGGCCGTTCCAAGCCACTCGCATGGGCTGCTCCACAAGAAATAACGTCGGCCGCGCGGTGATTTAACCCGGCAGTAAGATTAACGCGCTTCAATGGTCTCGAGAGTAATCCCGCGTGCTCAAGGGACGACGATGCGAATCAATGTGCTGAAATCTTTGCGACTCAATATGGCTCCCACCGTTGCGGTGGTCGGCCTGATAGGGTTTGCCGCTGGATGTAGCTCCGACGTCGCGCGTTTCGATGACGGCTTCTACACCGGTGCCGTCCCGCAGCCGCCGTCCCGCACGGCGGCTGTCAGCCAGCCCTATCCGGGTGATGTCGATCGGATGAATACGGCCGGTATCAACCGCTCATCGGGATATGCGCGGTCGTCCGGTCGCGCACCCACTGCTTCCGTGCAGCGCAACACGCTGCCGCCTCCGCCGCCGCCCAGCTATCAGTCCTCCAATCCCGCCTCCGTGGCGCCCTCTGCGTCTCAGCCGGCGGCACGAGGCGCGCCAGCATCGACACTGGGAGACCAGGCGGCGCGAATTGCCAAGCCCGCGCCACGCCAGTCCGAGAGCGGCGCGAAAGTAACGGTCGAAAGCGGCGACACGCTGTTGTCGATCGCCCGGCGAACCGGAGCGTCGGTTTCCGACATCAAGCGTGCGAACGGTCTCGACGACAGTACCATCCGCATTGGTCAGACGCTCACCGTCCCCGGCGGAAAAGTCGCTGCGACGAAGGTCGCCAGCGTGGAAGCCAAAGCGGCAGCGCCAACAAAACAGGCCGCCAAGCCGCGTACTGAGAGCGCCGCGCCAGAGCCCTACACGCCGCCGGCAACAGCCGAAAAGGCTGGCCGCCCGTCTACCGAGACCGCCTCGAGGCAATCGCGGCCAACGACCACCGTCAGCAAGGAAGTCGAGGCCAAGGTCGCGGCCGTCGCGCCCGACGCTACCGGCATCAGCCAGTTTCGTTGGCCGGTGCAGGGACGGGTGATCAGTCGTTTCGGCGAAAAGGTGGGATCGCGGCGCAACGATGGCCTCAACATCTCGGTGCCGCGCGGAACCCCGGTCAAGGCGGCCGAGAATGGGGTGGTGATCTATGCCGGCGACGGCCTCAAGGAATTCGGTAACACCGTTCTCGTGAAGCACGACGACGGACTCGTTACCGTCTATGGCCATGCCGATTCGATTTCCGTCGAACGTGGCGCGAAGGTGCGCCGTGGCCAGGAAGTCGCGAAGTCCGGCATGAGCGGTGAAACGGAGGTTCCGGTCCTGCATTTCGAAGTGCGCAAGAACTCCGCGCCAGTCGATCCGACGAAGTTTTTGCAATAAGCGCCGGCCTCCAGGCGTTTGACGGCCTGGCCCTGCGTCTCGGCGCGGGGCCAGGCCTTTTCCGTTTCCTATCGCCTGGGCCCTTGCGCGGCCAAGGACCGGTGCGCTCAAAACATCCCGGTCATAGCGGTATCGTGGGCGGGAAATCGCGGCCGTGCTGGGGCGTCGATGCGGATTGGCTATGAAGTCATGCTGGAGGGCCAGGCCCAACAAGCCCGATTGCGCGCAGACAGGACGCTCGGTTTGCCTTTCGCCGTCCCGAATCATCTCGGCTGTCGATCGTGAACATGATCGATTCCAGTCTGTGAGCGCGGAATACGGGCGCGAACTCGACTCTCGCTTTTTCCCCGTTCCGCTTCAGCTCTTGGCGGAGACGACCTTGTTGCGGCCCGAGCGCTTTGCCTCGTAGAGGGCGGCGTCAGCCTCCGCGATCAATTCATCAGCGCTCTTGCCGGCTTCAGCGCCGGTTACGCCGGCGCTGAAGGTGACGTGAAACGGTCCGTCCGGACCGCGCATCGGGATGTCCGCGAAATGCCCGCGAATTCTGTTCATCACGGCATTCGAGGCTTCGATCGGCGTATCCAGCAGGATCACGCCAAACTCCTCGCCTCCATAGCGCGCGACGACGTCGATATGGCGAAGCCCTCCGACCAGCGAGTGAGATAACGTCTGGATAACGCGATCGCCAACCTGATGGCCTTTCGTGTCGTTGACTTGCTTGAAATGATCGATGTCGAGCAGACACACGCTGAACCGCGAACCGGTGCGCCGACAGCGCTCCAACTCCACCGCGACGCGATCCTTGAATCGCGCATGGTTCAAGAGCCCGGTGAGACTGTCGCGCTCGCCGATCTGGCGCAGGGCGACAGCCCGTTCAGCGCGCATCCGCACGAGCGATGCAAGGAGCTCGAAGCCGACGGACTTGTTGATGAAGTCGTCACCGCCGAGTTTGCGGGCCTGGCGTTGCCGCTCAACATCCTGCTCGGCGGACAGGAAGATGATCGGAAGCGACAGGTTCCGGCGCGATTGGCGTATGATCTGCGCGACCTCCATCCCGTCCGCGACGGGCATATGCATGTCGAGAAGTATGAGATCTGGCGTGTTGCTGCTGATCTCTTCCAGCACGCGGCCCGGGTCGGTCAAGATCCGAGCGCTCATATCTGCCGCCTCCAAGGCGAAGGCGAAAGCTTCGGCCGCGATCTCGTCGTCGTCGACGATCAGGATGGAAAGCGGCTCGGCCTCGCCAGTATCGTAGTCGTCGAGCCATGCGCCGAGTTCGACGGTGTCGAGAGGCGTCGACAAGATCGCTTCGACGCCGGCGCGTGCCGCCGCCAGCTTGAATTCGAAGCTGGTCTCGTCAGCGAGCAGGATGACACGGTGGCGGGCTGATTGCTCGCGCGCCAGCGTCAAGTCGGGATCGACCTGCGTGTTGATGAGAACCGCGACGCACGCGTCTTCCGTCTGCTCACCTCGTCCGTCGACCGGTCGATAGCCCAAGCCGGAGATCATCGAGGCGCATTGCTCGATACGGGCATCCTCCTCAAAGAACCTGACGCTTTTTCGAATGACCGCCCCCTCGGGGGACATTCCGCCACAGTCCTGGCCCTGCTTGTCGAGTCGCGCCACGTCGATGGGTTTAATATCCAAGAACATCAGCCGAGCACCTCAAGAACCGTCGGATCCCGGGCCATGGTCCGGCCCTTCGGGTGCGTGGCATCCGGCTTCATCGCCAAGAATCACGCGTCTTATTTCGGGGACGATTGTTTCAGTCAGGCCCCTAAGATCCGCATCGCTGCGATGCGAAAGAACAAAATGTTCCAGCTCGGCCGCCTGCGGCGTCAGCGCACTGAAGTCGAATATGCCAGCTCTGCCCGCCAAGCGATGCGCGATCTGCCCGATCGCTTGGCGCACTTCGTCCTTGTCTCCGGGCTCGGCCAGGCGATCGGCCAGGCTTTCCAGTTCGGACGTCTGAAGGAGCGTATCCTCGATGAACCGCACCTTCAGCGCAGCCATTCTGGCTTCCATCGATGTGACCTGACCAGTCGATGCGTTCATTCCGAACCCTCCAGGAATTGGACGCCGATATCGTTTCCGCTCTGCCATTTCGTTTCGACGGCGCGCTTGCTGCCCGATCCGACGACGAGGAGGTCGAATCTGTCGGGGGCAGCGAAATAAGTGTCGACCCGCAATAGGGCGCCCGAAGCGGAGATATTGCGAACGGTGCAGTCGATGACCGCGTCGCCTTTGCGCAGAAACATCGTTCCCCGTTTGAAAACCCGCTGTCGGCGTTCGGCGCGTCGCTCGTCTCGTTCCTTGATGAGCGAGGGCTCTGTGCGATTGCGCTCGGGCGATCCGGATGCATCCAGCTGGCTGGAGGCCTCCACCGACGATGCCGTCTCGGCGAATGCGGTACCAAATGGTTCTTCATTCGCTGCGGCTTTATCGAGCGCCTGCTGCGCCGCCTGGATGAGGGTGCCAGGATCCGTGCCATTAGCGGGAGACATCGCCGCGCCAATTGCCGGAATGAACTGGACGACGCTTCGATCCAGATTCACTTGGTGGGTGAGTTCTCGTACCAATTGATGGCAGCGCTCGGAAATCGATCGCGCATCAACGTCCCGATCGACGAGATAAAGAAATCCATCATCGCCGAACGATCCGCAGAGGTCGCCGGCGCTCGTGACCAGATTGAGCCGTTTAGCGAAGTCGCGCAGCAGCCGATCACCGGCAACATGCCCCAGGCTGGCCCGAATTTTCGCCAGGTTGCGAAGCTTGATGAGAAGCACGCCGAACGTAGAAGGCGGGCTTCTACTGGTGAATTCGCCCAAGCGTTCCTGCATGAATTGCGCACTGTAGAGGCCGGTGACGTTGTCGAACTGCAGGCTCTTTTTGATGCGCTCCGCTTCGATGGTTTCGGACTGCGCCTTTTTACGTGTGCCGACCGCCGCGCGGATCGCCGTCACCAATTCGTGCTTGTTCAGGTCGCGTTTCGAAACATAGTCGCTGAATCCGCTGCGAAACGCCTTGACCGCCGTTCGCTCGCTTCCTCCACCTGTCAACATCACGATCGGCGGGGCATTGGGGATTGTCGCTCTTATCGTCTCCGCGATATTCAGCCCGTTCTCGGCGCCAAGATTATAGTCGACAACGACACAATCGATCGGGTCCGCCATCAGGGCACGCAACAATTGCGGGCCATCGGACGCCTGGGTGACTTCCATATCTCCGTCATGACCCAACATGGCGGAAATATACTCCAGGAAAATCGGATCGTCGTCCAAAACGGCTAGCCGTATCGAACTTGCGCTTTCCATTGGTCAGCAATCCTTAAATAAAGTAAGCCGGACGAATTGGCTTTGACTTCATTATGCGGGTGGAGACCTTTTGTAGGGGTTAACGACAACCACCTTGGTTCTGACAGTTTGGTGAACTCCAGCGCTCACGCGCCATCGAGGCCGGCCAGGGGCCGCCCCAGCCGTCCGGCCAGATCCTGCACGAACTGGTAAGCAACGCGCCCCGATCGACTGCCGCGGGTTGTCGCCCATTCGAGTGCCTCGCGCCGAACCATTCCGGGATCGGCCGCAATGTCATACGCGGCGAGATAACCGTCGATCATCGCCAGATACTCGTCCTGATTGCAGCGATGGAAGCCGAGCCAGAGGCCGAATCGATCCGATAGCGAGACCTTCTCCTCGACGGCTTCACCGGGATTGATTGCGGTCGAACGCTCGTTTTCGATCATGTCGCGGGGTAGAAGATGGCGGCGGTTCGATGTCGCATAGAACAGCACATTGGGTGGCCGACCCTCCACACCGCCCTCCAGCGCCGCTTTCAGCGATTTATAGGCGCTATCACCCATGTCGAAGGAAAGATCGTCGCAATAGAGAAGAAACGGGCAGGGTACTTCCCGCACCAGACTCATCAGCAGCGGCAGATGATCGATATCCTCACGGTGAATCTCGATAAGTTTGAGACGGGGTGTTCCGGCGGGAAGGGCCGCGTTCACCGCGGCATGTGCGGCCTTGACCAGGGACGACTTGCCCATGCCGCGCGCGCCCCACAAAAGCGCGTTGTTGGCGGGAAGCCCGCGGGCGAAGCGCTCGGTGTTTTCCAGGAGAATGTCGCGCGAGCCGTCGATGCCCCTGAGCAGTTCGATGGGGACGCGGTTCACGATTCGCACCGGCGCGAGGGCGGCTGGCGGCTCGAAGACGAAGCAATCGGCGGCGGTAAAATCCGGCGCGGGAGGTGGTGGCGGCGCAAGCCGTTCGAGACCTTGCGCGATCCGTTCCATGGTCTGCAGCAAGCGGGTGAACTCAGCGGAATCCATAGGAAAATCTCGTCTCTCTCCCGGCTGTCGGCCAGGTCTGGTGCCGGCTTGTTGCATTCAGGGCGACCGATCGTATATTCCGCGCTGATCGTAAAGGCCCTGTGCCGTCCCATTTCCTGAGAGGTTCCTGATGTTCGTGTCCGAGGCTTTCGCCCAGACAGCTGCGCCCGCTGCCGGTGGAAGCGATCTCCTGATCAGCGTGCTGCCGTTCGTGGCGGTCTTTGCGATCATGTATTTCCTGATCATCCGCCCCCAGCGCACGACGATGAAGAAACGCCAGGAGATGCTGAGCAACATTCGCCGCGGCGATACGGTCGTGACCGGCGGCGGCATCGTTGCCAAGGTGACCAAGGTACTGGATAGCGGCGAACTCGAGGTGCAGATTTCCGAACAGGTGCGCGTGCGGGTGGTGCAGGCGATGGTCGCCGAAGTGCGCGTCAAGGGCGAACCGGCTGCGGCGAACACCAAATAGCCGCTTTGCTTGAGCAAACGAGGCCACTGCCTTAAAATCGTCCGCGACACGACACTCACGTGTCGCCGGCTGCGTAGATCGAACGCTGAATACGGATTGCGCCCCCCTGGAGCGACCGTCGACCCTTTCGGGACCCACATGCTCTATTTTTCGCGCTGGAAGACGTTCCTAATCTGGCTAACGGTCGCTCTGGGGGTCGTCTACGCCGCCCCTAACCTGTTTTCCTCCCAGACGCTGGACGAAATGCCGTCCTTCGTGCCTGACGACAAGATCACGCTTGGGCTCGATCTGCAGGGCGGGTCCTACATCCTGCTCGAGATCGACGGGCCGTCGCTGACTGACGAGCGTCTACAGACCTTGCGAGACGACGCCCGCCAGATATTGCGCACCGAGCGCGTCGGCTATTCGGGTCTCAGTGATTCCGGCACGACGGTGACGGTGCGGCTCCGCGATCCCGCGCAGGCCGATGCCGCACGCCAAGCATTGCAGCCGCTGACCCAGCCGCTGTCAAGCGGATTGCTGAGCGGCGGTACGGTCACGGAAGTGGCGATCGCCGAACCCCAACCCGGCGTCCTGACCCTTTCGCTGACCGACCAGGGAATCGCGTACCGAACATCGACCGCCGTCGCGCAATCGATCGAGGTCGTGCGTCGTCGCGTCGACGAACTCGGCACGACGGAACCGCTGATTCAACGCCAGGGCGATGACCGAATCATGGTGCAGGTTCCCGGCTTGCAGGATCCGCAGCGGCTGAAGGCGTTGCTCAATCAGACCGCCAAGCTGACCTTCCGTCTCGTCGACGAGACGGCCTCCGCTGACGAGGTCGCCAGGGGCGCCCGTGCCCCTGCCGGCTCCGAACTGCGTTACACCAACGACCAGCCGCCACAACCGATCCTGGTCCAGCGCCAGGTGATGGTCTCCGGCGAGAATCTCACCGACGCGCAAGCCGGCTTCGACAGCCAGACCAACGAAGCCGTCGTCAATATTCGCTTCGATACGCAGGGTGCGCAGCGCTTCGGCACGGTGACCCAGCAGAATGTCGGCCGTCCCTTTGCCATCGTACTCGATGACGAAGTGCTGTCGGCGCCGAATATCCGCGAACCGATCCTTGGCGGTCAGGCTCAGATCAGCGGCAATTTCACCGTCGACAGCGCCAACGACCTCGCGGTTCTGCTGCGCGCCGGCGCGCTGCCGGCGACGCTCAACATCATCGAGGAGCGGACGGTCGGACCCGGCCTCGGGGCCGATTCGATCGCCGCGGGTGAGATCGCCGGCATCATCGGATCGATCCTCGTCGTCGCCTTCATGTTGGCGGCCTACGGCTTCCTCGGCATCATCGCCAATATCGCGCTCGTCGCCAACATCGTCATGATCGTCGCGCTTTTGTCGGTGTTCGGTTCGACCCTGACGCTTCCCGGCATCGCGGGCATCGTGCTGACCGTCGGCATGGCGGTCGATTCGAACGTGCTGATCTACGAACGCATCCGGGAGGAACGTCGCGGCGGGCGATCCGTGGTGCAGGCGATCGACGTCGGATTCCAGAAGGCGTTGGCGACGATCATCGACGCCAACATCACCACGCTGATCGCCGCGGTCGTCTTGTTTTCTCTGGGCTCCGGACCGGTCCGCGGTTTCGCCGTGACGCTTGCCTTCGGTATCGTCACGACCGTCTTCACAGCCTTCACCCTGACCCGCTGGCTGATGGCCGAGTGGGTTCGTCGCAAGCGACCGAAAGAGCTTCCGAAAGGCTTTCTCCATCTCGTGCCTGAAGTGACGAAGATCCCGTTCATGGCGATCCGCAAATGGACCTTCGCGGCCAGCATCGCGGCTTCGATCGCAGCGTTGGTCGGCTTTGCGACACTCAGCATGAATTACGGCATCGATTTCACCGGCGGAACGCTGATCGAGGTGCAGGCAAAGGGCGAGGCCGCCGATATCGGCGGTATCCGCTCGGCCTTGACCGCGCGCCCGATCGGCGACGTCTCGGTTCAGGAATTCGGCTCGCCGAAAGAGGCGTTGATTCGTATCGGCTCGCTGAGCGTCGAGGGACAAAGCGGCGACGCCGCTCAGCAGACGACAGTCAACGAGGTGCGCGACGCGCTCTCCGCGGACTATGATTTCCGCCGGGTGGAGGTGGTCGGACCGACGATTTCAAGCGAGTTGGCGCTCGCCGGCACGATCGCTGTTATCGCGGCGATGCTGGCGATTCTTGTCTATGTCTGGATTCGTTTCGAATGGCAGTTCGCGATCGGCGCAATCGTCGCCACCTTGCACGATGTCATCATGACCATCGGCTTTTTGGTCGTCACTCAAATCGAGTTCAACCTGTCGAGTATCGCCGCGATTTTGACAATCGTCGGCTATTCGCTGAACGATACCGTGGTCGTCTATGACCGCGTGCGGGAAAATTTGCGTCGCTACAAGAAGTTGTCACTGGTCGAATTGCTCGACAAATCGGTCAACGACACGCTGTCGCGGACCGCTTTGACGTCGGTGACGACGCTGCTCGCCCTGACCGCGCTGGCGGTCTTCGGGGGCGAGGTCATCCGGTCCTTCGTGCTGGCGATGCTGTTCGGCGTGGTGATCGGCACCTATTCGTCGATTTTCGTGGCGGGTCCGATTCTCATCCTGTTCAAGCTGCGTCCCTCGGACTTCCAGGCCGACCGCGAGGCGAACGCAGCCGCGCGGACAGGCATCCCGGCACCGCGCGAAAGCTGACCGGGATATGGCGAAGGGCATCGAAATCCGCGCGGCGCATTTTCCCGGGCGAGCGCCGATCGAGGCCTACGGCAATGGCGGGTTTCGCTTCGCGGAGATGTCGCATCGCGGCTCGATCCTGTGTCTTCCATCCGGTATCTACGGTTGGGACGCGACCGTGGTAACGCCATTCGCGGGAGACCGGCTGGCCAAGGTCTTCGACGAGGCGAACGATATCCGCTTTCTCCTGTTTGGAACCGGCCCCGAGATTCGTCGTCTGCCGCCAGCGCTGGCCGACCGGATGAGACAGGCCGGAATTTCCTGCGATCCGATGTCGACGGGCGCTGCGGTGCGGACATTCAACGTGATGTTGGCTGAAGGCCGCCCGGTGGCCGCGGCGCTTGTCGCGGTCGACTGACCCCCATGAACGAAAACGCGAAGGCATGCGTCCGTCTCGTCGAGGCGGAGGATCGCGACCGGGCGATCTCGCTGGCCTTTGCTCCGGCGGACAGGCGACCGGACCTCGCGGCGCTCTATGCCTTCGATGGCGAGACCGCGCGGATCCGCGAAAAGGTCAGTCAGCCGATGCCGGGCGAGATTCGGCTGCAATGGTGGCGCGATGTTCTGTCGGGAGACGGCGAGGGCGCGGCCGCACACCCGGTCGCGGCGGCCCTGTCGGAGACGATCGAACGCCACCAGTTGCCCCGTTCCGCCTTCGATCGCCTGCTCGAGGCCCGGATTTTCGATCTCTATGATGACCCGATGCCGTCGCGCGAGGCATTTGAGGCCTATGCGGGCGAAACCGCGTCGACGCTGATCATGCTGGCGGCCATGATCCTGTCGCGTGACGAGGCCGAGCGCATGAGCGAGGCTGCTGGCCATGCCGGCGTCACCCAGATGGTCGCGGGCGTCTTGCGGTCGCTGCCGATGCATCGTGCGCGCGGACAGGTTTATCTTCCGGCTGATCTGCTGGCGGCGGCGGGATGCACGGCCGACGAACTCGCCAAGGGCGAGGACGAGCCATCGGGCCGCGCCCTGGCCGCGATGGTCGCCTTTGGCCGTGATCACGATCGGGCCTGGCGGCGGAATCTGACGGACATCCCGCGGGCACTCCGCCCTGCGTTCCTGCCGGCGGCGCTGGCGGCCTCGTATCTCGATCGGATCGAGCAGGCAGGAATTGCGACGCTCGACGAATCCGTCGAGATCGGACCGCTCAGGAAAACCGTCGTCAATTGGCGAACCATGCGGGCCTAAGTCAACAGCTGTCGCCTTCCGGCAACATGGATGCCTCACTCGGCGGCGATGGCGACGGCCTCGAGCCCGAGCCACGCGGCGTAGTCGGCGAGGGCGCGCGCTGACATCGCCTTCTTCTTGGCGATTGCCTTTTCCTTGCCGCGAAACCGCTTCTGCCCTTCCGGCTTCTGGATCGTGCCGGGGGCGAGCGGCGGGAACAGGCCGAAATTGACGTTCATCGGCTGGAACGAGCGCTTGCCGCTGTCTTCCTCATGGGCGAGATGACCGCCGGTGATGTGAGCGACGAGAGCGCCCATCGCCGTTGTCTGTGGCGGCGGGCTCAATGCCTCGCCGAGCCGTTCGGCGGCCGCGAAACGCCCGGTCATCAGGCCGACGGCCGCGGATTCGACGTAGCCCTCGCAGCCGGTGATCTGGCCGGCGAAGCGCACATGCGGCAATGCCTTAAGCCGCAGCGTCGCGTCCAGCAGCACTGGCGAGTTGAGATAGGTATTGCGGTGCAGGCCGCCGAGCCGGGCGAACTCGGCGTTTTCGAGCCCCGGAATCATCCGGAAGATATCGCCCTGGGCGCCGTATTTCAGTTTCGTCTGGAAACCGACGATGTTGTAGAGCGTGCCGAGGGCGTTGTCCTGGCGCAATTGCACGACCGCGTACGCCTTGATGTCGGGCTGGTGGGCATTGGTCAGACCCATCGGCTTCATCGGACCGTGGCGAAGCGTCTCGGGGCCACGCTCCGCCATCACCTCGATCGGCAGACAGCCGTCGAAATAGGGCGTGCCTTCCCATTCCTTGAACTCGGCGCGGTCGCCTTCGACGAGCGCCGCGACGAAGCGCTCGTAGGTTTCCTTGTCGAGCGGGCAGTTGATGTAGTCCTTGCCGGTGCCGCCGGGGCCGACCTTGTCGTAGCGCGACTGGAACCAGGCCTTGTCCATGTCGATCGAATCGAAATGGACGATCGGCGCGATTGCGTCGAAGAAGGCCAGGGCATCCGACCCCGTCGCGGCACGAATGGACTCGGCCAAGGCGGGCGCCGTCAGCGGACCGGTGGCGACGATGCTTGGGCCCCATTCCTCGGGCGGCAAACCTTCGACCTCGCCGCGTTCGATCCGGATCAGCGGATGATCGTCGATCGTTGCGGTGACGGCTTGCGCGAACCCTTCACGGTCGACGGCGAGCGCGCTGCCGGCCGGCACCTGATGCGCGTCCGCCGCGCGCATGATCAGCGAGTTGGCCAGCCGCATTTCCGCGTGCAGGACGCCGACGGCGTTGGTTTCGCTATCGTCCGATCGAAACGAGTTCGAGCACACCAGTTCCGCCAGCGAATCGGTCTGGTGCGCGTCGGTCCCGCGCACGGGCCGCATTTCGTGGAGCACAACCGGGATACCGCGCTCGGCGATCTGCCACGCGGCCTCGGAGCCGGCGAGCCCGCCGCCGACGACATGAATGGGTTTGTTCGACATGGAGAAGATTTAGCAGCCGCTGCGCCGTCCCGAAAGGGCCGGATGCGCCCGCCATGCCCGGAAACGACGAAACCCGCCGGGGGGAGGACCCGACGGGTTTCAAACGTACCTGCGCTGGGAGGAGGATGCGCAGGCTACAATCCGCATCCGGTCCGGGAGGAGGTGGACCGTCAGCGAAACTTTTTACCTCTCATCGGCCGCCGGGGGGAGGACCCGACGGCCGACCGAGAGATGCCCGCGCTGGGAGGAGGATGCGCAGGCACTTGTCCGCCTCGGGTTCTGGGAGGAGGTGAACCCGTGGCGAAACTTTGATCTTTTTGGCGCCCGCCGGGGGGAGGACCCGGCGGGCGTCTTCAAGAGGTCCACCCCTTTCTGGGAGGAAGATGGGCAGACCTTGATCCGCTCGGGCCCTGGGAGGAGGATGGGCCGTCGCGAAACCGAATGGTTTAGGTGGCCGTTCAGCCGACCGCGCGGCGGGCGATCGCGCTGATGTCGCCGCGGGCGATGCCGAGGTCGGACAGTTCGCGCTGCGAGAGGCGGCTCAGCTCGTTGACCGTGTCACGGTAACGGCGCCAGTTGTTGTAAGAGCGGACGATGTTCATTGTCTTCACCTGATTTGTCTAACTTTAATCGACTGAAGCGGCCCGGCTGATCCGTCGGCGTCGCCTCGTTGACCAGGAAATTAGGGGGCCGGATCGAAGGTTGCCAGACGTGTAAACGCATGGCAGCTTTGCAATTTGTGCAATGCAACAAAATATTGGCGAAAAAGTAGAAATATCAATGAGTTGATAAGGCGTTCCTTGGGGTCGAACTCGGTGAGTGTGGCGGGAAACCGTGGCGTTAAGCTGCGGTTAAGCATCTTGTGAGGCCGTCGGCTGGTTCGGCGGCGACCAATGTCGACCAGCGCTGGCCTTCGTCCTGCAAGTCCAGCACGGCGAATTCAGGCCAAATTTGCCCTTTCGTGGCTGGAATGCCGGTGATATAGAGGCGCGCGCCTCGCGTCGCCCGTTGTTCGGCGCACCATGCGGGTGTGGCGGAATTGGCAGACGCACTTGGTTTAGGTCCAAGCGCCGAGAGGCATGGGGGTTCAAGTCCCTCCACCCGCACCATTCGGGCGCTTTCACGGAATTCATAACGGGCTCGGTCGGCACAGGTCGGCCCTGGCAAGATCAAGAAGGTATCGAGAATGCAGGTAACGGAAACCAAGGCCGAGGGGCTGAAGCGCGAGATCGAGATCGTCGTGCCCGCCTCGGATCTTGAAGCGCGCCTCCAGACACGGCTCTATGAGGCCAAGGACCAGGTGCGGCTGAAGGGTTTCCGGCCGGGCAAGGTTCCCGTCGCACATCTTCGCAAGATGTACGGCAAGTCGATGATGGCCGAGATCGTCAACCAGATCCTCACGGACACGCCTCGCACTGTCATTGCCGAGCGTAACGAGCGCTCCGCCATGCAGCCCGAGATCGGGATGACCGAGGACGAGGGCGAGGCCGAGAAGGTTCTTAGCGGCGAGTCGGACTTCAAGTTCACGCTCGCCTACGAGACGCTTCCGGCGATCGAGCTCAAGGAGACGACTGGCATCAAGATCGAGCGGCCGATCGTCGAGGTTTCCGACGAGGAGATCGACGAGCAGGTCAAGCGGATCGCCGAGAATGCGCGGACCTACGAGCCCAAGAAGGGCAAGGCCAAGGACGGCGATCGCGTCACCATGGACTTCGTCGGCAAGATTGAAGGCGAAGCGTTCGACGGCGGCACGGCCACCGATTCCAATCTGGTGCTCGGCTCCAACCAGTTCATTCCCGGCTTCGAGGAGCAGCTTGTCGGCGTCAAGGCAGGCGACGAGAAGACCGTCGAACTGACATTTCCCGAGGATTACGGCGCGGCCCATCTCGCGGGCAAGGCGGCCACCTTCGACGTGACCGTCAAGGAAGTCTCGGCGCCCGTCGAGACGGCGATCGACGATGACATGGCCAAGAAGCTGGGGGTCGAATCGCTCGAGCGGCTGCGGACGGTCGTGCGCGAGCAGATCGAAAGCCAGTACGGCCTCGCCACGCGCCAGAAGGTCAAGCGGCAGCTGCTCGATGCTCTCGACGAGACCTATGACTTCGCCCTGCCGGAAAAGCTCGTTGAAGCCGAGTTTACCAATATCTGGACCCAAGTCGAAAACGAGCTGAAGCAGAACGGCAAGAGCTTCGAGGACGAGGACACGACCGAGGAGGATGCCAAGGCCGAGTATCGTCGCTTGGCCGAGCGCCGCGTCCGGCTTGGCCTGGTCCTGTCGGAAATAGGCGAAAAGGCAGGCGTGCAGATCACCGACGAGGAGCTGCAACGCGCGATGTTCGAGCAGGTTCGTCGCTATCCCGGGCAGGAGAAGGAGGTCTACGAGTACTTCCAGAAGAGCCCGGACGCGGTGGCGAGCCTCAGGGCGCCGCTTTATGAGGAGAAGGTCGTCGATCACCTCCTCGCCGAAGTCGATGTCACAGACAAGACCGTCAGCAAGGAAGAGCTGATGGCCGAGGACGAGGACGACAAGGAAGCGGCGCTCGCCTCCTGATGCCTTCTCTTAGGTGGGGCGAAATGTCACGGGGGCCGACAAAAGTCGGTCCCCTTTTGCGTGGCGCGGTCGGTTGCGGGCCCCAGTCTCGTCAAAGCCCCGGGTGATAGGCGGGTACCGAGATTGGAAGGCGTCGGCTGACGCCGAATGATACAGGCTATTCCCTACATGCGACGATTCACGACGGCCGGCATCATTGCGTTGTTCCTTGGCATGCTCGTTTGGGCGGGAACGTGCGCGGCTCAGATTCCTGGTCTTCCCAGCACGTCGTCAGCTGCCGAAAATACCGACGGACAGGGCGGCGAAACCGCGAATCTCGATAATCTGATCAAGATCTTGGAGAACGACGAGACCCGCGCGAAACTCGTCGAATCACTGAAAGCCGCTGCCTACAAGGCGCCGGATGGCGAGGGCAAGGATGGCGGGGACGTGGCTGCCCTGCCGATCGGCTCGGCGGTCGTACGGACGCTGCCGGGCGAGATTGCCGACTCAACGCGCGCTTTGATCGGCGGCCTGTCGGAAACCTGGGGAACGCTGCGAACGAATACCGCCTCCGCGCTCGATATATTGGCCGGCGTCACGAGTATCGACCTGCCGAACGTCCTTGCGACGATTCTGCCCGTCGCTCTCGTCGCCATCGTGGTTTTCCTGGTCCTGGCCGCAAGTCGGCTTGTGAAGGCACCGATCTTCCGCCGGATGGCCGAGCGTGCCGAGCATTCAGGCCCGATTCGCAAGCTGATTCTGCTGGTCGTTTCGGCCATCGTCGACGCCGCATCGATCATTATCTGCTGGGCGGGCGGCTATCTGGCCGCGACGATTTTCTTCGGCGGTCGGCCCGGCATCAATCAGGTTTTGTTCCTCAACGGATTTTTGCTGATCGAGATGATCAAGGTCACCCTCGGGGCCTTCGTCGCGCCGACCTATCCCAAGCTTCGCCTGACCCCGTTCTCCGATCGTCAGGCGAGCTATTGGTATTTCTGGATTTCACGGCTGATCTCGATTCTTGGTTACACCTTTCTCTTCGTCGCCCCGATCATGCAGCGTTCGTCCGGCGCCGCGGCGGCCGATGCGACGCGCCTTATCGGCGTGGTCCTGTCGCTGTTTCTGGCAGTCTGGCTCATCCTCAAGAACCGCGGCGTCGTTCGCGAGCGCCTGAAGCGCGCCAAGCACCAGGGCGACAAGAGCTTTGGCGCCGGCTTCAATGCGTTTGTCGGTCAAATCTGGTGGGCGCTCGCCATCGGCTTCGTGCTGGCGCTGTTCGCGGTATGGCTGCAGAGTCCCGAGACCGGCTTGACCTTCGTGGTCGTCGCGACGCTCAAGTCGATCGCGGCGATGGCCTTGGGCGGTCTGGTTGTCTCGATTCTATCCCGGGTGATCGCGAAAGGCGTTCCGATTCCCCAAGACTGGAAGGAGCGGATTCCGCTTCTGGAACGACGCGTGAACTCCTTCATCCCGAAGGTGTTAACGGTCGTTCGGATTGTCGTGATCCTGGTGGTGATCGCAGCGATCCTGCAAGCATGGAATCTATTCAGTTTCGGCGACGAGTTCGGTCGGCTGTTGGGGCAGCGCTTCGTCGGCAGCCTCATCGGTGCCGGCGTGATCCTTGCCGTTGGCGTGGCGATCTATATCGGCATCTCGTCCTGGATCGAATATCGGATGAACCCGAATTTCGGTACTGTTCCGACGGCGCGTGAACGCACCCTCTTGTCGCTGTTTCGCAACGCCTTCACCATTACCATGGTGGTGATCGTGTCGATGCTGGTGCTGTCGCAGGTCGGCATCGATATCGCGCCGCTGCTCGCCGGCGCCGGCGTCGTCGGCCTGGCCATCGGTTTCGGTGCCCAGAAATTCGTTCAGGACATCATCACCGGCGCCTTTATCCAGATTCAAAATGCCATGAACGAGGGCGATATCGTCGAACTCAACGGCATCTCCGGCGTCGTGGAACAATTGACCGTTCGTTCGGTCGGGCTCAGGACCGTCGACGGGACCTGGTATCTGATCCCGTTCTCGTCGGTCGATCAGGTCGCCAATTTCTCCAAGGACTTCGCCTATTACGTCGCTGATATCGGTGTCGCGTATCGGGAGAATGTCGAGGACGTGAAGCAGATGATGCACGACGCCTTTGACGAGCTGAAGGAGAGTTCGGTCGCAGCCAATCTGATCAGCGACCTCGATATGTGGGGCGTGCAGGAATTGGGCGATTCGGCCGTCGTGGTGCGGGCCCGTGTCATGACCAAGCCGAGCACCCAATGGGGTGTCGGCCGCGCCTATCGCGAGATCGTGAAGCGCCTTGCCGACGAACGCGGTATCGAAATTCCGTTCCCGCACATGACGGTCTGGTTCGGCGAGGACAGGGGCGGAAAGGCGCCACCTGTCCGTATCGCGGGCGAGGAGCCGACGGTGCCGGGGGGCCGCGTGATCGACGAGGCCCCCAAGTCGAGCGATACGGCGCGGACGACGCGCGAAACAAGCGGCTCGGATTACGGCTCCACCGATGCGACCGGGCGCCCAATTCCGCCGAGCGGCGGCGATATCGATAGCGCCGGCGGAGACCGCGGCTGACACGGGCGAGGGTGGCGGCGAGGCGGAATTCGGTCATATCCGCAGCGTCGGCGAACCGAACTGCGATAATGCCACCGGCGGACGGCTTGCATCGGCCCTTTGCCAAGCCCTATCTACGGCGTCAGACACGATTATCGATTCTCAAAGGCGGGGCCGTTCGGTGCCGCTCCACCCGAACAAGCAGCGAGACGACGACTGATGAAGCACCCCTTGGAAACCGCGATGAATCTCGTCCCGATGGTGGTCGAGCAGACCAATCGCGGCGAGCGCGCCTATGACATCTTCTCGCGTCTCCTCAAGGAACGGGTGATCTTCATCACCGGTCCGATCGAGGATTCGATGGCGACGCTGGTTTGCGCCCAGTTGCTGTTCCTCGAGGCCGAGAATCCGAAAAAGGAGATCGCGCTCTACATCAACTCGCCGGGCGGCGTGGTGACGAGCGGCATGGCGATCTACGACACCATGGAGTTCATCCGGCCTGCGGTCTCGACGCTGTGCATCGGACAGGCGGCCTCGATGGGCTCGCTGCTTCTGTGCGCCGGGCACAAGGACATGCGCTTTGCGACGCCGAACGCGCGCATCATGGTGCATCAGCCGTCTGGCGGCTTTTCCGGGCAGGCCTCGGACATCGAGCGCCATGCCCAGGATATCATCAAGCTGAAGCGGCGGCTGAACGAGGTCTACGTGACCCATACCGGTCAGGATTATGAGACCATTGACCGCACCCTCGACCGTGACCATTTCATGACGGCCGAGGAGGCTAAGGAATTTGGCTTGATCGATAAGGTCTACTCGTCACGCGCCTCTCTTGAAGCCGAGGGCACCAAGTAAGGAGGCCTCGTCACGTCGCGGCCACACTCCGCAGTCGATATTGAGGCGATCCGTTAAGCGCCGCTCAAGCAATCGACGTTATGCCGGATGATGTGCAAAGGTGCGTAGGACGCCTCTTCCGCGACCCTTGGGGGCCGAAGTCGCTTTGCCGGCAGGGCTTGCTGGGGTTACGCTCGGCGGAGATATTAAGAAACGGATCCCTGGACGGGACCGGATCGGAAGGAAAGACGAATGAGCAAAACGAGCGGCGGCGATTCCAAGAACACGCTCTATTGCTCTTTCTGCGGAAAGAGCCAGCACGAAGTCCGTAAGCTGATCGCTGGGCCGACGGTATTCATTTGCGACGAATGCGTCGAATTGTGCATGGACATCATCCGGGAGGAAAACAAATCCTCGATGGTGAAATCCCGCGAGGGCGTGCCGACTCCTCAGGAGATCATCGCGGTCCTGGACGACTACGTCATCGGTCAGGCTTTCGCCAAGAAGGTCCTGTCGGTCGCGGTGCACAACCATTACAAGCGCTTGGCCCATGCGGCCAAGAACAACGACGTCGAACTGGCCAAGTCGAACATCCTGCTGATCGGTCCCACCGGCTGTGGCAAGACGCTGCTGGCCCAGACGCTGGCCCGCATCATCGACGTGCCGTTCACGATGGCGGACGCGACGACGCTGACCGAAGCCGGTTATGTCGGCGAGGATGTCGAGAACATCATTCTGAAGCTGCTGCAGTCGGCCGACTATAATGTCGAACGGGCGCAGCGTGGCATCGTCTATATCGATGAGATCGACAAGATCAGCCGCAAATCCGACAATCCCTCGATCACCCGCGATGTGTCGGGCGAGGGTGTGCAGCAGGCGCTGTTGAAGATCATGGAGGGCACGGTGGCCTCCGTGCCGCCGCAGGGCGGGCGCAAGCATCCTCAGCAGGAATTTCTGCAGGTCGATACCGCGAACATTCTGTTCATCTGCGGTGGCGCCTTTGCGGGCCTCGACAAGATCATCTCCGATCGCGGCCGCAAGACCTCTATCGGCTTTGCCGCGAATGTCGCCGCGCCGGACGAGCGGCGGACCGGCGACGTCTTCCGCCAGGTGGAGCCCGAGGATCTGCTGAAATTCGGTCTGATCCCGGAATTCGTCGGGCGTCTGCCGGTTCTGGCGACGCTGGAGGACCTCGACGAGGTCGCCCTCGTCCAGATTTTGGAGCAGCCGAAGAACGCGCTGGTCAAGCAGTATCAGCGTCTGTTCGAGATGGAGAATGTCGAACTGTCGTTCCATGAGGACGCACTGAAGGCGATCGCCCGCAAGGCGATCGAGCGCAAGACCGGCGCTCGCGGACTGCGCTCGATCATGGAAGCGATGCTGCTCGACACGATGTTCGACCTGCCGACGCTGGAAGGCGTGCAGGAGGTCGTGATCTCCGAGGACGTGATCGATGGCAACGCGCGTCCGCTCTATATCTACGCCGAGCGCAACGGCGAGAAGGAAAACGTCAGCGCGTGACAGTCTCGATTTTCGGGAATTGACGGACGGCATCAGAGCCCGTCCCGGCCTCCCGCCGGGGCGGGCTCTTTGGTACTGAGTGGGCGCGAATGCCGGGCAACCGGATGCCGGCCCGGTTGCCGTCCGAATCGCTTGAATTGCCGGACATTGACGCCCACATTGACGATCGATGAAGGCGTCGGCCACGAGTGCTTGATGAAGGCTCGAAGCGGACGGCCGTAGACGGCATATGCCGTGGAAAGGAATTTCATGACCCAGACGCCAGAACGCCAAGGAGCCGGAGAGGCTTTGCTGTATCCGGTCCTGCCGTTGCGCGATATCGTCGTGTTCCCGCATATGATCGTGCCGCTGTTCGTCGGTCGGGAAAAATCGATCAAGGCGCTTGAAGAAGTGATGGGCGCCGACAAGCAGATCCTGCTTGCGACGCAGAGGAACGCCAGCGACGAAGATCCGGCGCCTGACGCGATCTACGACGTCGGCACCGTCGCCAACGTCCTGCAGTTGCTGAAGCTGCCGGACGGGACGGTCAAGGTTCTCGTCGAGGGCATCGGCCGCGCGCATATCGACACTTTCACTCCCCGCGCCGACTGGCACGAGGCTTCCGCGCGCCTCATCGAGGAGGCCGAGGAGGATCCCGTCGAGATCGAAGCGCTGGCGCGTTCGGTCGTGTCGGAGTTCGAGAACTACGTCAAACTGAACAAGAAAATCTCGCCCGAGGTCGTTGGAGCGGCCGGCCAGATCGAGGATTACTCGAAGCTCGCCGATACGGTGGCTTCCCATCTGGCGATCAAGATTTCCGAAAAGCAGGACATGCTGACTCTGGTTAGCGTGCGCGAGCGGCTGGAGAAAGCGCTCGGCTTCATGGAATCGGAAATCTCGGTGCTGCAGGTCGAAAAGCGCATCCGCTCGCGCGTCAAGCGCCAGATGGAGAAGACCCAGCGCGAATATTACCTCAACGAGCAGATGAAGGCGATCCAGAAGGAGCTCGGCGACGGCGAGGAAGGCCGCGACGAGATGGCCGAACTGGAGGAGCGGATCAAGAAGACCAAGCTCTCCAAGGAGGCGCGGGAAAAAGCCAACGCCGAGATGAAGAAGCTCAAGCAGATGTCGCCGATGTCTGCCGAGTCGACGGTGGTGCGCAATTATCTCGACTGGCTGCTCGGTCTGCCGTGGGGTATCAAGTCGCGGACCAAGATCGACCTGAAGAAGGCCGAGGAAATTCTCGACGGCGATCACTACGGGCTGGAAAAGGTCAAGGAACGGATCATCGAGTACCTCGCGGTGCAAAGTCGGCAGTCGAAGCTAAAGGGCCCGATCCTGTGCCTGGTCGGCCCTCCGGGAGTCGGCAAGACCTCGCTCGCCAAGTCCATCGCCAAGGCGACCGGGCGCGAATATGTCCGCATGGCGCTTGGCGGCGTGCGCGACGAGGCCGAGATTCGCGGTCATCGGCGCACCTATATTGGCTCGATGCCCGGCAAGGTCATCCAGTCGATGAAGAAGGCCAAGAAGACCAATCCGCTGTTTCTCTTCGACGAAATCGACAAGATGGGCACCGATTTCCGCGGCGATCCATCGTCGGCGCTTCTGGAAGTGCTCGATCCGGAGCAGAACTCGACCTTCATGGATCACTATCTCGAGGTGGAATACGACCTGTCCTCGACGATGTTCGTGACCACGGCGAACACGATGAATATTCCAGGTCCGCTGCTGGACCGCATGGAGGTCATCCGCATCGCCGGCTACACCGAGGACGAGAAGGTCGAGATCGCCCGGCGGCACCTGTTGCCGAAGGCGATTCGCGATCACGCGTTGAAGGAGGAGGAATTCTCAGTCAGCGCGGATGCTCTGCACGAGATTGCTAGGCGCTACACCCGTGAGGCCGGCGTTCGTAATTTCGAGCGCGAGCTGATGACGCTGGCCCGCAAGGCCGTGACGCAGATCCTCAAGGGCGAAGCCACCAAGGTGGAAGTGACCGCGGCCAACATTGGCGACTTCCTCGGCGTGCCGCGGTATCGCTACGGCGAAGCCGAGCTCGACGATCAGGTCGGCGTGGTGACGGGACTTGCCTGGACAGAGGTCGGCGGCGAATTGCTGACGATCGAGGGCGTGATGATGCCCGGCAAGGGCAAGATGACCGTGACCGGCAACCTCAAGGAGGTGATGAAGGAGTCGATCTCCGCCGCCGCTTCCTATGTCCGTTCGCGGGCGTTGGATTACGGCATCAAGCCGCCCTTGTTCGAAAAACGCGACATCCACGTCCATGTGCCGGAAGGCGCGACGCCGAAGGATGGTCCATCGGCCGGCACCGCGATGGCGACCGCGATCGTCTCGGTGATGACCGGCATACCGGTGCGCAGAGATATTGCCATGACCGGCGAGATCACCCTGCGCGGCAGGGTGTTGCCGATCGGCGGCCTGAAGGAGAAGCTGTTGGCGGCGCTGCGCGGCGGCATCAAGAAGGTCTTGATTCCGGAAGAGAACGCCAAGGACCTCGCGGAGATCCCGGACAACGTCAAGAACCAGCTCGAGATCGTCCCGGTGGCGCGTATGGGCGAGGTGCTGAAGCACGCGCTCGTCACGGAGCTAACACCGGTCGAATGGTCGGAGGCTGACGAGCCTTTGACAGGCCGCGCCGACGTCGAGGACGGCGCCACGGCTGTTGCCCACTAGGCGCACCGTTAAGATTTGTTGAAAATGCCGCCAATTTTGGCGGCATTTTTTTTGCAAACCCCGTGAAATCGGGCATCTTGCCGTTGCCGAAGGCGTTTCGATCCGCGAAGGTCGCGCACCGTGCTCACGGAGTCGTTATTGCCAAAGAATCAGGAGGGTATCCTAATGAACAAAAATGAGCTCGTTTCTGCTGTCGCGGAAAAGTCTGAACTGTCCAAACAGCAGGCTAGCTCCGCGGTGGACGCTGTCTTCGAAGCGATTCAGGGGTCGATGGCCAAAGGCGACGATATTCGTCTGGTCGGCTTCGGGACGTTTTCCGTGTCCCACCGTGCCGCCTCGAAGGGGCGCAACCCGTCGACCGGCGCCGAGGTCGACATCCCGGCGCGCAACGTACCGAAATTCGCTGCCGGTAAAGGCCTCAAGGACGCCGTCAACAACCGCTGACGATGACATCTCGAGATATTCTCGAAATAACGGCCGGGCGTTAGCGCCCGGCCGTTATGCGTTCGGGCGCTCGCACGCGGCTAACGGACCAGTCCGATGTTCGAGAATTGCGGGAATGGGATTGAAGTGCTGCCGGTCGTGCGGCGAGCCCATGATCGCGTGACGCTCGCACGTCGCGCCGCAATCCTCCATACCGTCGGTGCGGTTGGGCAGGGGGCTCGCGACAGTGGAGCGGCGAGGGTGCCGACGCCCGAATCGCACTGCTGCGACTTGGCCCGGCGGGGACCATGGTGGGCGATGAGAGACTCGAACTCCCGACATCCTCGGTGTAAACGAGGCGCTCTACCAACTGAGCTAATCGCCCGCCGACGCTTCGTCTAAGCGTTCGAGGTCTCGCTGGCAAGCCGGCCGGTGAGCGCGAACAAGCAAACAAGCCTCCAAAAAGGGGCCGTTTCACCCGTTCGTGGGCATCGGCCGCAACCGCGGGAATGACTGGCATTGCCAGCGTCCCGAACTTCCCGCGAACGGCCCGAGAAACTTTGCCCTGTTCTGCTTGACAGCATAGGGGGATGCCCGTAAACGACCGCCTCACAAGCCGCAGCGAGCGGTCGAGCGCGGGTGTAGCTCAGTCGGTTAGAGTGCCGGCCTGTCACGCCGGAGGTCGCGGGTTCGAGCCCCGTCACTCGCGCCATTTTCTTCACAATGTTCGAGGCCGATTCCTTCTGATGGGAGATCGGCCTTTTGCTCGCCGGAGCGGAACGGAGCGGGTCGCCTCGCCTCGGCGCTCAAATCCCCGATCCGGCCTCCTCCTGGAAATCGCTTTCGAGGGCTGGCTCCGGCCAGTCGACCACGGGATCGCTTGTGGTCTTGCCAGCCGGCGGCGCCGGCATGGGCATCCAGGCCAGAAGCTCGTCGTCCTGATAGGTGACCGGACATTGCGGATCGCAATCCGTGGCGATCCAGCATTTTTCCGACGCGTTGCGTGGCGTCGTCCAGCGCACCGTGTCGACTTCCGCCGGGCCTTGTTCGCTTGCCCGAAGCGTCACGAGAATGCGGTTGCCATCGCGTTGCGCGCTTCGCATGGACTGCCATTGCGGCGTCTCACGGGGTGTCATCGCTCTCTCCGTGGTTGCTGCGCCGGAATTTTGCCGACGCACTTCGCATTTGGCCGGTCGCGCATTGCGACCAGCGGCCCGTTCGCCAATCTAGCTCGTGCGCGAGCGCGAACACCAGAGGCCGCCTGTCTGCGCCTTCCGCGCCTGAAGCCGGTGGTCGCCAGTCACATGGAGATCGTTCATCGACCATCGGCTTCCGAAGCCTTGCCTCGGCAGAAGGAAGGCGATAATCCTCGCCGCAATGCGAAGAAACGCCCGGTCTCTTCGCCGCGTTGAACAGCGACCGGGAGGCATGATGCCATGCGCCTAGGTGGCATCGTGCGGCGGCGGTCGTCGTCAGGACCGGCGCGATTGTCAGGCTGTCCGACAGGGATTGGAATATCGAGATGCCGGAGTTGCTTGCATCCTATCTGCCGATCGTGATCTTCGTCGGCGTCGCCCTCCTCATCGGTCTGGCGCTTCTCGTGTCGCCGTTTTTGCTCGCCTTCAAGGCGCCTGACGACGAAAAGCTCTCCGCCTACGAGTGTGGCTTCGAGGCTTTCGATGATTCGCGAATGAAGTTCGACGTGCGATTCTATCTCGTGTCGATCCTTTTCATCATCTTCGACCTCGAAGTCGCGTTCCTGTTTCCCTGGGCGGCGAGCTTCGGAACTCTCGGCTGGTTCGGCTTCTGGTCGATGATGGTCTTCCTCGGCGTTCTGACGGTCGGCTTCATTTACGAGTGGAAGAAGGGGGCCCTGGAATGGGATTGAGTGAGGGTTTCCGGCCGCTCGTGGCGCACGCGCCGTCGACCGGGGTCGCGAGCGCGGGCGCCGCTGCTCCCACGCATGATCCGTTCGTTACCGACATCAACAACGAGCTGGCCGACAAGGGCTTCCTGGTCACCTCGACCGACGATCTCATCCAGTGGGCTCGAACCGGCTCGCTGATGTGGATGACCTTCGGTCTCGCCTGCTGCGCCGTCGAGATGATGCAGATGTCGATGCCGCGTTACGACGCCGAACGCTTCGGATTCGCGCCGCGCGCCTCGCCGCGCCAGTCCGATGTGATGATCGTTGCCGGCACGCTGACCAACAAGATGGCGCCGGCGCTGCGCAAGGTCTACGATCAGATGCCGGAGCCGCGCTATGTCATCTCGATGGGCTCCTGCGCCAATGGTGGCGGCTACTACCACTACTCCTATTCCGTGGTCCGGGGCTGCGATCGAATCGTGCCGGTCGACATTTACGTTCCCGGTTGTCCGCCGACCGCCGAGGCGCTGCTATACGGCGTGCTTCTGCTGCAAAAGAAAATCCGCCGCACCGGCACCATCGAGCGCTGAGGTTGACGATTGTGATGCGCGAATTCGCGACCAAGGATTTGGCCGACTACGTGGCCGAAACGCTGGGTGACAGCCTAGCTGAGCATCAGATGGCCTATGGCGAACTGACGCTGGTCGTCGCGCCCGAGAACATCGTGGGCGTGCTCACTTTTCTGCGCGACGATCCGCAGACCCAGTTCATCAATCTGACTGACATTTGCGGCGTCGACTATCCCGAGCGGGAGAAGCGCTTCGACGTCGTCTATCACTTGCTGTCGCCGCGGCAGAATCAACGCATTCGGGTGAAGGTGCGTGTCGGCGAGGACGATCCCGTACCGTCGGTTTGCGACGTCTTCGCCGGGTCCGACTGGTTCGAGCGAGAAGCTTATGATTTCTACGGCATCCTGTTTACCGACCATCCCGACCTTCGCCGCATCCTCACCGATTACGGCTTCGAGGGGCATCCGCTGCGCAAGGACTTCCCGCTGACGGGCTTCGTCGAGGTGCGTTACGACGAGGAAAAGAAGCAGGTGGTCTACGAGCCGGTCGAACTCAGGCAGGAATTTCGTAATTTCGACTTCCTCTCTCCGTGGGAGGGAACGGATTACGTCTTGCCGGGCGACGAGAAGGCAAAACCGAACTGAGGTTCGACATGAGTGAGGCACTTACCGGCGGATGTTTGTGCGGCGCGGCGCGATTCTCGGCGACGCCGCGGAAGATGGAAATGGATGTCTGTCATTGCCGCATGTGTCAGAAATGGAGCGGCGGTGTCTTTATGGCCGTGCCTTGTACCGATGTCGCCCTTGAGGACGAGACGCAATTCGGCCGGTATGTTTCGTCGGATTGGGCCGAGCGGCTGTTTTGCAAGAGCTGCGGATCGAGTCTCCTGTGGCGACTGCGGGACGGCGGTCATGAGGCCGTCTCCATGCAGAGCTTCGACGACGCATCCCGCTTCGCGTTCATTGAGGAAATCTTTATCGACGAAAAGCCCGAAACGTATCGCTTCGCCGACGCGACGCGTAAGTTGACTGGGGCGGAAGTCGTGGCGGCCTTCGCTGCCGAGCAAGGTAGCTAGACATGGCTGAGATCGACGTCCGCAACTTCAACATCAATTTCGGGCCGCAGCACCCGGCCGCCCACGGCGTTCTCCGGCTGGTGCTGGAACTCGACGGCGAGGTGGTGAAGCGGGTCGATCCGCATATCGGGCTTTTGCATCGCGGCACCGAGAAGCTGATCGAGCACAAGACCTATTTGCAGGCGATACCCTATTTCGACCGGCTCGACTACGTCGCGCCGATGAACCAGGAGCACGCCTTCTGTCTCGCCATCGAGCGGTTGGCGGAGGTCAGTGTGCCCAAGCGCGGGCAGTTGATTCGCGTGCTCTATAGTGAAATCGGCCGCATCCTCTCCCACCTTCTCAATGTGACAACCCAAGCCCTGGACGTCGGCGCACTGACCCCGCCGCTCTGGGGTTTCGAGGAGCGCGAGAAGCTGATGGTGTTCTATGAGCGCGCGTCCGGCTCGCGCATGCATGCGGCCTATTTCCGTCCGGGCGGCGTGCATCAGGATTTGCCGCAGCAGCTCGTCGACGACATTGGTGCCTGGTGCGATCCGTTCCTGAAGGTCTGCGACGACATCGAAGGACTGCTGACCGACAGTCGCATTTTCAAACAGCGCAATGTCGACATCGGCGTCATCGGTCTCGACGACTGCTGGGCACTCGGTTTTTCCGGCGTCATGGTGCGCGGCTCGGGCGCAGCCTGGGATCTGAGAAAGTCGCAGCCTTACGAGTGCTATGACGAGATGGATTTCGACATCCCCATCGGCAAGAACGGCGACTGCTACGACCGCTATCTCATTCGTATGGTTGAGATGCGTGAATCGGTGAAGATCATGAAGCAGTGCGTCGATCTGCTGTCCGGTCCCGAGCGCGTTGGCCCGGTCTCGTCAGCCGAAGGTAAGGTCGTGCCGCCCTCGCGCGGTCAGATGAAACGTTCGATGGAAGCGCTGATCCATCACTTCAAGCTCTACACTGAGGGCTTCCATGTGCCGGCGGGCGAGGTCTATGCTGCGGTCGAGGCGCCGAAGGGCGAATTCGGAGTCTATCTGGTCGCGGACGGGACCAACAAGCCGCATCGCTGCAAGATCAAGGCGCCGGGATTCGCCCATCTCCAGGCGATGGACATGCTGTGCAGGGGGCACATGCTCGCCGATGTCTCGGCTATTCTCGGCTCGCTGGACATCGTCTTTGGCGAGGTCGACCGCTGATGTCACGATCGGGCGCTACCGATTGTCAGCGCGTATGCTAATCTGACGCCATGAAAGCCGACGCCGCCCAGGATCCGACGATGACCGCCGACGAGTTCTTCGTCTGGGGCCGAACTTGGGCTGATGGCGAGCGCTACGAGCTGCTGGACGGCCATCCGGTGCGGCTCCAGGCCGAGCGCATCAGTCATGCCGAGACGAAGGCCTCGGCTTGGCTGGCTCTGCGGAATGCGATCCGCGAAAAGGGTCTCGACTGCACGGCCTTCATCGATGGGGTCAGCGTCAGGATCGACGATCATTCCGTTCGCGAACCCGACGCCGTCGTTCACTGCGGACCCTATGACAGCGACCAGCTGTACGTCGATAATCCGGTGATCGTGGTCGAAGTGGTTTCGCCGTCGAGCGCGCGCAACGACGTCGGCCGCAAGCTGATCGACTATTTTTCCGTTCCGACGATCCTGCATTACCTGATCGTCTATGGCGACGAAAAACGGGTGGTCCATTACCGCCGGCCATCGGGGACCGGAGAGATCGCCACGCTGATCCTCGGCACCGATGCCACGATCGATCTTTCGCCGCCGGGGTTCTCGGTTTCTGTCGAGGCACTTCTGGACATCTGAATCGTTGCCGCCCGGACAATCGGGAAACGGCGGAATATGCGGCTTAAAGCCACTGGCCTTTTGCCGTTCGTATGGTAGAACGCACCGCAATATCGCATGTAGAACCGCTTCTAGAGTCGAGGTCCGATGTCTGTCAGACGTCTCGCGGAAGATGCCATCCAGCCCAAGAGCTTCGCCTTCACCGACGAAAACTCGGCTTGGGCACAGGCGACGATCCGTAAATATCCGGAGGGTCGTCAGCAGTCGGCAGTGATTCCTCTTCTGATGCGCGCGCAGGAACAAGACGGCTGGGTCACCAAGTCGGCGATCGTCCATGTCGCCGACATGCTGGCGATGCCCTTGATCCGCGTACTCGAGGTCGCGACTTTCTACACGCAGTTTCAATTGAAGCCGGTCGGCACAAGGGCGCATGTCCAGGTTTGCGGTACGACGCCCTGCATGCTGCGCGGCGCGGAGGATTTGAAAGCCGTCTGCCGCTCCAAGATTCATCCTCAACCCTTCCACGCCAACGAGTCGGGAACGCTGTCCTGGGAAGAGGTCGAGTGCCTCGGCGCCTGCGTCAATGCGCCGATGGTGATGGTCTTCGAAGATGCTTTTGAGGATCTGACGCCAGAGCGGCTTGAGGAGATCATCGATCTTTTCGAGGCGGGGCGCGGCGGGGAAGTCGAGCCGGGACCGCAGAACGGCCGCCATCTGTCCGCCCCGATCGGCGGTCTGACGAGCCTGACCGGCGATTACGACGATCTGATCAAGGATTTGCCGAAAAGCTCTTCCCAAATCTCGTCAGGCCGCGCGCCGGCGCGCGGCAAGGGGGGAGGGCAACCGACTTCTACGCCGCCGTCGAAGGCCGGCAGGCCGGACACCGACGCTGCGGAAACCGATCCGACCATCGCGGCGCCGGGTAAGGCCGACGGTGACAAGACGCCGCCATCGGCCGAAAAGCATATCAGTGACGATCTGGTCGCCAACGGCCATCGACCGGGCGCGGGCCGCACCGGCGGAGCCGTCGAGGGCGCGACCGGGGAAGCCGAACGAGATGCCGCCGAAGCCGATCAGGTCTCGGCTGACACACCGGCCGCTACGGCCCCGACCGGCGGGACGCTCCGCCAGAAGGAAGCTGCCGCCCGCGCGGCGACGGTCCCGGATGTCGCGCTGGCTCCGAGCGACACGTCCAGAGAGCCGGGTGCCGCAGACGCGACGGTCGATCTCTCCGGAGAAGACGGCGGCGCGAAGCTGGAGGGCCAGCGCCCGGCGACCTCCGATACCACCGCGGGGCCGATGGATGGGGCCGCCCCCGGTACTGCCGCGCAGGCGAGCGAGCCCGGCGAGAAGCCTGCAGGTCTTCTGAGCGCTCCAGACGGGACGCCGGACGATCTGAAGCAGATCAGGGGCATTGGTCCGGTGATCGAGGCAAAGTTGAACGAGCTCGGCGTCTTTCATCTCTGGCAGATCGCCAAGTGGAGCGATGCCGAACTGGCCTGGGTCGACGATTATCTGAATTTCCGTGGCCGCGCCGTTCGTGACGGCTGGACCGCGCAGGCCAAGGCGCTGCAGGGCAAGGGGCCCCGCGCTCCGGGTCGCGAATGATGCGGGCGAGGAGACAATAGATGCTTCACGACAAGGACCGCATTTTCACTAACATCTATGGCCTCAGGGACAAAAGCCTGAAGGCCGCGATGAAGCGCGGGCATTTCGACGGCACGGCCGACATCATCGGCAAGGGTCGCGACTGGATCATCAATGAGATGAAGGAATCGGGCCTGCGCGGGCGTGGCGGCGCCGGTTTCCCGACCGGTCTCAAATGGTCGTTCATGCCGAAGGAGCCCGGCGAGCGCCCGCATTATCTCGTCATCAATGCCGACGAATCCGAGCCCGGGACCTGCAAGGACCGGGAGATCATGCGGAACGACCCGTTCACGCTGATCGAGGGTTGCGTCATCGCCGGTTTCGCGATGGGCGCGCACGCCTGTTACATCTACGTACGCGGCGAATATATCCGCGAGCGTCAGGCGCTGCAGCGGGCCATCGATGAGTGCTACGAGGCTGGTCTGCTCGGCAAGGACAACAAATGCGGCTGGGACTACGACATCATCGTCCATCACGGCGCCGGCGCCTACATCTGCGGTGAGGAAACCGCGCTGCTGGAAAGCCTGGAAGGCAAGAAGGGCCAGCCGCGCCTCAAGCCGCCGTTCCCCGCCAATGTCGGGCTCTATGGCTGCCCGACCACGGTGAACAACGTCGAATCGATCGCGGTGGCGCCGACGATCCTCCGCCGTGGCGGCGGCTGGTTCGCCGGTATCGGCCGGCAGAACAACACCGGCACCAAGCTCTTCTGCATCTCCGGCCATGTCGAACGGCCTTGCACGGTAGAGGAGGCGATGGGCATCTCCTTCCGCGAACTGATCGAGAAGCATTGCGGTGGCGTCCGCGGCGGCTGGGACAATCTCTTGGCGGTCATCCCCGGCGGCTCGTCGGTGCCGCTGGTTCCGGGCGAGGATATCATCGACGCGCCGATGGATTTTGATGGTCTGCGCGACATCAAGACGTCGCTCGGCACGGCCGCCGTCATCGTCATGGATCGCTCCACCGATATCGTGAAGGCGATCGCCCGCATCTCGTATTTCTACAAGCATGAGAGCTGTGGCCAGTGTACGCCCTGCCGCGAGGGCACCGGCTGGATGTGGCGGGTGATGGAGCGCATGGTCACCGGCAACGCCCAGAAGCGCGAAATCGACATGCTGCTCGACGTGACCAAGCAGGTCGAGGGCCATACGATCTGCGCGCTTGGCGATGCGGCGGCCTGGCCGATCCAGGGGCTGGTGCGCCATTTCCGCGCCGAGATCGAGCGGCGGATCGACGAGTTCTCGCGCAATGCCGACGCAGATCGCCGGCCTGTGCTCGAAGCGGCGGAATAAGCAGGATAGGTCCATGACCAAACTCAAAGTCGACGGCAAAGAGATCGAGGTCCCGGACCACTACACGCTGTTGCAGGCGGCGGAGGAGGCCGGCGCCGAGATTCCGCGTTTCTGCTTCCACGAGCGGCTGTCGATCGCCGGCAATTGCCGCATGTGCCTCGTCGAGGTAAAGGGCGGACCGCCGAAGCCCGCCGCCTCCTGCGCCATGGGCGTACGCGATATGCGGCCGGGGCCGAATGGCGAATTGCCGGAGGTCTTCACCAACACGCCGATGGTCAAGAAGGCCCGCGAAGGCGTGATGGAGTTCCTGCTGATCAACCATCCGCTGGACTGCCCGATCTGCGATCAGGGCGGCGAATGCGACCTGCAGGACCAGGCGATGGCCTTCGGCGTCGATTCGTCGCGCTACCAGGAGAACAAGCGCGCGGTCGAGGACAAATATATCGGCCCGCTGGTCAAGACGATCATGACGCGCTGCATCCACTGCACACGCTGCGTCCGCTTCACCACCGAGGTCGCCGGCATTTCCGAGCTTGGCCTCGTCGGCCGCGGCGAGGATGCCGAGATCACGACCTTCCTCGAACAGGCGATGACGTCGGAACTTCAGGGCAACGTCATCGATCTGTGCCCGGTCGGCGCGCTGACCTCGCGGCCCTACGCCTTTCAGGCGCGGCCGTGGGAGTTGACCAAGACCGAGACGATCGACGTGATGGACGCTGTCGGCTCGGCGATCCGCGTCGACACGCGCGGTCGCGAGGTGATGCGCATTCTTCCGCGCATCAATGAGGAGATCAACGAGGAGTGGATCTCCGACAAGACCCGCTTCGTCTGGGACGGTCTGCGAACCCAGCGCCTCGACAAGCCCTATGTGCGCGAGAACGGCCGCCTGCGTCCGGCAAGCTGGCAGGAAGCCTTCGCCGCGATCAAGGCCAAGGTCGACGGCGTCGAGGGTGGGCGACTGGGTGCGATCGCCGGCGATCTCGCCGCCGTCGAGGAGATGTGGGCGCTGAAGCGTCTGATGGGCGAGCTCGGCTCGGCTAATCTCGACTGCCGCCAGGACGGCGCCAAGCTTAATCCGGCCGACGGCCGCGCCTCCTACCTGTTCAACACAACGATTGCCGGCATCGAGAATGCTGACGCCCTGTTGATCGTCGGCGCCAATCCGCGCTTCGAGGCGTCGGTGCTCAACGCGCGCATCCGCAAGCGTTGGCGCATGGGCGGCTTCCCGATCGGGGTGATCGGCGAGAATGTCGATCTGCGTTACGAAACGACCTATCTCGGCGCGGGCGCCGACACGCTGTCCGATGTGGCCGGCGCCAATCCTAGCTTCTTCGATACGCTGAAAAACGCCGAACGGCCGATGATTATCGTCGGTCAGGGCGCGCTCGCCGGCGAGAACGGCGCCGATGTGCTGGCCTCTATCGCTGCGCTGGCGCGCGAAATTGCTGCCGTTACCGAAGGCTGGAACGGCTTCAACGTATTGCATTCGGCGGCGTCGCGGGTCGGCGGCCTCGATATCGGCTTCGTGCCGGGCGAGAGCGGCAAGACCGCCTCCCGGATGGCCGGCGGCGAGGTCGACGTTCTGTTCAATCTCGGTGCCGACGAGATCGACATCGCCGCCGGACCCTTCGTCGTCTACATCGGCACCCATGGCGATCGGGGTGCGCACCGCGCCGACGTGATCCTGCCGGGTGCGGCCTATACCGAGAAATCGGGGACCTGGGTCAATGTTGAGGGCAGGGCGCAGACCGGCAGCCGGGCATCCTTCCCGCCCGGAGACGCGCGCGAGGACTGGGCGATCATCAGGGCGCTGTCCGCCGTTCTCGGCAAGACGCTGCCGTTCGATTCGCTTGCGGCCCTGCGGCGCGAACTGTATCAGTCGCACGCCTTCATGCGGTCGGATCGGATCGACTCGGCCGACGCCACGGTCATCGCCGGACTGGCCGATCGTGCCAAATCGCTGGGCACGGGGATGTTCGCGTCGAATATCGGGGACTTCTACCTGACCAACCCGATCGCCCGCGCGTCGAAGGTGATGGCCGAGTGCTCGCAGCTCGCAAGGGCCGAGCACCTCGAAGCGGCAGAATAAAGGACGGCTGGCAGTGGCTGAATTCTTCTCCTTCTATGTCTGGCCGGGCCTGATCATTCTGGCGCAGAGCGTTCTTTTCCTCGTCGTTCTGCTCGTCCTGGTCGCCTATATCCTGCTGGCTGACCGCAAGATCTGGGCGGCGGTCCAGATGCGTCGCGGACCCAATGTCGTCGGCCCCTGGGGGCTGTTCCAGTCCTTTGCCGACCTGTTGAAATTCGTGCTGAAGGAGCCGGTGATCCCGGCCAGCGCGGACAAGGTCGTGTTCCTGCTCGCGCCGCTGGTGGCCGTGACGCTGGCGCTCGCCACTTTCGCCGTGGTGCCGGTCGCCGACGGCTGGGTGATCGCCGACATCAATATCGGCATCCTCTACGTCTTCGCGATCTCCTCGCTGGAGGTCTATGGCGTTATCATGGGCGGCTGGGCGTCGAACTCGAAATACGCCTTCCTTGGCGCGCTTCGCTCCGCCGCGCAGATGGTCTCCTATGAGGTCTCGATCGGCTTCGTCATCGTCACCGTGCTGCTCGCCGTCGGCTCGCTCAATCTCACCGACATCGTGTTGGCCCAGCAGACCGGACTCGGCACCATGGCCGGCCTGCCGAACACCTTCCTCGACTGGCACTGGCTCGGCCTGTTCCCGATGTTCGTCGTGTTCTTCATCTCGGCGCTGGCCGAGACCAACCGGCCACCCTTCGACCTGCCGGAGGCCGAATCGGAACTCGTCGCCGGTTTCATGGTCGAGTATGGCTCGACGCCATACATGATGTTCATGCTCGGCGAGTACGCGGCGATTACGCTGATGTGCGCGCTGACGACGATCCTTTTCCTCGGCGGGTGGCTGCCGCCCTTCAACTTCGTGCCGTTCACCTGGGTTCCGGGCGTCATCTGGTTCCTGTCCAAGGTCGCGCTGGTCTTCTTCATGTTCGCGATGGTCAAGGCCTTCGTGCCCCGCTATCGCTACGACCAGTTGATGCGGCTCGGCTGGAAGGTGTTCCTGCCGATTTCGCTCGCCATGGTCGCGATCGTCGCCTTCGTCGTGCAGTTCATGGGCTGGGGCGCGGCGGCCGCATGACCGATCCCGCGCTCATCGGTGCTCTGGTCGGCCTCGCCATCGGCCTCGCGGACTTCTTCGTTCTCGGCTATGTCATCGACGCCATGGCCCGGCGCCGGCCTTCCGAGCGCGTCGGTGCCGGGGCGGCGCTGAACATCGCTCGCATCTCGCAGCTCGCTCTCTTCCCGGTCGTCGGCTGGTTCGCCGGCCCGGTCATCGCCTCGAACTTGGGAGGCTAGAGTCTCTTGAACGCCATCGCCCAGACCGTCAAATCCCTGTTCCTCATCGAGTTCATCAAGGCGTTCGGCCTGTCGATGCGCTACTTTTTCGCGGCGAAATCGACAGTGAACTACCCGTTCGAGAAGGGGCCGCAGAGCCCGCGTTTTCGTGGCGAGCACGCCTTGCGGCGCTATCCCAACGGTCAGGAGCGCTGCATTGCCTGCAAGCTCTGCGAGGCGATCTGCCCGGCCCAGGCGATCACCATCGAGGCCGGACCGCGACGCAATGACGGCACCCGCCGGACGGTGCGTTACGACATCGACATGGTGAAGTGCATTTATTGCGGCTTCTGCCAGGAAGCCTGCCCGGTCGACGCCATCGTCGAGGGCCCGAATTTCGAATTCGCGACCGAGACCCGCGAGGAGCTTTACTACGACAAGGAGCGGCTGCTCGCCAACGGCGATCGCTGGGAGCGGGAGATCGCTCGCAACATTGCGCTCGACGCGCCTTACCGCTAAGCGGGCAGGGATTTTTTCGGCTGGAGGATCGCCAGACCGGGCGCGAATCTCCGCCTGATTTGACAAGATCGACGGGGCAGGGGCGACGGCCATCGGGCCGCGTCCGATACCACCACAAGGAGCCCGAGGATGCTGGGCCTTCAGGCACTGTTCTTCTACATCTTCGCGCTGATCGCCGTCGGCGCGGCGCTAATGGTCGTGTTCTCGAAGAATCCGGTCCATTCGGTGCTGTTTCTGATTACGACCTTTGTGAGTGCCGCCGGTCTGTTTCTGCTTACCGGGGCGGAGTTCCTGGCGCTGATTCTCATCGTCGTCTATGTCGGGGCGGTCGCGGTGCTCTTCCTGTTCGTGGTCATGATGCTCGACGTCGACTTTGCCAAGTTGAAGCGTGGCGCGCTGCAATACGCACCCTTCGGCGCGATCGTCGGCATCGTGCTGCTCGCCGAGCTGATCATCGCGGTCACCGGCAACTATTACGACCCGCAGTTGTCCGTCGCGACGGCCATGCCGACGCCGGCGCTGGCCGAAATATCGAACATCGAGGCTCTCGGGGCGGTGCTCTACACCCGCTACATTCTGTTTTTCCAGCTTGCCGGGCTGATCCTGTTCGTCGCGATGATCGGCGCGATCGTTTTGACCCTTCGCCATAAGGAAGGCATCCGGCGTCAGTCGATTCCGGCGCAGGTCGCCCGGGACCCGGCGACGGCGATCGAAATCCGCAAGGTCGAAAGCGGCAAGGGCATCTGAGAACGAGGAAATGAGCGCAATGGAAGTCGGTCTCGGACACTACCTTACGGTCGCGGCGATCCTTTTCGTCACGGGCGTTTTCGGCATTTTCATGAACCGCAAGAACATCATCACGATCCTGATGTCGGTCGAGTTGATTCTCTTGGCGGTGAACCTGAATTTCGTGGCCTTTTCGGCGTTTCTGAACGATCTGGTCGGGCAGGTCTTCGCGCTCTTCGTGTTGACCGTCGCGGCCGCCGAAGCGGCGATCGGCCTCGCCATCCTGGTTGTCTTCTTCCGCAATCGCGGCTCCATCGCCGTCGATGACGTCAACACGATGAAAGGCTGATCGGGCGTGTATCAGACCATCGTTCTCCTGCCGCTCGCCGGCTTCCTGATCGCCGGCCTCTTCGGCAACGCGATCGGCGCCAAGGCGTCCGAATATATCACCTCCGGCTTCCTGATCATTGCGGCGATCCTGTCGTGGATCGGCTTCATCTCCTTCAGCTTCGGCGAAGGCGAGACGTTGCGGCTGACGCTGTTCCAGTGGATGCAATCGGGCGGCCTCGACGTCGCCTGGTCGTTGCGGATCGACCGCCTGACCCTGGTCATGCTGGTCGTCGTCAACACGGTCTCTTCGCTCGTGCATGTCTATTCGATCGGCTACATGCACCACGATCCGCATCGGCCGCGCTTCTTCGCCTATCTGTCGCTATTCACCTTCGCCATGCTGATGCTGGTGACGTCGAACAATCTCGTACAGATGTTCTTCGGCTGGGAGGGCGTTGGCCTCGCCTCGTATCTCCTGATCGGCTTCTGGTACAAGAAGCCGTCGGCCAACGCGGCCGCGATGAAGGCCTTCATCGTCAACCGGGTCGGCGATTTCGGCTTCGCGCTCGGCATCTTCGGCGTCTTCGTGCTGTTCGGTTCGCTCAATCTCGACACCATTTTCGCCGGCGCCGCCGACATTGCCGGCCAGATGGGCGCCGAGGCGGGCGAGGCTGCGCCGGCGCTCGGCGACACCGTCCTCAACTTCGCCGGCTACTCGCTGTCGATGGGCGGCGCGCTCACCGTCGTCTGCCTGCTCTTGTTCATGGGCGCCATGGGCAAATCGGCCCAGATCGGGCTGCACACTTGGTTGCCGGACGCGATGGAAGGCCCGACGCCGGTCTCCGCGCTTATCCATGCCGCCACGATGGTCACGGCCGGCGTGTTCCTGGTCGCCCGCATGTCGCCGCTGTTCGAGCTCAGCCACACCGCGCTGACCTTCGTCACCTTCATTGGCGCGACGACGGCGATCTTTGCCGCCACGGTCGGACTGGTTCAGAACGACATCAAGCGGGTCATCGCCTATTCGACCTGTTCCCAGCTCGGTTACATGTTCGTCGCTCTCGGCGTCGGCGCCTACAGCGTGGCGATCTTCCACCTGTTCACCCACGCCTTCTTCAAGGCGCTGTTGTTCCTCGGCGCCGGCTCCGTGATCCACGCTGTTTCTGACGAGCAGGACATGCGCCGAATGGGCGGCCTCAAGAAGCACATCCCGGTCACTTACTGGTTGATGGTGATCGGCACGCTGGCGCTGACCGGCTTTCCGTTCACCGCGGGCTATTTCTCCAAGGACGCCGTCATCGAAGCGGCTTTCGTCGGCGAGAATGCCTTCGCTACCTATGGCTGGGGCCTGACGGTCATGGCCGCCTTGCTGACCAGCTTCTATTCCTGGCGCCTGATTTTCATGACGTTCCACGGCAAGCCGCGTGCCTCCGCCGATGTCATGCATCACATCCACGAATCGCCGATGGTGATGCTGGTGCCGCTGTTCGTGCTCGCCGCCGGCGCGCTTCTCGCCGGCATCCTGTTCGCAGGGGCCTTTATCGGGGAGGGTTATGAGGAATTCTGGCTCGCATCGCTGTATACGGGGCCCGAGAACGAGGTGCTGCACGATCTCCACGACGTGCCCTTCGCCATCGCCTTCCTGCCGGCGGTGATGATGGCGATCGGGTTCGCCATCGCCTGGCTGTTCTACATCCGCTCGCCTGAGCTGCCGCATCGGTTGGCCGAGCGGCATCGCGGCCTCTACACGTTCCTCTTGAACAAGTGGTACTTCGACGAGCTCTTCGACTTCCTGTTCGTGCGCCCGGCCAAAGTGCTCGGCCGCTTCCTGTGGAAGACCGGCGACGGCAAGGTGATCGATGGGCTCGGGCCTGACGGTGTCTCGGCGCGTGTTCTTGATGTCACCAACCGCGTGGTCCGTCTGCAGACCGGCTACCTCTATCACTACGCCTTCGCGATGCTGATCGGCGTCGCGGCGCTGGTCACCTGGACGATGCTCGGGGGGGCGAACTGATGAGCGACTGGCCGATCCTTTCGACCATCACTTTCCTGCCGCTGGTCGGCGCGCTGCTGATCCTGTTCATCAGGGACGAGAGCGAACTGGCGCGCCGCAATATCCGCACCGTCGCGCTGCTGACCACGGTCTTCACCTTCGTCCTGTCGCTATGGATCTGGATCGAATTCGACACGTCGAATCCCGACTTCCAGATGGTCGAGCGGATGGACTGGCTCGGCAGCGGGATCACCTATCACATGGGGATCGACGGCATCTCGATGCTGTTCGTGATCCTGACGACCTTCCTCATGCCGATCTGCATCCTCGCGAGCTTCGAGTCCGTGCAGACCCGCGTGAAGGAATACATGATCGCCTTCCTGGTGCTGGAGACGCTGGTGGTCGGCGTTTTCTGCGCGCTCGATCTCGTCCTCTTCTACGTCTTCTTCGAGGGCGGCCTCATCCCGATGTTCCTGATCATCGGCGTGTGGGGCGGCAAGCGGCGGATCTATGCGAGCTACAAGTTCTTCCTCTACACCTTCCTTGGCTCGGTGCTGATGCTGATCGCCATCATGGCGATGTATTGGGACGCCGGCACCAGCTCGATACCGGAGCTGTTGCAGCATAACTTCCCGGCTTCGATGCAGCCCTGGCTGTGGTTCGCCTTCTTCGCCAGCTTCGCCGTGAAGATGCCAATGTGGCCGGTCCACACCTGGCTGCCCGACGCCCATGTCGAGGCGCCGACGGCGGGATCGGTGATCCTGGCCGGCATTTTGTTGAAGCTCGGCGGCTACGGCTTCCTGCGCTTCTCACTGCCGATGTTCCCGTTGGCATCGGCCGATTTCGCGCCTTTCGTCTTCACGCTCTCGGTCGTCGCGATCATCTACACCTCGCTGGTGGCGCTGATGCAGGAGGACATCAAGAAGCTGATCGCCTACTCCTCCGTCGCGCATATGGGCTTCGTGACGATGGGTATCTTCGCGGCCAACCAGCAGGGCGTCGAGGGGGCGATTTTCCAGATGCTCTCGCACGGGCTGGTTTCCGGCGCGCTGTTCCTTTGCGTCGGTGTCGTCTATGACCGCATGCACACCCGCGAGATCAGCGCCTATGGCGGGCTGGTCAACCGGATGCCGCATTACGCCACCGCGATGCTGATCTTCACCATGGCCAATGTCGGATTGCCGGGGACGAGCGGCTTCGTCGGCGAGTTCCTGACCCTGGTCGGGGTATTCCAGGTCAACAGCTGGGTGGCGATCTTCGCGACCACCGGCGTCGTCCTGTCGGCCGCCTACGCGTTGTGGCTCTATCGGCGGGTGATCTTCGGCGCGCTGGAGAAGGAGAGCCTGCGCGCGATCCTCGACCTGTCGCGGCGCGAGAAGATCCTGCTCTATCCGCTCGTCGCCCTCGTGATTTTCTTCGGCGTCTATCCGATGCCGGTCTTCAACGTGACGGCGGCATCGGTCGAGTCGATGCTCAATACCTACACCGCAGCGCTGGAGGCGGCCCAATCGGTCGCCCTGGCGCAGTAAGAGCGGGGATCGGACGCATATGTATTCGCAAATGGTCGCCTCGAGTCTGCCGATCGTCGGTCCTGAACTGATCATGGCGGGAGGCGCGATGGTCCTTCTGATGGTCGGCGTCTTCGCCGGTGAGCGCAGTGCCCAAACGGTGACCGGCCTGTCGGTCGCGCTGATCATCATCGCCGGCCTCTGGCTCGTCTTTCTCACCCCCTACGGCGAAGCCTTTGGCGGGTCCTTCGTGCTAGATCCCTTTGCCGGGTTCATGAAGGTTCTGGTGCTCGTCGGCTCGGCCGCCGCGGTGATCATGTCGGTCGGCTTTGCCGAGCGCGAGCGGTTCAACCGGTTCGAGTTCCCGGTGCTGATCGTGCTGTCGACGACCGGAATGATGGTCATGGTGTCTGCCGGCGACCTGATCACGCTCTATCTCGGGCTCGAGCTGCAGTCGCTGGCCATCTACGTTCTCGCCGCGATCAACCGGGATTCGGCCCGTTCGACCGAAGCCGGCCTGAAATATTTTGTCCTTGGCGCATTGTCCTCGGGCATGCTGCTTTACGGCGCTTCGATGGTCTACGGCTTTACCGGCCAGATCGAATTCAGCGCGATCGCATCGGCGATCAGTGGCGAAGGACGATCCCTCGGCCTCGTCGTTGGCCTGGTGTTCGTGCTCGCGGGCCTCGCCTTCAAGATTTCGGCAGTGCCGTTCCACATGTGGACGCCCGACGTCTACGAGGGCGCGCCGACTCCGATCACCGCCTTCCTTGCCGGGGCGCCGAAGGTCGCGGCCATGGCGCTCATTACCCGCTTCACAGTGCAGGGCTTCGAGCCGCTGCAGGTGGATTGGCAGCAAATCATCGTCTTCATCTCGATCGCCTCAATGGCGTTCGGCGCCTTTGCGGCGATCGGTCAGCGCAATTTCAAGCGGCTGATGGCCTATTCCTCGATCGGCCATATGGGATTTGCCCTTGTCGGGCTCGCGGCAGCCAATGTCGAAGGCGTCCGCGGCGTCCTGATCTACATGACGATCTATCTGGCGATGACGCTGGGCACTTTCGCCGTCATTCTCGCCATGCGGCGCAAGGATGGCGTGGTCGAGGAAATCGAGGATCTGGCGGGTCTGTCGAAGACCAACCCGGTGATGGCGCTGTTTCTGACGATCTTGATGCTGTCGCTCGCCGGATTGCCGCCGCTGGCCGGGTTTTTCGCCAAATATTTCGTGTTCATGGCGGCGGTCGAGGCGGAACTTTACGCCCTGGCGGTTATCGGAGTTCTGGCAAGCGTCGTCGGGCTTTACTATTATCTGCGGATCGTGAAGTTGATGTGGTTCGATGAACCATCGGCGGAGTTCGTGCCGATGGCGATGGAGCTGCGGTTGGTCCTGTGGGCCGCGGCGCTTTTCATCTTTCCCGTCTATCTTTTCATCGGGGGACCGATCTTCACCGCTGCCGAGGCCGCAGCGCGGACGTTTTTCTGACGGTGCCGGCGGGCACGACAGCACGACGACGGCGTCTCGCCCTCGGCGAAGTCGCCTCGACCAACTCGGTCGCGTTGGAGGCGGCGCGTGCCGGCGATCCGGGGCCTTTGTGGATCACGGCTGAACGGCAGCTGGCGGGACGCGGCCGCAGAGGCCGGGCCTGGGTCTCGGAGCCGGGAAATCTCTATGCGAGTTGGCTGGTCATCGACCCGGCGCCATTGGAGCATCTGTCGAACCTGCCGCTGGTCGCCTCGCTCGGCGTGCGGAACGCTCTTGCCGGGCTCACGGGTGCCGATGACGAACTGATCGCGGTCAAATGGCCGAATGACGTGCTCGTCAGAGGGCGCAAGGCGGTCGGCATTCTCCTGGAGAGCGAGCGGTTGCCGGATCGAAGGATGGCGGTTGTCATCGGCTGCGGGGTGAACGTCGCCCATGTGCCCGATGGCACGCCTTACGAGGTGACGAGCCTGGCGCGGGAGGGCGTGCGCTCTGATCTCAATGCGATCTTCGCGTCCGTGGCGGACGAAGTGGAACGAGCCCTTGCGATCTTCCGGCGCGGCGAGGGTTTTGCCGCGATCAGGCGTGAATGGCTCGCCCATGCCGTGGGGCTCGGTCAGCCCTGTCGGGTCAATCTCGCCGACAGCGCGCTGACGGGACGCTTCGAGGCGCTCGACGAGCGCGGCCGGCTGATACTGCGCGGTGACGGCGGCGAGACCACCGCGGTTTCGGCCGGCGATCTGTTTTTTCTGGAGAGCGACGAGCGCATGGCGCCACCGGTCTCCGCCGTCTAGGACGGCAATCAAACGACGACGAATGTAAGTGAAACAAACCCGAATGAGCTCCGTGGGTCGATCATGACCGGGCGGGGCAAGGACACGAAAGAAGATAGAAGTTTGAACAAGCTAATGTTTGTGCCGCTCGGCGGCATCGGTGAGATCGGCATGAATCTCGCCATGTACGGCTATGGGCCGGATGACGACCGCCAGTGGATCGTGGTCGATTGCGGCGTTTCCTTTGCCGGTCCCGACTTTCCGGGAGTCGATCTCGTTCTTCCCGATATCCGGTTTCTGGAAAAGCAGAAGAATGCGCTGAAGGGGATCGTCATCACCCATGCGCATGAGGATCACTATGGTGCTCTGCTCGATCTTTGGCCGAAGCTGAAGGTTCCGGTCTACGCAACCGCTTTCACCGCGGCGTTGCTGGCGGCCAAGCGCGAAGGGGAGCCAGGCGCGCCGAAGATCCCGGTGGAATTGTTCGCGGCAGGTGATCGCTTCAACGTCGGCCCCTTCGAGATCGAGGCGATCAACGTCACTCACTCCATTCCCGAGCCAGTGGCGTTGGCGATACGCTCGCCGGCCGGCACGGTCGTCCACACCGGCGACTGGAAGATCGATCCGACGCCGGCGCTCGGCGCCCCGACCGACGAGAAGCGGCTGCGCGAGATCGGCGACGAAGGCGTCCTCGCCATGGTCGCCGATTCCACCAACGCGCTTCGCGAGGGCGATAGCCCCAGCGAAACGGCGGTTTCGGCTTCGCTTGCCGAGATCATTCGCGGCGCCAAGGGCCGCGTCGCCGTCACCACCTTCTCCTCCAATGTCGGGCGCATTCGCTCGATCGCGGCGGCGGCTCGCGACGCCGGGCGGCAAGTGCTGCTGATGGGGCGCTCGATGCGCCGGATGATCGATGTCGCCTCCGAGCTCGGCTATATGGACGGCATTCCGCCGTTCCTGGGCGAGCAGGATTTCGGCTACATCCCGCCTGAGAAGGCGGTGATCATCCTGACCGGTAGCCAGGGCGAGGCCCGCGCCGCGCTGGCGCGCATCGCACGGGACGAGCATCCGAGCGTGGCGCTGTCGCGGGGCGACCTTGTGATCTTCTCCTCGCGCGCAATCCCAGGCAACGAGAAACTCATCATCGACATCAAGAACGCGCTGATCGAACGGGGCGTCAAGGTGCTTGAGGATGGCGAGCAACTCGTCCACGTCTCTGGCCATCCGCGTCGCAGCGAGATGCGCCAGATGTATGATTGGGTGCGACCGACGATCGCCATTCCGGCCCATGGCGAGGCGGCGCATCTGACCGCCCACGCGGCCCTCGCCCGGGAATTGGGGATCAAGCAGGTGGTCGAGGCGCGCAACGGACGCGCCGTCCAGCTGGCGCCCGGCGCCGCCCAGGTCGTCCATGAGGTTCCGGTCGGACGCCTCTACAAGGATGGCCGCCTGATCGGGACGGCCGAGGCGATGGGCATCAACGAGCGCCGCAGGCTGTCCTTCGTCGGCCATGTGGCGGTGCTGGTGGAATTGGATGCCAAGCTTGAATTGCGCGACGATCCCGACCTCGTGGCGCTCGGCCTGCCGCAGGATGACGCAGCCGGTGAGGAGATCGAGGACGTCCTGATCGACGCTGCAGCTGGCGCTGTCGAGAGCACGCCACGCAACCGCCGCAAGGATCTCGACAAACTGGGCGAGTCGGTCCGCCGCGCGGTGCGCGGGGCCGCTTTCGAGGCGTGGGGCAAGAAGCCGATCGTCACGGTGTTCGTCACGCGGTCCTGAAACCCATCGAGGGAAACGCCATGCTCGGTCGACTGAATCATGTGGCTCTGGCCGTCCCCGATCTTGCGGGGGCGGTACGGCGCTATCGCGAGACGCTGGGGGCGACGGTGTCGGAGCCGCAGGCGTTACCCGAGCACGGCGTGACGGTCGTCTTCGTGGAGCTCGACAACACCAAGGTCGAGCTCCTCGAGCCGCTGGGCGACGCGTCGCCCATCGCCGCGTTTCTTGCCAAGAATCCGAAGGGCGGCATGCACCATATCTGCTATGAGGTGTCCGACCTGAAGGCGGCGCGGGATCGGATGATCGCCGGCGGGGCGAGGGTGCTCGGCGATGGCGAGCCGAAGATCGGAGCGCATGGGCGCCCCGTGTTGTTCATCCATCCCGGTGACATGTTCGGCACGCTGACCGAACTCGAGGAGGTCTGACATTGGGCTGGGTATCGGGGCTCGCGATCTTTTTCATCATCTGGTGGGTGTCGCTCTTCGTCATCTTGCCGCTGGGCGTGCGCTCGCAGATCGAGGACGACGACGTGATTCTCGGGACGGCCCATAGCGCGCCGTCCAACGCTCGGATGGGGCGCAAGCTCGCGCAGACGACGCTGCTCGCGACGGCGATCTTCGCGATCTTTTACGTCGTGACGCAGGTCTACGGCTTCGGACCGGACGATCTTCCGCACATTATTCCCGGCACCTGATACCCACGGACGGAGGAGCGCGAGCACAAAAAAAATGCAAGGCTTTCACCTTGCATTCTAGGTCGCGTGCCTGGATTTCCCACCGGTGACTTTGACCGGGGCTGCGACGGCTGCCGCGCCGGAAACCACGTCCTCCCAAGACTAGACCGCAAATATGGCGCCTTGCCGGCGCCTTTTTATGCAAGCGAAGGTTAGCCAGCACTGCGGCGATTGTCACGTGAATTTTGCGACTGTGTCATTTTTTGATCGCGCCGCCGTCGCGATAGGGCAGTCGCCAGGCTGACTTATCGCCGATGCGCGGATGGCGTGTTGCCGTCTTTTCAATCAAGGATCAAGCGTTTAAGAGGCGACCGTGCGGCCTTGGCGCCGCGACACACCGATTTCACCGGAAACCTTATGCGCCTGTCGCGATATTTTCTGCCCATTCTCAAGGAAACCCCGAAGGAAGCGGAGATCGTTTCCCATCGGTTGATGCTGCGCGCTGGCATGATCCGCCAGCAGGCGGCGGGGATCTATTCCTTTCTGCCGCTCGGCAAGCGCGTGCTCGACCGCGTCTGCCGCATCATCCGCGAGGAGCAGGATCGCTCCGGCGCCATTGAATTGCTGATGCCGACGATTCAGCCGGCCGATTTGTGGCGCGAGAGCGGCCGCTATGATGACTACGGCAAGGAGATGTTGCGGATCGAGGATCGCCACGAGCGCGATCTTTTGTTCGGGCCGACCAATGAGGAGATGGTGACCGACATTTTCCGGTCCTACGTCCGCTCCTACAAGGACCTGCCGCTCAATCTCTACCATATCCAGTGGAAGTTCCGGGACGAGGTGCGGCCCCGCTTCGGCGTCATGCGCTCCCGGGAATTCCTGATGAAGGACGCCTATTCCTTCGACATCGACTTTGAACGCGCCAAGACTGCCTACGATCGGATGTTTGTCTCCTATCTGCGGACCTTCCAGCGCTGCGGGCTGAAGGCGATTCCGATGCGGGCCGATACAGGCCCGATCGGCGGCGACCTGTCTCACGAATTCATCATCCTTGCTTCGACCGGCGAGAGTGAGGTGTTCTGTCACAGCGACTATCTCGATCTCGACGTGCCGGGCGAAAACGTCGATTTCGACGACGCGGCCGGTCTTGCCGAGATCGTCAAGTCGTGGACCACGCCATATGCGGCGACGGACGAGATGCATGACACCGCCGCCTGGGACGCGTTGCCGGAAGAGCAGAAGATCGCCGCGCGCGGCATCGAGGTCGGCCACATCTTCCATTTCGGCACCAAATATTCCGAGCCGATGAAGGCGGTGGTCACCGGTCCGGACGGCAAGGATGTCCCGGTCCATATGGGATCCTACGGGATTGGGCCGAGCCGTCTCTTGGCGGCGATCATCGAGGCCTCTCACGACGAGAACGGCATCATCTGGCCGAAATCGGTCGCGCCCTTCGATGTCGGCCTCATCAACATGAAGCCGGGCGACGCCGCCTGCGACGCTGCCTGCGATGACCTCTATCGCCAGCTCCAGGCCGCCGGTCTCGACGTCCTTTATGACGATCAGGACACGCGCGCCGGAGCCAAATTCGCCACCATGGACCTGATCGGTCTGCCGTTGCAGGTGATCGTCGGTCCGCGCGGCGCCAAGGCGGGCGAGGCGGAAGTCAAGGTGAGGGCGACGGGCGAGCGCGATACAATGCCCCTTACCGCCGTGGTCGAGCGGGTACTGGCGTGAGCGATACCACATTCGCAGCCCGTGCGGCGCCAGAGGGCCGCACCTCGACCCGGCCGTTCGCGCGCTTCGAATGGATGCTGGCTGGCCGCTATCTGAGGTCGCGGCGCCGTGATGCCGGGGTTTCGGTGATCGCCGGTTTCTCCTTTGTCGGGATCATGCTCGGCGTGGCCGCGCTGATCATCGTGATGTCGGTGATGAACGGCTTTCGCGGCGAGTTGTTGACCCGCATTCTCGGCGTCAACGGTCATGTCATCATGTTTCCGATCGACCAGCCGCTCCGCGACTACGACGAAGTCACCAAGCGCATCTCGGCGGTGCCCGGCGTCGATTTTGCGATGCCTTTGGTGCAGGGGCAGGTGCTGGCCTCGGGCGCCGGAACCTCGAACACCGGAGCGCTGGTCAAGGGCGTTCGCGGCGCCGATCTCGATGAACTCGCCCCCGTCTCGGAGAATATTCGGCAGGGCATGCTCGCCGAATTCGACACCGGCAGCGGAGTGGCGATCGGCATCCGGCTGGCCGAGTCGCTGGGGCTGCGGCTGAACGACAACATCACCTTGATCTCGCCGGAAGGCGACGTGACGCCGCTCGGCACGACTCCCCGCGTCAAGGCATATCCGGTCACCGCGATCTTCGAGATCGGGTTGTCGGAGTATGACGCGGCCTATGTCTATATGCCCCTGTCGGAGGCGCAGCTGTTCTTCAATCAGGAAGATCAGGTGCAGTCGATCGAGATGTTCGTCGACGACCCGGACGCCGTCCGCGCGTTGCAGCCGAAGGTCGAGGCGGCGGCCGGGCGTCCGAACTACACCGTCACCTGGCAGGACCAGAATGCCTCGTTCTTTTCCGCGCTGGAGGTCGAGCGGAACGTCATGTTCATCATCCTGACGCTGATTATTCTGGTGGCCGCCCTCAACATCATCTCCGGCCTGTTCATGCTGGTGAAGGACAAAGGGCGGGATATCGCGATCCTCAGGACCATGGGGGCGACCCGGGGCGCCGTGATGCGCGTTTTCCTGATCACCGGCGCCTCGATCGGTCTCGCCGGGACATTCGCCGGGCTGGTTTTGGGCGTCCTGTTCGGACTCAATATCGAGAACATCAGGCAGTTCTTCTCGTCGCTGTCCGGGACGGTGTTGTTCAATCCCGAATTCTATTTCCTTAGCCGGCTTCCCGCCGAGATCGACCCGACCGAGGTAGTGCTGGTCGTGGCGATGGCGGTCGGCCTGTCGTTTCTGGCGACGATCCTGCCGTCCTGGCAGGCGTCGCGGCTCGATCCGGTCGAAGCGTTGCGGTACGAATGATGGCTGAGATCTTTGCGCTGCGGCTCGATCGAGTCGAGCGGCACTACAAGCAGGGCGACGATCGCCTGACCATTCTCGACGCGGCCGATGTCGGCATCCGCGCCGGCGAGATGGTGGCGCTTGTCGCGCCGTCCGGGGCGGGAAAGTCGACACTTCTTCACATCGCCGGCCTGCTGGAACGGCCGGGTGGCGGCGAAGTCTTTATCGACGGGCAGGCTTGTGGCAGTCTCGGCGACGATCGGCGGACCGAGATGCGCCGTCGCTCGATCGGTTTCGTTTACCAGTTCCACCATCTTTTGCCGGAGTTCTCGGCGCTCGAGAACGTCATGCTGCCGCAGATGATTCTCGGTCAGAGTCGCGCGGCAGCGGCCGAGCGGTCGAGGGAGCTTCTCGACTACATGCGCATCGGCAAGCGGGTCGACCATCGCCCGGCCGAACTGTCGGGCGGTGAACAGCAGCGCGTCGCGATCGCCCGGGCAGTGGCCAACGCGCCTCATGTCCTGCTCGCCGACGAGCCGACCGGCAATCTCGATCCGACAACGGCGGGCTACGTCTTCGACGCGCTGACGGCATTGGTGCGCCAGTCCGGCGTGGCGGGCCTGATCGCGACCCACAATCATGAGCTTGCCGCGCGTATGGACCGTGCGGTCACCATCGAGGCCGGGAAGGTCGTTCCGCTGCAGATGGGTTGAACTTGTCGGTACCAGGGGCAATGGCCGCCACCGCCCTGAAAGCCGTTCGGCCTTCGTTGATTGCCGGGTTCGGTCTCGGGCTGAAAGGCGGCGAAACCGCCGCTCGCGATGCGATTGTAAAAAAATGGCCATACGGTCAAGTGGACCTCGGCGCGACCCGCTCCAGACGGGCAATCCGCGTTCGCGGTCCGCCGCGTCTCTGATCTGTTGACAGGATGGCGCCGCGCGAGCCTTCATCACTGATGGAAACATGGCGTCACGACCTTTTCTCCCTCGCGCTTTTCATCCGGATCTGCGAAGCGCGCAGCATCACCCGTGCCGCCGAGCAAATGAACGTCGCCACCTCGGCGGTGAGCCGGCGGGTCGCCCTTCTGGAGGATGAGGCCGGGCTGCCGCTGCTCATTCGCAAGCCGCATGGCGTCGAGCCGACCACAGCCGGCCTGCTCGTGCTGCGCTATGCGCGCGACGTCATGCATCTTGGCCGGCAACTCGACTCCGCGCTGGACGATCATCGATCGGGAGCCAGCGGCCATATCCGGGTCTATGCCTCGAGTTCGGTCCTGGTGGAGTGTCTTGCCGCTCATCTGTCCCAGTTCGGACGCGAATATCCGCGCATCAAGCTCGATCTGGAAGAGCGGCCAAGCGCCGACACTCTCGAAGCCCTGCATCGCCGGCAAGCCGATATCGGAGTGGTTGTGGCCGGCAGCGAGATGGGCGGACTGTCGAGCTTTGCCTATGCCAGCGACTCGCTCGCCGTGGCGCTTCCGAAAGCCCATCGCCTCGCCGGATCGGATCACCTGCGCTTCAGTGAGCTTTTCGACGATGATCACATTGCGCTCGAGCCGGGCACCGCCGTGCATCGGTTGCTAGCGGAAAAGTCGCGCGCCTATCAACCAGGGCCAAGAATCCGGGTGCAGGTCCGAAGTTTCGAGGTCATGTGCCAGATGATCGGCCAAGGTCTCGGAATTGGGATCCTTCCGCGCCGCGCCGTTGGTCCGCTGGCGGCGGCCCTCGGTTTGACGCTGGTCGCTCTCGACGAGCCGTGGGCCGAGCGAAAATTCGTCATCTGCGTGCAGTCACCAGACCATCTCAGCGCATCGGCCGACCGGCTGATCTCATTCCTGCGGGACCAGGTGCGGACCGCGCCTGAGGCGTGAGTCCTGGTTTCCTGAATCGCGGGTCCTGTCGATCGAAGCCATGCTGCGGTGATCCAGCGCCTGGTTATCGCCAAGCCTGACACGAATTCTCCATTTTCGAAATCTGACACCAAGGAATTCTAATTCCCAGAAGCTTTTTTTGCCCATAGGCTGAGGAAGCTCGTTCAAACGTAATGCCGGCGAAATCGGGACATTTACGCTTTGTCACATTCCTTTCTCCCCGACTGGACAGGCCTTCGAGAGGAAGGTCGTGCGCGACAAATCGCGCATTGCCAAGCGGTCGCGGCTGATCTCGATCAGGCATTCAACCTGTTTGTCGAGCGTGAAGGCGATCAGCCCGCGAATTCGGACGGTATCCTGGAGGGAATGCCCTACGCCGCAAAAGACATGTTCGATCTGCCGGGCAGGGCACCACTGTTCGGTCTGGAAAAGGCCTTGTCCGCGCCACCGCTGCATCTGGCGGAAATTCTCCGGCGTCTTGATCTGGCAGGTGGACATCGCATCGGGCTCACCCGGCTGACGACGATCGCCTATGAGCCGTCTGGAGCGGGCACCGCGTTCAATCCATGGAACCCCGAGATGGCGCCCGGAGGGTCATCCTCGGGTTCGGCCGCCGCCGTGGCCTGCGGAGCTGCTTTCGTCGCGCTGGGATCGGATACCGGCGGCTCTTTGCGCATTCCGGCCCATTGCTGCGGCGTGACGGCGTGGAAACCGAGCCCCGATACCGTACCGCGCGACGGCGCGGCGACCCTTGCGCCAAGTCTCGATACGATCGGCCTGATCGCCCGCAGCGCCCGCGATATTCTACTGACGATGGACGCGACGCATCTTGCGCCTCCATTCGGCGAAATCAACGCCGACCGCGCGACGCCGGACATCGCGATTGCGGTGGACCTCATGGCGGTCGCCGAGCCATCGGTCAGATCGGCTTGCGAGGCCGGGATCGCGCATCTCTCCGAGCTTGGGTTTACCCTGCACGACCGCGACGCGAAACCCGAAATCAAGCGGGCCGGGGATGCGGCGCTGCGTGTTCTGCAAGGGGAGGCGGCCCGCCACTTCGCTCCCTCGCTCGACGCTCTGTCCACGAACCCGTCGTTGCGCCGCCGCATCGAGATGGGGCTCGCCGTCGATGACGCGACCCTCGCTGCGGATCTCGCAGGGCGGGAGGCCGCGCGCCAGGAATTCCTGACCGCGGTCTTCGGACGCTGCAATGTCCTCGCGCTGCCGGTCATGCCGATCCGCACGCCGGCCCTCGCCGAGGTCGACCCTGCCTCGAACGACTTTAACCCCCGCATCCTTTACGCGCTGAGTGCCTGGACCCTGTTCGCGAACTATCTCGGCTTGCCGGCTCTCGCCTTGCCGACCGGCTTCGACGACCGGAACATGCCGGTCGCCTTGCAGATCGTCGGTCGGCCGGGAAGCGATCGACGTCTCGTCGCCCTCGGCGCGGCGTTCCAGGCCGCTTCCTCATGGCATGGCCGCATGCCGCGCTTCGCCGGGCCGATCATCGAACAAGCGGAGAGAGCGGTCGCATGAGTGACGGAGCCCTGTCCCATTTGCGTGTTCTGGACCTGACGCGCGTTCGCGCCGGTCCCACATGCTGCCGCATCCTCGCCGATTTCGGTGCGGACGTGGTCAAGGTCGAGGCCCCGGTCGGCATCGATCCCAACGAGAACATGAGCGGGCCGCGGCACGGCTACGACATGCTGAACCTGCATCGCAGCAAGCGCTCGCTGACCCTGAACCTGAAGAAGCCGCAAGGCCACGAACTGTTCATGCGGCTGGTCAAGGACGCCGATGTCGTCGTGGAGAATTTTCGGCCTGACGTGAAGGACCGGCTCGGGATTGGCTACGAGGCGCTGAAAGCCGTCAATCCGCGCATCATCCTCGCCTCGATTTCCGGTTTCGGTCAGTCCGGACCCTATCGGATGCGCGCGGGATTCGATCAGATCGCCCAGGGTATGGGCGGCCTGATGAGCGTCACGGGCCTGCCAGGCCAAGGTCCGGTCCGCGCCGGCATTGCGGTGGCCGACTCGGCTGCGGGAATCTACGCCGCCTGTGGAATCCTCGTCGCCGTCACCGAGCGGGAGCGATCCGGCGAAGGGCAATGGCTGCACACGTCGCTGCTGGAAGCGCAGATCGCGATGATGGACTTCCAGGCCGCCCGTTACCTGATCGACGGCGAGGTTTCCGGGCAGGTCGGCAACGAACACCCCTATTCGACGCCGATGGGTGTCGTTGAAACCGCTGATGGCCATATCAACATCGCCGTCGGCGGCGAGGGGCAGTGGCGGCCGTTCTGCGAGGCGATCGCTCGGCCGGATCTCGCCGATGACGCACAATACCGCACGCAGGCGGAACGGTTCGCCAATCGTCCCGCGCTGATGGCCCTGTTGCGCGACGTCTTCAAGCAGCGGCCCTCCGCCGAATGGCTTGAGCGACTGGAGGAGTACGGCGTTCCGGCCGGGCCCATCAATGGGATCGACGCGGTCTTCGACGATCCGCAGGTCCGCCATCTCGGCATGGCGGTGCCGATACAGCACGCCGAACGCGGCCCAATCCGGGTCGTCGGGCAGCCGATCACCATGACGCGAACGCCCGCCGACATCCGGGCGCCGGCCCCCGATCCAGGCGAACATACGGACGACATTCTCTCCGAGGCTGGGCTGACGGCCGGTGAGATCGCGGCGCTGCGACAAAACGAGGTGATCTGACGCGATGGAGAACGCCACCATCCACTACGAACGCGAGGGGCATGTCGCGCGGCTCGTCATCGATCAGGAGCGGCGGCGCAACGCCGTCAACCTTGCGATGTGGCGGCTGATCCCTGACCTGTTGCGGCGGGCCGCGACCGATCGAGATGTTCGGCTGGTGGTGGTGACCGGAGCCGGATCCGCAGCGTTTTCCGCGGGTGCTGATATTTCCGAGTTCGCCGAGCTTCGCGCGACCCCAAGCGGCGTCGAGGCTTATGAAGCTGCTGTCACGGCCGCGCTTGACGCGTTGCTCGGCTGCCCGAAACCGACCGTTGCCGCAATCCGTGGCGTCTGCTTCGGCGGGGGCATGGAAATCGCGCTGTGCTGCGATTTGCGCTTCGCGAACGCCCAAGCCCGCTTTCGCATGCCGGGCGCCCAGCTCGGCCTCGGCTACGCCTATTCAGCGGTCCGGTTGATCGCGGATCGGCTGGGGGCGGCGGCGACCGCCGACATCCTGTTTACCGGGCGCGAGATCGGCGCCGCCGAGGCCGCAAGGTTCGGGATCGCCCAAAGCGTGAGCGCCGCCGAAACCTTCGAAGCCGACGTGGAGGCGGTGGTCGCGCGGATCGCCGGAAACGCGCCACTGACGCTGCTCGCGGCCAAGCGCGCCCTTATCGAGCTCGCCAGGCCCGGTCATCTTCGCGACCGGGCTGCCGTCGACGCGCTTGTCGCGGCGTGCTTCGCCAGCGAGGACTACGCGGAAGGCCGGGCGGCCTTCCGGGAGAAACGCGAACCGCTCTTTCGGGCCGGTGCCGGGACGGCCCCGCAACAAGAGCCCTCCGACCTTCCTTCGGCGCAAAAGGTGACATCATGAAACGATCCAGCATCCTACGGCACACGATCGGGCTGGCCGCGGCCGCCATCGTCGCCGTTTCTCCCATGAAAGCCTTCGCGGTCGGTCCTGAGCCCGAGCCCTTGTCGCCGCCTGTCGAACTCACGGTCGGTTATCAAAAAGTCGGCCACCTGGCCCCGATCACGCTGATCTCCGAGGACCTGAAGAAGCTCGGCGTCGATCTGAAGACGGTGGAGTTCGCCCGCTATGCCGACGCGCGCACCGCGCTCCTTTCGGGGTCGCTTGAAATGGCGACGGTCGGTCCGGCCGATCTCGCCATTGCGCTGTCGCAGGGATCGACCAACATCGTCGGCATTATGGGCGTCGGCTCGTCCCCCAAATACGTTATCGGGCGCAAGGACGTGAAGCTCGAGTCTTGGGAGGACCTCAAGGGCAAGACCGTTGCCATCGCGCCGGGGTCGGCCGTCTGGTTCCAGTTCGCCGCGACCTTGACCGAACAGGGGATACCCTATGACAGCTTCAAGGCGGTGAACATCCAGGGCGGCGGCGCCAATTTCGATCAGGCGCTGAAGCGCGGCGAGGTCGATGCCATCGTGACCTGGGAGCCGTTTGAATCGGTGCCGGTGATCGAGGGTTACGGCTATTTCGCCAAAGGACTGGAATACAGTAAGTCGGAATCGGTCGGGGCCGAACTCGGCATGGTCGTCGCCACCAAGGAGGCGGTCGACAACAAGCGCGAGGCGGTCGAACGCTTCGTTTGGGCCTATCTGAAGGCACAGGAGACGCTGGCTGCCGATCCGAAGGCTTTCGCCGCCGCCTATGCCGACCTGACCGGCCTCGCGCCCGACGTTGCCGCCGAGGCCGCCAAGCCGATCACGCTCGGCTCCGTCGTGACACCTGAGCAGATCGCCCGCCAGGCAAAGGCGTTCGCTGAGTTGGGCGTGATCCAGCGCGATGTCTCCGCGGAGATCGAAGACTATTGGGACGCCTCGCTCGTCAAGAGCGCCAAGGGCGAGTGACGAGCGGTCGGCGGCGTCGCGCGCGACGCCGCCGACAAACCCACCGCAAAGAGGAGAGCCGTTGTGTCCGACACCTCAGTCAAACGCCGCGGCGACAGGGTCGGCTCCGAAAGTGCCGGTCTTGCCGCGCCCGGTGGCCGTGCCCTGGGCAGCACCTTGCCGCGGCTCATCATGAGCGGACGGCTCGGATCGATGATCCTTGCCCTCGTTCTGCCGGTCGTCCTGGTCGTCATCTGGCAATTGGCGGGCACCAACGGTTCCCTGTTCGGCGGCGTTCTTCCGACCCCCGATCGCGTGGTGAAAGCGTGGTGGATGTGGGCGTTCGGCGAACGCGGTATGGGGCTCAACCCCTATAGCGGGACATGGCTCGCCAATGTCCTCTTCTCGACCCAGCGCGTGGCGCAAGGATTTGCCGTCGCGATCCTCATCGGTGTGCCGGCGGGCATCATGATCGGCTGGAACCGGCTATCGGCGCAGGTTCTCGATCCCACGGTCCAACTGCTGCGGCCGGTCCCGATCACCGCCTGGCTACCGTTTTCGATCGCCGTTTTCGGCATCGAGAGCTTCGGCGCGATTTTTCTGATCGCCCTCGGCGCGTTTTATCCGATCGTCATCAACACCACCCAGGGGGCGCGCCACGTCGAGCGCAATCTCGTTCGCGCCGCGCTGATGATGGGCGCGAACCGTTTTGACATATTGCGTTGCGTGGTCGTTCCGGCCGCGCTGCCCTCCATCTTCACCGGGCTGCGGATCGGGCTCGGCATTGGCTGGACCGCCGTGATTGTCGCGGAGATGATCGCCGTCAAGTCGGGCCTCGGCTACGTGCTGTGGGACGCCTATTACGTCGGCAGGATGGACGTCGTCATCGCCGACATGGTCTCCATCGGCCTGATGGGCCTCCTGAGCGACCAGCTCATTCTGCTAGTCGAACGGTGGGCGCTCTCCTGGCGTCTTGCCGTCGCCAGCCGCTAAATCGGGGGTCGATCATGGCGAGGATACAGGTACGCGAGGTCGCGAAGGTCTATCAGGCGGCAACGCCTATTCGGGCTCTCGACTGCGTCGACATGGACGTGGCCGATGGCGAATTCGTCGCGCTGCTGGGACCGTCGGGCTGTGGCAAGTCGACCCTTCTCAACATTCTGGCGGGTTTCGAAAAGAGCACCGAAGGCGTGGTTCTGATCGACGACGAACCGGTCGGTCCGCCCGGGCCGGATCGGGGCGTGGTGTTTCAGGAAGCCGCGCTGTTTCCCTGGCTCACCGTCTATGACAACGTCACCTTTGGTCCGCGCATCCAGGGTGTCGCCCGGGCCGAATACGACAGCCGGACGAGGGAGATGCTGTCGATCGTCGGCCTCAGCGAATTTGCCGATTCCTACCCCTCGCAACTCTCCGGAGGCATGCGTCAAAGGGTCGGTATCGCGCGGGTGCTGGTCATGCGACCACGCGCGCTATTGATGGACGAGCCCTTCGGCGCGCTCGACGCCCAGACCAGAATGGCGATGCAGGAACTCCTGCTCGAGGTATGGCAGCGACTGAGCACCACCGTGGTGTTCGTTACGCATGATATCGACGAAGCCATCCTTCTGGCAGATCGGGTTTGCGTCATGTCGGCCAGACCGGCGTGCATCGCCCGGGAAATTCCCATCGACCTGCGCCGTCCGCGCTCCATCGACGATCTGACCAGCCCTGACTTCATCCGGTACAAGGCCGAAATCATGGCCGAAATGCGCAGCGCTCACAAAGCAGCGGAGCCGATTCACGCATGAGCAATCCCCGCATTCCCTATCGCCTGTCCTCCGAACGGCCGGTGTTGCCGCCGATGCAGGGCAAGCGCATTCTCGTTCACCTCGTCGTCAACGTCGAGCACTGGCAATTCAATCAGGCCATGCCGCGGACGATCATCACGCCGCCGCATGGCAGGGAGACGATTCCGGATGTGCCCAATTTCAGCTGGGCCGACTACGGAATGCGGGCCGGCCTGCCGCGCATTCTCAAGCTTTTCGCCGATCGCGGGGTGCCGGCCTCGACTTCGCTCAACGCCGGCGCGATCGCGGCCTACCCGCAAGCGGCGGAAGCGATGCTGCGTGCCGGTTGGGAATTTATTGGACACGGCGTGCATCAGCGTTCGCTGAATCAGGCGAGCGGCGGCGAGGAAGGCCTCGTGTCCGAGGCGCTGGATCTGATCACCCGCTTCACCGGCCAGCCGGTGCGCGGCTGGCTCAGCCCTGGCCTTCGCGAAAGCGACGAGACCCCGGACATCCTAAGGCGGAAGAGTATCGACCATGTCTATGACTGGGTGGTCGACGATTTGCCATCGTGGATTGAGACGCGACACGGCGACCTCATGGCAATGCCCTACAATCTCGAAATCAACGATTCCATCGTCTACGCGATCGAGAAGCATGCGACCGGCGAAATGCTGAGCCGCCTGCGCCATACGCTGCGGCTGTTCGAGCGCGAGGTGGAGGAAAATCCGAGAGTGCTGGCGATCGGGCTGCATCCGCATTTGATCGGCGTACCGCACCGGCTGCAAGAACTGGAAGACATGATCGATCTTCTGCAAGCATCCGACGACGTGCTGTTCACGACGGGTTCGCCGATCGCCGACTGGTTCGTTGCCGCGACAAAAGCGGAAGCCAGGGCGGACTCACGCTGATGGATCTGCAACTCAGCGACAAGCGTGTTCTGGTCACCGGCGGTTCCAAGGGCATTGGTTTCGCGATCGCGCAAGCCTTCGCGGCTGAAGGGGCCTCCGTTGTGATCGTCGGGCGCGATCTCGAAAAGCTGGATGCGGCCAAGGCTCGGCTGAGCCGGCACGGCGCGACGATCGAGACCCATGCGGCCGATCTGGCGATGTCCCGATCGCGGGAGGAACTCGCCGAGACCGTCGGGCCGATCGATATTCTGGTGAACAACGCCGGCGCCATACCGGGGGGCGACCTGCTGACGCTGTCGATGGAGCAATGGATCGAGGCCTGGCAGTTGAAGGTCTTCGGCTACATCCATCTCACACAGCTTTTCCTGAAGCGGATGAAGGCGGCGGGCGGCGGCACTGTCGTCAACGTTATCGGCGACCTCGGCCGCTCGCCGCGATGGGACTATGTCTGCGGGACGACCGGCAATGCCAGCCTTATCGCGTTCACCGAGGCGGTCGGCGCCAAGTCGGTCGACTGGAACGTGCGGGTTTTCGGCGTGAACCCCGCTGGCACCAGGACGGACCGCGTGGTCGAGGTGGCTCGCGGACAGGCGGAAAGCACGCTGGCCGATCCCGATCGCTGGGCTGAAATGCTCGGCAATCGTCCCTTCGGGCGGCTTGCCGAGCCCGAGGAGATCGCCGGCGTCGTCGCGATGCTGGCCTCGCCTCGCGCGGGCTATCTCTCCGGCACGGTGATCGATATCGATGCCGGACTGCGGAACAGAAGGTAGGACGGACGTCTCAGGATCGCCGGTCCGCCAAGGCCCGGTCGAGGCTCCGTCCTGCGCTACGACCGACACACGTGGCCAAGGCTCGCCGTTTGGCGGGGTTGGAAGCCGCAACAGACCGATGTGGAGAACGAGAATGGACATCAGAGTCGAGGACGACGATCATCAGGATCTTCGGGACGCGCTGCGCGCTTTGTGCGCGGAATTTCCGGCGGAGTATCACCGCGCGCACGGGGCCGCCGAGACCTATCCCGAGGAATTCGTCGACGCCCTGACCAAAGCCGGCTGGCTCGCCGCCATGATTCCCGAGGAATACGGCGGCTCCGGCCTCGGCCTCCTCGAGGCCTCGATCGTCATGGAGGAAATTAACCGGGCAGGGGGGAACGCGGGCCACTGCCACGGTCAGATGTACAATATGGGCACCTTGCTGCGCCACGGCTCGGACGCCCAGAAGCGCGACTATCTTCCGAAGATCGCGTCGGGAGAATTGCGGTTGCAGTCGATGGGCGTCACCGAACCCACGACCGGCACCGACACGACCAAGCTCAAGACCACCGCCGTGAAGAAGGGCGACCGCTACGTCGTCAATGGACAGAAGGTCTGGATTTCCCGGATCCAGCATTCCGACCTGATGATCCTTTTGGCCCGCACCACGCCGTTGGCCGAGGTCAGCAAGAAGTCCCAGGGGCTTTCGATCTTCCTCGTCGATCTGCGGCAGGCGATCGGCAACGGCATGACCGTCAATCCGATCCGCAACATGGTGGGTCACGAGACCAACGAATTGTTCTTCGACAACCTCGAAATCCCGGCCGACAGCCTGATCGGCGAGGAGGGGCGGGGCTTCAAATACATTCTTGACGGTCTCAACGCCGAACGCACGCTGATC
>CANKZU010000012.1 GCA_947488615.1 uncultured Aurantimonas sp.
ACTGTCCGCCGCCCACGCTTCTCTTTCTTCTCAATATCAAATTGTCAAAGAGCACGGCAAAAAAAAGATGCCGTCGGAGAAAGCAAACGAAAGCTTGCCAAACCCCTGGGAGGGTCGCTGTATCAGCGGCACTCGAAAAGATAGGACGAAGGCGGCACAAAACCGAACCGGTCAGAACATTTCGTTCGTACCGGCTCTCGGCGTCCCGTTCAGGCCGCCCCGGCGCCACCGCCGTCGTCGATGACCGGCATATAGGCGATCGCTGATCCCCCTGTCAACGCCGGGCGGCGCAAAAATTTCGAAAAGCTGGCGACAACGGCCTGGCGGCGGAGCCGCGTGAAGGGCGGAGGCGCTCGGCGCGGGGCTCTCTCTGCTGCTCTGCCGAACGCGAAAGCGTTATCTGCCCGACGCGCTTGCGGCTGCCTCGTGCATCTTGTGCCTGAACCGCAGCGGTGGATAGAGGCGCTGCCATCAGCTCAGCTCGCCAACCACCCTTGAGGCCGAAAGGTCGAGACTCTATTGCCAACGGACAGGGGATTTTCAAGGCGCGCGCCGCCGACGAAGCGCCTCGGTCGATATTTCGCCACCTTGTACGCGCACACGCGATGAGCAAATGACGACGGGGGACAGACCGCTTGCGATATGACAGGCCGGCTTTTGGGGACGAGCCGCCGCTGGTGGCCGATCGGCGTCGCCGGCCGGACCGTCGGCAGGTGTCGGCACGCTGGCTGGCCGGCACGCTCCTGACCGGCCTCACCTCGACCGCCTTGATGGGCATCGCTCTCTCCGCGGCGCTCGACGGCCACCGCGGTGCGGCACGGCCCGCCGGCCTCGCGGCGCTGGTCTTCAACAAGGCGCTCACCGAAAAAGGCGAACGCGTCGTGGCGACCGCGATCCCGGTCGCCCGCAGCCGCCAGATCATCGAGCTGTCGACCATGAGCCGGGATGGAGATCGCGAGGTCATCCGCACCCTGCCCTTCGGCTACGTCAACATGTTGCTCGGCGCGCGCTATCAGGCCAGCGCCGACTATCCGAGCTTCGATCCGTTGAAAATCTTTGCCGACGCTGCGGATGGCGGGGCAGTCGCGGACGCTGCCGAGCCTGCCCAGATTTACGGCGCGCGGGTCGAATCGGAGGTGCAGCTCAAGGTCCAGTCCTTCGACTATGACGAGGCCGCCTATGAACGCATCGACGCCCTCACCACCGCCAACGCGGAGCAGCTCGTGCGCTCTGTCGCGCCGAGCCTGTCCTACCAGCCGGTCCAGGTCGCATCGCTGGCGACCATCGACCCGATGCGCTTCAACCTGACGAGCGATGCCGCCGACTACGAACCGGGCTCCGCGTTCCGGGTGGTGGAGGAAAACGTCTCGCTGGCGACCTCGGACACTGACGACGCGCTTCCACGCTTTCACGAGGAAGTCATCCCGTTGCGCGAGACGGCGAAGATTGCCGACATTCTCGCCCGCAACGGCCACGAGGAAACCGAGGCCGGTGACGCGGTCGAGGCGTTGGTCGCGCTGTTGAAGTCCGCAGAGTTGAAAGCCGGTGACGCATTGCGGGTCGGGATCGTCACGGCCGATGAACGCGCGCGGGTCGTGCGGCTTTCGGCCTATCGCGGCAGCCGCCATCTTGCCACCACCGCCGAGACCGAGGACGGCCCCTTCGAAGCGGCGTCGGCGCCGGAGATGGGCGATTCGGTTTCCGATGCCTTCAATGAGAACGAAAACGAGACGCCGCTGCGCGCCGATATGCCCAGCGTCTATGATGGCGTCTACCAGGCGGCGCTTTCCTATGGTCTGAACAGCCGGCTTTGCCGTCAACTCGTGCGCATGCTCGCCTCGGATGTCGACCTGCAGGCCCGGTTGAGCCCGACCGATCGACTGGCCGTGTTCTATTCCCTGGAAGAAGGCGAGGAAGACGCGACGGACAGATCGGAGATCCTGTTCGTCGAGGTCCGTTTCGGCGACACCACGAAGCGCTTCTATCGGTTTCGACCGAGCGACGCCGACGGCGCCGACTATTTCGATGCGGAAGGGCGCAGCGCCAAACAGTTCCTGCTACGCAATCCCGTGCCCAACGGTCGCTTCACATCCAGTTTTTCGCCCAACCGCAAGCATCCGGTGCTTGGCTATGTGCGCCCGCATTGGGGGGTCGACTGGGCGGCCCCGCGCGGCACGCCGATTCTCGCCTCCGGCAACGGCGTTGTCCAAAAGGCCGGCTGGTCCAGCGGCTATGGCCGCCAGACCATCATCCGTCATGCCAATGGCTACGAGACCTCGTATTCGCACCAGAACGCCATCGCGAAGGGCGTCAAGCCGGGCGCCAAAGTGCGCCAGGGGCAAGTGATCGGCTATGTGGGGTCGACCGGCCTGTCGACCGGCAACCACCTTCACTATGAATTGTCAGTCAACGACAAGAAGGTCGATCCGATGCGCATCAAGCTGCCCTCGGGCCGCGCGCTGAAGGGGGCCGAACTCGACACCTTCGACCGGGAACGCGACCGGATCGACAATTTGTTGCGCGAGCGCGTCGAGTCGCCGCTGGTCGCCAATCGCTGACCAGCCGTGATGGCGCCGCGTCAGCGCGAACGCGAGAACCCGTCAAAGTCGCTGCCGCTGCGACCTAACCGCCCCGCGCCGATGCCATTCCTGACCAAGCGGTCAGGACGTAGCGATACCTCAGGCGAAGGTCCGGTAGGGAGCGAAACGGCTCTCCTGCACCATCCGCCAGCGCCGCGACGTCGACATTACGGTCTCGTCCGCTTCGCCGTTCCGCCCAGGCAGTCCGACATCAGCGAGAATATGACTGTCATGCGCGGCCATGGAGCGATTGAGAAGCTCGGCACTCTTCATGGCCCGACCGGCGGTCTTGGTCTTGGGACCTGTTTTCAATCCGAACATGTCGCACCCATACGCTTGCCTGCAGATTCCATATTGCTGTGCGACAATTCGTTTGATTAGTCCAGCGACAAGTTTTAAACTGACCGGTGAGAAAAACTCGTTGAACTCCTCATGCCGGATCCGCCCATGCCCCTGATCGAGGTCGATCTCGTCCGTACCTTCGTCGCGATCTGCGAGACCGGCAGCTTCTCCAAGGCCGCGCAGCAGGTCGCCCGCACGCCCTCGGCTGTCAGCCTGCAGATGAAAAAGCTCGAGACGATCCTGGGCCGCGCGCTTTTCGTGCGGGAGGGTCGCTCGGTCGGCCTCAGCGGCGATGGCGAGGCGTTCCTGGGTTATGCGCGCCGTCTGATGCAGCTCAACGAGGAGGCGGTCTCGCGCTTTCGCGCGCCCGCCATGGAGGGCCGCGTGGCGTTCGGCGCCCCGGACGACATCGGCTATATCGCAATTCCGCAGATCCTCAAGCGCTTCGCGTCGACCCATCCCCATGTCGAAGTCGACGTGAAGCTCAAGTCCAGCGACGAACTGCGCCGGCTTTGCGATACCGGCGCGCTCGATCTCGCGGTGCTGTGCTGTTCGGATTACGGCAAGCGCGACGTGCGGATCGTTCACACCGAAAATCTCGTCTGGATCGGACTCAAGCACGGTCAAGCCGTCAGCAAGAATCCGTTGCCGCTGGCTCTCGCGAGCCGGGGCTGTGCCTGGCGAGCCAGCGCGCTCGGTGCGCTCGACGCGGCTCACATCGGCTACCGGATCGCCTATTCGAGCGAACACTCGCAAGGCCAGATCGCAGCGGTTCTCGCCGATCTGGCGATCGCGCCGCTTCCCGAAAGCCATGTCTCGGCGTCGCTGCGCCAGTTGGGCGAAGCCGACGGGCTGCCGCCGCTGCGCCAATATGAGGTGGCGCTGATGAAACGGAAGGGCTGCGGCAAGATCGCCGACGCGCTCGCCGAACATGTCACAGAAAGCTTCGCCGACCTTCGTCCCGCCCCGAGCTTCGCGCTCGCCTGAACAGGGGCGGCCAGGCCAAGGAGAGATCATACTCCCCGCCGCCTTTTCATGAGCCGAGCGACCGGCATCGTCGCTGGCGATCAGCCGGCGCTCTCGACGCGCGACTGCGCCCGCCAGAGGTCGATCTCGCCCTCGCCGGCGTGACGATCGATCTCGGCAAGCTCGGTCTCGGAGAAGTCGAGCCGTTGCAGAGCGTCGAGCGAATCGTCGAGCTGATCGACGGTACGCGCGCCCACCAGCGCCGACGTCACCTCCGGGCGCCGCAGCACCCAGGCGATTGCCATTTGCGCTAGGCTCTGTCCGCGAGCCTCGGCGATCGCGGTAAGCGCGCGAATGCGTTCGATGTTCGCGGCGCTGAGCATGTCGGGTTTGAACGAGCCCTCGCGCGCGGCGCGCGAGTCGCTCGGAACGCCCTCCAGATATTTTCGGGTCAACAGCCCTTGGGCCAACGGCGAAAAGGCGATGCAGCCGATGCCCAGTTCGCCGAGGGTGTCCAGGAGCCCGTCCTCGACCCACCGGTTGAGCATCGAATAGGACGGTTGATGAATGACAAAGGGCGTGCCCTGCTCCTTCAAGATCGCGTAGGCCTGCCGCGTCAGCTCCGGCGAATAGGACGAGATGCCGACATAGAGCGCCCGACCCGATCGCACGATCTGATCCAGCGCGCCCATCGTCTCCGCGAGCGGGGTCTCGGGATCCGGCCGGTGATGGTAGAAGATGTCGAGATAGTCCAGCCCCATGCGCTTCAGGCTCTGGTCGCAGGAGGCGATCAGATATTTGCGCGAACCGAAATTGCCGTAGGGGCCGGGCCACATGTCGTAACCGGCCTTGGAGGAGATGATCAGCTCGTCACGGTAGGGCCGGAAATCCATCTCCATCCAGCGGCCGAAATTCTCCTCGGCGGAGCCGTAGGGCGGGCCGTAATTGTTCGCCAGGTCGAAATGCGTGACGCCCCGGTCGAACGCACGCCGCAGGATCGCTCGTCCGGTCTCGAAGACATCCGTGCCGCCGAAATTCTGCCAAAGTCCGAGCGAAATGGCCGGCAGTTTTAGACCGGAGCGCCCGACCCGGCGATAAGGGATGGCGTCGTAACGATTTGCCTCGGCGAGATAGGGCATGCGGCGGACCTTTTTTGGCGAACCAGGAGTGTCTGCCGGTATAGGCGGTCGTGCGGCGAGGGAAAAGAGCACCGGAACGCCAGCGCGATGGGCCTCCTCGCCGCCGCGTGCCTACTTGCAGTAGGTCGAACCGTTTCGCCGCGCCGCGATATCGAGGTGGAAATGTGTCGCATGGTCGGCGTCGGTGCCGGGGCCGAGCACCGTCTTGAACGGACCGCACGCCCCCTCGCGAACCGTGCGTTGAAATCGCGCTTCCGGCGAGCCGGGCTCGTGCCTCTCGACGCCGATCCTCGTCCCATCTTTGAAGGCGAAAGCCGCGATGTCGACGGCGCTGCCGCGCGCGTGTTCAGATATGCCGTTTTCGGATGCGCGGTTGCGGCAGACATAGGTGGATGCATGCCGAAACTCGGCGAGCCGGTTCGCCGGAAAACTCACCTTTGCCGCCGGGACGACACTCTCCGTCATCCAACGATCGAGGGCAAGCGCCGATCGACAGAGGAGCTTGGTGCCGGACGAAATCGCGACGCCGCTGGAAAGCCGTTCGATATTGACCGGCCGCAGGACGCCGCACGCGCCATCGCTGATGCTTTCGCCAATAGTGAAAAGGACCCCGCGTTTTTCCAGTTCCGCCTCGCACATCTTGGCGTCGTCGATGGCCGCGGCAGCCAGCACAGCTGCGGCCGGCGTAATGGTGGCCTTGCGGGCCTTCAGCTTGTCCGGCGCCCGGTCTGGAGCCCCCGAGCCGGTCACGTCCGGTTTGGCGGCCTTCGTCGCGGACGCCTTCGGTGCGACAGGCGCCTCGTCGCCGATTGTCGCGGGAGGACGCGCCTCCGGCACAGGAATATCGCCGATCGGCCGTTCCGACGCGGGGCCAGGCATCGGGTTCTCACCGGCGGATCGCGCCGCGTTAGAGCGATCCGGCCGGCGCCCGGTCGCATCGTCCCCGCCGGCTTGGCCCGGTTTCTCCGAGCTTAGGCCAGAGCCGGAAGCGGGCGAGCCGTCGTCGCCCACCGCGCCCTCTGCCGGAACAGAGGCTTTGTCTGATGGTATTTCGCCGGCGCTCGGCGCGCCGTCCGGCCGCAATTCCGGCACCGGGACCGCCGCCACCGGACTGTCCTCTTTCGCCAGCGGCGGCACGACGGTCAGGCCGAAGGCCAGCGCCGAGGTCGCTACAATCAGCGCCCCCCGGCGCACCGCCCACCTCACTCCTTGAATTCCACCACGGTCTGGCCAGGCACGACCAGCTGCGCCAGCGTCTCGGCATCCCAGTTGGTCAGCCGCACGCAGCCATGACTCTGGCTCTTGTCGATCAGGTCGGGTATCGGTGTTCCATGGATGCCGTAGGTCGGCTTTGACAAGTCGATCCACATGGAGCCGACCGGTCCGTTCGGACCTGGTGGGATCGTCAACGGCTCGGTATTCTCGCCCTGCTGAAAGTTCTTCTTCGGGTTGTAGCTATAGGTTGGCTCAGGAGCGATTGCATCCACGGTGACGGTGCCCGAGGGGGATGGCGTATCGGCGGAGCCGATCGTCGCCGGGTCGGCAAGAACGATCTCGCCCTTGTCGTCATAGGCCACGAGCCGGCCGGCCGCCTTGTCGACGACGATCTTGGCGACTTTCGTCGTCGGGAGCTCACCGGGCTTGGTGACGAGGATTACCGTCCCCGCTATTGCGAAGTCCGCTTCCGGATTGAGCGTCTTGAGAAGTTCTTCGTCCATATGGAACTTCTCGGCCAGCATTTCGGCGGGATCATGGTAGCCGAGCCAATCCATCTTCGCCCGCTCGCCATAATCGTCCGGGATGGTGTCGACGTAACGGCCCGAAACGTCTTCCTCGGTGATCTCGTATGTCGTCATCGCTTCGCCCTCGTCAACGACGAGAACAGTCCACATATCAGCGTCGGGTTTTCCGTCGACCGGCAGGCCGCGCATCATCTCGTAGGCGCGAACGGCCTTCTGCGTGTTGTCGCCGGGAAAGCCGTCGATCACGCCGGGCGAGGAATGGGCGCGGTCCAGCAAGACCTGCAGCCGAATAAGAAACGGATCCGCCGTCCCGGTCTCACCTTGGCGCGCCTGCCAATCATCGAACGTCGCTGCGTTGATTGCTTCCATGGAAAGCGGCGTCGGAGCCGCGATGGATGCTGGCGGCGCCAGGATTGTCAATATGCCGCTCACGGCGGCGATCGAAAGATTTTTCATAAAAAACCTCGAATTCAAATTGATTCAAGACGTGAAACGCAAAAGGGAGCCAGATGGCTCCCCTTTTTCTTCCATTCATTTTTGATCATGGCAAAGAATTTATTACCGCCAAGACAATCGCTCGGTTATTCCACGAACTCCACCGTGACGCCTGGCTTGACCATCTTGGCGAGTTCGGTGGCGTCCCAGTTGGTCAGCCGCACGCAGCCATTGCTGTTGGTCTTGCCGATCTTGGAAGGCTCGGGCGTGCCGTGGATGCCGTAGGTCGGCTTCGACAACGCGATCCAGATCGAGCCGACCGGGCCGTTTGGACCCGGCTGGATGGTCAAGACCTTGTCGTTGTCGCCCTGTTTGAAGTTGATTTTCGGATTGTAGGTATAGTTCGGGTCGAAGGCGATGCGGTTCACCTGGACAGTGCCGGAGGGCGAGGGTGTCTGGGTCGAGCCGATCGTGGACGGATAGGCCGTGATCAAGGTTCCGTCGGCGGCATAGACACGCACCTGCTCGCGCCCTTTGTCCGCGATGATCTTCGCGACGTCCTGCTTCACCGGCTCGCCGATCGCGGCGACCTTGATACGCGTGCCCGCACGGCTGAAGTCGGCGCCGGGGTTGATCTCGCGCAGATAGGCCTCATCCATATGGAACTTCTCGGCGAGTTTCTCCGAAACGCGCTCGAAGCTCATTGCCGGCAACTGCGCCTTTTCCCCGTAATCGGCGGGAATCGAGGCAACGAAGGGACCGGCGACATCGTCGGCGGTCAACTCATAGGAGGTAATGGCCGGGCCGCCGGTGGCGTCGAGTTCTTCGGCCAACGCCTTGGCGTCGCCGGTCGGAAGCGTACGGCCGTATTTTTCCTGATAGGCGGCCACTGCCTTATCGACATTGGAGCCCATGCGCCCGTCGATCACGCCTGGAGACGTGCCAGCTCTATCGAGCAAGATCTGCAGAGCCGCGATCTCGGCCTTGGCGTTCTTGCCCTTGGGCGCCGCCACTTTGGGGGCCGGATCGCTCTCTTGGACAGTCTGCCCCTCCGGCTGGACGATCGGCGCACCCGGCTCCGGCAAGGGCTCGGACGAGGGAATCGTGTCCGGCAGCGCGGCGTCTCTCTGCGGCTCGACGATCACATCGCCAGGCGCTGATGGCGGCAGTTCCGCTTCGCGGCGGGGTTCGGCCGCCGGTTGCTCGGGCGCCGGCAATGGCGCGGCGATCACCGGGGCATCGAACGCCGGGCCATTCTCGTGAGGGGTTTCATGATAGGGATCCGCCGACGGTGGGCGAACTGTCGAACGCTCCACGGGGGCCGGCTCGACGATGACGCCCGAGGGAGCGATATCGACCCGCCCTTCAACCGTCACTCCCGGCGGCGGCGGTCCGTCGATGATCGCGCCGCGGCGATCCTCGAAGCGTTGACGGCGTTCCCGGAACTGCTGGCGGCGCGGCTGCTCCACGCCGATGATGCGGCCATAGGCATCGACCATGACGCGCCGGCCCATTTCGTCGATGTAGACTTCGGCGACGTTGTCGTCATAGATCTCGACGTTCGGATCGTAATATTGCGCCAGCCGCACGCTTTCATCGACCCGCTTCGCGGGATCGGCGGTTTGCGCCAAGGCCGCCGTCGCGCCGAATGACAGCACGAGCGCCGGAACATACAACCGCGCGATTACACTCATCTTCACCTCTCCACCAAAGCCGGTGACCCGGACGCCTCGATCAGCCTGCGAAAAAGCCCCTCGATTGAGGCAAGCGGATTTCGCGGCGACTTGACGACCGGCCCTGACCGTATCGTCATAGAAAATGGCAGATGAACCGGACATGAAAATGGCGGTTTTACTTCTTTTTCCGGTCAAAGTCGGCTGATCCAGCCTCGATTCAGCCAAAATGCGCCGGAACGCCACTCCGCCGCAAGCCCCCGTCCGATGGTCCGGCCGCCTCCACGCCTCACGTCGGGTACGACCAGGTGGAACGCGATGCGCCCGCAACCCGTTGACGGCAAGACCGAAACGGATCGGAGAAGCATCATGTCATCGACTGAAGGCCGGACCATCATGGGCAATGAGACCGACGGCGTCGGCATCGACAATATCGAGGCAAGTCGCGTCTCGGGGACCGAAGTCTACAACACCGACGGACACCATCTCGGACATATCCACGATCTTGTGCTGGGCAAGCGTGACGGCCGCGTGAAATACGCCATCATGTCGTTCGGCGGCTTTCTGGGGATCGGCGAGGAATTTCACCCCCTGCCCTGGCAGGTGCTGAAATATGACGAGCGCCAGGGCGGCTACGTCGTTGGCATCACCCGCGATCAACTCGAGGGCGCTCCGCGCTATGCTGCGGGCGCAACGCCGAGTTGGGGCGATCCGGACTACGGCCGCAGCATCGACGACTATTACCGGCCCGCCTACATCTGAGCGGTGGAGACCAGGACGAAATGAAAAAGGGCGGCCTCGCGGTCGCCCTTTCCCGTTTGTCATCGCATCTTTCAGGCGGCCGCGCGGTCGCCGGCGGAGTTGGCTTTCGAGCCGACCACATCGAAGATCAGGTGGTCGGTCCCGCCGGCGATCTTCACCGTATTCTCGTCGCGAACCTCGCCGAGCAGGATCTTCTCGGCCAGCGGATCCTGCACCTCGCGCTGAATCACCCGCTTCAGCGGCCGCGCTCCGTATGCCGGATCATAGCCTTTCTCTGCCAGCCACGCCCGTCCGCTCTCGTCGAGTTCGAGCCGGATCTTGCGATCGGCGAGCAGCTTTTCGAGCCGCGCCATCTGGATGTCGACGATCGCGCCCATCTCCGAGCGGTGCAGGCGGTGGAAGAGGATGGTCTCGTCCACGCGGTTGAGGAACTCCGGCCGGAAGGAGGCACGCACTACGGCCATCACTTGTTCCCGTGCGGCCTCCGCGTCCTCGTCGTCCTCGAGCGCGACGAGATATTCCGCCCCCAGATTGGAGGTCATGATGATCATGGTGTTGCGGAAGTCGACCGTGCGCCCCTGCCCGTCCGTCAGCCGCCCGTCGTCGAGCACCTGCAGCAAGACGTTGAAAACGTCTGGATGGGCCTTCTCGATCTCGTCGAACAGGACCACCTGATAGGGCCGGCGCCGCACCGCCTCGGTGAGCGAGCCACCCTCCTCGTAGCCGACATAGCCCGGAGGCGCGCCGATCATACGGGCGACCGAATGCTTTTCCATGAACTCAGACATGTCGAGCCGAACCATCGCCGTCTCGTCATCGAACAGGAAGGAGGCCAGCGCTTTGGTGAGCTCGGTCTTGCCGACGCCGGTCGGGCCGAGGAAGATGAACGAGCCGATCGGCCGATTCACGTCCTGAAGGCCGGCCCGCGCGCGCCGCACCGCCTTGGAAACCGCCTGCACCGCCTCGCCCTGGCCGACGACGCGCTTTTGCAACGCGTCTTCCATGCGCAGCAGCTTGTCGCGCTCGCCTTCCAGCATCCGATCGACCGGGATACCGGTCCAGCGCGAGATCACCTGGGCGATATGGTCGGCGGTAACGGTTTCCTCGACCATCGAATCTGCATCGAGCACACCGTCGCTCGCCTCGGCCTCCTGCAGCTCCTGCTCGAGCTTGGGAATTTCGCCATAGGCGAGTTCGCCGGCGCGCTGGAATTCGCCTTGCCGTTGCGCGATGGCGAGTTCGTTGCGGGCCTCGTCGAGTTGGCGTTTCAGATCCGCGGCCAGCCCAAGCTTGGATTTTTCGGCCTGCCAGGCGCTGGTGATCCGGGCCGATTCTTCCTCCAGATTGGCGATCTCGGAATCCAGCCGCTCCAGCCGATCCCGCGCCGCCTCGTCGGTCTCCTTGCGCAACGCCTCGCGCTCGATCTTCAGCTGCATGACGCGCCGGTCGATCTCGTCTAGCGCTTCGGGCTTGGTATCCACCTGCATGCGCAGCCGTGCCGCGCCTTCGTCGACGAGGTCGATCGCCTTGTCCGGCAGGAAGCGGTCGGTGATGTAGCGGTTCGACAATTGCGCCGCCGCCACCAGGGCGGAGTCGGAGATGCGCACCTGATGGTGCTGCTCGTACTTCTCCTTGAGGCCGCGCAGGATCGAGATCGTATCCTCGACCGTCGGCTCGGCAATGAAGACCGGCTGGAAACGCCGCGCCAGCGCCGCGTCCTTCTCGACGTGCTTGCGATATTCGTCGAGGGTCGTCGCACCGACGCAGTGCAGCTCGCCACGGGCGAGCGCGGGCTTCAACAGGTTCGAGGCGTCCATCGCCCCGTCCGCCTTGCCTGCGCCGACCAGCGTGTGCATTTCGTCGATGAACAGGATGATCGAACCGGCCGCGCTGGTAACCTCCGACAGCACCGCCTTCAGCCGCTCCTCGAATTCGCCGCGATATTTCGCGCCGGCGATCAGCGAGCCCATGTCGAGCGCCATCAACTGCTTGTCGCGCAGCGACTCCGGCACGTCGCCATTGACGATCCTGAGCGCCAAGCCTTCGGCGATGGCGGTTTTGCCGACACCCGGCTCGCCGATCAGCACCGGGTTGTTCTTGGTGCGCCGGGAGAGAACCTGGATCGTGCGGCGGATTTCCTCGTCCCGGCCGATCACCGGGTCGAGCTTGCCTTCCCGCGCCACGGCGGTCAGGTCGCGAGCATATTTCTTCAAGGCGTCATAGCCGCTCTCGGCCGAGGCGGAATCGGCCGTGCGCCCCTTGCGTAATTCGTTGATCGCCTCGTTGAGGCCGTTCGGCGTGACGCCGGCCTTCTTCAGGATGTCGGCTGTCTTGGCGGATGTCTCGATCGTCAGCGCCAGCAACAGGCGCTCGACGGAGACGAAGCTGTCGCCGGCTTTCTTGGCGATTTCCTCGGCCGTCGCGAACACCTTGGCCAGCGGCTGGGCCAGATACATCTGCCCGCTGCCGCCCGAGACACGCGGCATCGCATCCAGCGCCGCATCGACGGCGAGACGCACGTCCTTTGGCCGGCCACCGGATTTCTCGATCAGGCCGGCCGCCATCCCCTCCGCGTCGTCGACGAGAACCTTGAGAAGGTGCTCCGGCGCGAATTGCTGATGGTCGCGGGACACCGCGAGCGTCTGGGCCGTCTGGATAAAGCCGCGCACCCGTTCGGTATATTTTTCCAGATTCATTGGATCGCTTCTCCTTTCGGCGGTCCACCCTCACTCGAGGCATGAGCCGCGCATCCATGGAGAACGGCTCCCGACACCGGCGAGCCGCCCGCTTCCGATATGGGATCGGAAAGATCGCCGCGAAAGAGGTGGCTTGCCAGACTGTTGCAAAAATGTTGCGCCACCATGAACGCAAAAGGACGCCGCGGCAGCCGCGACGTCCTCGATCTTGATCATATGCATTCGACGATCGGCCGAAACGGCCAGCCGCCTCAGCCGTTCGATGCCAACAGGAAGTCCGGCAGGGTATTGCCTTCGCCATCGCTGGTTTCCGCCGCCGCTTCGTCGGGCTTTTTCTTGCGCGGCCGGCCGGGCCGGCGCTTCACGGGTGCTTCGCCTTCCGTCTCCGGTGCCTTCACCCCCTGATCCGGGGTGACGGCATCCTCGACCTTGCGGGCTTCAACCGGCGCGCCTTCGTTATTCGGACGGGTTTCGCTCGCGTCGACCGCTTCGTCGCCCTCGCGGTTCCGGCGCGGCCTGCCCCGGCGACGCGGCGGCCGTTCCGCCTGCGCGTCAGGCTGTGATTCGCCGGCCGTACCCGGTGCGCCGTTTGACGCTTCCGACGAACGCTCGTCACGGGTGCGCTCGCCGTCATTGCGCTGGTGGCGGCCGCTGTCGCCTTGTTCGGAGTTCTCGCGTCCGATCACCGGCTGCGGGCCGGTGCCGTCCGCCTGAACCCTGTCCCGGCGATCGCGGTTCCTGTCGCGATTGCCATCACGGTTGCCGTCGCGACCCCGATTGCCGTCCCGGTCGCGATTGCTGTCGCGATCTCGGTTGCCGTCACGATCACGGTTGCCGTCGCGGTCGCGGTTGCCATCGCGGTTGTCGCGAGCGTTCTCCCGATCGCGGTTGCCATCCCGATCCCGGTCACGATTGCTATCGCGATCACGAAAACCATCGCGGCCATCGCGATCGCCGTCCTGCTGACGATGATCGTTGCGCTCGCCGCGATCGCCCGAATTATCCTGCGAATCGTCGTCCTCATCGGACTCGTCACGGGAATCGCGATCGTCGCGCTGTTGCGGGAATTGTGCCTGAGCGGCCGCGACAATACGATTGTAGTGTTCGGCATGCTGCAGATAGTTCTCAGCCATCACCCGGTCGCCGGCCCCCGAAGCATCGCGCGCGAGCGTCGTGTATTTCTCCGCGACATGCTGGGCCGTGCCCCTGATCTTCACATCCGGGCCGTTCGACTCGTAACTGCGCGAGAGCGGATTAGGACCTTTCCGTCCGCGGCCGCGCATACGGTTTTTCTGCTGTCCTGGCCTCATGAACTTCCTGTCTATTGGATGCACCGGTCGCGCCGGTATGGCCTACTGCCTCAGAGCGCACGATGCGCGCCCGCACGAATTTAGCTCCGCCGCAGCAAAGCCAACATAAAGAGGTTAAAATCGGTTGTGCCTGGCGATACCCTCACGCCGGCTTGACGGACGACCTACCAGTCATCTCGAGCGTCCTATGGCTGCCGTCGAGCGGCACCTAAAGGAACTGCCCCCTCGGATGTTCCGTACTGGCCGCGACCCTAGAGGGTAACGCGCGCCGTAACAAGTGCCTTTTCAATAATTAAGCCGGAGAACATCAGATCAAAGCGCGATCCCCTCCCGCTCTGATTGCGGTTTCTCGGCTCGACCAAAACCCAGGACGCGAACCACACCGGAAAAATCGCGTGTGGAAACCTCCAGGCGCAACCCTTGCGATGCAAATATCGCTGTCACTTCGTCTTCCTGCCCAATACCGATCTCGACGATCACGCGGCCATCGGGCCGCAACACGGCGCCGAGTCCCGCCGCGATCGCGCGATAGGCATCCAGCCCATCCGGCCCACCGTCCAAGGCCACCAGCGGATCGTGCTCTCGGACCTCAACCGTGAGGGACGGGATATCGCCACTCCGGATGTAGGGGGGATTCGATAGAACCAGATCAAGCGGGCCGCCGGCCGCCGCGAGATAGTTCGACAGGACAGGCAGCATCCTGTCGGCAACGCCCGCCGCCTCGGCGTTGCGACAGGCCGTCGCCAGCGCGCCGGCCGAAATATCGATCGCCAGTGCCCGCGCTTGGGGAAACAGCGCCAGCAGCGAGACGGCGATGACGCCGGAGCCCGTCCCGATATCGGCGAAGCGACAGTCCCCGCGTCGGTCGATAATTGCGGACATCGCCTTGCGCGCCTCATCGACGAGGATTTCCGTGTCCGGTCGCGGCTCCAGGGTTTCCGGAGAGAGTTCGAACTCTTGCTCGTAGAAGGCGCGCCGACCGAGTATGCGGTGAACGGGCTCTCCCGCGAGGCGCCTGGTAAGGCGTGATTCGAGGCAGGCCGCCGCCCCGCTCATTACAATCATGTCGGACGCCGAATGAACCTCTCCCAACGGCAGACCCGCGCACTCGGCGACGAGCAGGCGCGCGTCGAACTCGGGCGTTGCCGATCCGGCCGCACGGAGGCGCCGGGTGGCGTGCCGCAGCAACGGGCCCAGCCTGTCGGCCGCCTCAGTCATCCACGCCGACGGCGGCAAGCTGGTGAGCCTGGTGGTCGGCGACCAGGGCTCCGACCAGTTCGTCCATCTCGCCCTCGATCACGCGATCGAGCTTGTAAAGGGTCAGATTGATGCGGTGGTCGGTCACCCGGCCTTGCGGAAAATTGTAGGTGCGGATGCGCTCGGAGCGATCGCCGCTGCCGACCTGTCCCTTGCGCGCGGCCGAGCGCTCGTCGTCGGCCTTCTGGCGTTCGAGATCGAAAAGGCGCGCCTTGAGCACTTGCATCGCCCGCGCCCGGTTCTGGTGTTGCGACTTTTCCGACGACGTCACGACGATGCCGGTCGGCAGATGGGTGATGCGAACAGCAGAATCGGTGGTGTTGACGTGCTGGCCGCCGGCCCCCGAGGCGCGCATCGTGTCGATGCGGATATCCTCTGTGCGAACATCGACGTCGATGTCTTCCGCCTCCGGCAGGACGGCAACGGTCGCGGCCGAGGTATGGATTCGGCCGCCCGATTCGGTGTCGGGAACACGCTGCACCCGGTGCACGCCCGATTCGAACTTCAGCCGCGAGAACACGCCGGCGCCCTGGATCGAGGCGATCACCTCCCGGTAGCCGCCGACCTCACCCTCGCTCGCCGAGAGGAGCTCCACCTTCCAGCGGTTCAACTCGGCATAACGCTGGTACATGCGAAACAGGTCGCCGGCGAAGAGTCCCGCCTCGGACCCGCCGGTGCCCGCGCGGATTTCGAGGATGACGCCTTTTTCGTCCGCGGCGTCCTTGGGCAGCAGCAGGAGACGGATCTCGTCCGTGAGTTCATCGAGACGCAGCTTCAATTCGTCGATCTCGATCTCGGCGAGGTCGCGCATCTCGCGATCGGCGGTCGGGTCGTCCAGCAGCGAGCGGGAATCGGCGAGTTCCCGTTCCACCTTGCGATAAGAGCGGATCGCCGCGACCACCGCCTCGAGGCCGGAATATTCCGCGGCGAGCTTGGAATAGACGTCGTGAGCCGGCCCTTTGGCCATCTCGTTCTCAAGATGACCGAAACGGGCCAGGATCTCATCAAGGGTCGAATTCGGCAGCGTCGCCATAATGTCCTGAAGCTGATGTCAAAGTGAGTGGATCGCGGCGTCAGCCGCGGCGAAAAGGCGAGCCGAGCCGCCGATCACTGCGGTCCGCTAATATGAGATCCCATTGGCTTCCGCGAAATCGACGAGAAGCTGTCGCGGGCTGGCCGCCAGTTGGCCGCCGTTGAGTTGCTGCGCCAGCGCCCCGGAAAGCTTGTCCGTCTGCAGTTCGACGATCATCGCCTTCACCGGACCGATCGAGGGCGGTGCCATGGATATGGAGCGGAAGCCGAGTCCAATCAACGCCATCGCCGAGAGCGGCTGACCGGCCATCTCGCCGCACAGCGTCACCGGGACGTCGTGACGCCGCCCGGCATCGACGATCGACTTCAGCGCCCGCAGGAACGGCGCCGACAAATCGTCGAAGCGCGTGGCGACGCGCGCATTCCCCCGATCGACGGCATTGAAGAACTGGAACAGATCGTTCGAACCGACGGACACGAAATCGAGCAATTCCATCAGCTCGTCGAGCTGGAACAAGAGCCCCGGAACCTCGATCATCGCGCCCACCTTCAGCCGCTTCGGCATGACATGGCCGAAGCGCGTCAAGTGTTTGAACTCGCGGCTGATCATCTCGCGCGCCTGCCGCAGCTCCGAGACCTCCGTCACCATCGGGAACATCACGCGCAGTTCGCGCCCGGCAGCCGCCTTGAGCAACGCCCGCAGCTGAGTGCGCATCAAGCCCGGACGATCGAGGGCAAGCCGCAGCGCCCGGTAGCCCAGCGCCGGGTTTTCCTCCGGCGACTGGCTGAGATAGGGCAACACCTTGTCGCCGCCGACATCCAGCGTGCGAAACGTCACCGGCCGGCCATTCGCAGCATCGAGGACCGCCGAATAGAGCCGTTCCTGATCGCGCGCACGCGGCATCGTCGAAGCGACCATGAACTGGAGTTCGGTGCGGAAAAGGCCGATGCCTTCCGCGCCCGCCGCGTCGAGTTGGGGCAGGTCGACGAGAAGGCCGGCGTTCATCTGCAGGCTGATCGGCACGCCGTCCTTGGTCTCGGTCGGCACATCGCGCAGCGAATGATAGCGTTCCTGGCGCTTGGCCCGGAATGTCACCTTGTCGGAATAGAGCGCCTCGAGCTCCGGCCGCGGCCGGAGATGAACGCTGCCGTCCTCGCCGTCGACGATGATCGAATCGCGGTTCTCCGACATCGAGACCGCGCCCTTCACCTGGCCGACCACCGGAATTCCCAGCGCTCGCGCCACGATGACGACGTGGCTGGTCGCCGCGCCCTCTTCCAGCACCAGCCCGCGAATGTCGTCCCGGCGATAGTCGAGCAGTTCCGCCGCGCCCATCGAACGCGCGACGATGATGGCGTCGGCATTGTCCGTGCCGGCGTGGTCGTCGCGGCCGATCAGCTGGCGCAGCAACCGGTTGGCGAGATCGTCGAAATCATGCAGCCGCTCGCGAATATACGGATCGGTCATGTGCATCATGCGGGCCCGCATGTCCGACTGCACCTTCTCGACGGCGGCTTCCGCCGTCAGTCCGTTGCGCACGGCCTCCTCAAGCCGACGTACCCAGCCGCGATCATGGGCGAACATGCGGTAGGCCTCGAGAACGGCCCGGTGCTCGCCCTCGCCGGCCACGTCCCGGCGCGACAGCATGTTCTCGATCGACACCCTGAGGACGCTGAGCGCCTTGTCGAGGCGTTCGACCTCCGCGTCCATGTCCTCGTTGAACAGGTTGGTGACGACGACCCGCGGCTCGTGCAGAACCACCTTGCCCAGACCGATGCCGTCCGACAGGGCAACGCCATCGAAGCTGACCGGCCGCGACAGGTCGAGCGCGACGCCTGGGCGTTGCAAGCCCTCCAGACTGCCGGCCGCGATCATCTCGGCGACGACCATCGCCACCGTCTCCAGCGCTTCGGACTCCTCGTCGCGATAGATCCGCGCGGATTTGTTCTGGACGACGAGCACGCCGAGGGTCCGCCCAGCGCGCAGGATCGGCACGCCGAGGAAGGAGTGGTAAACTTCTTCCCCGGTCTCCGGCAGATAGGTGAAGGCGGGGTGTTTCTGCGCCTCGGACAGGTTCAGCGGCCGTGCCGTCGCCGCGATCGTGCCGACGAGGCCCTCGCCGAGCTTGAGTTGGGCGAGGTGGACGGCGCCCGGATTGAGACCCTCGGTGGCATAGAGTTCCAGCACCGCGTCGGCGCGCAGCACGTAGAGCGAGCAAACCTCGGCCACCATGTTCTGTGCGATGGAGCGGACGATCTGGTCCAGGCGCACTTGCGCGTCGAGAGGCTCGGCCATGAGCTCCCGGATGCGGCGCATGAGGACGCGCGGACCTGACATGTCGCTTCTCAACTACGCGGTCTTCCGTTTCACGGGCCGCTATGGTGCCGCAACCGGTTCAATCCGGTTACGGCACGGCCTGTCCCTACAAGATCACATACTCAGCTTCACTGAGAAACCCACCGGGCAATGACACGCCATCGCCCGGAAAAACATGTCGTGGCGCGCCTCTCGACGACACGAGGGCATCGCCCCACGACATTACCCCTTGTCGAGGCCATATACCGAATGCAGCGCGCGAACCGCGAGTTCGGTGTAATCGCCATCGATCAGGATCGAGATCTTGATCTCGGATGTGGTGATGGCGCGAATGTTGACGCCGCGATCCGCCAGCGCCTTGAACGCCGTGGCGGCAACGCCTGTATGGCTGCGCATACCGACCCCGATGACGGAGACTTTGGTCAATCCCTGTTCGCTCTGGATCGTATCGTAGCGCATCTCCGCCTTGGCCTTGTCGAGCACGGCGGTGGCCTTGCCCAGATCGCCGGCTGGGACCGTGAAGGTCATGTCCGTCGAGGCGCCCGATTCGGAGATGTTCTGGACGATCATGTCGACGTTGACGCCGGCCTCGGCGAGCGGCCCGAAGATCGCGGCCGCGACACCCGGCTGGTCGGCGACCCGCCGCAGCGAAATCTGTGCTTCGTCCCTAGCGTAGGCGATCCCTGTGACGACCTGCTGTTCCACGATTTCATCCTCGTCGCAAATAAGCGTTCCCGGCGGGTTGTCGAAATCGCCCATGCCGGGCGCGTCCGGGTCGTCGAAAGACGACCGCACGAAGGTGCGCACCTTGTGCACCATGGCGAGTTCGACGGAACGGACCTGTAGCACCTTGGCGCCGAGCGAGGCCATTTCCAGCATTTCCTCGAAGGAGATGCGGGCCATGCGCCGCGCCTTCGGCTCGATTCGCGGATCGGTGGTGTAGACCCCATCGACATCGGTATAGATGTCGCAGCGGTCGGCGCCCAGCGCCGCGGCCACGGCCACGGCGGATGTATCCGAGCCGCCGCGGCCGAGCGTGGCGATGCGGTTGTCCGGCGCGATCCCCTGAAAACCTGCGATCACCGCCACCTGGTTGTCCTCGAAACGCCGGATGATGTCGGACGCGTCGATCTCCTGGATGCGCGCCGCGCCATGGGCGCCGTCGGTCTGGATGGCGATCTGCCAGCCCTGCCAGGAGCGGGCGTTGATCCCCATCGCCTGGAGTGTGATCGCGAGGATGCCGGCCGTCACCTGCTCGCCCGAGGCAACGACGGCGTCGTATTCGCGCGCGTCATGGATCGGCGAGGCCTCGCGGCACCAGCCGACGAGCTCATTGGTCCGACCGGCCATGGCGGAGACGACGACGGCGACGTCGTGGCCCGCGTCGACCTCACGTTTGACATGCCGCGCGACGTTGCGGATGCGATCGATGTCGGCGACGGAGGTTCCGCCGAATTTGAGGACGAGACGGGCCATGAAAACGGGTTCGTTGTCTTGGGGGACCGAGCCCCAGGGGGGCCGATCGGTGGCAGGTGCGGCGAACGCTTGTCACGGCGCGTTCTTGAAATGCCCAGTAAGGGTTAAGCGGGCGTTCCCTAGCCGATGCGGCCCGCAACTGCAATCGGGGGAGTCGTTTGGAACGTTGCTGGTTTGCGCGGCCCCCGCAGGGAGCAGGGGCCAGCGCGCCGGGTTCGACCGCGCCTCATCCCCGGCTTTCTCGCGCATGGTCCGAGGCAACGCGCTTTGGTCCCGCATCGAAGGCGAGAGCCACATAGCGAGCGTTGCGGTAATGAACTTGCAGCCGCCAGCGCCGACGCATGAAACGGTTGGCTATCCTAGTGGCGCGCGCCGGCAAGGTGGCCGCATCGTCGAACGGGACGATGTGATGGAGGAGGACGATTCGGCCGCCAGCTGCGATCGCCTGTTCGAGCGCCAGCAGACAATGCCGCAGGGCCTCCGGCGACAAATAGTAGAGCACTTCCGAGACCACGATCAGATCGAATGGCCCTTTCGGCATCGCGTCCGGCAGCACGGCCTGCACGAATTTCACCGTGTCTCGCCCACGATTGCGGCGCCGGGCAATGTCCAGGGCGGTCGCCGAACCGTCCGTCGCAGTCAGGCGCAGGCACCGGTCAGCCAATGCCGCCGTGGTTTCGCCATTGGCGCAACCGAGTTCCAGCCCTCTGCCGTAGCAGCGCGAGCCGCAAGCCCTCAGCAGCACGCCGCGCTTGTAGTGCTCGAACGGCGCCTCTGCATAGCGCCAGGGGTCCGGATCGGCGGCGAACAGGGCCTCGAACCCGGCGACGTCGATCACCTTTCGCATGGCTGCCAGTAGATCTCTTCAGGACCGGTCAGCCGGGCGATGGTCGCGGCGGTCAGCCGGAAGCCGTCTGGGTCGTCGACGATCAGCTCGCTCGTCTGCGAGACATGCGCGGCCACGGCCAACCGCTTGGCCGCCTGATAGGGTGTGATGTCGAGGCGCCGTTCGACCATTTCCCCCGCCCGGGGCCGATCGTCCGCCGCGCCCAGTTCGTCGAGCCAGATCGCGTATTCAAGCTGCAAGGGCTGCTGGGCCGCCGTCGCCAGGGCCGCGGTCACCAGCCCCCAGCTGTCGCGATGATCCCGGTGCGGGTCGCGCCGCCAGGGCAGGAGGACGAGGTCAGGCCGGAAATCTTTGATGATCTCCACCACCTTGCTCTTGGCTTCGCGCCAAAGCGCGGTGCCCCCGGTCGGCATATCGGCGTCCCGCAAACGCAGAAAGCTGCGCGGATGTTCGCCGGCGCCGAGGCGTTCCAAGGCGTTCGACGCTTCGACTTCACGCTGAGCCGCCAATCGCTCCCGGGACCATGTGGCGGAGCCGGGATGCGACGCGCCGCCGTCTGTGACAAAGATCGTGTGGGTCTGCCGCCCGCGCGCCGCGAAGCGGGCAATCGCTCCGCCGCAGCCAAGCGATTCGTCGTCGGGATGCGGTGCGACGACGAGGACCCGCTCGGCTGCGAACGCCTGTGGTGATCCCGTGTCGGTCATGTCCGCCGCCACGAGCCGGGATGCCAGGCGCCCGTCGCCATTGCTTCGCCAAGGGCACGGAGCGCGCCATCCGGGTTCGGCTGACGCAGATAGGTCCGCAGATCGCGGACCAGACGTTCCAATGGATGCGGCGCATTGAAGCCCGCGGCTCCAACGGCCCGTTCCGCCGTTTCCAGCACCAGCAATGCGTTGGCCTCAACCGCCGACCGAGTCGCATTGGCATAGGCCAGAAGTGCCTTTGCGGACCCCTCGTCCTCCGGCGCCCTCTCGGCGGCATCCCAGACCCCGGCGGCCCGATCAATCCAGCCATAGCCCGACTCGACGGCGATTCCCATGCGCGCCAGGCGATGCAATTGGTAGGGGTCGCCGGCCCGCCCGGTGCTGGTCAGATGGGCCTGCGCGGCATCGAGTACCGCATGCATTCCGCCGACATGCACAGCGGCGAAGCGGATCGCGCCCCCGCTGAACCACGGCTCCTGGACATAGTCGTCCGGCTGCCCGAGGACGTGATCGGCGTCGGCGGACACACCGGTCAGGTCGATGATGTGACTGCCCGAAGCGCGCATGCCGAGCGGACGCCACCAGGAGCGGTCGACCAACGCGGCGTCGAGCGGCGCCACCATCATCTGGCGACCTCCCGTCGTCGGCATCGTCACGATGGCCTGAGACAAGCCGTCGACGCCGGACGCGTAGTTCTTCTTGCCGGCGTAGCATCCCTCTTGGAGCCGCAGCGGATCGGTGGGCGCGTCGGTGTTCCAGACACCGAACAACTCCCCCTTCTGAGCCTTGGCGCGATACGCCGCCGCCTGTTCTGGCGTCCCGTAGCGACAGACCAGCAGCAACGCGTTGGCATGCCCCTCGAAAATCCGGCCGGTGCTGAGATCGCCACGGCCGATCGCTGCCAGCAGCCGCAGCAGTGACGCCGATTCGCCACAGCCAATCGGCGGTCGGGTGGAGTAGCCGCGCGACGCCAGCACCGCGAATGCCTCATGCGGAAACTCACCGTCGCGGTCTCGCGCGGCGGCAAGGGCGGCGAGGCGATCCGACAGTTCCTCCAGTCGAGCCCTCTCGTACGGATCATGCCGCACGGGACGCGCCCCCGAAACGTCGGACTAGCCCGTCGAGTTCGTCGATCGCCGCCCGGACCGGAACGGTCGGAGTCGCGTCGGGCGCCTCGGGCGCGAAGCGTTCCACTAGTTCCTCCGGCGATCGCGGCTGCCCGAACGAATCGTGGAGATCCGCCGGCAGGATGGAAAGACCCATGGCGGCGGTGGCGAGCGACGCCGCATCGCAGTCACCGAGCGTCCGCAACAGTCGGCGCCGCCGCGCGCGTTCGAGTATCGCCGTTGGAGCCTCCACCAGGTGCGGATCGCCGGCTTCCGTCGCCGTGACCCATTGCTTCAGACAGTCCGCCATCCCGCCAACTGCCCGACCGGACAGACGCGCCGAGACCTCGACGACGACCTCAGGCGCGTGCCGCACCTTGAAGCCCCTTGCCCGGACATTCGTTACAAACGCAAGGTCCTCCCTGCGAGGCAACGCCGGCAGCCCACCCACCAGATCATACACCTCGGCCCGCACCGCAAGGCTTGCACCGGTGTGGTCGTGATGGCGCGGCCACGGATCATGTGGCAGCGGGTCGACGATCGCGGTCAGCTGGTCGCTCAACATGGCAAACTCTTGCTGATCGCGCGCGCGGCGGAGAAACGCCGGGCCAAGCGAGGCCTCCTCGTCCGCATTGCCGATCAGGCGTCCTCCGACAAGATCGGCGCCTTGGGAGATCGCAGCCAGATTGGCGTCGATCCAGTTGTGCGCCGGCACCGCGTCGGCGTCGGTCGTCAGCAGCACCCCACGCTCGCCCGGAGGGCAAAGCGCGCGCGCCGTGTCCAATGCGAGCCGCCGCGCCGAGCCGGCATGGGCGTCCGCCGGTTCGAATGCGACGGTCACCGCATGAAGATCGATGCCCTCGTGCTTTTCCGCCTCGCGCCGAGCCGCTCCAAGCGAGTCGTCGCGACAATTGTTCAAGATCAGCACGACATCCAGCCGGCCACCGCCACACATGAACCAGGTCTGCTTGGCCAAAGCGTTGATCAGGCCCGGAAGCCGCTCGGCCTCGTCGCGCGCCGGGACAGCGATCAAGGGGTAAAGATCAAAGGCCGGTCGAGCCGGAACGAGCGTCGGCGCTGCCCAACGATGAGGGAGGGTTGACGCCGGACGCCTGAAGTTCGGCGCACCGGACCCTGATGGATCGTCGATAGCCGCTACGTCCGGGAACTTTGCGATTTCTGTCTTGCGAAACATCTTGATTTGCCGCCGAGGCTGGAACCGAAGCTCAAACACCAAGGCCGGTGCTCGCGTTCCCGTCACGCTTGAGCCAAATCGTTACCCGGCTTGCGACCCATGCCTACTGTCATGGCGCGCCCGGCGCGCCCACGGCGCCCAAGCGTCGCCTGCCCCCGGTACTCGACCGGCGGGCGGCCGACAGCCGTTCAGGCCGTGTCGAGGAGGCTGCTGACCACGCCGCTCGCATCGATTTGACACCAGATGGGAGCCTGTCTGACCTCGTAGCCACCACGGCGCTTATAGGTGACCCGCGTGAACAGAGGGGCCAGATAACCACCGTCCTCCAGCTGCTTCATCTTTCCATAGCTCCTGACGATCACCTGCGTGGAACCGTAGGGCATGGCGGCTTGCGCGACGGACTTCTTGCAGGCCCCGAGAACGCGGCGAGGCGTCCCGGCGATCTGCTTGACAGGCGCCGAAGAGGCCTCATCGCGGGTGAGCAAAGCCGCCTCCCCACCATTTGTCGGGCGAAGATACCGAGGCAACACGATCGTTGACTGGGCAGAACCTGTCGCCTGCGGCGCCGCCGCGGTAGCATTGCCGGTAGCCGCTTCCGTTGCGCCGTTTGTTCCGGCGTTGCCAGCCGATACGCCTGCGGATGCGTCAGCGCCACCGACCGAAACGCCGGCGGACACTCCGCCAGCCGTCGCGCCAGCGGATACGGCACCGCCGCCGGCCGAAACGCCCGCCGTCACGCCACCAGTCCCCGCGCTGACACCAGCCCCGGCACCGTTTGCCGAAACGCCACCGCCACTCGCCGACACGCCAGCCGATACGCCGCCTGCGGAGACGCCGGCGGAAACGCCGCCGCCCGACAGGCCACCTCCGGCACCCACGCCGCCCGCGCCGACATCGATCGCTCCCGCAGTGGCGGGCCACAGAAGAACGGTAGCGGCGGCAAGAACTATGCCGGGTCTCATCATGGGAAAGCTCCAGGGTTTCCAGGATTTCGTTGTGTCAATCCGCCGCCGGTCGGGTGGGTAGTAGCGAATCGGGAAGTTTGGGCGCGGATCGCACGACCGCTGGCGGCTGAGTTTTCTTCCGCCGAGCGGCAGGCTCAGCGACAGCGGGCGTGGCGGATCGAATATTATTGGCCTGTCGGGATTGGGCCTTCATCGCGCGGGGCCGATCGACTGGACGGACTGGACCTTTAACCTTCCGGGTCGTCGGTGCGGCCCGCGCGGGCGGGGCGGCAGGACCGGATTCCGGCGATGGCGCGGCCGCCCGAGAGATATCGCTCCTCGGACGCCCTGTCGGGACAGGAACTGCGGCACCCTTCCCCTGCTTCGGGGCGCCGGCAAACGGGGAAATCGCACCTGAGCGAAGTCCTTCGGGAGGCGCGAAAGCCGTCACGTGATCGGCAATCGGGGCATCCGGCAACTCCAGCGTGCTCTGGGATTCCCGAAGGATGTAAGTGAAAGGCAATCTGGGGTCGGAAGCCGCGTAACGTGGCGCCATCACAGGGGCGGGACTGCGCTCAGTCCCCGCATGTGGCTCGGAAAGAGCAATGCGCAGACTGAAGATCGGTGACTCCGCACGATCGATTTCGGCCGTTCCTCGGCCAATTTCCGGGCGTGAGGCGGAGACGGCGAACGCCTGCGCGATGCGTCGATCGGCAAGCGCCGCCGAGACCTGGCGCGCTTCAGGCTGATCGACATCCCCCAACGCAGCGACCGTGGCTTGCGCCGAACTCTGAGACGCGGACAAGCGTGCCTGTTGCGCTGCTCCGGCGCTGGCGAGCAAGACCACGCAAGTCGCCGCCAACGCCATCGTGATGCCTTGGGAAGCCGGGAAGATATCGCGCAACGCGCCGCGGCGGGGGCTCGCATGGACCGTTTGGTCCAGGCGATCCACGGGAGCGACTGTGACAGCCATTCTCGGGCGTTCGGCGATCTGGATCATGGCTTCAACAACACGCAATTACTCCAAGTTCATCCCTTCAAACGAGCAGAACTCTTTTGCGTTCCGTACTACAGAAATGAATCTCTCTATCGGTATGTTTGGCCGTATAGAATCAAAAGGGAATTGAAGACTCGAGATGGAATCCATTTTAATTAAAGTTTTATTTAAATATTATGAGAACAATTTGCCATTCCGACATATAAACTGCCATGGCACAAAAGACATCGGATGGGGACTCTGCGACGACTCGCACCGACCTCCGCTCAGAGTTGCGGCGGACGCTCCTCCGGCGCTCAAGTATCCGGATATCCGAACGCCACTGGCCTGATCAGTGGGAGGAGGCTTGACTTCGTTCGGTCGCGCCGAAAGTTGAGCCCTCAATGACCGAAGCCGGCGACGCGACGACGAGCAGATCGGCGCGGCCATCAATCGACGGGGCAGACCGAATGACCGAGGCGCGGCAAACGACGATCGACGCGGGCGAAGTGGAGCGCTTCTCGCGCCTTGCCCAGGAATGGTGGAATCCGGCCGGCAAGTTCAAGCCGCTGCACAAGTTCAACCCGGTTCGGCTCGAATATATTCGCGAACAACTGACGATGAATTTCGACTGCGACGTGCGAAGCGGACGCCCCTTCGAGGGTCTCGCGGTACTCGACATCGGCTGCGGCGGCGGCCTGATCTGCGAGCCGATGGCAAGGCTCGGCGCTGATGTCGTCGGCGCCGACGCATCGGAAACCAATATCGAGGTGGCAAAGATCCATGCCGCCGAGAGCGGCCTTGCGATCGACTATCGCGCAACCACCGCCGAGGCGATCGCGGCGGGAGGCGAGCGTTTCGACGTCGTTCTGGCCCTCGAAGTCGTCGAACATGTCGCCGACGTCGAGCTGTTTCTGACGTCCTGCGCACGGATGGTGAAGCCGGGCGGCCTATTGTTCGTCGCAACGATCAATCGGACGCTCAAGGCGCTCGGCTTTGCGATCGTCGGCGCCGAATATGTGCTCGGCTGGCTGCCCAAGGGCACCCATCAATACGCCAAGCTGGTGCGGCCGGAGGAGATCGCGGCACCGGTCGAGCGGGCCGGGCTCTCGATGATCGATGAGACGGGTGTCGTCTATCATCCACTGGCCGACGCCTGGCGCCGCTCGCGCGACCTCGACGTCAATTACATGGTGCTGGCGCGGCGCCCAGGCGCCTAAGCCTCTGAGAGAAAACGGGGGATAGCCGAGCAAAGTCGCAACAGGCAAGCTGCGCGCAAGCTTCTGGCCGCATTGTTTGGTTGCGGGTGCGCTGTGCGCGCACAACCACAGACATCAAGATCTGACGGGAACCGGCACGTGTAGACAGCGAACACCGGAGGACGAGATGATCGCGGCACAGACAGACAGCATACCCAATGAGGCGAATTGTCCGATCCATCTGGAGATTCTGGCGCTGTTGCTGCGCTCGGACGACCGGACCAAACAGGCCCTCATCCAGGAAATCCCTGCCCCCTCGCGGGCAAGATTGGCCTTTTTCTGTTATAATCGCGTCCATCTTCGCTCATTGGCGTTTCAGGTCGCCGCGCTGTGCGAACTCCGCGATCTGAGGTTGATCGCCGGCACCAAGGGCGATCTCCTCTATAGTCAGGCGACGGAAGTCGGTCTGTTCGACGACAGCGACCCCGCGTCGCGTCGCAAGGGCGTGACCCTCGCCCGCACCGCGCGCGGCTGAGGACGAGCCTCTATCTCGTCAGTTCTTGTCTTCGGGAAGCCCCGGCAGCGGAAACGCCGCAATGCCCTCCTCATGCAAACCCTTGACATCTTGCGTCGAGGCCTCGCCATAGATCTGGCGATGATCGCTCTCGCCGTAATGGATGCGCCGCGCTTCCTCCGCGAATTTCGGCCCGACATAATCCGACGTCGCCCGCAATTCGCGTGCCATCGCCTGAAGCTTGGCGATCGCTTTCGCCGCCTCGGCATTGGCGAATTCCCCGACCGGTTGGGACGCTTCGCCCGCGGCAGCGGTCGAAGCGTCCGCAGTCTTCGTTTTCGCGCTCGTTGCGACCGCGGGCTTCATCAACGCCTTGGAGACGTCGCTCGAGCCGCAGACCGGACATGCGAGCAAGCCGGCGGAGGCCTGCCGCTCGAAATCCTCGCCGGACCGGAACCAGCCGTCGAACGCATGGGCGGCGGGACGGCAGCGGAGCGCGAAGCTGATCACTCCGCGGCCTCGAGCGAACCGGTCACGCGAATCTGCGCTGTCTCATCGCCAACGACGAAGGCGCGCGCGTTCCGCAAATTCGGAATTTTTGCCCGCGCCGCCGCGACCTCGGCGGTGTCGATCGTCGCGATCGCCATCCCCGGCTCGGCAGTGTCGACCTCGGCGACTACCCGGCCCCACGGATCGACGATCAGCGAATGGCCAAAGGTCTCGCGACCGTCGTCGTGCCGTCCGCCCTGCGCCGCCGCCACCATATAGGCGCCGTTCTCGATCGCGCGGGCGCGCAAGAGGACGTGCCAATGCGCCTCGCCGGTCTGGCGCGTGAAGGCGGCAGGCGCCGTCAGGATTTCCGCGCCGGCCAGCGCCTCCTCGCGGAACAGATGCGGAAACCGCATGTCGTAACAGACCGCAAAGCCGAGCCGTGCCGAACCTCCGGATAATTTCAGGTCGGCCAGAGCCGCGCGGGTTCCCGGCCGGTAGGTTCGCGATTCGCGCCAGCTCTCGCCATTGTCGAGGTCGACATCGAACATGTGGATCTTGTCGTAGGTAGCGGCGCGCCTGCCATCTGGCGCGAACAGGAAAGCCCGGTTGGCCACCTTGCCGTCGTCAAGCGCGATGGCTGTCGAGCCGACATGCAGATAGACCGCATGTTCCTTGGCGAGCCGTGCAGCCGTGGCGACCAGGAGGTCGTCGTCCTCCGAGCGAAGTCGCTTCATCAGTTCGGCGCGGTCGCGATGGACCATTCCTGTCATTTCCGGCGACTGCAGATAGGACGCGCCCTCGGCCACGGCTTCGCGGACCAAGCCTTCGAGGGCTGCGGCATTGGCCTGCGGCTCGAGCCCGGAGCGCATTTGCAGGACAGCGGCGCGAAAGACGGTCATGGCAAAGTCCCGATGGTCAACGATACCTTGTCATGCGGACAGCAACCCGTCGAGTTTTCCGGCACGCTCCAACGCGTAGAGGTCGTCGCAGCCGCCGACATGGGTGTCGCCGATGAAGATCTGCGGATAGGTGACGCCGCCCTTCGCCCGCTGGGCCATTTCCTGGCGCAGTTGCGGCGACGACGTGGCGTCCTTCTCCTCATAGGTCAGCCCCTTCTGGTCGAGAAGCTGCTTGGCGCGCGCGCAAAAGCCACAGAACTGGCGGGTATAGATCGTCACGTCCGGCATCGGATCACATTCCTGGTTATGAGCCCGAAACATATGGCTTCACTCCAGGCCAGCCGCAACCCTTGCGAAAGTCAGAACATCGACATCCCTCGCGCCGGCTCGCTTCAACGCCCGTGTCGCGCTCGCTGCCGTTGCGCCGGTCGTGTAGACGTCGTCGACGAGCAGGACGCGGCGACCATCGATCTCCAGCCGCCGCGCGTCGAGGGCACGAAAGGCGCCGCGAACATTGTCCCGCCGCTGCCGGGATCCAAGTCCGACCTGGCTGCGCGTCGGCTTCACCCGCCTGAGCGCCAGCGGCGCGAAGGCGATGTCGGCGTTGCGAGCAAGCAGCCGGGCAATTTCGGCGGACTGGTTGAACCGGCGGCGCCACAGCCGGCCGGCATGCAGCGGAACCGGCACCACCACATCGGCGTCGCCGAGAAGCTCCACGCCCGAACGCCCCATCCATCCGGCCATCAACGGCACCAGATCGGTGCGGTCGCCGTATTTCAGCGCAGTGACCAGGCGGGCGGCAAGATCCTGGTAGATCACCGCGGCCCGCAGCCGGGCGAAGGGCGGCGGATCGGCGATAGCCTCCACCGACAGGAACCCTTCGCCGAGATCGTAGGCGAACGGCAGCCCCAGAACTTCGCAATAGGGCCGCTCGATGAAGCGCAGTTTCGCCCAGCAGGCCGGGCAAACGGTGTCCAATCCCGTGATTGCCGCCTGGCATCCCGGACAGACCGGCGGAAACAGCAGCCGACCGATCGCATGACCGACGGCTCCGGTGCCACGCTTGAATGGGCTCATTGCATCGACCTGCCCTCCAGCCCCGCGCCCCGATTGACTCCGTCGACCGGTCGGGGCACCTCGACGACAGGGACCGTTCCCCGTTCCCTTGACGATACGCCACCCGCTGTCAGCTACAAGCGCTGTCGCGGTCACCTGCGACAGAGCGCCGAGAGATCATGCCAGACATTTCGGATCACCAGGTTTTCGATCGGGCTTTGCTCGACCGTCGGCGGCAGCGCTGGCTTGACGCCAAGCCGCGGCCGGGCGTCGGCTTTCTGCTGCGGACGGTCGCCGACGAACTTGGCGACCGGCTGTCGCTGGTCGAACGCCGTTTTGCGGTCGCCGTCGAGCTGGGCGGCCACACCGGCGAAATGGCGGCGCGGCTTCGCACTGGCGGTCAGGTCGACCGCCTCTTGCGGATCGAGCGGCTGGCGGCTCTGCTGGAGGGCGAGGAACTCGCCTGCGTCGGCGACGAGGAGGCCCTGCCGCTGGCCGACGACAGCGTCGATCTCGTCGTCTCCACCCTGTCGCTGCATTTGACCAACGACACGCCGGGCACCCTCGTCCAGATCCGGCGGGCGCTCCGGCCGGACGGTCTCTTCCTTTGCGGCTTTCTCGGCGGCGAGACCTTGTCGGAGCTTCGGACCGCGCTTCTGGCTGCTGAAGCCGAGATCACCGGCGGCGTCTCGCCGAGGGTCGCGCCATTTACCGATGTGCGCGATGCCGGCGGTCTGCTTCAGCGGGCCGGATTCGCGCTGCCGGTGGCCGATCAGGATCGGCTGATCGTGCGTTACGACACGCTGTTCGATCTGATGGCGGATCTGCGGGGCATGGGCACGGCCAACATGCTGGTCGAGCGATCCCGTCGTCCGGCCTCCCGGCGATTGTTCCTGCGGGCGGCCGAGATTTACGCCGAGCGCTTTTCCGATCCCGACGGACGCATCCGCGCCACCTTCGACGTCCTCTACCTCTCCGGCTGGCGGCCGCATGACAGCCAGCAAAAGCCCCTGCGGCCGGGCAGCGCCCGGACAAGCCTCGCTGCGGCACTCAAGGACCGGTCGGACGATCTGACCTGAGGGGGCGTGCGTTGTCGGAGAAGCGCCTCCGGCGATGCTGGGGCATAGCGGTCGCGGTGGACGAGCGTCAGCCCGTCAGAAGGCGGCGACGACTGCCGTAAACAGGGCCGTCAGGTTCGTGCCGATCGCCGTCGCGCCGACGATGATTGCAAGCGATATGATCCCGGCGATCAGCGCGTATTCGATAGCCGTCGCACCGCTGACGTCATGACGAAGCTTCTTCGCGGCTTTGCGCGCGCGTCCAGGCTGATGATGCGGCCGTGGCCAGTTCAGCACGCGCCGGTACTCCCGCCGTCCGAGAAGATCACGCAGGGCTGCGCACCTGACCGCTGCAGGACACTGCGCCGCACGGTGTACCGGTTCGAGGACCCGATGGAACCGGTCGTCATCGTATCGATACGCGCGGTCGAGGCGACATAGTCGGCCCCCCGTTTGGCCGCCGGCGTGACAATGAGCGCCAATGCCAGCGCGATCGACCCGAACAGCAGGGTCGCCCGGAACAGTCCGGTTCGAAGATCCGTGATGGAGTCGGGTGCGCTGCGTCCGCCGCCCAGTTCGTCATCAGCCTCGAAATCGCGCATCGTTTCCTCACAAAGCTGGTAAGCTTCGTGGACCAATATGCGCGCTTACAATGAAAAAGCTCTTAAATGACTCGGTGCGTTTTCACGGCTGTGTAACGCCATTTGCCCGCACGCCCTCAGAGCAGATCGATCAGGTGGGGGATCAAAGGCTCGTCGGCAGGCGGCATCGGGTAGTCGCGAAGCTGCGTCGCGCGGACCCATTTCAACCGCTGCCCCTCGCGCGGGGCCGGGATGCCCTCGTAACGGCGACAGATGTAAAGCGGCATGAGGAGATGGAAGTCCTCATAGGAATGACTGGCGAAGGTCAGCGGCGCCAGACAGGCCGCCTTCGTCACGATGCCCAGTTCCTCGCGCAATTCGCGGATCAGCGTCGCTTCCGGCGTCTCGCCGGACTCGACCTTGCCGCCGGGAAATTCCCACAACCCGGCGAGCGGCTTGCCGGCCGGGCGCTCGGCGATGAGCAGGCGCCCGTCGGCATCGATCAGCGCGCAGGCGACGACGAGGAGCAGGCGGCGTTCTGCCGGCATCATCGCGTTCCGCCCGGCGGCGCGCGATAGACGTAGCGATAGGCTTCCGTAAAGCCGAGCGAACGATACAGCGACAGCCCCGCCGCGTTGGCGGCCTCGACCTGCACCCAGCCGGTCATGGCACCCTTGTGGACCGTATAGCGCAGCGCCGTCGCGACGAGGTCGCGCCCGATTCCCTTCTGGCGTTCGCTGTGATGGACGGCGACGTCGAGAAGCCCGGCGAGATCGTTATCGTGAATCGCGAGCGCCACCGCGACCGGCGATCCGGCCTCGTTCTCACGAACGAACAGGCCCGTCGGCGGCCGGATCGCCTCCAATATGTCCGTCAGTCCCGTACGCAGGGCCGATGACCGTTCGTGGACTCGAAGGCTGGCCTCGACGTAGCGCGCCGTGTCGCGGATCGGAATCCGTTCGATCGAGGCGCTGAGATCGAGCTTGGTCAGGTCCGCCGTCATGACGATCGATTCGTCGAAGCGCTCCCATCCCTCTGCGTCGAGATAATCCACGAGTTCGGGGGGCGCCAACGGCGACTGCCGGACGATGATCGCGCGGCCGAATTGCGTAAACGTCTTGCTGGCGCGCTCGATGCGCTGCGCGATGTCGGAATTGTCGGATGGATCGAGTGGATTGACGGAGTTCAGGCGTTTGGCGGGGAACGCGGCGGTCAGGCGCACTGCCCAGGTGCCGTCGAACGCGGTCGAAGACGCCGGCCAGGCCCGGAAACCGGCCGCCTCGAGCCGCCGGACGACGGCGAGCTGGCGCATCGTCTCAGCTTCGGTAATCGCCATTGATCGCGACATAGTCCTTGGTCAGATCGCAGCTATAGACCGTCCAACGCCCGGTCCCAAGGCCGAGTTCGACCCGGATCGGGATTTCCGCCCCGCGCATCACGGCCGACGCCTCGGCTTCGGAATAGTCGGGGTCGCGCGCGCCGCCCTCGGCGACACGAACACCGCCGAAATGGATCGTCAGCCGATCGCGGTCGGCCTCTTCGCCGGCTTTGCCGACGGCCATGACGACGCGGCCCCAATTGGCGTCCTCGCCGGCCACGGCCGTCTTGACCAGCGGTGAATTGGCGATCGACAGGGCAATCCGCTTGGCGGCCGCGTCGCTGGTCGCGCCCTCGACGGTGACCTGAATCTCTTTGCGCGCGCCCTCCCCGTCGCGCGCGACCTGACGCGCGAGATCGAGCATGAGATCGCCGAGCGCTTTCCGAAAGCCCGCGGCGCGCTCATCGTCGGCGTCGGAGATCTCCGGACAGCCGCGCCGCGCGGCGGCACCTGTCGCGAAAAGCAGCAGCGTGTCGGAGGTCGAGGTATCGCTGTCGACCGTCACCGAATTGAAGCTCGGGGCGACGGACTCCGTCAGCATCGCCTGCAACGCCGGTGACGCGATCGCCGCGTCGGTGGCGACGAAGGACAGCATCGTGGCCATGTCCGGCGCGATCATGCCGGCGCCCTTGGCGATACCGTTGATCGTCACGACGGTCCCCTCGATCGTCACCTGCCGGGTGGCGAGCTTGGGATAGGTGTCAGTGGTCATGATCGCGTCGGCAGCCTCGCGCCAGCCGTCGCTGACGGCCTGTTCGGCCAGGCCGGCAAGGAGGCCGGTGAACTTGCCGGCATCGAGCGGCTCGCCGATGACCCCCGTCGAGGCGAGAAAGATGTCCTGCGGCGAAGCATCGACCGCTGCCGCGGCGGCCGCCGCGGTCATTTCCGTCGCCTCGCGCCCCTTCTTGCCGGTGAAGGCGTTGGCGTTGCCGGAGTTGACGACCAGCGCCCGGGCAACGCCGCCGCGAAGGCTCTCACGGCTAAAATCCACCGGCGCCGACGGACATTTCGATGTGGTGAAGACTCCGGCGACCGCGGCCGGCCCATCGAACGTCATCAGGAGAACGTCGGTGCGGCCGGCATATTTGATGCCGGCGGCGGCCGTCGCGATCCGCAGCCCCTCGATCGGAGGCAGAACCGCGAAGGCAGTGGGGGCAAGCGGCGAGACGGTCGTCGTCATATCGTTACCGGAAGAGCTCGGTTGCAAACGTGAACGAAAGGCAGTCGGCGGCGCGATAAACCAGCCGCATCACGGCCGGCCGCCAATGCCCGCGCGGACGGGCTGAAACGAGGCCATCCGCCGCTCCTGACGCCATCGAAACCGGCGGATCGGACGAACGGCTCTCGGGCAAGGACTGCTATTTAGCGGCCGGTTCGGTGGCGGGAGCGACATCCGGCTCCATGCTTTTTTCGATCGCCTCGACCTGCTTTTTCATCTCCGGGTCGACATATTCGACCGAAAGCGCAGCGCGCGCATCGCGCACCAGTTCCATGTATTTCTCGCGCAGGACGACTTGGCGCACCTGATCCTTGATCTGCTCGAAGCTCGGCTTCTCCGCCTCGCGCTTTTCCTCGACCTTGATCACATGCCAGCCGAACTGGGTCTCGACCGGTTCCCTGGTATAGCTGCCCGGCTCCATTGCGAACGCCGCCTTCTCGAAGGCCGGCACCATCTGGCCAGCGCCGAAGAACCCGAGGTCGCCGCCTTCGGGGCCGGACGGGCCGGTGGATTTCTCCTTGGCCACCGCCTCGAAATCCGTGCCTTCGTCGAGCTGCTTGATCACCGCCTCGGCCTCCTCCTTGGTCTTCACCAGAATGTGACGCGCGTGGACCTCCTGCTTGGCTTCGACCGAGGCAATTTCCTTGTCGTAGCGCGCCTTGAGCTCCGCGTCGGTCACTGCCGCTACGCCGTTCTTGGCGAAATAGGCGTTGTGAAGCGCGCGTTCGCGCTGGAAGGCGATCTCGGTGGCGACATCCGGCTCGTCCTGGAGCTTGGCCTTCTCCGCCTCCTGAGCGAGGGCCTTGATGTCGATCAGGGCGGACAGCAGGGCGAGCTTGCGCTGCTCGGGGGGCAGCTGGGCGAACTGCTGGCCGATCGCGCCGGCGGCCGCCATGAGGTCGCGCTCGGTGATCTCCTTGTCCCCCACCTTGGCGACGACGTCGGATTCGGCGGCGAAAGCCGGCGTGGCGAAGGTGATGAGAGCAACAGCGCTTGCTGCGAGCGTCAGTCTGAGATCGAAAGTCATGGCAAAGACCGTCCTTTGCGGTTCGGTGGGAAATGGGCCCGGATACCAAGCCGCGAGATGGGTTGCGGAGCGGCCCCGTGCGAGCTGTCCGCGCGGCGTGGCGGCCTTTGGTGGCGCGCCGTTGACATCGGTTTGGCCCCCTCTTATCTCTCGCGCGATCTGAAAGTCCAGCCGCCTTCCGCGAAGTTTGAGGGCTTCCGACATTCCGGCGACTGCCCGGAATCAGCGGCAGCCGGCCGGCAGGCCGGTCGGGGCAGCGGCGACTCACATACTTGGAAGGACCGGTTCATGGTCAGTTTTGGCGGGCTCGCCCGTAAGTTGCTGGGTTCGGCGAATGACAGGGTGGTGCGGCGGTTTCAGCCGAAGATCCAGCCCATCGCGGCCTTGGAGGAGGAGTTTTCCCACCTCACCGACGACGAGCTTCGGGCCAAGACCGTAGCATTTCGCGCGGAGATCGCCGAGGGGAAAACCATCGACGATCTTCTGGCGCCGGCCTTTGCGGTGGTGCGCGAAGGCGCCAAGCGGGCGCTCGGCATGCGCCATTTCGACGTCCAGATGATCGGCGGCATGGTGCTGAATTCCGGCGCCATCGCGGAAATGAAGACCGGCGAGGGCAAGACCCTCGTCGCAACCCTCGCCGTCTATCTGAACGCCCTCGAAGGCAAGGGCGTCCACGTCGTCACCGTCAACGACTACCTGGCGTCTCGCGATGCCGAGTGGATGGGCCGGCTCTACCGCTTCCTTGGGTTGACAGTCGGCGTGATCGTGCATGGCATCTCCGACCAACAGCGCCGTGACGCCTACGCCTGCGACGTCACCTACGCGACCAATAACGAGCTTGGCTTCGACTATCTGCGCGACAACATGAAGTATGAGCGCGACCAGATGGTCCAGCGCGGCCACAACTTCGCGATCGTCGACGAGGTCGACTCGATCCTGATCGACGAAGCGCGTACGCCCCTGATCATCTCCGGGCCGCTCGACGATCGATCCGAGCTTTACAAAACCATCGACGCCTTCATTCCGCAGCTCGACAAGAGCGATTACGAACTCGACGAGAAACAGCGCACGGCGACATTCACCGAGGAGGGCAACGAGAAGCTGGAGCGGCTTCTGGAAGCCGCCGGCCACCTTCAGGGCGACTCGCTCTACGATATCGAGAACGTCGCGATCGTCCATCACGTCAACAACGCCCTGAAAGCTCATGCGCTGTTCCAGCGCGACAAGGACTACATCGTCCGCAACGACGAGATCGTCATCATCGACGAGTTCACCGGCCGCATGATGCCGGGCCGACGCTATTCGGAAGGGCTGCATCAGGCGCTGGAAGCCAAGGAAGGCGTCACCGTCCAGCCGGAGAACCAGACGCTCGCCTCGATCACCTTCCAGAACTATTTCCGCATGTATAAGAAGCTGGCCGGCATGACCGGCACGGCGCAGACGGAAGCCTCCGAGTTCGGGGATATTTACGGCCTCGACGTGATCGAGATCCCCACCAACCTGCCGATCCTGCGCCTCGATGAGGACGACGAGGTCTACCGGACCTTCGAGGAGAAGTTCCGGGCGATCAGCCGGGAGATCCAGGATGCCGCGTCGCGCGGCCAACCGACCCTGGTCGGCACCACCTCGATCGAAAAATCCGAACTGCTCGCCGAACGGCTGCGCAAGGACGGCCTGAAGGATTTCCAGGTCCTCAACGCCCGCTATCACGAGCAGGAAGCCTACATCGTCGCCCAGGCGGGCGTGCCCGGGGCGGTCACCATCGCCACCAACATGGCCGGCCGCGGCACCGACATCCAGCTCGGCGGCAACGCCGACATGCGGATCGAGCGGGAACTCGCCGACATGCCCGACGGGCCGGAGCGCAAGGCCAAGGAAGATGCGATCCGGGCGGACATCAAGCGCCTGAAAGACGAGGCACTCGCGGCCGGCGGGCTTTACGTGTTGGCGACCGAACGCCACGAAAGCCGGCGGATCGACAATCAGCTGCGCGGTCGTTCGGGACGTCAGGGCGACCCGGGCCGCTCGAAGTTCTATTTGTCGCTGCAGGACGATCTCATGCGCATCTTCGGGTCCGAGCGCATGGACTCGATGCTGACCAAGCTCGGCCTGAAAGAGGACGAGGCGATCGTCCATCCCTGGATCAACAAGGCGCTGGAGAAGGCGCAGAAGAAGGTCGAGGCGCGCAATTTCGACATTCGCAAGAACCTGCTGAAATACGACGACGTGATGAACGACCAGCGCCGCGTCATCTTCGAGCAGCGCATCGAATTGATGGACGCCGAGGAGCTCGACGAAACCATCGCCGACATGCGCCACGAGACCATCGAGGCGATCGTCGCGCGTCATATTCCCGAACGGGCCTATCCCGAGCAGTGGTCGATCGCGGAACTGAAGGCGGACGCCCTGGAGCTTCTCAACCTCGACCTGCCGATCGCCGAATGGGCGGCCGAGGAAGGGATCGCCGAGGATGACATCCGCGAACGCATCCGCGAGGCGGCCGACGCCGCTGCCCGCGACAAGGCGGAGCGTTTCGGACGTGACGTGATGATCTACGTCCAGCGCAATGTCGTGCTGCAGACGCTGGATGCGCTCTGGCGCGAGCATCTGGTCAATCTCGACCATCTGCGTTCGGTGGTCGGCTTCCGCGGCTACGCCCAGCGTGACCCCCTGAACGAGTACAAGTCGGAATCCTTCGAATTGTTCGAGGCGATGCTCGGCAATCTGCGCGAGCGGACCACGAAGCAGTTGGCAAGCGTCGAGATCGTGCGCCCGGAAGAGCAGGAAGCGCCGCCGTTACCGCGGATGGAAGCCCATCACTTCGACGCATCGACCGGCGTCGACGAGATCGGGGACGGCAGCAAGCGGCTGACCGCGAACTTCACGCCGACCGAGGCCGATGGCCTTCGACGCGATCCGAACAACAAGAGCACTTGGGGCCAGGTCGGCCGCAACGAGCCGTGTCCCTGCGGGTCTGGCAAGAAGTTCAAGCACTGCCACGGCGCCCTGGTCTGAGAACGCCCAACGGCGCGCAGGCTCAATAACGAAACGGCCGCCGGAGCAAAACTTCGGCGGCCGTTTTGTTTAACCCGGCGAGCGGCCCGAGGGCCGTTCCGTGGACCCGTCTACTTCAAGAAGCCGGAGAAGATCGAGCCGCCCGAGGATGACCGGCCGATGCGGTTGCCCTCCCGGTCGTAGCCCTCGCGGCGATGCTGTTCCACGGCATAGGCCTCGGCCGTGATCGGCTGGCCCGTGCGATAGCTGAAATTGGCGGTTTCCGCGAACTCGCTCGGCGCCATCGACGCCGCGATCGTCTGCTCCTTGGTCTCGTCCGCGGATACCTTGGCAGCCACTTCCGGCGCCAGGTCAAAGTCCGGACAGGCCCCGGTCGGGGAAAGACCTGCGACGGTCTCGGCGCTTTGGTCGAAGACGTAACGCCTATCGCAGACGCCGACGTTCGGCTGGCGGCGGGTGATCTCGAAATGATCCGAGCCCTTCTTCAGCATCTTCCAAAATGCGTAGTGCTGGGAATTGCGATGCCGCGCCATGTTCTTCGGCGTCATGCGGAAGGGGTAGGCCTGGATCTGGAACGCGCGCTGCCCCCCTTCGAAGGAATGGCGGGCGAGCGCGAAGATCTCGGTGATCTGATCGTTGTCCATGGCGTAGCAGCCGGATGAATTGCAGGAGCCGTGGATCATCAGGAAGGTGCCGGTGCGGCCGTTCGCACGGTCATAGGCGTTGGGAAAGCCCATATTCACCGCCAGATGGAACTTCGAGTTCGGGTTCAGCTGCCCCGGCGTCACCGTGTAGAAGCCTTCCGGCGCCTGCCGGTCACCCTCCTGGAACTTCGGCCCGAGCTTCCCGGACCAGGCGCAGATGTCGTAGGTCTTCAGAAGCGCGTAGGTGCCGTCGGTTTTCTGCTTCCAGACCTCAAGGTTCGATTCTTCCTTGAACAGCCGGACCAGGATCGGCGAATTGACGCCCATTCCATTGGCCTTGATCGCCTGAACGAGCGCGGCCGGCAGCGGCGCGTTCGCCGGCATGAGATCGCTGTATTTACAAGCGGAAAGCGTGAAGAGCCCCAGCGCGAGCGCGGCGGCCGTCACCAGGCGGCGGACCAACATCCCCTCAATTCCCCATCGCATACGAGGATCACCCGACGATCCTCGTCCCCACTCGGATCGCGGCCCTAGAGGCGCCGCTCGATCCCTTGCGATGGCGAACCCCGGCCACGCCGGCCGGGCCCATCGCAGACTTGATCCATTGTACCGCGATCAGGGTAAAAGAACCGTAAACCGCGCATCTCGATCGATCGGTCAAGACCTGTATTCTTAGGCCACGACCATGGCCGCAATTTGGCAAATGCCGAAGGGTAAGGATACTGGTGATCGCGGCAAAACCGCAACAGGCCTCAGAGATTCCGCCCGATCGCCAGGAATTTCTCCCGGCGCTGGCGCCGCAGCGCCTCACCGTCCAGGCTCGCCAGTTCGGCAAAGGCCGCCCGCACGCTATCCGCCGCCTTGTCGATCCCCTCCTCCGGCGAGCGATGAATGCCCCCGACGGGTTCCTCGACGATGGCGTCGATGACGCCGAAGCCCTTCAGATCCTGCGCGGTGATCTTCATCGCCTGGGCGACGTCGCGTGCCCGCGTCGCGTCGCGCCAGAGGATCGATGCGCCGGCCTCGGGCGAAATGACGGAGTAGATCGCGTGCTCGAGCATGAGCACCCGATTGGCCGTGGCGATGGCGATGGCCCCGCCCGAACCGCCCTCGCCGATCACCAGCGAGACCATCGGGACCTTGAGATTCAGACAGGCCTCCGTCGAACGGGCGATCGCTTCGGCCTGCCCGCGCTCCTCGGCGCCGATACCGGGATAGGCGCCCGCCGTGTCGACGAGGGTCAGCAGGGGGATGGCGAAGCGCTCGGCGAGTTCCATGACTCTGACAGCCTTGCGGTAGCCCTCGGGCCGGGCCATGCCGAAATTGTGCTTGAGGCGGCCTTGCGTGTCCGAGCCCTTTTCCTGGCCGATGACCGCGATCGGTTGGCCGTCGAGGCGCCCGAACCCGCTGATGATCGCGTAATCCTCAGCATAGAACCGGTCGCCGGCCAGCGGCACGAAATCCGTGATCAGCCGGTTGATATAGTCCAGGCAATGCGGCCGGTCGGGATGCCGCGCCACCTGGGTCTTCTGCCAGGGCGTCAACTTGCGGTAGAGATCGGCCAAGGCATCGCGCGAGCGCTTTTCGAGCCGCTGGATCTCGTCGGTGACATCGACGGCGTCTTTGCCCCCCTCGATCTTCTTCAATTCGATGATCTGGCCTTCCAGATCCGCGACCGGTTTTTCGAAATCCAGGTAATTGTACATCGGTTACGCGGCGTCGGCCGTCCTTTGGATTTGGCGACCGGCAGGGCGGCCGGTGGGCAGCGAGGCAAAATCCACGGCGGCCCGTTCGACCACCCCACGACGCCATCGGCTGCAGGTCTTCATGCGCGGCGGAAACTGGCTACACGCCGCCGCCTTGTCAAGGAATCCCGCACGGCGGCATCAATCGCCGCTCAGCGCCGACAGCGGATGATGATCCGTCACGAGTCGGATCAAGCGTTCTTCCAGGACATGGGTGTAGATCTGTGTCGTCGAAATATCGGCGTGACCGAGAAGCTCCTGCACCGCCCGCAGATCGGCGCCGTTCTGCAGGAGATGGCTGGCGAAGGCATGGCGCAAGACGTGCGGCGACATCCGCGCGGCGGGAATGCCGGCGCGAATCGCGAGCGCTTTGAGGTCGCGCGCGAAGGCTTGCCGGGTCAAATGTCCGCTTTCCGAGAGCGCCGGGAAGAGCCATTGCCCGTGGTCGGCGATGCCGGCCGCCCGCATCGCCTCGGCAAATCGCGCCAAAGCTTCCCGCGCGGCCTCGCCGATCGGCACCATCCGCTCCTTGTCGCCCTTGCCGCGCACCACAATCATCCGGTTTTTCGCGCGAAGCACCGACCGCGGCAGGCTGACGAGTTCGGAGACCCGCAGTCCGGTCGCGTAGAGAAGCTCGACCAGCGCGCACATCCGTGCCGCCCGTACGAGGCGGCGCGGCGAAGCCTCCGGGTCTCGTGCCTCGTCGTCGGCCCGGCCGATCAGCCGGTCGACCTCATCCTCGCCCATGATCTTCGGCAGCGGCCGTTTTTTCCGCGCGCCCTCGATCGGCCCGGTTGGGTCATCCCCGCGGCGACCCTCGGCATAGAGAAAGCGGTAGAACTGGCGCAGCGCCGACAGCCGCCGCGAGCGGCTGCTCTCCGCAAAGCCGCGGACGCCGAGCCGCGCGACATAGGCGCGGATATCGTCCGTCTGCGCCGCCATCAGCGAACCGCCTTGCCCGGCGACGAAGCCCGCAGCATCCTCCAGATCGCGCCGATAGGCGGCGATGGTGTTGTCGGAAGCGCCCCGCTCCACCGCCATCATCTCGAGAAAGCTCTCTATGTCGGCTTCATCGCGCCGGCCAGCCGCAACGGGCGAGGCGGAGGCCGTGCTCATCGGCGAAGGCTCTCGGTCGGCGCCCCCGGATCAAGCTGTGGCAACGGCACCTCGACCGTCATCTCGTGGCGGGTCGGTTCGACGAAGTAGACGAGCGCCGCCATGATGCCGTAGATGAGGCCGGCGAGGATGAGAAGCGTCGTCAGGAGGCGAACGAGGGTCGGCATCGTGGTCTGGCGCACTCACTGCTGGGTCGGATCCCGTTGCGGCCATTTGCTTCTAGTGAGAATGGCGCGGGACGCAAGCGACGCGCCCGGTTCTGTTCCGGCATAACCGACGGTTTTTAAGATTTCCTGTCCTTCGGCACGGGACGGTAACGAAAGGCGCCATGAGAAGCGAATTGTCCCCGGACGGAGCAGCGGCGATCCATGACCGACTCGACAACCGTTCGATCGCGCTCATCGGCTTGATGGGCGCCGGCAAGACGACGGTTGGCCGTCGGCTCGCCGCGTTGCTCGCGCTGCCCTTTTGCGACACCGACGTCGAAATCGAGGCGGCGTCGCGCATGACCATCCCCGAACTGTTCGAGGCCTATGGTGAGCCCGAGTTCCGGGCCCTGGAGGCGCGCGTCGTTGCGCGCCTCGCCGCCGATGGCCCCCGGGTGATCGCGACCGGCGGCGGTGCCTATCTGCATGCCGAGACGCGCGCCATGCTGAAGCGGACGGCGATCACGGTCTGGCTGAAGGCCGATCTGGAAACGCTGATGGAGCGGGTGTCACGCCGCTCCAACCGGCCGCTGCTGCAGACCGACGACCCGCGCGAGGTCATGCACCGCCTCATCGAGATCCGTTATCCGATCTACGCCGAAGCCGACATCACCATCGGCACCCGTGACGTGAAGCGCGACATCATCGCGGCCGAGATTCTCGAAGCCTTGGACCGACACCTCGAGACGGAGACGACCCGATGAAACGTGAAGCGGCCTATCAGGCGGATGACGACGCCACGGCGCGCCAGCGCGTCGTCGTCGATCTGGGAACGCGCTCCTACGACATCCTGATCGGCCCCGGCCTCGTCGACGAGGCCGGCGAGGAGATCGCGCGCCATCTGCCGGGCATTCGTGCCGCGGTGGTCACCGACGAGACCGTTGCCGGCCTGCATCTGGAGCGTCTGTCGATCGCCCTGCGCGCCGCCGGCATCGACCATTCGACGATCGTCCTGCCGGCCGGCGAGACGACGAAATCCTTCGCGCACCTGACCCGGGTCGTCGACGAGGTGCTGGCGCAGCGTCTGGAGCGCGACGACGGCGTCATCGCCCTCGGTGGCGGCGTGGTGGGCGACCTCGCGGGCTTTGCCAGCGCGATCGTGCGGCGCGGCATGCGCTTCGTCCAGATACCGACCACGCTCCTGGCCCAGGTCGATTCGTCCGTCGGCGGCAAGACCGGCATCAACTCGCCGCGCGGCAAGAACCTCGTGGGGGCGTTCCATCAGCCGTCTCTGGTCCTGGCCGACACGGCATTGCTCGACACGCTGTCGCCGCGCGAATTCGCGGCTGGCTACGCCGAACTCGTCAAATACGGGCTGATCGACCGGCCGGATTTCTTCGACTGGCTCGATCGAAACCGCGAGGCGATCTTCGCGGGCGGCCCCGAGCGGGCGGACGCGATTCGGCAAAGCTGCGAGGCGAAAGCCGCCGTCGTGGCGGCGGACGAACGCGAGGACGGCAGCCGCGCGCTGCTCAATCTCGGCCACACCTTCGGGCACGCGCTGGAGGCCGCGGTCGGCTATGATTCGGGCCGGCTCGTGCATGGCGAGGGGGTCGCGATCGGCATGACGCTCGCCTACCGCTTCTCCGCCGAACGCGGTCTCTGCACGGCCGAGGACGCCAATCGTTGCGAAGCGCATCTTCGGGCCGCTGGCCTGCCGACCCGGGTCGGCGCGATCCCGGGCACGCCGCTCACGACGGCGCAGCTGATGGCCGGCATCGCCCAGGACAAGAAGGTCAAGCGCGGCCGCCTGACCTTCATCCTGACGCGCGGCATCGGCCGGGCCTTTGTCGAGTCCGATGTCGAGCCGCCAGCCGTCGAAGCCTTTCTCGAACGGGAGATCGCCCGATGACCACTTCCTTGTGGATCATGCTCGCCATCGTTCTGGTCCTCGTTTCGATCTCGGGGTTTTTCTCAGGCTCCGAGACCGCGCTGACCGCCGTGTCGCGCGCGCGGCTGATGAGCTTCGAGAAGAACGGCGACCAGCGCGCCGGGATCGTACAGCGGCTGATCGAGCAAAAGGACCGGCTGATCGGCGCGCTGCTGATCGGCAACAATCTCGTCAACATCCTCGCCTCGTCGCTGGCCACGACCGCCTTTCTCCGGCTCTTCGGGGAGGCCGGCGTCGTCTATGCGACCATCGCGATGACGATCATCGTCGTCATTTTCGGCGAGGTCCTGCCGAAATCGGCCGCGATCGCGCGGCCCGACGGCTTCTCGCTCGCGGTCGCCCGGCCGGTGTCGGTGGTGGTCGCGCTGTTCGGGCCGTTGACCCGCGTCGTCAACTGGATCGTCCGGCGCGTCCTCGCCATGTTCGGCGTCAGCCTGGAATCCGACGCCTCGCTGCTCACCGCCCATGAGGAACTGCGCGGCGCTGTCGAGGTGCTCCACCGCGAGGGCGCGCTCGTCAACGCCGACCGCAACCGGCTGGGCGGGCTGCTCGACCTGCACGAGCTCGAAGTCTCCGACGTGATGATCCACCGCACCGGGATGCGGCAGGTAAACGCCGACGACGGACCCGCCGAAATCGTCCGCCAGATCCTCGAAAGCCCTTATACCCGCTTGCCGGTATGGCGTGGCCACTACGACAACATCGTCGGGGTGGTTCACGCCAAGGATCTGCTGCGCGCCCTGCATGAGGTCGACAACGACCCCGCCAGGGTGGACATCCTCAAGATCTGCGCCCAGCCTTGGTTCGTGCCCGAGACGACCACGCTGCAGGACCAGCTCAACGCCTTTTTGCGCCGCAAGTCGCATTTCGCCATCGTCGTCGACGAATATGGCGAGGTCGAAGGGCTGATCACGCTCGAAGACATTCTGGAAGAGATCGTGGGCAACATCGCCGACGAGCACGACGTCGACATGCAGGGCGTCAAGATCGAGGCCGATGGCTCGGTCATCGTCGACGGCCAGGTGCCGATCCGTGACCTCAACCGGGCTCTGGACTGGAACCTGCCGGACGAGGAGGCGGTGACGATCGCCGGACTGGTCATCCATGAAACCCAGACGATCCCGGAAGAGCGGCAGGCCTTCACCTTCTTCCACAAGCGCTTCACCGTTCTCAAGCGCGAGAAGAACCGGATCGCCAAGCTGCGCATCCGCCCGGCGACCGTGCTGGTGCCACCGAAAAAGCTCGGCGGCCACGCTGCCGCGGCCGGCGCCTCGGCGCCGCTGCCGGAGACCGATGGCGACTTCGACGACGACTACGATATTTTCGAGAGCGAAGCCGTTACATCGGCCGAGGAGGCCGATCGCCAGATGGACCCGGAGGAACTGGAAGGGTGGGAAGATAGCGCCGAGCTGCCGGCATCGGACATCGAAAAGCCCGACGACCGACGCGACGGACCGGGCAGCTCCGGTGGATCACCAAATGCCGAGGGAGGCGACAAGGATCGACATGACTGATCCTTGTCGCCGCGACCGAGTCAGCGCCGTGTGGGCTCGCCGGGCGCCGAGGCCTCGATCGCCAGCGCATGGACGCCGGTGGCCAATTGCTCCTTCAAGATCGCATTGACCGCCCGGTGACGTTCGACGCGGCTCTTGCCGACGAAGGCCTCGCTCACCAGCCTGACGCGGAAATGCGTGCCCCCGGAGCCATCGAAGGGCGCGTGGTCTCCGCTATCGGCATGATGATGACCGGCGTGGAGATGGCTCTCGTCGATGACGGCCAGCGTCTCGGGCGCGAATGCCTCGGCCAGCTTCGTCTCGATCGTGGTCTTGATATTCATGGACGTCGTCGTCTCCTGAGGCCGATTCTGAGGCCGATTTCGGCCGCGCGAAGCTTGCGCGAAACCGCCGGACCCCTTGAGTTTCCGGCTTTTTCCGTTCTGTCAATTCTTGTTCGTTCGGGTGTAGGGCACCATAATCCACCGCAATGAAGCTCGATTCAAAATATTTCGACGCGATCCGCGTCAAAGGCAAACGTGCCGCCGACAAGCCGCGCGCGCCCGAATGCGCGTGGGAAGGTTGTGACGAGGCCGGCATTTACAAGGCGCCGATGGGCCGCGACCACGAGGGCCAGTACCTGCATTTCTGCGTCGACCACGTTCGGCAGTACAACAAGTCCTACAACTATTTTTCCGGTCTCGACGACAAGGACATCCAGCGCCACCTCAAGGATTCACTGACCGGCGACCGCCCGACCTGGAAAATGGGCCATAGCGGCGCAGCGCCCGGCGACGCGGCAAAGGCGGCGACTGCCGCTCGCGCGAAGCGGCGGAATGGACGCACGCGCGACCCATTCAATATCTTCACTGGCGAGGACGCCCCGCCCCGGCCGCAAACACGCCGCACGAAGGTGCGCTCCCTCGAGGCCAAGGCGCTGAAGACGCTGGATCTGAGCCAGCAGGCGTCGGGCGAGGCCATTCGCGCGCGCTACAAGAACCTGGTCAAGCAGCTGCATCCCGATGCCAATGGCGGCGACCGCGGCACCGAAGACCGGTTGCGTGAAGTGATTCAGGCCTACAAGCTTTTGAAACAATCCGGATTTTGCTAGGCCATTCGCGGCGAAGCTCGCAGCTTCGTCCGTGACGCCGGTCGCCAGACCGGCGACGTATTCGATTGTCACCGGCAAGGCCGTTCGGCGCCCGGCGGCATGGTATGGCAGATTTGACAGGGTCCGCGGCGAATCGCCCGAACGAGTGCCGGACCGTTGGAGGTATGATGAGTGCAGCGGAACAGGAAGTGGCCGGCCTGCCGGACACCACGATCTCCGTCCGCGAAACCTTCGGTTTCGAAAGCGACCTGACCGTCCCGGCCTATTCGAAGAGCGACCTCCACGTTCCCGAGCTGGACCCCGATTACATCTTCGACAAGCCGACGACGCTGGCGATCTTGGCGGGCTTCGCCAAGAACCGCCGTGTCATGGTGTCGGGCTATCACGGCACCGGCAAGTCGACGCATATCGAACAGGTGGCCGCGCGGCTGAACTGGCCCTGCGTGCGCGTCAATCTCGACAGCCATGTCAGCCGCATCGACCTGGTCGGCAAGGACGCGATCGTCGTGCGCGACGGCATGCAGGTCACCGAGTTTCGCGAGGGCATCCTGCCCTGGGCCTATCAGCACAATGTCGCGCTGGTCTTCGACGAATACGACGCCGGCCGCCCGGACGTGATGTTCGTCATCCAGCGCGTGCTGGAATCCTCCGGCCGCCTGACCCTGCTCGACCAGAGCCGCGTGGTGCGCCCGCATCCCGCCTTCCGGCTGTTCGCGACCGCCAACACCGTGGGCCTCGGCGATACGACAGGGCTCTATCACGGCACCCAGCAGATCAACCAGGCGCAGATGGACCGCTGGTCGATCGTCACGACGCTGAACTATCTGCCGCATGACAACGAGGTCGGCATCGTCGTTTCCAAGGCCAAGAGCTACGATACCAAGGAGGGACGCGAGACCGTCTCGAAGATGGTGCGCGTCGCCGACCTGACCCGCTCGGCCTTCGTCAATGGCGACCTGTCGACGGTGATGAGCCCGCGCACGGTAATCACCTGGGCCGAGAACGCCGAGATCTTCGGCGACCTCGGTTTCGCCTTTCGGCTGACCTTCCTCAACAAATGCGACGATCTGGAACGCGCGCTCGTCGCCGAATTCTACCAGCGCGCCTTCGGCGAGGAACTGCCGGAGAGCGCCGCGAATATCGTGTTGGATTGACCGCCAATCGACCGCCCCTTGAGAAATGCAGCCAAGCAGTGGTGCGCGCTCTTTCGGCAAGGCCCACTGTCGTCACGTCATCAACGGGCTTGGAGGCCGCTCCCGAGGACGCTTGCGATCGGTCGGCAGTTTAGCGCAATCCCGTTTGCCTGAAGCCGACCGTTACCCTGCGGTTGAGTGGAAAAGCTCGCCCCAATGGCAACGTGGTCGGCCGGACAATTTGCCTGAGCCTCCCAATCGTCGTCCGGACCACCATTCCCGCCCCGGCAGTTGGTCCGCTCGTAATAGGCTTCACCCAACTGCGCGAGCTCCGGGCCGGTGCAGGACAATGGCTCGAGTGGCCCGGTCCTGCTGCTCAAGCATGTGTTGCCGTTCGGCGTACACGTCCGTTCGTTGCTTGGAATGCTAACGGAGTTCTCACCGAGAACACAACCGCCAAATTCATGGCGCAGGGAGACGCCCTTGATTTTGTCGCGCGCGCGATTGAGGCAGACTTGAACGCCGGTCACGAACATACCGGGTAAGCGAACACGAGTCGCCTTCGCCGAACCTGGGTTTCCACGCATGCGGTTTGCATTCGAACCATGACACCTTGTAAATTCGGCACCTCGGTTCGCCCGTGCATAGTCCCGTATTCGGGCAAACTCCAATTCGAAATGGCATGGCTCGTCGCTGCGCTCGAAACCGGTGATCCGCGTAAGAAATACGCGTTGATTCGGTGCATCGAGCATTATTGGCGCGCCGTTCGACCGTCCGGAAAATCCACTTGACTGGACGATCGTTGCAGGACCCGCGAGCTGAAATCTTCGTTCGAAGGCATTGACTTCGCTGAGTGGGCGCAGGTGCTCGTCGGCGAATACCGCAGTTGCGAAGACCGCGAAAGAAAAGATTAGAAGCAAACGTCCCATGGTACAAATACCTCTGAAAAGCCATTGACGACCTGTCAATGCGCTCTGATTTTCTAACACGGTGACTATGGATAAAACGGCAAGCGTTGTCATCATTCCCTTGGGGTATAAAGTGAAATTTTCTGCTATACGACAGACGCAGAAGACCGTTGGATTTCTGAGATCCTTCGCAAGTGGTTTTCCACTGAGCCTTGCACAGTCTGTCGTCTCACCATACCAACTGTTGTTTATGCGCCGTTTCAGGTGAGGCGGTGACGTGCTTTTCGCTCACGGATCTGCTGAACTCTCTTGCCGCCACACCGATGAACGCCTTATCTGCGAACCATGAGCAGAATCGGCGACAACCAGCGTCCCGCATCGCAGAAACCCGTCGACCGGGAGCGGTTCCGGCGCGCCGTCGCGGCGGGCACCTTGGGCTGATGGGAAAAACCATCGAGAAGATGCGCGCCAATCCCAAGGGCGACTGGCAAATTCGTGATGTCGAGAAGGCCTGTCGCGAGGCCGGTGTGTCGTGCATGAAACCCAGCAGGGGGTCGCACTGGAAGGTGGCAGCCCGGACGGTGGTCGCCGCTACACCATCCCCGCCAAACGGCCTATAAAGATGGTGTATATCCAAGAGCTTGTAAAATTTCTGGATGAAACGGGAACGACATGAGCGCGACACCAGCATTGACGACCGTGGATGGGTTGCCATTCGAACCGGCATCCTACGCGATCATCCTGCGGCCTCTGACCGATGACGAGGGAGGCGGATGGTTGGCGACAATTCCGGCCTTGCCGGGCTGTACGGGCGACGGCGAGAGTGAACTGGAGGCGATAGCCGACGTTCGCGCGGCGGCTCTGGAATGGGCCGATGCCTGTGCTCAGGACGGTGAGTCGATACCGTCACCGACGAGCGCCGACCTCCAAGCTGCCGAGTAGACCATGGCCCGCATCGGCGACAACCAGCGCCCCGCATCGCATAGGCCGGTCGACCGGGAGCCCTTCCGGCGCGCCGTCTCGGGATGCCTGCGCGCCATCGCCGGCGATGGCGAGCTCGAAGTCACTTATGCCTCCGAGCGGCCGGGTCTGTCCGGCGCGCGCGCACGGCTGCCCGAACTGCCCAAGCGCGCCACCCGGAACGATCTTGCCGTCACCCGCGGCCTTGCCGACGCGATGGCGCTGCGCAAGGCGCGGCATGACGCCAAGCTGCATGCCAGCCTGTCGCCGGAGGGCAAGGCCGCGCGGGCCGTCTACGACGCCGTCGAGCAGGCCCGCTGCGAGGCGATAGGCGCCAAGGCCATGCAAGGCGTCGGCGACAATCTCGCCTCGATGCTCGAGGACAAATATTTCCGCTCCAACCTCACCGACGTGACCGACCGCGCCGAGGCGCCGATCGAGGATGCCGTCGCGCTGATGGTGCGCGAGAAGCTGACCGGCCGGCCGGTGCCCGAGAGCGCGCGGGCGTTGGTCGATGTCTGGCGCGACTTCGTCCACGGCAAGGCCGGCGAAAAATTCGACCGGCTGTCGGAAACCGTCGGCGATCAGGAAGATTTCGCCCGCGCCATGCGCGACATGCTCGTCTCGCTGGAAATGGCCGAAAAGCTCGGCGACGAGAACGAGAGCGAGGAAAGCGACGAGGACGAGGAGCAGGGCGACAACCAGACCCGCGATTCGGAAGACGGCGGCTCGGAGAAGGAAAGCGGCACCGACGAGGCCGAATCGCAGGAGAGCGAAACCGAGGGCGAGAATCAGGACGCGGCGGACGCCGAATCGTCGGACGTCAGCGCCGAGGACCCGACCGACGACGACAGTCAGGACGCCGAGACCCCCGGCGATTCGCGGCGACCGAACCAGCCGCTGAACAACCTCAGTCTCGCCACCGACTACAAGGTGTTCTCCCAGGCCTTCGACGAAATGATCGGCGCCGAGGAGCTGTGCGACGAGGCCGAGCTCGACCGGTTGCGCTCGTTTCTCGACAAGCAGCTCGCGGCGCTCCAGGGCGTCGTCGGGCGGCTCGCCAACCGCCTGCAACGCCGCCTGATGGCGCAGCAGAACCGGTCGTGGGATTTCGATCTCGAGGAAGGCTATCTCGACAGCGCCAGGCTGCACCGCTTGGTCATCGATCCCATGCAGCCGCTCTCCTACAAGATGGAGCGGGACACCGACTTCCGCGACACGATCGTCACGCTGCTGATCGACAATTCCGGTTCCATGCGCGGCCGGCCGATCACCGTCGCGGCGACCTGCGCCGACATTCTGGCTCGCACGCTGGAGCGGTGCGGCGTCAAGGTCGAGGTGCTCGGCTTCACCACCCGCGCCTGGAAGGGCGGCCAGTCGCGCGAGGCGTGGCTGAAGGCGGGCAAGCCGGCCAAGCCGGGCCGCCTCAACGATCTCAGGCACATCATCTACAAATCCGCCGATTCGCCCTGGCGCCGGGCGCGGCGCAATCTCGGCCTGATGATGCGCGAAGGCCTGCTCAAGGAGAATATCGACGGCGAGGCGCTGATCTGGGCGCATAACCGTCTGTTGGCGCGGCCCGAGCAGCGGCGCATCCTGATGATGATCTCCGACGGCGCGCCGGTCGACGATTCGACGCTGTCGGTCAATCCGGGCAATTATCTGGAGCGGCATCTGCGCGCGGTGATCGAGGAGATCGAAACCCGCTCGTCGGTCGAACTGCTCGCCATCGGCATCGGCCACGACGTCACCCGCTACTACCGCCGGGCGGTGACCATCGTCGACGCCGAGGAGCTGGCCGGCGCGATGACCGAGCAGCTCGCCGATCTCTTCGAGGACGAAAGCCGCGGCCGGAAGCCCCAGCGCCGCAGAGCCGCGGCCGGCGGACGGCATTGATGAATCTATCGCAAGGCAGAGCGCGGTTGCTCGCGTCGCTTGTCGTGCTAGCGGCGCTGATGACGTCCGGCCAGGCGACCGGGGCGGAATCGATCGACGTCTCCGCCAAGCCGATTGCCCGTTTCGGCAAGGATTCCGCCCGGGGTCGTTACGGCGACCTCGATTTCGTCGGCGGCTTCGAGTTCTGGTCGCGTGACAGCCGCCTCAAGGGCGTCTCGGCGATCCGGCTGCTGGAGGGCGGAGAGCGGTTTTTATCCGTCACAGACAGCGGAAACTGGTTTGCCGGCCGCGTCGAGCGGGATGCCGCCAGTCGCCCAACAGGCTTTGGCGATGCCGTGATCGCGCCGCTTCTGGGGCCTGACGGCCAGCTGATGAGCGGCAAGATCGCCGCCGACGCCGAATCGCTGTCGATCGACGGCGACCGCGTGTTCGTCGGCTTCGAGCGCGATCACCGGATCTATGTCTATGAGAACCCGCGCGCGCCGTTCGGCGGGAGGGCCCACGAAATCCCCTTGCCCCTCCCCCGGCACGAGTTGCGAACCAATCGCGGCATCGAGACGATTGCCACCGCCCCCGCCAAAAGCCCGCTTGCCGGCGCGCGGATCGCCATCGCGGAGCGGTCCATCGATCCCGACGGCAACCTCTTCGCGGCGATCTTCGACGGCGCCTCGAACGGTGTCTTCAAAATCCGCAAGGACGCCGACTGGGACGCCTCCGACGGCGCCTTCCTGCCGGGCGGCGACCTCCTGCTGCTGGAACGCCGTTACCAGGGCATCCTCGGGGGATTGGGCATCCGAATCCGCCGGATCGCCGGGGCAAGCATCCGGCCCGGCGCGCTCGTCGACGGTCCGGTGATCATGGAGGCTGATCTGTCGAACGAGATCGACAATATGGAGGGGCTGGACGTGTGGATCGATGCCGAAGGCGGCACAAGGCTCACCCTCGTTTCCGACGACAATGGCTCGATCTTCCAGCGCAATCTGCTCTTGGAGTTTCGCCTGGCCGACCGGCCCGCGCCGATCAACTGAACAGCCGCAGGCGTCTGTCGTTCATCAGGCCTGCGCGGCCCGATAGGGCAGGAACTGCTGCATGATGATCCGGTAGGGCACCAGCGCGAAGACGGCGATGAGGAGTTTCACTCCCAGATCGCCGAGCCCCCAGGACACCCAGCGGGGGGCCTCGACGGCGAAAGCGCCGAGGAGCGGCGCACTTTCCAGCGCGAAGGGCTCGTTCGGCCCGAGCAAAACAAAGGCCGGCGCGAAGGCCACTGTGAAAAACACCAACGTATCGAGCACCGACCCCGAGATCGACGAGGCCGCCGGCGCCCGCCACCAGCTTGCCCCCCGCAGCCGGTTGAAGACGGCGATGTCGAGAAGCTGGGCCGCCAAAAACGCCGTGCCCGAGGCAATGGCGATGCGGAACAGGCGCTCGGCCGCCGTGGCGTAACCGAGCAGGCCGAGATCGAACAGCAGCGGCGGCACCATGATCGAGCACAGCACCGCCATGGCAAAGCCGGCATAGACGGCGCGCCGCGCCACCTGCGGGCCGTAGCGCCGGTTGGCGAGATCGGTGACCAGGAAGGCGAAGGGATAGACGAAGGCGCCCCAGGTCAGAATGTCCGCGAGCTGAAGCGAACCGAGCTGAACGAAGAGCGGAAACTGCACGGCGACATTCGCGGCGAGGACGATCAACGTCATCGCCGCGACGGGCAGAAGATAGATTCCCAAGGGCTTCATTTTTTTAACCTGGGTAATGGAACCAGTATGCCGGACGCGAGGCTCGCGACCGGCAAGGATCATCGCATGGCCCGGCCACTCGCGCGGCCGGAAACAGCCTTAGCTGGCCGCGGCTTCGGCCGCCTTCTTGGCGATCTGACGCTTGAGCAGGCGGGCACGCTGCGACAGCTCGGCGGCATCCGCCTTGAGCAGGAAGGCGTCGAGGCCGCCACGATGCTCGACCGAGCGCAGCGCGTAGGCCGAAACGCGCAAACGATAGCGCTGTCCGAGCGAATCGGAAATCAGCGTGACGTTGCACAGATTCGGCAGGAACTTGCGACGCGTCCTGTTGTTCGCGTGGCTGACATTGTTGCCCGACTGGACAGCTTTGCCAGTGAGTTCGCAGGTGCGTGACATCGGATCACCTTTCAGATTAACGTAACACCCGATCCGGGCGCGCCGCCGCTAGAGCGTCCTTTGTGCGTCCATCCGGACGCACAAAGGACGCTCTACCACTTTGATTGAGCATCGGAATGACCCAAAAACCGGATTCCACTTTTTGGTCCGATGCTCTAAACGGCGCGATCATCGCTGTCGGGCAAGACCGGAAATTCGACCGGCTCTATAGGCCGCGCAAAGGAAGGCGTCAAGCCGTTACAACTTTGCGGGATAGCACTTCCGCGCCACAAAAGCCGACTGATCGCACCCCCACGGCTGCGTCGACGATTTTTCTCAGCCTTGAAGGCAAACCGATGACACTGAAACAGCTTCTTCTCGGCGTCGCAATACTGACCTCGGCCCATGCGATCGGCCCGGCCGGTGCCACGACCGATCGCCAGACGGTGACGACGCAATACGGCATGGCGGTCATCGGCCTTCAGATCGGCAAGGCGTCCTTCAACACGGTGATCGACGGCGGGCGTTTTTCGGTCAAGGGCACCCTCTCCTCCGCCGGCCTCGGCAGTCTCGTCTCCGACGCCGCCGGCACCAGCCGGGTCTCCGGCCGCGTGACCGGCAAGAGCTTTGCCCCCGACAGCTACGGGCTTGATTATTCGAGCGACGACAAGCGCTGGAAAAGCGAGGTCGCCTTCAGTGGGGGACGGGTCACCGCGGCGAGCGTCAGCCCGAAGCGCGACAAGCCGAAACCGAGCTATGTGCCGGTGAAGCGATCCCAACTCGCCGCCGTGGTCGACCCCCTGAGCGGCCTGATGATCAAGACAACCGACGCCGCCTCGGTCTGCAAACGCACCCTGCCCTTCTACGACGGCTGGTCGCGGCTTGACCTGCGGCTCTCGCCGGCCGGTACGCAGCAATATTCGATGCCCGGCTATTCCGGCCCGGCGACGGTCTGCAACGTCAAAATCCGACCGGTCGGCGGCTATGACGCATCGTCGAAGGGCCTGACCTATCTGGCGAAGCAGACGATCCAGATCTGGTTCGCGCCGATCGCGCGCCCGGATCTTTTCGTGCCGGTCTATGCCCGCATCCCGACCAAGGTCGGATCGCTGACGCTGCAAGCGACATCCGTGTCGGTGAAGTGACCGTCGCGGCCCCGTTCCTGACCACCGCATTGACCGGATAACCGCCTGTCACCCATAAGCACGCGTCGATACGGATGGCGGGACGCGGGTTTGGGAACGATTCTGGGCTTTTCGGCGGTGCTGATGTGGGCGCTGCTGGCGCTTTTGACGGCCCGCAGCGGCGCGGTGCCGCCGTTTCAGCTCGCCGCCATGACCTTTCTGATCGCCACTCTCGTCGGCCTTGCCGCGATGAAAGCCCGCGGAACCGGGATGGCGGTGTTCCGGCAACCGCCGGCCGTCTGGATTCTCGGCGTCGGTGGGCTGTTCGGCTATCACGCGCTCTATTTCGCCGCCCTGCGCAACGCCCCGGCGGCCGAGGCGAGCCTGATCGCCTATCTTTGGCCGCTGTTCATCGTGCTCGGCTCGGCGGTGCTGCCGGGCGAGCGGCTGCGCTGGTTCCATGCCGCAGGCGCCCTGCTCGGCCTTGCCGGCGCGGCGCTGATCGTCACCGGCGGCGGGGCGATCGCCTTTTCGCCCGACTACGTCTTCGGTTATGCGCTGGCCGGGCTCTGTGCCCTCACCTGGTCGAGCTATTCGCTGCTGTCGCGCCGCTTCGGCAGCGTTCCGAGCGACGTCGTCACCGGTTTCTGCGCGGCGACGGCGGTGCTCGCGCTGGTCGCTCACCTCATCTTCGAGGCGACGGTCTGGCCGCAGACATCCGGCGAATGGCTCGCCGTCCTCCTGCTGGGACTGATGCCGGTCGGCGGCGCCTTCTATGTCTGGGACCACGGCGTCAAGCACGGCAACATCCAGATCATCGGCGCGTCGAGCTATGCCGCGCCGCTCCTCTCGACGCTGGTCCTTGTCGCGGCGGGGGAAGCGGCCATGACCGGCGCGATCGTCGCCGCCGCCGTGCTGATCACGCTCGGCGCCTGCCTCGCGGCGCTGCCGCTGTTTCGGCGGCTGCTGCGACATTGAGCCACCCGCATTCCTGAACGGCGCACAACGGCGCGTTCACGACCGAATCACCCGCCACTTCTTACACTTCATCCATCGTCATCGGACGCCACTTCTGGACGTCGCAACGAAGGAAGACTGCAATGAAGCGCCTGATCATCACTGCCGCCGCCCTCGCCAGCCTGTTCTCCGCCACCACCATGGATATCGCCTCGGCCGGCAGCCGCACCGTCGTCAACCAGTCCGGTTGGGGCAATGGCGCCGCGATCAGCCAGGACGGCTCGTCCAGCGTGATCTTCCAGACCCAGCGTGGCCGGCGCAACGACGTGAGAACCATACAGAGGGGAAACCGCAACTTCTCCGACACATTCCAGCGCGGCCGCTCCAACCGGGCATTCACCGATCAGCTCGGCGCGCGCAACGAGGCCGTGATCGGGCAGCAGGGCCGCCGCAACTACGGCGAGATCATCCAGACCGGACGCGGCAACATCGCCGGGGCCGCGCAAATGGGCAACGACAACGAAGCCGTGATCGAGCAGAGCGGAAGCAACAACGCCGCCGCGACCATCCAGGTCGGCAGCGGCCAGAGCACCACGATCGTGCAGAATGGCGGAAACAATATCTCCGTCGTGATCCAGGGGCGCCGCTGATCCCGCATCACACGGGGTGGAGGCGATCCGTCTCCACCCATCCCGGCGAACGGACAACCATGGGAGACGAACATGTCCCTACCATTGAAGATCGGAATCCTAACCGCCGCCATCGCTCTCGTCGCCGGCTTCACCGCCTCGGCCGAAACCGGCAGCTCCGACGAAGCGGCCATCTCATGCAGGATCGAAAAGATCGAGGCCAGCGGCGGCGTCACCCTCAATGCCATAGCCGAAAGCCAGAAGGCGATCGAAGGAACCTACCTGTTCGAGGTGCAAAGACGCGGTGGAGGCGGAATATCGAGCTCCGCGCAAAGCGGCGATTTCCAGCTGAAAGCAGATGAAACCGTGGTCTTGGGCGTGGTCGGCCTCGGCGGCTCGGACCGGTTGACCTATGATGCTCATCTGACGCTGACATCCCCCGACGGCAAGCTGCTTTGCCGTCCCGACTGATAGGCCGGCACCGAGCGGTTCGACCCGGAGCCGCCGATCAGTCCTTGGCGGTCTCGCGCGGCGTCGGCCGCCAGCCCTCCGGCGCCATCTCGAGCGATTTGAACATAAAGCCCGGCGCGACCGTGCAGCCGACCAGCGTGTATTCGCCAAGGCTCGTCGCGGTCTGCCACCAGCCGGCGGGCACGACGAATTGCGGCGATTCATGCTCGCTGACATCCGGGCCGAGGCGATGGGACGACGCCTCGTGGCCGTCTTCCGACACAGTGATCACCAGCGGCGCGCCGCCATACCAGTGCCAGACCTCGGCGGCGTCCTTGACCCGGTGCCATTGCGACGTCTCGCCTTCCTCGAGCAGATAGTAGATCGCCGTCGAGCGGGCCCGGCCCTTGCCCTTCGCCGGTTCGTCACGAAAGGTTTCGCGATACCAGCCGCCCTCGGGATGCGGTTTCAGGTCGAGCGTCTTGACGATCTTCAGGGCAGCCGAACTCATCAGTATTGATCCCTCTTCTTGCGAATGGCGGCGAACACAGCGGCGGGCTCGGCGTCCGTCATGCCCATCGCTTTCATCAGCGCCGGGTCGTCGGCGCGCAAAAACGGATTGGTCTTTTTCTCGCGCCCGAGCGAGACGGGCAGCGTCGGCTTGCCGTCGGCCCGCAGCGCCGCGACCTCCTGCGCCCGCTCCTGCAAGGCGGAATTGTCCGGATCGACGTCGTTGGCGCAGCGGGCGTTGGTGGCGGTGTATTCGTGGCCGCAATAGAGCATCGTCTCGTCGGGCAGCGCCCTGAGGCGCTTGAGCGACTCCCACATCATCGCCGCATCGCCCTCGAACAGCCGGCCGCAGCCGAGCGAGAACAGCGCATCGGCGGCGAAGACGGCCTTGGTGTCTGGCAGATAATAGGAGATTTCGCCCAGCGTGTGCCCCGGCGTGTCGATCGCCTCGACGCGAATGCCGCCGAGTTCGAACGTATCGCCGCCCGAAACCGACCGGTCGATGCCGGGAATCTTCGCCCGCTCCTTTTCCGGTCCGATGATTTCGACCCCGAACCGCGCCTTCAATGCCTCGTTCGCCGCGACATGGTCGCCGTGGTGATGCGTCGTCAGGATATGGGTGAGATTCCAGCCGGCCTTCGTGAGTTCGGCGAGGATCGGCGCCTCCTCCGGCGCGTCGATGGCGATCGTCGTGCCGCTGTCCTTGTCGTGGACGAGCACGCCGAAATTGTCGCCGCGGCAAACGAATTGACGAATTTCGATCTCGGCCATGGAGGTCTTCCCTTCATTGAATGCGGTGCATTGTCGAGTTAGGGCGCTCCGACGCCATGTCAGCCGCCGGGCACACTGCGGCCGCCTCGCAACTGGATCGAGGCCATTCCCCCGAAAGAGAGTTTCGACCCAGCTTGCGAGCGTCCTATAGTGGCTGTTCGATCCGTCATATCCAACCAGCGGCGAACAGGGAGCCGTCCACACTGACCACCAATGCCGACATCGTCGACCTTCGCGACTTCTACGCCTCGCCGCTCGGTCTTGCGGCCGCCCGCGCCGTATCGCTGGCCTTGACGCCGTTGTGGCGGCCGATCTCGGACGAGCGGCTGGTCGGGCTCGGCTATGCCGTGCCCTATATCGACCGCTTCGCCGCCGATGCCGAGCGCGCCTTCGCCTTCATGCCGGCCGCGCAAGGGGCGCAGAACTGGCCGATGGGCGCCGCGTCCCTGTCGGCGCTGGTCGGCGTAGAGGATCTGCCGCTCGGCGACGCCTCGGTCGATCGCGTCCTCATCATCCATGCGCTGGAATTCGCCGAAAGCCCCGAAGCCATGCTCAGCGAGGTCTGGCGGGTGCTGGCGCCGGGCGGGCGCATCGTCATCGTCGCGCCGCACCGGCGCGGCATCTGGGCGCGCTTCGAGCACACGCCGTTCGGCTCGGGCCGTCCGTGGTCGCGCGGCCAGCTCACCCGGCTCCTGCGCGGCGCGATGTTCACGCCGTCCGCCTGGGCCGAGGCGCTGCTGTTTCCGCCGTTCCGGCGCCGCTCGCTGCTCGGCTTCGCCGCGCCGCTCGAACGCCTCGGCCGTGACCTGTGGCCACTCTTCGCCGGCGTCGTCGTCATCGAGGCGACCAAGCAGCTCTACCGGGGCGTTCCGGTGACCTCGACGGCCCGCGAGCGCCGCCGCTTGGCCAAGCCCGTGCTGGTCCCCGCCGGCGCCGGCGCGCGGAGGGAGGAGTTGGGCGGCAAGGCGTGGAACAGAATACGATGAAAGTGTTTCAGATTCGAGCACTTGCCACGGTCAGAAGCATGTAGGCGGACATCCATGTCGGTGTGATCACGAGCGTTGGCCAGGCACGGGGCGCTCAATGAACAGCAGCGCAACTCATCACGGCGTATAAATTTTAGTAGGTACTGCCATCCAGCCATTCTCTTTCATGCAGCGTAAAACAGGTTTCCTCCTGCTGGAGCCCACGAACCATCCAGAAGTAAGATATTTCCTACCTGTGTTGAGATCGTGCAATCGATCAGGATCATACATCTCGACACAGGTTCGAAGGGCACTGGCGAGATCGGTAACTGGCGGTTCTGGAGTCCCAAGAAGATGCAGCCGCGCCCACTCTCTTTCAAAGGTGTATCCACAAGAAGCGGTAGCGAGACCGCATAGAGCCACGAAACCCACCCGCAACGTCTTTGTGAAGTGTTTCCTGGCTGGCACCATATTCTTAGATCTTAGCCTATGCAGAATTCGCACCCATATGTTCCACAATAGCAGGTGCTCGCGCTATCCCTTCTCCGCCAAAGTACGCCGGACTGTGGCCGCGTCGTTCATTTTGAAACAGGAATTAGCAATTCTGTTTCACTTTCACCTTTCGCTACGCCAGCACCGCCGCGTTTTCCTGTGGCTCCAACTGGACCTTGAAATGCACGCCTTGGCTGTGCGCCAGATGCGAAATAATCCCGATCAGATGGACGGCCGTTGGACTGCCGTTTGGGCCGAGCATCCGCATGAGGCTTTTCGGGTTCTTGCCGGTAAGGCGCGCCAACCCCTCGAACCCGATCGTGGCATTGACATGCGCGCGCAAGAGCACGCGTCCCTCGTCGACCTCACCGTTCAAAAGCGCGTTGGCGGCGTCTTCGAGCAGATGCCGAGCAAACTCCGGCTTTCGCGCGGCGACTGTCTTCAACGCTTCGCTGTAAGGCATCGTCGGCATAATCAGTCCTTCCGCTTTTTCTGCAGCTTGTAGTCCGACCACAAACCTCTGGCCCGTTCGATGTCCCGGTTCTGGCGGCGCTTTGTCCCGCCGGTCAACAAGATCACCAGACGTTCGCCATCCTGTCCCAAATAGATGCGGTAACCGGGGCCGAACGGGATGCGCAATTCGTGGACGCCACCCCCAAGGCTCTTGAGTTGGCCGGTGTTGCCGCCCTCCAGTCGATCGAGCGCAATCGTCACGCGGTTGACCGCCTGCCGGTCAATGCCTGAGAGCCAATCCACGAAAGGCGCTTCGCCGGCATCGTCGGTGTAGGTGACCAGTTCGACCATGATCTATGGTAACAAATTTGATACCAGACGCAAGTGATCGAAAGCGGGAAAGGTGCGTGGGTTGCCTCGCTTCGCGGCGCCTGCGAGCGCCCAGACCTAACGCTCCTCACCGCCTGAGCACGAACACCGCCTGCTGGCCGAACAGGTTCCAGAACGCCCAGGGCATATTCATCCCCATCTTCTGGCCGGTGGCATTGATCGCCATCGCCAGTTCGACCTTGGCGCCGATCTCGTCGGCGAGCGCGACAAAGTCGCGGATCGTGCAGAAATGGATGTTCGGCGTGTCGTACCAGGAATGCGTCAGGTTCCGCGTCACCGGCATGCGACCGTAGAGGCCGAGCGACAGGCGGATCGACCAATGGCCGAAATTCGGGAACGACACGATCGCCCGCTCGCCGATTCTGAGGAGTTCGGTGAGGACCGTCCTCGGATTGCGGGTCGCCTGGATGGTCTGCGACAGGACGACGAAATCGAAGGCGTCGTCCGGATAATGGACGAGGTCGCGGTCGGCATCGCCCTGGATGACCGACAGGCCGCGCCCGACGCATTCGTTGACGCCGGCCTGGCTGAGCTCGACTCCGCGCCCGTCGACCTGGCGGCGCCGCTCGAGCAGCGACAGAAGCGCGCCGTCGCCGCAGCCGACGTCGAGCACCCGGCTTCCCGGCGTGACGAGGCCGGCGATCAGTTCCAGATCGATACGGGTCGACGCGTTGGCCGTGACGGTCTCGCTGGTGGGAATTGGCGTATCCAGAACCGCCATCGTCAAAGCCCCCTCACCCGCGCCGCCGAGGAAATGAAACCGTCGATCGCCGCGAAGAATTCCGGCTCATCGAGGAGGAACGCGTCGTGCCCCCGGTCGGTCTCGATCTCCACGAAGGACACCGACGCCGCGGCGGCATTCAGCGCGTGGACGACGGCGCGGTTCTCCCCGGTCGGAAACAGCCAGTCGGAGGAAAACGAGACAAGGCAGAAGCGCGTCGTCGCGTCGCGGAACGCCTCGGCGAGGCTGCCGCCGTAATCCGCCGCGATATCGAAATAGTCCATCGACCGGGTCATGTAGAGATAGGAATTGGCGTCGAAGCGATCGACGAAGGTCATTCCCTGGTGCCTCAGATAGCTCTCGATCTGGAAATCGGCGTCGAAGCCGAAGCCGAACGCCTCGCGGTCCTGCAGATTGCGGCCGAACTTGCGGTGCAGCGCCGTCTCCGACAGATAGGTGACATGCGCCGCCATCCGCGCGACGGCGAGCCCCTTGTGCGGCCGTTTGCCGACCGCGTAATAGCGCCCGCCATGCCAGTCGGGATCGGCCATCACCGCCTGCCGCCCAACCTCGTGGAAGGCGATGTTCTGGGACGAGTGGCGCGCGCCGGTGGCGATCGGCAGGGCGGCGAAGACCTTCTCGGGATAGCTCACGGTCCATTGCAGCACCTGCATGCCGCCCATCGAGCCGCCGATGACGGCGAACAGCGTGTCGATGCCGAGCCGCTCGACCAGCATCGCCTGCGCCCGCACCATGTCGGGGATGGTGATCACCGGCAGGTCGAGACCGTAGGGCTCGCCGGTCGCCGGATCGATCGAGGCCGGGCCGGTCGAGCCCATGCAGCCGCCGATGACGTTGGAGCAGATGACGAAATATTTCGACGTGTCGATCGGCTTGCCCTCGCCGATGATCGAGGTCCACCAGCCCGGCTTGCCGGTCACCGGCGACTGGCTGGCAACGTAGTGGTCGCCGGTCAGCGCGTGGCAGACGAGGATGGCGTTGCTCCCATCCGCGTTCAAGGTCCCGTATGTGTTGTAGGCGATCTGGAACGGCGCCAGCTCCCGGCCGGCATCCAGACGCAGCGGCTCGTCCGCGCCGAAATGGGCGACGGGACTAGACGGGTGGTTCGCCTCGCGGCTGCCGGCCGCATATTCCAGGTCTTCGGTCGAGGCTTCGACGCTCATGTCCATCCCGCTCGATGATGCGCGCCGGCCGGCACGGCTTGGTGTCGTGGCGACCGGCGGTGTTCGGGTTCGAGGCACAGATACGCATTCGCGCCCGCTGCGGCAATCGTCGCGCCGCCCAGTCAGCTAAAGCCGGCGCTTTGCCAAGCGAACGAAGGGCCGGTAGAAGCACTGCGCAAGACCATAGGGAGTTCGAACGCATGAGCGGAACCGTCACCGCCGACCCATCGCGGCTCGCGGAACTGAGAGCGAAGATCGACGCCATCGACGAATCCGTGCATCGGCTGCTGATGCAGCGCGCCAGCGTCATCGACGAATTGATCGCGGTGAAGGGCACGGCGAAGAACGGCGCCGCCTTCCGCCCCGGCCGTGAGGCCGACATGATGCGCCGGCTGGCCAAGCGCCATGAGGGGCACCTGCCGCTGACCGCGATGGAGCATCTGTGGCGCGAGATCATCTCCACCTTTACCGCCCTGCAGGCCCCGTTCGAGGTCGTCATCGCAGGTGACGGCGACCGTGTCGCCAGCGCCGAGACGGCGCGGTTCTATTTCGGCTTTTCGGTCCCCCTGTCGATCGCCGCATCGAGCCAGGCGGTGGTCGCATGCATCGAAGCCGGCGGCGACAAGCTCGGCATCCTGCCGATCGGCGCGACCGGCCATCCGTGGTGGCAGGGGCTCGGCTCGGCGCAGATCGTCGCGCGGCTGCCCTTCTTCGACGAACCGGGCCGGCCAGCGGCGACGCCCGCGCTGGTCATCGCCCCGCCGCTCGCCGATCCAGTGTCGCCGGAGATCGCCTGTTTTTCCGTCGATGGGCTGACCGCGCTCACGCAGATCCCGGACGGCCTGACGGTGATCGCCGAGGCGCCTTACGGAACCGACCGCTTCAGCGTCCTCGTCGCGACCGAAAAAGACGCGGCTTCGGTGGCCGCGGCACTGGGTCCCGGCCTCGACATCCGGCCGATCGGGGGCTATGCGGCCCCGTGCCGGTCCCTATCCTGATGCACCTGTCGTGGCGCGACGGCGTCGCGATCGGCCCGCAATCACCAGCGCCTGCAGTCACCAGCGAAAGAACACGGACGATGAGACCCGTTCCGAATAAGGGCGTCCTCGACATCGAGGCCTATGTGCCGGGCAAGAGCAAAGCGCCGGCCGGCGTGACGCTGCACAAGCTCTCCTCCAACGAGACACCGCTGGGCGCCGCGCCGGCGGCGCGCGAGGCGGCGATCGCGGCGCTTGCGCATCCCGAGCTCTATCCCGACGGTCAGGCCAGCGAGCTGAAGCGCGCCATCGCCGAGGTGCATGGCCTCAACCCGCAAAACATCCTCTGCGGCAACGGCTCCGACGAACTGCTCGGGCTTCTGTGCCAGTGCTATCTCGCACCGGGCGACGAGGCGATCCATACCGAGCACGGCTTCCTGGTCTACCGCATCCAGATCCTGGCGCGCGGCGCGACGCCCGTTGTCGCGCCGGAGACCAACGTTACCGCCGACGTCGACGCGATCCTTGCGCGGGTCAGCGAGCGTACCAGGCTGGTTTTCCTCGCCAACCCCAACAACCCGACCGGCACCTATCTGCCCTTCGAGGAAGTCCAGCGCCTGCATGCCGGCTTGCCGGGCAACGTCGTTCTCGTCCTCGACGCCGCCTATGCCGAATATGTCCGCCGTAACGATTACGGCGCCGGCATCGAGCTGGTCTCGTCCTCCGAGAACGTCGTGATGACCCGCACCTTCTCCAAGATCTACGGCCTCGCCGGTCTGCGGATTGGCTGGCTGTACGGGCCGGAGGCGATCGTCGATGCCCTCGACCGGGTGCGCGGGCCGTTCAATCTGAACGCCGCAGCCATCGCAGCCGGCGCCGCCGCCATTCGCGACCGCGGCTTCGTCGAAACGGCCGCCGACCACAACGCCCGCTGGCTGGAATGGACCACCGCCGCGCTGGAAGGCCTTGGCCTGACCGTGACGCCGAGTGTCGGCAATTTCGTTCTGGTCCACTTTTCCGACGCGCCCGGCCAGACGGCGGCGGAGGCCGACGATTTCCTCACCGCGCGCGGTTTCATCCTGCGCCGGGTCGGCGGATATGGCTTTGCGAACGCGTTGCGCATGACCATCGGAACCGAGGAAGCCAATCGCGGCGCCGTCGCGGCGCTTGGCCAGTTTCTCGGCAAGGGGGCTGCATGAGCGAGCCTCTGTTTACGCGCGTCGCGCTGATCGGCATCGGCCTGATCGGCTCCTCGATCGCCCACAACATCCGCGCCCACGGTCTCGCCCGGCATATCGCGATCACCACGCGGCGGGCCGAGACGCTGAAACGGGCCGAAGAACTGAAGCTCGGCGACAGCTACCATCTCGACGCCGCCGAGGCGGTGCGCGGCGCCGATCTGGTCATCCTCTGCGTTCCGGTTGGCTCCTGCGGCGCGGTGACCCAGGAGATCGCCGGGGCACTGGAGCCCGGCGCGATCGTCACCGACGTCGGCTCGGTCAAAGGCGCGGTGGTCCAGCAGATGCACCCGCATTTGCCGGAATCGGTGCATTTCGTGCCGGCGCATCCGATCGCCGGCACCGAGCAGTCCGGCCCCGACGCGGGCTTTCGCGAACTCTTCGAGAACCGCTGGTGCATCCTGACGCCGCCCGACGGCACCGACGCCGAGGCGATCGACCGGCTGAAGCGCTTCTGGGAAGGCTGCGGCTCGACCGTCGAGATCATGACGCCGGACCACCATGATCTGGTGCTCGCCATCGTCAGCCATGTGCCGCATCTGATCGCCTACAACATCGTCGGCACCGCCGCCGATCTGGAGACGGTGACCCAGCAGGAAGTAGTGAAATTCTCCGCCTCCGGCTTTCGCGACTTCACCCGCATCGCCGCCTCCGACCCGACCATGTGGCGGGACGTGTTCCTGACCAACCGCGAGGCGGTGCTGGAGATGCTGGCGCGGTTTTCCGAAGATCTCGCCTCGCTGCAACGGGCGATCCGCTGGGGCGACGGCGACACGCTGTTCGAGCTGTTCACCCGCACCCGCGACATTCGCCGCGGCATCATCGAGGCCGGCCAGGACACCGCCGAGCCCGACTTCGGCCGCGAGCACGGCAAGCACGAGGCGGGGACGACGGAATAGACGCATTCTCCAGTCGCGGCCTCCCGTGTTTCGCGCGGTAGAGAGAAAAATCCGGCCTGCCTTCGCAAGCCACACGCGTCTGTCCTCGCGCCCGGGTTTCGGGGCGAAGGCTCGGGAAGCGGACGCATGGCGAACGTCGCTATGGGGATGAGTGGATGACGCTTGCCATGCGCCCGCCGGCTGCTTGCCCCGGACCCGACGCCCCGCTGCTGGCGAAGCCGGTCTGCAAAGGGCCCGGATGTGGGGGTTCATCACCCAGCCGCGCCACCGCAGCGCGACCCATCCGGCACCGTCCCCCTCCACGCGCATCCGGTTCATGACCCGTGTTCCCGCGAGGGCGATGGGCAAAGGATAAGCGGGGCGCCGGGGGTGGGGATAAGTTTTTTGAAGGGACAGCTTTTTTCGGGAGCGCGCGGGCCTTTGTTTGGCGATGTTGCACTAAGCGTACCCACATGCTATATATGGACATAGGGAGATATCTTTATGTCCGTTTTGTCCGCGCCCCACTTTCACGATGAAGAAGCCGCCTACGCCTTCGTTGAAGCGCGCATCTGGCCGGACGGTCCCGTATGCCCGCATTGCGGCGGCGTGGAGCGCATCAGCAAAATGGGCGGAAAGAGCACCCGGATCGGCACCTACAAGTGCTACCAGTGCCGCAAGCCCCTTACCGTGAAGGTCGGAACGATCTTTGAAGCCAGCAAGGTCGATATGACCGTCTGGCTACAGGCAATCTATCTCATGGCCGCGAGCAAGAAGGGCATCAGCACCCATCAGCTTCATCGGACGCTTGGCGTGGCGCTCCGCACGGCATGGTTTATGTCTCACCGCATTCGGGAAGCAATGCGCGAGGGCGATCTGGCGACGTTCGGTATCGGCGGCGGCGCTGTGGAGGTCGACGAAACGTTCATCGGAAACGATCGCGCCATCAAGCCGAAGGGCCAGAAGAAAGGCCGTGGGTTTCACCACAAGCACAAAATCCTAGCGCTCGTCGATCGCAACACGCGCCGCGCCCGCACGATGGTGATCGACAGCCTTGCTGCGAAGGACATCGCCCCCATCCTGCGCGACAACATCGCCAAAGAGGCGTATCTGATGACGGACGAGGCGTCCTATTACACCCTCGTCGGTCGCGAGTTTGCACAGCACGGCGTCGTGCGTCACAATCAGGGCGAATACGGTCGTGGCGAGATCACTACAAACACGATCGAAGGGTTCTTCTCCGTCTTCAAACGCGGGATGAAAGGCGTATATCAGCACTGCGGGAAGCGCCATTTGCACCGTTACACCGCCGAATTTGAGTTCCGCTACAATCATCGTGTCGCGAATGGCGTGGGCGATCTAGGTAGGGCCGATCAAATCCTTAACGGCTTCTCTGGTAAGCGGTTGATGTACCGGGACTCGTTGACGGCCCGCGCGTGAACGGCTGGAAGTGGAGCGTCGAAATGCACATCGGCTCCGAGTTTAGATGGATTCTGGAAGGCTTTACGCCGAACACCATCCCGATGACCCGCTTGGCAGAATACATGCAACAGCTAGGCAAGTTGCTTGGCGAAGAGGCGTCCGTTCATTTTGTGCGGGTTGAGGCGAATTGCGTAGCTCTCGTAAGCCAGGTCGAGCGCGGCTCTGCTCCCGGCAAGGTTCGCGCACGCCTGGCCTCCGTTCGCGATGGAACTGGCCCCCAAGACGCGGCAAGGGCGTATCAGCTGATTAATTCTATGCTGGCCGATGACAAAACCCATGCTCGTTTGACGGATGGGTCCGCGACCATAATCCGATTCCCGGGACATAAGCCTGCCGACGAAACGGTAATTGAGGTTATCGACACGGGCGCGCTAGTTGGGCATCTCTACATGCTGTCCGAGAGCAAAGATGGATATCAGGCGCGCCTCCGACTGAATGCGAACCAATCCGTACGTTGCTCTGCGGCTGGCAAGGTGGCGTTGGCCTTGCGCGGGCTGTTGTTCGAAGACATTAGGGCTTTCGGACGAGGCGTTTGGACCCGGGGCTCCGACAGAGTTTGGAATGTTCAGAGCTTCGAAATCTCCGATGTCGAGGCGATCGATAAGAGAAGCTTGCGTAGTGCGGTCAACAGCCTGCGAAGCTTGAATATCAAGTGGCCTGACGATCCGCTTGGATATCTAGATAACCTGAACGGAGAAGGCGGTGCCGTTCAGTGATTGTCGCGTTCGATAACACGTTTCTGACGCTTGTCCTTTTCCCGGATGCGACCCCGCGTCCAAACCCAGACACAGGCCGCCCAGTCTCGCATCATAAGGAACGTATTGAGGCGCTTATCGATCGAATAAGCGATTCCCACGGGCAGGTGATCATACCGGCGCCAAGTTTTGCAGAAATTCTTTGTGCGGCGCCCGATGCCGAAAAAGTCATGATGCAAATAAGGGGATTTTCTGCGATTGAGATAGCGTCGTTTGACGCGAGATCGGCTGTAGAATTGGCAGATATGACTCGGGCTGCGATTCAGGATGGCGATAAGCGTTCCGGTGTCAGTGCCGAATGGCAAAAAATCAAAATCGACCGCCAGATTGTTGCGATCGCGAAGGCCCATGGTGCGTCGGTCTTCTATACCGACGATAGCAATCAAGCTCACTTCGCACGGATTGGCCACATCAAGGTTATTCATTCTTGGGAACTGGATCTTCCACCTGAGTATGCGCAAAAGGAGATGTGGACAGACAATGACTAAGTCAAAACAGTACGAGCACTTCAAGAAATCCGCTCGCGAACTCGGCCTCGACAATGAGGAGAGCGCTGCGTCATTCGAGCGCGCAATGGGCAAGATCGTACCGCCAAAGAAGCGCGGCGAGGATTGTATCAAACCGGCTCCACGCCCATCTAAAACGGAACAACAGTAGCCGGGAGGTCGTCGGTTCGATCCCGACTGCCCTGACCAATCAGGGCATAGCTCAGTGGTAGAGCCCCCGCCTGAATAGCGCCACTCCCCTCGCGGGTTGAGCGGCGTTTTCATATCTACATCTGGTGATGGGTACGCTTAGTGCAACATCGCCCTTTGTTTCACCGTGGAAGATGGGGGCGCAGACCTTCCCGCTTCGTCATCCCGGCCCCCGAGCCGGGATCCACGCCGCAACATTTATCCCATCCTGTCCGGTGACGAAGTGGCGGTTCCGGCACCCTGGAATCGATCCCGGCTCAAGGCGGGGATGACGATCCGTAGGGGTCAGCGGCAGGCGGGCGGGGTGTCGTCGAGCCGAAGTCAGTTGTGCCAGAACAATGGTCTGCCGTGGGTGGAAGCAGTCGCTGGCCTTGCAAGCGTGCGATATCGGCGATGCGGACAAATCGGACAATCGCGGGCTTCGATAGGAGGTCCCATTTCGACGCGATGCCAAAGGTAGCATGCGGCCCTCAAATTCGGTACGGGGTGCCGCACCAACAGCCAATGGGTCCGACGATGTTCCAGCCGCCAATCTTCCGCGAAGAGCGCACTGATGTGATGCAGGCGCTCATGCGCGAGCATCCCTTCGCAACGGTCGTCTCCTCGGCGACGGGAACACTCACAGCCGACCATGTGCCGCTCGTTCTCCATGGGGACCAAGGCGAGCGCGGCCTGTTGCGCGGGCACGTGGCAGCCGGGAACCCTCTCTTCCGCGAGACGGACGAGGCGTTCGAGGTGCTCACGATCTTCCACGGTCCACAATCCTACGTCACTCCATCGTGGTACGCCTCCAAGAGGGAGCACGGCAAGGTCGTGCCGACTTGGAATTACGTTGTTGTTCACGCCCGCGGGACGCTGCGCTTCGTACGTGAGTCGGACTGGCTACTGGCGCATCTGCACGACTTGACGACACAGCACGAAAGCCACCGTTCGGCGGCTTGGGCGGTCTCGGACGCACCGCACGACTTCGTGGCACGGCAACTCAAGGGCGTGGTCGGCTTCGAAATAGAGATCGCTGATCTGGCGGGCACATGGAAGGTCAGCCAGAACAAGAACGCCGCCGACCGAGAGGGAGTCGAGACCGGTCTACGAGGCGAGAATGGCCCGCAGAAGGCTTCGGTTTCCGAGCTCGTTAAGGAGCGTGCCCGGTCATAGCGCAGCGTTCCAGTACCTTGTTGCTCTTTCGTGATTAAACGCGGACGCAACGACCACTCTCTGTGTGCGTGGCGTCCGCTCAGACACGACACAGCTCCGGTAAATTGGGCTCGAAACGAACGCGCGACGTAAGCTTCTCGAATGTCCTTAAGGGCCATGACCGAGGCTCGGACCGTCCTCACCCAGCGCTGGCGCCTGTCCTGGGATGACGCGCGCAAGCCCCAATCCGGAGCCAGGCCGCAGCCGGGATCAGCCCGCCGCTGCGAGCATCGTGGGGGCTGCGATCGCGGGGCCCGCCATCATCTCGACGACAGCCTGACCCTCGATCGGTCTGGCGAACAGATAGCCTTGGCCGTCATCGCATCCCGACAAGCGCAGCATCGCGGCCTGCTCGGGCGTCTCGATGCCTTCCGCGATGGTGCGGATAGCCAGCCCGTCGGCCAGGGTAATGATCGAACGCAGCACCGCGATCGAGTGATTGCTGGTCAGAATATCCGTCACGAAGCTGCGGTCGATCTTGATCTTCGCGATCGGAAAACGGTGGAGATAGCCGAGCGACGAATAGCCGGTGCCGAAATCATCGAGCGCGAAGCTGGCGCCGATCGCCAACAGCTCGTCGAAGATCGGCTTCAGGCCGTCGCTCTCCTCGACAAAGGCGGATTCGGTGATTTCCAGCTCCAAACGCTCGGGCGGCAGGCCGGATATCTCCAGCGCATGGCGGACGGCCGCGACCAGATCGCCGGTCTCGAACTGAATCGCGGAAACGTTGACCGCAATCTTGATCGGCAAGGGCCAGCCCATGGCTTCGCGGCAGGCGGTATCGAGCACCCAGCCGCCCAGCCGATGGATCAGGCCCATTTCCTCGGCGACCGGAATGAAATCCACCGGCGACACGAAGCCGCGCTTTGGGTGTAGCCAACGCACGAGGGCTTCGGCCCCGACGATTTTCCCGGACGACAGACAAAATTGCGGCTGGTAGACGACGCGGAATTCGTTGTTCTCGAACGCCTGACCCAAATCCTGCTCGAGTTTCAGCCGCTCCAGCCGGGCGCCATCCATGAAGGGCTCGAAGGCGACGACCTGCTCGGTGGATGATTGCTTGGCGCGATACAGCGCCACATCGGCGTGGCGCATCAGCGACGTCACCGTCGCCTCCTGGCCATCCCACCAGCTGATCCCGACGCTGGTACCGACGCCGATACGGTGCCCGGACAGGAAAAACGGTTGGCAGATCGCCTCCACCAGCGAAGCAGCCAGCGATTGCGCGGTTTGAAGGCCCGCCGCCGGGACGACGGCGGTGAACTCGTCACCACCGGTCCTGGCAATCAGCAACGCCGTGGCCAGTATTTCCTGGGCTCGACGCGCCGTCTCCTTGAGCACCTCATCCCCGATCGCATGACCGAGCGCGTCGTTGACGGCCTTGAAGCGATCGAGATCGAAGGACAGAAGCGCCACCCCGCCCTCCGGCGGCCGGCTCAAAATGTCTTCCAATCCTTGCTCGAGGGCGCGACGATTGGACAGGCCCGTCAGGCTGTCGTGCAGCGCCATGAACCGTATCCGGTCATGCGCCTTATGACGCGCGGTGATGTCGCGCAGTGTCAGCGTGGCGTAGACGATGTCGCCGGACGCCTCCCCCGCCTGATCGGCGACACCCGACAGCCAGAACGGGACGATCGAATACTCCACCACCCGCTCTCCGCCTGTGGCGAGATGCAGCACATGCACGGCCGGTTTGCCGGGGCCCTCGCCGCGTTCGAACGCCGCGACGATATCTGCGACATGTCGTCCGATCTGTGGCGGCAATTCGTCCAGCCGGCTCGCGCTCTGGACGCCGAGAAGCTCCAGTGCCTCACGGTTGATGCGGGTGACTTGCAGACGTTCGTTGAGGATCGCGACGCCGTGAAATCCATCGTCGAGGACGCGCTCGAGGACGCTCTGGCTGTTGGCGGCCTGGGTCCTGGCGATCCACAGCCGGACGCGGCGAAGACCGAACTCGCGGAAAAGCACCCAGATGGAACAGGCAGCCAGTAGCACGTGGATGACAGCGGTTTCCACGACGATCGCATGGCCGTTCTGCAGGTAAAGGGCTAGCACTTCAGTCGTGACGGCAAGACCGACAAGGACGGCGATCGCATAGCGGGAGGACAGACGAAACGCGCAGGCGAACACGATGAATGCCATCCCGGCCAGCACGAACCAGGGCGTTGCGAGGATCGTCAAAGCTCGCTCCTGAAGCAGCGACTCCGTCGCCAGCGCGATCACCGTGGCGCCGGAAACGACTCCGTGGGCCGGAACCGGGAAGAGGTCGCGGAGTTCGATCGCGCTGGCACCGACGATCAGGGTTTTTCCCGCGAGCGCATCGGCGTCGATCCGTCCACGCAGCAGATCGACATAGGAAACGCGCGGCAACCGCTCGGCGGCAATTGCATAATCGATGCCGAACAGGCCTGTCCCACCCTCGCGATCGGCCAGCAGGGACGGCATCGAGGTCAGCGTCTCTCCGTTTAGAGCGATAGCGAACGGAAATCGTCTGACCTGTCCGTCGCCATCCACCGGGACGTTGACGCCGCCCGGCCAGGAATTTCGCAACAAAAGCTCGATCGGCAATGAGGCGCGCATGGCCATGCCCGCCGCCGTATCGGCCTGGACGAAGGCTGCGAGAAAGGTCTCGATCCCGGTCTCGGCGAGGGCCGCGGCGAAAGCCCGGTCCTGTTCCGGCGTAGATTCGGTGCTGAAGTCGATGTCGAACGCGACGCGGGCCGCGCCGGCGCGCTCAGCCGCCCGCAGGAGATCGCCATGCAATCGCCGCGGCCAGGGCCAAACGCCGATTTCGGCGAGGCTCCTGGCATCGATGTCGACGAGGACAACATCGCCGGTCGGCGCTATCGACTGGCTCTGGAAACGCAATTCGGCAAGACCATCGTCCACCGTTCGCAAGAACCCGGACAGGCTAGCGAATAGGATCGCGGCGGCGACGAGGAGTCCCCCCGCCCCGCCCCGCAGCACTATCGGATTCCGCTTACCGATGGGTGGAAACCAAGCCATTCGTATCCCTGCAAGAGGCCATGAGAACGATAGGGCGGAGCTTATTTCTTGCCGTTACCGCCACCATTGCCGCCACCATTGCCACCGCCGTTGCCGCCACCATTGCCACCGCCGTTGCCGCCACCATTGCCGCCGCCATTGCCGCCGCCGTTGCCACCACCGTTTCCACCACCATTGCCGCCGCCGTTGCCACCACCATTGCCGCCGCCGTTTCCATCACCGTTACCGCCGCCGTTGCCACCGCCGTTACCGCCACCATTGCCGCCGCCGTTACCGCCGCCGTTTCCACCACCATTGCCGCCGCCGTTTCCACCACCGTTACCGCCGCCATTGCCACCGCCGTTACCGCCACCATTGCCACCGCCGTTTCCGCCGCCGTTACCGCCGCCATTGCCACGTCCTCCGGAGCGGGACTCGGCCTTGTTCCCCCTGGCCTCGCCATTTTCCCTGCCCTTGCCCTTGTTTATGTCCGACTTCGGCCCGGTCCGTCCGTCGGCCTTGAAATCAGCCAGGTCGCGACCGAGAGGTGCCACGGCGGACGGGGCGGGCTTGCCTGGGCGAACACCGGGAGCGTTCTTTCCCGCGGTCGCCAATCCCGCGCTGGATGCGGCGACGCTGGCCGACTGTCCTGCGCCGATCGCAGCCTTTTCACCGCTGCGCAAATCGCTCACCTGAACCAGTCCGCTCGACACATCGATGCTGGTGGTGGATTGGGAGACATCCACAGTGAAGGTCGTTCCCTTGACGACAGCCGCCATATACGGCGTTTCGACGCGGAAATGCGGCCGCCGGCGCTTCTCGACGTCGAATTCAATGCTGCCTACCTGCTGAACGACGCGGGTCTTGCGGTTGGAGCGCGAGGGCGCCACGACCGCGACAGTGCTGGGCGCCAGCGACATGACGTTGTTATCGCCGGCAAGCCGCACCCGGCCGTTCCGCGAGGTTTCGACGGTAACGCCCTCGGGGACCGCCATATCCGCGGTGAGCCGCACGGGGTCCTTTCCGACCTCGAGCGCCCAGGCTCTGCCCGAAATCCGCTCGACGACCCATTCGCCAGCGAACGAACTCTGGACAGGAGCCAGAGAAAGAGCACCCGCCACGAGGAAGAAAAGCACCTTACGCATGGTAAATCCCGTCAACATCAAAAGACGGTCGACCGTGCCGCATGCACGTTACGGGCGAGTAAATCGGGACGGCAAAATGATTGGTAATCCCCGAATGAAATCGGTGGCCGACTACTCATATCTCCGACATCCGACTATGGATGTCGCGGCCAGCGTCAGCCCCCGCAGACCGCTGCGGCGACGGAAGCCGTGGCCTCACGGCGGCAGCCTCGCCTCACCGTATCGCCGGCACCTGACCCAGCGGAATCACGCCGGCCGAGAGGTTGCCGTCGCGCAGGCTGAGCGCGACGATGTTGCGGCCGTTGTCCTGACGGCCGACGAAGCCGATCGCCGAGGCGAGCGATTGGGCGACGGATTTGAGCTGCGGCGCCGCCTCGGCGACCAGCGCCGCGATCCGCTGCGGGTCGGCGACGGCGAGTTCGAAATCACCGGACAGAATCCCATCCGCCGCGACCATGAAATCGCCCGAGAGCTCGGCGCTTGCGTCACCGAGATCGAGCTTCAGCGAGCGCAGCGTGCCCGCGCGGCCGGCCAGTGCCTCGCCAATCGTGTGCCCATCCATATGACCCGCGAGCCAGTCGGCGGCACCGGTAATCGTCAGGTCGGCGCTAGCGTCGAATGCCGGCAAGGCGGGCGCGTCCGGTGCGAGGACGCGTCCGTCCGCGCCGGACACGGCAATGTCGAGATCGCCGTCGCGGCGGCGCGCATGTGCCTCGAACCGGCCGGCCTCGAACAGCGGCAGACGGCCGGCGGCCGGCTGCGCCAGCGCCACCACCGGCCGGTCGGCGACCAGCGCGAACTGGTCCATTCCGTCGCTCCAGAAGCTGGCGCTCGCCTGGGCCAGTTGCCAGCGAATGTCGAGCGGCGGCGTCTGCTGCGCGTCGACGATCAACGGGCTGTCGAGTTCCGCGACGACGCGATTCGGCCGGTAGATCTGGGCGGCGGTTCGAAGCGCTCCGGCGGTGGCGCGCAAGCCCTGTCCGCGCGCGTCGCCCGGCGCCTCGATGGTGACCGCGTCGCAACGAAGGCCGAGCCGGAACGGATAGCCGAAAGCGGCGCGCCCTGGGCAGCCGATCTCGGTGCCTTGCACGCGGGCGTCCGCGATCAGGCGCGTGACCTGCGCCTCGAGCTGACCGGCGAGGTAGTACCATGCGCCGCTGAGGCCGCCGGCGATCAGCAGCGCCACGACGGCGACCCAGACATAGGCGCGTCCCGCTTTCGATGTCTTCCCGCTTGACGCCGCCATGCCATTACCCTTTGTGAGCCCCGGTCGGGCAAAACCGACGGACGGGGCATTTTGAGGGCAATGGACGATTTCTGGGTGTTTGGCTACGGCTCGCTGATCTGGCGGCCTGGCTTCGAATTCGAGGAGCGGGTCAAGGCGCGCCTGGCCGGCTATCACCGTTCGCTCTGCGTGCGCTCCTTCGTGCATCGCGGCACGCCCGAGCGGCCGGGCCTGGTCTTCGGCCTCGACCGGGGCGGCTCCTGCGTCGGCATGGCGTTCCGCGTCAGGGGAGAGATGCGGGAGGCGGTGGTCGACTATCTGCGGGCGCGCGAACTCGTCACCCATGTCTATCGCGAGCAGACCCTGCCGGTGCGCCTCACCGACGGGCGCAATTTGCGCGCTCTGACTTATGTGGTCGATCGCGGCCACAGCCAATATGCCGGCCGCGTGACCGCCGAGCATGCCGCCACGCTGGTTCGCCGCTCGCACGGTCAGTCCGGCGCAAACGTCGACTATGTGACCAGCGCTCTCGACCATATTCGCGAGTTGGGGCTGACGGACCGCTGGCTGGAGGACGTCGTCGCCCGGCTATAAGGATCGGGCCGGCGGCGCTAGGCGCGTCAGGTGCCCACGCGGGACGGTTCTGGCGGCAGATAGCCGTCGCGATCTTGGGCTTCGGCCAAAAGGTCGTTGGACCGGGTCTCGATCGCGTGGCGGAGCCGGTCGAGAAAATCGACACGGGACAAGCCCGGCTCGATCGGCTCAAGTATATCCGCCCGAATTGTCCCCGGGCGGCGGATGAACCGGCGGCGGGGCCAATACAGGCCGGAATTCAGCGCCACCGGTATAACGGGAAGGTCCAACGCCTCGTAGAGGCGGAACACGCCTTGGCGATAGTCAGCCTCGGCGCCCGGCGCCGTCCGAGTGCCTTCCGGGAAAATGACGATCTGGCGACCCTCCGCCACGGCTTTTTGGGCTCCTTCGATCATTGAGGCGACAGCCCCCCCGCGACGCGCCCGGTCGACCGGGATCATCGCCATGCGCCTGAGGTACCAGCCGAAGAACGGGATCGCGAGCAGCTCCTTCTTGAGGATGAAGGTCGGCCGGTCGAGATCGGGCAAAAGCGCGAAGACATCCCAGAACGACTGGTGCTTCGCCGCGATGATCGCCGCGGCGTGCGGGACGTTCTGCTTGCCGGTAATCGACGCGCGGATGCCGGCGACATGCTTCAGCAGCCAGAGGCTGGACCGCGCCCAGTTCTTGACGATCCCCCAAGCCTTCGCCTCGGAGATCACGAAGAAGACCGGCGAGAACAGCAGCAATTGGCCGATGAGGTTGAGATAGAACAGGGCGTTGAAGGCGAGCGAACGCAGCATGGTCATCGAAGGGATCGCTCCGGCGGCAATCGGTGAAGGCGCGTGACGCAACGGGGGCCGCTGGGCGTCGCCGGAGGCTTTACGCCGTCAACATCAGAAAATCGAGAGACCCCCCAACTCGCGGACGGTCCGCACGCGCGGCAATGGCCGATTTTCCGTCAGCGATCGATGCGCGCAATGTGGGTGGAGACCGCGTCCGGCTGGCCGAGACCGAGCCTGAAGCTGACCCGGGCCGCCATCAGTTTGATATATTCGGTGACCAGAACCCGGGCGCCAAGGCCGTTCGGCAATTGGTTGGCGCGCCACAGATCGTCGCGCTGGACGGCGTAGGGCGTGACCGAGCGCAGCGTGTCGACGCGTTCGAATTCGCGCAGCGAGCGCGGCATATGATAGTCGCTGGTCACCAGAATCAGATCCTGAAAGCCGTGTTCGCGCGCCCACCGGCTGGCAATTTCGGCATTGCCCACGGTCGTCAGCGCGGCACGATCGATATCGACGCAGCAGTCGAACCAGGAGGGGTCGGTGCCGGTCATGCGCGCCAGCGTTTTGGCGCTGGTGTCCGGATTGACACCGCTGATGAGCAGGCGCCGGCCACGTCCTTGCCTGAGCAGGTCGATGGCCTGATCGATGCGAAGCGCGCCGCCGGTCAAAACCACGATGCCGTCGGCGGATTCCACCTGTCCAGGCTGCGACAGCAGGCTGACCTCCTCGGTGAAACGCAGGAATCCGCCGGTCAGATATCCCACGACCATCGCGCACAAGGCGGCGAGCCCCAGCATGACGCGCCGCCGGCCAGGCGGGCGCCGCATGCGTCGCGTCAGCCGAATGCCGTCGGCTTCCGCGTCGGGAGACCAAGCCGCCATCGTCATCTTAGAATTCTCGTCCCTGAATGCGGCATCGTGTGGGCATGACCTTTCCGTGGCGCTCCGCAGCTTGTGGTAACATGATTAACGTCATCTTACCGTTCCACCGGGGACAGCATGTCGATCGCCGCCAGATGGCGCATGACCGTCAGACGAGACGTAAACGCGGTTAATCCCCCGACGGTTGCAATGAGCACGACGACCCCGACATAGCCCGTCCAGCCAATGGCAAACGACCCGAACAGCGCGCTGATCTGGTCGGCTTCCGGGGTCGCGCGGTTGCTTGTCGTCCACACCCCCATGGCGGCGAACAGGACCAGCGCCACGGCCCCGCCGGCCACCGCCCCCAGGAGCCCGAGGCGCAGGAAATGTCGCTCGAACTCGCCGGCGATGAAGGACGACCGGGCGCCGACGAAATGCAGCACCTCGATGATCTGGCGATTGCCCGACATCGCGCCGCGCGTAGCGAAAACGACGGTGAGCACCGTTGCGATCAGCACCAGCGTCAGCACCGCGACGCCGACGAACACGGTCGCCCGCGCCATGGTGACGAGGCGCGACACCCAGGCCCGGTGATCGTCGAGCTCGGCCGCGGGAACCGCGGCCCGCAGCCGCGTCGCCAGCGCGAAGAAATCCGGCGGCGCGTCCTCGTCGATGGTGATGACCACGAGCCGTGGCACCGGCAGGTCGGCGAGGTCGAGCCCCTCGCCCAGCCACGGCTCCAACAGCCGCGCGGTCGCCGCATCATCGAGGATCGTCGCATCGGCGATACCTGGCGTCGCCAGCGCCAAATCGCGAATGGTGACGAGCGTCGTCGCCATGTCGAGGCCCTCTTCCGGTTTCACCTGAACGGTGATCTCCCGCGAGATGTCGTTCTGCCACTGGGACGCGGTGTCGGAGACCAGGGTGACGGCGCCGACCGTCAGGCTGGCGAGAAACGTCATGATGGCGATCACCGTCATCAGCGCCCGTCCGGCGACGTTCGCCGGCGGCACGATCGGGGTCTGGTGCTCACGGCCCGGCCGCCCGGTGAGGCGCGCGACGAATGCGCGAAAATCCACCCATCGTTCCGCGAGGTCAGTCATAGATCTCCAGACGGCCTTCGGCGAGAACAAGGCGGCGGGCGGAGACCTGCTCCATCAGGTCGAGGTCGTGCGTGGCGATGACCACCGCCGTCCCGGTTCGGTTGAGTTCGAGAAAAAGCCGCAGCAGCCGGCGGGCCAGCGGCGGATCGACATTGCCGGTCGGCTCGTCCGCCAACAGGATGTCCGGCTGGTCGATCAGCGCGCGGGCGATCGCGGCGCGCTGCTTTTCGCCGCCCGACAGGACCACCGGTGATGCGTTCAGCCGCTCGCCGAGGCCAACCCATTTGATCAGATCGATGACGTCCTGCCGGTAGGAGGCCTCGTCCTTGCCGCGCACGCGCAGCGGCAGCGCGACATTCTCATAGGTGGTCAGATGCTCGAGCAGGCGGAAATCCTGGAAGACGACGCCGATCCGCCGCCGGATCGACGGCAGGTCCTTGCGTGCCAGCGTGGAGGCGTCGCGGCCGAGAACCGTGATCAGGCCGCGGGTGGGCTTGAGCGCGAGAAACAGCATGCGCAACAGGCTGGTCTTGCCCGCCCCCGACGGGCCGGTGAGGAACTGGAAAGACTGCCGCTTGACGTCGAAGGAGAGGTCGCGAAGCACTTCCGGCCCCATATCGTATCGCAGCCCGACATTTTCGAACCGAATCACGTCGGAGCGCTCCCATCTCGTCGTTGTCGTCCGCGCAGCATGCGTGCGACTGTGTTGTTTGTTGGTCGCGCCGACGTCAACCCCACCCCGCCAACGGCGTGGCTTCACGGTTTGTTAAGCATGATTCCTTACCGGTTCCTAAACAAGGCAAGACAGAGGATGCGATGACCGAGTTTGGCGGCACATCCCAGGCAATGGCGGGCCGGACGCCGTCGGGACGACGAAGCGCGTTTTCCGGCAAGACCGCCCACGCCGGTCCGCTCATCGATGGAACGGCCGAAGTGACGACCCGTCGGACGCTGCAAAAATCCGCCGCCGAGATCGAGGCCGCGCGCCGCGCGCTGATGATCGAGCCGGGCGACGCCGAGCCAACGCCGGCGCGGGCGTTTTTCGGACAGCGCGACACGCGCGCGTCCGGCGGCGAGACGGGATTCTCTGGCCCGCGCAACGCCGCGCCCGACCTCTTCTCCCAGGCCTTCGCGCCCTCCCATTTCGTCTCGCCCGCCGCGTCCGAGGCGGAGGATCGATCGATCCTGACCCGTGCCCGCGCCGTGCGGTTGCGCAACGGCGCCCTGATCGTCGGCGGCTTTCTGATCGGCCTTCTCGCCGTTCCCGCGCTGCTGCTGTCCACCCCGCAATCGCCGATCGCCGCGCCTTTGGCCGATTCGAGCCTTTCCGGTCTCCTGCTCCGTGACATCGAGGCGAACATCGCGCCGCGCGGCGACGGTGCCGTTCTCTCGGTCGCCGGGACCGTGGCCAACGAAACGACGGCGTCGGCGCTGCTTCCGCCGCTGCGCATCGTGCTGACCGGACCGGGGGGCGACCTTCTCACCAAACCGCTCAGGGCCGGAGTCGAACGCCTAGCTCCCGGCCAGTCGGTGCGCTTCGTCTCGGCCCTGGCGGTTCGCGCCGGAAGCGCGGGCGACGTGAGCGTCCGCTTTGACGACGCCGCAAAGCCCCGCCCATGATCACCGTTCGGGGCAAGCAGATTGCGACCCTGTTTGACCAGGATCGGATCGCGGCGGAAGTGGCGCGTGTGGCGGGCGACATCGCGGCGACGCCATCGACGGACCTTCTGGTCATATCGGTGCTGAAGGGCTCGTTCGTGTTCGCCGCCGACCTGATTCGCGCGCTGCACCGCGCCGGCCTGGCGCCGGAAGTCGAGTTCATCACCCTGTCCAGCTATGGCGCGGGAACCGAAAGCGGCGAGGTGCGGGTGCTGCGCGATATCGAAAGCGCGGTTGAGGGCCGCACGGTGCTGCTCATCGACGACATTCTGGAATCGGGGCGGACGGTCAAGTTCGCCCGCGACCTGATGCGCTCGCGCGGCGCCAGGGAGGTGAAGATCGCCGTTCTTCTCGACAAGCGGATGCGGCGCAAGGCCGACATCGAGGCAGATTATGTGGGCTTCGACTGTCCCGACCATTTCGTCGTCGGTTACGGCATGGATGTCGGGCACGCCTTTCGCGAGCTGCCATTTGTCGGCCGCGTCGTCGAATGAGCCCGCGGGCGGCGTGAAACCATTCGTCAGCGATTGGTATGTACTGGTCAGCTACACGTCAGTTTCGACGTTTACTGGCATAAGGTGGTTTGGCGTATGATCAAAGCAGGAGGCTTTGAGTGGCACGAATTCTGATCGCGGAAGACGATCCGAGTGTGCGCGTGCTGGTGTCGCGGGCTCTTGAGCTCGAGGGCCACGAGGTCACCGTCGCCGAGGATGGCGAGCTGGCGCTCGATATCCTGGTCGAATGTGAGGGCGATTTCGATTTCGTCCTGTCCGACATCCGCATGCCGGCAATGACCGGAATCGAACTCGCGCATGAGATCGGCGCCTCATGGCCCGATCTGCCGGTGCTTTTGATGACCGGCTACGCCGAGCAAAAGGAAGCCGCGGACGATCTGGCCGCGATCATCGAGGGCGTTGTGGAAAAGCCGTTCTCGATCGCCGAGATCCGCCGCGAAGTCGGCCGCATCCTCGCCGAGCGGGCGGCCGCGAAACAGTCGGACGAAACCGAGGACACGGGCAACCTGTCGATCCGCCGCTGCGCGTGACGGCGTCGCGCACGGGCCTGAACGCGCCTGCTCCCGAGGCTGAGCCGTCCATGTTGCGGAGGCCGACAACGGCACATCCGCCGCAGATCGCCGCCGATTCGTCTCATTCGGGAAACGTCAGCGCGAGAAGATCGCCGCGCAGAGCCTCCTCGTCCCGACCGCCGAGCAGGCGATCGACATCGTCATGGGTGGCCCGCCAGATCGGCACCGCCTCGACAAGCAGGTCGCGGCCAGCCTCGGTCAGTGTGAGGCGACGGCTACGCCTGTCCTTCGTGTCGGGCAGGATCGTCAAAAGCCCCCGCCGCTCGAGTGGTTTCAGATTCGCCGTCAGCGTCGTGCGGTCCATCGCCAGCAGCGCCGCGACGTCACCGAGGCGCGGCGGCTCGGGCCGGTTGAGCGAGACCATCAGCGAATATTGACCATTGGTCAGTCCCACCGGTTTCAGCGCTTCGTCGAAGCGGCGTCCGATCGCGCGCGCCGCCCTCTGCAAGTGCAGACACAGGCAGCGGTCGCGAACCTCGTGGGTCGTGGCGAGGGGCAAATCGTCGCGCATGGCGCTCATATTATGTTGACATCAACGTTTTTGTCCACTTAGTATTGCGGACTACCACAGGAGGGAGCCCGGTTCGCCGATGAACGTCTATATCAATTTGCCCGTTGCCGACCTTGATCGATCGCGTCGCTTTTTCGGCCGGCTCGGTTTCGAGTTCGACGATCAATTCAGCGACGATACCGGGATTGCCATGCGGATCAGCGACACCTGCACCGCGATGCTGCTGACGCACGCGAAATTCGCCAGCTTCACACCGAAACGGATCGCCGATGCCAGCCAGACGACCGAAGTGCTGACCGCGCTGCAGTTGGAAAGCCGGGAGGCGGTCGACCAGCTGACCGAGACGGCACTCGCGAGCGGCGGCGAGGTAATCGGTGACGCCCAGGACCACGGCTTCATGTATGGCCGCGCCTTTGCCGATCCCGACGGCCATATCTGGGAACCTATCTGGATGGATCCGCAAGCTGTGGGAGGCGTCAAATGAGCGGGAGGTCGAAGGTCCGCACCTGCCTCTGGTTCGACGGCCGGGGTGAGGAAGCCGCCGAGTTCTATGTGACGTTGCTGCCGGAGAGCCGGATCGAGGACATCGTGCGCCCCGAGCCGGCCGGTCCGGCGCTGGTGGTGGAATTTACCCTCGCCGGCGCGCCCTACATGGTTCTGAATGGCGGGCCGCAATTCCGGCATACGCCGGCGGCGTCGATTTCGGTTCTGACCAAGGACCAGGCCGAAACGGATCGGCTCTGGGAGGCGCTGCTTGAGGGCGGCGGCAGCGCAGGGCACTGCGCCTGGCTCACCGACAGATTTGGCGTTTCCTGGCAGATCGTGCCGGAAGCCGTTCCGCGGCTGCTGGGCGCGGACGACAAGGCCGCCGCCATGCGGGCGCGCGATGCCATGATGACGATGGGAAAGATCGACATCGCCGCGTTGGAAGCGGCCTTTGAAAACGCGTGAAGGAGGAAGAACGATGGACAGCAACCCACAATCCGCCGCCCAACTCGCCGCCCGATCCGGCGTGCATTGCGTCAGCCCGCACCTCGTGTGCCGCGGCGCGACCGAGGCCATCGCCTTCTACGAGCGCGCGTTCGGCGCGACGAAGATGATGGTCCTGCCCGGACCGGACGGCAAGATTATGCATGGCTGCATCTCGATCAACGGCTCATCGGTCATGCTCGTCGATGAAAACCCCGAATATGGGCTGAAATCCCCCAAGCTGCTCGGCAGCAGCCCCGTGACCATACACCTGATCGTCGACGACGTGGACGCCTTTACCGACGAGGCCCTCGCCGCCGGTGCGACCGTGGTGATGCCCGTCGCCGACATGTTCTGGGGCGACCGCTACGGCGTCATCGAGGACCCGTTCGGGCATCGCTGGTCCATCGCCACCCCCACGCGCGCCCCAATGACCGAAGCGGAGCTGCGGGAAGCCGCCCAAAGCGCCTTCGCCTGAACGACAGCAAACGGAGAAAACCAATGACCTATATCGACGGAATGATCCTGGCCGTGCCGACCGCCAACAAGGAGGCCTATTGCGAACTCAGCCGAAAAACCGCGACCGTCTTCAAGGAGCACGGCGCGCTGTCGGTGACCGAATGCTGGGGCGACGACGTGCCGGAGGGAAAATTGAACTCGATGCACACGGCGGTGATGCGCGAGCCGGACGAGACGGTCGCGTTCTCCTGGATCGTCTGGCCGTCGAAGGCGGTGCGCGACGCGGGGATGGCGAAGGTGATGGACGACCCGCGCATGCGGCCGGACGCCATGCCCTTCGACGGCAAGCGCATGATCTATGGCGGGTTCGACGTTATCGTGGAGGGCTGAGAAAAGCGGTGGGCCGGAAGGCGGCCCGGCTCATCGCGCTCCTTGGAGAGCAACAGGCAAGCCAGCGACCGTCGATTGGAAGGAGGAGGATCTATGCCCTGCGAAGCCACGGCTTATCCGAACATTGTCGCGCGCGCCGAGTGGCTTGCGGAACGGCGGAAATTTCTTGCCGAAGAGAAGAAACTCACGCGCGCGAGGGACGCTCTCAATGCGGCTCGGCGGCGGCTTCCCATGGTGCGCGTGGAGAAGGATTACGAATTCACCGGACCTGATGGCACGCTCAGTCTTCTCGATATGTTCAGCGGCCGGAGCCAACTGATTGTCGGACACTTCATGTTCGACCCGGAGTGGGAGAACGGATGCCCGAGCTGCACGCATCTGGCCGACGAGATATCGTCTGGACAGGTCCGCCACTTGCGAGATGGAAATACCGAATTTGCCTATGTCTCGCGCGCGCCATTACCGAAGATCGAAGCCTACAAGGCCCGCCGGGGCTGGACTTTCCCTTGGTATTCGTCGTTCGGTGGCGACTTCAATTACGATTTTCACGTTACGCTTGATCGCTCGGTTGCCCCTCCGGAATACAACTACAAGAGCGAGGAGGAATTAGCCGCGGCGGGAATGGAGCTTAAGGACGGCCAGTCAGTCGAGCTTCCGGGATTCAGCATGTTCCTGCGTATCGAAAAAGAGATTTTCCACACCTATTCGACCTATGCCCGGGGCGGAGAAATGATCGGCGGATCGCACTATATGCTCGACCTCACCGCTTGGGGCCGCCAGCAAGACTTTGAAGATTCCCCTGATGGGTGGCCACAGCAGCCGACCTACGGTTGAGCGATATATCGCTGTAGCGCATGACAGCCTTTGCATCGGATACAAGCCCCAAGCCTGCCGAGCCGAAGCGAACCGTCACGGAACCAGGGTTGCGGCCCCGGCCCGCGTCGTCTCGTCAGGGCGTCTTGAGCAGCCGCTCCAGATAGTCGCGTTCGAGCTGCGGTGACAGCGCGTCGCCGAGGCGGTTGCGGATGGCGTCGAGAATACGCCGGGCGCGCTGGGTGTCGATCTCGTCCGGCACACCGACATCCTGGCCGAAATCGGGTCCCTCGGTCTGACGCTGCCGACCGAGCGGATCGCGGCCGGAGCGCTGCTGCTGGCCGCCGAAGCCCTGGCCCATCTGCCCTTGCGCGCCCTGGCTGCCCTGCCCCTGCATGGCTTCCTGCATCTGCCGCATCATGTCCTGCCCGCCGCGGCGCAGCGCCTCCATGGCGCGGCCCTGCTCGCCGACGGCCTCGCCGTCGTCGCCCTCGCCAAGCGCGCCTTCGGCCTTGCCCATCGCCTCGCCGGCATCCCCGAAGCCGTCGGACGGCTCCATGCCCATGCCCTCCAGCTGCTGCTGCAATTCTTCCAGTTCCTGCTGGAGCTGGCCCTGCTGCTCCTGCAACTGCTTCATCATCTCCTGGAGCTGTTCGGCGGTCATCGGCTCGCCCTTTTGGCCATCCTGCGGCTGGCTCTCTTGAGGCTCACCCGGTTGACCTTGCTGGCGATCCTGCTGCTGGCGCTGGAACTGCCGGCGGCCGAGATCGAAGGTCTGATCCATCAGCTGCTGCTGGCGCTGCAGCATCTCGCCGAGCTTGTTCATCTGCTGCTGCATGGCGCTTTGTTGGCCCTGCTGCTGCTGGCCGGGTCGCATCGCCTGGAGGTTGTCCATCATCTGCTGGAGTTCGGACAGAAGCTGCTGGGCGGCGTCCTTGGAGCCCGATTTCGCCAGATCCTCGATCCGGTCCATCATCCGCTCCAGATCCTGCGGCCGCAGCTCCTGCATGTCGCCCATCTGCAGCTGATCCTGGCTCATCGGCGGCTGGTTGCGCATCGCTTCCGCCAAGGCCTGCATGTATTCGCGCATCGCCTCGCGCAGTTCCTGCATCAGCCGGTCGATCTCTGCATCCGACGCGCCCTCCTCCAGCGCCTCGGCGAGCTGTTCGCGCGCGTCGCGCAGCCGCCGCTCGGCCAGCGACAGATTGCCGTCCTCGATGCCGAGGGCGATCTCCCACAGGAAGTCGACCGACGACAGCAATGCGTCGTCGTTATAGGCGGTGGCGATACGCGTGCGCGCGGCGCGAAGCGCCAGATAGTCGGCCGGGTTCTCGATGAACTCCTCGCCGCGCAGGGTGATCGCGTCGAGCATCTCGACCACGCGCGGCACCGTGTTTGTATCGAGCGCCAGCATTCGCCGCTGCTCGATGACCGCGCGAGCGAGCGGATTGGTGAACCGCCGCTCGGGCAATGTCAGCGGCATCGTTTCGGAACGGCCGGACTGGCCGGCGTCGTCGGTGGCAACCAGCGTCATCGCCACCTTTGCCCCGGCATAGGGGCTTTCGGTCAGATCGGCGCTGGTCCGTCCCTCGGCCGCGCCCTTGGTGCGGCGGGGCAGAGCGAGGTTGATCTCCGGCGCGGCGACCAGCGGCCGGGCATTCGCGGCGACGACATCGTCGGCAACCACGATCTCCGCCCGCCCCTTGCGCACGCCGTAATCGTCGGTGACCACGTAAGCGAGTTGCAGCGCGCCATTGCGGGCTTCGCTCGGCGCCTCCTTGAAGGCGATCTCGGGGTCGTCGTCGGGCGTCACCGCGAAACTCCAGCGGCCCAGCGTCGAAAAGGCGGTGGCAAGCGCCGCCTCGCCGCTCTCTTCCAGGGCAAAGGCGTATTCGCGCGGTCCGGACGCGACCTTTACCGGCTTCGGCGCCTCCCCCTCCTCCGCCGATTCGGTCTTTTCATCGGCGCCGACCGGCGCGACGGTAACCGCCTCAGCGCCCTCACCGGTCGCAGTGAAGACGAGATCGGCGGCGGCGCCGTCGGACAGGCGGACCGACAGGACGCTGCCCTCGGGAACCCCGATCGGTCCGTCGCCCGCGCCGCCGGAATCGGTCAGGAAGATCGGCGCCCGGCCGGTATAGCTGGGCGGCGTCACCCAGGCGTCGACACGGGCAACGGCCACCGCTTGCGCGTCCGCCGGGGCGAACGCGTCGAGAGCCCGGCCGCCGCCGGGTCCGAAGGAAAAGGCGAAGGCGGTAACCAGGAGCAGCGCGACAAGCGCCCGCAGCCCAAACGGGTCCAACCGCTCGGTCCGGGTGTTGGGGGAGCCACCGCTGAGATCGCGCAGCCGCTCGGCCATGCGCCGCTGGTGCTCGTGCCAAAGGGCTTTAGCGAAGGGATCGTCCGAGACGGCGCGGTCGCCCTGCACCCGCAGCGGCTGATGGGACAGGCGGCTGACGCTTTCGATCCGGGCGTCGATGTCGCCACCCGTCGGCAGTCTGAGGCCCCGGTTGAACCAGAGCGCGGCGATGGCAAGGCCGACAAGAACCGCCAGCACGGCGACGCGGCCATAGAACGGCATCGCGGCGAACAGGCCGAACCAGGAAAGAATCAGAAAGACGCCGGCGAGACTGGCGAAGGCCAGGACGAGCGGCCACGTTCGCTCAACGAGGAGCGCCGTGGCGGCAAACTTCCGCGTCAACGCGATCCGTCCGGCCTTGGTCCAGTCGTTGTGCCGGTCGGTCTCGGCCATGGGCCCGCTTTCGTTGTTCTTACGTGCGGAGAACCTTACCCGATTTTACGGCGAAGGCGAGGCGGTGACGCAGGTGTGAAGGCGTACCGACCGCGATCAGGCGCGACCCTCCAGCCACGGCGGCAGCCGATCGAGACCGATCAGATCGTCGATGGTCTGGCGCGGGCGGACGACATGAAAGGCGTCGTCCCGGACCATGACTTCCGCGATCAGGGGCCGGGAATTATAGGTGCCCGACTGCACCGCGCCATAGGCCCCGGCGGAAGAGACATAGACGAGATCGCCCGCTTCGACGCGCGGCAGGTCGCGGTCCTTGGCGAGGAAATCCCCGCTTTCGCACACCGGTCCGACGACGTCGGCGACGATCCGTCGCGCGTCGGGATCATCGACCACCGGATGAATGTCATGCCAGGCGTCGTAGAGCGTCGGGCGAATCAGATCGTTCATCGCCGCGTCGACGATGACGAAGATCTTGTCCTCCGCCTTCTTCACGTAGAGGACCTTGGTGACGAGAATACCGGCATTGGCGGCGATCAGCCGGCCGGGCTCGAACACCACCTGGCAGTCGAGGTCGCGCACATGCCGCTTGACGATCTCGGCATAGGCCGGTGGTTCCGGCGGCGGCGCATTGTCGCGGCGATAGGGCACGCCGAGCCCGCCGCCAAGATCGATGTGGTCGATCGTGTGACCCTTGGCGCGCAGCTTGCGCACCAGATCGGCGAGACGGTCGAATGCCTCGTCGAAGGGCTCCAGTTCGACGATCTGGCTGCCGATATGCATGTCGATGCCGGAGACGTGAATGCCCGGCAGCGAACGGGCGCGATCATAGACCGCTTCCGCCCGCTCGAAGGCGATGCCGAACTTGTCGGACTTCTTGCCGGTGGAGATCTTGGCGTGGGTGCGCGCGTCGACGTCGGGATTGATGCGGAAGGAGACATTGGCGCTGACACCGGCCTGCGCCGCGCGGGCCGAAATCGCATCCAGCTCGGGTTCGGATTCGACGTTGAAGCAGAATATCCGCGAGGCCAGCGCCAGATCGATCTCCTCGATGGTCTTGCCGACCCCGGAGAACATGATCTTTTCGGGCGGAATGCCGGCCTTGAGCGCGCGCAGCAATTCGCCGCCCGACACCACGTCGGCCCCCGCCCCGAGCGAAGCCAGCGTCGCCAGCACCGCCTGGTTGGAGTTAGCCTTCATGGCATAGCAGACCAGCGCGTCGATATCGGCGAAGGCGCGGGCGAAGACCTCGTAGTGCCGGGTCAATGTCGCGGTCGAATAGCAGTAGAACGGCGTGCCCACGTCGCGCGCGATCGCCGCCACACTGACGCCCTCGGCGTGGAGGGCGCCGTCCCGGATTTCGAAATGATTCATGACAAGGCTTGCGGTGGTCGAAGCGGGATAACCGGCTCGGTTTCGGACCTAGTGGATTGAATTTGACATTTGATACCCATGCACGGCGGACTCGAAATCAAATGACAAATTTGCAAAATCCACGAGGGTCATAAAGTTGCTAGTGGTCCTTTGATTTCGCCATTTGCTTGCCAGGGTGCTCCGAGCGGGATGCAAATGGCGAAATCGGACCACTAGTTCAGCAACGGATCGAGGAAGAACCGTTTGCCGGAGGCATCTTTGTTGCGGGTGACCTCGGCGGCGCTGACCATATTGTCGTTCTGGACATCCGAGATTCGCGCGGCGCGAACGGCTGTGCCGGTCTCGCCGCTACCGAGGACGTTGGTCGTCCCGCCTTGCGTCTGCTCCGCCACCACAGCCGGCACCTCGTTGGTATCCGGCGCAACCGGGAGGTTCTTCACGCCGCAGCCGCCAAGAACCGACAGCGCGGCCAGAATCAGCACCGGCTTGGCCGCAAGGCTCGATCGCTCCGTCATCTCGTCACCCCTCAGCACGTCGCCCACCGTCGATCCCCGTCACCGCGGTGATAACGGTTCGCGACGAAGAAATCACCACCTGTGGCGACTATTCGCCATTGCCGCCGCGTCGATCGCGCCAATAGGCGATCTGGGCACGGACATTGGCCGGCGCCGTGCCGCCGAAGCTGGTGCGGCTGTTCACCGAGGCGTCGACGCCGAGTATGGAATAGACCGCGTCGGTGATCCGCGCCTCCAGCGTTTGCAGGAGATCCAGGGACAGATCCTCAAGCCCGACGCCCCGCTCTTCGGCGAGCGCCACCGCCCGTCCGGTCACATGATGCGCCTCGCGGAACGGCAGACCCAGTTCGCGCACGAGCCAATCGGCGAGATCGGTGGCGGTGGAAAAGCCGTGGCCGGCCGCCCGGCGCATCGCCTCGGTTTCGATGCTCATGTCGCGGACCATGCCGGTGGCGGCGGCCAGCGCCAGAGCGAGCGAATCGATCGCGTCGAAGACCTGTTCCTTGTCTTCCTGCATGTCCTTGGAATAGCTGAGCGGCAGCCCCTTCATCACAGTCAGCAGCGAAATCAGCGCGCCATTGATGCGGCCGGGCTTGGCCCGGACCAGTTCGGCGGCATCCGGGTTCTTCTTCTGCGGCATGATCGAGGAGCCGGTCGAGAACGCGTCGGACAGCCGGACGAAGCCGAATTGCGGCGTCGACCAGATGACGATTTCCTCGGCGAGACGCGACAGATGCGTCCCGCAGATCGCGGCGACCGAGAGAAATTCCAGGGCGAAGTCGCGGTCGGACACCGAATCGAGCGAGTTGCGGGTCGGCTCGCGAAAGCCGAGCGCTTCCGCCGTCTGGTGCCGGTTGATGGCAAAGCCGGTGCCGGCAAGCGCGGCGGCGCCGAGCGGACATTCGTCGAGACGGGAGATCGCGTCATGGCAGCGCGACAGGTCGCGAGCCGCCATTTCGACATAGGCGAGGCAGTGGTGGCCGAAAGTCACCGGCTGGGCGACCTGGAGATGGGTGAAGCCGGGCATGACCGTGTCGGCATGCGCCTCAGCCTTGTCGAGCAGCGCGTCGATGAAGGCTTCGAGCGCTTCGGCGAGCGAGCCGAACGCCGTCTTCACATGCAGGCGAAAATCGACCGCCACCTGATCGTTGCGCGAACGGGCGGTGTGCAGCCGGCCGGCGGCGGGGCCGATCAGCTCGGCGAGCCGCGCCTCGATATTCATGTGGATGTCCTCGCGCTCTCGCGAGAAAGTGAAGCGCCCGTCGGCGATCTCGGCCCGGATGTCCTCCAGACCCGCTATGATCTGGCTGGCGTCCTCCGCCGAAATGATGCCTTGATCGGCCAGCATGGCGGCATGGGCTTTCGAACCGGCGATATCCTCGTCATAAAGCCGTCGATCGAAATCGATCGAGGCGTTGATCTCCTCCATGATGGCGTCGGGTCCGGAGGCAAAGCGACCACCCCACATCGCATTGCTGGACGTGGGGGCGTTGCTTGACTTGGGAACGTTGCTGGTCTTCTGGCGCATGAATACTCGAAAGGGCTTTTGACGGTATGTCCGAGGAAACACGACAGGCTTCGAACGGGCGGCGGCTCGGTCTCATCGCCGGGATCGCGCTGATCTCAGGCATCGCGGCGGGCGGTGTCGTCCTATACGTGAGCGAGACGGGGTCTGGCAACGAAGTCGCCGCCACCTCCTGCCCGGCCGACGAGGCGATCTATGCCGCGATCGACGGCGCGGCGCGCGGCGAGGTCGCCGCCGTGCAGGCGCTCGACACGCCCTTCGACATCTCGGCGATGGCCTTCACGGACGGCGACGGCCAGCCGGCAAGCCTGCAGGATTTTTCCGGCAAGACACTGCTGGTCAATCTCTGGGCGACCTGGTGCGTGCCCTGCCGCGAGGAAATGCCGGCGCTCGACGCGCTGGAGCAGCAGGAGGGCGGCGAGGATTTCGCCGTGATCCCGATCAACATCGACACCGGCAGCATCGACAAGCCGAAGAAATTCTACGCCGAGACCAATCTCACCGCCCTGCCCCTGTATCGCGACGAAACGATGGGCGTCTTTGACGACCTGAAGGGCCGGGGGCTTGCTTACGGCCTGCCCGTCTCGGTGCTGGTCGGACCGGACGGCTGCGCTCGCGCGGCGATCAACGGCCCGGCGGAATGGGCGAGCCCGGACGCCGTCCGGCTGATCGAGGCGGTAAAGCAGAGCGGGCGCACGGTTTGAGGGGCCGCTCCACATCACCAGGACGTTGTCGGTAAGGCAATTATGCCTTACATTGTAATTTCAATGCGAGGATGGCCCCATGTCGACTCTAACCATTACCGCCAAAGGCCAGGTCACGTTAAAAAAGGACCTTCTTCAACATCTTGGCGTGAAGCCAGGTGAGAAGATCGAAGTCGACATGCAGCAGGACGGAAAGGTCCTGCTGCAGAGCGAACGAAAAACCGGTTCGCTGGAGAATTTCTTCGGCAGCCTAGAAGGCTACTACGACGGCCCACCTTTGACGATCGACCAGATCAACGAAGCGATCGAGAAGGGCTGGGCTGGCGAGCCGTGAGGATCACAGTTGATACGAACGTGCTCCTGAGAGCCGCCATAAACGACGATCCGGCAAGCGGTTCCAAAGCGCGCGATCTCCTCCATGACGCGGAACTCGTGGTCGTCTCGCTCGCCTCGCTTTGCGAGTTCGTGTGGGTCGCGTCGCGCACCTACAAACTGCCCCGTGCGGCCATTGCAAGCGCAATCGGAGATTTGCTTTCCGGCAACCAAATCGTCTGCGACCGGGCGGCGGCCGAGGCGGGCCTTGCCATGCTGATAGCCGGCGGGGATTTCGCCGACGGCATCATCGCCTTCGAGGGCCGCAGGCTCGGTGGAGACATCTTCGCAACCTTCGACAAAAAGGCGGCGCGCCTCATCGCGGAGACAGGCGGGCGCGTCGAACTGCTCTGAAGATTCCGCGCCGGAGCGACCACCCGCCTGGGTGGCTTGCCCCTACCGCGTCGGGACCGGGTGCTCGCCGCGATAGTCGTAGAAGCCGCGGCCGGTCTTGCGGCCGAGCCAGCCGGCCTCGACATATTTCACCAGCAGCGGGCACGGCCGGTATTTGGAATCGGCCAGCCCGTCATAAAGCACCTGCATGATCGACAGGCAGGTGTCGAGGCCGATGAAATCGGCGAGCTGTAGTGGCCCCATCGGGTGGTTGGCGCCGAGTTTCATCGCCGTGTCGATCGATTCCACCGAGCCGACGCCCTCGTAGAGCGTGTAGATCGCCTCGTTGATCATCGGCAGAAGGATGCGGTTGACGATGAAGGCCGGAAAATCCTCCGAGACGGTGATCGTCTTGTCGAGCGCAGTGACGAATTGCCTGGCGCTCTCGAAGGTCGCATCCTCGGTCGCGATGCCGCGCACCAACTCAACCAGCTTCATCACCGGCACCGGGTTCATGAAGTGGATGCCCATGAACCGCTCGGGCCGGTCGGTCGCCGAGGCCAGCCGGGTGATCGAGATCGACGAGGTGTTGCTCGCGAGAATCGTCGCCTCGGACAGATGCGGGCAGATGTCGCGATAGATCTTGCGCTTGACCGTCTCGTCCTCGGTCGCCGCCTCGATGACGAGATCGAGGCCGGCAAGGGCCGCTGGGTCAGTCGCGGTGATAATCCGGCTCAGCGCCTTGGCCCGCTCGGCCTCGGTGATCTTTTGCGACGACAATTGCCGGTCGAGCGCGGCGCCGACGCGTTCGAGGCCGGCGGCCGTGCGATCTTCCGCGATGTCGTAGAGCGTCACGTCATAGCCGGCGAGCGCCGCAACATGGGCGATGCCCGCGCCCATCTGGCCGGCCCCGACGATCCCGATCTTCCTGATGCTGTCAGCCATATCGCTCTTGATAACCTCCCGTATTGCTGCATCGCAGCATAGTCTCGAGCGGCGGCGCCGTCAAAGGCGGAGCGGCGACGCTCAGAGCTTGTCTTTGAGTTCCGGCAGGATCTGGAAGAGATCGCCGACCAGGCCGTAATCGGCGACCTGGAAGATCGGCGCTTCCTCGTCCTTGTTGATTGCCACGATCACCTTGGAATCCTTCATGCCGGCCAGATGCTGGATCGCGCCGGAAATGCCGGCGGCGATGTAGAGATCGGGCGCCACCACCTTGCCGGTCTGGCCGACCTGCCAGTCGTTCGGGGCATAGCCGGCATCGACCGCCGCGCGGCTGGCGCCGATCGCCGCGCCGAGCTTGTCGGCGACGGGCAGGATGAATTCGTCGAACTTTTCCTTCGAGCCGAGCGCCCGGCCGCCGGACAAGATGATCTTGGCGCTGGTCAGCTCCGGCCGGTCGCTTTCGGCCAGACGTTCGCCGACGAAGGTCGACAGGCCCGGATCGGCGGCGGCCTCCACCGCCTCGATCGAAGCCGAACCGCCGTCACCGGCCGCCTGGAAGCCCGCGGTGCGCACCGTGATCACCTTCTTGGCGTCGCCGGACTTCACCGTCTGGATGGCGTTGCCGGCGTAGATCGGCCGCTGGAAGGTGTCGGGACCGTCAACGGCGACGATGTCGGAAATCTGCATGACATCGAGCAGCGCGGCGACACGCGGCATGACGTTCTTGCCCGCCGTCGTCGCCGGGGCGACGATGGCGTCATAGGCATCCGCCAGCTTGACGACGAGGTCGGCGAGCGGCTCGGCGAGGCCGTGCGCATAGGCGTCCGAATCGGCGTGCAGCACCTTGGCGACGCCGCTAAGCTTCGACGCGGCCTCCGCGACGGCTCCGGAACCGGAGCCGGCGACGAGGACATGCACGTCGCCGCCCATCTGGGACGCCGCCGCGAGCGCCTTGGCGGTCTGGTCGGACAGGGCGGCATTGTCGTGTTCGGCGATGAGAAGCGTGGTCATGCTATTGTCTCCCGATCGAGGGCAGGTTCCGTCTCAGGTCCGGACGGCGCAGCGAATGCAATGGGCGGAGCCGTTCAGAGAACGCCGGCCTCGTTCTTCAGCTTGTCGATCAGCTCGTCGACGCTGCCCACGATGACCCCGGCCTCGCGCTTCTTCGGCTCGACCGTCTTCAGCACCTCCAGTCGCGGCGCGATATCGACGCCGTAATCGTCCGGCGACTTTTCCTCGAGCGGCTTCTTCTTCGCCTTCATGATGTTCGGCAGCGAGGCATAGCGCGGCTCGTTGAGGCGCAGATCCGTGGTCACCACCGCCGGCATCGTGATGTCGACGGTCTGCAGGCCGCCATCGACCTCGCGCGTCACCTTGGCGCGGCCATCGGCGAACTCCACCTTGTTGGCGAAGGTGCCCTGGCTCCAGCCGAGCAGCGCGGCGAGCATCTGGCCGGTCTGGTTGCAATCGTCGTCGATCGCCTGCTTGCCGACGATGACGAGATCGGGCTTTTCCGCCTCCACCACGCCTTTCAGGATCTTGGCGACGGCGAGCGGCTCGGTCGGCTGATCGGTCTTGACCAGAATGCCCCGGTCGGCGCCCATCGCCAGCGCGGTGCGGATGGTCTCCTGGGCCTGCTGCGGGCCGACGGAGACGGCGATGATCTCGCTCGCCGTGCCGGCTTCCTTGAGGCGGATCGCCTCTTCCACCGCGATCTCGTCGAACGGGTTCATGCTCATCTTGACGTTGGCCAGATCGACGCCCGATCCGTCCGGCTTGACCCGGATCTTCACGTTGTAATCGACCACACGCTTGACTGCGACGAGGACCTTCATCGGCGGGCTTCTCCCTTGGTCGGCCCGAACCGAAGCGGGCGCGCATTCTCATGAATCTCGGCCTGCCCCGCTGCTCGCGAGCGCCCAACGGATTGGGCAGGGGTTCGGCCGATTTTCGCAAAGCAATAAATGACGGTTACGTCATCGTCAAAACGCTCCGGATCCGTGGCCGCTTAGTGACGCCCCGGCCGGCATCTTTCAAGCCCCGCGCTCGTCTTTCGCCGTGAGTTCGACGGCGCGCGGCGTTTCGATCCGGCTGTCGAACAGTGGCACGCCCTTTTGCCGCAGCACCAGCGTCAGCGCCGCCCCGGCGACAATGCCGCCGGCATGGGCCGCATAGGAGACGTCCTCGCCGCCGGCAATGAACAAGGCGAACTGCCAGCCGATCCAGATCGCCAGCAACAGCCAGGCCGGCAGGTAGAGCGGGATGCGCCCGAAGGCGAGCACCCACACCCAGACGCGCGGATGCAGCATCAGATAGGCCGCGGCGACCCCGGAGACGGCGCCGGACGCGCCGATCAGCGTCGCTTCGGAATCGGGCATGATCATCGCGTGCAGCCACGCTCCCGCCGCCGCGCAGACGAGATAGAACAGGAGAAAGCGCAGATGCCCGAAGGCGTCCTCGACATTGTCGCCGAACACCCAGAGAAACAGCATGTTGCCGAGAAGATGCCAGAAATTGAGATGCAGGAAGGCATAGGTGACGAAATTCAGCACTTCCGGCACCGCCACATAGTGCGGCGGCAGATCGGCATAGCCGTTTACCACCGCCGGAATGAAGCCGTAGCTGATCTCGAAGGCCGACAGCAAGGCGCCGGTCTCGCCGGTTGCCGTGAACACCAGATAGATGACGACGTTCACGGCGATCAGCCCGACCGTCACATATTGGAAGCGGATGCGCCGCAGTCGGTTGGCGTCGTAGATGGGAACGAACACGGGCGATCCTTGCGCGGGGCGGTCTCGCGCCTTGGAGCATCGGACCAAAAAGTGGAATCCGGTTTTTGGATCAATCCGATGCTCAATGAAAGGGTTAGAGCGTCCTTTGTGCCTCCGAAGTGACGCCCGGCGCTCTAGCGGCTCTGGCCGGGCACCCACAGAACGTCGCCCTTGCCGTCGTCATTGGCAATACGGGCGGCGACGAAAAGATGGTCCGACAGGCGGTTGATATATTGCAGCGCCGCCGCCGAGACGATCTCCCCCTCCTTGCGGGCGAGCTCCACCATCAGCCGCTCGGCCCGGCGCGCCACGGTCCGCGCGTGATGCAGATGGGTGGCGGCGGGCGAGCCGGCCGGCAGCACGAAGGAGCGAAGCGGCTCCAGGCGCGCGTTCATGGCGTCGATCTCGCGCTCCAGCCGCTCGACCTGCGACGGCACGATCGCCAGCCGCTCATAGGGCAGCGGCTCGGCCGTCTCGGGGGTCGCCAGATCGGCGCCGAGATCGAACAGCTCGTTCTGGATGCGGGCGAGCATTTCGTCGAGCGCGGCGTCGGCCGAGAGCCGCACGATGCCGATGATCGCGTTGAGTTCGTCGACGGTGCCGTAGCTCGCGACCCGCAGATCCGATTTCGGCCGCCGCTCGCCGGTGCCGAGCCCGGTGTCGCCGGCATCGCCGGTCCTGGTGTAGATCTTGTTCAGCTTGACCATGATGTCTCCGTTCGCCGGTGATCATAGGTCACGGCGCGGCGCGGGACAGGGGCGCGCCACAAGAGAGCGCCGGCGCTCTCACGGCCTTTGCTCCGTTCGGTCGGCCTATTCCTCGCAGCGGCCCGTTCCGTCGCGATCGCGCGCGTAGCGCCGCGCGATCGGAAATTCCGGCAGCCAGGATTCGCGGCGGACGGTCCAGAGTTCATAGGTCGGCATCAACTGGTCGGGCGCGTCCAGCGATCCGAGATTCACCTCGATTTCGTCGCCGCTGCGCCCGAACACCGGCGAGCCGCAGCGCGGACAGAAAAACCGCCCGGCATAGTCGCGGATGTCCCCCTCGATCGTCACCGCATCCTGAGGGAAGATCGCCGAGGCGTGAAACAGCGCGCCGTGATGCTTGCGGCAGTCGAGACAGTGACACAGGCCGACCCGGTAGGGGCGTCCCGCCGCCACGATCCGGACGTCGCCGCACAGGCAACCGCCGGTGAATCCGTCCATGCTGCGCCTCCTCTAGAGATCAGGCGGTCTTCGCCAGCGAACCGCGTCGACGGTGCCGCGCGGCCGCATATCCGATTTCGCCCGCCGCTGCCGAGCCCGGTGTCCGGCGTCGCCGGTTTTGGCGGTCGGCTTGACCACGAGGCGTCACCACGAGGCGTCTGGTTCGGCGACATCATAGGTCATGTTGCGGCGGGTGACAGTGGCACGAAAAAACCTGGACGCCTCCGGAAACTGGCGGATTTCGCTCTGACGTGATTCACTGACCTTGCGCTTTCGGGAGGTGTGGAATGTC
>CANKZU010000013.1 GCA_947488615.1 uncultured Aurantimonas sp.
GCTGCTGCCTGGGCCGAGCGAGACAGGACGGCCACCGAAATGGTCGAAGCGCGAGATCGTCAACGCCATTTTCTATGAGCTATGGCCGGAATTGGGTGATGGGGCCGTTCAGGCGGCGCGATGATTGGCGTCGGGGTTGACCGCGATGCCGTCGGTGAATGTGACGCCGGCGATGACCATCGGCAAGCGGTTTTCGCCCTTCAGCCTGCGCCAGGTTTTGGCCGCGGCCATGACCAGCTTGAAGACCATGAGCCGGGCTGTCTTGTGCGACAGGGCGCCTTTCGTTCGCACAGTTCGGTGCCGGACGGTGGCGAAGACGCTGTCGATCGGGTTCGCCGTTCGCAGATGGTCCCAGTGCTCCGCCGGGAAGTCGAAGAAGCCGAGCAGCGTCTCGCGGTCCTTCGTCAGGCATTGGACGGCTTTCGGATATTTGACGCTGTACTTTTCCTGGAAGACTGCGATGGCCGCCTCAGCGCTTGCGCGATCGGGCGCGTCGCGGATCTCGCGGAGGTCCGCCTTCATGTTCGGCTGCACCGATTTCGGCACCTTGTTCAGCACGTTGGCGATCTTGTGGACCCAGCAGCGCTGGTGCCTCGTGCCGGGAAAGATCTCATCGAGAGCCTTCCAGAAACCCATGGCGCCGTCGCCGACCGCGGTCTCGGGGGCAACGGAAAGGCCCCGAGCCTTCAGGTCGACGAGCAGTTCCCGCCAGCTCTGGGCGCTCTCGCGGACGCCGACCTGGAAGCCGACAAGTTCTTTCTTGCCCTCGGGCGTCGCGCCGATGATGACCAGCATGCAGGCGGCATCGTCTTCCATGCGGGCCTGGAGGTAAACGCCGTCCGCCCAGATGTAGACGTAGCGGCGTGCCGACAAGTCGCGGCGCTGCCAGCGGTCATATTCGCCCTGCCAATCGTCCTTGAGGCGGCCGATGACGGAGGGCGAGAGGCCAGGCGCGTCCTTGCCGAGCAGCGCTGCAAGAGCTTCCTGGATGTCGCCGGTCGAGATCCCGCGCAGGTACAGGACCGGTAACAGAGCATCGAGGCTCTTCGTTCGACGCGCCCACTTCGGCAGGATCGCCGAGGTGAACGTCACGCGTTCACCGCCCTCGCCAGATCCGTCATCAGCATCGGCGCCGCGGTCGCGAACCTTCGTGCGCCGAACCGGCACCGGGCCGATGCCCGTTTGGATGGTTCGCTCCGGGCCATGGCCATGGCGCACGAAGCGAGCCCGGCCATCGCCCAATCGCTTCTCCTGCATCCCGGCAAGGAACGTCTCGGCTTCCGCCTCGATTGCCTCGGCGAGCAGTCGGCGGGCGCCCTCGCGCAACACCGAGGTCAGGGGATCCTCGATCGTGTCGGGATGTCGAAATGCGGAAACGGTGGTATCCGTCGTCATAGGCGTATCGCTCCTCTGGAGGTTCGGGCAGGCGTCAACAACCGCCCCGATACGCCGCCTTTCTCACACCGTCATCACCCAGGTTCCGCCATAGCTCCGTTCTGCGACCGTGCGAGCTGATGGCAGGCTGCTGGGCGGCGCCATCGAGAGACCCGCGCCGCAGACCACGAGGAGGCCGCCTGAATTCATGGAAGCTAGCAGCCGAGCGGTCGTCTGAGGGGGCAAGCGATCCCACGTCGAGTACCAGTCCGCGGACCAGGCGCCTTCGCGGCTGGCTGCGTCAGGTCACCCAGATGTTCTATCCTTACAGGCGGCCTTTCCGGCAGCTTCACGGTCAGCTCGAGCTTCCCGCCGATCGCCTCGACATAGCCGCGGAGCGTCGAGAGATACATATCCGCCTGCTTTTCAATTTTGGAGACTGACGGCTGCTTGATGTTCAAGGCAGTCGCCACATCTCCTTGCGCTTTTCCGACGGCCTGGCGCAGCTCGCGAAGGCCATCGACCTCTTGCCGAAGTGCGTCGTAACGCGCCTCAATTTGCTCCTGCTGTTCGCGGGGCAGGGAAGCTATGACCTGCTCAAGACTCTGTCCCATGGCATCTTTCCTACTTTGCGGATTTCCGTCTTTCCAGATGACCGGAAAACCGGTTGTCCGCCTTTACGATAAGCTGCTTGTAGAAACGCTTCTGACTGCCGCCCGACTTGTCGCCCGCGACGAGCAAGATGGCCTTTCGTTTGGTATCGAAGGCGAGGGCAGTACGCCATTCCGGTCGGCGGCAGAGAAGCGCAGCTCCTTCATGTTGGCGTGTTTCGAGCCTTTAAGCGTGTCAGCATAGGGCCGACCGAGGTGTGGACCGAAAGCGGCTAGCAGCTTCGCCACCGCCAGCAATTCAGTCTGGACCTCGCGCTCGAAAGTCAGAAACTCCGCCTCAAACGCATCATGCAGGCGGACGTCCCAAGTCATATAGCTTCCAGGCTATGTTTAGTCAATGATGACGGGGCCACATCAGTTGACCCCGTCGGCTATTCCGGCCCGGTGGAGCAGTTCGCCAAGGCTGGCGCTACCGATCCAGCACCGCGCGATGACGCGGTCGTAAGAGCGCACACGGCCCCTACGCCCTTTCCGAAATGCACCTGACCTCGCGCTGGAGGACCAGGCGCTCAAGCGCCGCTTTGGCTGCCGCGCCACCTGGAGCGTGCAGCTCCGGGGCATCGAAATCGGCGAGGCGAATCTCGATCCACTCATTTGGGTCCGTCGTTCGTCCCACGCAGAGGCCGTCGCCGTCGCCAACGTATCGGACGATGCCGGAGAATTGGACGCCGACCTGCGACGGCAGACCGCCTTCGCACGGATCTGCGCGGGCCGGAGCCGCGTAACCGACTAAGGCGAGCGCAGCGGCCAGCACTAGAAACCGCCCTTTCATGCGGCCGTCTTCAAGGCATCGCCCTCGCGCTTTTTCGCCAGCATTGCGCGCACGAACTTGTCCCATTTCGCCATGCCGGCGCGCTTCTCTGGCATGTAGTTCCAGCGGTCGTAGTTCTTGGAGCTAACGTCCTGAAGCGCGTGGTTCTGGAGACGATCGCGGATTTCCTTTGAAACGCCCGCCTTGCCGGCCAGGGTTTTGAATGTTCGGCGAAGATCACGGTTGGTTACATAGGGGATCACGCTGCGATCGCGCTGGCGCCACATGAACGAATAGAGCGTGCCGTGGCTGACAGGCTTGGACGGGTCGGTCGCAGAGGGAAAGAACCAACCGTATTCATTGACCTTGATGGACTCGATCAGTTCGGCCGCAAGCGAGGGCACTGGGACAGCGTGGGGCTGATGATTCTTCGTTTTGGACCAATCAATAATCCGCTCCTTAGCGTCCCATTGATCGATGTGGAGCCGGGCGATTTCCTGGACTCGCTGACCAGTTAGCATGAGAATCCTGACGGCGCGGGTATAGGGTGGGTGAATGGGTACGTCAGGGCATTCTAGCCAGCGATAGAGGCGCACGAACTCGTCTTCATCAAGCCAGCGGGTGCCCTGAACTTTGGGCTCTGTGGGAATGCCCGTTGCCGGATTGAACGGAATACGGAAGCGCCGGGGAGAGGTGTTCCGATAATCGTTGTCGGACTTCATGCCCCAGCCATAAGCCGCGTGGATGTAGCCACGGACGTGATCGGCCATGGCCCGCGCGCCACGGTCGTAGATGGGGCGGATGACTTCGACAATCTCTTCGGGTTCGATCTCGCGTGCGAGACGATTGCGGCCAAGCGTGTCGGCGATCTTGTTCAGGCCTTTTTCCGTCTCCTTCCATGATGGTTTGCCTGCTCCTTTGAGCGACGCGACATAACCCTCGAACAGGTCGGCGACGGTGCCTAGACGGGTGTCCGTCGCGATCCTGATGCTCCGGCCTTTCTGGATGACGTCGGCATAGTCACGTTTGAAAATCTCGCGCGCCTCGGCGAGGGGCATGGACGGATAAGCGCCGATCTTTTTCTTGGTGCGTTTGCCGTCGCGCCATTGCTGCGCCATCCAGTCGGCGGTCACGCGCTTGGGCATTGGCTTCAGGATGAGGACGAGTCGTCCGGTCCCGCGTCCTTCGCCGTCGGCGAGGTTCTCTTGCTTCTGGCTCGCTTCCACCCGCTTCAACGCATGGCGGATCGCGGTATCCGTGAGGCTTGGCATCGCGTTCCTCCTGTTCCGCAACTGGGATCGGTCAGGGAGAAACGGGGATCGTTTGCTGGGAGCAGAAAGCCGTTTCCTAACCCCTTGAACCGCCCCCAATTTGCCAAAACCGCCCCCACTACGCAAGAGCAAATACCGGATTACTCGCCAGTGTTTTCGCGTGTTTAAACGTGATCGACGGTGATGATTTTGGGAAAGTGGGGTGGTTGTGGACAAGGATGATCGCCGTGGCCGACAATTCGAGAGCGCGTTTGACCACCTCGCGCGGATAGACCGGCGTATGGTCGACGGTGCCGGTGCCCTGCACCTCGTCGGCGATCAGGGCGTTCTTCCGGTCGAGGAACAGGATGCGGAACTGTTCCCGTGTCTCGTAGGCCATCGCCGCCTTGCAATAGTCGAGGACCGCTGCCCAGGACGACAGCACCTCGCGGCTTTTCACCGCCGAGCGCATCGCCCGCTGGTTGACCGCGGCGACGATGGCGATGTCGAGCGCCACGGCGTCCTTAACCCCCGGCACCTCCATCAGCCGGCGCGGCGGTGCGTTGAGCACCTCCGCCAGCGAACCGAACCGGGCGATGAGCGTCTTGGCGATCGGTTTGACGTCGCGGCGGGGGATGGTGCGAAAGAGGATCAGTTCCAGCAGTTCGTAATCGGCCAGCGCGGTGGGGCCGGCATCGCTGAAGCGCTCGCGAAGGCGATCGCGGTGGCCGTCATGGTGCTTGGCCGCGGGCCTTGAGTGGCCGGCGCCAGCCGGCGTTCGCGGTGAAGGAGCCTCGCCGAGGCCGGGGAAATCCGGTTCGTCGTCGGAGCCGGAATGCGTCATCGCCGGGCGGCTATTTCGCCGCGCCGGCCAACGGCTCGACCGTCAGCCCCGGCGTGTCGAGCCCGACGGGCGACAGGGTGAAGACCTCGCAACCGGTCTCGGTCACGCCGACCGTGTGTTCGTACTGCGCTGACAGCGACCGGTCGCGGGTGACCGCCGTCCAACCGTCGGAGAGGATCTTTACATGCGGCCGACCGATATTGATCATCGGCTCGATGGTGAAGACCATGCCGGGGCGCATTTCCGGTCCTTCGCCCCGCCGACCGTAGTGCAAGATATTCGGCGCGTCGTGGAACAGCTTGCCGACGCCATGACCGCAAAAATCGCGCACGACCGAGCAACGCTCGGATTCCGCATAGGTCTGGATCGCCTCGCCGATATCGCCGGTATGTCCTCCCGGACGCACGGCCTCGATGCCGAGCAGCAGCGAACGATAGGTGATGTCGCACAACCGCTCGGCGGCGCGCTTGACGCGGCCGACCGGGTACATGCGCGAGGAATCGCCATGGTACCCGTCGTGAATGAAGGTCACGTCGATATTGACGATGTCGCCTTCCTTCAGCGGCTTGTCGTTGGGTATGCCGTGGCAGACCACATGATTGATCGAGGTGCAGACGCTCTTGCCGTAGCCGCGATAGTTCAGCGTTGCCGGAAAGGCGTCGTTGGCCAGCGCGAAGTCCACGACATAGCGGTCGATCGTCTCGGTGGTCACGCCCGGCTCGACGATGGCGGCGAGGCCGTCGAGACAGCGCGCGGTGAGCTGGCAGGCGCGCCGCATCCCCTCGAACGCCGCGGCGTCGTACAGGCGGATCGCGCCGGTATTGCGGGTCGGGTTCGGTTCGGCTTCGAGATAAGTGGTCATGGTCGGGGCGCGGTATCGACGATCGGAAGGGCGGTCACGGGACGGATGGCTGTCAAGCTGATGTCGCATCGAACGGCATGGGCTTCAACCCCTCGTGCACGCGCGAGGGCGAATGCGGCGGCGTAGGCCGGGTCGAGATCGGCGGCGAATGCCACACGGTCGCAGTCCGCCCGCTGCACCACGTACAGCATGAGCGCCCGATCGCCGGCCGCGACGCGGTCGCCGAGTTCGACAAGATGCTTGGCGCCGCGCGTCGTCACGCAGTCGGGAAATTCGGCCAGGCCCGGTTGGCGCATCAGGTGGACATTCTTGACCTCGACATAGACCGGCTGTCCCTCAGGGTCGGTATAGAGAAGGTCGACGCGGGAATTGCGGCCGTATTTCACCTCGCGCCGCGCCGCTCCGAATGCTGCCAGCGGCGGGACGAGCCCCGACGCGATCGCCTCTTCGGCAAGACGGTTCGGCAGGGCCGTGTTGATGCCGACGAGGGTTCCGCCCGCTTCGATGATCTCAAGCGTCAGGGGAAGCTTGCGGGCGGGATTGGCCGAGCGCGACAGCCAGACCCGCGATCCCTCTGCCTTGAGCCCCAGCATCGCGCCGGGGTTCGGGCAGTGGACGGTGACCGGATCGCTCTCGCCGTCGATGAGGACGTCGGCGAGAAAGCGCTTGTAGCGGCGCAGAAGGCGGGCCGGCATGAGCGGGGAAGGGAAGGCGACCATAGGCCCGCCGATAGCGGCGGCGGGACGCTCCCGTCAATGCCCGTGTCCGCTGCCGTTTTATAGGCTGCGAACTTTCGTGATCGCCTTCCGCGCTGATCAGCGCACCGCGGTCGGGTTGATGATCGCCTGCACGCCGCCGGTGAATTTCGACTGGCCGAGCACGAACATGAACTCCCAGGCCTCGTCCGCGACGAGTTCGGCGGTGTCCATGTTCTCCAGAATGAAGACGCCGTTGCGCGGAATCAGGATCTGATGCACCTCGAAGATGCCGACGCCTTCCTCGAAGGGCACGGCTTCGAGCCCCCAGCTGTCGGCGCCGACGGCGACCACGTTCTTTCCAACGAGATACTCGGCGCCGTCCTTGCCCAGCCCCGGCTCGCCCTTGATGTAGCGCTCGTCGTCATTGCCCACGAGCGAAAGCCAGCCGGTGTGGAAGAGAACGACGTCGCCCTCGCGAATCTCGACGCCCTGCTTTTCGGCCTGCGCCTCGATCTCCTCGCGATTGAAGGCCGTGCCCGCTTCGAGCACGTCCATGCCGAAGTGATCCGTCATATCGAGAACGATGCCGCGAGTGACGATGTTCGGGATCGTCTCCACACCCAGCTTGGTCAGCCCGTCGGCCTGGACGAAGTCGCTGTTCTTGTTGCAATTGTAGTAGACGTTATCGATGCCGATATGGCCGAGGCCGTCGATCTGGGAGCCGGTCCCGACATAGCCCATGTAGATGTCGTCATTGTAGTTGGTCTTGGTCGGGCCAAGGCCGATGCCGCCGGCTTGGCCTGGCTGGTTGATCACCAGCGCCCAGGAGCGGGAGCCGAACGCCGGCGTCTTGGAATTGGTCTCCGCGCCGAGGGAATAGACCTTGCCGGTCTTCACCAGCTTGGCGGCTTCGAGGGCCATCTCGGGGGTCAGCAGATTGGCCGCCCCGATCTCGTCGTCGGGTCCCCATTTGGATTGGCACCATTCGTCCTGCTGGGCCACGTCCTGTGCTTCCTGCTGGCCGGATGCCTTGGTCTCCTGTTGCGCCATGGCCGGCGCCGACAAAACTCCCGCTGCCAGGATGGCCGCAAGACCGGTTTTCGCGAATTTGTTCATCTCGTCCTCCCCTTGGTGATTGTCGGTTTTCTTTCCTGTTTTATCAGCGGACGGGCCGTAATCCTTCCGCACTGGCCGTCAGCCGACCGTCCTCCTCCAAAGCGATCGGATTGGAAACTCCAACATCCGCGCGGCCCATGCGCCTGTGCTAGACCCTGACCTTCACGTAGGAGCCGGGGGCATCCTCGATCGGTTTCAGCTTGCGACCGCCGGGCTTGCGCGCCTTGACGCGATTTCCAGCCTTTTCGGCGATCCATTCCTGCCAGTGCGGCCACCACGAACCGGCCGTCTCGTTCGCCGCGAGCAGCCAGTCTTCGTAGCTGGCGGCCTCTTTCGGCGTCGGTCCGGTCCAGTACTGATATTTCTTCTTACCGGGCGGATTGACGACGCCGGCGATATGGCCGGAGCCGGACAGGACGTAGGTGGCATTCGAACCGAAGGCGCGACTGCCGACGAAGACGCTGCGGGCTGGCGCGATGTGGTCCTCCTTGGTGGCCAGATTGTAGATCGGGACGTCGACCGTCGACAGGTCCAGGCGTTTGCCGTCGATTTCCATCGTGCCGCGTGACAGCCGGTTTTCCAGATAGCAATTGCGCAGATAAAACAGGTGGTTCGTCTTCGGCATGCGGGTGGAATCGGCGTTCCAGTAGAGCAGGTCGAACGGCATCGGCTCCTTGCCGCGCAGATAGTTGTTGACGAAATACGGCCAGATCAAATCACCTGACCGCAGCAGATTGAATGCAGTGGCCATCTGCGAGCCCTCAAGATAGCCTTTCTTGCCCATCGTGCGTTCCAGCGTCTGCAATTGGGGCTCGTCGACAAAGACTTTCAGGTCGCCGGCATGGGTGAAGTCGACCTGGGTGGTCAGGAACGTCGCGCTGGCGATGCGCTCGTCGCCGCTGGCTTTCAGATAGGCGAGGGTGGCGGCAAGCAGCGTGCCGCCGACGCAATAGCCGATCGTGTTGACCTCGCCTACGCCGGTGGCGGCCTCGGCCGTGTCGATGCCGAAGACGATGCCCTCCTCAATGTAATCGCTCCAGCCCTTCTCCGCCTGCTTGTCGTCCGGGTTGACCCAGGAAATGACGAAGACGGTGTGGCCCTGTTCGACCAACCATTTGATGAAGGATTTTTCGGGGTTGAGATCGAGAATATAGAACTTGTTGATCCAAGGCGGCACGATGAGGAGCGGCCGCTTGAACACCGTCTCGGTTTGCGGCGTATATTGAATGATCTGACAGACGTCGTTCTGCGCCACCACCTTGCCCGGCGTCAGGGCCATATCGCGGCCGACCTCGAACGAGGCGTCGTCGGACTGCCGCAGCCGCAGATTGCCGCCGCCGGCCGCCATGTCCTCCGCGAACATCTTCATGCCGCGCACGAGGTTTTCCCCGTTCGAGGCGACCGTTTCGCGATAGAGCTCGGGATTGGTGGCGATGAAATTGGACGGAGACAGCGCGTTCGACACCTGCTTCATGTAGAAAGCGGCCTTGTGGCGCGTGTGTGGATCCAGACCCTCGGTCTTGTCGACCAGATCCTCGGCCCATTGCGCGGTCAGGAGATAGGCCTGTTTGACGAAGTCGAAGAACAGGTTGCTGTTCCATTCCGTGTCGGCGAAGCGCTTGTCGCCGGGCTGCGGCTCGACCGGGCTCAACGCCGTCTCACCGGACATGCGGCGGATCGAATTATTCCAGACGTTCATGTAGCCAGTGAACAGGCTGGATTGTGCCTCGATCGCTCGACTGGGATCAGTCAGCCAATAGTCGGAGATTTTCGAAAGGGTCTGGACCATTTCGCCCATGGATACAGGACCGGCGTCGAATTCTCCCTTCTCACGCGGCTCTACCCAGGCCGACGCAGCCTTGCCCAACTGCTCCAGCACTCGCGCCATGTTCAGGGCAAAGGCTTGCGGGTCCTTCACCACGTATTCCTCGCCGGTGCCGGTCTTGTCGATGCCGCCGAGCTCTGCCGAGCGCTTGGTTGTCATCGTGCTTTCCTCCTGTCGAGGCTGCCGTTGGTTCTCCGTCCGAGCCTCGCTACACTGCGTCGCGCCGGTGCATTGTGACCGCACCTTCGTCCATGAACAATCGAGCGGCGGTGTTTTGTAAATGCCGCACCCATAGGATATGACACAGTGCGCCGTTTCAAGAAGGCCTGATACAGACCTGCGATGATTACGCTTTCAGTTCTTCGGCCGCTTGCGGTCATTGCGGTGCTGTTGCCGGCAGCCGCATGCCAGTCGATCTTCCCGGACGAGGAGGATCCATCGCTGGCCGCCTTGCGGTCGGCGGCGGCGGCGCCGGTCGCCTCCTCACAGCGGGTCGACGAGGACGGCTATCCGCTGTTCGGCGCCTATCCGGACACGGCGGCACCGCAATTGACCGACGCGGAGGTCCGGGCGCAGCAAGCCCGTCTCAATGCGCAAGCCAGCCAGCGCGCCTCTGCCGCGACCTCGACCAGCTATCCCTCCGACATCGCCCGGCTGGAAGGTGTTCGACGCAAGCAGGCGGCCGATGTCGATGCGGCGCTGGCCGCCAAGCCGACGCCGAATGCTCAGCCGACACTGAGCCCCGAAGAGGTGCTGCGGCAGATCGAGGCGGGGCAGTAGACCCGCCGTTCGCCGCTCCCTTCCCGCAACCAGCGCCACGCCGCGGAACGAAAATCATGGAAGAATTTCACAAAGTTCGCCGACTGCCGCCCTACGTGTTCGAGGAGGTCAATCGGCTCAAGGCGGCGGCGCGCACTAATGGCGCCGACATCATCGATCTCGGCATGGGCAACCCGGACCTCGCAACGCCGAAATTCATCGTCGACAAGCTGTGCGAGGTCATTCGCGATCCACGCACCCACCGCTATTCGGCGTCCAAAGGCATCGGTGGCCTGCGCAAGGCGCAGGCGAACTACTATGCTCGCCGTTTCGGCGTGAAGCTCGACCCGAATACCCATGTGGTCGCCACCTTGGGATCGAAGGAAGGCTTCGCCAACATGGCACAGGCGATCACCGCGCCGGGCGACGTGGTGTTGTGCCCCAATCCGACCTATCCGATCCACGCCTTCGGCTTCATCATGTCCGGCGGAACGATTCGGGCGATTCCGGCCAAGCCGGACGCGGATTTCATGGTCGCCATCGACCGCGCGGTCCGTCATTCGATCCCGAAGCCGATCGCGATCATCCTCAATTATCCAGCCAATCCCACGGCCTTCCAGGCCGACCTCGACTTCTACCGCGAGGTCGTCGCCTTCGCCCGCAAGCACGAGATCATCGTCCTGTCCGATCTCGCCTATGCGGAGATCTATTTCGATGGCGCGCCGCCGCCGTCCATTCTTCAGGTGGAGGGGGCCATCGACGTGGCGGTCGAATTCACCTCGATGTCGAAGACCTTTTCGATGCCGGGATGGCGCATGGGTTTTGCCGTCGGCAACGAACGCTTGCTGGCCGCGCTGGCCCGGGTCAAATCCTATCTCGATTACGGCGCCTTCACCCCGATCCAGGTGGCCGCGACCGCAGCCTTGAATGCCGGCGAGGAAGCCACGCGGGAGGTGCGGGAGATCTATCACCGGCGCCGCGACGTGCTCGTCGAGTCGTTCACGCGGGCCGGCTGGCCGGTTCCCGCACCGTCGTCGACGATGTTCGCCTGGGCACCGCTGCCGGCGGCGTATCGCGACCTCGGATCGCTCGAATTCTCCAAGCTTTTGATCGAGAAGGCCGACGTTGCGGTTGCTCCCGGCATCGGCTTCGGCGAACACGGCGACGAGCATGTGCGTATCGCATTGGTGGAAAACGAGCACCGCATTCGTCAGGCGGCGCGCAACATCCGCCGCTTCCTTGCCAGTGGCGACGAAGCCGGGCAGAAGGTCGTTTCCCTCGGCGCCCATTTTTGAACGGCGGTGCTGAAATGACGCGAACAGTCACAAGGTGCTCATGAAAAGCCCATTGCGGCTCGGCCTTGCCGGGCTAGGAACGGTCGGCGCGAGTCTCGCGCGGCTCATCGAGACCAAATCGGATATTTTGGCGAACCGGGTCGGCCGTCCGATCGAACTGGCCGGAGTTTCGGCGCGCGATCGATCCAAGGATCGCGGATTCGACACATCGCGACTCGCCTGGTTTGATGATCCTGTCGCATTGGCGAAAAACGGCGACATCGACGTTTTCGTCGAATTGATCGGCGGAGACACAGGCCCGGCATTCGAGGCGGTGACGGCGGCGCTCGGACGGGGCTTGCCGGTGGTCACCGCCAACAAGGCCTTGCTCGCCCATCACGGCGTGGCGCTCGCCACACTGGCGGCGAAAAACGAGACCGAGATCCTGTTCGAGGCGGCCGTCGCGGGCGGCATCCCGATCATCAAGACGATGCGCGAGGCGCTGTCGGGCAACGATGTCAGCCGCGTCTACGGCATTCTCAACGGCACGTGCAACTACATGCTGACCCGTATGGAGAACGAGGGCATCGCGTTCGACGACTGCCTGAAGGACGCCCAGCGGCTCGGCTACGCCGAGGTCGACCCGACCTTCGATATCGGTGGATTCGACGCCGCCCATAAGCTGGCGATCCTCACCTCGCTCGCCTTCGGTTGCGAGATCGATCTCGACAGCGTCTTCATCGAAGGTATTTCGTCGGTCACCAATGACGACATCGAAGCGGCGGCGGAACTCGGCTACCGCATCAAGCTTCTGGCGGTGGCGCAACTCACCGAGACCGGGATCGAGCAGCGGGTGCATCCGACGATGATCCCGGCGCATTCGGCGCTCGCCCAGGTGGACGGCGTCACCAACGCCGTCGCCGTCGACAGCGACCTCCTTGGTTCGATCCTGCTTGCGGGCCCCGGCGCTGGCGGCGATGCGACGGCCTCGGCGGTGCTTTCCGATATCATGGATGTCGCCGGTGGCGTCCTGCCGCCGACTCTCGGGCTGCCGCCGGCAAAGCTCGTTCCCTACAAGCGGGCGCGGATGCGCGCTCACGAGGGCGGCTATTACATCAGGCTGTCGGTCTATGACCGGGTCGGCGCCTTCGCCTCGATCGCCCGGCGCATGGCCGAGAACGAGATCTCGCTGGAATCGATCGTCCAGCGGCGGCGCGAGCCCTCCGCCGACGCGACAACGGCGCCCGTCATTCTCGTCACCCACGAAACCACGGAAGCCGCCGTGCGCAAGGCGCTGGAGCTCGTCTCCAAGGACGGACATCTCAAGGGTGAGCCGAAGATGATCCGGATCGAGGCGCTGGACTGACAGGTACGTGGTGTCGCGTGACGGCGCGCTCCGCGCCCGGCAGAGCGACGTTGCGTTTTCACAGGTGCAAAGCATATCACGCTTGTAATCCGACGCCGGATCGAATCGGGTGGGTTGGCCATGAAGGGAGCGGACATGACCGACAGCAGCGGCGGCGAAACGCTTGATCGGGTTCTCACCCTCGAAATAGCCCGTGTGACCGAAGTGGCGGCCGTCGCCGCGGCGAATCTGCGCGGACGCGGCGATGAAAAGGCCGCCGATCAAGCGGCGGTCGACGCCATGCGCCGCGAACTCAATACGCTTGCCATCGATGGGCTCGTCGTCATCGGGGAAGGCGAACGCGACGAGGCGCCGATGCTGTTCATCGGCGAGGAAGTCGGCACCAAAGACGGCCCTAAGGTCGACATCGCCCTCGATCCGCTCGAGGGCACGACCGTGTGTGCCAAGAACCTGCCAAACTCGCTGGCGGTGATCGCCATGGCGGTGCGCGGCAGCCTTCTGAACGCGCCCGACGTCTATATGGAGAAGATCGCCATCGGTCCGGGTTACGACGATGGCATCGTCGACCTGTCCCGTTCGCCGGAGGAAAACCTGCGAGCCCTTGCCAAGGCCAAGGGTGTGGCGGTCTCGGAAATCACCGCCTGCATCCTCGATCGCCCGCGCCACGCGGCGCTGATCGAAGCGGTGCGCGAGGTGGGCGCCGCGATCCGCCTGATCGGCGACGGTGACGTGGCCGGCGTGATCCATACGACGGATCCGGAGGAGACCGGCATCGATATCTATATGGGCATCGGCGGCGCGCCGGAGGGCGTGCTGGCGGCGGCGGCCCTGCGGTGCACCGGCGGCCAGATGCAGGGGCGGCTGCAGCTCAACACGAACGAGAAACGCGCGCGGGCCGAAAAGATGGGCATCTCCGATCCGTACAGGGTCTACAGCGCCGAGGAGATGGCAGCCGGCGACGTCATCTTCGCGGCGACCGGAGTGACCGACGGCAACCTCCTGGACGGTGTTCGCTTCTACCGCGACCGGATCACCACGCACACGCTGGTGATGCGGTCGCACTCGCGCACCATTCGCGAGGTGCGGGCCGAGCATCACGGCCGATCGAAATTCGGCCTCTGAGCAAAAGCTGCCAGCCGGGTTGCAGGTCCGGCCCCGCTTCGCCAGAACAAGCTCCATGGCCACATCTGCTCGCACCTTCCTTGCCGTAGACCGCTCGATCGGCGGTCGTCGTTGGTTGAACGCCCTCGACGAGCGCGCCGAGGCTTCGGCGCTGAAGATGGCCCAGACGCTGGCGCTGCCTGATATCGTCTGCCGCGTCCTAGCCGCGCGCGGCGTGGCGGAGGCCGACGCCACCGCGTTTCTCGATCCGCGCATCCGCGACCTGATGCCCGATCCGTCGACCATGACGGACATGGAGGCCGCCGCATCGCGCATTGCCGATGCCGTGGAGCGAAAGGAAGCCGTCGCGATCTTCGGCGATTACGACGTCGACGGCGCCGCGTCGTCGTCGCTCTTGTGGCGCTATCTGAAGCATTTCGACATCGACGCGGCGATCCGCATCCCAGACCGGATTACCGAGGGCTACGGCCCGAATCCGGCCGCGATGCGGGAACTGGCGGCCGGCGGTGCGACTCTGATCGTTACCGTCGACTGCGGCACCGGAAGTTTCGAGGCGATCAAAGCTGCCCAGAAAGCGGGCGTCGACGTGGTCGTCCTCGACCACCATCAGACCGGCCCCGAGCTTCCCGACGCCGTGCTGGTCAATCCGAACCGCCAGGACGATTTGTCGGGGCTTGGGCATCTGGCCGCCGCTGGCGTGGTTTTCATGACGCTGGTCGCGGTTTCGCGGGAATTGCGCCGTCGCGGACGGGCGCAGGCGAGTCTGCCGGACGTCTTTGGCCTGCTCGACCTCGTGGCGCTCGCCACCGTCTGCGACGTGGTGCCGCTGGTCGGCCTCAACCGCGCGTTCGTCGTGCAGGGATTGCGGGTCATGCACGGCCAGCGCAATCTCGGCCTGGCGGCGCTGGCGCGGGTCGCCCGCCTGTCGGGGCCGGTCGAATGCCATCACCTCGGCTTTCTTTTGGGCCCCCGGATCAATGCCGGTGGGCGGATTGGCGATGCGTCGCTCGGCAGCCGCCTGCTTTGCCTCGATGATGCCGGCGAGGCGGACGTCCTCGCTGCCCATCTGAGCGTGCTGAACGAAGAGCGGCAGGCGATGGAGCACGTCATGCTCGAACAGGCCGAAGCCGAGGTCATGGCGGAAATCGGTGGCGGGGAGGGGCCGTCGATTCTGGTTGCCGGATCGCGGGAATGGCACCCAGGGATCGTCGGATTGCTCGCGGCGCGGCTGAAGGAGCGCCATCGCCGTCCGGCATTCGCCATCGCTTTCGACGGCTCGGGGCGAGGAACCGGGTCGGGCCGCTCGATCGGCGGCTTCGATCTCGGCCGGCTGGTGCGCGAGGCGGTCTCGGCTGGCCTGCTGGAAAAAGGCGGCGGGCACGCGATGGCCGCCGGTATCACCGTTCACAAGGATCGGCTCGGCGATTTCCGGGCGTTCCTCGAGGCCGGCGCAGCGAACGCGGTCGCGGCATTGCGAGAGGGTGAATCGCTGAAAATCGATGGCGCTGTCAGCGCCGCAGGGCTGACCCCGGATCTCTACGCCACCATCGAGCGGGCCGGGCCTTATGGATCGGGACACGCCGCGCCGATCTTCGCGCTCGCCCGGCACCGAATCGCGTCGTCCTCGATCGTCGGCAAGGGCCATGTTCGGGCGACGCTGCGCGGCGCGGACGGAGCCAACGTCCAGGCCATCGCCTTTAAGGCCGCCGAAACCGATGTGGGGCAGCGGCTTCTGGCGGCGCGGGATCGGCCGATTCATGCGGCCGGCACCTTGTCGCTCGACCGCTTCCGGGGCCGCGAGGACGTGCGCTTTCGGCTGATCGACCTCGCCGAGGCGTTCGATTGAACGTGGGCTATGGCGATGGAAGCATGGAGGGTGGAGCTTTTCGAGGCGCATGCCTGGCGTCGCGACCTGCCTCGATACGATCTACAATGCCCATCGAGTCGAGCACATTATCGAGAGCGCCCGCGCGACCACATGCGTTGACGCCGGCCGAAATGCTTGTCGGCCAAGGGCGAGACGCTCGGCGGACGGCCGCGTGGTCGAAGACGTCGCGGGGCTGGCACGCCGAAAACGCCTGCAAAGAGCATGTTTCAGTGCTACAGGACATAAAGGCCAGGAATCACGGCCGAGGATTTACTCCATCATCTGGAACACCATCTCCGGTGCGCCGTTGTTCGGGCGTGCTGAGAACCGGGAACCTAACCGTCGATGAAAACCAATAACCTACCGTCCACGACGGGTGCTCGCGAGCCCGTCTGGCCAAAAGTCCTGTCCAACTACCGCAAGCCGCGACGGACCCGAAGTGCGATCGAGCTCGCAATCACGCTGGTCCCTTTTGCCCTGCTCTGGGCGCTGGCGTTCGCCGCTGTATCCTACGGGATCTGGTGGGGACTGCTCCTGATCATCCCGGCGGCCGGTTTTTTGCTGCGGCTGTTCATCATCCAGCATGATTGCGGCCACGGATCATTCTTCGCCCATCGCCATTTCGACAATTGGACCGGCCGCGTGATCGGTGTCCTGACCCTGACGCCCTACGATTATTGGCGGCGCATGCATGCCAAGCACCACGCCTCGACCGGCAATCTCGATGAACGCGGCGTTGGCGACATCATGACGCTGACGGTCGCGGAATATAAGGCCCTGTCGCGTTGGGGCCGGCTGCGCTATCGGCTTTATCGCCACCCGATCGTGATGTTCGGCATCGGGCCGATCTGGCTCTTCCTGTTCGAGCAACGATTGCCGATCGGGATGATGCGCGCGGGCGCCGAGCCCTGGATTTCGACGATGGCGACCAATTTGAGCGTCGTTTTATTGGCGACTGCGATGATCTGGCTCGGCGGCGTCGGACCGTTCTTCTTCGTCCATCTGCCGATCGTCATCCTGGCGGCCTCGATCGGCGTCTGGCTGTTTTACGTGCAGCACCAATTTGAGGAAACACATTGGTCGCAGGGCTCCGATTGGGAGTTCCAAGAGGCGGCGCTACATGGTTCGTCGCACTATGATCTGCCGGCGGTCCTGCGGTGGTTCACCGGCAACATCGGCATCCATCACGTGCATCATCTTGCCAGCCGCGTTCCCTATTACCGGCTTCCGGAAATCCTGCGGGATCATCCGGAGCTGAGCGAGGTCGGCCGGATCACCCTGCGCGATAGCCTGCGCAGCGTCCCCCTCGTCCTGTGGGACGAAACCAGCCGCCGGCTGGTCTCGTTTCGCAAGGCAAGGGCGCTCTAGGACTTGAAGGGCACGCGAGCGGATTGCTCGTCGTATATGCCGCGCGTGGCGAGGGCCGCCGGACGTCGGCGCGCGGCCTCGGCGTGGTCGCGGCCTGCAGACGGCGGTCCTATTCGGACTGGGCGGAGAGTTCCTGTAAGAGGAACTCCGTCGTCAGGCGGAAATGCGCGGCGACGAGGTGGGCAGCCCGGTCGGCATTACGATCGAGCACTGCCTCCGCGATGTCGCGATGTTCGCCGGCAAGATCACGTTCGCCGCGCTTCAGATCCACAGAGGCGCGACGATAGCGATCGCATTGGTTGTGCAGCAGCTGGCGAACGTGCAGCAGCCATGTGGAGCCGCAGGCAGACACGGTGGCAAGATGAAAATCGCTGTTGGCAACTTCCCAATCCGACAGCGCGTCGTGGTCTCCGGTCTTCAGCACAACATCGAGCTTTGCCAGCCGGTAAGCCGCCCCTACAAGTTGTGATTCCCACACGGAGTCACCCTTTTCGATGGCCATTCGCAGCATCTGGACTTCGATGACCGTTCGAGCCGTGTTCAGATCTTCGAACTCGGCCGCCTCCAGGGGCGCCACCGAGAATCCCCGGTTGCCGGTTGCGATGACCAGCCCGTCCGCCGCCAAGCGCTGCAGCGCCTCCCTCAGAGGGGTCGGGCCAACCTCATACAGCCGGCTCAAGCGCTCGATTCGTAGCCTCTCATTCGGCGAACGCACTCCAGTGATGATGTCGCGGTGAAGCGTCCGGTAGGCGGCATCCGTCAGGGTCATCCCGGGATCGACGCTGAGCGGCCCGCGCGAAATTTCCATGTCCATCGGTCCGAGATGCTCCCGAATTGTCGGCCGGCGCCAGCCGCCATTGCACGCCGTTGGTGGCAACCTATCCCGATCAGAGCGGCACGTTGAGTCCGTACGCCCCCACGCTCGCCTCGCACAGAGGGTTGACAGCGAGGAATAGCCATGTTCGCATATATTCTATCGATAAAACAACAAAGCATCGCTAAAATGGTGTCAGTAAACTTCGAGCGGGGCGGACGGTGGGGGCCAGTCGGGGAGAGATTGCCGTCTGCAGGGCCGGGGAGGCCGGCCCCGTCCGGAGCGGCAAGAACGGCCGACGGAGGTGACCGTGAGTGGCTCGGGACGCCAGACAATATGACGCGCCAATAAACCTTCAGGGAGGAAGACATGACGACAAGCAAGGCAATTGCCTACACGCTAGCGGCCGGCTTGGCCGCCGCATTGGTTCCCGCCGCCTATGCCCAAGACAAAACGAGCATCGCCTGGGGCGGCTCGAATCCGGGCGGTGTTATGTACTACATGGTCGGTGTGGCGGGGACCGAACTCAGCAAGGACCTGCCCGACGTCAACATCACTCAAGTGACGACCGGCGGCTCGACCGAGAACGCCAAGCGTTTGATCAAGGGCGAACTCGACATGGGGATCGTCTACGGCTCGCACGTCTATATGTCCCAGGAACCGACTGGGCCATTCGCCGATGGAGCGAAAGGGGACATGCTGCGTGGCGTGGCGATGGCCTACGAGGGACCGACCTATTTCGTGACCCTCGGCGACAGCGACATCAAGACGATCGACGATCTGGCGGGCAAGAAGGTCGCGCTCGGGCCCCCGGGATCAGGTACCGTCTTCAACTGCTCGAACATTCTGACCGCGCTCGGCGTTCTCGACAAGGTCGAGCCGCAGATGATGACGTTCGCCGATGCCGGTCGGGCGCTTGGCAATGGTCAGATCGATGCTTTTTGCCAGTCATCCTCCCCGGCTGCGGCGGTCACCGAACTCGCCGAAACGCGCGAGATTCGCATCGTTCCTTACGACGACGGACAGTTGGCCTCGATCAGCGAGACTTACCCCTTCTACCACAAGGGAACCATGCCGGAGACGACCTACAAGGGCGTTCCGGCAACGGACATGCCCTTCACCACGGTCTACTGGGTGGCCCACGAGCGCGTTCCGGAAGACGTGGTCAAGCGGATCGTCGCGTCAGCCTACAAGCGCCAGGACGCGTTGGCCAACGGACACAAAGCCTGGGCTCAGATGAAGCCGGACGTCGAAAACTTCGAGGCGCTCGGCGTGCCGATGCATCCGGGCGCGGCGGCCTATTATTCCGAGCAGGGCGAGACCGCGAAATAGACCTGCTGAACCAACCGGAATGACACCTTCGGCCCTGCTTTCGCGTCGCGGAGCAGGGCCTTTTAACCACGAAAAGACAGACGATGGTCGATGTGTCCTGGCTATTTCGCGTTGATGGCACACGACGGACCCTGAGCGGTCCCTACGCGCTCGCTTTCAATTTGATCGCCATCGGGTTCAGCGGTTTCTATCTCTACACCTCCGGGTTCGGCCTCGTTTCCACCCAGACCAACCGCGGCATCTATCTGATGCTGACGTCGGTTCTGGTCTTTCTTCTCTATCCCGCGCGAAAGGGCTCGCCGACGCACCGGCCGAGCGTCCTCGATCTCATGCTGGCTGCCGCGACCGTGGCGTCCGTCTGGTACTGGATCGACCAGTATGTCAGCTACGCGATGTTCCGGGTTTCCTCACCCAATACGGCTGATCTGGCGATGGGGGCGATCGCGATCGGGGTGATGCTGGAGACCAGCCGTCGCGCCCTCGGGCCGATCATCTCGATCATCGCCATCGTCTTTCTGCTCCAGCTCTATTTTGGTGCGTATCTGCCAGGTCGTCTGGCCAATCCGGGTATGTCGGTCGAGCGCATTCTGGAGTTCACCTACTCGACCCAGGAGGCGCTGTTCGGCGTCGTCACCGCCACCTTCGCCACCTTCGTCTTTCCATTCATGATCTTCGGGGCGTTTTTGGAACGCTCCGGGGCGGGCGCCTTTTTCATGGACCTTGGCACGGCCCTGGCCGGTCGCTGGCGCGGGGGTCCGGCGAAAGTCGCCGTGATGACCTCGGCGCTGTTCGGCTCGATCTCGGGCTCGTCGGTCGCCAATGTGGTGACCACCGGTTCATTCACCATTCCGCTGATGAAGCGCACCGGCTTTCGCTCGCATGACGCGGGCGCAATCGAAGCGATCGCATCGACCGGCGGGCAGTTCATGCCGCCAGTCATGGGCGCCGGCGTCTTCATCCTGGCGACGCTGACCGAGACCAGCTACCTGACCATCGCCGTCATGAACATCATTCCGGCTGTGGTGTTTTTCGTCTTTCTTCTGTCGATGGTTGATCTGGAGGCCGTGCGGCTCGACCTCAAGGGATTGCCGGCCGAGGAAATCCCGCGGCTGCGGACAGTTCTGGCCAAGGGCTGGCACTTTTTCATTCCGCTGATTACCGTGATCGGACTGTTGTTTTCGGGATTCTCGGCCGACTTCTGCGCTTTCTGGGGCACTGTCTCGGCCGCGGCCCTGTCGTGGCTGCGCCGCGAAACTCGCATGGGGCCGACGGCCATAGCCCAGGCCATGGTTGGCGGCGCCCAGAGCAACGCGGCCGCCGGCGCGGCGATCGGAACGCTCGGCGTCATCATAGGCGGGATCGTTCTCGCCGGGCTAGGGCTCAAATTCTCCGCAGTGTTGATCGATTTCTCCGGCGGCTACCTGTTCATCGCGCTGTGTCTGGTAACGCTGGTGTCGGTCATCATCGGCATGGGCAGCAGCACCACCGGCTCCTACATCATCCTGTCGGTGGTCGCGGCGCCGGCGCTGATCAATCTCGGCGTCCCGGTCGTCGCCGCGCATCTCGCTGTGTTCTATGCGGCCTGCCTTTCCAACATCACGCCGCCGGTCTGTGTCGCCGCTTTCGCCGGGGCCGCGATCGCAGGCGCGCCCCCGATGCGAACAGGCTTCGCGGCGCTCAAGTTTGGGGCGACTCTGGTGCTGATGCCGTTCAGCTTCGTCTATGTGCCGGAACTGCTATTGCAAGGCTCGGCCGTCGACATCGCCTACACCACCGCCCTCTACACGCTAGGAGCCGTGCTGCTGGCGATCGCGATCCAGGGGACGGAACCGATTGGCGGCACGGTGTCCGGTTTTCGACGCATCGTTTTCGCCGCCGCGGGCGGGCTCCTGATGTTTCCGACGACGATCTGGATCGACATTGCCGGACTGGCGCTGCTTGCAGTAGCGGCCGCGCCGACCTGGGCCGCGCGGCGGGCGCCAGCCGCCTAGAAAATCCTCATGCTCGCAGCATACGTCCCGGCCGACCGTCGGAAGACGGTGGGCGCTCGCGGACCGGTGCAAGTCACTTTGAGGGAACCGGTGCGTCCTCCCGCATGAGGCCCTCTGATCGCAGGTCCGACCACAGCCCGGCGGGTATCGGCCGATGCATGAGCTCCAGGTTGCGGTCGAGATGCGCGCGGGCGGCAACGCCCGGAATCACGGCCGCAACGCTCGGATGGGTCAGCGGAAACTGCAGGGCCGCGGCCGCCAGCGGCACGTCATGGGCGTTGCAGACGGTCTCGATCCGGCGCGTCCGTTCGAGGATTTCGGGCGGGGCGGGCTCGTAGTCGTAGGTGGCGCCGGCTTTCGGCCCCGTCGCCAGGATGCCCGAGTTGAACGGACCGCCGATGACGATCGAGACGTCCTCGCGCTGGCACCGCGGCAGGAACGTATCGAGCGCCGTCTGTTCCAGCAGCGTGTAGCGCCCGGCCAGCAGGAAGACATCCCAGCGGCCGTGATCCATCGCCTCCTCGCAGACCTGCCATTCATTGACGCCGAGCCCGATCGCCTTGACGTCGCCATTGCGCCGCAGCTCGTCGAGCGCGCGGTAACCGCCCTCCATCGCCTCGCGGAACAGGGCCGGATGCGCCTCGGCGCCATGGGTCATCGCGCCGATGTCGTGCAAATAGAGGATGTCGACCCGGTCGATGCCGAGCCTTTGCAGACTGTCCTCGTGCGAGCGCATGACGCCGTCGTAGGAATAGTCGTAATCGGAGCGGAACGGGGCGGCGTCGATGAATTTCTCGCGGTCCGGATGGGGTCCACGGTCCGGCCGGATCAGCCGTCCTACCTTGGTCGAGATGACGGCGTCCCGCCAGGGCAGCGAACGGAAAGCGTCGCCGAAGCGCCGCTCCGAGAGGCCGAAGCCGTAATAGGGCGCGGTGTCGAAATAGCGCAGGCCCGCGTCCCATGCCGAGCGGATCAGCGCATGGGCCTCGTCCTCGACCACCGGGGCGAAGAGGTTTCCCAGCGGCGCCCCGCCGAAACCGAATTCGGTGACCCGGACGCCGGTGCGTCCGATCTCGCGAAGTGGAAATTGCAAGGGTTCATTCTCCTGGTGGGTTCGGGGCGCTCACTGCGATTGGCTGGCGAATTGTGTTCAGAACATAGGCCGGATTGCCCGCCGCCGCCACGCCGTGGAAGCAGTACTACTGCGAGGTGACCCGGCACATCGCGCCCGAACTCGCCGCGCGCTTCATCCCCGGCTACCATCGCCCTCGTGATTCTTCTGCCGTAGTTGGCGGTGGGCCATTCACGACAATCCGGTCACGATTGGCGTGGCGGACAGGTCCGTAAGATTGAACCGCAAAGCCGGGGTCGGGACCCAACGAAAGACAGAGCGGAAGAAGAGAGAATGGGCACGGAACAGACATTTCTTGCCGCCGAGGACGCGCGCTTTGCGTCGTTCTTTCCGGCGGGTTCCACACTGGAGCGGATCGCGGAGGGCTTCATCTGGGCCGAAGGCCCGGTGTGGTTCGACGAAATCGCGGAGCTGCGGTTTTCGGACATTCCCAACAACCGGATGATGGCGTGGTCCGAGCATGCCGGGTTGCGGGTCTTCCGCCAGCCGGCGCAGTGGACCAACGGCCACACCCGCGATCGCACCGGGGCGATGATTTCCTGCGAACATGGCGGGCGCTGCATCAGCCGTACGACGATGGATGGAGGCTATGAGGTGCTGGCCACCCATTGGCGGGGAAAACGCCTGAACTCGCCCAACGACGTCGTGGTCAAATCCGACGGCTCGATCTGGTTCACCGATCCGCCCTACGGCATCGTCTCCGACCATGAGGGCATCCGCGCCGAGAGCGAGATCGGCGGCAACCACGTCTACCGGATCGACCCGGCGAGCGGCGTGGTCGAGCGTATCGCCGACGATTTCGACCGGCCCAACGGCCTTGCCTTCTCGCCCGACGAGACGACGCTCTATGTTGCCGATTCCGGACGGGCGAGGGGGCACGGCTTCGGCTCCGACGACAGCCGGCCGCATCATGTGCGGGCGCTGGAGGTCATCGACGGATGTCGGCTCGGCGCCAGCCGCGTCGTCGCGGAGATCGACCGCGTGCCCGACGGGCTGCGCGTCGATACCGAGGGGCTGTTGTGGGTGTCGGCCGCCGACGGGGTCCATTGTCTGACACCGTCCGGTCAGCGGCTCGGCCGGGTTCTGGTGCCGGAGGTCGTCGCCAATCTGACCTTCGGCGGTCCGGGTCGCTCGCGGCTGTTCATTTGCGCGACCAGCGCGATTTATGCAGTGGACACGACCCGATGTGGCGCGCAAATCTCATGAGGCTGGGAGAACATGAACAGCGATGAAGGCGACTTGACGGGACGACTGAGTTCAAGCCGACAAGGGAAGAGGCCATCGGAGGGGGGGATGAGTGCATGCTGAAGGGGATCGACCCGCTCTTGAATCCGGAGCTTCTCCAGGTGCTCGCGGCGATGGGGCACGGTGACGAGATCGTGCTGGTGGACGCCAATTTCCCGGCGGAATCGGTGGCGCGCGAAACCGTTCACGGGCTGGCGATCCGCGCCGATTGCTCCGTGCCGCGAGCGGTCCAGGCGGTGCTGACGCTGTTGCCGATCGATAATTTCGAGCCGGGGGCCGTGCGGTGTATGGAGGTGGTCGGCGATCCTCAGGCGGTGCCCGAGGTGGTCGCGGAGGCCGCGACGTTTTTCGCGGCCGAGGGCGCCGACATCACCGGCGTCCCGCGCTTCGACTTCTATGACGAGGCCAAGCGGGCCTTTGCCATCGTCCAGACGGCCGAGCGGCGGCTCTATGGCAACTTCATCATCCGCAAGGGGGTGATATCGCCGCCCGACAAGACGGCTTGAGGATGTCGGCATGAGCGCCCGCATCGACGCCCATTGCCATTTCTGGCGCCTGTCGCGCGGCGACTATGGCTGGCTGCAGTCGGGCGATCCGGCTCTCGCTTCGATCCGTCGCGACTTCGCGCCCGCCGATCTGCGCCCGCTGTCGGCGGCGGCGGGCATCGAATGCGTCGTCCTGGTGCAGGCCGCGCCGAGCGCCGCCGAGACCGATTTCATGCTGGCGCTGGCCGCGGACTACGCCGAGATCGCGGGCGTGGTCGGCTGGGTTGATCTCGCTTCGCCCGAGGCCGCCAGGCGGCTCGAAACGCTGGCGCAAAACCCGGCGTTGAAATCCGTCCGGCCGATGCTCCAGGACATCCCCGATCCGGACTGGTTGCTGACAGCGCCCGCCACCGGGGCTCTGGATGCGCTCGACCGTCTCGGCCTTCGCTTCGACGCTCTGGTGCTGCCGGTGCATCTCGACCGGCTTCTGCTGTTTGCCGAACGCCGCCCCGACTTGCCGATCATCATCGATCATGCGGCCAAGCTGGCCCTTGGCGCGGCGGCGGATGACCCAAGGCATGCGCTTTGGGAGGAGGGGATGGCGCGGTTGGCGCGCGAGACGGACGCGGTCTGCAAGCTGTCGGGACTGCTCACCGAAATACGCCCCGATCAGCGGCAGAGCGAAGCGGCCGCGCTCGCCATGCTGCGCCCGGTGGTCGAGAAGCTGCTTGGCTGGTTCGGCCCCCAGCGCCTGATCTGGGGCTCGGATTGGCCGGTGCTGACCTTGGCCGCGCCGCACGAAGGATGGGTTCGGATCACCGACGCGCTGCTCGAGCCGCTTTCGCCCGACGAGCGGGCCGCCATTCTCGGTGACAACGCCGTGACCTTCTACGGGCTTGGGGAGGCCGCCGCATGATCGCGCTGGTCCAGATGACCGGAATCGAAAAGCGCTTCCCCGGCGTGCATGCCCTGAAGGACGTGCATCTCGAGATTCTGCCGGGCGAGGTTCATGCCGTGATGGGCGAGAACGGCGCCGGCAAGTCGACGCTGATGAAGATCCTCTCCGGGATCTACCCGAGGGACAGCGGTGAGATCGTAGTCGAGGGCAACGCGGTCGAGATCGGCGGTCCGCGCGCGGCGCAGGACCTGGGCATCGGCATCATCCATCAGGAACTCAGCCTGATGAACGATTTGACGATCGCCCAGAACATCTTCATCGGGCGCGAGCCGCGCCGCCGCTTCGGCCGGCTCGACGAAGCGGCGCTGAACCGGCAGGCCGCCGACATCTTCGCCGGGATGAATCTCAAGCTCGACCCGCGCACCAAGGTCGAGCGGCTCACCATCGCCAAGCAGCAGATGGTCGAAATCGCCAAGGCGCTGTCCTTTCGCTCGCGCATCCTGATCATGGACGAGCCGACGGCGGCGCTCAACGATGCCGAGATCGAGGAGTTGTTCATCATCATCCGGCGGTTGAAGACCGAAGGTGTCGGCATCGTCTACATCTCGCACAAGATGGACGAGTTGAAGCGGATCGCCGACCGGGTGACGGTGATGCGCGATGGCGAGACGGTCGGAACCGTTTCCGCCGCCGACACGCCGGTCACTCGGATCATCGCGATGATGGTCGGCCGCGCCCTCAGCGACGGGGCGGCGGCACAGCCGGATTTGTCCGGCGCCGAAACGGCACTGGAAGTGCGCGGGCTCAGCCGCGGCCGGGAGATTCGCGACGTCAGCTTTGCCGTGAAGAAGGGTGAGATCCTTGGTTTCGCGGGACTGATGGGCGCCGGTCGCACCGAGGTGGCGCGGGCGATCTTCGGCGCCGATCCGCGCGATTCCGGCGACATTCTGGTGCATGGGCGGACGTGTTCAATTCGCAGTCCGGCCGACGCCGTCAAAGCGGGGATCGGCTACCTCTCCGAGGATCGCAAGCATTTCGGGCTGGCGGTGTCCATGGACGTGCGGGCTAACGTCGCCATGGCGAGCCTCGATCGATTCACCAGCCGCGCCGGCATGCTCGACGAGAACGGCATGGGGGAGGCCGCGCGAAGCTACATCGACCAACTCGGCATCCGCACCCCGTCCGATAAGCAGGAGGTGCGGCTTCTGTCCGGCGGCAACCAGCAGAAGGTTGTCATCGCCAAATGGCTGCTGCGCGATTGCGACATCCTGATTTTCGACGAGCCGACACGCGGCATCGATGTCGGCGCCAAGAGCGAGATCTACAAGCTCCTGAACAGCCTTGCCGAACAAGGGCGCGCGATCATCGTCATCTCGTCCGAATTGCCCGAGGTGCTGCGGCTCAGCCACCGGATCGCGGTGATGTGCGAGGGTCGGTTGACCGGCATCCTGCAAGGCGGTTCCGGTACCAGCCAGGAAGATGTGATGCGTCTCGCGACGATGCGTGAGAGCGCGATGGAACCAGTGGGAGAACACGCATGACCACGGTCGACGCCGCGCGGCCGGGCCTTGCCGCCCGCCTTCTGAATACCGGCGCGCATCAAAAGCTGCTGGCCTTCGCAAGTCTGGTTCTGCTCCTCATCGGCTTTTCGCTCGCCTCGCCGAATTTCATGCAGATGACCAACATCATTGCCATCCTGCAGGCGACCTCGGTCAACGGCGTTCTGGCGGTCGGAGTCACGCTGGTCATCATCACCGGTGGCATCGATCTCTCCGTCGGTACGCTGATGACGTTTTGCGCCGTCATCGCCGGCGTGGTGCTGACCTATTGGGGCCTGCCGCTGCCGTTTGGCATCATCGCCGCGATCGGCGCCGGTGCGCTCTGCGGACTCCTCTCCGGCACCTTCGTCGCCAAGATGAAGATTCCCCCCTTCATCGCCACGCTCGGCATGATGCTGATGCTGAAGGGGCTTTCCCTGGTGATCTCGGGGACCCGGCCGATCTATTTCAACGATACGCCGGGCTTCACCGAAATCTCCCGCGGTTCGCTGATCGGCGACCTTATTCCCGCTCTTCCGATCCCGAACGGTGTGCTGATCCTGTTCCTGACCGCCTTCTCCGTCAGCTACATACTGGAGCGGACGGTTCTCGGCCGCTACACCTTCGCGCTCGGCTCGAACGAGGAGTCGGTTCGACTGTCGGGCGTCAACACCGATGCCTGGAAGATGGCGATCTATGCACTTTCCGGCGCTATCTGCGGCATCGCCGGGCTGCTCATCGCTTCGCGTCTCAACTCGGCCCAGCCGGCGCTCGGCCTCGGCTACGAACTGGAGGCGATCGCCGCCGTCGTGATCGGCGGCACGTCGCTCTCGGGTGGGCGCGGTACCATCCTCGGCACGCTGATCGGCGCGCTGATCATGGCCGTCCTCACCAACGGCCTGCGCATCCTGTCGGTGGCGCAGGAATGGCAGACGGTGGTCACCGGCGCGATCATCATCCTGGCGGTCTATGCCGACATGATGCGTCGTCGGCGGATATAGCGAAGTCGACAACAACCAAGAGGGCGAACCGCGCCCCGACAACATCACCCAGCAAGCAAACGCAACCCGGAGGAAAAATCATGTTCACCAGACGAGTCATTCTCGGCGCGATCAGCGCTGCTGCCCTCTTAGCCGCAGGCGGAGCAGCCACGGCGCAGGAAAAGATGTATGTGCCGCTCATCTCGAAGGGCTTCCAGCACCAGTTCTGGCAGGCGGTCAAGGCCGGCGCCGACAAGGCGGCCGAAGAGCTTGGCGTCGAGGTCAGCTTCGAGGGGCCGGACAACGAAACCATGGTCGACCGCCAGATCGACATGCTGTCGGCGTCGCTGGCAAAGAAGCCGGACGCGATCGGCTTTGCGGCACTCGACAGCCAGGCCGCGATTCCGCTCCTGCAACAGGCGAAGGATGCCGGCATTCCCGTCATCGCGTTCGACTCCGGCGTCGACAGCGACATTCCGATGGCGACCGCATCGACCGACAACGTCGCCGCCGCGGCCCTCGCGGCCGACAAGATGGCGGAGCTGATCGGCGGCAAGGGCAAGGTCGCCGTCGTCGCGCACGATCAGACCAGCCGCACCGGTATCGACCGCGTCGAGGGCTTCAGCAACCGGATCAAGGAGGCGCATCCCGACATCGAGATCGTCGACGTCCAGTACGGTGGCGGCGACCAGCTCGAGTCGACCGAGATCACCAAGGCGATGCTGCAGGCCAATCCCGACCTCGCCGGCATCTTCGGCGCCAATGAGGGCTCGGCCATCGGGGTTCTCAACGGCAAGCGCGAAATGGGCCGTGACGAGGTCGTGGTGATCGGGTACGATTCCGGCGCGGCTCAGAAAGAGGCCGTGCGCGACGGATCGATGGCGGGTGCGATTACCCAGAATCCGGTCGGCATCGGCTACGAGACGGTGAAGGCGGCCGTCGCCGCCGCCAAGGGCGAGACGGTCGAGAAGAATATCGACACCGGCTTCTTCTACTATGACAAGGCGACCATCGACGATCCGGAGTTCGCGGCGGTTCTCTACGACTAAGTCCAACGCCAAGCCGCTCCGCGAGGCCGTGCGTCCTTGCGGAGCGGTGAAGCATAACACCGAAACCGACTCGCGCCGTCGCGACCTATGCCCCGGCCGCCGCCAACCGCGCCAGCGTCTTTTCGTCCATCCTTCCATCGCAATAGCGTTCGAGCGCCAGGACGAACGGACTTTCCTCCGCTTGCGCGGCCTGTGCGAACAGGGTCATGGAGGAGCAGAATTTCATGTCGTCCGGTGAGCCGAAGATGGCGTTGAGGGTCCGGTCCAGCACTGCGAGCACCGTTCGCGTGCAAAGGACCAGCCGTGGTCCGAGGACAGGATCGGCCAGATAGGCGCGTGCCTCGTCGAGCGAGCCGATGCCGTAGAATTCAGCCATCGACGAACGTCCCAGGCCGCGCAATTGCGGGAAGATGAACCACATCCAGTGGCCGCGCTTTTGACCGGCCCTCAGTTCGTCGACGACAGTGTCGAAGACCGGCGCCTGAGCCCTTACGAAGCGCCCGAGATCGAAGGGGTCGGCGGCTTCCACGGCGTTGCTCCCTGGTTCGGCGCCCGCAATGTCTCATCAATGAACGCTTTGAGAAAGAACCGCTCAGGGGTGTGCTTTTCACCGACAAGATCGACGGCGGCTCCGTTTTGCGACATTCTGCCTAGAACTCGCCGCGGTCGCCCCGACGCGGGGCGCCCGAACGCCGCGAGTGCGACGCGGAAAGGAGCCGATCATGCGGTGCTTCACGGTTCTCGGTCCGGCTGGTGCCGGGAAAACCACACTCGTCAATCGGCTCGCGGGGTCCCAAGCCTCGGGCGAGCGCCTCGAGACCCGTGACGGTCTCGGCATTGTCAGCTTCGGCTTCATGGACGAGCCTTGGTGCGCGATCGACTGCCCGGGGGACATCGAAACCCTGCCGCAAGCGCGCGCGGCCTTGTTGGCGAGCGATGCGGCGGTGATCGTCGTGTCACCCGATCCCGAAACCGCCGTGCTTACGGCGCCGTTCTTCCGGGCAGTCGAGGCATCGGGCACGCCCTGCCTTGTCTTCGTCAACCGGATCGATGAAACCCGCGTCCGACTGCGCGACGTCATTGCCGGGCTGCAGGACTATTGCGGTCATCCGATCGTGCTTCGCCAGATCCCGATCCGCGACGGCGAGAACGTCGTCGGTGCGGTGGATCTCGTCTCCGAGCGCGCCTGGCGCTACCAGGAGGGAGGGCCGTCCGCTCTGGTCGAGGTTCCCGAGAGTGCCGTGGCGCGTGAGCATGAGGCGCGGGCGGAACTGCTGGAGCACTTATCCGAGTTCGACGATTGGTTGCTCGAGGAGATCGTGGAGGATCGGGAACCGGCGACGGGCGCCCTCTATGCGATCTGCTGCCGGGCTCTGGCCGAGAACCGCGCGAACCCGGCGCTGATCGGTTCCGCCCTGCATGGTGCCGGCGTCGTCCGGCTGATGAAGCTACTGCGCCATGAGGCCCCTTCCGTTGATGTGCTGCGTCAGCGATTAACCGATGGATCGGAAGCGGGGGAGGCTGGTCCGATGGCCGTCACGTTTCACGCCCAGTACCGGAAGCATCTCGGCAAGGAGAAAATTCTTCGGGCGCTCGTCGAAGGGGTGAGCGCCGGGTCCTCGCTCGCCGGTGGAAATCTGGGGGCGCTCATGGAGGTCGGGACGGGCAAGCTGGCGCCGTCGCCGCTGCCCGCCGGCGGCATCGCCCTGGCGCTCAAGTCGGATCACCTTGCCGCTACAAGGCTGCTCTTCGCCGACCGGAGCGGCGATCCGCCCGCCTGGGCCTGCTCACCCGATCCGATGTTCGTGCGCAGCCTGGCGCCAGAGAACGATCGCGACCAAGCGAAGCTTTCCCTGGCCCTTACCCGCATCGCCGAGGACGATCCGGGCTTGGCGGTGAGCCAGGAGGGGGCGACGGGCGCGCTTGTCGTGCATCTCCAGGGGCCGATGCACCTTCGCCGCGTTCTCGGCATGCTGGCCGAGGAATTCGGCGTGAAGGCCTCGGATCACGCGCCCGACGGCGTCTGGCGCGAAACGATCAGCCGACCGGCCAGCATCCACCATCGTCATCGCAAGCAGACCGGCGGCGCCGGGCAGTTCGCCGACGTCAAATTGACCGTGCGGCCAAACCGGCGGGGTGGCGGCTTCAGCTTCGACGAGACAGTGAAGGGCGGCGCCGTGCCGCGAAACTACATCCCTTCGATCGAGGCGGGAGCACGGGACGCGCTGGCGTCGGGGCCGCTCGGGTTTCCCGTGGTCGACATCGCCGTGACGCTGACCGATGGGCAATACCATGCGGTGGACAGCTCGGACTTCGCCTTTCGCGCGGCGGGTCGAGCGGCGGTCGCGGAGGCGCTGGCGGAGGCGGCCCCGATGCTGCTGCAGCCGATCCATGAGGTGGTGATCCACGCGCCCGCGCTTTATACCGGCGCGCTTGTCGCGATGATCTCGTCGCTGAAGGGGCGCGTGCTGGGCTTTGAACCGAATCCGGACGCACGCGGCTGGGACCTGCTGCGTGCGCGACTTCCCGCCGTCGCGCTGGAGGAACTGGGGCAGGCGCTCCGATCGGCGACCCAGGGCATCGGATGGTTCGAAAGCGCCTTCGACCACTATGAGGAGGTTTACGGTCGCGACGCCGACCGCGTCATTGCGGTGCACGGCGGCGCACGCGGCGAAAGGGTGGCCGCGAGGTAGCAGTGTCGCCGCTGTCGGTCCAAGCCGATCGAGCCACGCCGCACGACACGCCCGACCGAACGCTGCGCCAAGCCGGTGCAATCCACTTGCTGCCGTACCCGACGGAACGAAAACCTCCCGAGCCAACCAAAGCGCGAACACGGCTGGCTCTGGGGCGCGAACACCGGTATGCGCCGCGAAGGTTGCGACGGTCTTGCGTATGTCGCTGAGGTGATGGTCCCCAACGGCTTGCTTCCGCCATGTTGCACATGATGTTTGGCAACGGCCTGACAGGCAAGTTGGTTTAGCGGTAGTAAGTGATTGTTATTCCCGAAGAGCAGCGTCCGAAAGACGGAGGCTGGTACGCCCAACGGGAATCGAACCCGTGTTTCCGCCGTGAAAGGGCGGCGTCCTAGACCGCTAGACGATGGGCGCGGCGACGGGGTGTATACGGGGGTTCGTTGGGGATCGCAAGACGTCCGGACAGGGTTTTTCACACACAGGCGGTGAAGCATTTCAGCCAAGCACGAACACCCGCGCTTTTGCGCCGGACGACGACTTGAAATCCGACAGCGTTGCGTTGTCGGATAGGGTCACTCAGCTTCACTTGCGGCTACGGCAGCGCCAATTCCAATCGCGTTTGGGGCCGACGTCGACGTGGATCGCCGCGGTGTGGCAGTAGGTGCCTACGCCGCCACGGCCCGGCAGCGACCGCACAAACGCCGCGACGGCGAACCGGTCGACATCCGGCACGACGATGTCGGCCGCTTTGCAGCCCATGTGCTGCGAGCGGCGGGCGCCGTTGACGCGACGGTTATGTTTTGGGCTGCGGTAGCCGGAGGTGACGACGATCTTCTTGCCGAAGCGACGCTCGACCGCCCGCAGGGTTCCGACCAATTTCGCGGGGAAGCAGTCTGTCTGGACGCTCTCGCGCTGGACGAGAAGCCCGTTAGGAGCAATCCGGGCAAGCCCCGTGAGCGAGGCGACCTGATAGCTGCCGCTGGCCTCTTCGAGGATCTCCTCGTCGTCCGCTGACGCGCGCTGGCCGATCTCGAACAGCGAGGACGGATCGACCCCGGGCAGGGCATCGCCGCCGCCCGAGCTTGGGGCGCCGTCGCGTTGCAGAACGACCCGGCGGCTCTTGCCTTTTTCGGCGTTGGCGATCGGCGTGCGCGCTGCGGAGCGGGCAAAAAGCGACGCGAAGAGCGAGCGGTCCGCCTCGCGGCCGCCTTCGGCTGACGTCGTCCTGTCGCCTTCGCTGACGCTTCCGCCCGCGTAAGCGGCAATCGCCTTGTCGCCGGCGTCGAGCATGCGGGAGGAAGCAGGGGGAGGGGCTTCGGCCAAGCCTGCGGTCTTCGGTTCCTCGCTGATCGATGAAGCATCTGCCATGGCGCTGGCCGAAACCTCATCGTCGATGGCAGCCTGGTCGGTTTCGCTCTGCTGCCCGGCGGCCAAGATGTCCTCGGATGGCACCGTGCCGGCAAAGCCGAACGCTGTCGTATCGTCGAGCGCCGAAACGCATGCGCCCACCAGCGGTAGGGTCGCGAGCACCGCCGCCGCCAGAATATGCCGCCGCAGCGGCCAGCGGCGCACGGTCCGGATATGCGTCGTCAAAATTATCCACCCTCTCAATGGCGGGCCCTATGGTCCGCCTTTTCGAGCCACCGCCGAGGCGGCAGACGTCGCAAGCTTCGTCGTTACATCCCCCGCCGACTGCCTGCATCAGGACAATCGGCATCGAAGCCTGGCTACTAAAACCTATTTCGGCGCATATGGCCAGAATGCGGCAGCACGATGATCGCCGACGGCCCGTGGCCGCCGACGTCAGCTCGGGGCAATTCTACCAGCTGCCGGTGTTCGGCATCGAGGCCCACGGCTCGGCCGCCGCCTTGGCTCCGCCCTTTTGAAGAAGTTCGAAGGAAATATCGTCGGGGGATTTGATGAACGCCATGTAGCCGTCGCGCGGCGGCCGGTTGATCGTCACGCCCTTGTCCATCAGGTCTTGGCAGGTCGCGTAAATATCATGGACCTCGAAGGCGAGATGGCCGAAATTGCGCCCGCCGTCGTAGCTCTCCGGGTCCCAATTATAGGTCAGTTCCATCAGTGGGGCCTTGGTTTCCCTGGCGCCGGGAAGGTCGTCGGGAGCCGCGAGGAAAATCAGCGTGAACCGTCCCTTTTCATTCTCGACGCGACGCGTCTCCACGAGCCCCAGCTTGTTGCAGTAGAAATCGAGCGACTGGTCGACGTCGCTGACGCGGACCATCGTGTGCAGATAGCGCATGGGGATGTCTCCATTGATGAGGTGGGAGAGACGTTAGGGCGCGGTTCCCAACGGCCAACCCCCAGCCGCCGACAAAGCGATCGTGGCGGCAAACCTCGTTTCCAGACCGGCAACTCATGGCGCAAGCCCGGCGCCATACCGCCCGGCGAACGCTGGGATTCGATCGGGCATGGCCGCGCGAAGACGGGAGGAGACGTCACTTTCACCAGAACTTGCAAAACCACCAAGATCGCCGAAACCTGTGTGCAAGAGGACGCATTTTCGCACAAATGCCGTAGTTGCTCTTGCTCGAAACCGGAGGGTTAATGCTATGCTTAACTGTGCCGATTCGGTTGGCGTAAGAAGCGGGACCCCCGAATGCCGGAGAGAACCTCTGCAGACGTGCATGGCGAGGGCGAATCATCGGACGGCAGCGACGTCCAACTGACCGTTGTGTCCGGCCATATCAAATGGTTCGACGTGGCCAAGGGGTTCGGATTCATCGTTCCCGATGATCAGGGTGCCGACATCCTGTTGCATGTGACCTGTCTTCGCCGCGACGGCTACACGACTGCCATCGAGGGAGCGCGTCTCGTCTGCGAAGTGCAAAAAGGCGAGCGTGGCCTTCAGGCATTTCGCATCCTTTCCATGGATCAATCGACGGCTGTTCATCCGTCGCAGTTGCCGCCGTCGCGCACCCACGTCACTGTGGTGCCGAGCAGCGATCTTGTCCGCGCGGTGGTGAAATGGTTTAATCGCACCAAGGGCTACGGGTTCCTGACCCAGGGCGAGGGGACGGAGGATATTTTCATCCACATGGAAACCCTGCGCCGCTATGGTATGATGGAGCTGCGCCCCGGACAGGAGGTGCTGGTGCGGTTCGGCGACGGCGCGAAGGGTCTGATGGCCGCCGAAATCCATCCTGGGACCGGACCCGTCCAGCCATCATCCCACTGACCGCGGGGTCTCGGCCATGATGTTTCGCAAACCATTCATTGTGTCGGGATTCGCGGTCTTCGCTTTCCTGGCAACGGCCTATTTCGCCCTGGCGGGGGACGACTTGTCGTCCGCGACGCTGGTCACCGGCTCTGGCGAGCATGAGATTGCTGTCGAGCTCGCGCTGACACCAAATGACCGCGAAGTCGGCCTGATGAATCGCGAGTCCATGCCGGCGGGCCAAGGCATGCTGTTCTCCTTCGATCCGGTTCGGCCGGTGACCATGTGGATGAAGAACACGCTCATCCCCCTCGATATGCTGTTCCTCGACGAGGCTGGCGCGGTCACCCATATCAAGACGAACGCACAACCCTTGTCGCTCGATCTGATTCCCTCTGGCGGACCGGTCAAATACGTATTGGAATTGAACGGTGGGGAGGCGGCGCGTTACGGCGCGCGAGTCGGGGACCGGCTCAAGCACGAGATCATACCGGCATCGTGACCGAATGATGGGCTCGCGGCGCATTCAAGGGATGAATTCACGCGCGGGACGGCGGCCGCGGTGGCCGAATATGAGGGTTTTGACGTCCGTCGTCGGCGGCGGCGAACGCTGCGCGCGCAGCTATGCCACGCATTGGCCTTGACTTCGGCGGGCAAGCCCTGCAAACCCCCGTCCACAGGCGGATCATGGCATCCGGAGCGTAGCGCAGCCTGGTAGCGCATCTGGTTTGGGACCAGAGGGTCGCAGGTTCGAATCCTGCCGCTCCGACCATCACGATCCGTCCGTACTTCGACGCGAATCCCGCGCTCCCGACGAGGCCACGATGGTTGCGAGAATCTACCGTCCCTCCCGAACTGCCATGCAGTCCGGCAAGGCCAAGACCCGCGACTGGGTCCTCGTCTATGAGCCGGAGGAGCCTAAGCGCATCGAGCCGCTGATGGGCTATACGTCATCGGGCGACATGAATTCCCAGCTTCGGCTCTCCTTCGCCACGAAAGAGCTGGCGATCGAATATGCCGAGCGCAACGATATTCCGTTCCGGGTCGAAGAACCCCACCTCGCAAAGCGCTCCAAAGTGGCTTATGCGGACAACTTCCGGTACGACCGAAATCAGCCTTGGACTCATTGACGCACTGGCGTTCGGGATTGGGGCATCGCTCGGTTTGCATGACCTTTCGGTCACGCCGGCCCCGTAGCTCAGTGGATAGAGCACCGGCCTTCTAAGCCGATGGTCGCAGGTTCGAATCCTGCCGGGGTCACCATCATCATCCTTGTCCGACCCGGAGACACGGTAACAGAGCGTACCTAAGAGATGGGTGACAGTTTCGGCCCGGAGGTGCTGCGTGATTGCGCTCGGGCGGTCTTTCGCGCGACTCCACCGCGAGGGATGTCTTAAAGCGTATTTGCGGCCACTAGCCCGGCTTCCAGATCAGCCCTGAGATCGGCGACATCTTCCAGCCCCACCTGAAGCCGAATGAGCGCGCCGCCGCCGGGTCCCTTGGCAATGGTTCGGTCGTTTAAATCGACCGGAACCGCGAGGCTTTCGTGCCCGCCCCAGGAATAGCCGAGACCGAACAGCCGTAGCCCGTCGAGGAAGGCCGCCGCCTTCCGCGCGTCGCCCTTCAACACGAAAGCGAACAGGCCGCTGGCGCCGCTGAACTGACGCCGCCACAGCGCATGGCAGGGAAACGAGGGAAGGGCGGGGTGAAGCACCTCGCTCACGTCCTCCCGGCTTTCCAGCCATTCGGCGAGGGCCAGCGCCGAGGCCTGATGGCGTTCCAGGCGGATGCCCATCGTCTTCAGGCCGCGCAGGACGAGGTAGACGTCGTCGGGCGCCCCGTTGACGCCGATCTGCATCTGGGTGTCGCGGAGCTGCCCGTATGTGGCCTTGGTCGCCGATACGCTGCCCATCATCAGATCGGAATGACCGCCCGGATATTTCGTCAGGGCATGAATCGACAGATCGACGCCGTGATCAAGCGGCTTGAAGAACAGCGGCGTCGCCCAGGTATTGTCCATCATGGTGACCGCCCCGCCGGCGTGGGCGGCATCGCAGACGGCCCGGACATCCATGATCTCGAAAGTGTTCGACCCCGGCGCCTCGAGGAAGACGACTTTCGTTTCAGGCCGAATTAGCCCGGCGATGCCCTCGCCAATATGCGGATCGAAATACTCCACATCGACGCCCATGCGCGACAGGGTTCCGTCGCAGAAACGACGGGTCGGATAATAGACCGAATCCACCACGAGACAGTGGTCGCCGCTCGACAGATAGGCGAGCAACGGAACGGTGACGGCGGCGAGGCCGGACGGCAGCAGGATCGTCCCGGCCGCCCCTTCCAATTCAGACAAAGCGTCTTCCAGTGCCTTTGTGGTCGGCGTGCCCCACAGGCCGTATGTAAACGGCGCGCGAATTCTGTTTTTGAGGCTCTCCGTCGACGGAAAGAGGACGGTCGAGCCATGGACCACCGGTGGGTTCACGAAACCATGCTGGGACTGCGGATCGAAAGGTCCGTGCGTCAAACGCGTGTTGATGCCGTTCTGCCGTTGCTGGGGGGAGTTGTCGCTGCTCAATTGTTCGGCTTTCTGATTGTATTCAAGACGACTGATCGGACATATTGCGGAAAGCGATGGGGAAAAAGCGCCAACTGCTTGACCTGTACATTTTTATGCCATGTGATTGCCGTGTGAAATGAAGGACTTTGTCCCGAGGCCGCGATGTGCCGCATCGGACTGGGTACTTCGTTTGCCAATAATGTCATACCCAAAACCCAACCGGGAAGGTATCCTGATGAAATTGAAGCTTCTGACCGCGGTGCTCGGTCTCTCGATAGCCGGCCTGACAGCTGGGGGCGCCTCGGCGCAGACCCTTCAGACGGTAAAGGATCGCGACGCTCTGAAATGCGGCGTGAATACGGGCCTGCCGGGCTTCGCCTCGCAGAACGACCAAGGCGAATGGCAAGGCTTGGACGTCGACTACTGCAAGGCGATCGCCGCCGCCGTATTCGGGGATCCCAGCAAGGTTCAATACTCGCCGTTGTCGGCCGTGCAGCGCTTTCCGGCGCTCCAGAACAGCGAAGTCGACGTTCTGGCCCGCAACACCACCTGGACCATGGACCGGGACACCACGCTCGGCCTGACGTTTGCGGGCGTCAATTACTATGACGGCCAGGGCTTCATGGTGAAGAAGGAGCTCAATGTCAGCTCGGCGCTGGAGCTCTCCGGTGCGACCGTCTGTGTCCAGAGCGGCACGACCACCGAACTCAATCTGGCGGATTTCTTCCGGACCAACAACATGGAGTACAATCCGGTCGTCATCGAATCGCAGTCGGACGTGAACTCCGCCTATGACAGCGGTCGTTGCGACGTGCTGACGACGGATGCGTCCGGTCTTGCCGCCTCTCGTCTCGAAATGGGCAGCCCGGACGATCACGCGATTCTGCCGGAAATCGTCTCCAAGGAGCCGCTCGGACCCGCCGTGCGCCAGGGCGACGCCGAGTGGTTCAACGTCGTGAAGTGGACGCATTACGCGCTTCTCAATGCCGAAGAGCTGGGCGTCACCCAGGCGAATGTCGACGAGATGACGGAGTCGGAAAATCCGGAGATCCGGCGGCTGCTCGGCAAGGACAACAATTTTGGCGAGTCGATCGGCCTGTCGCAGGATTGGGTGGTTAACATCATCAAGGCTGTTGGCAACTACGGTGAGATCTTCGAACGCAACATCGGCGTCGACACGCCGCTTAAGATCCAGCGTGGGCAGAATGCCCTCTGGACCAAGGGTGGTCTGCAGTACGGCATGCCGATCCGCTGATCGATAAGAATGGAGCGGGCGCCTTTTTGGCGTCCGTTCCAACCGGCCTTGATGCTCGCCGCCCATTGGGTGGCGGGAGCCAGATTATGCACCGCCTGGGAACCCGAAATGACCGCCGACATCTATTCGTCGTCACGCGAGCGTGGCGGTGACTCGCTTCTGACCAATCCGACCGTCCGCAGTATCGTGATCCAGGTCCTCTTGGTCGTCGGTCTGGTGGCATTCGCCTGGTGGATCATCGACAACACCGCGCAGAACCTCGCTGCGGCGAACATTGGATCCGGCTTTGGATTCCTGGAGTCCCGGTCCGGATTCGACATCGCCCAGACGCCGATCGCGTACTCCAGCAATTCCACCTATGGGCAAGCGATCCTGGTCGGCATCGCCAACACGTTGATTATCGCGGCGAGCGGCGTCATTTTGGCGACGATCATCGGCTTCCTGGTCGGAATCGGGAGGTTGTCGCACAATTTCCTCATCCGCACGCTCTCGACCATCTATGTCGAGACGTTCCGCAATATTCCGCCGCTGCTGGTCATCCTGTTCTGGTATTTTGGGGTTCTGTCTGTTCTGAGCGGACCGCGCGGGCTCGCGGAAAGTCCGATCGGGGTCTATCTCACCAATCGCGGCCTGCAGACGCCGAGCGTGCTGTTTCAGCCGCTTGCCTGGGCTGCGTTCGCGGCTTTCCTGGTCGGCATCCTGGCCACGATGTGGTTCGCCCGTTACAGCCGGAAGAAGCAATTGGCCACCGGTGAGCGCACGCCTGTGCTTTGGCCCGCGATCGGGATGATCGTCGGGCTGCCGATCCTCGTGTTCCTGGCGACGGGAGTGCCGGCCGCGCTGGAGTTTCCAGAAGCGAGCCGGTTCAACCTGGCCGGCGGTTTCCAGCTCCGGCCGGAATTCATCGCGCTGTTGCTGGCGCTGTCGATCTATACAGCCGCCTTCATCGCGGAGATCGTGCGCGCGGGCATCCTCTCGGTCTCCAAAGGGCAGACCGAGGCGGCGGCGGCGCTTGGCCTGAAGCGCGGGCAATTGCTGCGACTGGTCGTTGTGCCTCAGGCTTTCCGGGTGATCATTCCGCCGCTGACCAGCCAGTACCTCAACCTGACCAAGAACTCCTCCCTTGGCCTGGCGATCGGCTATCCGGAGCTTGTCGCGGTCGGCTCGACGGTCCTCAACCAGTCTGGGCAGTCGATCGAGATCGTGGTCATCTGGATGGTCGTCTATCTGGGAATCAGCATCACGGTTTCGCTGCTGATGAACTGGTTCAACTCGAAAATGGCGCTCGTCGAGCGTTGATGAAGGGCGCGTAGGACCATGGAAGAACAAGTCGCCCGCTTCGTCGCGACCGAAGAGAAGCAGCAACTGCCACCTCCGCCGAGCGAGAGGGGCATCATCGGAACGACCCGCCGAAACCTCTTCGCCACGCCGCTCGATTCGGTGTTGAGCATCCTTGCAGGATTGATCATCGTCTGGGGGGCGTGGAACATCGTCAACTGGGCCTGGATCGACGCGACCTTTGCGGGAAGCGACCGGGAAGCCTGCCTCGGGGAGGGGGGCGCATGCTGGGCCTTTGTCGGGGCGAAATTCAGCCAGTTCATGTACGGCGTCTATCCGTTCGGAGCGCGCTGGCGGATCGACTTGTCGGTGGTCATGTTAATCGTGCTCGTTGCCGGAATCGCCATACCGCGTATTCCGTTCAAGCGGATCAATGCGATCTTGCTGTTCGCGGTCTATCCTGTGGTGACGCTGATCCTCCTCACTGGCGGTCGGTTCTCGTTTTCCGGTGGCGGGGTAACTCTGCTGCTATTGATCGCCGCCGCCATAACGATCAGCGACGTGGTGTCGCGCCCGGAGGTCGGTTTCGGGAGCCTGATGAAGACCGCCGTCGGGTTGGCGCTGTTCAGCCTGTTGGCGCTGCTTTTATCGAACATCGTCAGCGGTGCCTCGGTCGATTTCCTTGATCTGCGGTTCTCGACGCCGTCCCTCGTCGCGTTCCTGGCGAGTCTTGGCGCGATTGCACTGGCCGTGGCCAGCGGATTTCGTTCGCAAGAGATCAGTCGGATACGTCTGCTGATGCCGGTTGTCGCGGTCGTTCTCTTCGTCTTCGTGATGACCGCCAATTTTGGCTTGCGGCCGGTGCCGACCAATCTGTGGGGCGGCCTGATGCTGACCCTCGTCGTCGCGCTGAGCGGTATCGCCGCCTCGCTGCCGCTGGGCATCATTCTCGCCCTCGGTCGGCGTTCGGACATGCCGGCGGTGCGGCTGTTCTCGGTGATCTTCATCGAATTCTGGCGCGGCGTGCCGCTGATCACCGTGCTGTTCATGGCGAATTTCATGCTGCCGCTGTTCCTGCCCGAGGGCGTCAGCTTCAATCAGCTCTTGCGGGCGCTCGTGGGCGTGGCGCTGTTCTCGGCTGCCTATATGGCGGAAGTGATCCGCGGCGGCCTCCAGGCCATACCGAAAGGTCAGTATGAGGGCGCCGATGCCATGGCGCTGACCTATTGGCAGAAGATGCGGCTGATCATCCTGCCGCAGGCCCTGAAACTAGTGATTCCCGGAATCGTCAACACCTTCATCGGGCTCTTCAAGGATACCAGCCTGGTCTACATTATCGGCCTTGCCGACCTGCTCGGGACGGTGCGCCGTGGCTTCAACGATCCAAGCTGGATCACCCCCTCCACACCGGCGACCGGTCTCGTCTTCGCCGCGTTCATTTATTGGCTGTTCTGCTTTTCCATGTCGCGCTACTCGATCTACACCGAGCGGCGACTGGATACCGGCCACACACGCTAGAGCATCGGACGACAATATGAATGCGTTCCGCCAGCGGGATTTCTGGTTAAGGTCGAGGGGGTCGGCGCGGGTCGTAGCGGCGCTACGGCCAAGACGGACCCCGATGGAATTGGCCCGAAAGCCCCTGGCTCGTAAGGTTTCCGGTCGCCGCGTGCCCGCTTTTTCGTCCGGTTCGACCCTAGCGCCGCCGGGCTCGTCGCCGCCTTCCGCGTGGATTACCCCGGCGAGCCGGGAAACAGAACCGCGTCCATATTATCTTCCGATTCTCTAAGGATACGACCATGGCTGTCGATACCGAAACCAATGCGCAACCGACGCCGATCCAGGTCTCCGACGAGATTGCCGTCGAACTCTTGGGCGTCAACAAGTGGTTCGGGGAGTTTCATGTGCTCCGCGACATCAATCTAACCGTTCGCACCGGGGAACGCATCGTCGTCTGCGGCCCGTCGGGATCCGGTAAATCGACGATGATCCGCTGCATCAACCGGCTGGAGGAGCATCAAAAAGGCAGTATCGTCGTCGATGGCATCGAGCTGACCAACGATTTGAAGAAGATCGACGAAGTGCGGCGCGAGGTTGGAATGGTGTTCCAGCATTTCAATCTCTTCCCGCATCTGACGATCCTGGAGAACTGCACGCTGGCCCCGATCTGGGTGCGCAAGATGCCGAAGAAAAAGGCCGAGGAGGTCGCCATGCATTATCTGTCACGGGTGAAGATTCCCGAGCAGGCGAACAAATACCCCGGTCAGCTCTCCGGCGGCCAGCAGCAGCGCGTGGCCATCGCCCGGTCGCTTTGCATGAGCCCGAAAATCATGTTGTTCGACGAGCCGACCTCGGCGCTCGACCCGGAAATGATCAAGGAAGTGCTCGATGTGATGGTCGGCCTCGCCGAAGAAGGAATGACGATGCTGTGCGTCACCCACGAGATGGGCTTTGCGCGCCAGGTCGCCAACCGTGTGATCTTCATGGACGCCGGGCAGATCGTCGAGCAAAACGAGCCGGAGCCGTTCTTCACCAATCCGCAACACGAGCGCACCAAGCTCTTCCTCTCGCAAATCCTCCATTGACCTGATCGGCGGGCACGGCTACGCGAAGCGACTGATCGCGCATATGATCGGCGCTCGATACCGAGCGACGCCGCGCGGGACAGCAATGTGACGTCTTGCGCGGACCGATCTTGCCGATCAGGGCTTCGGCTCCACGCGTCGTCGAGGAACATTTCGCGTGAAGGCTGGTGATTTGTCCGAGCGAACCCCCGAAAACAGAGCGGCGCACTCGTCGGCTCCTGTTCCCGCTACGATTGAGTTGGTCCATGCGCAGGCGATTGCCGCCAGCCCGAGATGGGCGATCATCGGAATTTTCTTCATCCTCCTGTTCGGCGGATTGTATCTGACCGCAAGCTTCGTCCTACCGGTTGTCATCGCGCTCTTGTTCGCATTGGTGATGAGCCCAGTTGTACGTTTCTTGCGCCGGCGGTTGAAGATTTGGGAGCCGATCTCCGCCTTTGTGCTTGTCATCGGGGCGACAATGACCCTGCTCTTCGGCTTCTACATGCTGAGCGATCCCATCTCGAAGATCGTCAATGACGCACCGCGCTATGCCGCCGCGGTGGATGCGCAGATGCGCACGGTACAAAATCGTCTCGAGCGCCTTCGTTCGGCGCAAGAAAACATGGAAAAGACCGCGAAAAATGCAGCCGGCGGCGCGTCAGCGCCGGATGAGGTTGTCGTCAAGAACCCCGGCCTCGTCGACAATGCCACCACAGCGGTCCCGCAGATGCTGGCTTCGGTCGGCTTCACATTGGTGTTTTTGTTTTTTCTCCTCGCTTCCGGTGACCTGTTCTACCAAAAGCTCATACGGTCGATGCCGACGCTGGCCGATAAGAAGCGCGCGCTTCACATCGCGCACGATATCGAGCGCGAACTTTCGCGCTATCTCTTCACCATCACGATGATCAATGCCTCTCTCGGGATCGCGGTCGGGACGCTGTTGTGGTGGGTCGACATGCCGACGCCGGTGATCTTCGGTGCTCTGGCGATGCTGCTCAACTTCATTCCCTACATCGGCGCGCTGATCGGCATGGCGATTGTCGGGGTGATCGCTCTCGCCGAATTCGGCAGCTTGGCCGAAGCCCTCGTTCCAGTGCTCCTGTACCTTGCCTGCACGACCGTCGAAGGCCAATTGGTAACACCAACAATAGTTGGACGGAGGTTGGAGATGAACGCGGCCGCAGTCTTCCTGTCGGTCGCTCTTTGGGGCTGGATTTGGGGGATTGTCGGCATGTTCCTTGCCGTCCCGGTCATGGTCGCCATCAAGGTGTTCGCCAGCTACGTCGAACCCTTGGCGCCGTTCGGTGACTTTTTGTCGGCCGAAACCAAACGGACGCCGGACGAAGACGACTGATACCAACCTGCGGCGATAGGGGCCCATTCGACCGGCCAATCCCGACGCCTTGGCGCCGATGCATGGCGAAAAGCGAGACGGGCTCGCCGGACGGCGTCGCACCGCTTGCGCGATGCGCCGCATCGAACCGCGCCTCGCTCCTGGCCGGACAAGCCCGTTCAGCGCCATCGAATAGGCCCCTATCGCCGCGGGTTGGTAAGAATCCGAGCCTATTGACGCTCTCGACTGCTTCTCCATAAAAAAACCGGCGGCCCGAAGGCCGCCGGTGGTTTCAAGGCGTGAACCTTTCTGATTAACGCTTGGCGCTTGTCGCCACCGGTTTCACCAGCGCGGTGATGCGGCGGAGCGTGACGCGCCGGTTCTCGGCGTTCGCCGATTGCGTCTGGACCTTCAGGTTCTGCTCGCCATAGCCCTGCGTGATCAAGTTCTCCGGCGGTACGTCGAAGTACTGGGACAGCGCAGAGGCGACAGCCTCCGCCCGCCGATCGGACAGCGCCAGATTGGCGATTTCGCTGCCCACCGCGTCGGTATGTCCTTCGACCAGGAAGGTCTCGGCCGGGTTTTCCTTGATGACACGAGCGATGGCGTCGGCCAGCGCCTGCAAATTGTCGACCTCGCTTTGCTCGATCGCGGCGGAGCCGAATGCGAAGTTGATCGTATTGAGATCGATCCGGCGCACCTTGTCGCGAATGCGCTCCGAGCGTTTGACCTCATCGATCGAGTAAATGCGCTCGACCGTCTCGACCGGCGGTGCGACGATCGTGCGATAGTACAGCTCCTCGTCCGGCTCCGCCACGTCGACGACGTATTCGTCTTCCGGAATCGTCAGAACGACAGGAGCGAGATCCGCTGCCGGATCATAATAATAATCCGGGCGTTCGGCACCGTCCTGGTATGGATCGTAGAATAGAACGACCTCGCGTCCGTCCGGCAGAACCCGGGAGCGCTGGATCACGTCGCCATACCGGTTGGTGATCGTCACGACCTGGATTCCGTTTGGCCGAACCACGGTCTGGCGGGTCCGACCACCGGAAAGACGCTCATAGTAGCGCTCCTCGGCGTCGACCGCGATACGGTCGTCATCATTGCCGCGGATGAAGTAAGCGGCGGCGCCACCGACCACCGCGCCAGCGACGCCGGCTCCGACGATCGACAAGATGTCACGATCGCCGACACGCTCGACGACCTCGGCTCCGGGCGGAAGTTCCGTCCGCGTTTCCTGCACGACGGTCGTATTGTTCACCGTGGTGTTGTTCGTCGTGGTGCTGGTGCTGTTGTTGGTCGTGCTGTTGTCGTTGATCGTCGTCTGAGAGGTTCCAGACGTCGGCGCATCAATGCGCTCGCCTTGTTCGGCGGTGATCGACGGAACCTCGACTGGTTCACTCAGCTGCTGGACTCGCGCGTCGCTTGCGCTGATCTCGCCTTCGGGGACAGGAGCTTCCTGTATCTCGGCCGACACGGGCTTTGGATCTTCGACCGGTGCTGTTGCTGGCGCGGGCGCGGGCTCTGTCGTAGCGGCTGGTTCTTCGGCCGGCGCAGGTGCAGGCTCCGCCGTTGCGGGGGCTGTTTCGGCCGGGGCCTCGGCAGCGGGTTCCTCAACCGGCGCTGGTTCAGCAGGAGCTGCCTCGGCAGGTGCGGCTTCGGCGGGGGCTGGTTCGGCCGGGGCCTCGGCAGCGGGTTCCTCAACCGGCGCAGGTTCAGCAGGGGCTGCCTCGGCAGGTGCGGCTTCGGCGGGGGCTGGTTCGGCCGGGGCCTCGGCAGCGGGTTCCTCAATCGGGGCAGGTTCAGCAGGGGCTTCCTCGACAGGAGCCGCTTCTGCCGGTGCTGGTTCGGCCGGAGCCTCCGCAGCAGGTGCCGGTTCGGCGGCAGGCGCTGGTTCGCACGCTGCTGGATCCGGTGCCACAGCCGCCGGATCGCAGGCGGTCGGATCGGCTTGGGCGACGCGGAACGCGGCAGCGTCCTGCGCATAAGCCGCAATCGGTCCGCTGATCGCGGTCGACGCGGCAAGCGCGGCCACGCCAAATAGCCTGCCGGTTCTCTGGAAATTCGGCATATCTTTTACCTTCTTTGAAATAAGTCCCTTGCAGACCCGGATGACGCCTCGGCACTCCCATGTACCTTTAATCGGCGTCCACTCCGATCGCTGCTAGCTAGGAACGCGTCGAAGTTTGTCCAGACGCACGCACAACGCCCGAGATCGCTCGGAGTTTCGTCAAATCGTCTCGCGGTGGTCGGAATCGGCGGGCGGGCGCCAATCATAGAGCCAAGAGAGGTCGTCCTGAAGACTGTCCGGCGATCGCAACGAGAGTGCCGCGTCGCGCGCCAGATTGAGCGGCCAGGGCAGATGATAGACACGCTGGTGGAAGGCGACGCGGCGGCGGACACTGGCGATGCGGGGCCTCCGCTCGGCTTCGTAGTGGGCCAACGCGACGCTTCGGTTCGGTGCCCGCGCCAGGGCGTCGGCGAGCACCGCGGCATCCTCGATGGCCATGCCCGCGCCCTGTGCGGCATACGGCAGCATGGCGTGGGCCGCATCGCCGATCAAAATGAGCCGATCATCGAGATGGCGCCAAGGGCGGTCCGGCGGCACCACGTTCAAAGGCCAGCCGGTCATCTCGCCAGCCGCTGCGATCATCGATGTGAGGCGCCGATCCCATGAGCGGTAACGGTGGGCAAGTCCTGCCGGGTCGGCATCGGCCGTTCGCTTCATTGGCTCGATGAGGACGAGGTTCGTCTCGCGCCCGCCGGACATCGGATAGGCGACGGCGTGACGCCGGGGGCCGAGCCACGCCTCGATGCCCGGTGTCACGCCGTCGCCGGTGGCGCGGCTCACGCAGCCGCGCCAGGCGACCGCACCGCTGGGTGTGGCCGCGGCAAGCCCCAGCCGGCGCGCGATGGACGAGTGTACGCCATCGGCGCCGACCACCAGGCCGGCGTGATGCCTGTGTCGGGCCTCGCCGCAGGTAAACCAGAGATCCAAACCGTCACGTGCGGGGGTCAGGGCCTGGAGCGAGGCTCCTAGACGAAGCGTGATCGCTGGGGAACGGTCGACGGCGCGCAGGAGAACCGTCTGAAGGTCGGCCCGGTGGATCGACACATATGGCATGCCGTCACCGGCGACGACGGGGACCGAGGCGATCGGCCGACCGGTGAACGCCCGGCGCAGGATCACTTCGCGAGCGTCCGTGCCATGGACCAGCAAGTCATTCATGAGCCCGAGCCGGCCAAGAACTCTCAGCGCGTTCGGGGAAAGCTGGAGGCCGGCGCCGACTTCCTGCATTTGCGACGAGCGCTCGAAGATCTCCACCGAGAAACCACGACACGCCAGCGCCAGCGCCGCCGTCAGTCCGCCGATTCCCGCTCCAATGATCGTGATCGGGCGCGTCCGGTCGGCCGCGGACACGGACCTAAGCGGCCTTTTCTCCGAAGGCGCAACCGGACGGGCTGGTTTCCGTGGCTTTCAATACCGTGTTCAGCCGATAGAGCGTCGAGCAGTAGCCGCAGACGATCTCGCTCTCGTCGCCCATGTCGAGATAGACATGGGGATGATCGTGCGGCGGATTGGCGCCGCAGCACATGAACTCGGTCACCCCGACCTCGATCGTGTCGTAGCCCGAATCGTTCTGAAAATGGGGAATCACGTGTCCGGCCATCGCGGCTCACTCTCGACTATGGTTCGCAACGTCGCGGACCATAGTGTCGGCCGAACGGAATGAACAGGGGTGGCGAAGACGCCACTTGGTGCTTATCCAGACGTTCGCGGACTTCATGCCGCCAACGGGACACGAATGCGAGGCTTGGCCCCATCATGGATCATTTCACCAGCGACGGGCTTGAACTCGCCTTTCTCGATGCGGGCGAGCGTGATGCGCCAAGCGTCATGCTCCTGCACGGTTTTGCATCTTCGACCCGGGTCAACTGGGTGGATACGGGCTGGGTCAAGACGCTGACCGACGCTGGCTATCGGGCCGTGGCCTTCGATCATCGCGGTCACGGCCAGAGCGCCAAGCCGACAGATGAGGCGGCTTATACGCCGCAAAATATGGCCGGCGATGCGGTGGCGTTGCTCGACCATCTCGATATCCGCGACACCATCGTGTTCGGCTATTCCATGGGAGCGCGGGTCGCGGCCTTTGGAGCGCTTGCCGCATCCGAGCGCTTTGCACGCGTCGTCTTCGGCGGCCTGGGTTTCGGCCTTGTCGAGGGCGTGGGCGACTGGGACCCCATCGCGGCCGCGCTGCGAGCCCCTTCGCTGGAAGATGTCAAAGATCCGCGTGGCCGCATGTTCCGGGCTTTTGCCGATCGGACAAACAGCGACAAGGAAGCGCTGGCCGCCTGCATCTCGACGTCGCGAAAGGAGCTGACGGAAGCCGAGGTCGGCCGAATTACCCAGCCGGTGTTGATCGGCGTCGGCACGACCGACGACATCGCCGGCTCCCCGCATCGGTTGGCAGCACTGATGCCGAATGCGCGTGTGCTCGCCATCGAGGACCGCGACCATATGCAATCCGTCGGCGATCGTCGGTTCAAGGCCGAGGTGCTGCGGTTTTTGAGCGAAGACGCCTGACACGCTATCGGTCTATATACAGCCTTGCGGCCGGGCGCGGGGCAAAGCCGTTGCAGAGGCGCTGACGATCGCTTCGGGGGGCTGCGGGACCCGCCGACTTTTCCTCAGGCGGCAACGCGCCTATCTGTAATCGAATGCGGGGACCATTGAGGGTTCCCACGCGCCGTTTCGGGAGAGCGCCATGAACAAGAGCAGCCCGCAGGCCCAGGACAAGATCCAGGCCGTCGATCCGATTTGGGCAAAAGTGCGCACGGAAGCCAGTGAGGTCGCGGACCGCGAACCGGTTCTCTCCTGCTTCATCTACGCCACCATTCTCAACCAGCGCAGCCTGGAGGCGGCGCTGATCCACCGCGTGTCGCAAAGGCTGGATCATCCCGACCTGCCGGCGATCGTGATTGCGCAGGCCTTCGCCGACATGCTGGAATCCGATACGGACTTCAGCGCGACGTTGCGAACCGACATCCAGGCGGTGTTCGACCGTGATCCGGCTTGCGAGCGCTACATTGAGCCGCTGCTCTACTTCAAAGGGTTCCATGCGATCCAGACGCATCGGCTCGCGCACTGGCTCTGGAACGAAGGGCGGCGTGATTTCGCCCTCTACCTTCAGGCGCGATCGTCCGCAGTGTTCCAGACGGACATTCATCCCGCGTCCCGGATGGGCAAAGGAATTTTTCTCGATCACGCCACCGGGCTCGTCATCGGCTTCACGGCGGTCGTCGGCGACAACGTCTCGATTCTCCAGAACGTCACCCTCGGGGGAACCGGCAAGGAGTTCGGCGATCGTCATCCGAAGATCGGATACGGTGTCCTGATCGGGGCCGGCGCGAAGATCCTCGGCAACATCACTGTCGGCAAATGCTCGAAGATCGCGTCCGGCTCCGTCGTCCTCAAGCCTGTTCCGCCGCATACGACCGTGGCCGGCGTTCCGGCGCGGGTGATTGGCACGACAGACGATTGCGACGAGCCGGGCCGCGCCATGGATCAGAGCTTCGACCGTACCGATTGATTGGGTCGAAGCATTGAATTTGCGAGCGGAGGCCTAGCTATCGCTCTTCCAAATTGGTCCAGGAGAACGATGTGAAGCCTGACGAAATACGCAAGCTCGAAGCCTATCTGAGGCAAAGCTTCAAAGGGTCGGACCTTCAGGTTCGTGCGCTTCCGCGCAGTGCCGATTCGGCCGAGGTTTATCTCAACAGTGAATTCGTCGGGTTGCTCGCGAAGGACACCGAGGAGGGTGAACTGTCGTATCACTTCACCATGACGATCCTCGACATCGACCTGGAATAGGGCGACGGCGTCCAGCTGAGCTGGCGAGCTCGTCCCTCACAGGCAAGAGACGGGGCGTATCAGTGATCGCCAACAAAGGAGCCGGCCCTTCCAGCAGGGCCGGCTCCTGGACCGTTCAGGCATGGACGGGGAAGCCTGAGCAGCCTGTCAGGACCTCGCCTGGATAACGGCGAGGCCGGGGCTCGTGACGCGACTCTGGCGGTTGGGTGTCCCGGGATTTGAAAACCGGCAAAGCGGCTGGAATATTGTGCAGTGCCTAGGCCATTGCTCCTGCGTCACGCGGACGTGGATTTCAGCGGACACTACCGACCAGAATGTTGCGATCGTCGGCGATGGCGAGCCATTTTCCGGCATCGCGTTCCGACTGACGCTTCAAGTATTCGTAATCCGTATCGCTCCAAGCAAGAACGCGATCGTCGAGATTGTCGAGCACGAAATCACCTTGATCGGTGCGGACCGTCAAAACCGCATGGCCTTCGCCGTTCGATTGACGCAGAACGGTGATCAGCAGCGCCGAGGCGGGCACCCCTTCGCGCTGGAGCATGTATTGCTTCAACAGCACGTAGTCTTCGCAGTCACCCTGAACCGTCGGGTATGACCAGACTTCCGGGACACCATACATCTCCTGGTCAGTGCGCGGGAAGATGGACGAATTGACAGCGTTGTTGACCTCGACGAGCTTTGCCCACATCGCCCGTGTCAGGCTCACTACTCCGACCGCAGCGTTCCGCTGACAGGTGCCCGGATAGCGCTTGCAGAATTCATAATGCCCGATCGGCTGCGACGTGATCCCCGTGGTGATCATGGCCGATGACTGGGCGGAGGCCGACGTCGCCGTAAATGCCGCCGCCAGAAATCCAAGACCGATCACCATTTTGCTGATGAATTTTGACATTTTCTTCTTCCCCGTTTGTTCAGGGAGAATGTCACATCCGCTTTACTTCTCAACAAAATGTAGTGATGCAAATTATATCAAATTTTATCGGATTTCATCCTGATCTATACTTTAGGTAACATAAAGTTTTTCAAGAGAATTTTTCTCCGACCAATGGGATTTCGTCAACCATAAACGATGTGCCGGCCGACAGAGGCGCTGGCGAGATCCGCAAAGATTGACGCAGGTCAGGAAGGAAGGGCAGGGCAGCCGCGCCATAGTCAGGCTTCACCCACGCCGCCGATCGGCTGGCGTCGAACGGGGGCCTGCCAGCCAGCTTGCGGCGACGCGCGTTGCGGGGGCACTGTGGCCCCCGCGGCATCGTTCGATTGCGTTATGGCCGGCCGCCGCTGCCGGTCGAGCGATCTCAGGCGATATGGGCGCCTTGGGCGGCGGTGTAGATCGTGTAGATCGACTGGCTTGCCGTCATGAACAGCCGGTTGCGCTGTTCCCCGACAAAAGTGAGATTGGCGCAGCCTTCCGGTGTCTTGATCTGGCCGATCTTGGTGCCATCCGGTGCATATACCTGCACGCCGTCCTGCCCTTCTCCGGCAAAGCCTGTCGCTGCCCAGACATTGCCATCGACATCGGCGCGCAGTCCGTCATGGAACCCGCTTTCCAGCGTCGCGAACTCGCGCCGGTTCGTCAGCTTGCGACCGTTATCCTCGACATCCCAGGCGATGATGCGGGCCGGCTCGGGATGGTGGGTGGCGGCTGAATCCGCGACGTAGAGGATGCGGTAGTCCGGCGAGAAGCAGAGCCCATTCGGCTTGAAGATCTCGTCCGTCAGCTTGGTCAAGACACCGCTGGTCGCGTCGATGTGATAGATGCTGGTCGGCAGTTCCAGCTCGCGGACATTGCCTTCGTAGTACCAATGGCTGCCATAGCCCGGATCGGTGAAGATGATGCCGCCGTCATCCGGGTGGACCACCGCGTCGTTTGGCGCGTTCAGCGGCTTGCCCTCGAAAGTTTCGGCCAGCACCGTCGGCGATCCTTCACGCCCATAGCGCACGACCCGGGCGGTCGAGTGCTCACAGCTGATCTGTCGCCCCTCGAAGTCGAAGGTGTTGCCGTTGGAAAAGTTGGAGACGTGGCGCAGCGGTGTCACCGTCTCGGTTACCGCGTCCCAGCGCATCTGCCGGTTGTTGGGAATGTCGCTGAACACGGCGTAGCGGCCGACGCCGTTCCAGGCGGGTCCCTCGGCCCAAAGAGCGCCGGTCCATTGCCTCTGCAACGGCGTGTTGCCGATCATGTACTGGGAAAAGCGCGGGTCGAGGACGACCCAGGCATCATCGGGATAGCGAGACGGCTGCGGAGGCAGCGACATCTCTTGCGTCTCCGCGAGTCCCGGCATCGCCAGCACGGCGCCCAGCGCGGCACTGCCGGATAGAAATGCACGTCGGTCCATGTTCATGTCGTCCTCCCCGCCGGCCGATCCTGAGAACGCGCCGGATTGCTTTGCTTTTCATTCTCCAATTGGCATTCGCGGCAGGGAGCCTAGCGCCGTCGGCTGCGGTTTACCACCGCGGCGCCTTCATGGCCGTTGGTCGTGCGGCCAGAGCATCGGACAAAAAAGTGAAATACGATTTCGAAAATTCGGGTGCTCGATCCGAGCGTTAGAGCGCCGCTCGGTCGATCACGTAGATGGTGCTGGTTTTATGGCTTTTCCGCCGATCGGGCGAGATTGGTCCGCTCACGAGAGGTTGGTAGCCCACCGGTGGCAGCGGGGGAGCTTCGTTCGGGCAATTGGAGATGGCGATCTGGCAGCGACGGCGGCTCATGGAGCGACAAAGGCCTCGGACAATTTTCCGGGGACGCTCAGAGCATGCTGCGTTCGATCGTCTCGCGCGACTGCATCGCGGCGAACTCGATCGCGAATCCCTCTTCGAGGTGGCGGACGACGCGCCCTTTCGTCGTGCCCAACGTGATCCGCGAGCCGACGGCGGGCCGAACGCTGCTCGTCACGGCGGCGCCGGACAGCGACAGATCGATGATCCGGGTCTGGTAGCGACGGCCGTCTTCGAGGACCACGTCCACGAACGGGTTTTGCGGCTCAACGCGCTCGTGGCGCCGATCCTCCGGTAGATCGAGCTCATGCCGGTTGGCGAACCAGGTCAGCTGGGCGGCGAGCTTCTCCCGCTTGCGTTCGCTGCTCTTGAGCATGAGCACAAAGCCGCCGTCGAAAACGCGAACCACCGTGCCCTCCAATCGACCGATATGATCGATGTAGACGATGATCCGTTCGTCCTGGGATGGATGAATGGCCGTTGTGATCGCGACGTCCCCAGGGGACATGTTCTCGGCGCGGCAGGGATATTCGGTTCGGTCCTCGCGCATGAAGCGGCCGAGGAGATTGACGTCGACACGATTGAAGCGACGCCGCTCGTCCGATCCCGCCTGCCGTGCTTGAGCCTGAGCCTGCATTATCTCTCAACCGTCGTTTCGACACGGTCGCGCACAACCGCGCTTACCGGAACTTTTACAGCCGGAAGCTTAACGATCGGTGCAGGATTCTCGGTGCTGCGATGCGGAGATCCCGTATTAACTCTCGCATCCAAATCTGTTTGTCGAACTGCGCTGGAAGGCTTACGAATGACGCAGGACGGATTTCGATCCTGTCTGGCAGCACCCACCTGCGCTTCCCTGGTTTTCCAGTTCAGAGTCACGCAGACCTTCGGCCGCCCCAGTTGATGGGGCGGTTTTTTTCGTTGGTGTCAGTTCGCGTCCTGCGCCCCATGTTCGGCGGGCCGATGCAGAACCCTCGCAATTGTCGGCCGAAGCGGACAAGACCCGAAATGAAGATGGAGCGCGCAGCGTGAACCCGCACCAACCCGGCCAATCGGAGGACGAGACCATCGATCGAAGGCCGCATCCGCCGGCCTTCAACGTTCCGGGAATCATCCTGATGCTTATCGCGGTTTTCGCGACTGTCCATGCGATCAGAGTTTTCGTGCTGGGTCCGGTCGCTGCGTCCGATGTGCTGCTCGACTTCGCGTTCATTCCCGGATGCTACGGCGATTTCGATGAAATCTGCGGGTTTCGCTCCGCCGGCGCCGATATCTGGTCGCCCTTCTCCTATGCGTTTCTGCATGGGGATTGGACGCATCTGGGGGTCAACGCGGTATGGCTGCTGGCTTTTGGAACACCAGTCGCGCGGCGGCTTGGAACCGTTCGGTTCGTTGCCTTCTCGGGCGCTGGTGCGCTCGCGGGGGTGGCTGCCTTCTCGGTCTTGAACCCGACCCTCGTCGCACCGGTCATTGGCGCATCGGGAATTGTATCGGCGTTGATGGGAGGAGCCTGCCGCTTTGCCTTCGGCGGGCGGGAGCGGACGCGGTTCAACCCGGCGCGGGCCGACATGCCGATCGTGTCGATCACCGATGCGTTGGCCAATCGAACCGTCCTTGTCTTCATCGGGGTCTTTTTCGCGACCAACCTGCTGATCGGCAGCGGAGTGGGCGGTGCGCTCGGCGGAGGCGCCATCGCCTGGGAAGCTCATCTCGGCGGATTCGTGTTCGGATTCCTGGCATTTCGCCTGTTCGACCCCCTGTCGGGCGTCCGCGTGCGCTGACACGCGCGCCTTGCCTCTTGCGGTTCGCGTAACTCTGGCTCACCTTTCCAGGTGATCACGAAGGGGAGGCTGAAGACATGTCGGTGCGCCAAATACTGGAAGAGAAGGGGCGGGAGGTCGTGACACTCCGGCCCGAGGCGACCCTGGAAGAGGCTATCCAGATACTCGCGGGCAAAAAGATCGGTGCCATCGTCCTCGTCGACGCTCAGGGAGCAGTCGCCGGCATCGTATCGGAGCGCGATATCGTTCGCCTCATCGGAACGTCTGGCGTCGCCAGTATTTCGCAGAGCGTGCGCGACGTCATGACGTTGGCGGTGACCACATGTACGGAATCGACCTCGATCAACGAGGCGATGGAATTGATGACCCACGGTCGCTTCCGCCACTTGCCCGTCTGCGAGGAGGATAAGCTGGTCGGGATCATTTCGATCGGCGACGTTGTCAAACGCCGTATCGAGGAGGTGGAACGCGAGGCCAATGAAATGCGCGAATATATCGCCGCCGGCTGAGCGAAAGCGAAACTGGGCGGTGGGGCAATGTGTTGACCTCCGCCCAGCCCGGACACAGATCGGTAGGTATCTACCGCCCGCCCGCCTCGAGGGCGATGTCGGTCATTCGCTCGATTTCGCCGATCCGATTCTTCGTCGCTTCGTAACCGAGCGCAATGGCCTCCTCGGCCCGGAAGAACTCTGAAAGGCCGATGTCGCGCACGCGCGGCTGCAGCGAAAGATCCGGAGGATCGCCGGCAAGGCGAGCGCGCGAGATACGGTCCTGGATGATGTTGAAAGCGTCGACCATGGAGCGCGCGATGCTGAGTTTCTCCCGGCGCTGGGACACGTCGGACAGTGCTGGCGTCACCGGCTCGGTAAGCCCGAGGCTCGGCGCCGGGGCGGTTCCGCCATGAGCGGCATCATCCGCCACGGCCCGCATACGTACGACTGCCGCACGCCCGAACAGATCGTAGTGCAAATTGACGGCAACGACGAATTTCTCCTCATTGACGCGACAGACATTCACCGGAACCGGATTGACGAGGGCACCGTCGAGCAGCCGTCGGTTGCCGCAGGACACTGGCTCGAAAACGCCGGGGAGAGCATAGGAGGCCCGCATCGCGAGAATCAGGGAGCCGGAGTCGATCCACACCTCGTGGCCATTGTTGGCCTCAGTAGCGACGCACACAAGACGCCGGCTCAAATCCTCGATCTGGATCCCTTCCAGCGATTCTGACAGCCGACGGCTCAGGCGCATCCCGCCAATCAGTCCGCCGGCGCCGAACCGCAGATCGAGAAACCGCATCATTCCCCGTCGCGTCAGCGACAAGGCAAACGTTTCCAGATCGTCGAGTTTTCCAGCTAGGTAGCAACCGCCCACTAGGGCACCGATCGACGTGCCGGCGATCATCGAAACCTGAACGCCGTATTCGTCCAGCGCTCTGAGGACGCCGATATGCGCCCATCCGCGCGCCGCTCCGCCGCCCAGGGCCAGCGCAATACCTGGCGAGCGCCGCGTCGCGGTCTCTTGAGGTGCGAAACTGGCTAGGGGAGGTTCCGTCCCCCAACCAAAGACCCTATCAAGCATCTTGTGTCGCCCCCGGTTGTTCTCCGTTTATCTAGGGTGATGCTACGGCTAAGGTCTGATCATCCGATTAAGACGCGGCAGGCTGGTTTCTCCTGTCGCCAAACGTGAGGTTTTGCCCATCGTCCGCGACGAGACGATAGAAACAGGACGTGCGGCTGGTGTGGCACGTGTCTTCCCGCTTGGCGACGGCGACTTTCAGCCAGACGGCGTCCTGGTCGCAGTCGACACGGACTTCGCGAACGCTCTGCAGGGCGCCCGATGTTTCGCCCTTTTTCCAGAGCGCGTTGCGCGAACGCGACCAGTAATGCGCCACCCCCGTCGACAGGGTCGCTTCAAGCGCCTGCTCGTTCATATGAGCGACCATCAAGAGCTCGCCAGACGCGTGATCGGTGACGACGGCGGTCACGAGCCCGGCATCGTCGAACCGCGGCCGAAGCCGGGTTCCTTCCTCTTGTTCGCTCGGGTCGGCTGATGGACGATCAAACACCGGCTTGTCCGACATGGCCATTCTCACACCCGGTGGCCGGTCAGCGAGAAGAACCGCCCCTTCAACTCGCTATCGTCGGCAAAGACGCCTTGGAAGGACGTCGTCACTGTCAGCGAGCCCTTGGACCGGATCCCGCGCATCGACATGCACATATGTTCGGCTTCGATCATCACCGCGATGCCCTTGGGCTGAAGCATGCTGACGATAGCCGTAGCGATCTGGGCGGTCATCGATTCCTGCGTCTGCAGGCGGCGGCCGTAGATATCGACGACGCGCGCGATCTTCGACAGGCCAAGAACGCGGCCGTCCGGAACATAGGCGACATGCGCCTTGCCGATGATCGGCACCATGTGGTGCTCGCAATGCGAATGAAAGTCCACGTCGCGGACCAGCACCATGTCATCGTAGCCAGAAATTTCCTCGAAGGTGCGGCCCAGGACGTCGGCGGCTTCCTGACGGTAGCCGCCGAACAGCTCCTCATAGGATTTCACGACGCGGGCCGGCGTCTCGCGCAGACCCTCGCGGGTGGGATCTTCGCCGACCCAGCGCAACAATGTCTCCACTGCCGCCTCCGCTTCCGCTCGGCTAGGCCGCTCGTCGCGCCTTTCGTCGGAAATGTCGGGAAATTTCTTGACGACAGCGTCCATCTTGTTTCGCTCCGTGCCAGTCGGAATTCGTGCGGCAATCCATAGGGAATGTTGGTCGGGAGCCTGCGCCGGAGCGTCATTACGGCTCGAAATCGATATCCTGTCCACACCTATCCCACTTCCGACGCCATCGGGTCACGACGATGCGACCGAGAACGGCGACTTTCGAACCGGCGCCCGAGCAACTATATAGTTTCGGAAAAAGCGAAATGACAGGGCAAACGACCGAAGCCTACGGATGGTGTTGCAGTGATCGATGACGTGTACAATGCCCGCATTCTCGAGTTGGCCGGCAACATTCCCCGCATCGGGCGCCTCGAAGGCGCGGATGCGAGCGCGACGGCACACTCCAAGCTATGCGGATCGACGGTGACGGTCGATCTCAAGCTCGCCGACGGCGCCGTCGCGGATTTCGCCCATGAGGTAAAGGCTTGTGCGCTCGGGCAAGCCTCGTCGTCGGTGATGGCCAGCCATATCGTCGGGGCAACCCCAGATGAACTGCGTGCGGTCCGCGAGACGATGCGCCGGATGCTGAAAGAGAACGGAGTGCCGCCGTCGGGCCGTTTCGTGGATCTGAAATATCTGGAGCCCGTCCGCGACTACAAGGCTCGGCATGCCTCCACCATGCTGACGTTCGACGCGGTGGTCGACGCGCTCGATCAGATCGCCCGCAAGAGCGAGAGCGCAGCGGCATGACTGTCGCGCAGGGCGTCGGTCCCGTCGGTGCAACGCGCTCGTCTGGTCATGTGCAAGTCTGAACGAGAAGCGGATCACGCCGCGCCCGAGGGTTTGCCCGACCGGACCCGACCCTTGAGCCGCAATTACGATGGGCCATGGCAGCGGACACCGGGCCGCCTGGCTGGAATCGCTCTCGTGCGTTTTTACCAGATCGTCTTTTCGCCATTCGTGGGTGGCCATTGCCGGCACATCCCGACCTGCTCGGAATACGCCTATGAGGCGGTGGCCCGGCACGGGCTGCTGAGAGGCGGGTTCCTGAGCGCGCGGCGTGTTGTTCGCTGCGGCCCGTTCGGCACTGCCGGCCTCGACCCCGTGCCGACGGATGGGGCGGAAAAGACGAAATAGACCTTTTCGCCGCCGATCGGGTGCTCACGCCGAAACCCGCCGACGCGAATGGTGGCGCGTTCCAGCCGTTTCAGAAGTCCCGCGGAATCCGCAGCACCTGGCCCGGGAAGATCAGGTTCGGATCGGCGATAAGCTGTTGATTGGCGGCTTGAATGACCGGGTATTTCGAGGAATCCTCGTAATACCGGTTCGCTAGGGCCGAGAGTGTCTCGCCGCTGACCACCGTGTGCTCCCAATACCCGACATATCCCGGAAGAATCTTCGGTCCGTAGAGAACCGGGACGGTCACGGTCGGCGGGTTGGGGCCGCCGGCGCTGTCGTCGGTGGCGGTCACGAAGAGCCGGCTCAGCGTGAAGGCGGCATCGGGGGGAATGTCGACGGCCGCCTGGAACTGCCGAATGGACAGTGAACCAGCGGTGGCCGCGGCTGTCACCTCGTCATGTCCGTCGCTGACCTTGATCGTCAGATGACCTTCGAAGCCGACGGCGTTCCCCGCGATCAGAATTCGGCTTCCCACCAGATCGAAGGGCTTCGGCTGCAGAATTTCGAGGTTCATTGCTGCGGCTCCCTTGCACAGGCACGCGCCCGTCAAATATATCGGCCGCGACCACCGCGCGCAAATCACGAAGCAGCACCCGCGATTTCGCGCCGGATCATTGGCAAGTCGAACCACCCGCGTTCGTTGGCGGGACTGGATGAGAGAGTGACGTACCATGGCTGAAGCCGTTTTCCTGACATTTCCCGATGGCTCCGCGCGCGAATACGACGTGGCCACACGCGGTATCGACGTCGCCGTCGGTATCTCCAAGTCGCTGGCCAAGAAGGCGGTCGCCTATGCGCTCGACGGTGAGGTGCGCGATCTGGCCGATCCGCTCGGGCGCGGCGGTGCCCTCGAGATCCTGACCCGCGACGATCCGCGCGCGCTCGAACTCATTCGGCACGACGCCGCCCATGTCATGGCCGAAGCGGTTCAGGAACTTTGGCCGGACACCCAGGTGACGATCGGCCCGGTGATCGAGAACGGCTTCTATTACGATTTCGCGCGCGAAACGCCCTTCACCACCGACGATTTGACGACCATCGAGAAGAAGATGGCCGAGATCATTCGCCGCAACACGCGCTTCACCAAGGAAGTCTGGCCGCGCGACAAGGCGCGTCAGGTGTTCGCCGACAAGGGGGAGGCCTACAAGGTCGAACTGCTGGACGCGATCCCCGAGGACCAGGACGTCAAGATCTACAGCCAGGGCGACTGGTTCGATCTCTGCCGCGGGCCGCACATGGCTTCGACCGGCCAGGTCGGCGACGCCTTCAAGCTGATGAAGGTTGCGGGCGCCTATTGGCGTGGCGATTCGAACAATCCCATGCTGACCCGCATCTACGGTACCGCCTGGGCCAGCCAGGAACAGCTGAAAGCCTATCTCCACATGCTGGAGGAGGCCGAAAAGCGCGATCACCGCCGGCTCGGACGGGAGATGGACCTGTTTCATTTCCAGGAAGAGGGGCCGGGCGTCGTGTTCTGGCACGCGCATGGCTGGCGGATGTTCCAGAACCTCGTCAGCTATATGCGCCGCCGCCTCGAAGGCACCTATGACGAGGTCAACGCGCCGCAGATCCTCGACAAGGCGCTGTGGGAAACCTCCGGACATTGGGGCTGGTACAAGGAAAATATGTTCGTTACCGAGACCGAGGACGAACGCGTCTTCGCGATCAAGCCAATGAATTGCCCCGGCCATGTGCAGATCTTCAAACACGGCCTGAAAAGCTACCGCGACCTGCCCATCCGCTATGCGGAATTCGGCAACGTCCATCGCTACGAGCCGTCCGGCGCGCTGCATGGGCTGATGCGGGTGCGCGGCTTCACGCAGGACGACGCCCACGTTTTCTGCACCGAGGATCAACTCGAGTCCGAATGCCTGCGGATCAACGATCTGATCCTGTCGACCTATGCCGATTTCGGCTTCGACGAAATCACGGTGAAACTGTCGACCCGGCCCGAGAAGCGCGTCGGATCGGACGCCAACTGGGATCACGCCGAAAAGATCATGGCCGATGTGCTCGAGCGGATCGCCGCGCAATCGGGCGGCAAGATCAAGACCGCGATCAATCCGGGCGAGGGGGCGTTCTACGGGCCGAAATTCGAATATGTCCTGCGCGATGCCATCGGACGCGACTGGCAGTGCGGCACCACCCAGGTCGACTTCACTCTGCCGGAACGCTTCGGCGCGTTCTATATCGACAAGGATTCCGACAAGAAGACCCCGGTGATGATCCATCGGGCGATCTGCGGTTCGATGGAGCGCTTCCTCGGAATCCTGCTCGAGAACTACGCCGGCCACTTGCCGCTGTGGTTCGCGCCGCTGCAGGTGGTGGTGGCGACGATCACGTCGGAAGCCGACGACTATGCCGAGGAAGTCGCGGCCGAATTGAAGCAGGCGGGCCTCAAGGTCGGAACCGACCTCAGAAACGAGAAGATCAACTACAAGGTCCGCGAGCACTCGGTCGCCAAGGTCCCGGTGATTCTCGTCTGCGGCAAGCGCGAGGCCGAGGAGCAAACGGTCAATCTGCGCCGGATCGGCTCGCGCGACCAGACGTCGATGAGCCTGGCCGAGGCCGTCGCATCGCTCAGCAAAGAAGCCGTTCCGCCGGACCTTCGCCGGAAGGCGGACGACGCGGCCTGATAACTGTGTTCGCCCGGAGCTCTTCTCACAGGGGAGCGTCGGGCGTTACGGTTGCCGATCGTTCGCCGGGGATTATCCGACCGCCGGCCGCCGCATAATCCGATCAAGGGCAAGCCGCCTCGGTGCCGCCGTGCGCCAAACTCCATTCGACATCATGGAAGTCGAAGTCGGGACGCAGCGGCGGCTTGACGATCTCGAAGAACGGCGAGAGATCGAAATCGCGTGGCACGAACAGCGAGTGGTGCCGGATATGCATGATCTCGGCCTCATTTCCCCAACGGCTCCGTCTGGGATCATGGGTCTCGATGTGCGGCAGGATCGGATAGCCCACATGCTGAAATGCCTGGGCGATCAGCGTCGAGCAGATCGCCCGCGTCGGGTCGCCCGAACCCAGCGATATCATCCGGCGGCGAAACTGGCGCGGGACGGGCAGGGGTACCAGGTAGCGGATCAGATCGAAGACATTCTGGAGGTCGTAGCCGTTGCCCACGCGCTCTGCCGCGAATTGGATGATGCGCGCCTGGTCACGAGGGTTGAGGCCGCTCGGTCGGCATATCCGGATGTGAACATCCTTGTATTTCTGGACCGCTGCGATGATGACGCCCTGTTCGAGGTCGGCTTCGATGATGGCGTGACGAAGATCGCGATGCTGACCAACGTAGAGGGCGGAGTGAGACCAGGTTGACTGAGTCAGGTATTTGATGGGCGAGGAAATGCGCGTGTTACCCTCGATCAGAATGACGTCGCAGGGACGCAACGCGTGGAGCAAGGCATCGAACGGGAACGGTGTGGCCCCGGCACAGTCTGTGACGGGCTCCTGAAGGAATGCCGCGATCAGCCGTCCAATTCGGTCCAACATTCTTGCGCCTTTGTCGGACGGACGTCCGTACGGTTCGATTCTGACCACGCTAGCGCGGAATGAGGAAAAGTGGGAACCGGTTTTCCCCTGCCGTTCCGCGTTCGCTGACTGGAATCAATCGATCTGATCGTCATCGAGGCATGGCGTGTGAGCATGTCGGCCCGTCGCCCCTTGGTGACAGAGGCCACCGGCGCAGGTGTTTGGATCAATGGTGTTTGAAAGGCCGACGACTGCCATTATGAAAGTCTTCGCCGCAATCGCGGGCATTGTTACTCCCGAAACAAACGTACCAGCGCAGTCAGGGGAGTGGACACCCGGGCCCGGTCGGACAATCCGATGCGCCGGCCGGCGGCTTCACGATACGGCCGCGCATGTTAGGTCACAGACCACACGCATCGACGCGCTATTCCGTATTGGCGCTTCGGACGATAAGGAAAAGCCGGAAGCAGTGAGGATGGGAAGGGAGCGCCGGCGGGAGCGCTGCCCGATTGCGATCGACCAGGCGCCGATGATCGATCGCGGAAGGCTCGACCACGTGCCGGCGATGGAATGCGCGGGGGCGGGAAGTCGGCCCCGCATCGGTCTTCGCTTACCAAGATTGTGTCGTTGCGGGTGCGCGATTCGTGCTCGAAGCCATCAGGAGAGACTCATGAGAATAATCCGGAAGCTGGCAGTCGCTACCGCCTTGTTGACTGCCATCTCGGGGGGCGTGGTCGCCCAAGAGTCGATCAAGATCGGCGATATCAACCACTACAAGCGGATGGCGGCTTTCGCCGAGCCCTACCGGAAGGGCATCGAACTGGCGCTGAAGGAGATCAACCAGGCGGGGGGCGTTCTCGATAAACCGCTGGAATTCATCTTCCGCGACGACCAGGGCAAGCCAGGCGAGGCCGTGAAAATCGCCGAGGAGCTGATGACCCGCGAGGGCGCGGTGATGCTGACCGGGACGATCCTGTCCAATGTCGGCCTCGCCATCTCCTCGCTCGCGGCCGAGAAGGGCTATGTGTATCTGGCCGCCGAACCGCTGGCGGACGCGCTGGTCTGGAGCTCGGGCAATCCCTACACGTTCCGCCTGCGGACCTCGACCTACGTCCAGGCCGCCATGCTGGCCGAAGTGGCCGCCAAGACCGATGCGGTCCGCTATGCCACGATCGCGCCGAACTATGCCTACGGCACTGACGCGGTCGAGGCGTTCAAGACCAATCTCAAGCGACTGAAGCCGGAGGTCGAATTCGTCACCGAACAATGGCCGGCGCTGTTCAAGATCGACGCCGGCGCCGAGGTTCAGGCGCTGGAGGCCGCTAAACCCGACGCAATCTACAACGTCACCTTCGGCTCCGATCTCGCCAAATTCGTCCGCGAGGGCGGCACGCGTGGTCTGTTCGACGGCCGCAAGGTCTACGGACTGCTGACCGGCGAGCCGGAATATCTGGAGCCGCTGGGCGATGAAGCGCCGGTCGGCTGGGTCGTGACCGGATATCCTTGGTACGCACTCAGCGATGGGCCGGGCAAGACGTTCGTCGACGCCTATATCGCCGAAACGGGCGAAACTCCGAAGAACGGCAGCCTCGTCGGCTACATGACCGCCCAGAGCATCGCCGCGCTGATCGAGAAGGCAGGCTCCACCGAGACCGATGCCCTGCTTAAAGCGTTCAAAGGGCTGACGGTCGAGACGCCCGACGGCGAAATCACCTATCGCGACATCGACAATCAGTCGACGATGGGCGCCTTTATCGGCACAACCGCGATCGAGGATGGCAAAGGGGTGATGGTCGATTGGGCCTATGTCGATCCGACGCCCTACATGCCGAGCGACGAAGAGATCAAAGCCATGCGCCCGGCTGACTGACACCCGGCCTTGTCGCCGGCGGAGGTTTCGGGCTCGTCCCGGGACCCCGCCGGCATTTTGATCCGCCCGCATCACTTGCGACAGAACGGACGCCATGGGACTTTTTGTGGCACAGCTCCTCACCGGGCTTGCGAACGCGGCGGCGCTGTTCCTGGTCGCCTCCGGCTTGTCGCTCATCTTCGGCGTGACGCGCATCGTCAATTTCGCCCACGGCTCGTTCTACATGCTGGGGGCCTATATCGGCCTTTCGCTGATGGATTTACTTCCGGGGCATTTCGGCTTCTGGGGGTCGATCGTCCTGGCGGGAATAGCCGTCGGGCTCGTCGGCGTGGTCGTCGAAATCTTGGTGCTTCGTCCGATCTACCGGGCGCCGGAGCTGTTTCAACTGGTCGCCACCTTCGGGGTGATCCTTGTCATTCAAGATCTGGCCCTGATCATCTGGGGGCCGGAAGACCGCTTGGGGCCGCGTGCGCCTGGACTGAAATCGGTGGTGCGCATCATGGGCGAGCCGGTGCCGCAATATGACCTGGCACTGATCGCGATCACCCCCTTCGTGCTGTTCGGCCTGTGGTGGCTGATCAACCGGACACGCGTTGGCATCCTCATGCGGGCCGCGACGCAGGATCGCGAGATGGTCGGCGCGCTCGGCGTCAACCAGGCCTGGCTGTTCACCGGCGTCTTCTTTCTCGGCTCGGCGCTGGCCGGGCTGGGTGGAGCGATCCAGCTGCCCAAGGGCGGCGCCGACCTCTTGATGGATTTCAATATCCTTGCCGCCATCTTCGTGGTGGTGGTGATCGGCGGCATGGGATCGCTGCCCGGGGCTTTCCTCGCCGCCGTGCTCATTTCGGTCCTGAATGTCTTCGGGGTCCTCTACCTGCCGCAGAGCACGCTGGTACTGATGTTCGTGGTCATGGCCGTCGTGCTGATGGTGCGCCCCTACGGTCTCCTGGGACGCGAGGAGGTGGCCGGCGAGCAAGGGCAAGCGGGCGAGCCCGAACAGCCGATGCGCCCCGCCGGACCGCGGGGTCGGCTGTTCGTCGCAGCACTTCTCGCTGTCCTCCTGCTGCTTCCTGTGTTTGGTTCGAACTTCACCCAGGTGCTGGTGACCGATATCCTCATCGTCTGCCTGTTCGCCGCTTCGCTGCAATTCATCCTCAGCTGGGGCGGGCTGGTCAGCTTCGGTCATGCGGTGTTCTTCGGGGGCGGCGCCTATGCGGCGGCGCTGACGGTCGTCTACGCCGACGCGCCGATGGAAATCGCCTTTGTGATGGCGCCGCTGGGGGCCGGGCTGTTGGCGATCGTCATCGGCTGGTTCTGCATCCGCCTCAGTGGGGTCTATTTCGCCATGCTGACGCTGGCCTTCAGTCAGCTCGTCTGGTCGCTGGTCTTTCAGTGGGGCGCGGTCACGGGTGGCGACGACGGGCTGGTCAACATCTGGCCAGCCGCGTGGCTCTCCGACACGACGGTCTATTACTATTTCACGCTTCTGTTCGGCGTCGGCGGGATCATCTTCCTGCGCCATATGACCCATTCGCCCTTCGGCTACGCGTTGCGCGCCTGCCGCGACGGCGCGCGTCAGGCTGCGGCGACGGGTATCGACGTCAAGACGGTGCAGTGGGTCGCCTTCGCGATGGCCGGCGCCTTGGCGGGTCTTGCCGGCGGTCTGTTCGTCTTCTCCAAGGGGTCGATCTTTCCGAACGAACTGGAGATCGCCAAGAGCTTCGACGCCTTGATCGTCGTCTTTCTCGGTGGGGTCAAAACCCTTTCGGGAGGCGTCGTCGGCGCCGCCTCGCTGGAAGCGGTGAAGGACTGGCTGACCCGGCTCGAATACTGGCGGCTGATCCTTGGCCTGCTGATCATCGCCGTGGTGATCGTGGCGCCCGACGGCATTGTCGGATCGCTCCGCAAGCTGGGCGAGCGCTTCGGTTTGATCCGTGACAGGCAGGGCGTTTCGTGAGCCCGGTCCTCAAGGTCGAACATCTCGCCAAATCCTTCGACGGCGTCGATGCGGTCAAGGATGTCAGCTTCGACGTGATGCCGGGTGAGCTGAAGGCGCTGATCGGACCGAACGGCGCCGGAAAATCCACCTGCTTCAACATGCTGATGGGCCAGCTGAAGCCCAGCAGCGGCCAGGTGTTTCTGCATGGCAAGCCGATCACCGGCCTGCCGCCCCGGCGGATCTGGCGCATGGGAGTTGGACGGACCTTCCAGATTACCGGCACCTATCAGAGCATGACGGTCGCCGAGAACGTGCAGATGGCGCTGATCAGCCATCATCGGCGGCTGTTCGCGCTGCTTCCCTATGCCTACAGCCTCTACCGCGACGAAGCACTTGCGCTGCTGGAGCTTGTCGGGATGGCAGACCAGGCCGACCGTGCCTGCTCGATCCTGGCCTATGGCGACCTGAAGCGCCTGGAACTGGCCATCGCGCTCAGCCACCGGCCGGGCCTTCTGTTGATGGACGAGCCGACTGCGGGAATGGCGCCACGGGAGCGGGTCGCGCTGATGCAGCTGACCGCCGATATCGTTGAGGAGCGAGGCATCAGCGTACTCTTCACCGAGCATGACATGGACGTCGTCTTCACCCATGCCCACCACATCATGGTGCTCAACCGCGGCGAGCTGATTGCCGAGGGCACCGCGACCGAAATCCGCGCCGACGGGCGGGTGCAGCAAGTCTATCTAGGCGGCGGGACACTGTTTTCGCAGGATGGCCCCGATGCTTGAGATCGCGGCGATCAACAGTTTCTACGGCAGGGCGCATATTCTGCACGATCTCAGCCTTTCGGTAAACTCCGGCGAGGTCGTGGCGCTGCTTGGCCGTAACGGGGCCGGCAAGACAACGACGATGAAATCCGTCATGCAGCTTGTCCGTGCCCGCTCCGGCCGGGTGCGGCTGGAGGGCGAGGACATCACCGGGTGGCCGGCGCACAAAGTCGCCCGCCACGGGGTCGGCTATGTACCCGAGGAGCGGCGAATCTTCACCGATCTGACGATCCTGGAAAACCTCGAAGTCGGCCGGCAGTCGGCCCGCTATGCGGCCCCGGCATGGACAGTCGAGATGCTGTTCCAGCTATTTCCCAACCTTGGCGAACGCCGGCACAATCGCGGCAAGACACTGTCCGGCGGCGAACGGCAAATGCTGAGCATCGCGCGCACCTTGATGGGAAATCCGCGCCTGCTTTTGCTCGACGAGCCATCCGAGGGCCTCGCACCGCTGATCGTGGAGCAGATGGCCGAGACCATTCTACGCTTCAAGGCGGAGGGCCTGACGGTGCTCCTCTCGGAGCAGAACCTGCATTTCGCCCGGATCGTCGCCGACCGCGCACTGATCATCGAAAGCGGTGAGAAGAAATTCGACGGCTCGTTTGCCGAGTTGGAACACCACCCCGAAATCCGCGATGCGCATCTTTCGGTGTAGAGCGCCGACGACGTCGTCGAAGCGCTTGGATCGGCGCTGTCGGCGTGCGCAGCGAAATTGCCTTGCTTGGCCTGCCGCGGCGACCCGCCACAGGCCCGCTTACCGTGTGACGAGCTCCGGTCCCATCAGGCTGTAAGGCAGCCAGGTCGACAGGATCGGCACATAGGTCACCAGGATCAGGAACAGGAAGAGCACCCCGACGAAGGGCAGAGCCGCCTTGACCACCTGAACCAGACTCATCCCGGTAATGCCGGAGGTGACGAACAGGTTGAGCCCGATCGGCGGCGTGATCATGCCGATCTCCATGTTGACCACCATGACGATGCCGAGATGGACCGGATCGACGCCGAGTTCCATCGCGATCGGGAACACCACCGGCGCGACGATCAGAAGCAGCCCGGACGGTTCCATGAACTGACCGCCGAGGAGCAGCAGGATATTGACCGCGATCAGGAAGGTGAACCAGTTGAAGCCGGCATCGAGCATCAGGCCGGTGATCGCCTGGGGAATGCGTTCCGCCGTCAGCACATGGGCGAACAGCAGCGCGTTGACGATGATGAACATCAGCATGATCGTCGTGCGCACTGCGTTGACGGTGACCTTGCGCGTGTCTTCGTTGAAGAACGCCCTGAAGAAGGAGCGCCCCGTCATTCCCAGGTTGCGGCCCCAGATCGGCAGGCTGGCGGCCAGGTGCTTCGGCACACCCGCCAGTCCCGCGCTTTCGCCGCGCCAGAGCGTGTAGGCGATGAGGATCGCCAAAGACAGCACAAGACCGACGGTCGCCCGCTCGCCGAAGCCGAAGCTCGCGCCGCCGGGGCCGGAGGTCGCGAAGAAGGAGAGGATCATCCAGACGGAGAAAAAGGAGACCGCGTAGACCACCGCCGAGAAGCCGACGCGGGCGCGGGACGAGTCGGTCTCGCGCAGCCAGGGCTCGTCCTTGAGCGGTCCCATGTCGCGATAGATGAACAAGGCGACGAAGAACGCGTAAACCGCTGCCACCGCGGCCGCTTCCGTCGGCGTAAACACGCCGCCATAGATGCCGCCGAGGATGATGATGATCAGGAACAGGCCCCAGCCGGCGTCCTTGCCGTGGCGCGCGATCTCGTGAAAGCCGCGCCAGGGCTCGGCCGGCAGGTTCTTGATTCGCGCCATGATGTAGATCGCGATCATCAGCATCAGCCCGGCGACGATCCCAGGAACGACGCCAGCGAGGAACATGCGCCCGACGGACACGTCCGTGGCGGCCGAATAGACGACCATGACGATGGACGGTGGTATCAGAATGCCGAGGGTTCCGGCGTTGGCGATGATGCCTGCGGCGAACTCCTTGCTGTAGCCGACCTTGCGCATGCCAGCGATGGCGATGGTGCCGATCGCGACGACGGTGGCCGGCGACGAGCCGGAGAGGGCGGCGAACAGCATGCAGGCCAGAACGGAGGCCATGGCGAGGCCGCCGCGAAAATGGCCGACCGTGGCGATGGCGAAGTTGATGAGCCGCTTGGCGACGCCACCGGTCGACATGAAAGCCGAGGCGAGCACGAAGAACGGAATCGCCAGCAGCGTATAGTTCTGCGAGGCGGTGAAGAGTTGCAGCGCCACCGACGACATGGAGTCGCTGGAGAAGAAGGCGATGGTGATGACCGAGGAGAGGCCGAGAGAAATGGCCACCGGCGCGCCGAGGAACAGCAGCCCCAAAACCAGAATGAAGAGGATCAGCGTTTCCATCGCGGTCAGTCTTTCAGCAGATCTTTGTTTTCCGCGACGAGGTCTTCCGCCTCGTGGCCGGCGATGACGAGTTCGCGCTCGCCGGTCCAGATCTGGACGATTGCCTGCAGCGAACGGTAGGCCAGAAGCGCCAGGCCGATCGGCAGCATCAGATAGGCAATCCAGCGTTGGACGCGTTCCTGAACGCCGAAAGTTTCCTGCACCCATTCAGGATAGCGCACGTCGTCGAGCCCAAGCCCGAGATTGAAGAACTTGGTCCAATAGAAGATGGCGCCGCCGGAGGAGTTCGCCCCGAAGATCGACAGCCAATCGGCCGACAGCAGAATGATGGCGTAAAAGGCGGTGCAAAGCGCGCCGAACAGGGCGGCAATCCGGAACACCGGCTTCGGGAACAGCCGGATCGCGGCATCAACGCCCAGATGCAGTCCCTGCTTCAGCCCATAGCCCATGCCGAACAGGATCATCCAGGCAAACAGGATCCGCGTCAGTTCGAGCGCGCCGGACCAACCGGAGTTGAAGCCGTAGCGCGCGATGACCTGCGAAAAGGACACGAGGGTGATGATGGCGAGGAGGATCGCGAGGATATTCTCCTCAAGCCGGGTGACCGCTGCGGCGTGCCGTCGTTCGACGAGATGCAAGCCTACGATCAGGGCCAATACTGCTAGGTAGGGCCACAGGCCGGCCATCGCATATTCCCCCAGCACCGACGGCGCTCGTTGGGAGCAGCCCGTGCATTAACGTTGCTCGAGATAGCGAAATAGACCGGGTGCGCCGGTGGGCGCGCCCGGTCGCTTGACGTTTAGTTCGTGGGGTTCGTTGCCATGGCTGCGTCGATGACGTCCTGGCCGATGTCGTCGGTGAACTTGTCCCAGACCGGCTTCATCGTGGACACCCAACCTTCGCGCTGCTCGGGGCTCAGCTCACGCACTTCGCCGCCGGCGTCGAGGATGTTCTGGCGGTTCTTGGCTTCGGTATCGGCAACGTTGGCGTTGGCTTCAGCGGTCACTTCGTCGACGATCTTCATGAACTGGTCGCGGAATTCGGGCTCGAGACCGTTCAGCCATTCGGTCGAGGTGACCAGCAGATAGGCGAGCACCTGATGGTTGGTTTCGGTGATACCGTCCTGCACCTCGAAGAACTTCTGGGTGTAGATATTGGACCAGGTGTTTTCCTGGCCGTCCACGACGCCGGTCTGCAGCGCGCCATAGACCTCCTTGAAGGCGAGCTTCTGGGCCGAGCCGCCCATCGCCTCGATCATCGCCTCGGCGACGTCCGAGGTCTGGATGCGGAACTTCAGCCCGGAGGCGTCGCTTGGCAGGAGCAGCGGCTTGTTGGCCGAGAACTGCTTCAGGCCGGACAACCAATAGCCGAGGCCCGTATAGCCCTTGTCCTCCATTACCGTGAGCAGACCCTTGCCGGTCTCGCCGGTGTTGAAGGTCTCGACGCTTTCCAGGTTCGAGAACAGGAACGGCAGGTCATACAGGCGGTATTTCAGCGTGTAGGCCTCGAACTTCGACAGCGACGGTGCCGCGAGCTGCACGTCGCCGAGAAGCAGCGCCTCGAGCACCTTATCGTCGTCGAACAGCGTTGAGTTCGGGAAGACCTCCATGCAGGCCTTGCCATCCATCTCCTGGTTGACGCGCTCGGCGAGCAGCGTTGCCGCGTCGCCTTTGGGATGGCCCGTGGCCGCAACCACGTGGGCAAATTTGATGACCATTTCGCCGTCGTCGCATCCGACGGCGGCCGAAGCGCTCGATGCGCCCGCGACGAGCGCGGCGGCGGAAATAGTGCCGAGAAGCAGATTTTTCATTGATAGTCCTCCACTGCGGACGCAAACGGCGTCCGTTGAAAACGAGCGACGACGCCGACCATTCGGCACCGTCGATTTGGTCGCGGGGGAACGATGCGGTGCCGAGGCCCGACACATGCTGCAAGAGCGGCCGATACAGGCGCTCCTGGGTTCCCGCCGTGGTTTCTCCTCGCCGGCACGTTCCCGAGATCGCGCCACGCTGACCTTAGCAAGTACCGCGCATGCATGTCGAACGGATAGGTGTTTGATTCCGTGCTCTTATACTAACGTAGGGTAGAGGATCAGAAGAACGCCTGGATTCCGGTCTGAGCCTTGCCCAGGATCAGCGCGTGAACGTCATGCGTGCCCTCGTAAGTGTTGACCGTCTCCAGATTCTGGGCGTGACGCATGACGTGGTACTCGCCCATGATGCCGTTGCCGCCATGCATGTCGCGGGCGACGCGGGCGATGTCGAGCGCCTTGCCGCAATTGTTGCGCTTGACCAGCGAGATCATCTCCGGCGCCATCTTGCCTTCGTCGAACAGCCGGCCGACGCGAAGCGAGGCCTGCAGCCCCAGCGCGATCTCCGTCTGCATGTCGGAGAGCTTCTTCTGAACGAGCTGGGTCGCTGCCAGGGGCCGGTCGAACTGGATGCGTTCCATCGTGTAGGCCAACGCCCGCTTCCAGCAGTCTTCGGCGGCGCCCATCGCGCCCCAGGATATGCCGTAGCGCGCGCGGTTGAGGCAGCCGAACGGACCCTTGAGGCCAGAAACATTCGGCAGGAGATTCTCTTCCGGCACGACGACCCCGTCCATGACGATCTCGCCGGTGACCGAAGCCCGCAAGGACAGCTTGCCCTCGATCTTCGGCGCCGACAGGCCCTTCATTCCCTTCTCCAGGATGAAGCCCCGGATCTGGCCATCATGGGCGGTCGATTTCGCCCAGACGACGAAGACGTCCGCGATCGGCGAATTGGAGATCCACATCTTCGCGCCGGACAGACGGTAACCGTCAGAGACCTTCTCGGCCTTCGTCTTCATGCCGCTAGGGTCGGAGCCGGCGTCGGGCTCAGTGAGGCCGAAGCAGCCGACATACTCGCCGCTCGCCAGCTTCGGCAGGTACTTCTTGCGCTGTGTCTCGTCGCCATAGGCGAAGATCGGATACATCACCAGGGAGGACTGGACGCTCATCATCGAGCGGTAGCCCGAATCGACGGCCTCGACCGCCCGCGCGACAAGCCCGTAGGAGACATAAGATGCACCCGCGCAGCCGTATTCCTCCGGAACGGTCAGGCCGAGCAGGCCGAGCTCGCCCATCTCGTTGAAAATCGTCCGGTCGGTGGTCTCGTTCTGATAGGCCTCGACGATCCGGGGACGCAGCTTTTCCTCCGCGAAAGCGCTGGCCGTGTCGCGAATCAAGCGTTCGTCCTCGCTCAGCTGATCCTCGATCCGAAACGGATCGGCCCAGTCGAATGCGGCCATGGTGGGAGCGTGCGAGGAGGTCGCGGCAGGGACGGAGGACATGGAACGCTCTTCCTTGTGTCTGATGCGCTGGCGCGGCTGGCCAAATTCGCCGATCATCGATGGTACCATCGTCCTAAGAGCTTGCGGCCCGCTCGTCTACCGCATGACGACGTCGCGTCCGGTTCACGCGTTGGACAACAGATCGGCGAAACGATCGCGCAGGACGTTCTTCTGGACCTTGCCCATGGTGTTGCGCGGTAATTCGTCGACGAAGACGATCCGCTTCGGCTGCTTGAACCGGGCGAGCCGCTCCTTCAGCGCCCCGGTCAATTCCTCTTCCTTCAGGCTCGACGCCCCGACGACCACCCCAACGACGCCCTCGCCAAAATCGGGGTGCGGCACACCGATCACTGCGCTTTCGACCACGCCCGGCAGTTCGTCCAGCGCAAGCTCGACCTCCTTGGGATAGATGTTGAAACCACCCGAGATCACCAGATCCTTGCCGCGTCCAACGATGCTCACGTAGCCGTCGGGATCGATCATGCCGAGGTCGCCGGTAATGAAGAATCCGTCGTCGCGAAATTCCGCCGCGGTCTTTTCCGGCATCTGCCAATAGCCGGAAAAGACGTTCGGTCCCTTGACCTCGATCACACCGATCTCGCCCTGGGGGAGTGCCTCGCCGGTCTCGGCATCGACGATTCTCAAGGTGACGCCGGGCAGCGGGAAGCCAACGGTGCCGGCCCGCCGTTCGCCGTCATACGGGTTTGAGGTCGACATATTGGTCTCGGTCATGCCGTAGCGCTCCAGGATGCGCAGGCCGGTGCGCTCCTCGAACGCCTTGTGGGTCTCGGCGAGCAGCGGCGCCGAGCCAGACGTAAACAGCCGCATATGGGCCGTCGCCTCGCGGGTCAGCCGCTTATCGGCGAGAAGCCGCGTGTAGAAGGTCGGAACCCCCATCATGGTGGTCGCGTCCGGCAGGAAGCGAAATACCTGCTCGACATCGAATTTCGGCAGGAAAATCATCGCCCCGCCGGCAATCATGGCGGTGTTCGACGCGACGAAAAGCCCGTGGGTGTGGAAGATCGGCAGCGCGTGAAGGAGCACATCCTTGTCGGTGAACCGCCAATAGTCGCGGAGCACCTCGGCGTTGGAGAGAAGATTGTCCTGGGTCAGCATGGCGCCCTTGGAGCGGCCGGTGGTCCCGGAAGTGTAAAGGATCGCCGCCAGATCGCTGGCTTCCCGCGCGACCGTCTCGAAGGTCGTCGGTGCCACCAGCGCCTTGTCGCTCAAGCTGCCGGCGCTTTTGTCCGGCGAGGTCCAGACGCCGAGCGTCTCGATCGTTGCGCCGGCCTTTTCGGCGACAGGGGCGAGCGCGTCACGCCTGGCCGGATCGCAAACGAAGACGCGCGGACCCGCATCGGTAAGGAAATACGCGATCTCGGTCGGCGTATAGGCGGTATTGAGCGGCAGAAAGACGCCGCCGGCCCGCACCGTGCCGAGATAGAGCATCAAGGCTTCTATGGATTTTTCGACCTGGACCGCCACCCGGTCGCCGGGCTTGACACCCAGATCGAGAAGGGCATTGGCGAAGCGCGCTGAAACCGCCTCTACGTCCTGGTAGCTGTAGGCCCGCCCGTCCGGAAGTATGGCGAAACCGCGCGCCGGATCGCGCTGTCCGGCTGCGATGAGACCGTCGAAGAGCGGATTGGTCATGCTACGTCCTTCATCAAATGGCTACCGGCCCGTCCCGGCAGGAGCGCGGTGACGGCTCGGCTGGCCGCGATCTCGCCGTCCGCCGCGTAGGCTTCGTGACGCTGCTCGATGCGCGGCAGATCATAGAGGTAGTTCACCATCAGCCCATGCGCCTGCTTAAGGCCACTCGATGAGGTGTCTCCGAGATGCATGATGCGGTTGAGAACGGCGCCGTTGCCGAGATGGAACCGCGCCACCGGGTCGATCGGCCTGCCGTCGCCGCGCTTGGCGCGCAGGTAGTAGCGCGCGCCGAGCGAGAGCAGGCCGGGCCGGGCCGTCTCGGCCTTGGCCGGGTCCGCCGACCACCCAGCTTCGCCGATGATGGTCAGCGCGCGCGTCTCGTTGGCTTCCAGGCCCTCAATGGCGTCCGCCGACAGCCCGGCGATCCAGGATGCGAAGCCAGGCGCCGGGGACAGGGTGACGAAGGTTTTCAGGTTCGGGACGGTCTCTTTGAGGTCCTCGGCCACCTGCTTGATCAGGAACGAGCCAAAGGATACTCCGGCCAACCCCCTGTGGCAGTTGGAGATCGAGTAGAAGACGGCCGTCTGCGCCGCATTCGGGGACAGCACGGCCCGATCGGGATCGAGCACCGTGGCGATACTGGCTGGAATGTCGTCCGTCAGGGCAACTTCGACGAAGATCAGCGGATCGTCTGGAATCGAGGGATGGAAAAAGCCGAAGCAGCGCCGGTCGGCGGGCGCCAGACGCTGGCGCAGTTCGTCCCAATTGCCGATGGCGTGGACGGCTTCGTAGCGGATGATCTTTTCCAGAACGCTGGCCGGCGTGTCCCAGTCGATCGGCTTCAGCATCAAGAAGCCGCGGTTGAACCATGACTGGAAGAGATGGCGGAGATCGGCGTCGACGGCCCCGAGCCGATCCCTGTCGCTTGTCAGGAAGGGCAACAGCCGCTCGCGCAGCTTGACCAACTCGGCCGTTCCGCCCGGCGCGAGATTCAGTCGGCGGAACAATTCCTGACGGGGCGGCTCGGCGAGCCGTTGAAGGTCGACAAGCGTATCGGAACCGGGGTTTTCGGCATAGGCGTTTGCGGCGGCGCGCAATGCTTCCGCGTCGGGCATGAACTCCTCGGCTAGCATGTGGAAGAAGCGTTTGGCCGCCTTGTCGTCGAGGCCGCGGAAGCCCGTGAGGATGTCGGCTGCAAGCCGAACGCCCGTCGCTTCGCCACGGGAGGAGACGAGCTTATGGCAAAGCGCCGCAAGTTCCGGCAGGCTGATTGTCTTGCCGCCATCCTCGCCATGGAACCAGGAGCGCGCGCCGATCGAGCCGAGCAGATCGGACAGAAGGGAAACCCGGCTCACAATTCCGGTCCCATGACGAGGTCCGGCAGGAACAGAGCGATCTGCGGGAATATCGACAGCGTGATGATGCCTAGGATCATGCACAGGACATAGGGGAAGGAGCCCCGCAGAATCTGCCCGAGGGAAATGTCCGGTGCGATGCCATTGATGACATAGAGATTCAGTCCGACCGGCGGGGTGATCAGCCCGATCTCCATATTGATCGTCAGGATGACGGCGAACCAATAGGGGTCAAAGCCTGCCTGGGTGATGATCGGCAGCAGAATCGGCGCGGTCATCAGGATGACGGCGACGGGCGGAAGGAAGAAGCCGGCGATCAGCAGAAAGACGTTGACGACGCCCATCAGGACCCAGCGGTTGACCTCCAGATCCGCGATCCAGCCCGCGACCGACTGGGTGATGAACAGCCAGGACAGGGCGAAGGAGAAGAGTTCGGCCGAAGCGATGATCATCATGATCATCACGGATTCCTTGAGGGTGTCGCGGAAGATCGGCGTCATCTGCCGGACGCGCCAGGACTTGCCGAACACGCCATAGATGACGGCGACCAGAAGAATACAGAACAGTGCCCCGACGCCCGCGGCTTCGGACGGCGTGGCGACGCCGCCGTAGAGAACGAACAGGACGCCGGCGATGACGAGAAGAAACGGCAGAACCCGTGGCAGCGCCTCGAAGCGCTGGCGCATCGAGAATCGCTCGGTCAGCTCGGACAGTCCCAGACCTTTGCGCTTACAGGCGATGATGGTCCAGATCATGAAATAGATCGTCAGCATCAGGCCGGGCATCAAGCCGGCGAGGAACAGGCGGCCGATCGAGGTCTCGGTGGCGATGCCGTAGACGATCATGGTCACGGACGGGGGGATGAGGATGCCGAGCGTGCCGCCGGCCGCGATCGAGCCTGCCGCGATTTCGGCCGGATAGCCGCGCTGGCGCATTTCAGGAATGCCCATCTTGCCGATGGCGGCGCAGGTCGCGGGCGACGAGCCGGACAGGGCGGCGAAGATCGAGCAGGCGCCGAGATTCGACAGGACGAGACCGCCCGGCACGCGGTTGAGCCAGCGATCGAGCGCCTCGTAGAGGTCCTTGCCGGCCGGCGAGGAGGCGACCGCCGCTCCCATCAGGATGAACATCGGGATGGCGACGAGGCCAAACGAATTGATGCCCGTGAAGAAGGTTTCGCCCAACGTCTCGATCTGGCCAAGTCCATCGGTCAGAATCAGCGCTCCGACCGCGACCAGGCCGAGCGCGAAAGCGATGGGCATACCGATCGCGAGCATCGCCAGGAGCGAACCGAGGATGAGGAATCCGGAGACCGACGGGCTCATGCTTGCTCTCCCGTCTGAATCGCCCGCGCCTCGGTCAATTCCGCAAAGGATGTGTCCTGTTCGGCGAGCGTCAGCGCATCACCCAGTATGAACAGGCGGACCAGATCGGCCACATATTGCAGGACAAGAAGCCCCATGCCGATCGGTAGCGGGGCGAGCACGATCCACAGCGGTGGCGCCCACACCGTCTCGGTACGCCAGCCACCCTCGAATGCTTCGTACATCGCGATCCACCCGGCATAGGTCATGAGCCCGACGAAGAGGATCGACAAAAGTCCAGCCATCGCTTCCATCGCCTTACGGCCGGTGGGGCCGGCCGCTGTGGGAATCAGGTCGACATTCACATGGCCGCGCTGCAGCAGCACGTAGGGCGAGCCGATGAAGGTGGCGGCTACAAGGGCATAAATCGTGAATTCCGTCTGCCACACGGTCGACCAGCGCAATACGTAGCGCACGAACACCATCTCGCAGACCACCAGCACCGCCGCGACGAGCAGGGCGATGGCGAGGAAGCCAGCGATACGGGAAATGGTGGAGACGGCGCGAACAAAGAGCATGAGACGACGCGGATTTCCATGTGAGCTGCGAGCCGTCCCACGTGGTCAACGTCAGATTCGACCCGAGAGGCCATCGCAATGAAGCGACACGCAATTGGCAGTAAGATCGCCGTCGATTCTCATCTGGCCCCGGAATGATCCTATAAGGTTCCCGGAACGGACCCGAGCGTGAGGGCGAACGGCGAAGAGCTGACGGCGTCGGACAAAGGTCGTTCCAACGCCGCCTGTGGTCTTCCTATCGCCAGATCACTCGACGGCGAGCGCCTTTTCGATCAGCTCTTTGCCGCCTTCCACCTCCTCGGAGAACTTCTTGTAGGCGCTCTGCTTCGCGACGGCGAGCCAGGCGTCGAAGTCCTCCTTGGTCATCTCGGCCACTTCGACGCCAGCCTTTTCGTAGGCTTCGACGAGCTTGCCATCCAGCGCCTTGGCTTCCTCGAAGAAATACTCCTCAGCCTTTTCCCCCGCCGCCATCAAGGCGTCCTGCTGTTCGGACGTCAGATTGTCGTAGGAGCGCTTGGACATGAGGATGGGCTCGTACATGAACCACAGCGCGTTGTCGCCGGGCGCGGTCAAGCATTTTGCCTGCTCGAAAATGCGGTACGAGACCAGCGAGCCCGACGAGGTGTTCGCCCCGTCCAAAACGCCGGTCTGCATGGCAGTGTAGATTTCCGAGGACGGCATGGACTGGATCGACGCGCCAGCCTCGACCAACATCTGCTCGAAGGCTGGGCCGGCGGCACGAAGCGTCTGTCCCTTGGCAGTCTCTGGAGCCGTGATGCATTTTTCGTTGGAGACGAATCCGCCGGCGAGCCAAGCGTCGGCGAGGACGACAACGCCGGCCTCCTCGATGATTGCCTTGATATCGTTCATGAATTCGGAATCGTTGAGCTTCTTCGCCCGCTCGTGATTACGCACGAGGCCAGGCATCAGCGTCGCCGAAAACTGCGGATGTCGGCCGCTCGCATAGTCGAGCGGGAAGGCCGAGATGTCGAGTTGGCCCTTGGTCATCGCGCCCCACTGTTCGCGCGGTTTGAACAGAGATTTGCCCGGGTAGACCTGAATTTCGATGCCGGTGTCGGAGGCGGCCGCTTCCTTGGCGATGATCTGAACCATCTCGTCGCGGACGTCGCCCTTGCCGCCCGGCCATTGGTGCGAGGCTTTCAGGGTTACGTTCTGCGCAAGTGCGGCGCTGGTGAGCGCCAGGCCGCAGACGGCCGACAGCAATATCGATTTCATGGAAATTCCTCCCGTTTATCGGATTACGCCTCCCAGCGCATTTACCCAAAACACACGCTCTTGCATGCTATGTCAACCACATTGTATACGATTTAGATGGACTCGTCGGACCATTCCACTACGCAGTTCGCCGTCTCTGCGGTGTCGCCACAGGTCGAAGGTCGTCCGGTGCGGCCGAAGGCTGGCGAAATCCGCGACGTCCTCGAACAAGAGATCGTCACCGGGAGGCTAAGTGCCGGCGACCGGCTTGACGAATCGGCGTTGGCCGCACGGTTCGGCGTCTCCCGCACTCCTATACGAGAGGCGATCAACCAACTCGCTTCGGCCGCGCTGATCGAACAGATCCCGAATCGGGGGGCCTTCGTGCGCCAGGTCGGTCTCGCTGAGCTTGTCGAGATGTTTGAGGTGATGGCCGAACTGGAGGGAATGGCAGGACGGCTAGCGGCGCGGCGGGCGGATGCCGAAGCCTTGGAGAGTCTGAACCTAGCGCACGCGGCCTGTGCGGCAGCGGCGCGCTCTCGCGATCCCGACGCCTATTATTACGAGAACGAACGCTTTCACCACTTGATCTACGAAACCTGCGGCAATGCGTTTCTCATTGCCGAGGCGAAGCGTCTCCACCAGCGCTTGAAGGCCTATCGCAGGCTGCAGCTACGCGTGGCCCATAGGACTCCCCAATCGCTCGCCGAGCATGAGCGGATCGTCGCGGCCATCGGTGCTGGTGACGGCGAGACGGCTGAGCGGGAATTGCGTGCTCACGTCACGGTGCAGGGTGAGCGCTTTGCCGACCTGGTAGCGAGCCTCCATCTTCCGGGACGATAACGGTCGCGAATCAGGCGCCGATCGAAAACCTCCTCGATCAGCCCCGTCATCGCCGGTGGTGGAGATCCGACAGGTGCGAGCCCGACACAAAAACCCCGGCATGGAAGCCGGGTTTTTCGCCAGATTGACCGGGCCGACGTGCTGCGGCCGATATTGGAATCAGGTGTTCGCCCGCTTCAGAGAGTTGATGTAATTCTCAGGGAACAGCAGCGGGTTCACCGTCTTCAGGCCCAGATATTCGGCGATGTCGTTGACATAGGCGCTGCAATTGTAAAGCACGGCGTGCCACACTGGTGAGCTGTTCTGCAGCTTGCGGATATGGGCCACGAGACCGCGATATTCCGCCTCAGTGAGCTCGATGCGGTAATAGGCCGTCATGTAGGCGTTTTCGCTATCCCCGTCGCTCGGGCCGGTTTCCGAGGGGACCGGAAGAACGTGGCCGATCGTATAGGGTATGTTGCTGGTGGAGGCGGGGTGTAGCCCCGTGATTTCGGTCATGCTCGGGATCAAGACGCCATTGGCGTCGACCGGCACATGACCATTCTGATCGAGCCGACCGAATACCGCAAAGGTGTGACCGTAGCTCAGCGCCGACCGCGCGCGAAATTCGACGAAATAGGGTTTGGCTCGTTGGACAACGTCGCTTTCCTCGACTGCGGGCGCAAAAGCCGCGGGAGTGACCAGCGAGGACGCCGACGTCAGGGGCGCCCCGGACGTCATCGTGTTGGATCCCGTCGAGGAACAGCCCGCCAAAAGTCCGCCAAGCAGGAACAGGACGGCAAATCGAAGGGGTTTAGGAAGCATTGCGCGGTCTCTCAAAGATGGGACTCGTTGGTCCGGTCACCGCAGAAGTCATGCCGCAATTCTCGGTTTTTATATGACGCCGGGAATCTGATTTTCATAAAGGAACGCTTGGGGGAGGCGCCATTGGACGCTCCCCCAAGATGTCCGGGTCAGCCCTTGGTGACAAAGGTCTCTTCGACGACGATTGGCTGAGCGACCGGTGCCTTGCCTTTGCCCTTGCCGATGCCTTTGCCCATGCAACCGGCGAAGGTTGCGAGAGCGAAGACCGCGACCGATGCGATGACGATTTTCTTCATGATAAACTACCTATCAGTCTCTGACGGTTTATGCCGCAGTTTAAGTTCCCGACGCTTATGCGGCCGGTGCGTCGGCAACCTGTTGTTTTTAGGCGATAGGAGCAAGTGCGGAAAAGACACACTTCTCATTGAACCTCCAGCGGGCGCCGACCTAGCGTTAACAAGTGGTTGTGCACGCGACCGCGGGGCTAGAGACATCCCTGTAATTGCTGGGATACTGCCGTTCTCCGTCCAGTCGCCCTTGCTGCAACGCAGGATGGCCTGAATGCCTCAACCTTCATTAAATCGTGCAACGGAACGCGAGAATTTTCTCGCGACCGGCGGGGGCGGATCGGGGTTGACCGGGAATCACGATAATCAAACGATCCTCGACGGTACTCAGAGAGCGGCCTCGGCGGCGAGGGGGCCATTGATGACCGCCTTGGCTTCGCGAACCGCTCTGATGTTCTGCTGGATGACAACCGGCTGTTCGCTGGCGACGAAGGCGACGCCATCGGCGCCCGTCGTGACCATAAACTCTTCTTGGAGCCGCTGCTGCGTCGTGGTGCAATTGGCGTAGGCCGCGTAAGCAGCGGCGGTTTCGTCCAGAACATCGATCGAAGCTTTGATGCTTTCGTCGTAATTGCAGAACGCGTCGGCTCGCAATGCTTGATCGAGAGCCTCCGACAACGGCCCATACTGCTGTTCGATCGGCATTTTCCGGGCCTCATAGTCATTCAGATAGGTTTTCCGCAACGCCAGCCGGCACTGCACATAGACCAGTACGCCCGGTTGAATTTTCAGGCTCCGACAGTGTGCGTCATCCTCGGGGGCGGTCAATTGCAGGACATCGAGCTCATTGCCTCCGCCCACGCACGCCGAAAGCGTAAAGAGTATTGCGACGGTTGCCGGAAGGCGCATGGTCAGGGTCTTTCATTAGCAGCTCCATGGTGGAGCACGTCATTGACTTGCCGGGTGCCTCGCGGCTGGGCGATGCTCGAAATCCGCTCGCTGACCCTGATGGAATCGTCTGCCATCCGTCGGCGCCTGTATCGAAATGGCCGTCACGTCGACTTCATGAAACGCCACGCCGCCCGTGACGCTCTGTCAGTAGCAAGAAATCCGGCTAAGGTGTGACAGGAGTGCGCATTTTTATTCGGATAAGGATTGCAGGGGTCTCTGTCTTTCCTCGAGCGAACACGCAAGTTTCTCACGGGCCATCTGCTTCGCCCTTGAGAGGGGCAGAGCCCGTTTCTATCTGGCGGCGGACCGCTTTTCGGGCGGTCGTTCATGCGAATATTCATGGCTGCCATGCCATTGTGCGCCGCAGCAATCGCACATAGCTTGCAATCCGGGAGGTCTGAAGTTTTCGAAGGACCAGGATTATGAAGACCATTTTTGTTGCCGCAGCCCTCACGGTGGCCGGCCTCGGCGCTGCGCACGGTGCCGAATTGAAGCCGCTGGCCGCTCAGAGCATCGAACTCGGCGAGGTGACCGGCGCCGCTTATTACACGGTTGAAGGCGACGAATTCCGAGTCGTCACGACGCTTCAGGCGGGCGAGACCGGAAGCGCCTTGCGTTTCGTCTCGATGCTCTCTGACGGTGAGGCTCTGACCATTCAGGTGCCCTCAAACCCTGGAAACCCCAGTACCGAGCTGGTTATCGAGCGGGCGGGCGACGCGGTGCGTGTGTCGCGGGCGGCGGATCTGCGCGCCTCGCTCGCGCTTCGCTGACCACGACATGCGACCAAGCGCTGGGGTCCGCCGAATTGCGGGCCTCAGCGCTGTTTGTCGGCAGGCGCTTTGCGGCGCCGCGAAATGATGCCATCTTTTGCCGATGACAACGATCGAGATTGCTCCCGCCGACGCGCTGATCGTCGTCGACATTCAGAACGACTTTTGCGCCGGCGGCGCGCTCGCGGTGCCTGATGGAGAGGCCGTGGTGCCGCTGGTCAATCGTCTGGCCCGGCAATTCGGTGTCGTGGTCCTGACCCAGGACTGGCATACGCCCGGCCATGCGTCTTTCGCGTCCACCCATGGCCGCGAACCGTTCCAGACGATTGAGCTGGCCTATGGTCCGCAGGTTCTGTGGCCCGACCACTGCGTCATGGGGACACTTGGCGCGGCGTTCCATTCGGGCCTTGATGTTCCCGGCGCACAGATGATCGTACGGAAGGGCTTTCATCCGGCCGTCGATAGTTATTCTGCCTTTGTCGAAGCCGATCACGCCACGAAGACTGGCCTGGCCGGCTATCTCGCCGAACGCGCCGTTGAGCGCATCTTTGTCGTCGGCCTTGCCACCGACTTTTGTGTCGGTTGGACCGCTCTCGACGGACGCAGGGCCGGCTTTGACGTCACTGTCGTCGAGGACGCCTGCCGGGGGATCGATCTCGACGGCTCGCTCGATCGCGCCTGGCGCGATATGGCAGCCGCCGGCGTGCGCCGGTGCGGCTCGCAAGAGCTTGCATTTGCCGTTTCCCTCCCGGACTGACCCGCATTCGGTGATAAGGTTCGGCGCCGCTGCGCGCATTGACGCTGCTTCGGCCGATGCTATCCCACATTTGCAATCGATTCATGGAGAGGCAGACATTTGAGCGACTCATCGACCATCGCGGCATTTCGGTCGGTTACGACCGCGACCATCACGACCATTCTCCTCAAGCGGGGGCTGCGCAATGTCTGGATGCGCGGACCCGTGCCGCTGGCGCCGGGGCAGGACAGGCTCGTCGGCCGCGCCTTCACCCTGCGTTTCGTGCCGGCGCGGGAAGATCTCGCGACACCGGAATCGTGGTCATCCCCGACGTCGACCCGTGCCGCCATCGAAGCCATGCCGGACGGCTGTATCGCGGTCGTCGATGCGATGGGCGTCACCGATGCGGGAATCTTCGGCGACATCCTGTGCGCCCGCATGGCCAAGCGCGGCGTGACGGCCCTCGTCACCGACGGGGTGGTGCGTGACGTCGCCGGTGTGATGGGGACGGGGTTGCCGGTCTGGTGCGCTGGCGTGGCGGCCCCGCCCTCCGTTGCCGGGCTCACCTTCGTCGGCTGGCAGGAACCGGTCGGCTGCGGGGGGGTCGCGATCTTTCCGGACGATCTGATCGTCGTCGACGACGACGGGGCAGTCGTCATTCCGGCCGCGATCGTCGAGGAGGTGAAGGATGCCTGCCTCGAACAGGAGCGCCTGGAAGCCTGGCTCATGTCCGAAGTGGACAAGGGCGTTCCGCTCCCGGGTCTGTATCCGCCCAACGCCGAAACGCGCGCGCGCTACGAGAAAAGGGGGGGCCGCTGACCCTCGTCCCGGGCGGAGCCGAATCGCTGCGCCCGACGGTGAGATCCTGCTCGTCGGCGCGGTTTGCTGATGAAAGAATCAAATGGACGGTCTGTTGCCGAAAGGAGCCGAACATGGATGCCAAAACCTATCCCGTGACACGAACCGACGCCGAGTGGCGTGACATGCTGACGCCGGAGCAATACGCGGTGATGCGGGGCCACGGCACTGAGAGGCCGGGAAGTTGTGCGCTGCTCGACGAGAAGCGGGCAGGGACCTTTACCTGTGCCGGCTGCGGGCAGCCGCTGTTCGTCGCCGGGCGGAAATTCGAGAGCGGTACCGGCTGGCCGAGTTTCGATACGCCGGTAGACGACGCCGTCGACACGACTGAAGACCGCAGCCACGGCATGGTGCGGACCGAATGTCATTGCAGCCGCTGCGGCAGCCATCTCGGCCATGTGTTTCCCGACGGCCCGCCACCGACCGGTTTGCGCTACTGCATCAACGGTGTCGCCATGGAGTTCGAGCCGGCGGGGGAGTAGGCGCTATCTCGGCACCGTCCATGACAGCGAGCGCCGTGATTTAAAGAAGCTGGCCTAACAGTGACTTGGTTTCAGGAATGGATGATCGGCATCACATTACAACATACCGTATTCGGCAGTACGCTATCGCCGCATGACGAAGAGAATGCCGTATCCGGGGTTTACTAAGCCACCTGACGGATGGATATTTGCCGGTGCGGTGAAAACTTTGGGGAAAGTCGATGGCGAAAAGCGCAAAACTTTCGAAAATCAAAGGCACCAATTTGGATGATGTGTTCCAGATTGGGGATCCGGATTTCAGCTACGACGGTAAGAAGGGGGTCGACATTGCGATCTTCGAAAGCCCGTTCGCGGAATTTGATTTCGCGCGGAAGGGGACCGGCAACGACAAGGTCACGGTGACGGATTCCACTGGCGGTGTTTACGAGTTCAAGAAGGTCGAGACGCTCCTCTTCGACAACGGCACCGGCGACCTTGACGACGACGTCTATTACAACACCGCCACCGGCGCGACCACACGCGTCGACACACAGATCGACGCATCGGCGCAGGACGGTGGCGAGATGTTCGTCGGTAGTGGCAACTCGGTCAACGATTTCGTTGTGACGCAAAGCGAAAGCTCCGGAGTCGAACTGGCGCTTGCCGTCAAGTATCGACAGGGACCCAGCCAGGATCCGGTATTCGTGGATGCGGACGGAACGGTCCATTTCCAGGTGGAAGATGGAGCGCAGTCAACCACCAACGGCTCGTCGTCAAACCACTCGAACCGGGCGGCGTGGAGCTTTGACTACTCGATCGCCACCGGTCTCGATGGGGCGACGACGGATCTGTCGGACTTCACCTTCAAGCTGCTGATCGATGTCGATCCGACAGCCGGAACCGAGTTTCGTGAGCTGACGATGGTCGATCACGGCGGGGCGATCACCAACGATACGGGCTTTGTCTGGTTCGACCAGGACAGTACCCCGACAATCGGCGATGACGGCGGCAACGCCAATGTGGCCCAGAACTCGGAAAATTACGCATTCGGGTTTATCGAGGATTTCATCGACGCGGATCCGGACACCCCAGGTCAGCAACCCTACGCTCCGGATTTCGGCCCGGCCGAGTTCGACATCCGGCTCGAAGCCTATGATGGCGGGCACAACTTGATTGCCGCGAACCAGATCGCGGTCGAGGTGATCGATTTCGTCTAGCGCCGCTGCGCCAGCAAACCGTAGTGTCGTGCCCTGACGATGATCGCGCCGGGGCACGGTTTTGTTTGCGCTGTCTTATCCGCCGTCCACGACGAATCAACAGGTCGCCCTGGCGATCCGCGTCGTATTTCAGCAAGGCCGCGAAAGCGTGTGCCCGGTTGCGACCTTCCCAACGCCGGAGCGAACGATTTCCATGCTATGTGTTCGGTTTACGCCGGATCGCAGACCGGACGCCTTGAATTCGTCCATGATCTGCGATCAAGAACCCTGTGAAGGGGTGGCATCGTGAGGGGTCGCAGCATTGTTCGTTGACGCACGTCTCTTGGCGATCATCGGTGCCCTGCTGCTGGCGAGCGCCCCGGTGGCGGCGCAGGACATCCCGATACCTTCGCTGCTCGACCGGAGCGTCCGCGGGCTCTTCAACGGGGACGAATCGCGCGAGCCCGGCGGGTACGTCTCGCCCTCGGCGACGGACCTGCTCCCTGACTCGCGCGATGTCGGCGCCGCGCCGCAAGGATCGCTGCGCCGCTTCGAGCCGATTGCCCTGCCGTCGTCCCTGGGGCGGCCGAGCGCGCCCGCGATCACGCTTCCCGGGCTGCCGGCCTATGCGCCGCAGAACATGCCGAGCAAGGACGTGATCACCCCGCGCGCGCCGCTGATTCTCGAGGCGCGGCTGACCGAGGACAGCGAGACAATACCGAATGGCCTCGTCTGGCGGCTGTTTTCGGCGATTCCGGCGATCGACGGTAAACCGACACTGATCGCCTCCTCGCAGAGCAATGTCGCGAATTTCGAAGTGCCGGCCGGCTCCTACATCCTGCATGTCGGCTTCGGCCGAGCCGGCATCGTCAAGCGGATCGAGTTTTCCGGCGTCAGGACGCGGGAAACGGTGGTGCTCGGGGCGGGCGGGCTCAAGCTCGAGGCGATTGCCGCCGATGGATCGCCGATCGATCCGACGAAGCTGAAATTCGACGTGTATACCGATGCCGAGGACGATTCCGATCGCGACCTCGTTGCCAGCGACGTTCCGCCCGACAAGGTGCTGCGGCTGAACGCCGATACCTACCATGTCGTCTCCAGCTACGGCTCGGTCAACGCTTCGGTTCGTGCCGACATCAGGGTGGAACCGGGCAAACTCACCGAGGCCAGGCTGCAGCACCGGGCGGCGCTGCTGACGATGAAGCTGGTGCGCGAGCAGGGTGGTGAGGCGATCGCCGACACCGCCTGGTCGATCACCACCGCCTCCGGCGACGTCGTGCGCGAGAGCGTCGGCGCCTTCCCGTCGATGGTGCTTGCGGCGGGCGATTACGTGATCGTGGCCAAGAACCGCGACAAGGTCTATCAGCGACAGTTCGAGGTCCGTGCCGGTGAAAACACCGACGTGGAGGTTCTGACCTCGGACGTGGCCGCGGTCGTCGACGATGGCGTCGGTTCGGGCGACTGAACGTCCGCCATAATCCGCTTTCCAAGAATCATCCCGATTCCCGCGACCGTTTCGCCTGACCGCTACCGAAAGACATCCTCTTGACCGATTCGTTTACGCTCCTGTCCACTCGCCGTTCCGTGCCGATTCCGATGCTGGCCGGCCCCGCGCCGGTGGGGGCGGAGTTGGATGCGATATTATCGGCGGCCATGCGCGTGCCCGACCATGGCAAGCTCGCGCCCTGGCGCTTCGTCCTTTATCGCGGCGAGACGGCCGAGCGGATCGGTGCCGCGCTCGCCGCGCTGGTCGAGCGACGCGAGGGCGGGCCGTTGTCCGAGACGCGGCGGCGGGCCGAAGCCTCCCGCTTCAGCCGCAGTCCGTTGGTGATCGCCGTGGTTTCGACCGCGAAAGAGCATGTGAAGATTCCGGTCTGGGAGCAGGTGCTGTCCGGCGGCGCGGCGGCGATGAATCTTGCCAACGCTGTTCACGCCAAGGGTTACGCCGCCAATTGGGTGACGGAATGGGTCGCCTATGACGAGCAGGCGAAGGCTATCCTCGGCATTCGGCCGGACGAGAAGGTCGTCGGCTTCATCCATGTGGGCACGCCGCAGGAACCGCCTTCGGAGCGTCCGCGCCCGGCATTGGCCGATGTCGTCAGCGAAGCGCGCGCGCCGGGTAGCGGGTGATGCTGTTCTACACGACCGATCGGAATGATCACGGCCTGCCGCATGACCCGTTCAAGGCGATTGTCGCGCCGCGGCCGATCGGCTGGATCTCGACGCGGGCCAAGGATGGCTCGGTCAATCTCGCGCCCTACAGCTTCTTCAACGCGATCAGCGATCGACCGAAGCTGGTCATGTTTTCCTCGGTCGGCATGAAGGATTCCGCCAGTTTCGCGATCGAAACCGGCGAGTTCGTCGCCAATCTCACGACGCGCCAGCTCGCCGCGCAGATGAACCGGACGTCCGCGGCTGCCGAGCGCGGAACCAGCGAGTTCGGGTTTTCGGGCTTGACCGAAGCGCCGTCGAGGCTGGTTGCCGCCCCCCGTGTCGCCGAGAGTCCGGCGGCGCTGGAGTGCCGGGTGACCCATTCGTTTCGACCGACCGGACTGAACGGCGAAGAGTCGGAGAACGTCGTCGTGATCGGCCAGGTGGTCGGAATTCACATCGACGAGGCGATTCTCAAGGACGGCATGATCGACATGGCCCTTGCGGCGCCGCTCTCCCGGCTCGGCTATCTCGACTATGCGGTGACCGACCAGGTTTTCCAGATGGCGCGACCCCGAACCCCCGATGGCGGCGACGTTTAGAATGCCCTGCGGACAGCTTGGGCTGGGACGATTTGTTATGGTGAACGAAACCTAAACCTTTGCTGGCCAGTATCGACCGGGAAGTCGGTAACGGTAGAGGTCGCGTTTCCCATGATCGTCCAGCGGTTCGTCAAATGGTGCGAGACGGCCAATAGCGCCCAGCGCGCGGAGGGCGCGACAATTCTTGCGCGCGCCTTCGTCGAGGGCCGCATCACGGCCGAGGAGCAGTCCGGAGCCGAGGCGGCTTTGACCCTGATGCTCGACGATCCGTCGCCGAAAGTTCGTCTGGCGCTCGCCGAGGGTCTTGCCGATGACAGCCGGGTTCCCCGGACGGTGCTCCTCAGCCTCTGCGAGGATAATCCGGCGATCGCCTGCGTGGTCGCCAGCCGCTCCCCGGCGCTGCGTGACGACGAGCTGATCGACCTGGCGGCAAGCGGGTCCGCCGAACTGCGCAGTGCGATCGCTGCCCGGCGCGTGGTATCGACGCGAGTCGCCGCCGCGATCGCGGAGGTAGCGGAACAGGGCTGCTGCATATCGCTGCTCGAAAACCGAGGCGCAGCGATTGCCGGTGTGAGCTTCCGGCGAATTGCCGAACGGCATGGCGGCAACGCGTCGGTGCGCGGAGCGCTGCTCGATCGCACCGAGCTGCCTGCGACGGTACGCCAGACGATGATCCTGCGCACGGGGGAGGCGCTCGCCGCGCTGCCGATTTTGTTCAACCTGGTGGGCGCGGAGCGGGCCGAGCGGCTGGCGTTCGACGCCTGTGAACGGGCGACGGCGATGCTCGCTGAAACCGTTCCTGAGGTCGAAATTCCCGCTCTGGTCGAGCATCTGCGGGCCAGCGGCCAGCTCAACGTCGCCTTTCTCCTGCGCACGGTCTGTGCCGGCAATATCGACCTGTTCGCCGCTGCGCTGGTGCGATTGTCGTCGATGTCGGAACGACGTGTCCGGTCGATCCTCGCCGAGGGACGCGACGGCGCCTTCCGCACCATGATCATCACCTGCGGGCTTCCGTCCGTCGCCGCGCCGCTGTTCCTGATTGCCGTTGGGGTCTGGCGCGAGATCGCATCCGGCAAACGCATCGCCGCCGCCGAGGACGTGCCGCAACTGATCATGCAGCGGCTCGTCGCCGCCTCGGCGGATCAATCCCCGTCCACAGGCTTCGAGGCCATGATGCGGTTTTTGCATCGGCTGGCCGGCGAGACCGAACGGGACGCGGCGCGCGAGCAGGCCCGAAAGCTGGCCGCCTGAACCGGTCCGGCGGGAGTAGGCCAGACGTATCGAAGCGGAGGGTGGGTCGATCATCCAGCCGAAAACATTGCTTCTCGGCATCGGATATCTGGTCTCGTACAAGACACCGAAGGCAATGTTTTCGCCGTTTGGGAGCGCGTCCCGAGCCATCCGTTCGCCGACAGATAATCCGGTTGCACTCTCATCTGCCGGTGGTCGGGGACTGACGGGCTGGGGAGGGGCGTTTCGGGCGGCGCTGCCTAATAGCGAAATTGTTCGGCGAGGATCCGCTCGTCCCAGGAATGATCGTGATCGAAGAGGATGAGACCGGTATCGTTGATCGATTCGCAAATCGTGATCCGGTGGACCGACTTCACTTCGGTGGCGTCGGCGACGGCATTCACGGGGCGTTTTTCGGGTTCCAGCACGACGATTTCGACCGTCTGATGATTCGGCAACAGCGCTCCGCGCCAGCGGCGCGGGCGGAACGGGCTGACCGGCGTTAAGGCCAGCAAGGGCGCGTCGACCGGGATGATCGGGCCTTGCGCCGACAGATTGTAAGCCGTCGAGCCGATCGGGGTCGCCACCATCACGCCATCGCAGACGAGTTCGTCCAGCCGGACCTTGCCGTCGATCGAAATTTGCAGCCGGGCAGCCTGGTAGGACTGGCGAAAAATCGCCACCTCGTTGATCGCCAACGCCTTGTGGGCGGTGCCGACGGCGTCGACGGCGGTCATGGCGAGCGGATGGATGGCATTTTCGATCGCAGCCGCCAGACGTTCCTTGAGGCCGTCTTCCCGATAATCGTTCATCAGGAAGCCGATCGTGCCCTTGTTCATGCCGTAGATCGGTATGCCGCTGCCCATGAATCGGTGCAGCGTCTGGAGCATGAAGCCGTCGCCGCCGAGCGCGACCACCACGTCGGCATTTTCCTCGCGATCATTGCCGTAAAGCGCCGACAGCCGGTGGGCGGCCTCCTGGGCGGCCGGGCTATCGCTGGCAACGAAGGTGATGGATTGGATTGGGCGTGACATCGGTCGGCGCGGGGCTCGGCTTTTCAGGGATGCGGATCGGCGCCGCGGTGTCGAGGTTTGAGACCTAGCGCGGCGGGCCGCCGAGGCCAAGCGCCGCCGTGGCTTTCCGCGGGGCAAAAACCCGCTGCATAGGGCCGACAAATATGCTATGGGCCGCGCCGGGCCGGATTAGCTCAGCGGTAGAGCAGCGGTTTTGTAAACCGAAGGTCGGGGGTTCAATCCCCTCATCCGGCACCATTCTTCCGATCGTCATACCCTGTCCGAGCCAGAGACATGGGCAACGGATCGTCCCTGCGACGTGGATGGCAACCGCCTGCCGAATCGGCCACGAACGGCGCCGATTCGCGGGCTCGAAACCGTCAGCCGAGGTGACGCCGCGCCGCGTAGAGCGCAATGGCGGCGGCGTTGGAAACATTGAGCGAGCGGATCGCGCCGCTCATTTCCAGCCGTGCCAACACACCGACCGTCGCCCTGGTCTTCTGGCGAAGTCCCTTGCCCTCGGCACCGAGGACGATGGCGATCTTGTCACCCGATAGCGCCGCCTCGAAGCTCTCTGGCCCCTCCGAATCAAGGCCGACGGTGCGAAAGCCGCGATTCGACAAATCCATCAGCGCTTCGGCGAGATTGACGACTTCGATCTGAGGAACGTGCTCCAATGCCCCCGAGGCAGCCTTGGCGAGTACGCCGCCTTCCTGGGGCGAATGGCGGGCGGTCGTAACCAAGGCATCGGCGTTGAAGGCTGTCGCCGAGCGCAAAATCGCGCCGACATTGTGCGGGTCGGTCACCTGGTCCAGCACGAGGACGAGGCGGGCCTCGCCGAGATCGGCCAGCCGACGGGCCGGCAACGGATCGGCCTCCAGCATCACGCCCTGATGAACGGTGTCGCTTCCGAGCTCGGAATCAAGCTGTCTTGGCTCGACGAGCTCGACCGGGCAGGGGAACTGATCCTCGGCCATGTCGAGCCGAGCCAACGCGTTGCGCGTCGCGAGCATGCGGTGGAGCTTGCGACGCGGGTTGCGAAGCGCCGCGGCGACCGTGTGCAGTCCGTAGAGTCGGACGCGACCCGCCGGGTTCGGGCGACCGGGTTGGGCCCGTTTGTCCGGGCGAACCGGCAACTCGCCATCGCCGCGCTTGCGGTCGCGATGGGCGCGCCGCAGATTGGCGTAATGGGAATCCTTAGGTGTGTGGGTCGTGGGCTCGTCGCTCATCGCTGCTGCTTATCTTAGCTGGCGTCAGGGCTCAATGCGCGCGGTCTCCCGCGGGATCGGATCCAGAGAAACGCGATGCGTACCCCGGACCCCGCCGATCGTCGACGCAACGGCCAAGCGCCGTTGACAGATCGCTCCGCGCCTTTCATAAGGCCGCTCGGAACCGCGGGGGTTGGCGAATGCGCCGCCGCGATCCATGTATGGCCAAGCGCTTGCGCGTGTCGGCGGCAGTTCGGAGGGGTGTCCGAGTGGTTAAAGGAGACGGACTGTAAATCCGTTCGCTATGCGTACGCTGGTTCGAATCCAGCCCCCTCCACCACTGCCGACCGTTTGCTAGAAGTGCGGGTATAGCTCAATGGTAGAGCAGCAGCCTTCCAAGCTGAATATGCGGGTTCGATTCCCGCTACCCGCTCCAAAATCCCTGCCATCCGCTCCAAAATCATAGTCCGGCCCGCTGGGCTGATATTTCCCGCATGCCCTGAAATCGATCGTGTGTCGCCGGGCGTTGCGTCGGCTGGTTTGGCCCGCCGCGGCTCAGACGCTTGTCATTGCCGGCCGCACTCGCTATGTGGCGCCGGAAAATAACCGCCTGCGAAGTGGGGAGTCGGCGATGGCCAAGAGCAAATTCGAGCGCAACAAGCCGCATGTGAACATCGGGACGATTGGTCACGTTGATCACGGCAAGA
>CANKZU010000014.1 GCA_947488615.1 uncultured Aurantimonas sp.
ATGATGGGCTGAGCTGCTCGTCGCTGCCGCGATCCGCGAGGCCAGACGTCAGCTACACCACGCACCGGGACACGACCTTCCTCTACTGCATCTCTTGTTCTTTATGATATGTCTTGTGCCAGTTTCCAGAGGCTGTATCCTGTGTCGTAGTCGCGTAGATATAACTACGCGCACGTCTTCCATCCCTAGCTATCTCTAGCCGTGGCTGTGTCTCCTGTATGATAAAACTAGCTAGGAGCTAGCTAATACCTATCTAGTATCTAGCTGCCATCTAGCTCAATCTATGTCATGATCTATGGTTGTATTTATGTATCTATTCATGTATATATACAGGCATTCTTTACCCTGTATTAGTACAATGTATTAGTCTCATGTCTCCTATCTAGTTGTTATCTAGCTCTTATCTATCTGTATCTTGAATACCGATACACCGATGGCTTATTCCTAATAGGAGGGGTATCAGATTAGATACAGATCACATACAGATTACATACAAATCACATACAGATTGCAGTGAGTAGTGAGCACGATTGCATGTATATAGATGCCCGGACACACTCACACATGCATGCAAGGGCATACCCTCCCCTTATATCGGCTTAGATACGGTTAGGATCAGACAGGCAACTAGATGGAACGCATAGAATGTGATACACTCAGGCATTTACATGGAAGGGTACGGGGGAAACTGCGGGTCGGGAGTTGTTAGATACCTCTACGCAAAATTTCATTCCTTTCGTGAAGCTCTTAGTTACGGATTTGACTGCAATCACCTAATACAACATGCGAGCCCGTCAGCGAGCGCCGGAGAGTTCCGGGCTAGATTTACCTCGGAACGCTCTAACGCCCGTCCTGAGGCAATCTCGGCGGTCGAATTCCTGGTGTCGCGGCCTTCGCGGCGATCCTGTCTGCCGGGCATTTCCCGGTGCCGCGACACAGCCAAAGTTGCCGGTGGGTGAGCCGCTTTGCGTGGCCGAGGCCAGCGGATATGATGGTGCATCAAAGGGGGACATTGTGTCTCCCTCTCGCTCACAGAGGCCCCTACAAGCCGAGGCTACAAGGGGATGGTGGACACTCCTACCGGGCCCACCATTCAGATCAAGAGGTTGGCTGTGTTTCTCGCAGAACCTCTTTTCCGCTTATCTTATATGATGGGCGACAAAGGGGCTGCCCGAGTTTGAGCTCCGTGAGTTCGCTGAAGAATTGTCCATCATATTTCGTCGCTTGTGCATCTCAGTCTAGAGCGCTCAGGGCACGCCGCGCCTGACATGCGGGAAGATGCCGATTTGGCTCCGCGCTCGGGACTCCATCAATCGATGGCGTCCCGGACGGCGCGAGCGAGTTCGTAATCCCGGTAGGGTTTTCGCAGGAAGGGCTTCAGGGCGTCGTCGCCCGCGGAGGCGACGATCTCGCCGCCATAGCCGGAGGTGAACAGAACCTTCAAATCCGGCCGCCGCCGCTGCGCCTCGAGCGCGAGCTCGTAGCCATTGTCGGAGCCCGGCATGATGATGTCGGTGAACAGCAACCGCACGTCCTCGGCTTCGTCGAGCGCCTGAAGTGCCGTGGCGGCCGTGTCCGCTTCGATGATCCGGTAGCCGAGTTCGCTCAAGGCATTGAAGGCCGTCTGGCGCACCGCGACCTCGTCCTCGACCAGCAGCACGACGTCTCCGTCGCGGGCGCGCGGAAGCTCGGCACTCGCCTTGTCGCCGGACATGTCCGCCGTGCGTTGGGCGGAGCCGGCGTGATGCGGCAGGTAGATGCGCACCTTGGTCCCCTCGTCGGGCGTGCTGTCGATACCGAGACCGCCGCCGGACTGCTTGACGAAACCGTGGATCGTGCTGAGCCCAAGCCCGGTGCCGTGACCCTCTTCCTTGGTCGTGAAAAACGCCTCGCAGGCCTTTGCCCGCACTTCCTCGGACATGCCGACGCCCGTGTCCGCGACTTCGAGGACGACATAGTGTCCGCCAGGAAGGTCTGGAGGATCCCCAGCCCCGGGGTTGCCGACGTCGACATCGGCGGTCGTGATGAGCACGCGGCCGCCCTTGGGCATCGCATCGCGCGCATTGACGAGGAGATTGAGAATGGCCGCCTCGATCTGACCGGGGTCGATGAAGACCAGAGGAAGGTCTTGCGCCAGCTCCGTTTTGATGTCCACACGTTCGCCCAGCGTCCGGGATAGAAGGTCGGCGAGCCCGTGGATCAACGCGTTGAGATCGATGGCCTGCGGGGCCAAGCTCTGCTGCCGGGAGAACCCGAGCAGCCGTTTGGTCATGTCGCGGCAATGCAGGGCACCCTGCAGGGCGTGGTCGGCCCGCCGCGCGGTCCGGGCGTCCAGATCCTCGGTCCGCCGCATGCGGTCGAGATTGCCGATGACCACGGTGAGCATATTGTTGAAATCATGGGCGATGCCGCCGGTGAGTTTGCCCACGGCGTCGATCTTCTGGGCGTGCAGCAATTGCTGCTCGAGCATCCGGCGGTCGTGGACGTCGAACATCGTACCGAAGATACGCGGTTGATCCCCATCCTCGGGCGGTGCCACCACTCCGCGATCAAGAAAGTAGCGGAAGACGCCGTCGGCACAGCGCCAGCGATATTCGACGGAATAGTCGCCGCCGGACTGAAGGCGTTTCAAGGCATCCAGAACGATGTCCAGATCGTCGCGGTGGACACGATTGGCCCATAGCTTCGTGTCACCGGCAAAATCGGCCGAATCGAAGCCGAGCAGGCGCTTGACGCTGTCGTCGTGGAGGAACGTGCGGACCGCGCCCTGGCCGGCGAGTTCGGCCTCGTAGACTGCGATCGGAAGCGATCGGATGACCGTCGCCTCGCGCTTTTCGGCGGAACGCAGCTGATGTTCGGCCTCCATGTGGTCGGCGCGTATCCGCAGATTCTCCTCGAGCAGCCGGCGTTCCTGTTCCGCCTTGCGCCGGATTTCGTCGGCCTGCTTGTGCAGCTCGATGAACACGGAGACCTTGGCACACAAGATCACCGGTTCGACCGGCTTGAAGACGTAGTCGACCGCGCCCGTGGAATAGCCGCGCACGACATGGGTCTCGTCCTTGTCGTAGGCGGTCAGGAAGATCACCGGGACGCGCCGCGACTTCTCGCGCTGCCGGATGATCGCGACCGCCTCGTAACCATCCATTCCGGGCATGCGAACATCCATGAGGATGGCACAGAAGTCGCGTTGCAACACCAGCCGCAGCGCCTCCAGGCCCGACGTCGCGCAGACGACGTCGGCGTCGAGATCGGACAGGACTTCCGACAACGCGATGATATTGCGCGGATCGTCGTCGACGAGAAGCACGGCTGGCCGAACCGGCGCCATGACCTCTGGAGCCGGCGAAGTGGCGTTTGCTGTGTCAGTCATCAAAACCCATCATGAATAGCTGCGCTGACAGCATCGTCCCGGAGAGCGGCGCGTCTCTCGGGACGATGTTTCAAATCCTTACCGTGGTTCTCGCGCGCCCGTCTGGCGCCTGAGAGCCACCGGTGTCGAGCGATCCGCATCCGCTTCAGTCACCTGCCTCGCGCGTCTGGTAGACCCATGCCCTGATCGTCGAGATCAGTTGTTCGGGGTCCACCGGCTTGGCCATATAGTCGGAGGCTCCCGCGTCGAGGCATTTCTGGCGATCCTCCTTCATCGCCTTGGCCGTCACCGCGATCAGCGGCAGTTTCGCAACCGTGCCGCCAAGACCACGGATCCGCCGGATCGTCTCGTAGCCGTCCATTTCCGGCATCATGATGTCGACGAGGACAGCGTTCAGGCCCTTCGTCTTGCGCACCAGATCGATGCCGCCATGACCGTCCTCGGCATGGAAGACCTCGACCCCGTACTGTTCCAGAACGCTGGTCAGCGAGAAAATGTTGCGGATGTCGTCGTCGATAATCGCCACCCGCGTGCCGGCGAGAGCGGTATCCTCACGCTCGAGCCGCTCGACGGCTTGCTGCGTCTGGCCGGGGAGATCGGTCACCCGCTGATGCAGGAACAGCGCCGCTTCGTTCAGCAGCGCGTCGGGGCTGGCGACGACGCGCCTGTTGATCCTGGGCATAGGCGTCTGCAAGATCTCCGCATTCTTCGCCGACAGGTCCTTCGGAGCGTAGACGATCACCGGCACACCATCCGGCAAAGCGGCGTTGGACAGGTCGCGCAGGAATTTGACCGCCTGTGCGGGCGCCGACGAACAGTCGACGACGACACAGTCGTAATGCCCCGATTCCACGTCTCTCGCGGCGCTGGCTGGCTTGGCGGTCTTGACGACGACATGCGTCTGCTTGCCAAGCAGCTCGTCGAGAGACGCGTCACCGCCGTCGCTGCGAACGACGAGAAGACGCCGTTCAGGCCGTCCCACGAAGTCCTTGAGGCGGTGGAAGGCGGCAAGCAGTTCCTCCCGTTCGGCCGGTTTGCTGGTGAAGCCGTAGGCGCCCATGTTGAGGCCGCGCCGACGCTGTTCCTGCACCGAAATGATGTGCACCGGGATATGACGCGTTCCGACCTCGTGCTTGACCCGGTCGAGCAAGGCCCATCCGTCGATGTCAGGCAAACCGATATCGAGCGAAATGGCGTCGATCGGCAGCTTGCTCGCCATCGTCACCACCTCCCAGCCGCGCCCGGCGACGACGCCCTTCATGCCTGTGTCTCGGACGACGTCCAGCAGCACATTGGCGAAATTGACATCGTCCTCGACGATGAGAACGGCCGGGGCGGAGCCGTCGAGATCGCCGCGATCGTCGATGACCGCACGCGGCAGAGGTACGTCGGCTCCTTCGAACTCAAGCGCCGTCTTCTTGGATGCGACCGGCTCGCGGGGGGGGGCGCCGCGTTTTTCGGCCTCGACCGGCTCGAGATCGAGAGGAAGAAAGAGCGTGAAGCTGCTGCCTTTTCCGGGCGTGCTGTCGACGGTGATCTCTCCGCCCAGCAACCGCGCGATTTCACGGCAGATCGACAGACCGAGCCCCGTGCCGCCGTATTTCCGGCTGGTGGACCCGTCCGCCTGCTGGAATGCCTCGAAGATGGCTTTCTGGTTCTCCTCGGATATGCCGATCCCGGTATCGGTAACGGTGAAGGCGATGACCCGGTCGGTCGTGGACAGCACCGGGTGAATGCTGCTCCACCCCCCGGTTGCGATGCGCCCCTCGATGAGGACACTGCCGTCATGGGTGAATTTGAACGCATTCGACAGGAGGTTGAGCAGGACCTGCTGAAGCCGCATCTCGTCTGTATAGATCTGCGGCGGCAGCGATGCATCGAAGTCGATCGTGTATGTCAGCCCCTTTTCGGCGGCGACCGGATCGAAGGTGCGCTTCAGGTGCTCCTTGAGATCGGCGAAGTGCAGTTCGCGAATTTCGACCGTCATGGCGCCGGATTCGATCTTCGACAGATCGAGGATTTCGTTGATCAGCGACAACAAATCGTTGCCCGACGAGCGAATGGTGCGGGCGAACTCGACCTGTTTGCCGGAGAGGTTCTTGTCGGCGTTGTCCGCGAGGAGTTTGGACAGCACCAGCATGCTGTTGAGCGGCGTGCGCAGCTCGTGGGACATGTTGGCGAGGAATTCCGACTTGTATTTGGACGTCAGCGCCAGCTGCTCCGCCTTCTCTTCGACAGCCTGCTTGGCGCGCTTGACCTCCTGGTTCGTCGCCTCCACCTGCTTTTTCTCGATCGCCAGCAGGTGGGCCTTCTCCTGCAATTCGTCATTCTTGCCGCGAAGTTCCTCCTGCTGGTTTTTCAGCAATTCCTCCGACTGGCGCAGGGTGGTCGCCTGCTGCTCAAGCCGGTCGTTGGTGGTCCGCAATTCTTCCTGCTGGCTCTGCAATTCCGTGGTCAGGCGCTGCGATTGGGTGAGCAGATCCTCGGTGCGCGTATTCGTGGCGATGGTGTTCAGGACGATGCCGATGCTCTCGGTCAGCTGATCGAGAAACGACAGGTGCGTCTCGCTGAAACGGCTGAAGGACGCGAGTTCGAGCACGGCCCGGACCTCGTCCTCGAACAGCACCGGCAGGACGACGATATTGAGTGGCGGCGCCTCGCCGAGGCCGGAATTGATCTGGATGTAGTCGCTCGGCACGTCGGTCAGAAGGATGCGTTGCCTCTCGAAGGCGCATTGGCCGACGAGGCCTTCCCGCAGCCGGTAATGGCTGGAGAGCGACTTGCGCTCCTTGTAGGCGTAACTGGCCAGGAGGCCGAGTACGGTTTCCCGGCTATTGTTCTCGTTCTCCTCCTCTCTCGCGGTGTAGAAGACCCCCTGTTGGGCACCGACGAGGGGCGCGAGCTCGGACAATACGAGATTCGACACCGTGACCAGATCACGCTCGCCCTGCATCATGCGGGTGAAGCGCGCGAGGTTCGTCTTCAGCCAGTCCTGCTCGGTGTTGTACGCGGTCGTCTCGCGCAGATTGCCGATCATCTGGTTGATGTTGTCCTTCAGCGCGGCGACCTCGCCCGACGCCTCGACGGCGATCGAGCGGGTCAGGTCGCCGTCGGCCACGGCCGTTGCGACCTCGGCGATCGCGCGCACCTGGGTGGTTAGATTGTCGGCGAGCTGGTTCACATTGTCGGTGAGATCGCGCCACAATCCGGCGGCGCCCGGCACCTTGGCCTGGCCGCCGAGCTTGCCCTCGATGCCCACTTCGCGGGCGACGTCGGTCACCTGATCGCCGAAGGTCGCCAGCGTGTCGATCATGCCGTTGATCGTTTCCGCCAGTTCGGCGATCTCGCCCTTGGCGTCGACGGTCAGCTTGCGCTTCATATTGCCGTTGGCGACCGCCGTGACGACCTGGGCGATGCCCCGCACCTGGTTGGTCAGGTTGGTCGCCATCATGTTGACGTTGTCGGTCAGATCCTTCCAGGTGCCGGCGACGCCCTCGACATGCGCCTGCCCGCCCAGTTTGCCCTGGGTGCCGACCTCGCGCGCCACGCGCGTCACTTCCGAGGCGAAGCCGTTGAGCTGATCGACCATGGTGTTGATGGTGTTCTTCAGCTCGAGGATTTCGCCCTTCACGTCGACGGTGATCTTCTTCGACAGATCGCCGCCGGCAACCGCCGTGGTGACTTCGGCGATGTTACGAACCTGCCCGGTCAAATTGGTCGCCATGGCGTTCACATTGTCGGTCAGGTCCTTCCAGGTGCCCGCGACGCCCTCCACCTTCGCCTCGCCGCCGAGCTTGCCCTCGGTGCCGACATCACGGGCGACGCGCGTCACCTCCGAGGCGAAGGAATTGAGCTGATCGACCATCGTGTTGATGGTGTTCTTCAGTTCCTCGATCTCGCCCTTCACATTGACGGTGATCTTCTTTGACAGATCGCCGCGAGCGACGGCAGTGGTGACGTCGGCGATGTTGCGGACCTGTCCGGTCAAATTGGTCGCCATCGCATTCACGTTGTCGGTCAGATCCTTCCAGGTTCCGGCGACACCGTCGACCTTGGCCTGCCCGCCCAGCTTGCCCTCGGTGCCGACCTCGCGGGCGACGCGCGTCACCTCCGAGGCGAAGGACGACAGCTGGTCGACCATCAGGTTGATCACGTCCTTGATCTGCAGGATCTCGCCCTGCACATCGACGGTGATCTTCTGGGTCATGTCGCCGCTGGCGATCGCCGTCGCGACCTTCGACACATCGCGCAGCTGGACCGTCAGATTGCCAGCCATCGAGTTGACGTTGTCGGTCAGGTTCTTCCAGGTGCCGGCGACGCCCTCGACCTTGGCCTGGACGCCGAGCTTGCCCTCGGCCCCGACCTCTCGGGCGACGCGCGTCACCTCCGAGGCGAAGGAGGACAGCTGGTCGACCATGGTGTTGATCACGTCCTTGATCTGCAGGATCTCGCCCTGCACATCGACAGTGATCTTCTGGGTCAGATCGCCGCTGGCGATGGCCGTCGCGACCTTCGACACGTCGCGCAGCTGCACCGTCAAATTGCCGGCCATCGAGTTGACGTTGTCGGTCAGATCCTTCCAGGTGCCGGCGACGCCCTCCACTTTCGCCTGACCGCCGAGCTTGCCCTCGGTGCCGACCTCGCGGGCGACGCGCGTCACTTCGGAGGCGAACGACGACAACTGGTCGACCATCGTGTTAATGGTGTTCTTCAGCTCGAGGATTTCGCCCTTCACGTCGACGGTGATCTTCTTCGACAGATCGCCGCGGGCGACGGCGGTGGTGACGTCGGCGATGTTGCGGACCTGACCGGTCAAATTGGTCGCCATCGCATTCACGTTGTCGGTCAAGTCCTTCCACGTTCCCGCGACACCGTCGACCTTAGCCTGGCCGCCGAGCTTGCCCTCGGTGCCGACCTCGCGGGCGACGCGCGTCACCTCCGAGGCGAAGGAGGACAGCTGGTCGACCATCAGGTTGATCACGTCCTTGATCTGCAGGATTTCGCCCTGCACATCGACGGTGATCTTCTGGGTCATGTCGCCGCTGGCGATCGCCGTCGCGACCTTCGACACGTCGCGCAGCTGGACCGTCAGATTCCCAGCCATCGAGTTGACGTTGTCGGTCAGGTTTTTCCAGGTGCCGGCGACGCCCTCGACCTTGGCCTGTCCGCCGAGCTTACCTTCTGTACCCACTTCTCGGGCGACGCGCGTCACCTCCGAGGCGAAGGAATTGAGCTGATCGACCATCGTGTTGATGGTGTTCTTCAGCTCAAGAATTTCGCCCTTCACGTCGACGGTGATCTTCTTCGACAGGTCACCGCGCGCGACCGCCGTGGTGACTTCGGCGATATTACGGACCTGTCCCGTCAAATTGGTCGCCATGGCGTTGACGTTGTCGGTGAGATCCTTCCAGGTGCCGGCGGCACCCTTCACCTTGGCCTGACCGCCGAGCTTGCCGTCGGTGCCAACCTCGCGCGCGACGCGCGTGACTTCGGAGGAGACGACACCCAGCCGCTCGACCATGGTATTGACGGTCTTGGCCTTTTTCAGAAAGTCGCCCTTCAGCGGGCGTCCGTCGATCTCCAAGGCCACGGTTTGCGACAAGTCGCCTTCCGCAACCGCGCCGATGACCCGGGCGACCTCCTCGGTCGGCTGCGCCATGTCGCCGATCAGGCTGTTGACGGAGTCGATGCAGGTGGCCCACCCCCCCTTGGCCTCATCCAGCTTCCCGCGTTGACTGGTTCTGCCGTCCTTGCCGACCGCCGTACTCAGGCGGCTCAACTCCTTCGTCATCTCCTGGTTGAGTTCGACCACATCATTGAAGGCTTCCGCGATCGCTCCATCCGCGCCAATCAGATCGGTCGGCAGGCGCACCGAGAAATCGCCCTTGCGGAAGGCCCGGAGCACCTTCAGCAACTGGCGTGAATCGAGGGTCTCTTCAGCGACAGCGGCGTCCATTGAGTGATCTCCCAAACAAATTTTGCGGGGGCCTTTTCGCTCACCCGGTCGTTTTAATGGATCGCGACAAAAACGGGCGCGAGTCGTGGAAAGGGGGCATCGTGCCGTCAGACCGGCGGAGGCGTAGCGAGCGCCGAGCGGAGCGCGGCGGCAAGCTCGTCATCCATGCAGGGCTTGGACAGAAAGCCTTGCGGCTGAGCCACTTCGGCACGCTGCCGGGTTTCAGGATCGCTCGACCCGGACAGAAAGATGACCGCCACTCCGAAGCGATCACGCAGCGCGCTGGCGAGCGCAATGCCGTCACCGCCGCCGCGCAGGCCGATATCCACCAAAGCAATTGCCGGACGCTGCGATTCGGCCATCGCGAGGGCTTCCTCGGCGGTTCCGGCAACGCCGCAACACCGGTATCCAAGATCATCCAACGCGTCCTCCAGATAGAGCGCGACGAGATACTCATCCTCGACCACAAGGACGCCGACGCCATCGGGTAGTGTGGATGCATCTGGCATGAAAGGGTCCGCTTCTTCTGCGTTTGATGTTGAGGGCTGCGGAAATTCGTATGGCAGCGTCAGGGTTTATCCCGGTTGATAGCCCCTTCGACGCGGCGGCGGCAATGGGAAACCTCCACGGAAGACCGGACAAGCCAAAGCGTAGCCAGGGGCAGGCGAGCCAAACGCCTCCAACGAACACTCGAGGGTAAGCGCTGGCGTCGCGGCAGACACTCGACCGTAACGGTCGACGGCATCCTCCTTCAGCTGCCGCTGCCAAAGCGTCGGCTGCAGTGCATTGCTGCTGCGCCGGTCATCGACCATGTCCGCCCGCGATCGAAATTGACGTCCCACGCTCAGACTGTTCCGGCGTCTCCGTCGCGGGCGCCGATCGTATAGGCCTCGTCGAACCAGTGTTCCTCCAGATTCGCCCCGTTCCCGATCCGATCGACGACGGCGAAGAGGCCAGGCTCATGGAGCGGGGTCAGCACGCCGTGCCAGGTGCCGCGGTGAAAATTGACGCCCTGACCCGGCCGGGTGAGGAAGGCGCGGGGATGGTTCGGCCGGCCGCCGTCATCCTCGGCGGCGATGACCAGAAACGGATGCTCGGACATTGGCAGGAACGTCTGCGAGCCCTCCGGGTGTCGCTCGACCATTTCCAGGGAATAGGGCAGGGCGCGCGGCTCGGCCTTGAACAGGCTGATGCCGGCGCGGCCATCCGAAAAGTCGAGCCGGGCGCGATCGTGCCAGCGGCCGCAAAGCCCCTGGTTGATCAGCCTGTCCGGCTCGTCCGACGCTTCCAGCACATCGCCGAAAGGCGCGAATGCGTCCGCCGTCAACGGCTCGGTCGCGATCCGCCGGCTCATCGGCGCTGTCCGCCCGATCCACCCGGCAGACCGAGCCGAGCGTGACGGTTGACGTCCTTGTAGAGAAGATAGCGGAATGGCCCTGGCCCACCCGCGTAGCAGGCCTGCGGACAGAAGGCGCGCAGCCACATGAAGTCGCCCGCCTGGACCTCGACCCAGTCCCGGTTGAGGCGATAGACGGCCTTGCCTTCCAGCACATAGAGCCCGTGCTCCATCACATGCGTCTCGGCAAACGGGATCAGACCGCCGGGCTGGAAGGTGACGATCGTCACATGCATGTCGTGGCGCATGTCGGCGGGGTCGACGAAGCGGGTCGTCGCCCAGGCGCCGTCGGTGTCCGGCATCGGCGTCGGGGCGATGTCGTTTTCGTTCGCGAAGATAGGATCGGGCGCGGCGATTCCGTCGACCGGCTCGTAGGCCTTGCGGATCCAATGGAAGCGGACGGCGGAGTCGCCGTTGTTATGCGCCGTCCAGTCGCTTGCCGGGGGCAGATAGGCGTATCCGCCCGCCTCCAGCACATGTTTTTCGCCGCCGAGGGTCAGGGTCAGCTCGCCCTCGACGACGAAGAGTACGGCCTCGGCCCCGGCATCGGGTTCCGGCCGGTCGCTGCCGCCGCCCGGCGCGATCTCCATGATGTATTGGGAGAAGGTCTCGGCAAAACCCGATAGCGGCCGGGCGAGAATCCAGGCGCGGGTGCCGTCCCAGAACGGCAGCGCGCTGGTGACGATGTCCCGCATCGTGCCGCGGGGGATGACCGCATAGGCCTCGGTAAACACCGCGCGGTCGGTCATCAGCTCGGTCTGCTTCGGCAAACCGCCCTGCGGCGCGTAGTAGCTGCGTTCGGCCAAGGGCCTCTCCTTCATTCGGGTAGCATGGTCGAAAGGCGAAGGCGCGCGATGCGCTCGACCTGCCGGCACGCCTCGGCGAGTTCCGTGTCGCGGTCGTGCTTGATGCGGCGCTCGAAGGCGGCGAGGATGCCGGCCTTGTCGTGATCGCGCACGGCGATGATGAACGGGAAGCCGAATGTTTCGACATAACGCTGGTTCATCCGCGTGAAATCGGCGCGCTCGGCATCGGTCAGGGCATCGAGGCCGGCGGAGGCCTGCTCGGCGGTGGACTCGGCGGTTAGCCGCTTCGCCGCAGCCAATTTTCCGGCGAGATCGGGGTGGGCCTTGAGGACGGCGAGACGTCGCTCTGGCTCGGCGGCGCGGAACACACGGGCGAGGGCGTTGTGCAGCCCGCTCGCGCTGTCATGCGCGGGCCCGAGTTCCAGCGCGTGCGCGCCCTCGGCGATCCAGGGTGAATGCTCGAACACGCCGCCGAAGGCCGTGACGAACGTCTCGCGATCCATCTCTGACGGCCGCGCGAAGGAAACGGGCGGATGATGCTCGGCCCAATGCCGCGCGATGTCGATCCGGCGGGCGAACCAGACATCGGCATGGCCAGCGGCGTAGTCGAGGAAGCGCTTCAGTGCCATCACCCGGCCCGGCCGCCCGACCAGCCTGCAATGCAGTCCGATCGACAGCATCTTAGCGCTCCCTGCTTCGCCCTCGGCATAGAGCGCGTCGAAGCTGTCCTTCAGATAGGCGAAGAACTGATCGCCGGAATTGAAGCCCTGTGGCGAGGCGAAGCGCATGTCATTGGCGTCGAGCGTGTAGGGCACGATCAACTGCTCGCGCCCGCCGGTACGCAGCCAGTAGGGCAGGTCGTCGGCGTAGCTGTCGGCGACATAGTCGAAGCCGCCTTCCTCCGCCGCGAGGCGCACGGTATTGTCCGAGCAGCGGCCGGTGTACCAGCCGCGCGGCCGCTCGCCGGTCACTTCGGTGTGGAGACGGATCGCCGCGTCCATGTGGGCGCGCTCGTCCTCGGGACTGAAATCCTTGTACTCGATCCATTTGAGGCCGTGGCTAGCGATCTCCCAGCCGGCTTCTTGCATTGCGGCGACTTGCGTCGGCGCGCGCGCCAAAGCGGTCGCGACGCCATAGACGGTCAGCGGAATATCCATCCCCCTGAACAGCCGGTGCAGACGCCAGAAGCCGCCGCGCGCGCCATATTCGTAGATCGATTCCATGTTCCAGTGGCGTTGGCCCGGCCAGGCGGCGGCGCCGACGATCTCGGACAGGAACGCCTCGGAGGCCGCGTCGCCGTGCAGGACGTTGTTCTCGCCGCCCTCCTCGTAATTGAGGACGATCTGCACGGCGATCCTGGCGCCGTTCGGCCAGCGCGGGTCGGGCGGTGTCGGCCCGTAACCGGCCATATCGCGTGGATAACGTGTCAAAGGCGGCTCCTTGGCTCGGTCGCGGTTTCCATCATTATGCCGAAACCGCAGGGCGTATCGTCAAATAATCCGCGAAGCCGCTTGCGGGTACAGCGCGCCGCGCTTTGCGCCGATCGGCTCATTCGAACTCTCCCAGGATCTCGTGCTGCGCCTCGATCTTCTCCAGATAGTCGCGGCCGGGTTTCCCGGACTTCTTGAACGTCTCCAGCGCCAGCAGGCGGATGACGGCGAGGACGCCCGAATAGCAATCGAGAGCGTAGGAACTTTCCACCGGGCAGATGATCGTCCACCGCGCGTAAGCCGGCGTCACCCGGGCCGATGGGTCGGTGATGAGCAGCACTTTGACGCCGCGGCCCGATAGCGCCTCCAGATAGCGCTTGAGCTTGCCGACGATGCGGCGGATGGCGACGACGATGACGACATCATCGGCCCCGAGATCGGCGATGCGTTCGGCGACCGTCTCGCCGGCGCCGGGTATCAACCGGGTGCGCTCGCGAAACTGGATGAACTGCCAGCGGGCATAGCCGGCAAAGTAATGGCTGTTTCGGAACCCCATGAAACCCAGATTGCGTGCCTGCCAGAGCGCTGCGGAGATCTCGTCGAGCCGCGCCGGGTCCAGCCCTTCCAGCGCCAGACGAACCGTCGCCATTTCCTGCTCGGCGAACCGTGCGATCGGATCCGCGGGCGCGTCCCCGCTTTCCGGGGAGCGCCCCGACGCCAGGAAGAGCGGCGAGCCCCAGTTGCGCGCCTCGCGGGCAGCGACGCGCATGTCGTCGTAGTTGTCGAACCCGATGCGCTGCACGAAGCGCGTGATGGTGGAGTTCGAGACGCCGGCCAGCTTCGCCAGTTCGGAGGCCGGGTACATGCTGATCTCCCCGGGCGACTCCAGGACGAGATCCGCAACCTGACGCTCCCGGGAGCTCAGGCTTTCATACGATCGATGGATCGATTCTACGAACGGCTTCATCTCACCCTTGTCTCCATTCCTGGCGCACCGGCGGTCCGGGGCAGTACTTGGAAAAATATTTCCATAAATATTGACACACTGGAAACCACCTTGCAATATGGCGTGCAATGCGGGCTTGGACGCAGAGGAAAGGGCGCGGAAAAAACGCGCATCGCCAGGCGGGTCGGGAGGAGATTCGAGATGACCGACAACCAGTTTCGCATCGCGTCACGGGATGGCGCGCTCTACAATGAGGATTTGGCACCGCTTGCGCCGGAAGAGCGCAAATGGGGTGCCTTCGAGATTTTCAATGTCTGGAACAACGACATCCAGAGCCTGTTCGGCTACACGCTGGCCGCGTCGCTTTTCTTCACCTACGGGCTGAACGGCTGGCTGACCTTCGCCGCCATCGTCGTGGCGGGCTTCATCGTGATGGCGCTGGTCAACCTGACCGGCCGGCCGAGCGTGAAGTACGGCGTGCCCTATCCGGTCATGGCCCGCGTCGCCATGGGCGTCCAGGGCGCGAAGTTTCCCGCCTTGGTCCGCGGCATCGTCGCGATTTTCTGGTACGGAGTGCAGACCTATTTCGCCTCTACCGCCGTGGCGCTGCTCCTGACCTCGCTCTTCGGCGGCAGTGACGGCGCGACCTTCCTCGGCATGACGGCGGTGGGGTGGATCTCCTACCTGATCGTCTGCGTGTTCCAGGTCGGGCTGTTCATGATGGGCATCGACTGGGTCGGCCGCTTCCTCAACTGGGCCGGCCCCTTCGTCTACATCGTGATGATCGTGCTTCTGGCGGTGATTTGGTGGCAGGCGGGCGGCGCGCTGCTCGCCGAGGTCGGCAACATCTTCCAGGCGCCGGGCGAGAGCGAGCGCGGCACGATCGCCGCCTTCATCGCGGTCGTCGGCACGATGATCGCCTATTTCGCCGCCGTGGTGATCAATTTCGGCGACTTCTCGCGCTTCGTGAAGACCGAGGGCCAGATGCGCGCCGGCAATTTCTGGGGCCTGCCGGTGTCGATGGCGTTCTTCTCGTTCATCGCGCTTTTTATCACCGCCGGCACCGTCGTGCTGTTCGGTGAGCGGCTGACCAACCCCGCCGACATCGTCGAGCGCGTCGACAACATCTGGCTAACGATTATCGCGGCGATCACCTTCTTCGCCGCCACTGTCGGTATCAACCTGGTGGCGAACTTCATCCCGCCCGCCTACGATATCGCCAATCTCGCGCCGTCGAAGATCAGCGCCAAGACCGGCGGTATCATCACGGCGGTCATCGCCTTCTTCATCGGCGCGTTGTGGGTGTCCGTGATCAGCAATATCGGGATCGCCGCCTTCGTCGATACGCTCGGCGCGTTCCTCGCCCCGCTCTACGGCATCCTGGTCGCCGACTACTATCTGATCCGCAAACAGCGCATCAATCTGCAGGATATGTTCTCCAGTGACCCGAGTGGGAACTACTATTACGATTCCGGTTGGAACAGGAAAGCGGTCGTCGCTTTCGCCATCGCCGCGGTGTTTTCGGTGGCGACGGTCTGGGCGCCGGCGCTTGCCGCGCTGTCCGGCTTCGGCTGGATCATCGGCGCTCTGCTCGGCGGCGGGCTGCATCTCCTGATGATGCGAAAGGTCGACGAGATCGAAACCAGCCTGAGCGACGTGTCGGATTTTCGTTGATTCGTAGTCCCCGGTCTTGAAGAGCTCGAGGCCGGGGAAACCCATTGCCCCAAATCTCCGCCGGATCCTCCGGAGGCGGGGTGCAAGCCAGCTTATGTGGCCGGCCAATCATACACTCAAAAGCCGGAAGAACGTGCCGGGATTGTCGAAGGGCGTCGTGGCGCTACGAACCCAAGGCACATTGGGTTTTCCCAGCCGCGCCTCAATCGCTCTCTAAAGTCGGCGTCCTGCCGCCGATTTTGGCGGTGATCTCGTCCGCCGCGCGTTTCACCACGGGACCGATTTCGGCAATCTTGCCATCGGGAAACCTGACGGTGGGACCGGACACGGAGATGCCGGCGATGGCCTCGCCGAAGCCGTTGAAAATCGGCGCCGCGATGCAACGCATGCCGAGATAGCGTTCCTCGTCGTCGAACGACCAGCCGCGCATCCGCGTCGTTTCGAGATTGGCATAGAGCGGATTGGGTGATGTCAGGGTCTTCGAGGTGAATTCGGGCAGGCCCTGTTTCTGCAGGATCGTCTCGATCTCGCCGCGCCCCATATTGGCCAGCAGCGCCTTGCCGATGCCGGACGCATGCAGATGACCGCGGGTGCCCGGGCGGAAGAAGGCCCGGATCGGATTGTGCGATTCCACCTGGCTGAGGAACACCACCTCGCCGTTGTCGGCAATGGCGAGGTTGGCGGTTTCCCCGGTCTCGTCCATCAGGCGCCGCATGAACTCGCGCGCCGCCTCGAGCAGATTGGTGCCCACCAAATAGGCGTTGCCGACCCGGAAGGCTTCGATGCCGACCGACCACTCCTGGGCGGAGCCATCGAATTCCGCAAAACCATGTTTCTGCAAGGTCGCCAGAATCCGATGCGCGGAGGAGGGCGGCATGCCGAGCCGCAGCGCGATATCGGTCAGCGTCAGGCCGCTATCCTTCGCCAATGTCCGCAACAGCGTCAGCCCCCGATCCAGGGCTTGGACCGGCGCAGCCTGCTCGCCGATCGGCTGGGTTCGCGGACGGCCGCGGGAGCGCCGTGGGAGGTCGTCGGCCCTGCTCATGATCGCTCCTCCGCGGCCCGTTTGCCGGAATCGAAATCGCATCTTGGCATGAAAAATATTTTTGGCAAAAATTGCTATCCCTTGAATGAAAAAATTTAAGTTCCTGAAAAATATATAGAAATATCTATAAAATTGCACTATCGGAAATCATTTTCAGAAAAATTGCAAATTCCGCGAGCCTCGTTAGTTTGGGATAAGCTTTTTTCAGGGAGAGAGAGATGACCGGTCAAAACCCCGTTTTCATACCTGGTCCGACCAATATCCCGGATCGCCTGCGGTTCGCGCTGTCAGGTCAGACGGAGGATCATCGATCGCCGGATTTCGTCGGCATTCTTGCCCCTGTCCTCAGTGATCTGAAGAAGATTTTCAAAACCGCGAGCGGCACGATCATCACCTTTCCGGCCAGCGGAACGGGCGGATGGGAGGCGGCCGTCACCAACACGCTGTCGCCCGGAGACAAGGTTCTCGCGGCCCGACACGGCATGTTCTCGCACCGCTGGATCGATCTGTGCCAGCGCCACGGCCTCGACGTCGAGATCATCGAATGCGAATGGGGGCAGGGGGCGCCCGCCGATCTGATCGGGGAACGTCTCGCCGCGGACAAGGCCAAGGACATCAAGGCGGTGCTCGTCACCCACAACGAGACCGCGACGGGTGTCGTCAGCGATGTCGGCGCGGTCCGCCGTGCGATGGACGGTGCGTCGCATCCGGCCATGCTCTATGTCGATTGCGTGTCCTCGCTGGCCTCGATGGATTTCCGCATGGACGAATGGGGCGTCGATCTTGCCGTCTCGGGGTCGCAGAAGGGGTTTATGCTGCCGACCGGCATGGCGATCGTCGGCGTCAGCGAGAAGGCCATGGACGCCGTCGCGAGCGCCAAGTGCCCGCGCTGCTTCTTTGACTTCCGCGACATGGCTGGCGCCAACGCCAAGGGCGGCTTTCCCTACACGCCGCCGGTGCAATTGATCCAGGGATTGCGCAAGAGCCTCGACATGCTGCTGGAGGAGGGGCTGGACAATGTGTTCGCCCGCCATGCCCGCATTGCCGAGGGCGTGCGCCGGGCGGTCAATGCCTGGGGCCTGCGGGTCTGCGCGAAAGAGCCGAAGCTTTATTCCGATACGGTCACCGCTGTGCTGGTTCCCGCCGGCTTCAACAGCGACACGCTGACCAATCATGCCTACGATGCCTACGACGTCTCGTTCGGTGTCGGCCTCGGGCAAATGGCCGGCAAGGCGTTCCGGATCGGACATCTGGGTTCGCTGACCGAGGTGATGGCGCTGTCGGGTCTTGCCACGCTGGAAATGGCGATGAAGGATCTCGACTATCCGATCACGCTCGGCTCGGGCGTCGCCGCGGCGCAGGAATACTATCGGTCGACGAAGAGCGCCGCGCTCTCCAAGGCCGCGTAAGGACGGATAACGGACATGGACACCAAAGCGCGCGAAGCGGACATACCGACATTCGACGACGTCATGGCGGCGCGGGAGCGGATCGCACCCTATATCCACCGCACGCCGGTGCTGACCTCCAGCTATTTCAACGAGCTGAGTGGCGCCGAACTGTTTTTCAAATGCGAGAATTTTCAGAAAGCCGGTGCCTTCAAGGCGCGCGGCGCGTCGAACGCGGTGTTCGGCCTGTCGGAAGAGCAGGCGCAAAAAGGCGTCGCCACGCACTCCTCCGGCAATCATGCCCTGTCGCTCTCCTATGCGGCCGGCCGGCGCGGCATCAAGGCGATCGCGGTCATGCCGCGTACCGCGCCCGAGGCCAAGAAGGCCGCGGTGCGCGGTTATGGCGGCGAGGTGCGAGAGTGCGAGCCTTCGACGGCGGCGCGCGAGGCGATGCTGGAGGAGGTCGTGGCCAGCACCGGGGCGGATTTCGTGCACCCTTACAACGACGCCCGGGTCATCGCCGGACAGGGCACCTGTTCGCTGGAACTCAACGAGGAGGTCGGACCGCTCGACGCGGTGGTGGCGCCGATCGGCGGCGGCGGCATGATCTCCGGGACATGCCTGACCATGTCCCACATGTCGCCATCGACCAAGATCTACGCGGCCGAACCGAAGAATGCCGACGACGCCTATCGCTCCTTGCATGCCGGCGAGATTATCGAGGACGACGCGCCGCAGACGGTGGCCGACGGGCTGAAAGTCAGCCTGCGCCCGCGGACCTGGCATTTCGTCTCGAATTACGTCACCGACGTGCTACTGGCGACCGAGGAAGAGATCATCGAGGCCATGTACCTGACGTGGCAGCGCATGAAGATCGTGATCGAGCCGAGCTGCGCCGTGCCGCTGGCGACGATCCTGAAGAACCGCGAGTTGTTCGCCGGCAAGCGGGTCGGCGTGATCCTGACGGGCGGCAATGTCGATTTGAAAAAGCTGCCCTGGATGCAGAGCTGAGGGAGAGAAGCCATGAACGCACCGATCAAGATCGACGACTTTGAGGTCGGCTACAACATCCCCGCGGCCGTTGGCATGCGTGAGGACGAGATCCAGACGCCTTGCCTGATCCTCGACCTCGACGCGCTCGAGCGCAACGTCGCCAAGATGGGCAAGTTCGCCAAGGACATGGGCGTGCGGCATCGCAGCCACGGCAAGATGCACAAGTCGGTCGACGTGCAGAAGCTGCAAGAGAGCCTCGGTGGCTCCTGCGGCGTCTGCTGCCAGAAAGTGAGCGAGGCCGAGGCCTTCGCCCGCGGCGGCATCAAGGATGTGCTGGTGTCGAACCAGGTTCGCGATCCGGCCAAGATCGACCGCCTCGCGCGCATCCCGAAGCTCGGCGCCCGCACGATCTGCTGCGTCGATGACGTCGCCAATGTCGCCGACCTTTCGGCGGCGGCGCAAAAGCACGGCACCACGATCGAGTGCCTCGTCGAGATCGACTGCGGCGCGGGCCGCTGCGGCGTGACGACGACCCCCGCTGTCATGGAGATCGCCAAGGCGATCGACGCGGCACCCGGCCTGACATTCTCCGGCATCCAAGCCTATCAGGGCGCGATGCAGCACATGGACAAATACGAGGACCGCAAGGCCAAGATCGACATCGCCGTGGCCATGGTGAAGGACGCCGTCGATGCGCTGAAGGCCGAAGGACTTGAGTGCGACATCGTCGGCGGCGGCGGCACCGGCAGCTATTATTTCGAAGGCAATTCGGGCGTCTACAACGAGCTGCAGTGCGGTTCCTACGCCTTCATGGACGCCGACTACGGCCGCATCCTCGACAAAGACGGCAAGCGGATCGACAACGGCGAGTGGGAGAATGCCCTGTTCCTCCTCACCTCGGTGATGAGCCACGCCAAGGCGGACAAGGCGATCTGCGACGCCGGGCTGAAGGCGCAGTCGGTCGACAGCGGGCTGCCGTTCATCTACGGGCGCGACGACGTCAAATACGTCAAATGCTCGGACGAGCACGGCGTCATCGAGGATGCGAACGGGGTCCTGAAGGTCAACGAGAAGCTGCGCCTGGTGCCGGGCCACTGCGACCCGACCTGCAATGTCCACGATTGGTATGTCGGCGTGCGAAACGGCAAGGTCGAAAGCCTGTGGCCGGTCACCGCCCGCGGCCTGGCATACTGAGGGCGACGGATGTTCATCGTTTCCGAGGAAAGCTGCAAGAAACTGGTCGGCCGCGCCGACGCCTTCAAGGCTGTCGAGGCGGTGTTCGCCGCGATGGCCAAGGGGGATGCGTATAATTTCCCGGTCATCCGCGAGGCGATCGGCCATGCCGATGCGCTCTACGGCTTCAAGTCCGGCTTCGACCGCTCAGGGCTCGTGCTCGGCCTGAAATCCGGCGGCTATTGGCCGGGCAACGCCGCCAAGGGACTCACCAACCATCAATCGACGGTCTTCCTGTTCGACGCCGATACCGGTCAACTCAAGGCGCTGGTTGGCGGCAACTATTTGACGGCGGTTCGAACGGCGGCGGCGAGCGCGGTTTCCATCGCGCATCTCGCGCGGCCCGACGCCAAGGTGCTGGGCATGGTGGGAGCCGGTCATCAGGCGACGTTCCAACTGCGAGCCGCGGCCGAACAGCGGTCGTTCGAGAAGGTGGTCGCGTGGAACTTCCACCCCGAAATGCTGCCGGCGCTGGCCGGGGTCGCCGAAGAGATCGGCCTGCCCTTCGAGGCGGTCGAGCGCGAACGGCTCGGCGCCGAGGCCGACGTCATCGTCAGCATCACTTCCGCCCATGAGCCGCTGATGATGCGGGACTGGATCAAGCCGGGAACGCATATCGCCTGCATGGGTACCGACACCAAGGGCAAGCAGGAGGTCGATCCGGCGCTGGTCGCGGCGGCCACGCTCTTTACCGACGAGATCGCCCAATCCGTGACGATCGGCGAGTTCCAGCACGCCATAGCGGCTGGACTGGTCAAGGAGGAGGCGATCACGCCGCTCGGGGCGGTTATCAACGGCACCCATCCAGGGCGCACGTCCAACGACGAGATTACCCTGTTCGACGGCACCGGCGTCGGCCTGCAGGATTTGGCCGTGGCCTCCGCCGCCGTTGAACTGGCACAGCGATCCGGCGACGCGACCGAGGTGGCGCTCTGATATCAGGAGCCGCCGCCGCCCCCTTGGCGTTGCATGCCGAGCCTATTCGATGATGCGGATGAGCGCGCTGGAGACGATGTCGCTGCCGCCAACTTCCTCGCAATGGGATTCGAAATTGGAGTTGCCGCTGAGATCGACGGTGTAGCCGACGATCTGGGTGCAGCCGTCGCCGGTGCTCGAATTGCCGCGGTATTTGAGATCTCCCGCCGGCATGTAGATGGCACCCTGCAGGATGGAGTCGGATGTACCGGCGACGGTGTGGGCGACGCCGATCTGGTCGCGTCCGCCGAAGAACAGGATGCCCGAAAACGGTCCGCTCGTCGGCGCCGACAGGTTCATCCGGGTGTTTCCGCCCAGCTTCAATCCGGCGCCGTTGGTCAGGTAGAAGGTCACGCCCGATCCGATGAGGCCGGCCGCATCGGGATCAGTGCCGCCGCCGTTCACGGTGACGTCGCCGCCCTCGATGATGTAGAGACCCGGTTGAAAGACGACGTCCCCCTTGATGCTGAGGCCGTTGCAGAAGCGCATTGCGGGGACGCCACTGGGGTGATTTTCGACCGGCGTCAGCGTGGTCTCGCCATTGGGCTTGCCGACGTTCTTGCTCTGGCACGTTCCCTGGACAACCGGCTCCGCAACCGCGGCATAGGGGTCGGCGACGGCCGCGGCATATTCCTTCGGCTGGTCGCAATCGGTCAGATTCAAAGCCGCGGTGGTCACGGTTGCGCCCACCGAATAGATGCACCCGGTCGACAAAGTCGCCGCGCCCTTCATCAGGAACGAGTCCGACGCGTTGGAATTGGACGCGACGTCGCAGCCGGTCAGGCTGACCGACGTCGAGCCGGAGACGGTCACCGCCCCGGCGGTCGACGGCGACAAGGCCAGGATGCAAGCCTTTGCCGTTTCGTTGATTTTGGCGACCGCCCGGGCGCCGATGTCGATCGGCTCGTTGCTGAAGATCGCCGAAAACAATCGTGGCTCGATCTGCGACAGCATGACCTCGACCGTATCCGGATCGCCGGCATTCGGTCCGGTCGCGACAGGCGAATTGACAATGAAGTTGCCGGACGAACCCGAGAAGCCGGTTTGGTTGGCGATATACAGCGCGGCCGTGCGCATCCCGTCGGTGGTGTCTCCGGAACGCTTGCGGACGGCGGCGGCGTGGACTGCCACATCGGCCGCGTGCTGCAATTCGCGCTGGGTCATGTACCAATAGCCGGTCTCGACGCCGAGGCCGATGCCGCCGATGACGACCGGAAACATGATGGCCGCGATCACCGACGTACTGCCGATCCGATCGCCGACAAACCGCTGCAATGCTTCGTCCGCAAGCCGGCGGACGCGACCGAGGCGCGCGGTGCGGTGCGGCGCGGTCGCCGTGAGGGCGTGGCGCCGGTTGCTATCGGTCGTGTGGGGAGCTTTTGGCATGGTCATTCGGCCTGCATGACCCGAATAATCGCCGGTGTGATGATGATGGCGAAAAGGACGGGAAGGAAGAATAGGATCATTGGAACGGTCAGCTTCGGCGGCAGCGCGGCGGCTCGCCTTTCGGCCTCGCTCATGCGCATGTCGCGGTTCTCCTGGGCCAGCACGCGCAGAGCCTGACCGACGGGCGTGCCGTAGCGCTCGGCCTGGATAAGGCTGGTCACGACGGCTTTCACCCCGTCGAGGCCGGTTCGCAGACTGAGATTCTCAAACGCTTTGCGGCGATCCTGAAGATAGGAAAGCTCTGCCGTCGTCAGGTTCATCTCCTCCGCGAGCTCGACCGATTGGACACCGATCTCTTCGGATACCTTGCGGAATGCGCCCTCGACGCTCATGCCGGATTCCACGCAGATCAGCATCAGGTCGAGCGCTTCGGGCCAGGCCCGGCGGATCGACATCTGCCGCTTGGTCGTCCGGTTTTTCAAAAGAATGATCGGGAGGTAATAGCCGAAATAGGCGGCCCCCAGGCCGATGGCGATCTTGGGAATCAGCGGTGTCGCCTCACTGAGGAACATCACCATGTAACCGAGCGCTGCGACGAACATGGCGACTGGAGCGAGGATGCGCGCGGCCAGGAAACCGACCACCGGTCCTCGGCCGCGATAGCCGGCCCGCGACAGCATCCGGGCGATGTCGCCATCGCCGACCTGTTCGGACAGATTGAAGCGATTGACGATGGCCTGATAAAACTTCTTGGGCGGCGCCCGCAGCAGCACCGGATCCCTGCGATCGGAAAGAGAGGAGCGTTCGCGCAGGCGAATGCGCTCTCTTTCCTCTCCCACCTGCCGCATCCGGTCGCCGAGGGTATCGCGGGCGAGATACGGCCAGCTCACCAACAGGATGGCGGAAAAGCTCGAAACCGCCGACAGGAGGGCGATGACTGGTTTCGGATCGGCCGGGATGAATGAAAAGTCCATCATCATCCTCAGAAATCGAAATTGATCATTTTGCGCATCACCAGGATGCCGAACATCATCCACACGGCGCTGCCGGCCAGGACGATGTTGCCGAGGGTCTCCGTGAACAGCAGCGAGATGTAGTCGGGAGTGGTGAAGTAGACGAGGCCGGCGACGATGATCGGAAGGGAGCCGATAATGCCCCCCGAGGCCTTGGCTTCGGAACTCATCGCCTTGATCTTCGCCTGCATCTTCTTGCGCTCGCGCAGCACCTTGGAGAGATTGCCGAGCGCTTCCGCCAGACTTCCGCCGCTGCGGGCCTGGATGCCGATCACGATGGCGAAAAAGTTGGCCTCCGACAGCGGTACCCGTTCGGCGAGACGCTGCACGGCTTCGTCCATCGGGACGCCCAGGGTCTGATCCTCGACGACCGTCTTGAATTCGCTGCGTACCGGGTCTTGCGCTTCCGTTGCGATGATCTTCATGCAATCGCTTAGCGGCAGACCGGATTTGATGCCGCGTACGATGACGTCGACAGCCGACGTGAATTCCGCGGTGAAACGCTTGAATCGGCGGTTGCGGCGAAAATTGACGAAGAGGTGCGGCAGAAACAGGCCTCCCGCGAACGCGAAGCCACCGGCCGCAAGCGGTTCGCCTCCCACCGCCACAACGACAATGAAAGTCAGGAGGGCGACAGCGGCGCAAACCACATAATAGGTTCGTTTCGACCAGTTGAGTTCGGCCTGCCGCAAACGCACGATCAACTGGGGCTTCGATTTGTTTCGCTTCGCCTGACTTTTCTGCTTTTCCTCAATCTCGCGCAGGGTCTCCTCGACGGATCGTTTGCGGCGGGCGTTGTCGGAGTTGCGGTTTGGCCCGGCCAACGCCGGACCGCTGGTGGCGATCGCTGTAAAGCGGCTGTCGTAGGCGCGCCGCTTGGCGCCGACGGGATAGACGAAGGACAGCAGCAGGCCACCGCAGCAGAGCGCCGCGAGAGCGTAAATCAAGGTGGTTGGGGTGAGGCCGTCATACAACATGATCAAGCGGCCACCGCGCTCTGCTCGGCGGCGTCGAGGGCGGTCGAAAGACGCTTTTCCTCGTTGTAGTAGCGCGCGCGATCCCAGAATGCCGGCCGTCCGACCCCGGTCGAACGATGACGACCGAGCACCTTGCCGTCCGCGTCCTCGCCGACCATGTCGTAGACGAACAGATCCTGGGTGGTGATCACGTCGCCTTCCATGCCGAGCACTTCAGTGATGTGGGTGATCCGGCGCGAGCCGTCGCGCAGCCGCGCGGCCTGGATGATGATGTCGACGGAACCGACGATGATCTCTCGGACCGTGGTCGCCGGTAGCGAGAAACCGCCCATGGCGATCATTGATTCCATGCGCTTCAAGCATTCGCGCGGCGAGTTGGAGTGGATCGTACCCATCGAGCCGTCATGACCGGTGTTCATCGCCTGCAGGAGGTCGAACACCTCGGGTCCGCGCACCTCGCCGACGATGATCCGCTCCGGCCGCATGCGCAGGCAGTTCTTGACCAGGGCCCGCATGGTGATCTCACCCTCGCCCTCGATATTGGGCGGGCGGGTTTCCAGCCGGACGACATGCGGCTGCTGCAACTGCAGCTCGGCCGAATCCTCGCAGGTGATGATGCGCTCGTCTTCGTCGATGTAGCGGGTCAGGCAATTGAGCAGCGTCGTCTTGCCCGAGCCGGTGCCGCCGGAGATGACGACGTTGCAGCGCACCCGGCCGATGATCTGTAGGATGGTGGCGCCCTCCGGCGAAATGGCGCCGAACCGGACCAGATCGTCGAGCGTCAGCTTGTCCTTCTTGAACTTGCGGATCGTCAGCGTCGGGCCATCGATCGCCAGCGGCGGCGCGATGACGTTGACGCGGGACCCGTCAGCCAACCGCGCATCGCAGATGGGGCTCGACTCGTCGACGCGGCGGCCGACCTGACTGACGATCCGTTGGCAGACATTGAGCAGTTGCTGGTTGTCCTGAAAACGGACGTCCGTCTCCTGCACCTTGCCATTCACCTCGATGAAGATGCGGTTGCGGCCGTTGACCATGATGTCGGCGATGTCGTCGCGGGCGAGCAGCGGCTCCAGCGGTCCGTAGCCGAGCACGTCATCGCAGATTTCGGCGACCAGCGCCTCCTGCTCGGCGATGCTGATCTGAACCTTCTTGGCGGTGATGATGTCATTGACGACCTGGACGATCTCCTCGCGCGCCTCGTCGGTCTTCATGGTCGACAGGACGGACACGTCGATCGCGTCCACCAAAGCGTCGAAGACTTCGCGCTTCAGGGAAAAGTGCTTTTCGCCGCGCGGCTGCTTTTCCGGGCGAACGACCCGCGGCGGCGTGATGGCGGTTTGGCTGGTGGGGACGACGCAGGTCACCGCCTCGTCGGCGGATGCGGCTGGAACGCTCTCCTCTTCCGTCTTCCTGCCGAACATGGTCCCTCCGCAGCGATACGCTATGGCGGCCTGACGTTCGAGGATGGGGTCACGTCCATTGTGACGCCTGAAGCCGGTTGTCGGTCGCGCCGCATTCGCGGTGAACCGGCCGTCTCAGGATCTCGAAGCGGTCATCGCCTGACTGGGGAGATGTTATCGAACCACGATTGCAGCACCGTAAAATCGATCGATGCAATTGTAATCAATAGCGAATAAGTCGGGACGGAGAGGGCGCCCATCGGCGCAAGGTGTCGGCGGTCAGTTCAGCGGAATGCGACGGGACACGCTCAGCGTCATGCCGGTTTCCGATACCCCCCGCACGACGAATTCGAAGGGATAGGTGATCGCGACCGTGCGAAATGACACGCCCGCTTCCGTCGCTGTTCCGAAATCGATCTGAAGAAGGTTGGGGCTGTTGCCGGTGAAGGAGGCGCGGATCGTCGAATCCAGATCCTCATTCGGAACCGTCGCGTCGTTCAGAACGGAGCGAACCGCGAAATCCGCCGCGAAGGCGAGGTCGTTGCGCACATTGAGCGCCCGTCCGAATTCGACGACGCCGAGCGACACCAGCAGCAACGGAAAGCATATGATGGCGAATTCGACCGCCGTCGCACCCACATCGTCGGTCCGGAAGCGGTTGCGCAGGCTCATCGTACCTGCACCTGGATCTGCGGCCCGAAGTTGAGATCAGGAATGATCCAGCCGCTATAAGTCTTTGTCCCGCCGATTTGATAGAAGCTGTAGGTCGGCGCCGACCCGGCGCAACTGGTCGCGGCGGGCACCGCGACGTCGGGCGCTTCCGGGCAGGCGTAATAGCGCGACACCGACATCACCAGATCGGGGGCGACCGCAGGGTCCGCCGGGGGCGGAAAATTCGGCGTGGCGGTGGCCGTCATGACATCGATGACACGCTGCTCCCCCGGGTCGGCCATGGCGGTCTGCGCGCCCGCGCGCAGCACGTGATCGATCGCCATCCGTTCATTCAACGCCAGACCGAGATCGGCCGTAGCGATCAGAGCGAAGAACAGGATCGGCGCAAAGAGAGCGAATTCGACCGCCGAGACGCCATCCCTGCCGGCGAGCAGCGCATGGAAGCGAGCCGCCGATCGCCGGAGACGAGGGTGGCTGCCTCGCAGATCACGAGAAAAGGGCGGCAGAGCGCGCATCGCTACTCATCGCCTCCCGAACAGGCGCGCGGCAAGAGCATTGATGCCCTTCCTCGCGGGCCGCGACACGTCCTTCCCGCTAATCAGCGAGTGCGCGAGTTCAACGAAGGAGCGGGCCACGGGCGAACGGGCCGCTGTTTCCCCGATCATGCGACCGTCATTGGCGGCGTTGCCGAAAAGCGCCGGGTCGAAGGGGATACTCAGGCTCGGCTCGAGCGCGACGGCAGTGGCAAAGGCCGGAGCTTTGATCTCCGGGCGTTTCGGAATGCCGATCTGGTTCAGTACCAGCTTGGGAGGGCTGTCGTGCGGTCGTTTGGAGCGCAGGAAATCGACGACGCCCTTGACGTTGCGCATGTTGGCGAGGTCCGGCGCGGCGGTGATGACGACGTCGTCCGCGTCCGTCAAAAGCCGTTTCACCCAGGCGGTCCACATATGGGGAAGGTCGAGGATCGTCAGCCGTGCGCTGGATCGCGCGATGTCGATCAGGCCGTTGAAATCCGTCTCCCGCAGATCGTAGGCGTTCGTCAGGGCGAGCGGAGGCGTCAGGATGCTGAGCCGTTCGCCGCGCTGCGTCATGATCCGCTCCAGCAGCACGTCGTCGAGGCGGTCGGCGTCGCTGATCGCCTCCATGACCCCTTGTGCCGCCTCGATGTTGAAATCCAGGCCGGCGGTGCCGAAAGGCAGGTCCATATCGATCAGAAGCACGTCGGAGTCGAAGGACGACGCCAGCGACCAGGCCGTGTTGTGCGCCACGGTCGATGAACCGACGCCCCCGCGCGCGCCGAAGAAGGCGCAGACCTTTCCAAGCTTCTGCGCGCCAGCGCTTTTGTAGAGGCGGCCGATCGTGGCGATCAGCGCCATCACGTCCAGCGGGGCGACGACATATTCGTGGATGCCCTGCTCGATCAGTTCCCGGTAGAGCGTGATGTCGTTGCGGTGTCCGATGACGATGACTTTGGTGGTCGTCAGACAAACATCGGCCAGCGCGTTCAGTCCGGCGAACAGCGCGGCGTCCTCGGTCGTCGTTTCCACGATGACGAGATTGGGGGTCGGACCCTTGCCGTAAAGCTCGATCGCAGCCGGCAATCCGCCGCCATGGACCGTCATTCGCGTCCGCTGCAGGCGTCGGTCCGACGCCGCCGCCTCGGCGGTCCGGGCAAGCTCCGCAGTCTCGGTGAAGACCGCGATGGCGATTTGCGGAATGATCAGGCTGCCGGTGGCGGACGCGTTTGCGGCCGCCTGTTTCGGCGGCGTCTTGTCCCCGGTGGTGGCGGGAGCGGGCATCATGGGCGCCTCTTCGTCCGTCAAGGCGACGACTGGCGAGCTCGCCACAGCGATCCTGCGGTATGTGGCGCGACCTTCACCACCTCCATCTTGCCGTCGCGATAGACGCCGACTGTCGGCTCTCGGCGTTTGACGGCGAGTTTTGGTTCGTTGAGATCCGCCGCCGATCGCAAGGCCAGGGACAGAGCTCCGGAGGCCTCGGCGGCGGTGATCAATTCCACTTGCTGGATGTCCAGTTCGAGGGTCGCCGTCCGCCCGACCACGACCTGCTGCGGGTTGGCCGGGTCGGCGTTGCGGCTCTGGTCGACGGCCAGTACGCGGACATTCCTCAAGATCGCGCGGCTGACGCTCTGCGGCGACTCGGTGCCGATGCTCGGCCGCATGTAGGTGTGGATGACATCGACCCGGTCATTCGGCAGCACGAACCCGCCGGCCGTGTTTTCCGCCGAGACCCGGACCGCGACTGCGCGTTTGCCAGCCGGCAGCAGGGCGGACATATAGCCGGAGCCGGCCGGAGCCAGCTTGTCGCTGCGGATCGGTTCGCTTTCCTGGAACTGGCTCTTGACGAGCGAGCCGGCGAACGTCTCGATCGCGTCGGGTTGGGAGGCGCGGGTGATGAAACCGGCGGACACGGCGCCTTCGGGCCATGACTGCCAGCGCATGCTGGTCTCTTCCAGCAATCGTCCCTGGCCGATCTCGGCGGATGCCACGAGCACTTCGCTCATCGCGATCCGCGCGATCTCAGGCGCCTGCTCGACCCGAACAGGATTGTCATCCTGGGCGAATGTGATCCAGGCAGCGAGTCCGCCCGAACCGAGCGCGGCTACGAAGATGAGAGCTCGAATCATTGTCCTACCGTGCGGGAAGGTTGTTATCGAACCCGCCTGCTTCCTCATAATCCAAGGGAGCTTAGGGCCGCGAGCTTGACCGCCCGTTAAGAAAGGACGTTAACGGGATAGGTCCAATTGTCGTGGCCGGCGCGGGGTTCGATAGCACGGTGCCTGCCGGGTGGAGCGGGCAGCCGTCATTCCGCCGCGGGTGCCGCCGGCGCGGTTGCTACCGGCTGCGCAGGCCCTGCGGCATACCCGGTGCCGCGATGCAGACGCATGGTCCGTTCGGCGACCTGTCCGTCAGTTCGTATTGTCGTGACGTTGCGATGAGGGGGAAAGGCGTTCGCGGTGTGGACCGCCATGTTTGCTTGCATCGCGTTGCCCGCCCCGAGCGAGATCGTGTCGCGCTGATTGGTATAGTCCGCGCAGCCCGTCAGCAGGGCGGCGGCGGCAAGGATAACGATCTCAAGGCTGGGCGCGCGCATTGCCGTCATCCGTCTCCATGTCGATGATGTGGCCGTAGGGTCCCGAGATGCCTTGGCCTTCCTTGAAGGAGCGCAGCATGGCGTTGTCGACCTCAAGCAGGCCGAGGGCGAAAAGCTCGACGTCGTCGGGGGAGCGGGTCTGGTCGAGCGGTGAGTAGAGTTGCTCGCCTGGGCTTGCCGGCTGGACAAGGCGGGGGGTGACGACCACCACCAGATCGGTTTCCTGCTTCTGGAAGCTGGTCGAACGGAACAAGGCGCCCAAAATCGGTACTTGGCCGATCCACGGCAATTGCTCGATCGTCTTGGCGTTGACCGTCTGCAGCAGGCCGGCCATGGCGAAGCTCTGGCCGTCGCGCAACTCGATGACGGTCTGCGCCTTGCGCGACGTGAAGCCGGGATTGCCGTTGACGACGACGGCCGGGTCGATCTCGCTGACCTCGGTCATCACCCTGAGATTGATCAAGCCGCTATCCAGAACGGTCGGCAGGAATTCGAGACGGACGCCGTAGGGGCGGTATTCGGTTTGGGTCGAGGAGGATCCGTTGGCGCCCACGACGGCGGCCTGGATCGGCACTTCGCCGCCGGCGTGAAAGCTCGCCTTCTCGCCGCTCATGGTGGTCAGGTTGGGCTGCGCCAGCCGACGCGCGAGGCCCTTCTTCTCAAGAGCGTTGATGATCATGTCGACGCGAACGCCGGCGCTCTCGAGAACCTGAGCGACCAGCGACCCAAAGGGCGTGCCTTGCGAATTACGGCCGGCGTTGTTGTCGAGATAGGATTTCGGCTGGCCGGTGTCCGGATCGGCATTCAATCGCACGCGGGAGCCAATGACGCCGAGCGAGGTTCCGCCGGACACGCGGAAATTCACGCCGAGATCGCGGCCGGCGCTCCGCCTCGCTTCGAGCACGCGCACTTCCAGTGCTACCTGCTGGGCATCGGTGACCGCTAGCGCGTTGATGACCGGCTCGGACGAGAATTGCTGGGCAACCTCCATCACCTTCACCGCGTCGGGCGCGCTCTTGACGGTTCCGCTGAGATGGATGCGATCGTTGAAATTGGTCACCTTCACCTTCGCGCTGGGAACGGCGGCGCGGATCGCGGAATGGACGTTGGCGAAGTCCATGCTGACACGGGTGTCGACGACGCCGAGGAGCCTGTCGCCGCCATCGTAGATCGAGATATTGGTGATGCCGTTCGACCGGCCCTGGATATAGAAGGAACGATCGGACAATGGCACCACATCGGCGATCTTGACGTCGCCGACGACGAGATTGGCGAAGGGCCGGTTGGTGGTGATGGTGATCGTGGAGCTTTGCCGCACGACCACATTTGACACGCCGCCATTGCCGATAGCGAGCATGCGCTGCTGGGCCGCCGCGGGAAGGACCGCGAGGCAAGCGAGCGTCGTCAGCGCGATGCGTCGGAGCCGTGGCACCGCCGCGAAAGCGCGCCCGCCTACGCACGGTTCCACCGCCTGTTTCCAAGGATGGAGCACATCCATCGAGGCTACCTTTCGCGTCCAGTCTCTGCTGTCGCCCGATTGGTTCGGCGTATGCTCGCCGCCGCGTGAATCCACCACGCGGTTCGAGCGACAAACAGGGCATCGGACCGCGATGCGGCCCGCATTCCGCGGCAGTCTGCGACGAGATGGTTAAGGGCGGGTCAACACGAAAAACGCGGGGGACCGTCCGATGCGCTAATCTTGCCCGTTCAGACTACCTGCCCGCATTGCGGCAGCCGTTTTTTCATCCGCCGGAAAGAACGTCTCGATTGCGATTTCGGACAAGGTGATATCGGTGGCCGTGCCGAAGACAGTTGTCGTGCTAAGAAAGGCAAACTTGCGGCCTTTGATAGCAAGCTCAAGCCTGACGGCAATGGGAGCGCGTGCCGCGCCTCTATCGTTCGGACGCCATGGTTTGGCGTCGCCGGGAACAGGATAGGCCGTCAGTTCATCGAGCAGCGATTTCAGACCTGCATCGTTGGACTGCTCCACCTGTTCCTTCAGCCTGGAAACCAAATGCGCCCGCCATTCGCGGAAATTCAAGATGCGGGAAGCCAGCCCATCGGGATGCAGGCTGAGGCGCAGAACATTCACCGGGGGCGCCAGAAGCTGCGACGCAATTCCTTCGAGGAACGGCGCGATCGCACCATTGGCGGAGATCATGTTCCAGTAACGATCGACCGCTAAGGCAGGGTGTGGCTCATGGCCTTTCAGGATCTGATCCACTGCCTGTCGAGCGACTGCCATGGCATCGTCGTCGAGAGGCCGCTCCCGATAGAGCGGGGCAAAGCCCGCGGAAACCAGGATCGCGTTGCGTTCGCGGAGCGGCATAGCGAGGCTTTCCGCGAGACGAAGGACCATATCTCGGCTGGGCGAAGCTCGTCCCGATTCGACAAAGCTCAAGTGGCGCTGAGACACCTCCGCTTCCACGGCTAGCCCAAGCTGGCTCAAACGTCGACGCTGACGCCAATCGCGCAAGATGTCGCCAACTGCGATCATGGTTTCGGTCATTGAGCGAGGCTAGCCGAAAGCGCAGGACTTTCAATTACCTTTGACGTAATCGACTTGGCGCCGGGGGTCGGGAAACTGGATCGAGGACCTTCACGGATGGTCCGTTCAAGAACCAGGAGAACCAAACATGACCGCCATCACTTCTCTTTCAATCCGGTCCCTTCTCATCATCGATGCCGCGGCTTGTGGCCTAATGGGTGCATTGCTGATGACAGCATCGCGTCCCTTGCAAGCATTGACGCGAATTCCGGCGGAGCTGCTTTTCTATGCGGGCGCCATTCTGTTCCCGATCGCCGCTTTCATGGCGATAACCGCCGCATTCCCCCAGCCCCCGCTAGCGGCCATCTGGACTGTCATCCTCGGCAATTTGGCGTGGATTGCTGCGAGTATCATCCTCCCCTTCACACTCATTTCTCCCAATGCTTTCGGCTGGGTTTTCCTCCTCGGACAGGCAGGCGTCGTGGCCGTCCTCGCCAAGCTGGAAAGGGATGCAGTAAGCCGGGTGGTAGCGACTTGAGGAAAGTGCGGAACCAGAAGGTCTGCGATCGCACCGATTTGCTCGTCTGAGGAGCGATTAAGCCTCTCCGAAAGATGTGACCCTCCATTGCCACACAGATAATCGCCGCGCTCTCCCAAGCAGCCTTAGCGGGCTTCCACCCGCCGGTAGGCCACGGATCCATCGGGAAGCTCTTGTCGCTGGAACTGCGGGGAGGAGGGACGCTGATCGAGGGTTTCGGGCGTCGAGCCCGCGACGGCGGTCGCCATGGGCGTTTCCCAGTCCCGGTTCGGGTTGGCCGTTTCGGTCAGCTCGGTGATCGCCAGAAGCGCGCCGGCAAAGGCCTCGTCGAGCCTCGCGCTGGTGTCCTCGAGTACGTTCACGCCTTGGCCGACGGAAACCCGAAGCTGTCCCAGCCCATCCGCCAATCCGCCCAATCCCGCGTCGACCCGGTCGAGCCTGCCCTGGATCGCGCGATCGACGCGATCGGCGGCGCCATCGACCCGGCCGCTCAGGCGTTGTTCGACGCCATCGAGCCTCGCCATGCGGTTGTCGAGCGCGTCGAGGTTCTGCATGGGGCGCCATGCGAGCATCATCGTCACGGCGACGGCCAGCGTGGCGGACAGACAGGCGCCGTTCAAGACAAGCAGGAGCGCCGACCAGGACCGTTTCGTCTCGGGCGGCGTTTGCGTCTCCCGCCGGTCCGGGACCGAGGTCCGAGCCGGGGCAGGGGCCGGATTTTCATGAACCTGGGCGGTGTGAACCCACGCGGGCATGGCTGTCACCGATCGACCTTTCATCACAGGCGCTCAGCTCCTTTTGGCTCGAGTGGCGCTATTGCGGAGAAGGCGCAAATTGTTGGCGACGGTGGCGCTGCGGGGGGCGAGCGCCTGCGCCCTGGCAAAGTGCCGGGCAGCGGAGCGCAAATCGCCGCGCAGCAGCGCGGAGTAGCCGATGTTGTTGTAGTACTCGACCGTACCGGGAATGAGCTTGGCGAGCGCGCCATAGGCCGTATCGGCGGCGTCGAACTGGCCGAGCTGATCGGCCGAGGCGGCAAGGCCAAGCCAGGCAGCCGGGTTGTTCGGATAGACTTCCGCCGATTTCTTGAACAGCGCGTAGGATTTGCCGTAATTGCGGGCCTTGAACTGGGTTCTGGCCTCGGGCAGCAGACGAATGTCGTCAATGGCGGCGGCATAGCCAAAGGAGGACGCGCCGAACGCCTCGTCCAGATTGGAGGACCGACAGCCGGAGAGGGCAGCGGCGAGGCTGACGGCCATGATCACCAGATGTTTCGTCATCGACATGCTTCCCCTCCAGTGATCAAGACGGAAAGCTGTTCCTTCTCGCCGATCACCGTCCGTGAGAGCCGTGTCCACAGTCGACCTCGCCTCCCCGGATGGACACCTTTCCACGGATTCTCTTAATTCGCCGTTGATGGGGGCTACGACGGGTTGGATGCTGCGGCCCCGCCCGACGGACAAGGGAATTGGCGGAAAGCCGCGGAACGTCTATCGCTGTCCGGGGCATCGTCGCGGTTCGGCAGAAACCGCAGGAAGTCCTTTATGGAGACCATCCCGGTTTTTCATCATCCGCCTGCCGTCAAATCCCTGTCGGCGACGATCGCTGGAATGAGTTCGAACGTGTGCAAACTTGATCTGGACGACCAGACCATCGCCGTCATCGGACTTGGCTATGTCGGCCTGCCCTTGGCGGCGGAGTTCGGCCGAAAGCGACGGGTCGTCGGCTTCGATATTCGCTCCGAGCGCATCGCGGAGCTTCAGGGCGGGCGGGACGCCACGCTGGAAGTCGATGCCGCCGGCCTGGCTGCGGCGGAGTTGGTGACCTTCACCACGAACCCGGAGGCGCTGAAGGCCTGCGGTGTCTTCATCGTGACGGTTCCGACCCCCATCGACCGGGCCAACCGGCCGGATCTGGGCCCGCTGCTGCTGGCGAGTGAGACCGTGGGCAAGGCGATCTCGGAAGGCGCCGTCGTCATCTACGAATCGACGGTCTATCCCGGTTGCACCCGCGAGGTCTGCGTGCCGATCCTGGAGCGATTGTCAGGCCTGACGCTGAACGAGGGCTTCTTCCTCGGCTACAGTCCCGAACGAGCGAACCCTGGCGACAAGCAGCACCGGCTGACGACGATCATCAAGGTGACCAGCGGCTCGACGCCGGAAACGGCCGAGGCCGTCGACCGGCTCTACGGTTCGATCATCCCCGCCGGCACGCACAAGGCGAGTTCGATCGAGGTCGCCGAGGCGGCCAAAATCATCGAGAACACCCAGCGCGATCTCAATATCGCCCTGATGAACGAGCTGTCGATCATCTTCGACCGGCTCGGCATCGACACGCTGGACGTGCTGGCCGCCGCCCGGACGAAATGGAACTTCCTGCCGTTCAAGCCGGGCCTTGTCGGCGGTCACTGCATCGGCGTCGACCCCTACTATCTGACACACCGGGCGCAGGAGGTCGGCTATCACCCCGAGGTCATCCTGGCCGGCCGCCGGATCAACGACCGGATGGGGCATTATGTGGCGGACCAGGTCGCGCGATCGATGATGAGCCGGGGGTTGCCGGTGGTGGGGAGTCGGATTCTCGTCATGGGCATCGCCTTCAAGGAGAATTGTCCCGACCTTCGCAATTCGAAGGTCATCGACATCATCGAGGACCTGAGCAAGTGCAATGCCCGGATCGACGTCTGGGACCCGTGGGTTTCGCCGGAGGACTGCCGCCGCGAATTCGGCTTCGACTGTCTGACGACGGCGCCGGACGAGGCGGTCTATGACGGGATCGTTCTCGCCGTCGGGCATAGCCGGTTCGCCGAGATGGGAGCGGCCGCCATTCGCCGCTTGGGCAGGGAGGGCGCTGTGCTTTACGACGTCAAGGGCATCTTCGCGGAACACGAGACGGACGGGCGCCTTTGATGACGATCCTGGTCACCGGCAATGCCGGCTTCATCGGCTTTCATGTGGTCCGGCGCCTCTTGGAACGCGGCGACAGCGTCGTCGGCTTCGATGTCGTCAACGACTACTATGACTCGGAACTCAAGGAAGCGCGGCTACGTGTTCTTCAGGAGGCGGCCGGCAAATCGAAGGGCGGTTACGTCTTCCTGCGAGCCGATCTCGCCGACCGCGACGCGGTGAACGCGTGCTTCGCGGAGCACCGGCCGGACCGGGTGATCCACCTCGCCGCGCAGGCGGGCGTGCGCTTTTCCCTGGAAAATCCGCTCGCCTATGTCGAGAGCAACGTCGTGGCCTTCACCAACATCCTGGAGGCTTGCCGGTACAACCAGGTCCGGCATCTGACCTATGCCAGCACGTCCAGCGTCTACGGCGCCGATACGGCGATGCCGTTTTCCGAGCACCAGAGCGTCGACCATCCCTTGCAATTCTACGCGGCGACCAAACGCGCCAACGAATTGATGGCGCATTCCTACAGCCATCTGTTTCGGTTGCCGACGACCGGGCTGCGGTTCTTCACCGTCTACGGTCCCTGGGGCCGGCCGGACATGGCGCTGTTCCTGTTTACCCGCAACATCCTTGAGGGCAAGCCGATCAGGCTGTTCAACGACGGCAACCACACCCGCGACTTTACTTTCGTCGACGATATCGCCGAAGGCGTGATCCGGGCCAGCGACGACATCGCCCAGCCCGATCCGGACTGGAACAGCGACCGGCCCGATCCCGCGACGAGCAATGCGCCGTTCCGCCTGTTCAACATCGGCAACAACACGCCGGTGAAACTCCTCGATTATGTCGAGGCGCTGGAGGAGGCGCTCGGCCGCAAGGCGGAGCGCGAGCTGCTGCCGTTGCAGCCGGGCGACGTGCCCGACACCTTCGCCGACGTGAGCGAACTGGAGCGGGCGGTCGGCTACCGGCCGGCGACGCCGGTGCGCGAAGGAGTGCAAGCCTTCGTGGACTGGTACCGGCGCTACTACGATGGCGGCGCGCGGGGCTGAGAGGATGGGGAGGGGCCCTCCCTATCCCTTCAGGCGACGGTCGGTGAAATTGCGGCGATTGGCGGCGATGGCGCGGGTCGCGGCGAGGGCGTCGGCGTCGCCGGCCAGTGCCTCGATGCGGTCGACCTGGTTGATGGCGACCAGTCGAAGCAGGTCCTCGCGCACCAATCCGCTCGCGTCGCGCGGCAAGCGCTCGACCGCCTGGACGACATCCGGGCGCGGCGCGGCGGCGGTGAGCAGGCGCTTTTCCAACGCGGGCGCGTCGTTGCCGGGCGCGGTCTCGACAAAGGCGTAGATACCGACCCCCTGGCGCTTGGGATAGGGAAAGGGCGACAGGGCATGGGCGACAATCGCCGGGTCCAACGCCAGCCGCGCGCCGATCGCCTTGCCCTCGGTATCCATGCGGTCATGGGTGCCTTCGCCGTCGGACCAGTTGAACAGGCCACGGGTGACGGCGTTGTAGAGCGGCTTGAAGGTCTGCATCCATAGCCGGGCCGGCAGGCTCTTGGTGGCCAGCAACTTTTTTTCCGCCGGGGTCAGCGCTTGCGGGCAGAAGCTGCGTTTCTGCTTGAGGAGATGGCGAAGGTCCTCGCGCGCCATCAGGCGGAAGAGTTTGGAGCGCCGGGCGAAGATGGTGGCGAGCTGCATGTCGATCAGCGCCGCCTTGCCGTCCGGAGTGATCAGCCAGTTCTGCGGCTTGGCGAGGTCGTTGTGGGTGATGCCGGCGCGGTGAATCTGCCGCAAAAGCCGCTTGGCGTCGCGGAAATAGGCCACGTCGCCGACCGGTTTGGCGACATGCAGCGGCGTGCCCTCGATCCACGAGCGGTAGAGCGCGCCCGTGTCGACGCCGAGCAGTTTCGGCGTCCCCGCCACCGCGTCGAGGGCCGCCAGAGCCCGGATTTCACGGCCGGCCAGATGCCAGGCAAGCGGCCGCGCCCAGCCCGCCGAACGGCTGACGCGGCGGCGCGTGACCGCCGTGTCGGGCGCGTTCTCCAGATGGCCGAAGGCGATCTCGCCGAAAATGTCGCGCTTGAGCACCGTACCGGCGACGAACGGGGCGGGAAGGCTCGGATAGGTTTGCTGCATGGGCCTCGTCAAACCGGAACGTCTCGCACTGGCGACCGCCTCACCGGATCTCACGTTCGATATGATCGCATTATCGACCGGGGATCGCCGAAAGGAAAGTCGGCAGTGACCACACTTAACGATCCATTCGCATTGAGCGGCATTCTTGGCCGGCACGCCCTTCCCATGGCGAGGCGACAATGAAATACAGGACTGACCTGCCGCCCGCATTCGCAACATTGTCAGCCGTCAGTCGAAGCCATGTCCGTCGAGAGCGTCACCGATCCTGCCGCTGCGCCAACCGCACCGCAGGCGGAGGCGCCGGCCGAGCGCGAGGTGGCGCTGCCGGTCATGCTGCTTTTGGCGCTGGTCGTCGGCATCGTCGCGGGGCTTGGCGCCATCGCGCTCAAATATCTGATCACCTTCATCGTCAACCTGACCTTTTACGGCGAGGTCGGCCTCGGCCTGGAGCTCAATGTCTATGGGCCGCCGAGCCCGTGGGGCGTCGGGATCATCCTGGTGCCGGTGGTCGGCGGGCTGATCGTCGTCTGGCTGGTCCAGAACTTCGCCCCCGAGGCGCGGGGCAGCGGCGTGCCGCAGGTGATGTACGCGATCTACCATGACAATGGCGACGTGCGCGGCCGGGTCGCGGTGGTCAAGTCGCTGGCCTCGGCGATCTCGATCGGCACCGGCGCCTCGGTCGGCCGGGAAGGCCCGATCATCCAGATCGGCTCGTCCTTCGGCTCCGCCTTCGCGCGCAAGCTCAGGCTCGTTCGCCACCAGAAGATCACGCTGTTGTCGGCCGGCGCCGGCGCCGGCATCGCCGCGACCTTCAACACGCCCCTCGGCGGCGTCCTGTTCGCGTCAGAGGTGCTGCTGCCGGAGGTCTCGGCCCGCACCTTCCTGCCGGTCGGCGTCGCGGCGGCGACGGCGACCTATGTCTACAGCCTGGCGCTCGGCGTCGACGCGGCCTTCATCGTGCCGTTCGGTGGCCTGCCGCAGGTCGAGGCCGTCAGCGGCATCGAACTCGTCCTCGCCGCGCTGCTCGGCGTGGTGATGGGCTTTGCCGCCTTCGCCCTGATCAAGCTGCTCGCCCTGTCGGAGGATTGGTTCGCCGCGACCAAGCTCAACCCGTATTGGCAGAACGTCATCGGCATGACCATCGTCGGCGTGACCGGCTATCTGTTCCTGCTGGTCACCGGCAACTACCATGTCTACAGCGCCGGCTACGCCACCATCCAGGACGTTCTCGACGGCGGCTACACCAGCGCGCTGTTGTTGCTGGCGCTGTTTCTCGGCAAGCTTCTGGCCACCTGCGCCAGCCTTGGCTCCGGCGCCTCGGGCGGCGTCTTCACGCCCAGCCTGTTCATGGGGGCGGCGCTCGGCGGGGCGGTCGGCGTCGTCGGAACGATCGTCGCGCCGGACGCCGGCATTTCCGTCGAAACCTTCGCCGTCCTCGGCATGGGCGCGATGATCGGCGGCGCCACCAGCGCCGCGATGACCGCGATCGTGATGATCTTCGAGATGACCCGCGACTATCACATCGTGCTGCCGCTGGTTTTGGCCGTCGCCTTCGCGATGGGCACGCGGCGCTGGCTGATTCTGACCGACGTCTACACCAACAATCTGAAGCGGCAGGGCCGGGCGGTGCCGACCGACCGGACCACCAACATGTTCCTCGTGCAGCCGGTCAGCGAGGTGATGGCGACGAATTTCGAGATTCTGCCGGGGGCGATGCGGGTCAGCGACGCGCTGAAGCAGCTCGATGTCGAGACCAGTCGGGTGATCCTGACCGATGGCGGCCGCATCAGCGGCTTCGTGCGCTTCGGCACGATTCCCTATCGCGCCGACCGCTTCACCACGCAGACCCTCGCCGACATCGGCTCGTCGGAGTTCATCCTGGCCTCGACGCAGCACAATCTCAACACCGTCGTCACCCGCATGAACCGGCGCGGCCGCTCCTACGCGATCGTCGTCAACGACGTGCGCGGCCTGCCGCGGCCGGAGGACATCGCCGGGATCATCAGCCGCGAGGAAATCGCCCAGGCGGTGGTGCGGAACCATTACGGGTGAGGGGCGATTTCGGCTAAGGTCGTCAAGCCGCCTTTCGGACCATATTGAGGGCCCCGTTGCAAGTTCACTATCGAAGCGGGGTTCGCGGGCGGGGGCGGTCGTCGAGCGCGCCGCAATGGGATTGGAGGAGGAAGCCATGAGCGACTGGAACCTGCCCTGGAAGGGCGGATGCCGCTGCGGACAGGTGCGGTTTTCCGTCGGCGCGCCACCGCTTCTCGCCGCAGCCTGTCATTGTACGGGCTGCCAGCGGATGACCGCAAGCGCCTACTCGCTCAGCGTCGCGATCCCGAGCGAGGGCTTCGCGGTCACCCAGGGCGAGCCTGTCATCGGCGGCCTGCACGGCGCGTCGCAGCATTATTTCTGCCCGCGCTGCATGAGCTGGCTGTTCACCCGCCCCGAAAGCCTCGACTGGCTGGTCAATCTGCGCGCGACGATGCTCGACGACGCCGGCTGGTTCTCGCCCTTCGTCGAAATGTGGACGAGCGAGAAGCTGCCCTGGGCGATGACTCCGGCCGTCCACAGCTTCGCGGCGCTGCCTGCCCCGGAGGATTTCGAGGGGCTGATCAAGGCCTATGGGGAAGAGGCGCGGCGTCCGAGCGGGTGAAATCTCGCGCGGCGAGGGCGCTGGCAGGGGGCGTCCACGAAACCGGGCATCGCCGGGATCATCATCTGCTCGGAGATAGCCCGGGCGAAGGTGCGGGATGGTTACGGAGTGAGAGGGGCGGTTATTCACGAAAACGCTCTTCCGTATTGCGCCCGATATTGCTGGTAAGGCGTGTTTACGTAGCCGCTAAAAGCGGACATTGGAGATCAGAACCTACCAAGCATAGAACCGATGAAGGGGGAGCCGTTGATTAGTGGCTCGCAACTCACTGTTGAATACGAGGGCACGGCGGACCGGCACGAGCTTTACATGAAATTCGGCATTGCGGCGGAAGCGGCGCAGCTCTTCGAGACCGAGTTGGGCACGCTGCTGCTGGGCCTTCGCGCTCTTGAGAATGATTGGCACATCAGCCCTGATGGCGCCGCCGCTCGAGAGGTGCTGGATTCGATTGACCGCAGCACCCTCGGACGACTGTTGAATGACCTCAGGCGGCATCTCCGACTTGACGGTGGCTTGGAGGACCTCTTTTCGTCCGGCCTCAAGGCGAGAAACCAGCTGATGCATGGCTTCTTCGAAAGGCACAATTTCAAGATCCAGACCCAGGAGGGTCGGGCGGAAATGGTCGCTGACCTTGACGATCTGCACGGCGAGCTGTTCAGGGCGTGGCGTTCCGCAGGCAAGCTCGCCACCATCATCGCGGAGATGGTGCGGCAACGCGGACGAGGCGGAGAGGACAGCGTATAGGGGTGGCGGAGAAAGGCAGCCTTCCCCGCTTCGTCATCCTCGCGCGGAGCGCGGGGATCCATGCCAAGCCGGTTGAACCGCCAATTCGTCACCGGGGAGGATGGACAAATGTCGCGGCATGGATCCCCGGCCTGCGGCCGAGGATGACGAGGCAGGCGACGCGCTTCCGCCCACAACCGTCCTTCTCCTATCCCCGCCCCAACCGCACCGCCCGGCCGAGCCGCTCCGGCGTCGGCAGCTTCGCGTTCTCGGCCGCCTCGTCTTCCATGGACAGACGCGATGCAGGACTGGTCGCGACGCCCAATGGAGGTCGTCATCCCGGCTCAAGGCCGGGATGACGATGTTTGGATGCCGGCGCCTCATGTTTCTGCGGAGCTTTCACAGGGAATGGCGGGGCGCGTGAATGCGGAAAAACCGCTTGCCCAAAAAAATTTCTCCCCACCCTTTTCCCCTCCCGCATACTTCCCTCACCGCCGGCCCACGGAACGGGCGCGAATGATCACCGGGATCGTTCGGGGGCCGGCGGGCGGTGTCCGCGACGGGGCTTCTTCCGGAGAAGGCCCGGCCCGGACGGCCCCGAGCGCCCGCCGGACCGTCCCCCACTAGGAGGGGTCTGTGGATCGGTCCACTTGAACGTCCCGCAAGGGGTGTGAAGATCCGGCAGCGCATGGGGCCTCGCCAGCGAGCGGCGGAAGCCGCGAAGCTTAAGGGCGGGGTGAGGAAACTCGCTCCGCTTGAAGGCCGAGGATGTCGCATCGCAGCGGGGGTGTCCCGCCAGCGAGGCGCAGCCGAAGCTGAGGGGCGGGGCACAGTGTTCAAGGGGTTGGGTCAACGCCGCGCGGGATGCCGGAGGCGGACCGTATTGACTTAAAACAGTCGGAGGGTTCGCCTCCGGCGTCCCACCGCTCGCCTCGTCAGAGACGAGACGGTTATCTGCCCCGCCCTTAAGCTCCTCGCTTAGCTCGTCGCTGGCGGGGGCCCCGAGGGCGGTGAATCGAAGAGAAGCGAAGGGAGGAGACGCCAGCTTTGGAGATTGAGCGACCGGTCGCTAACGTGGCGCGGGCGATGACGCGCGCCCTCTCGCCCCTTCGCACAAAAACAGCCCTCGACGCTTCGTCATCCTCGCGCTTGCGCGGGGATCCATGCCAAGTCGCAGGAACCGCCAATCCGTCACCGGGGAGGATGGAAAATGTCGCGGCATGGATCCCCGGCCTGCGGCCGAGGATGACGAGACAGACGACGCGCGTCCGCCGAGCCTCCAGCGCTTCCGCCCACAACCGTCCTCCACCTCATCCCCGCCCCAACCGCACCGCCAGGCCCAGCCGGCCCGGCGTCGCCAGCTTCGCGTGTTCCGCCGCCACCCGGTCGAACACGTCGGCGGGGAAGGGCGCGACCTTCAGGCCGCCCGACGGATGGTTCTGGCCGATCGAGAGACTCAGGCTTTCCAGCGTCGCGGCGCGCCGTCGCACCTTGTCATCCGGGGCTGTGCCGATTGCGGCAGGTGTTGTCGGGGAGGTGTCCTCGACAAGAGGCCTGATCGCGTATCCTGGCCGGCGTGGGGACAGCCCGTCGACTGCGTGCGGTCTTCAGGCGGTTTCTTTCGCCCCGGCGTCCGCGATGATCCCCCTGATCTCGCTGCGGCAGGAGCCGCAATTGGTGCCGGCCTTCAGCGCTTCGCCTACCGCCTCGACGGTCATCGCCTGGCCGGAGGCAACGGCATTGGCGATGTCATTGACGCCGACCGAAAAGCAGGCGCAGACGATGGCGCCGCAGTCGGGCCGGTCTGCCCCGCCGCGACCCGCCAGCAGCAGCGAGCGGTCGCGCGGCGGGTGGTCCGTTTCCGACAACCGGCCGGCCGTCCAGACCCGGGAGACGGCGACGGGTTCGCGCGACATCCACAACGCGCCGATGAGAGTGGGGCCGTCGAAGGCGGCGAAACGAAAGGCGCCGTTCGCCTCGTCCTGATAGGCAAGGAGGTCGGCGCTGCTGGCGACACCCAGCAGCGCGGCCGCGAATGCGCTCGCGTCCGCGGGCAGGGCAAGGCCAGCCGCTTCCAGACGCCAGCCGCTTTCGGCCCGGGCGAGGGCGCCATAGTCGAGCCCGCGCGTGTCGGGGCGTGAGCGCGTGACGGCAAAGCCGTACCAGGCGGCGTCGAAGCGTTCGACGCGAACCCGGGTCGATTTCAATCCCGGCTGACCGGAAACGGGATCTACGCCTGGAGCGACGACCGCGTCGATCCGGCCGCTGGACGAGTTTTCGCCGGTCCAGTGCATCGGGACGAAGACCGAACCGCGCCGTTGCCGATCGGTGACGAGCGCGCGGACCGTCGCCGTCCCATGCGGCGAACGGATGGTCGCGAGCGTGGCGTCGCGCAATCCCAGTGCGGCCGCGTCGGCAGGGTGGATCTCGGCGAATGGCTCGGCGATATGGCCGGACAGGCGCGCCGACAGGCCCGTACGCGTCATCGTGTGCCAGTGATCGCGGACCCGGCCGGTATTGAGGATGAAGCTGCCCGGCCGCTCAGCCGATGTGACCATCGTTGCGGGCTTGACCGGCACGAAGCGGGCGCGGCCGTCCGCATGATAGAAGCCGCCCTCGGCGAAAAACCGTTCGCTTACAGCTCCCTTGGCCGGTAGCGGCCACCGGACCGGCTGGATCGCGTCGTAGCCGGTCTGGCCGAGGCCGGCGAGGCCGCCGATGTCGAAATCGCGGGTGCCTTCGTTCCGATAGGCGGAGAGGCGGGCGTGCTCGTCGAAGATGTCGGCGGCGCTCGCATAGGCGAAAGCCTCACCATATCCCATCCGGTGGGCGATTTCGGCGATGATCTTCCAGTCGGGCAGCGCCTCGCCCGGTGCCGGCAGGAAGGGGCGCTGGCGCGAGATGCGGCGTTCGGAGTTGGTGACCGTGCCGTCCTTTTCGCCCCAAGCGGCTGCAGGCAAAGCCACATGGGCGTGGCGCAGCGTGTCGGTGTTCGCGACGACGTCGGAAACGACGACGAAGGGGCAGGCGGCGAGCGCGCGCTTCACCGCGTCGGCGTCGGGCATCGAGACAACCGGGTTGGTGCCCATGATCCAGATCGCCTTGATGCGGCCGTCGGCCACGGCGCGAAACATCTCGACCGCCTTGAAGCCGGCCCGCTCGGGCATGCGTGGCGCGTTCCAGAAGGTCCGCACCAGCGCGCGGTGCTCGGGATTTTCGATCTCCATATGGGCGGCGAGCATGTTGGCCATGCCGCCGACCTCGCGGCCCCCCATGGCGTTGGGCTGGCCGGTCACCGAGAACGGTCCCATGCCGGGCCGGCCAATGCGGCCGGTCGCCAGATGGCAGTTGATGATGGCGTTGACCTTGTCGGTGCCGCCGAGCGACTGATTGACGCCCTGGCTGTACACGGTGACGACCTTCTCGGTCTTGGCGAACAGCTCGTAGAACGCCGTGATGGCGCGTGGATCGAGGCCGGCCATTTCCGCCACGCGTGCCACCCGCATCGAACGCGTGGTCCGCAGCGTCTCGACGAAACCCTCGCTGTGCCGAGCGACGTAATCGCAATCGATCGCGCCGGCCTCGGCGAGAGCGGGCAGCAATCCGGCGAACAGCGCCGTGTCACCGTCCGCCGCGATCGGCAGGTGCAGGTCGGCAAGGTCCGCCGTCGCAGTGCGGCGCGGATCGATCAGCACCACCTTCATGGTCGGCCGTGCCGCCTTCGCCGCCGCGAGCCGCTGGTAGAGCACCGGATGGCACCAGGCGAGGTTCGAGCCGACCAGCACGACGAGGTCGGCCAGTTCCAGATCCTCATAGGTGCCCGGGACTGTGTCCGAGCCGAAGGCGCGACGATGCCCGGCCACCGACGAGGCCATGCAGAGGCGCGAATTGGTGTCGATATTGGGGGAGCCGATGAAGCCTTTCATCAGCTTGTTGGCGACATAGTAGTCCTCGGTCAGGAGCTGGCCGGAGACGTAGAAGGCGACCGAGTCCGGCCCGTGTTCGGCGATGATGCTGGCGAATGTGTTCGCGACCTTGTCGAGCGCTGCGTCCCAACCGACGCGCGCACCCTCGACGCTCGGAACCAGCAGGCGCTCCTCGAGCCCGAGCGTTTCGCCGAGCGCCGAGCCTTTCGAGCACAGCCGGCCAAAATTGGCGGGATGCTCCGGGTCTCCGGCAATCGCGACGCTCCCGTCGGGACGCGGCGTCGCCAGCACGCCGCAGCCGACGCCGCAATAGGGGCATGTGGTCCGGACGGTCTTGGGGGTCGGAGCGGCATCCATCGCCGTCGCCCTATTCGGCCGCGTCGGCGAAGGCGGCCGCAATCGGGCTGAGTGACAATTCAAGGGCCTTGGTCAGCGGTTCGATTCGGACCGCGAAGGTCCGCACCTTGCCTTCGTCCGGCCCCCGCATCTCGCCGTCGTTTAGCGAAATGACGGCGTTGTGGAGCGGGCAGGTGACCGAGGCGTCGTGAACGATGCCCTGACTGAGCGGCCCGCCCATATGCGGGCAGCGGTCGTCGATGGCAAAGACCTGGTCGTCGGCGGTCCGGAACACGGCGATCCGCCCCAGCGGCGTCATTACGCAGCGCGCGCCGCGGCGGGGAATGTCGTTGATCGTGCCGATCGGGAAAAAGCGCTCCTCGGTCATTCCGCCGCCTCCATTACCCTCAGATCGGCCATCGGCTTGAATTCGTGCGCCGCAACGGCGCCGCGCGCTCGCTCGGCCCAGGGATCTGTCTGGCTGAATGTCTGGCTGTGGACGAAGCGCTCGAAATAGTGCCGGCGCTTGGCCGGATCGGCGACGATCGCGGCCTGGATCGACTCCATGCCGACGCGCCGCAGCCATTTGTACATGCGCTCGAGATAGTGGCCTTGCTCCCGATAGAGCTGGGTCAGCGCGACGATCGTCTCCAGCGCCTCATCCTCCGACTTCACCTGACACAGGACCTCCGTGCCCTTGATGTCGAGGCCGGCAGCGCCCGCGAAATGGATTTCGTATCCGGCGTCGGTGCAGATGACGCCAACATCCTTGCAGGTCGCCTCGGCGCAATTTCGCGGACAACCGGAGACCGCCATCTTGACCTTGGCCGGGGTCCATGAGCCCCACATGAATTTTTCTATACGGACGCCGAGGCCGGTCGAATCCTGTGTGCCGAAGCGGCACCAGTCGGTGCCCACGCAGGTCTTCACGGTTCTCAGGCCCTTGGCGTAAGCGGCGCCCGAGACCATGCCGGCGGCGTTGAGGTCGCCCCAGACCGCCGGAAGATCCTCCTTCTTGACGCCGAGAAGGTCGATGCGCTGGCCGCCGGTGCATTTGACCGTCGGGATCTGGAACTTGTCGGCGACGTCGGCGATCGCTCGCAATTCCTTTGCCGAGGTGATACCGCCCCACATGCGCGGCACGACCGAATAGGTGCCGTCCTTCTGGATGTTGGCGTGTACCCGCTCGTTGATGAAGCGTGACTGACTGTCGTCGACATATTCGCCGGGCCAGTCGGCGATCAGATAGTAGTTCAGCGCAGGCCGGCATTTGGCGCAGCCGCAGGAAGTCTTCCACTCGAGTTCCTGCATGACCTGCGGGATCGACTTCAACTGCTTGGCCACGATCAGTCGGCGGACGTCGCCATGGCCGAGATCGGTGCAGGGGCACATCGGCTTGACCGCTGCCGGATTGAACGCGTCGCCAAGCGTCAGAGCCATCAACTGTTCGACGAGCCCGGTGCAGGAGCCGCAGGAAGACGAGGCCTTGGTATGGGCGCGGACATCGTCGAGGCTGGTCAGGCCCTTCGCGGCGATCGCGCCGGTGATCTTGCCCTTGCAGACGCCGTTGCAGCCGCAGATTTCCGCATCATCCGGCAAGGCTGCAACGGCCACCATAGGGTCCAGGGGGGCGCCCCCCTGGAACGACTGGCCGAAGATCAGCGTCTCGCGCATGGCGGAGATGTCGGTCGCCTTCTTCTTCAGATCGTTGAACCAGGCGCCGTCCGAGGTCTCGCCGTAGAGCACCGTGCCGATGATGCGGTCGTCCTTCAAGACGAGGCGTTTGTAGATGCCCGCTGTCGCGTCGCGCAGCACGATCTCCTGCCGGTCCTCGCCGTCGGCGAAATCGCCGAGCGAATAGAGGTCGATACCGGTGACCTTGAGCTTGGTCGGCGTGTCGGCATGGACGAAGGCGGCGGAGCGGTCGTCCGCCAGATGCGCGGCGGCGACCCGGGCCATCTCGTAGAGCGGCGCGACCAGACCGTAGACCATGCCATCCACTTCCGCGCATTCGCCAAGCGCCAGGACATCCGCGTCCGAGGTCCGCATGCCGGCGTCGACGACGATGCCGCGATTGACCGCAAGGCCCGCCTCCTTGGCGAGGCCGCTATTGGGCCGGATGCCGACAGCCATGACGACGAGTGTCGAGGGAATGATCGTGCCGTCGTCGAGTTCGACGCCCTCGACCTTGCCGTCGCCGACGATCTGCTTGGTATTGGCCCTGGTGAGAACCTTGATCCCGCGTTCCTCGACCGCCTTCTGCAGCAGATAACCGGCGGCCGGGTCGAGTTGGCGCTCCATCAGCGTCGGCATGACATGCAGCACCGTCACCTCCATGCCGCGCGCCCTGAGACCCGCCGCCGCCTCGAGGCCGAGCAGACCGCCGCCGATGACGACGGCCTTTGCCCGTGACTGGGCGGCGAGCAGCATCGCCTGGACGTCGTCGATATCGCGATAGGTGATCACGCCGGGCAGATCCTTGCCCGGGACGGGGATGATGAAGGGCACCGAGCCGGTGGCGATCACCAGTTTGTCGTAGCTTTCCGTGACGCCGTGATCGGACGTGACGGTCTTGGCCTCGCGGTCAATCGCGACGATCCGGTGCCCCTTGTAGAGCGTGATGCCATGGTCGACGTACCAGCCGTCGCCGTGGATGACGATCTCTTCATAGGACTTCTCGCCGGAGAGCACCGGAGACAGCATGATGCGGTCGTAATTGACCCGCGGCTCGGCGTTGAAGATCGTCACCTCGTACCGGCCGGGGGCCTTGTCGAAGAGATGTTCGAGCATGCGGCCGGGCGCCATGCCGTTGCCAATGACGACGAGTTTCTCTGTCATCTCGTTACTCCTTTTGGGGAGAGGGCTCGGATTCCGACGCTGTGGTGACGGGCCGTGGCTCATGCTGCTTCCTTGGCCGCGCCGCCATCCGTTCCCGCCGCCTTCGGCGCTTCTTCGGGCCGCGTACCGCCCTCGTATTCCTCCAGGAAGTCGAGCAGTTCCTGTCGGTAGCGCCAGTAGTCGGGATGTTCGAGCAGCGCCTTGCGGGTGCGCGGACGCGGCAGGTCGACCGTCATGATCTTGCCGATCCTGGCCATCGGTCCGTTGGTCATCATCACCACCCGGTCGGCGAGCAGGATCGCCTCGTCCACATCGTGGGTGACGCAGATCGCCGTGACCTGCGTGCGCTTCCAGACGTCCATCAAGACGTCCTGAAGCTCCCAGCGGGTCAGCGAATCCAGCATGCCAAAGGGCTCGTCGAGCAGGAGCAGCTTCGGCGACAGGGCGAAGGCGCGGGCGATCCCGACGCGCTGCTTCATGCCGTTGGACAAATCGGCCGCCTTGCGGTGCATGGCCTTGCCGAGGCCGACGCGGTGAAGGTAATGCTCGACGATGTCGCGGCGCTCGGCCGGCGTCGCGTCGGGATAGACCCGGTCGACGCCGAGCGCGACGTTCTCGCGCGCCGTCAGCCAAGGCATCAGCGATGGCGCCTGGAAAACCACGGCGCGGTCCGGCCCGGCGCCGTCGATCTCCCGGCCGTCGAGGACGATGCCGCCGGTGGAAATGTCGTTGAGGCCGGCGGCCATGGTCAGGACCGTCGACTTGCCGCAGCCCGAATGGCCGATCAGCGAGACGAACTCGCCCTGCCGCATCTTCATGTCGAAGCCGTCGACGACGGTCAGCGGCCCCTTCGGCGTCGGATAGGTCTTCCTGACCTCGAAGAACTCGACGAAGCCGCGCTCGATCGGCGAATGCGCCGCCCGGCGATAGGCCTCCGGCAATTCTGGCGCGGGACCTGTATGCGGCTTCTGGGTGATCGGGACGACATTCGGCAGCACCACCGCCTCGTCCGCCCCGCCGGCGGCATGGCGGCCGCGCGCCATCAGGTAGTTTGTGACCTCCCGGCGCAGCCGCTTGAATTCCTCGTTGCCGTTCATCGCGGTGCGGTCGCGCGGATGCGGCAGATCGACCGCGAAGGAGGGACCGAGCTTCGCCCGTGGCCCCGGATCGAGCGGGATGATGCGGTCGGCGAGCAGGATCGCCTCGTCGACGTCGTTGGTGATCAGGACGATGGTCTTCTTTTCGATTTGGCTGATCGCCGCGAACTCGTCCTGCAGCTTGGCCCGGGTCAGCGCGTCGAGCGCGGAGAGCGGCTCGTCGAGAAGCAGGATTTCCGGACTCATCGCCAGCGCCCGCGCAACCGAAACCCGCTGGCGCATGCCGCCCGAAAGTTCCGCCGGACGCCGATCGACGGCGTGCGTGAGGCCGACCATTTTGATGTATTTGTCGACGCGCGCCTGTCGCTCGGCCTTCGATTCCCTGGCGAAGACCGTGTCGACGGCCAAGGCGACGTTGCCGCGCACCGAAAGCCAGGGCATCAGCGAATAAGACTGGAAGACGAGACCGCGCTCCGGCCCCGGTCCATCGACAGGCTTGCCGCGCATGCGAACCTCGCCGGCGTCGGGCCGGATCAGCCCGGCGAGCAGCGAGATCAGCGTCGTCTTGCCGGAGCCGGAGAACCCGACGATCGCAACGAACTCGCCCTCGCGGACCGTCAGATCGACACCGTTCAGGATTTCGGCCCGCTGCTTGCCCTCGCCGTAGTCTTTCGAGACGTTGCTGAGTTCGATGATCGGGGATGTGGTCATGGCTGTTCTTTCTGGTCGCATGTCGCGGACGGAAAACCGGCTTCCACTTTTCCTGCGAAGGCTTCGCTCAGCGCGTCGACGAGAAGGTGAAGGCGGTCTGCAGCGCGGCCATGATCCGATCGAGGATGAAGCCGACGATGCCGATGGTGATGACCGCGACGATGATCCGGGCGAGCGAGTCCGACGAGCCGTTCTGGAACTCGTCCCAGACGAATTTGCCGAGCCCGGGATTCTGCGCCAGCATCTCGGCGGCGATCAGCACCATCCAGCCGACACCCAGCGACAGGCGCAGGCCGGTGAAGATCAGCGGCATTGCCGAGGGCAGTACCAGCTTGGTGATGGTCTTCGACGTCGGCAGTTGCAGCACCTTGCCGACATTGACGAGGTCCTTGTCGATCGAGGCGACGCCGAGCGAGGTGTTGATCAGCGTCGGCCAGAGCGAGCAGAGGGTCACGGTAATCGCCGAGACCACCATGGATTTCGGCAGCGCGTCCGAGGCGTTCGCATAAAGCGCCGAGACGATCATGGTGACGATCGGCAGCCAGGCCAGCGGCGAGACCGGCTTGAATATCTGGATCAGCGGGTTCAGCGCACCGTTGACGGTCGAGGACAGGCCACAGGCGATGCCGACCGGCACGGCGATGATCGTGGCCAGCAAGAAGCCAAGAAATACCGTCTTCAGGCTGGTGAGGATCTGCTCGGGATAGGTCGGCGCGCCGGTATAGGCACGGACCTTCGCCCGATCGCCCATGCCTTGTTCGACCAGTTTCGCGTTGCGGGCCTCTTGCCGCTCATAGAACTCCACCCGGTCTTCGCGGCCCCGCTGATGATCGGCATAGAGCCCTTCGACCTGCTGCCAGACCTGGACAGGCCCCGGCACGGTGCCGAGCGAGGTTTGCACCTGCGGCGCCAGTGCCGCCCAGACCGCCAGGAAAGCGAGAATGCCGATCAAGGGCACGACGAGGCTTTTCCACAGGGCCGCAAGGTTGGATCGCAGATCGTCGCCCGCCGCCATCTTCATCAATGGCACGGACCAACCAAGGCCGATGGCCGTCAGCGGACCCGCAGAGCGGCTGATCCGGGTCATACGCTTTTCCTGGCGCAGGACGCGGCGTTCGGCCGCCGATAGTTCATGCCCCATGAAATCGGATGCTGTGCTCATCGCTCGGGTCCTTCCTCGAATGCTGCGGCGAGTGTCGGATGGAAGCGCGGTGGAATGTTCCGCCGCCTCCTGGCGCGCGGGTCAGTTGGAGGCGAGGCTCGCCACGTCCTCGGATCCCTTGAGACCGATTTCGAATTTCTCAAGGTATTCGTTGGGCTTGCGGCCGTCATATTCGACGCCGTCGATGAACGCGGCGGTGGCCGCCTTGTAGCCGTCGGTCTCGGGGATGTCGGAAGCTGTCAGATAGCCGTCATCGATGAGCGATTCGGCCGCCTTGCGGTAGATGTCCGGGCGGTAGACCGATGCAGCCGCTTCCGCGTACCAGCTGTCCGGCTTCTCATCGGCGATTTGGCCCCAGCGGCGCATCTGCGTGAGATACCAGATGGCGTCTGAGTAGTAGGGATAGGTCGCGAATTTGGCGAAGAAGACGTTGAAGTCGGGGGCGGGTCGCTTGTCGTCCTTCTCGTATTCGAAGGTGCCGGTCATCGAATTGGCGATGACCTCGGCGTCGGCGCCGACATATTCGGGCCGCGACAGGATCTCGACGGCTTCCTGGCGGTTGGCGCCATCGTCGGCGTCGAGCCACTGGCCGGCGCGGATCAGCGCCTTGGTCACGGCGATCGCGGTATTGGGGTTCGCGTCGACGAATTGCTTCGTCATCCCGAACACCTTTTCGGGATTGTCCTTCCATATCTCGTAGTCGGTGATCACCGGAACGCCGATGCCCTTGAACACGGCGGCCTGATTCCAGGGCTCGCCGACGCAATAGCCCTGGATGGTGCCGGCTTCGAGGGTCGCCGGCATCTGCGGCGGCGGCGTCACCGACAGCAGAACGTCGGCCTTGATCTGACCCGAGGTGTCGGACGGCGAATAAAAGCCCGGATTGAGCCCGCCGGCCGCGAGCCAGTAGCGCAACTCGTAATTATGGGTCGAGACCGGGAACACCATCCCCATGTTGAACGACTTGCCTGCCGATCGGTATTCGTCGACGACAGGCTTCAGTGCGCTGGCGGAAATCGGGTGTTGCGGCTTGCCGTCCGGGCCATTCTCGATATGGCCCTTCATCTTCGCCCAGACGTCATTCGACACGGTGATGCCGTTGCCGTTGAGATCCATCGAGAATGGCGTGACGATATGCGCCTCGGTGCCGTAACCGATCGTCGCCGCCAGCGGTTGGCCGGCCAGCATATGGGCGCCGTCGAGCTCGCCGGTGATGGTACGATCCAGCAGCACCTTCCAGTTCGCCTGGGGCTCGATGCTGACATACAGCCCTTCATCCTCGAAAAAGTGCTTCTCCTTGGCGATCGCGAGTGGCGCCATGTCGGTCAGCTTGATGAAGCCGAAGGTGAGTTCGTCTTTTTCGACCGGCAGCATCTCCGCTTGTGCCGCGCTCGCCGCAAGGCCGAGAGCGACGGCGGCAGTGCCGCCAAGCAGGACACGTCTGGAGATCGTCGTCAGGTTGCTCATGGCGCAAAACTTCCCCGTTTCGCCGGTGGCGACGCCGCCCGGCAATTGTGCTGGTGAAACGAAAAAAGACTGCTCGACCCGTCGATGCCGCCGCTGTCGCGGGGCATTTCAAACGAAGTCGGCAGCCTTGCCGAAAACCGCCCGCCATTGGGCGTAAATTCCATTGGCCTGTTCGGCCCCGTCGGAGAAGACGACCGGTGATCAGCACCGCGCTTCGTCCGACAGGCCAATCTATACGGCTGCAAATTTCATGTTGCAATGCAAAAACGACAAATTCTGCAATTTTTTTATACGGATTGGATAATTGATCAAAAAAACATCATAGCGATGCGAGGGCGCGCAGCCGGCTTGCTTAATTCGGCGCCGGATTCTCCCCGGAGGCGTCATAGAGCCCGGAAGGCCGATCATTTTCGCTTGGCGTCCGTTTCGATTCTGGGGTCAGCGGAAGGCGCCCAAGAGCGGCGTCATACGACGCCGGGCTGAAGACCGCCGCCGCTCGGTCACGCACGGTCTCGGAGTCAGTGGCGTCGCCCCAACGAACCATCTGCCGGAACAGCCATTGGCCATGGCCTGGGACGGGGCGATTGGCGTCGTCGCCGTGAAACGTGACGAAGCCTTCGACGGCGCGTCGCATCCTCGGCGCGATCTCCAGGCGCCCTTCGAGGGCCGGCAGCAGGACGCTCTGTGGAACATCGAGGTGTTCCTTTGCCGCGAGAAGGGCGGCGAGAGCCTCCCGGTTGTGCGAATCCTCGCACCATGCGGCGGCGTCGTGAAGCGCGAGAATCAGCCGTGCCAGAACCTCGCCGCGTGTTTCGGCGAAATGCGCGGAGACACCGAAGACTTTTTCGGGTCCACGTCGCCAGATCTCCGCCTTGCTGGTCACGATGTGGCCGGCGCCCCGGCGGACGGCAATCGTGCTCCACGGCTCGCCGACGCAGAAGCCATCGATCTGTCCCGTCGCCAGCGCGTCGGGCATCAAGGGCGGGGGCACCACGGTGATGTCGATGTCCCGGTCGGGCCCGATCCCCGACGCCGCCAGCCAATAGCGCAGATCGTAATTGTGGCTGGAATGGCGGTGGACGACGGCAAATCGGAACGGGGGGCGACCGTCGCGGCGAGCCGCCTCGACGGTGCGGCGCAGCGCTTGTCCTGCTGCGACGGGGCCGTCCATGACCGGGTTAGTCGTCGCCATCCTTTCCGCCACGGCATTGGAGACCGTCACCGCGTTGCCACCCAGCGCCAGGACAAACGGCGCGACCATCGGCACGGCGAGGGGGCCCAGGCCGATGCTCGCAGCGATCGGCATCGGCGCCAGCATGTGCGCGGCGTCGAGCTGGCCGACGCCCATGCGATCGCGAATCGTCGCCCAGGAGGTTTCGCGGTTGAGAATGAGGCGGACATCCCTAGCCTCGGCGAAACCCTTGTCCGCGGCGACGAGCAGAACGGCGCTGTCGAGAAGCGGCAGGTAACCGGCGCGGATGTCGTCCAGCCAACGCATCAATCGTCTCCCAGCAGGCTGTGGGCGCTGACGAGGCCGCGGGCGACGTCGGCGAGACGCCGGTTTTCGTTCATCGCCGTCTTGCGCAGCAGCCGATAGGCGGATTCCTCGTCGAGCTTCCTGGCCTTCATCAAGATGCCCTTGGCGCGGTCGATGATTTTGCGATCCGCGAGCTCGGCGCGCGTGTCCTGAAGTTCCCGTGTCAGCCGGGTGAAGGCGTTGAAGCGCGAGATCGCCATGTCGAGGATCGGCTTGACGCGCTCCTTTTTGAGCCCGTCGACGATGTAGGCGGATACGCCCGCATCCACCGCCGCCGCGATCGAGGCGGTGTCGGATCGATCGACGAACATGGCGATCGGCCTCTGCACCGATCGCGAGACTTGAAAGAAATGCTCGAGCTGGTCCCTGTTGGGATTTTCGAGATCAAGGACGATGACATCGGGATTCAGCGTCTCGATACGGCGTACCAGGCCGGCCGTCTCCGTCACCACCTCGACGCGGCTGTGGCCCGCCTCGCGCAGCCCGTCCTCGATGATCGCCGCGCGCGCCCGGTTTTCATCGACCACGAGAATGGAAAGGACAGCGGTCATGGCTCGATATCGCGCAAGCAAGGAGACGCACGGCAGAGCTGCATCGGGCAAGCGCGATGCACCAGCTTTTGGCGCAAGGGCGCGCACTTGGTCGAGCCACAAACTGCACACGGGTTTGCCGTCGAAATAGAGGTCTCTCCTCGAAACTCACGCAGAACGCATCTCTTGCATCAGACACGTCCCCCGGGGCCGGAACCCCGGACGCATCCCACAGAAATTGTGAAGCAAGAAGCGCGCCATGCGGAGGAGGCCGCCATGGAGGGGTAGATGCTTCTCACCGAACTCTCCGCTGTACGCATTTCAGTCGAACGCTGCCTTGAAAAACAGCAGATGCGGACGTCTTGACTTAAAACAGTCGGCGGGGTCGCCTCCGGCGTCCCGCCGCTCGTGAGGGCGGCATCAGGGGCCCGCCAGCGACGAGGCGAATGCCGAGGAGCTTAAAAGGGCGGGACAAGGACAAGCCCCCTCAGCGAGCCGCAAGGCGAAGCTTAAGGAGGGGACAGAGAATCGAAGATCGCGCTGAAATAGGGAAGAAGGGAGGAACAGCCAGTCTCGGGAATGCATACGCCGGCCGTGAACGCGGTGCGGGCGATGACGTGGCCCCAATCCCGACGTCCAATGTAAGTCGTCATCCCGGCCTTAAGCCGGGATGCATTCCCAGTCGCTGGTACCGCCATTCCGTTACCGGACAGGATGGGAAAATGTCGCGGCATGGGCGCATCTGCGCGCTCAAGGCCGGGATGACGAGCCGGCGACGCGCGCCCGCCGAGCCTCCAGCGCTTCCGCTACCCGCGCCCCAACCGCACCGCCCGCCCAATCTTGTCCGGCTTTGGCAACTTGGCATGTCCCGCCGCCATTTCCGCCACCCGTTCGAACACGTCGGCCGGGAAGGGCGCGACCTTCGGGCCGCCGGATGGGTGGTTCTGGTCGATCGAGAGGCTGAGGCCCTCCAGCGTCGCGGCGCGCCAGCCGTCCTCGTGAAAGAGTTCCTGGAAGATGTGCAGCCGCTTTTCGTCGAGCCCGACGATCTGGGCGGTCGCATAAACGCGCGCGGCCGGCGGCACTTCGCGCAGATAGCAGACATGGGTCTCGGCGGAGTAGGTGGTGTAACCGCGGCTTTCCCGGTAGCTCTCGCCGAGCCCGATCGCGTCGAACAGGGCGTCGATGCCCCGGTCGAACAGAACGTGATAATAGGCAAGGTTGAGGTGGCCGTTATAGTCGATCCAACCAGGCTCGAGGTCCATCAGGGGCGAACGGAACGGCTGCGGCGGCTCTGGCGTCATCGGGGCTCGTCTTCGCGGGTGGGCGTTGCGGCAAGGGAAAACCGCAAGGCGCGGGGAAGTCAAATCCGGCCGTCCATCGACGCGGCGGAGGGGAAGGGAGAGAGAACAGCATGGCGTTAGCGGACATCCTGGCGGAACGGCCGGCCAAGCGCGAGGGTATCGCCACCGCCGTTTCGGTGCTGAAGCAGCGATTCGGCGAGCGGCTGGTCACCGGCGAGGACGTGCGGCGCGCCCATGCCCATTCCACGACCTATCTGCCGAACCAGATGCCGGACGCGGTGTTCTTCGCCGAGTCCGAGGACGAGGTGCAGATTCTCGTTCAGCTCTGCGGGGAGTATCGAACGCCGATCGTCGCCTTCGGCACCGGCTCGTCGCTGGAGGGCCATGTCAACGCGCCGGAGGGCGGCATTTCGCTCGACCTGTCGCGCATGGACAAAGTGCTCGCCGTCAACGCCGAGGATCTCGACTGCACGGTCGAGCCGGGCGTCACCCGCGAGGCGCTGAACGCGCATTTGCGCGACACCGGCCTGTTCTTTCCGATCGATCCGGGCGCCAATGCCAGCCTCGGCGGTATGGCCGCCACCCGTGCCTCGGGCACCAACGCCGTGCGCTACGGCACGATGCGCGACAACGTCATCGGGCTGACCGCGGTGATGGCGGACGGCAAGATCATCCGTACCGCGCGGCGGGCGAAGAAGACCTCGGCCGGCTACGACCTGACCCGGCTTCTGGTCGGCTCGGAGGGCACGCTCGGCATCATCACCAAGCTCAATCTCAAGCTCTACGGCATCCCCGAATCGATCCTGGCCGGCGTCTGCCCGTTTCCGGACGTGAAAAGCGCCTGCGACGCGGTGATCCAGACTATCCAGGCCGGGATACCGGTCGCCCGGATCGAGCTGCTGGACACATTGTCGATGCAGGCGGCGATCGCCCATTCGCAGCTCGATTTGGAGGCCAGGCCGTCGCTGTTTCTGGAGTTCCACGGCTCGGCTAATTCGGTCGCCGAGCAGGCGGAACTGTTTGCCGCGATCGCCGAGGACCACGGCGGCGGCCCGTTCCAGAGCGCCAAGCGGACCGAGGAGCGGGCGCAGCTTTGGAAGGCGCGGCACCAGTTCTACTGGGCGGCGCTGGCGCTGCGTCCCGGCGCCAAGGGCATCGCCACGGACGTCTGCGTGCCGGTGTCGCGGCTCGCCGAATGCATCGCGGAGACGCAAGCCGACATCGACGCCGCCGGCCTGATCGCGCCGATCGTCGGCCATGTCGGCGACGGCAATTTCCACGTGACGCTGTTGCTCGACATGGACAGCGCCGCGGAGATCGCTGTGGCCGAGGCCTTCATGGCGCGGCTCGCCGAGCGGGCGGTCGCGATGGACGGCACCTGCACCGGCGAGCACGGCATCGGCCAGGGCAAGCGCGGCTATCTCAGGCGCGAACTCGGCGACGCCGTCGACGTGATGGCGACGATCAAGACCGCGCTCGATCCGAACAATATCCTCAACCCCGGGAAAATCCTTCCCTGATCGAGACGCGGTAAGTTCTCGACATCGGCGCCCGGTTCTGGCCTATCCTTTGACGGTCCGGCCGAACGGCTAGCGACGGTCAGCGCGACGCAAGCGGCGCTCGGCATCATCGGCGGCGCGGGCTCGCCGCAATCGGGACCATCGGAAGAGGAGCTCCATCCTGGTCAGAGCCTTCGTTCTCTTCGGCGGCCTCCTGGTGCTGGCGCTTATCGGAGCGCTGGTGGCGCCGTATTTCATCGACTGGACGGCCTATCGCGACGATTTCCAGCGCGAGGCTTCGGCGATACTCGGCCGCGACGTGGTCGTCAGGGGCGAGGCCTCGGCGCGGCTGCTGCCGTTTCCGTCTGTCACCTTCGGCGACGTCGAGGTGCTGGACGAATCGGGCGCGGCGCTGGCGACGATCGGCCGGTTCCGGATGGACGCGGAGCTCGCGCCCTATCTCTCGGGCGAGATCTTCATCTATTCGATGTCGCTGGACCGGCCCTCCATCCGGATTCCGATCCGTCCGGACGGTTCCATCGACTGGGTGGTGGAGAAGCCCAAGATTCCAACCGGCGCGACCGTGGTGCTCGACAATGTCGCGATCACCAACGGCACGGTCCGTATCGAAAACGGCCTGACCGGACGCAGCCACGAGCTGTCGGGCGTCGAGGCGGTGCTGTCGGCCGGCTCGCTGGCCGGGCCGCTCGACGGAAGCGGACGCTTCAAGCTGGGCGGCGAGGCGGTCGCCTTTACGCTGGCGGCCGGCACACAGCAGGCGGATGGGTCGGTGCCGGTTCGCCTGGTCACCGCCAACGAGACGCTTGCCACCCAGATTGCGCTCGACGGCGCCGCGCGGTTCGAGGACGGTCGGCCGCAATTCGCCGGCGCCGCCGTGCTCAGGCGGCCATTGTTGGAGGCGGCGACGGCGGGCACGGCGGTGGTCGACGGCAACCCGTTCGCGGCGGCTGACGCGGCATCGTCCGATACCGCCGCTGAAGCGTCGGCCAAGGCCGATGTCCTGCCGGTCAGGGCGGTCGGAGCGGTGACCCTGACGCCCACGGCCGCCGAAGTCATCGACCTCAGGGTCCAGGCGGGCGACAGCAAGCAACCCTATCTCCTGACCGGCCAAGGCCGCCTCGATTTCAAGGCGGTGCCGCATTTCGCGCTGGATCTCGAAGGTGAACAGGTCGATGTCGACACGATCGCATCCGGCGGCACCGAGGCAGGCGAGGCGAGCCCGGAAGCCTCCGCGATCGGATTCGCGGAGCGGCTCGAGGCGGTGCGCGCTGTTCTCGCCGACATTCCCCGGCCGACGATCCCCGGAACGGTGGCCATCTCGCTACCGGTGGTCGTCGCCGGCGACACCACGATTCGTGATGTCGCATTTTCGGCAAGCCCGACCGATTTCGGCTGGTCGCTGGCCCGCTTCGCGGCGGAACTGCCGGGCCGGACCCGGCTGGAAGCGAGCGGTGTCGTCGATCTCGACGAGAGCTTCGGCTTTCGCGGTGACCTGCTTGTGGCTTCCCGCCAGCCATCCGGCTTTTCCGACTGGCTGACCGGCGCGGTCGACCCGTCGGTGCGCGCCTTGGTCAGCGCCGGGTTGGCGGCGAAGACGGTGCTCACCACCGAGCAACAGGTCTTTACCGATCTGGAACTGGACATCGGCGGCGACCGGCTCACTGGCCGGCTGGAACGCGCCAGGGTGGGCGAACGAACGACGATCGCGGCGGACCTGGAGGGGGGGGAGATCGATCTCGACGCGCTTCTGGCCCTGACGCGACTGTTTACCGGCCCGTCCGACGCCCTGGCGAACGCCGATCAGTTCGATATCGCCTTGACCGCCGGCCCGGTGACTCTGCGTGGTGCGTCGGCCGAGCGCATCGACGGTAATATCCGGTACGACGGCGACACGCTGGCGATCGGCAAACTCGACGTCGACGGCCTCGCCGGCGCGAGCCTGTCAGCCCGGGGGGAGCTGTCGCAGCTCGGCGGCAATACGAGCGGGCGGCTCGCCGTGTCGCTCGATTCCGGTAAGCCGGAGCAATTCTTCAAATTCCTTCGTTCGCGGTTTCCGGGGGTGCCACTGCTACAGGCACTGGACGGGCAGGCGACCCGCCTGGCGCCGCTGGACCTCGCCGGCGCGGTGGAGACGATCGGAGGCGAGGCGGGGCAACCGCCGAGTCTGCTGGTGCGTCTCGACGGGACCGCCAATGGCAGCAAGATCGATCTGTCGGCCTCGATCGAGAACGGCCTCAATGCGCGGGCGCAAAGTGGTCGGTTCGGTCTCGATCTGCGTCTGGAGAACGATCGGCCGGCAGTGTTGCTCGGTCAGCTCGGACTGACAGCCATGGAAGCCGGCGCGCCGGCACCGCTGGAAGCGGAGCTGTCTTTGTCGGCTTCGGCGACCGGCCCCATCGTCGCCTCGGCGACATTGCGCGCGCCGGGCAGCGAAATCAGTCTGGACGGAACCCTCAATGTGACGCCCGACGGAGTTTCCGGCGGTGACGTCTCGCTTTATGTCAAGAGCGGCGATGCGCTGCCATGGCTGCGCACGACCGGCGTCGAACTTGGCGCGTCGCTCGACGCCGCCCCGCTCGATCTGACCGGGACGATCGCCTACGAGCAAGGTGACTGGGCGATCCGCGACCTGGGCGGCCAGATCGCCGGTTCGACGATCGAAGCGGCCTTGCGAAAACAAGGCGGGCGTCCGTTCGAGGGGACGGTGCGTGTCGACACGCTGTCGATGCCGTGGCTTGCGGGCCTTGTCTATGGGCGCGCGCTCGACGACGGCGACCCGATGCTACCTTGGCCGAGCGAGGCGTTCCGGCCGAGTTCTCTTGCCGGCGCCGATTTTTCGGTGGCGCTCACCGCCGCCCGGCTCGACCTCGGTGGCCCGGTCATGACGGATTTCGGCGCGCGGATGTCGGCGGACGCGGGTAATCTGACCTTCGATGACGCGAGTGCAACGGCGGCGAGGGGGCGCCTCGACGGCCGCTTGACGCTGCGCAATGCCAACGGCATTGGCGGGTTGACGCTCGAAGCCGAGGCCAGTGGCTTCGATCTCGCCGAATTCTGGCCCGAACTGCCCGTCGAAGGGGAGACGGCGAGTCTCGATGGCAATATCCGGCTCGACAGCACCGGCCATTCCTATGGAGCGCTGATCTCGGGTCTGACGGGTGCCGGTCAGGTCGCGATCGCCAATGCGCGTGTGCCGGGCGTACCGCAGCGGGTCTTCCGGCCGCTGCTTGCGGCCGCCGACCGGGAGGGGTTCAAGCCCGACACCGATACCGGCGCGACGCTGCGGGGTCTCTCGCGGGAACCCAGCTTCGCCGTTCCGGCGGTGACGAGCGCCTTCTCCGTGACGGCGGGACGCGTTCGCTTCGCGCCGGTCAGCATCCAGGACGGCGAGGAGAAACTGACCCTCGATGGTAGTGTGGATCTGGCCGATCTCACGATCGCCGCCGACCTCACGCTGGCCATCGACCCGGGCGACGACCGCGTGGAAGGGGCCGAGCCGACGGTGTTCTATTCCCTGACCGGCCCGCTTGCCGACCCGACGCTTTCGGTCGATGCGACGGCGCTCGCCAACTACCTTTCGGTGCGCGCGTTGGAGCGTGAACAGGCGCGCGTGGAGGCAATGCAGGAGAGCCTCCAGGAGACCCTGCGGCTGCGGCGTGAAGCGCGATTCTACCGCTGGCGGGCGGCGGAGGCGAAGCGGATCGCGGAAGAGCGGCGCGCTGCCGAGGAGGCCGAACGGTTGCGGGCGGAGCAGGCGGCGGCCGAAGCGGCGCGACTGCGGGAAGAACAGGCGGCCGCGCGCCGCGCGGAGGAAGAAGAGGCGCGTAAGGCCGAGGAAACGCGGCATCGACAGGCAGTGGAAGCGGGTCGCAAAGAGGCAGAGGAAGCGCGTCGTCGTGAGGCCGAAGCGGAAGCGCAACGCCAACGCCAAGCCGCGGAACAGCGGCGCCAGCAACAAAGCCGGCCGCCGCCGGCTCCGAGCGCCAGCGCGGCGCCGAGACTGGACTTCGACAGGCCGCTTCCCAGCGACCCGTCCGGCGGAAAAACCCGCTTTCCCTCATTGCCGGGCGTCGAGAATCCGCTGGAGTTTTGATACCAAGCTGCGGTGATGGTAACGCATTGGGTGGCGCTGAACGGGTTTGTCCCGCCGAATGCAACGCCCGGGTTCATGCGACGCAAGCTGCCATGACGCCCGGTGGAGTCAGCCGCGTCCTTCGGATGGAGGATCGGAGCACGCCAGCGCCTCGTCCAGAACGAACAGCCGGATGGCGGAGGAGAGGTTCGTGCTCGGCGCGCGTGCCTCGTCGATCTCCGCCACCAGCGCGGCAAGCGCCAGACCGCGGGCCGCCGCGATCGCGCGCAGGCGGTTCCAGAACTTGTCCTCGATGCTGATCGATGTCGCATGGCCCCGGATCGCCAGCGAGCGCTTGACGATCACGACGGCTTGCCGGTCTCGCCCGGGGGCATGAGAGCAGGGGCGGACGGGCCGGCTTCCACCGGGGCCGCGCGGTCGCGCTTCACCCCGTTCAACAGACGGCTTGCACGCTCCCGCTCGACACGGGCTTCGTCCCGCAAGGCTTTCGGCGTTCCATGCCGGATTCGATTGGCGTCGGCTTCAAGCTCCGCCGCGCCACGCCGCCGCCGTTTGCGGACAAGGCGGAGATTGACGATGTCGGCGGACATCGGTGGGCTCAGGTCTTCTTGCGGAAGGCGTCGAGGGAGACGACGTCGGCATCTTTCTTCTCCGCCGCTTCGTCGCCGGCTTCTCCGCTCTCGACCGCCGTCTTCGGCTTTTCCTTGGGCGGCGCCTTCTTGCCCTTCGACTTCGTCGCGGGCTTGGCCGGGGCAATCTGGGTTGGCGCGCCGACCAGAACCGGGCCGTGCGGCTCGCCTTCCTCCGAGGCATCCAACTGCTCGTTGGCGGCGTCGATTCCCCTGACGTCGAATTCGAGCTCGAAATTCACCGCCGGGTCATAGAAGCCGCGGATTGCGGCAAAGGGAATCAGCAGGCGCTCGGGGATGTCGGAAAAGGACAGGCCGACCTCGAAGGCTGTGTCGGTGACCTGCAAGTCCCAATATTGATGCTGGATGACGATGGTCATCAGCTCGGGATATTTTTCGCGCAACCGCGAGGAGATACGCACGCCCGGCGCCGAGGTCAGGAAGGTGATGAAGAAATGGTGCTCGCCCGGAAGGCCGGTCTTGACGACCTCGCCGATCACCTTGCGGATCACGCCGCGCAGCGCCTCCTGCGCGAGAACATCGTAACGGATAAGATCCTGGCCCATTGCGGTGTCCTGAATTCTCGAGGCTGCGGACGGGCGCGGGTGGTTGAACGCATCCCATAAAAAAGTGGAGGCTTCTGTTGCCAGGTGCCTCCGAACCCCGCCTAGAAGTGCGAACCTCCAGGGCTTGATTTGAAGCGATCACACTGCTTACGCAGCGAGACGTGCTTCCGCGTAGTTGTCATTTGCAACTATCATACGGCCCGATAACGGCGGAACCATGCCGAGCAAAAGTCCGATCTTTACGCCCTCGTCGATCCTATTTCGCCCCCGCCTGGACCCACCGCGCATGCGAAGGGAGTTGTGAGTCCAGGTGGAGGCGCCGGGTACCGCCCCCGGGTCCGAAAGGTTTATTACATCGGCCGTTTATCGCCATAGCCGACCCGAAAGCCGGCATGCGCAATATAAGGGGATCGTTCCAGCATGAAAAGGGCAAGACGCTTCCGAAACTTGAGGGAATCGGTCAAAGTCGATCAACCGAACCGCCGGGAAAGGCCGGCAGGTGGAATTTCGGGTAGCAAGCCCCCCCGTCGGTCGGCTTCTCCGATTACCGTCGTCAGCGATCGTTTCGTCGATCAAACTCTGATAACACGCGCTTCCGATCGAGGACGTCGCCGCAGCCATCTGCCGAGAGCCGGTCTTGTGTGAGCCGGAGGAAATGTCGCCATGCGCCAGTATCTAAATCTTCTTTCTCACGTTCTGGAACACGGAACCGACCGCTCCGACCGGACCGGGACCGGCACCCGCTCGGTCTTCGGCCACCAGATGCGCTTCGATCTGTCAGCCGGCTTTCCGATGCTGACGACGAAGCGGCTGCACTGGAAATCGATCGCCCACGAACTCCTGTGGTTTCTGAACGGCGACACCAATATCGCCTATCTCAAGCAGCATGGGGTCCGCATCTGGGACGAGTGGGCGGACGAGAACGGCGACCTCGGCCCGGTCTACGGGGCGCAATGGCGTTCCTGGCCCGCCTATCACGGCGGCCATATCGACCAGATCGCCAAGGTCGTCGACCAGATCCGGCGCAATCCGCATTCGCGCCGGCTGATCGTCACGGCATGGAACCCGGCACTGGTCGACGAGATGGCGCTGCCGCCCTGCCATTGCCTGTTCCAGTTCTACGTCGCGGACGGGCGGCTGTCGTGCCAGCTCTATCAGCGGTCCGCCGACATTTTCCTCGGCGTGCCGTTCAACATCGCTTCCTATGCGCTGTTGACCGCGATGGTCGCCCAGGCGACCGGGCTCCAGCAAGGTGACTTCGTGCACACTTTGGGAGACGCGCATCTGTATGCCAATCATTTCGAGCAGGCGCGGCTGCAATTGACCCGCAAGCCCGGTCCGCTGCCGACCTTGTGGCTCGATCCCAAGATCGACGACCTCTTCGCCTTCCGCTTCGAGCATTTGGGCCTCAAAGGCTACGAGGCCGATGGGCACATCAAGGCAAAGGTGGCCGTCTGATGCGCCGACCCGAACTCGTCGCCATCGTCGCGATGGCCCGCAACGGCGTCATTGGCAGGGACGGCGCGATGCCGTGGCGCATGCCGAGCGACCTCAAGCGCTACCGTCATTTGACGATGGGCAAACCGATGATCATGGGACGCAAGACGCTCGACGCGATCGGTCGGGTGCTCGACGGGCGCGACACCATCGTGCTGACCCGTTCCGCGGACCTGCCTTACGAAGGGGCGCTGCTGGCGCATTCGACGGAGACGGCGCTCGACCTGGCATTCCAATGTGCCGAAAGGCGCGGGGCCGATGAGATCGCGATCGTCGGAGGTGCCGAAGTCTACCGCCAGCTTCTCGACCGAACGGATCGGCTGATGGTGACGGAGATCGACGCCGTGGTGGAGGGAGACGCGATATTTCCCGCGATCGATCCCGCTGTCTGGCACAAATTCCACGAAGAAACCTGCCCGCGCTCAGAGAACGACAGCGCCGACAGCCGCTTCCTCATTTACGAGCGGCGCCGGAGTTGATGTCGCCTCGGTGGTGCGGGTCGTTTCCGAAATGTGTGCCGACTCGCGGTTGCCGTTCACCATCATGACGCCTAGGGAGGTGAAACGGTTACGCCTGCGTTGAAAGCGGATTTGGCAGTTCCTATAAGGACACTAACAGATTGACGCTTGGATCGTCGCAGGCGACGGCTACGGATTTCTCGGAACTGGAAGGACATCGATGCCCTGGAGCAATCAGACCGGCGACGGCGGCGGCTGGAAAGGCGGCGGCAATGGCGGCAATGGGGGTCCTTGGGGCCAACGTCCGCAAGGCCCACGGCCAACCGGAGGCGCTGGTGGCTCTCCCGATCTGGAGGACATCCTCAGGCGTGGCCAGGACCGACTGCGGCGGGCGATACCCGGCGGCGGCGGGGGGGGGAGTTCCGGCGTGCCGGGCTTCGCGGCCTGGGGGATTCTCATCTTTGCCGGTCTGTTGGTGCTGTGGCTCTTCAAGTCCGTCTACACTGTCCAGCCGGACGAGGTCGGCGTCGAGATGTTGTTCGGCAAGCCCAAGCAGGAATTGTCCCAGCCCGGACTGCATTTCATGCTGTGGCCGCTCGAGACGGTGGATACGGTGCCGGTCGTCGAGAGCCAGATGACCCTCGGCAGTGGCCAGCGCGGCGAGAACTCCGGTCTGATGCTGTCGGGCGATCAGAACATCGTGGATGTGCAGTTCGCGGTTCTCTATCAGGTCGACAATCCGGCCAATTATCTCTTCGACGTCCAGGATCCGATCGCCATGCTGCAGCAGGTTTCGGAAAGCGCCATGCGCGAAGTGGTCGGGCGTCGCCCGGTTCAGGACGTCTTCCGTGACGACCGCGCCGGGATCGCCGAGGAGGTGCGCCAGATTACCCAGGAGACGATGAACGAATACGGTGCGGGCCTCCGCATCAACGGGATCTCGATCGAGGACGCCGCGCCGCCGAGCCAGGTCGCCGACGCCTTCGACGAGGTGCAGCGCGCCGAGCAGGACGAGGACCGGTTCGTCGAGGAAGGCAATCGCTACAGGAACCAGAAGGTCGGCCAGGCCCGCGGTGAGGCGGCGCAAATCCGCGAGGACGCGGCCGGTTACAAGAACCGTGTCGTCCAGGAGTCCGAAGGTGAGGCGCAGCGCTTCTCCTCGATCCTGAAGGAATTCGAAGCGGCTCCAGCCGTAACGCGCAAGCGTCTGTTCCTCGAAACCATGGAAGGGGTCTTGCGCGATTCCAACAAGGTGATCGTCGAAAAGGGCGCCGGCGGGACTCAAGGGGTCGTGCCCTATCTGCCGCTGAACGAACTGCAGCGTCCGAGCCGGTCGAATAATGACGCGAACTCCGGCCAGACGGCGGCGCCGGCACCGCAGCAGGGAGCGAACTGATGGGCAACCGCTTTTACGCGATCGTCATCGCGGCCGCTGTCGTTCTGCTTCTCCTGTGGAACTCGATCTTTATCGTCAACGAGAAGGAGCAGGCGGTCGTTCTGCGCTTTGGCGAAATCCAGCGCGTCGTCGACGAGCCGGGATTGAACTTCAAGCTGCCCTTCTCCTTTGCCGGTGCCGACAATGTGAGAATGCTGCCCGACCGGTTGCTGCGCTTCGATCTCGACAATATCCGGGTGCAGGTGTCGGGCGGCAAGTTCTATGAGGTCGACGCGTTTCTGGTCTACCACATCTCGGACGCGGCTCGGTTCGCGCTGACGGTCTCGGGCTCGATCGAGCAGGCCGAACAGCGACTGCGGACCCGCCTCGACGCGGCATTGCGCCGGGTCTACGGCCTGCGCGGCTTCGAGGCCGCTTTGTCGGAAGAACGCGCCGACATGATGCGCCAGGTGCGCGACCAGCTCCGGCCGGACGCCACCTCGCTTGGCCTGGAGCTGACGGACGTGCGGATTCGCCGCACCGATCTGACGCAGGAGGTTTCGCAACAGACCTACGAGCGCATGCAGGCCGAGCGTCTCGCCGAGGCCGAGCGACTCAGGGCGCGTGGTCAGGTTGCGGCCCGCCGCATCCGTGCCGCCGCCGATCGCGAGGTTGTCGAGACCGTCGCTTCGGCGCAGCGCGATGCCGAGATCCTGCAAGGTGAGGGTGACGCCGAGCGCAACCGCATCTTCGCGGTTGCCTTTGGCCGAAACCCGGAGTTTTTCGACTTCTACCGGTCGATGCAGGCTTATCGGGAAGCGATGTCGAATTCCGGAACGACATTGGTGCTGTCGCCCGACTCCGAATTCTTCCGCTATTTCAGGGCTGATGGTGGCTCGGAAGAGGGTATCGGTGCGTCGGGCGCCAATTTGTTGGGCGCCCAGCCATCCGCCGAAGCGCCGGCGCAGCCCGAAGCGGCCGCGTCGTCGTCGACGGATTCGGCCACGAGCAGCGATGCGGCTTCGGCCGCCCCGGAGACGGCGCCGGACGAGACACCCGCAGCCGGACAGGGCGCGGCGGATGAGGCCGGTCAACCGGCTGCCGCAATCCAGTGACCGACTTTGTCGTCGCCCTCGGTCTCCTTCTGGTGATCGAGGGCGCCGTCTATTGCCTGTTCCCCGACGCGATCCGGCGGATCGGCCGGATGGCCGAGGCGATGCCCGATGCCTCGATGCGGGCCGGCGGGCTCGTCGCAATGATCCTCGGCGTCGGTCTGGTCTGGCTCGTGCGCCACTGACGGTGGCCTCTGGCCTTACCCTGTCGCTTTGCGCCCATGGTCTTCGCGGCGAATGCGGCGACAGCCCTCTCGATAAATTGATATAGCCGCATTTCCGGATATGACGCCACGACCGTCGGCCGTCAGGCGGTTCGGCGCTCTGCAAGGTCGCAGTGTCGTGGCTTGTCGCAGGTCCGCACGCGCGACGCCGGCCGGTCGCGCAGGGGCGTTCGTCAGCCGCGCATCACAATTTTGCGACGCGTCCGGTCCGCCCTGACACGACCAGCTTGGAATCCCGCCGACGACGAAAGGGATCGTGGCCGCCGAGCGATAGAATGATCGTGATCGCCTTGCAGGACGCATTGCGTGGGCTACGTCATGCCTTTCGTGCTTCTGCGGCTGCAGGGGCAGATAGCAGCGAGCCTCGATGTCCGCGATGGCGCGCTCAAGCGAAGTCTTGAAACAAGGACGCATCGTCATGGTCGCTACCTCTCCCAGCCGCTCGATCGACTCGTCACCGACGCTGAACCTTTATCGAACCGTCAGAGAGGCGAGCCGGGATCTCGGCGCGCCCCTGTCGGACGCTGATGCGACCGTGCAATCGATGCCGGACGCAAGCCCGGCCAAATGGCATCTCGCGCACACGACCTGGTTCTTCGAGACCATGGTGCTCGCGCCGAACGTTCCAGGTTACCGGGTGTTCGACGAAAGCTTCAATTTCCTCTTCAACTCCTATTACGAAACGATCGGCGAGCGGCATCCCCGCCCGATGCGCGGCATGATCACGCGGCCGTCCTTGGACACCGTTTTCGCCTATCGCGACCATGTCGACCATGCCGTAGAGGCCTTGTTAAACGACCGCCCGTCGCAGGCCGTGGCCGAACTTGTTGCACTCGGTTGTCATCACGAGCAGCAGCACCAGGAACTGCTGTTGACCGACATCCTGCACCTGTTCGGGCAAAACCCGTTGCGGCCGGCCTACAAGGATCCGGAGCCGCTCGGCGTCGACAAAGCCGAACTCGCACCGGCGCGCTATCGCAGCTACGAGGGCGGCATCGTCGAGATCGGCCACGACGGGGAGGGCTTCGCCTTCGATAGCGAGGGGCCGCGGCACTGCGCGCTGATCGAGCCCTTTCGGCTGGCGGACCGGCTGGTCACCAACGGCGAGTGGATGGAGTTCATCGCCGATGGCGGCTACCGCGATCCGCTGCTGTGGCTATCGGCCGGGTGGGCGACGATCCTGGCGCAAAAGTGGGCAACGCCGCTCTACTGGAACGAGCGGGACGGCGAGTATTGGACGATGACGCTGCGTGGCGCGCAGCCGGTCGACCGGTCGGCACCGGTCACCCATGTCAGCTATTTCGAGGCCGACGCCTTTGCGACCTGGGCCGGGCGGCGCCTGCCCAGCGAAACGGAGTGGGAGCACGCGGCGAGCGACGTGTCGCCAGAGGGCAACTTCGCCGATTCCGGTCGCCTGCGGCCGAAGCCGGCCAGTGCGGCCGGTGATGGGCCGCGCCAGATGTTCGGCGACGTCTGGGAATGGACGCGCAGTCCGTTCACCCCATACCCGCGTTTCAAGCCGGCCGAAGGCGCGGTGGGCGAATACAACGGCAAGTTCATGTGCGGCCAGTTCGTCTTGCGCGGTGGCTCCTGCGTGACGCCGGCCAGTCATATCCGCTCGACCTACCGCAATTTCTTCCCGCCGGACGCGCGCTGGCAGTTCTCCGGCTTGCGTCTGGCGGAGGACGCCTGAGATGCTCGATCAGGCCGAACTGGTGGATCGGCAGCGGGAAGCGCTGCGCGCCGACGTAATCGAGGGGCTGTCGCAGCCACGCAAGGTGCTGCCCAGCCGCTGGCTCTACGACGACCGGGGCTCGGAGCTGTTCGAGGAGATCACCGGGCTCGACGAATATTATCCCACCCGCACCGAGACGGGGATATTACGTTCGAAGGCGTTGGAGATCGCGGCGTTCTGCGGCGCCCACGTCACGCTGCTCGAATATGGCGCTGGGGCCGGTATCAAGACCGAGATCCTGCTGAATGCGCTGCATGAGCCGGCGCTTTATGTGCCGATCGACATCTCCGGCGATTTCCTGAGCCAGTCGGCGCGCCGCATCGAAAGCCGCTTTCCGGCCTTGGCGGTACAGCCAGTGGTCGTGGATTTCACCACCGAATTCGATCTGCCGGCGGACATTCCGAGCGATGGGCGGCGCTGCGGCTTTTTCCCCGGTTCGACGATCGGAAATCTCGACGCCGCCGACACTGATGGGTTTTTGCGGCGGATGCGCCGTCACGCCGGTCCCGGCGGACGGGCGGTGGTCGGCATCGACTTAAAGAAGGATCTCGGCATTCTGCTTGCCGCTTATGACGATCGCGAGGGCGTGACCGCGGCGTTCAACCTCAATCTGCTCGCCCGGATCAACCGGGAGTTGGAGGCCGAATTTCCTCTCGATCGTTTCGTCCACGAGGCACGCTGGAACGACGAGGCCTCGGCGGTGGAGATGCACCTGAAGAGCCTCGATGATCAGACCGTCAGAATCGACGGCCATTGCTTCGACTTTGCCGCCGGTGAAACGATCCACAGCGAAAGTTCGCGCAAATATTCGCTGGATGGCTTCGCCGCGGTTGCCGCCGCCAGCGGGTGGAGCGTCGATGCGGTGTGGACCGACTCCGCGAAACGATTCGCGATTGTCGGCTTGGCGCCGAGCGATGCGATTGTCGGTGGGTCTCGGTTCGCATAAGGCGAGGGAGCAACATGCGGCAACGCTTGACCCCGAGTGACCGGGACGGGCACAGTCGCTCCCATCACCATCGCTTCACCTTGCCGTATGCTTCTTGATTCCGTGGTCTTTTGAGGTCACGTCTATTATGTGGCCGCGCGTCGCGCCCGAGGCGCCGTGTCGTGCCGGTGCGAAAGGACATCCGATGACCATCCGCCTGCGCTGCTTTTCGATTGCCGCCACGGCTGGATTTGCGCTGGTGACCCTGGCGATCCTCCAGCCCACCGCGATATGGGCCCAACCCGTTGATCCATTGCAGGCGCCCGAAGCAGTCGATCCGTCGCCGGCACCCGACGCCGTCGTGCCAGCGCTCCCTGTTCCCCCGGTGGTCGACGGCGCCGAGCCCAAGACAAGCGTGGCGACGATGCCGCGGACTCCCGGCTCGTCGCCCTATAAGGGGCCGGAATCGGTCGCGGACCTGGCCGAAAAGCTGCTCGATGCGGTGGTCAACATCTCAACGTCCCAGAACGTCGATATGCCCGGACGGGGCGTGCCGAAGCTGGAGGCACCCGAGGGCTCGCCGCTGCAGGACTTCTTCGACGATCTCTTGAAGAAGGAAGACGGCGTCGGCGAACGGCGCCTGCAATCGCTCGGTTCCGGCTTCGTCGTCGATTCGAGCGGCATCGTCATCACCAACAATCATGTCATCGCCGACGCGGACAAGATCACCGTCAATTTTCCCGACGGCACGCAGCTCGAAGCCGAACTGCTTGGCACCGATCCGAAGACCGATCTTGCGGTATTGAAGGTGGAGCCGGAAGCGCCGCTCGCCGCCGTCCAGTTTGGCGATTCGGAAAATCTGCGGATCGGCGACTGGGTGTTGGCGATCGGTAATCCGTTCGGCCTCGGCGGCTCGGTGTCGGTCGGCATCGTCTCGGCCCGCGGCCGCAACATCAACGCGGGTCCTTACGACAATTTCATTCAAACCGACGCGGCCATCAATCGCGGCAACTCCGGCGGCCCGCTGTTCGACATGCACGGCTATGTCGTCGGCATCAACACCGCCATCATCTCGCCGACCGGTGGCTCGATCGGCATCGGCTTCTCGATTCCGTCGAAGCTCGCGGTCAATGTCATCGACCAGCTGCGCGAGTTCGGCGAGACCCGGCGCGGCTGGCTGGGAATCCGCCTGCAGGCGGTGACCGACGATATCGCCAAGGGCCTCGGCATCGGCAAGGCGAGAGGCGCAGTGGTGATGGGCATCGTTCCCGGCGGTCCCTCCGACAAGGGTTTGTTGAAGGTCGGCGACGTCATCGTCAGCTTCGACGGGCGGGAGATCGCAACCTCCCGCGACCTACCGCGGGTCGTTGCCGAGACGCCCGTCGGCAAGACGGTGCCGGTGGAGATCCTGCGCAAGGGCGCCGCCGCCGACCCAGCTCAGCCGATGTCGGTCGAGGTGACTCTCGGGCGACTCGAGGACGGCGAAAAGCTGATGGAAAAGGCCGGCGATTCTACTGGGAGTTCGACGAAACCCCGCGGCGAGAAAAACTCCAAGATGGCGAGCGTCAAGACGCTCGGCATGACGCTCTCCGATCTGGATGGCCCGCTGCGCGAGCAATACAGCTTATCCGACGACGCCGAGGGCGTTGTGATCACGGCGGTCAACCCGAATTCAGGCGCTGCCGAAAAGGGCATCGAAGCCGGCGCGACAATACGGGAAGTCGCCCAGGAAGAGGTGTCCAGCGCCAAGGAGGTCGAGAGCAAGATCGCCAAGCTGAAAGAGGACGGTCGCAAGAACGCCCTGTTGCTGTTGGCCTCGGCCAATGGCGACCTGCGCTTCGTGGTTGTGCCGATCGACTGAGATCGGTAACCGGGCTCGCTCTTTTGTGCCGGTGGGATGTGCGCGTCACGTCAGCGTGGCGTATGAAGCCATGCGTGCCGAGCAAGCCTGTAGAGCCGGTGGCGGACAAGATGCGGATGGGTCGCCGCATCCACCGCCGGGTGGTCGAAATCGGCGCCGCGAGAAAACCCGAGGCGAAGCATCACCGCTTTGGATCTGTCATTGCCGTCGACGCAGAAGCTGACGATCTCGGCGGCATCCATGGGGGATGCGAAGGCCAGGGCCAGACAGGCCGATGCAGCCTCTGTCACCAAGCCGCGCCCCCAATACTCCGGCAAAAGACGCCAACCGATCTCGACTGCGGGTGCCATCGGCATCGGCTTTTCAACATTGGCCAGTCCGAGGAAGCCGATCGCATGACCGCTCGCCCTGTCCTCCAGGGCAAAGAAAGTCAGCCCGTCTTCTTGGTACCGCTGGTTGAGCGCACTCATCGCAGCATCGGATTGCGCGCGGTCCCGCCGGAACGGGAAAAACCGCATGATCTCCTCGTCGCTGTTCAGGCGGTGGAAGGTCGAACGGTCGCGTTCCTCCCAGAGTCGCAGGACGGTCCGGGCTGTGGTGCATAAAATCATCCGGCGAATTCGCCTCGCCGGTAGCCCTGAACAAACAGCAGCGCCGTCAGGTCGCCGTGGTCGATGCGATGGGGCGCTTGCGCGGCGACCGCCGGCTTGGCGTGCAGGGCGATGCCGGTGCCCGCGCGCTGGATCATCCCGAGGTCATTGGCCCCGTCGCCGACCGCGATCGCCTGCTCCGCACAGACACCGCGTCCTGCGGCGATCTCTTCCAACGCCGTCACCTTCGCCAGGGCTCCAAGAATGGGCTCCTCGACGTGGCCGGTGAGTTGTCCCGCCTCGGCAAACAGGCGGTTGGCACGGTTTTCATGGAAGCCGAGGCGCGCGGCGATCGGGCCAGTGAATACCGTGAAGCCGCCGGAAACGAGGGCTGTGTAGGCGCCGTTGGCCCGCATGGTCGCGACCAGCGCGGCGCCACCCGGCGCGAGATTGATGCGCTCGGCGATGACCTTGGCCACGACCGTCTCCGGCAGACCAGCAAGCAGGGCGACGCGCTCCCTGAGAGCCGGTTCGAATTCGATCTCGCCGTTCATCGCCCGGGCGGTGATCGCGGCGACGCGATCCTTGATTCCGACCTCGGCGGCGAGTTCGTCGATGCATTCCTCCCCGATCATCGTGGAATCCATGTCGGCGATCAAAATCTGCTTGCGCCGCCCCGCATGCTGCTGCACCACGCAGTCGAAACGCTCGGCGGCGGCGATCTCGGCGACGGAGCGCCGCTGCTCAGGCGACGGCGCGACCTCGAAGGCCACATCGGCGGCGAAATCGGGGTCGAGCCAATCGGCCATCTCAGGTCGAACGCCGAGCTCGCGGGCGATGTCGACAAGTGCGTGAGCCGGCAATCCGGCCCCGGTCGGTGCGGCGATGAGCGTTGCGACGAACATGATATGGCGATCCGAGATGGCAGAAAAACAGGCGATCCTGATAGCTGGGCCGACCGCCAGCGGCAAGTCGCGGCTGGCGCTCGAACTCGCCGAGCGACATGACGGGGTCATCGTCAATGCCGATTCGATGCAAGTCTATGCGGGCCTCGAAATCCTGACGGCGCGGCCGACGCCGACCGATCTCGAGCGGGTTCCGCATCGCCTCTACGGCCATGTTCCACCCCATGAAACCTACTCCGCCGGGACGTATGTGCGCGAGGTGGCAGCGGTACTCGCGGACATCCGCGCGGCCGGGCGGATCCCCATTTTCTGCGGCGGAACAGGGCTTTATTTCAAGTCGTTGCTAGGGTTTCTGGATGCTATGCCAGAGGTGGCGCCGGCGCTTCGCGAGACATGGCGGCGGCGGTTGGCGGAAGAGGGCGCGCCGGCGCTGCATCGGCTTTTGTCGGAGCGTGACCGCGTCGCGGCCGCCCGCATCAAGCCGGCGGACGGACAACGGATCGTCAGGGCGCTGGAGGTGGGCGAGGCGGCCGGAACGCCGCTGTCGTCCCTGCAGGCGGGAGAGGGCGAGGGGCTGCTCGACGGCGGGAAATGCGTGAAAATCGTTCTTTCGCCGGAGCGCAGTCGGCTTCGCGAGACGATCGCGCGGCGCTTCGATACGATGATCGCGGCCGGGGCGCTCGCCGAGGTCGCCGCGTTTCTAGCGCTTCCCGGTACGCTGGCGGGGTCGGCGGCCAAAGCGATCGGTATCGCCGAACTCGGCGCGGTGCTCGACGGCGGCACGACCCTCGACGCGGCGACGGCCCGTGCGGTGACACGCACAAGGCAATACGCCAAGCGTCAGGAAACCTGGTTCCGGCATCAGTTCGGTGCGGACTGGGCGCGGTTGGAGACGCCGGACGCGGACCATATTCCGTCCATTTGACCGACCCGATTAAGCGGATGGTCAACCTGTTGCGCTAGTGATTCGTGGCAGAAACGAACGGGTTTTTCTTCTGCATGAACATCAGCAAGTCGGAATTGTCGGTCGCATTGTTCCTCTGCACGATCGCCGCCGCGGCAGCGAGCGCCTATGCCGGGCACAGTGTTGTCGCGTCGGCGCTTGCCGAAACCGGGTTGCAAGAGGAGCAACGGGTCGCGTCGATCCTTTTTGCGGCGACGTTTTCATGCCTGATTGTCGCGCTTCTGGCCGGGCTATTCTGGATCTTGCCGATGGTTCGTCAACAGGCCCGCGAGCAAGGCAAGCTACATTCGTTGGCGGGATTGTTGCGGCAGCGCTCGCAGGATTTCGAACGGGCCGCGCTGACCGACCCGTTGACCGGGATGAACAACCGGCGCTTCTTCGACGAGTCGCTGCGGCAATATCTGCTGGAGTTCGACAGAATTGGACGGCCTCTGGGGTTGATGCTGATCGACCTCGACCACTTCAAGGCGATCAACGACACCCATGGGCATGACGTCGGCGACCTGGTCCTGAAATCCGTGGCAACCTGCCTGTTCGAGTGCACGCGCTATCACGACATCGTCGCAAGGGTGGGCGGCGAAGAGTTCGCCGTCGTTGCGCCAAACATGGACCCGATGGAGTTTCAGCAGTTCGCCGACCGGATCCGGGAAGCAATCTCGATGTCGACCATCGAGGTCGGTAATGTCAGCCTGCGGATCACCGCATCGATCGGCTTGGCCGTCTCGACGGTGGGCGACGAGAACGCCGCGTTCCTCAAACGTGCTGATATCGCGCTCTACCGAGCCAAACAATCTGGCCGCAATCGGGTCCACGCCCATTCAGGCGGCGTAATTCCGATTGGCGCGGAACTGATCCGCCCCTATAGCGTATCGTCTTAGCAAAATAAGGCGATGATTATGGCAGACACCCACCAGTTGACTGACGACAACCGCGATTGGCTTCGGCACGCCGCAAGGGCCGGCTATGTAGCGCGGGGAGCGGTGTTCCTCATCATTGGCTACTTCGCGTTTCGCGCCGCATTTGCCTCCGGTGAGGCGATGGACAGCAAGGACGCGGTCGGACAGATCGCCGGATCGGCGTTCGGGACCATTCTTCTCGGCCTGCTGGTCCTCGCTCTTTCCTGCTTTGCCGCCTGGCGGATCGTTCAGGTCGTCTTCGATGTCGACCATCATGGTACCGACACGAAGGGGCTGTTCGTGCGGGCTGGCCTGATCTTCAGCGCTTTGGCCTATGGTGCGCTTGCCTTCTATGCGGCGAGCCTGCTGATCGGCATGGCGAGTGGCGGCGGCTCAAACGGTCTTGTCGCCAAGGCCTACGAGGCGGGCTACGGGGTCTGGCTCACCTATCTCGTTGCCCTCGGCATGGCTGCCGCGGGTGCCGCTCACATCTTCAAGGGCGTCAAAGCCGGTTTCGAGAAATATATGGAGATCCCCGAAGGAGTCCGCGGCTGGTTGACCCCGGTCTGCCAGTTCGGCCTGATTGCGCGCGGGGTCACCTTCCTTATCCTCGCCGGGCTGTTATTCACCGGTGCGGCTTCGTATTCCGAAGGCCAGACCCCGGGACTCGATACGGCGCTGGCGGCGATGGAGGGCTGGTCGTACGGTTGGGCGCTGCTGTCGCTGACCGGGCTCGGCCTCATGGCCTTCGGTATCTACGCGCTGGCCGAGGCGTTGTATCGGCGCATCAATATCGAGGCGGCCATTTGAGGCCATCGCTCGTCGCGACGTGTCGATGTCGCGGCATCTGAGCTTGCATGGTGCGCGGCCCTTAGTGCGGCCGCGCACTATTGCGTTGACGGATGGTCCCGATGCGCTTAGCTTCGTGCGCGATGAACACGAACGGCATTCTCGTAGTACGAAGGCGCACACGCGCGGCGGTCTGACGGCCGCCCGGCGATAGCCACGTGTGCGCATCCAAGGGCCCCAGCGGCCCTTTTTTATTGCGCCGATTTCCGACAAATATCCGGACAGGAAAACGGCCCCAGACGAATCCGGCAGGCAGCAGACGGAAGATCACGACGATGGAAGCGACAGCGGGAACGCGGGAAATGACGGGCGCCGAAATGGTCGTCCAGGCGCTCAAGGCCAATGGCGTCACGGATATCTTCGGTTATCCGGGCGGCGCGGTGCTACCGATCTATGACGAGATCTTCCAGCAGGAGGAGATTCGCCACATCCTGGTGCGCCATGAGCAGGGCGCCGGTCATGCCGCGGAGGGCTATGCCCGCTCGACCGGCAAGCCGGGGGTGATGCTGGTGACCTCGGGGCCGGGTGCGACCAACGCGGTGACGGCGCTGCAGGACGCGCTGATGGATTCGATCCCGCTGGTCTGCATCACCGGCCAGGTGCCGACGACGCTGATCGGCTCCGACGCCTTCCAGGAATGCGACACGGTCGGGATCACGCGGCCCTGCACGAAGCACAATTGGCTGGTCAAAGACGTCAATGACCTGTCGCGGGTGCTGCACGAGGCGTTCCATGTCGCCACCACCGGCCGGCCCGGCCCCGTGGTCGTCGACGTTCCGAAGGACGTCCAGTTCGCGACCGGTACCTATACGCCGCCGCCACCGATCCGTCAGCATGAGAGCTACCGGCCGAAGCTCGACGGCGACCGCGACCGCATCGAGGCGGCGGTGGCGATGCTGGCCGCCGCCAAACGCCCGATGATCTATTCGGGCGGCGGCGTCATCAACTCCGGACTGGAGGCGACGCGGCTGTTGCGGGAATTCGTCGCGGCCACCGGTTTTCCGATCACGTCGACGCTGATGGGGCTGGGCGCCTATCCCGCCTCCGGCAAGAACTGGCTGGGCATGCTCGGCATGCACGGCACCTACGAGGCGAATCTCGCCATGCATGGCTGCGACGTGATGCTGTGCGTCGGCGCGCGCTTCGATGACCGCATTACAGGGCGGCTCGATGCGTTCTCGCCGCATTCGAAGAAGATCCACATCGACATCGATCCTTCGTCGATCAACAAGAACGTCCATGTCGACCTGCCGATCATCGGCGATGTCGGCCATGTGCTGAAGGATATGGTCGAACTCTGGAAGACGCGCGGCACGGCGGGCGAACCGGCGGCGCTGGCGAGTTGGTGGGATCAGATCGAAACCTGGCGGGCGCGCGAATGCCTCGCCTACAAACCGAACAACGACGTCATCATGCCGCAATACGCCGTGCAGCGGCTCTACGCGGCGACCAAGGACCGCGAAACCTACGTGTCGACCGAGGTCGGCCAGCATCAGATGTGGGCGGCGCAGTTCTATGGTTTCGAGGAACCGAACCACTGGCTCACCTCCGGCGGGCTGGGAACGATGGGCTACGGCCTGCCGGCGGCGATCGGCGCGCAGATCGCCCATCCCGAGGCGCTGTCGGTCTGCATCGCCGGCGACGCCTCTGTGCTGATGAACATGCAGGAGATGTCGACGGCCGTGCAGCACGGCGCGAATGTGAAGATCTTCATTCTCAACAACCAGTATATGGGCATGGTGCGCCAGTGGCAGCAGCTCCTGCATGGCAACCGCTTGTCGCACTCCTACACCGAGGCGCTGCCGGATTTCGTCAAGCTGGCGGAAGCCTATGGCGGCCACGGCATCCGCTGCGAGAAGCCGGGCGATCTCGATGATGCGATCGAGGAGATGCTGGCCGTCGACAAACCGGTGCTGTTCGACTGCCGCGTGGCCAATCTCGCCAATTGCTTCCCGATGATACCGTCGGGCAAGGCGCATAATGAGATCCTGCTGCCGGACGAGGCGAGCGACGAGGCGGTGGCCGGCGCCATCGATGCCAAGGGCAAGGCGCTGGTGTAGGACGCGCCGTCGTCCGGCGGGGGGAATTGTCTCGCCGCGCTTCGGCGCGTTTGTGCCGCCGCAGCCGACGCTTTTCTTTTTCGCGCGCGCCTCTATGGTGCCGCCATCTCCAGAGTACCGAGTTCGATCATGAACAGACCCGTCCAGCCGCCCGCGTCGGCCTATTTCATCACTCCCGAGAAGGAGGCGAACGAGGCGCGCACGCTGGCGATCATCGTCGATAACGAGCCGGGGGTTCTGGCGCGCGTGATCGGGCTGTTCTCCGGCCGTGGCTACAACATCGAAAGCCTCACGGTCTCGGAAACCGAGCACGAGAAGCACCTGTCGCGCATCACGGTCGTCACCCGCGGCGCGCCGCACGTGATCGAGCAGCTGAAGAGCCAGCTCGACCGGATCGTGCCGGTGCATCGCGTCGTCGACCTCACCCGCGTTGCGGGCGAAGATGGCGAAAGCGCCCCAATTGAGCGCGAGTTGGCGATCGTCAAGGTTGCCGGCAAGGGCGAGGGCCGCGTCGAGGCGCTGCGGCTCGCCGATGTCTTCCGCGCCAAGGTCATCGATTCCTCGATCGAGCATTTCGTCTTCGAAATCACCGGCCGGCCGTCCAAGATCGACAAGTTCGTCGCGATCATGGAGCCGATCGGCCTCGTCGAGGTCTGCCGCACCGGCGTCGCGGCGCTGTCGCGCGGCAAGGCGGGTATGTAGGCGGGCGACCGCGCCGTTGGTCCTAATTCTTGATCCCCCGGTCATGGACGCCGTATATCCGTTGGATATACCCGGTCCGGGAGCGACTGATATGACCGAAGTTCAGATTTCGAAATGGGGCAACAGCTCGGCGATCCGGCTATCGAAGGCGGTGCTGGACGATCTCGGCGTGAAAGCGGGTGAGCGGGTGCGGCTGACGGTCGAAGACGGCAGGGGAATTATCGAGCCGGTGCGAACAAAACGCATGACGCTCGACTGGATTTTATCGGAAACGCGACGGCTTGGCGCCGAGAATGCCCCGGAGACGGTGGATTGGGGGCGGGATCGCGGCTCGGAAATCGTCGATGATTCCGACGGCCGGTAACATCGTATGGGTCGATTTCGACCCGGTTCGCAGCACGGAACAGGCAGGGCGGCGGCCGGCTCTCGTGCTGACCAGCAAGGATTTCTACGAACTTTACCCGCGCCATCGTCTGTCCGATCACCAGCAATATGACGCCTTGGCCGGCCAAGGTGTTTCTTCCCGAGGGAATGCAGACCCGCAGTGCCGTGCTTGCCGACCAGCCGCGCACCATCCATCGCTCCGAGCGGGGATTTCGACTCATCGAGCCCGCACCCGAGGAGGTCCATGCCATGGTCCGGGCCATTCTCCGGGAGCTCCTGCAGATCGTCATTTAGGCTTGGTACGACAGAGTGGCGACGGTCGACGTTTCGTGCGGGCGGCTTGCTTCAACGGGCTGCGTCATATAGAAGGTCAGTAGTGCTGACCTAAATGTATCTCGCTTGAACTGAAGTCCATGACTCTCGACGTCTTCCTCGCACTGATGGCCTTCGCCTTCGTGTCATCGATCACGCCGGGGCCGAACAATCTGATGCTGCTGGCCTCAGGCGTGAATTTCGGCTTTTGGCGGACCTTCCCACATATGTGCGGGATCGCCGGCGGGTTCTGCCTGTTGCTGCTGGCGGTCGGCTTTGGGCTCGGCGCGTTGCTGGCGGCCTATCCGCCCCTTCATATTGCGCTGAAGCTCGCGGGCGGGGCCTACCTCCTGTTCCTGGCCTGGAAGATCGCGACGACCCGTCGAATGAGCGAGGGGAAGGGTGGTGGGCGGCCGATGACCTTCGTCGAGGCGGCGGCGTTCCAGTGGGTCAATCCCAAGGCCTGGGTGATGGCGATCACCGCGATGGCGATCTACACCGATCCGGGGCGACCGTTCGTCTCGGTCGTGCTCGTCGCCGCGGCCTTTACGCTGGTCAATTGGCCGAGCGTGTCGACCTGGGCGGGCTTCGGGGTGATGCTCAAGCGCTTCCTCGCCGATCCGGTGCGGCTGAAATGGTTCAACATCGCGATGGGTGTGCTCCTGGCGCTGACGCTGGTGCCGATGCTCAGGTGATCCTTGCATGTTGCGAGGCGAGGGCGGCAGACTTAGGCTGCGCTGATGAGCCAATCGCACGACAATCACGCCCATCATCATGGGCACGCCCACGACAATGATTTCGACCCGATGACGGCGCGGGTGAAAGCGCTGGAAACGATCCTGACCCGCAAGGGGCTCGTCGACCGGGACGCGATCGACGCGATCATCGAAACCTACGAGACCAAGGTGGGGCCGCGCAACGGAGCCCGGGTCGTGGCGAAGGCCTGGACCGATCCGGCCTTCGAGGCGTGGCTGCGCGAGGACGCGACAACCGCGATCGCCTCGCTCGGTTTTACCGGCCGCCAGGGCGAGCACATGCGTGCGGTGTTCAACACGCCTGAGACGCACAATCTCGTCGTCTGCACGCTCTGCTCCTGCTACCCGTGGTCGGTGCTGGGGCTGCCGCCGGTCTGGTACAAGTCGCCACCCTATCGGTCCCGCGCGGTCATCGACCCTCGTGGAGTACTCGAGGAATTCGGCATAACCATCGATTCGAACGTAAAAATTCGGGTTTGGGATTCGACCGCGGAGATTCGCTATCTCGTCGTGCCGATGCGTCCCGTCGGCTCCGATGACCTGGACGAGGGCCGATTGGCGGAACTGGTCACACGGGATTCGATGATCGGGACGGGGCAGGCGCTCGATCCAAAATCGGCAAGGGGGGACGCGCAGTGAACGGCCCGCAGGATCTCGGCGGCCAGATGGGGTTCGGCCCCATCGCCCCGGAGAGGGACGAGCCGCTGTTTCATGCCGACTGGGAGCGGCGCGCTCTGGGACTGACGGTCGCCGCCGGCACTCTCGGGGCCTGGACGATCGATGAAAGCCGCCACGCGCGAGAAAGCCTGCATCCGGCCGATTATTATGGGTCGAGCTATTACGAGATCTGGACCAAGGCGCTGGAAAATCTGCTCCTGCGCCATCGCTTCGTCACCGAGGAAGAACTCGCTCGTGGCGCACCGCTCGTCGATGCGCCGAAGCCCAAGCGCGTCGTTTCAGGTGCCGAGATGCCGGCCGTGCTGGCCAAGGGCGCGCCGGTCGAACGGCCCGCGCTCGCGCCGGCGAAATTCGCCGTCGGCGACACCGTGCGGACCATCGAGATGCATCCAACCGGCCACACGCGGCTGCCGCGCTATGCCCGCGGCCGCGTCGGGCGGGTCGACATCGTCCACGGCGTCCACGTGTTTCCGGATACTAACGCGCATGGTGAGGGCGAGGCGCCGCAATGGCTCTACACCGTCGCCTTCAACGGTCCGGCGCTGTGGGGCCGAGACGGCGATCCGGGGCTGACCGTTTCGATCGACGCCTTCGAAAGCTATCTGGAACCGGTGCCGCACGATGGCGACTGACGCTCCCGAGCGTTTCGCCGCGCCATGGCAGGCGGAAGTTCTTGGCCTGCAGGTCGCGCTCGTGGAGAACGACATTTTCACCGCCGCCGAATGGGCCGAGGCATTGGGGCGGACGCTGCACGCGCCGGACGCGGCCGAAGACGGGTCGGATTACTATCCGCGCTTTCTCGGCGCGCTCGAAGGCCTGCTCGCCGAAAAAGGACTGACTGGCACGGCAGAGGTCGATGCGCTGTCTGCCGCCTGGCGCCGCGCCGCGAGAGCGACGCCGCACGGTGAGCCGATCGTGCTGGCGAACGATCCAGAGGGGCGTGACAGGGCAGAATAGGAGAGAGAGGCGCGGGCGAAGACGTTGAAGGACGAAACCTCGCATCGATTTATCGTTGCCGTTCCGCCCCGAATCCTGCCATTTGCACCCATGAAGCTCTCACCCCAGCAGGACGACGCGCTCAAGGCCGTCGCGCAATGGCTGGAAGACGGCGATCAGCCGATCTTCCGCCTGTTCGGCTATGCCGGCACCGGCAAGACGACGCTGGCGCGCCATTTCGCCGAAGGCATCGACGGCTCGGTGCAGTTCGCCGCCTTCACCGGCAAGGCCGCGCAGGTGCTGCGATCGAAGGGCGCCAAGAGTGCCCGCACGCTGCATTCGCTGATCTACCGGCCGCGCGGCGAGGAGACCGTCGCCGACGAGGCGAGCGGGACGTCGCGCGTCTCGCCGACCTTTTCGCTCAACCGGCAGAGCCCGGTCGCCAAGGCCAAGCTGGTCATCGTCGACGAATGCTCCATGGTCGACGAGGCGCTCGGGCGCGATCTGATGTCCTTCGGCACGCCGATCCTCGTGCTCGGCGATCCGGGCCAGCTTCCGCCGGTCTCGGGCGGCGGCTTCTTCACCGAAGCCGAGCCCGATTTCCTGCTGTCGGAAATTCATCGTCAGGCGCGCGACAACCCGATCATCGAGCTGGCGCTGCATGTCCGCGAGGGCAGGGAACTGATGCATGGCGACTGGGGCGCGGCGAAGATCATCGGCAAGCGGGATGTGGAAACCGACAAGGTGATGGCCGCCGACCAGGTGCTCGTCGGCACCAACCGCACGCGCCGCCGCTACAACGCGCGGCTGCGTGAGTTGAAGGGCTTCGACGGGCGTCTGCCGATGGCCGGCGACAAGCTGGTGTGCCTCAGGAACGATCCGCCGAAGGGGCTGCTCAACGGTTCGCTCTGGCAGGTGATGACGGCCGCCCGCGAGACGGCGAAGCCCGGCGTCAACCTGATCGTGAAGCCGGACGACGACGACATCGACCAGGGCGCGGCGAAGATCCGGCTCCTGAAAGCCGCCTTCGAGGACCCGGACGCCGAGATTCCCTGGGCGACCAAGAAGCGCTTCGACGATTTCGACTTCGGCTACGCCCTGACCGTCCACAAGGCGCAGGGCTCGCAGTGGAACGACGTCGTCCTGTTCGACGAAAGCTGGGCCTTCAAGGAAACCCGCGAGCGCTGGCTCTATACGGCGATCACCCGCGCGGCGGAGACGCTGACCATCGTCAAGTGAACGAGCGCGCGGGGTTGTGGAGGCGGACGCTCTAGCGAAATGAAAAAAGGCCCGTGATCCGGTGATCACGGGCCTTTTTGGTGAATGGGCTTCCGTCGTGCCGGCTCAGCAACCCGCCCCTGTGAGGAAGGCGCTGCGGTCTTCGACCTTGTCGAGCGTCACCGCGCAGCCGTCGCCGAGATCGATCGCGCCGCCGGTTTCCACCTGCTGCCGATCGCCGCCGATGACCTGGAGGGTCGCGCCTGAGTCACTGACCGCCGAGACGAAGACCTTCTTCTCGCCGAAGGTCGAGGTCTGGCCGGTGGTAAGGCCGGACGCCGGGCTGGCCGTCTCGCCGTTTGCCGGGGGGGCGGGTTCACCGGCAGCGGGTGCCGCGGCTTCGCCCGTCTCCGCGGCCGGTGCTGCCTCGGTACGGCTGCCTGCTGCATCGGTGGGCTGTTCTTCGGCAGTCGGGACGGCCGTTTCAGTGGTCGTTTCGGCGGTGGGTTGCGCGCCGTCGCTCGCGGCTGCTGCTTGGCCTTCGCCGCCGCAGCCTTCGGCGGTCAATTGGACCTGACCGTTCTCAATACCGGCGACGGTCACCATGCAGCCATTGCCGGCGTCGAGCGCCGATCCGGTCGCCACCGTCTGGCGGCCTTTGCCGGCGACGAAGAGCGAGGCGTCGCTCTCGCCGATGGCCGAAACGAAGACGCGGGTGTCGCCGAAGACGGCCGTGCCGCCCGTCGGCACGGTGGCCGAATTGCCGTCGTCGCTTTGCGGGTCGCTGGCGGTTTCGGCCGTCTGCTGGCTATCCGGCTGGGCCGCTGGAGAAGCAGGCGCCGCCGTGGCCTGCTGCTCCTCCGCCGGGGCTGCGGCCTGGGCGTCAGTCTCTGAAGTCGCCTGTTCACCGCCCGTCGAAGCTGCTTGCTCGCTATCCGTTTGGGCCTCTTCCGGCGCAACTTGCGCGGCCGGTTGGCCATCGACGGGAGCTTCCGGCGCGGTGGCCGCCTGTGGGGCACTCGCGGCCGCCTGCGCGCATCCTTGCGCGGCGAGATAGGCCGCACCGGCGGCAACGCCGGCGACGCTGACCTCGCAGGCTTCCGCGATCTTGATCGCCTCGCTGCTCGCAATTTCCTGGCTCTCGCCATTATCGACGGCCAAGGTCGCGCTGCCGTTTTCGGCCGAGATTGCCGACAGTCGCACCGTGCTGCCGCCGAAGATCGCCGCCTGACCGGGCAAGAGGATGGCGCCGGACGCACCGATCTGTTCGGCCAGCGCCGCCGGATCATCGCCGGACGGCGCTGGTGGCTGAGACGCGTTCGTTGCGATCCGTTCTTCGAGGCTCTTCAGTTGGGCCGCGATTTCATCCAGCTTCGCAGCCACGCCGCCGGCGGCCTGGCCGGCCTGCTCCTGGACGGCCTGCGTGATCGCGTCGGTGCGGCTTTGCAGTTCGTTCGTCAGTTGGTCGAAGCGCGATCCCAGCACGGTGACTGCTTCCGTCGCCGCGCCATCGCCGGTGTCGACGGCCGGCTCGGAGAGGCGGGTGCTCAACGCCTCCACATTGGTCTGGATTTGCCCGATCGGAGCCTTCAGCTCCTCGATCTGTCCCGCCATGGTCTCACTGGCCTCGTCGATGTCCGGTGCCGCCCACCAGCCGATCAACAAGCCCACAAGACCCGCAATCACGATCGGGATAAATCTCGAGCCGCCCATCATATCCTCCCACAGAACCACCGGCAAAAACGCCGAAAACTCAGAATAGGGTCTGGAGCCCCCGGCCTGTCAATGCGAGCAAGCGCCGTTGCGTCGATCAGCGCCATGTCCTTTCAATCGGTGCCCGCGCAGGCGAGGCGCGGCCGTGTGCGGCATTGGGGAAGGGCCAGTAGGGACAGCCTTCGTCTTCTATGCTACCGAGCCGGCAAAAGAGCGCCAGTGCGTCCATCCGGACGCACAAAAGACGCTCTATCACTTTGGTTGAGCATCGGAATAATCCGAAAACCGGATCCACTTTTCGGTCCGATGCTCTAGCCGCCGAACGAGACCGCCATGCCGACCGAACTCTCCGTCAATCTCAACGCCGTCGCCATGCTCAGAAACCGGCGCGACCTGCCCTGGCCGAGCGTGACCGCGCTGGGCCGGATCGCGTTGCAAGCCGGCGCGCATGGGCTGACGGTGCATCCGCGCCCGGACCAGCGGCATATCCGCTTTTGCGACCTGCCGGACATCCGCCGGCTGATCGATACGGAATTTCCCGGCGCCGAGTTCAATATCGAGGGCTATCCGACGCCGGAGTTCCTGGAACTCGTTCGTGCGGCGCGGCCCGAGCAGGTGACGCTGGTGCCCGACGACCCCTCCCAGCCGACCTCCGATCATGGCTGGGATTTCGTCGCCGAGGCGGCATTCCTCAAGTCTATCGTCGCGGGCCTGAAGGGCGAGGGCGCCCGGGTCTCGCTGTTCGCCGACCCGGAACCGGACGCGCTGGCGGCAGCCGCTGCGACCGGTTGCGATCGCGTCGAACTCTACACCGGACCCTATGGCGCGACCCATGACGATCCGGACGCCGCAGCGCTCGAGATCGAGCGTCTCGGGCATACCGCCGACGCGGCGCTGGCGACCGGTCTCGGAGTCAATGCGGGGCACGATCTGACGGTCGCCAACCTGCCGCCCCTGGTCGCGCGCATCCCCGACCTCGCCGAGGTCTCGATCGGTCACGGATTGACCGCCGACGCTTTGGAATTCGGTATGGCCGAGACCGTGCGCCGGTTCTGCCGCGCCTGCGGGCAGGGCGGCTGACCCGATGTGCCCGTGACGTAAGGCTCTCACGGGGCCGTTGCCGAAATCCTTTCTGCGGATGGCTTGATCACTGCCGCCATTGCCGCTAGAGAGCCGTACCGTACGTTACGGTACGGCTGATGGACCAGCGAACCACAAGCAGGACGGGAAGCAGCAAGGGTGGCACGGGTCCAGGCGATAGAGGATATCGACAGCGACACGATGACGGCGCGCCAGCGCGACGTCCTCGATGCGGCGCTGGGCCTCGTCGTCGCGGCGCGGCGTCCCTTGACCATGGCGGCAGTGGCGCGGGCGGCAAGCTGTTCCAAGGAAACGCTCTACAAATGGTTCGGCGACCGTGATGGTCTTCTGACCGCGACCGTCCGCTGGCAGGCGGCCAAGGTGCGCGGCGTTCCGGCCCGCACCGGGCGGGACACGCGCGAGCAGCTTCGCTCCGACCTTGCCCAATTTGCACGCGACTGGCTGACGGTAATCTCCGGACCGACCTCGGTCGCGCTCAACCGGCTGGCAGTCGCCGAGGCCGGCTCCAAGACCGCCGATCTCGGGGCGATCGTTCTGACCAATGGTCCGTTCGCGATGGCCCGGCGGCTGAAGCCGGCGCTGGCGGCCGGGCGCGCGGCCGGATTCCTTGATTTGGACGACGTCGATGCCGCCTTCCGGACCTTCTTCGGCCTGGTCGTGCGCGACGTCCAGATCCGACTTCTGCTCGGCGAACCGCTCGATTTGCGGCCCGCCGATATCGACCGTGACGCCCGGCGCGCCGCGGATCAGTTCTTCGCCCTTTACGGGGCGGACGAGAAACGGCCGATCATGGCCGCAGACATCAACTAGGAGGACACGACATGCGCGTCTATTACGATCGGGATGCCGATCTCAATCTCATCAAATCGCGGAAAGTCGCGATCATCGGTTATGGTAGCCAGGGTCGCGCCCATGCGCTCAATCTGAAGGATTCCGGCGCCAAGAACGTCGCCGTCGCGCTGCGTCAGGGCTCGGCCACGGCCAAGAAGGCCGAGGCCGACGGCTTCAAGGTGATGACCGTGGCCGAGGCTGCCGGCTGGGCCGACCTGATGATGATGGCCGCGCCGGACGAGCTACAGGCCGACATCTACAAAGACGAGATTGCCGCGAACATTCGCGATGGTGCGGCGATCGCCTTCGCCCATGGCCTCAACGTGCATTTCGGCCTGATCGAGCCGAAGGACACCGTCGACGTGGTGATGATCGCACCGAAGGGACCCGGCCACACGGTGCGCGGCGAGTACCAGAAGGGTGGCGGCGTGCCGTGCCTCGTCGCGGTGCATCGCGACGCCTCGGGCAACGCCCTCGATCTGGCGCTGTCCTATGCCTGCGGCGTCGGTGGCGGCCGGTCCGGAATCATCGAGACCAATTTCAAGGAAGAGTGCGAGACCGATCTGTTCGGCGAGCAGGTGGTGCTGTGCGGCGGCCTGGTCGAACTGATCCGCGCCGGTTTCGAAACCCTGGTGGAAGCCGGCTACGCGCCGGAAATGGCCTATTTCGAGTGTCTGCACGAGGTCAAGCTGATCGTCGACCTGATCTATGAGGGCGGCATCGCCAACATGAACTATTCGATCTCGAATACCGCCGAATGGGGCGAATACGTCTCCGGGCCGCGTATCATAACCGCCGAGACCAAGGCCGAGATGAAGCGCGTGCTCCATGACATCCAGACCGGAAAGTTCACCTCGGACTGGATGCAGGAATACCGCTCGGGCGCGGCGCGCTTCAAGGGCATCCGCCGGATGAACGATGTCCACCAGATCGAGGAAGTCGGCGAGAAGCTGCGCGGCATGATGCCCTGGATCAAGTCCGGCGCACTGGTCGACAAGGCCCGCAACTAGGCCGGGCCACGTCTATCACACAGGATCGAACATCGGACGGCCGGGCAGCAGGATTGCCCGGCCGTCGTCGTTTTTCGTTGCGAGAGTTTTGGTTTCGGCCGAGTGGCGAAGGGCCATGATCGACAATGTCAAAATGTTTCGGCCAGCTTCAGCATTTGCAAAGGACTGTCTGGGATAATTCCGCTTCCAGATTGTCCCGGAGGCCCTCATGGCAGCGCTCCCAGAACTCGAACCCGATGGCTCGGAACGCCGCGTCGCCCAGCGCATGCGGACGCTCAAGCGCGCCAAGGTGATCTTCAACGGCGGCTTCTCGACCTTCGATTGCATCGTGCGCAATCTCTCGGCGACCGGCGCGCTGTTGACCATCGACGAGGCCGCGCACCTGCCGAAGGCGTTCGAGATTCGGGTCGGAGAAGACCAGCAGGCGCGTCCCGCCCGCCTTGTCTACCGGCGAGCGATGTTCGCGGGAATCCGCTTTCTCGACATTGCGGATGAGCAGGACGACGACAAGGGAGCGTCCTTCGCGGTTCAGTCGGCAGAGTTGGACGAACTAAAATCGATCCAGCACGATGCGACGGCGACGCACGGTATCCGCAGGATTGCGCCCGAAATCCTTCCGCCGGCGCTCACAAGCCGATTCGCCTGGTCCAGGACTGATCCCGCGTCATAGCTTCCTGGCGGCCTTATCCGTTGCGTAAGATGTACCCGCCCTTATGTAGCAGATGCACCAACATCCCTATAGCCCGGAACACCCTCGCCGGGCGATAATCCGGGGATGGGAGAGCCGCACGTCATATCCGCATTGGTCGCCAAGCGAGCCGAGCTTGCTGGGCAGATGATGGACCTCGATCGGCAGAAAGCGGCTGTGAAAGCCCAGATACGGCATGTGGACCACACGCTGGCGATCTTCGGCTATGCCGACCCGCCGCGCAACATCCCGCCCAAGCGACCGCATATCTATCGCTTCAAGTGCCGCGAGCTACCGAAGCTCATTCGTCAGATCGAAGCGTAGGAAGCAGGCCAGACGAACCGGGCAATCGCGGGGCAAGTTCACGGCGGCGTTCATGGCCGCCTGCTATGAGGCGATTGGGTCTGAGATAATCCGGCTTTCGTAGCCTTCTTAACACGGTCACGCGATTTGATGTGTCGGTGTAGCTCAGTCATATCAATTGAATCGTTCAAAGTAACTCGATTAGTAGCAGCCGGCATTATTTCCCGTGCAAATTTTTGCGATAGGTTTTCTCCAGATATCCTCAACATACCTTTGTTGGCAAGATGACCTGCCACTGAGTTTTTCCTCCATCTGAGATTAGAGTCCGGCCCTTGATTGAAGGACGGACAGATGAAGAGAAA
>CANKZU010000015.1 GCA_947488615.1 uncultured Aurantimonas sp.
AGGCGGCCAACGTCTGCATGCAGGTCCATGGCGGTTTCGGGTTCGCCGAGGAATACGATATCGAGCGCAAATTCCGCGAGACGCGACTTTATCAGGTCGCGCCGATCTCGACGAATTTCATCCTCTCCTATGTCGCCGAGCACGTGCTCGGCTTGCCGCGGTCATTTTGAACGGCGACGGCAGGAATAGGCGAGTGAACTGCGTTCATCGGGCCGCCGCGTAGATCGCCTGCTCGGACCAGCAGATCGATTATCGGTATCATGCTTCGCGTCAAGTCGCCGTCATGGTGGCCTTGCCCCGCATTTTGCGAGGCAAGTCGATGACGGCGGCGATTGCGAGCCACGTATCCACGCTCGATCGTCGCCAGGAACAGTTCGGGCTTGCCGACGAAGTCGATCAGCGGCGGGATGCAGACTATCGATAAGTGTCCGATCACGATGGCGGTCGCTTCCAGCGGCTTGCTGCTGGCCAGGCTGGAGAATCTGGCGCGACCGGTACGGCCACGCAAAGCCGCCTGAAACGGTGGGGCAGCCAATGTCGGCTGGCGGCTATTACCATCTAAGTCATTGAAATAAATGGTGGGCGCGACAGGGATTGAACCTGTGACCCCCTCGGTGTGAACGAGGTGCTCTCCCGCTGAGCTACGCGCCCCGCCTGGGCGACCGTAGCCGCCGGGAAGGTGCCGCGATATAGAGCCGTCGGGTCGTGCTCGTCAACATCCCGCTTGGGGACGGCGCCAGGATTTAAGTTACGTGAGTCGGCGAGCCGATCAGACGGCCGGCGAGCGCGGCGTCCAGGTGCGCGTAATCGTCGAGAATGAAGCTCGCCAGGGCGCGGGCCTTTGCATCGGGCGCATAGCCGAAATCCACAAGGATCGATGGAATGCCGGCGGCAGCGGCGGCGTCGATATCGGTCGACGTGTCGCCGATCATGATCGACGCGTCGCAGCGTCCGCCGGCCTGTTCGATCGTTCCGGTGAGATGCGAGGGATCCGGCTTGCGCCTCGCAAAGGTATCGGACCCGCAAATCGCCGCGAAACGGTCCGCAAGGGCGATTTCGGACAAGAGCAGCTGCGCGAGGCGCTCGTATTTGTTGGTACAGATGGCGAGCCTGAAGCCGGCCTCCGCCAGCCGGTCCATCGCCGCCACGGCCCCGGGAAATGGCACCGAGGCGACGGCGATGTTCGCTTCGTAATGCGCCAGGAACCGTGCCGTCTGCTCTTTCCGTTCCTCGTCAGGAAGAGGGCGACCGTCCCGCCGATAGGCTTCCTGCAGCATGATGCGGGCGCCATGTCCGGCATAAGGACGGATCATGTCGAGCGACATCGCCGGCATCCGGGCAGCCGCAAGGCAATGGTTGAGGCTTGCGGCGAGGTCCGGCGCCGTGTCGACCAGCGTTCCGTCGAGATCGAAGACAGCGACTCTCGCCATGAATGAATGACTCCCCTTGCTCGTGAGGTCGCGACGGTTCCTTCGCCGGACCCGCAGTCCCTTCGCTCGGCACGCTCTCGCGGTCAACTGGACGCGCGTCGCCGGGTTGATCGACAGCCAAGCCGATAAAGGCTAGAGCAGCCCCATAACCAAGGAGGGACCCAGGGCTGATGAAGGACGCGGCGAAACTGAAGACCATGGCGGGCGAGGCGGCTCTCGGCCATGTCGAGGATGGCGTGCGCCTGGGTATCGGCACGGGATCGACGGCCGAGGCCTTCGTCCGGGTTCTCGCTGATCGTGTGCGTGCCGGACTTGACGTGGTCGGCGTCACGACGTCGGACCGCACCGAAGCGCTTTGCCGCGAACTCGGCGTGCCGACCGCGACGCTGGAGACCGTGCCGCAGCTCGATCTGACCATCGACGGCGCCGATGAAGTCGATGGCCAACTGCGCCTCATCAAGGGTGGCGGCGGGGCGCTGCTGCGCGAGAAGATCGTCGCGGCCGCCTCCGACCGGATGCTGGTGATCGCCGACGCTTCCAAAAAAGTCGAAACGCTCGGCGCCTTTCCGCTGCCGATCGAAATCAACGGCTTCGGAATGATGGCGACCTATCTCGCCATCCAGAAGGCTGCGGCCAGCCTCGGGCTCGAGAGCGAGATGAACCTTCGGCGGCGCGGCGCGGATCCGTTCATCACGGACAGCGGGCACTTGATTCTCGACGCATCTTTTGGCCGCATTCCCGATCCAGAAGCGCTCTCGCTTGCGCTGCACCAGGTTCCTGGTGTCGTCGAGCATGGCCTCTTCATCGGTCTGGCGAGCGAGGCGATTCTCGCGTCCGAACGCGGGATCGAGACCCTGACCACGTGAGCTGTCTCGCCATGCGACCGGCGGCCGCCCCTTGCCAGAACGCACCGAAATCCAATACTCAAGCGCCAGATGCGGCAGCCCGATCGGCGCGCGAGATAAATCGAACGGAGACATAGATTTCATGATCTTCAGCGAATTGACGCGCCGGACCCGACTGATGGTCGCGGCTTTGGTCTTGATGCTGCCGGTAACGGCGCTTGCGCAGGACATCTCGGACTCGCACCTTGCCGCTGCCCGCGGCGCGATCGAGGCCATCGACGCGACCGACCAGTTCGACAATATCCTTCTCAACGCCGCGACGCAGATCAAGTCCGAACTGATCGGCAACAATCCCGACCGCCAGACCGAAATATCCGACATGGTCGACGAGAGGGCACTGGCGCTCGCGCCGCGGCGTGGCGACCTGGAAAACGAGGTCGCGCGCGTCTATGCCAAGCTGTTCACCGAGGAGGAACTGCAGCAGATCGGCCAGTTCTACAACTCGGAAGCCGGCAAGAAGCTGTTGGCGCAGGGACCCCTCGCAACACGCGAAATGCTTGGCGCCGCCGAGGTCTGGAGCAATGGCATCGTGCGAGATCTGCGCCAGAGCGCGATCGAGGGCATACGCCAGATCGCCCCGGCGGCAAACGCGGCTCCGGCCGCCGCGAGCGCGGATTCTGCGACCCCGGCCCAGTAACAGGGCAGTGCCCGATTGCGGGGCTTCACGAAAACGGCAACCGGCCGATGAGGTGAAAAGGGTGGTCATTCGGCCGCCCTTTTTGCTAACGCCAATGCTCGACGGGGGCCGCGGCCGGCCGCGGCTTTTCCCGCGCTGGCCGACAATGCTCGATCCGGCAATGGTTGCAACAGACGGAAGCCACGCATGACCCAGACATCATATGACTACGACCTCTTCGTCATTGGCGGTGGCTCGGGCGGCGTTCGCGCCGCGCGCCTTGCCGCCCAGATGGGATATCGAGTGGCCGTTGCCGAAAACGACCATCTCGGCGGAACCTGCGTCAATCGCGGCTGCGTACCGAAGAAGCTGATGGTCTATGCCGGCGAATATGCCGAGCATTTCGAGGATGCCGCCGGCTATGGATGGTCGGTTGGGGAGACGACGTTCGACTGGAGCGTATTGAAGCGCAATCGCGATGCCGAGGTGCGCCGCCTGAATGGCATCTATCAGGCTGGACTGGAAAAGGCTGGGGCTGAGATCATTCGCGACACCGCCGTGTTCGACGATGCCCACACGATCCGCCTGGTCAATGCGGATCGTACAGTGACAGCCGACAAGGTGTTGATCGCCGTCGGCGGCTATCCGAATCCGCATGGAGCGCTGGCTGGGCGCGAACTCTGCATTACGTCGGACGAGGCCTTCGACCTCGCCGAACTGCCGAAGAAGATCATCATTGCCGGTGGCGGCTATATCGCCATCGAGTTCGCATGCATTTTCAACGCTCTCGGCGTCGAGGTCACCGTCCTGTATCGCGGTTTGGAGATTCTGCAGCACTTCGACATGGATGTGCGTCGCCTGCTTCATGCCGAGCTCGAGAACAAGGGCATCAAGATCATCAACAAGACGGTTTTCGGCAATGTGGAACGCAAGGACGACGGCGGGCTTCGCGCCACCTTGTCCGATGGTTCCTGCTGGGAGGGCGACCAGATCATGCTGGCGCTTGGGCGCTTGCCGAGTACTGAGACGCTCGACCTCGACAAGGCGGGCGTGCAAACGGATAAAAAGGGCTGCGTCCTCGTCGATGAGCACCTGAAGACCAGCGCCGACAACGTCTATGCGCTGGGCGACGTGATCGGCCGGGTTCCGTTGACGCCGGTGGCGATCCACGAGGCGATGTGCTTCATCGAGACCGTCTTCAAGGACAATCCGACGCGGCCGGACTACGTCAACATCCCCACCGCCGTCTTTTCGCATCCGCAAATCGCGACGGTCGGCATGTCGGAAGACGATGCGGAAAAGAACCTCGAGAATTTCGACGTCTACAAGACAATCTTCCGGCCGATGCGGAACATCCTGGCCGGCCGGCCCGACCGCATGCTGATGAAGCTGGTAGTGGACGCGGACGACGACACCGTGGTCGGGGCCCATATTTTGGGGCCCGAGGCAGGCGAGATGGCGCAGTTGATCGGCATCGCCATCAAGGCATGCGTGAAGAAGACTCAGTTCGACGCGACCATGGCCGTGCATCCTACGGCGGCCGAGGAACTGGTGACGATGTATGAGCCGAATTATCGGGTCCGTAAGGGCGAGAAGGTCGCCGCCTGATCCGCCGCGATGATCCGGTAGAGCCGTTTCAATGGACATCCACGAAGACCACCCGGACCTTCCGCGGCTGGCAGCCGAGGGGCGTATCGTCGCCTATTTCGGCTACGGATCCTTGGTCAACAGGCGGACCCTGCGCACCAAGTTTCTCGGCATTCGCCGCGCCCGCGTCGAGGGCTGGCGGCGGTTCTGGCTACCGCGCGAGGCGAGCGCCGCGATGGCGCTGCTATCGGTCCATCCATCCGACACCCACGCGGTCGAAGGCGTTGTGGTCTACGATCTCGCTGATCATCTGCCGTCGGTGGACGAACGCGAGGCCGGCTACAGTCGGCGCATCGTCGATCTCGCCCGCCTTGAAATCGAGGCGCCGCCGGTCACCGGCGTGCCGCTCTACATCTACGAGGCGCATCGCGGCGCGGCCGATGCGAGTGATATGCAGGCAGCCATCCTGCAGAGCTACCTCGACGCGGTGATGCAAGGGTTCCATGCGCTCTACGGTGCGGCCGGATTGCGGCGTTTCGTCGATGAGACGCATGGCTTCGAGACAGCCGTTCTACGCGATCGGGCAGAGCCGCGTTATCCGCGGGCGGTCAGTCTGGACCGGCAAGAGGCGGATCTTTTCGACCGCCTCGTGGTCGATCGCGGCGCCCGGTTCGTCGATCCGGATTGAAGCCGCCGCGAGACAGGCGCCGTGCAAAGGATGACAAAGCGGCGTAGAAATGTTTAAACGCCGCCGGCGTGTCGGGGCGAGCGAGCCTGACAGCCGGGATTTCGGATCACGACAAGACAAGAGACGACCGGGAAGTGCCCGGTCAGGAGACATGGTTATGGCGAAGGACTGGACACCATCGAGCTGGCGCTCAATGCCCATCGAGCAGGTGCCGGACTATCCGGACCCGAACGCGCTGGCCGAAACCGAAAAGCGTCTGGCGAGCTTTCCGCCGCTGGTTTTTGCAGGTGAGGCGCGCAAGCTGACCCGATCGCTAGCCGAGGTCGCCGAGGGTCGGGCCTTTCTGCTGCAGGGCGGCGACTGCGCCGAGAGCTTCGCCGAACACGGTGCCGACAACATCCGTGATTTCTTCCGCGCCTTCCTGCAGATGGCGGTGGTGCTGACCTTCGCCGCGGCGCAACCGGTTGTGAAGATTGGACGCATCGGCGGCCAGTTCGCCAAGCCGCGCTCGTCGGGCAGCGAGACCAAGGACGGCAAGACGCTTCCCTCCTATCGCGGCGATATCATCAACGGCATCGAGTTCGACGAGGCCTCTCGCATCCCCAATCCTGAGCGGCAGGTGATGGCCTACCGCCAGTCGGCCGCGACGATGAACCTGCTCAGAGCCTTTGCGCAGGGCGGCTACGCCAATCTCGACAATGTCCATCAGTGGATGCTCGGCTTTGTGGCCGGCAGCCCCGAGGCGGAGCGTTATCGCCAGCTCGCGGATCGGATTTCCGAGACGATGAACTTCATGCGGGCGATCGGCATCGACGCGGAGAACCATCCCTCGCTGCGCGAGACCGATTTCTTCACCAGCCACGAAGCGCTGCTGCTTGGCTATGAAGAGGCGTTCACGCGCGTCGATTCGACCTCCGGCGACTGGTACGCGACCTCCGGCCACATGATCTGGATCGGCGACCGCACCCGTCAGGAAGATCATGCGCATGTCGAGTACTGCCGGGGCATCAAGAACCCGGTCGGCCTGAAATGCGGCCCCTCGATGGAAGCCGATGGATTGCTGCGGCTGATCGACAAGCTGAACCCGGAGAACACGTCGGGCCGGCTGACGCTGATCACGCGCTTCGGTCATGAGAAGGTCGAGGCGCATCTGCCGAAGCTGATCCGCGCAGTCGAGAAAGAGGGACGCAAGGTGGTTTGGTCGTGCGATCCGATGCATGGCAACACGATCACGCTCAACCACTACAAGACGCGGCCGTTCGACCGGATCCTCGCCGAAGTGCGGGGATTCTTTGACATACATCGCGCCGAGGGAACCCATGCCGGCGGCATCCATATCGAGATGACCGGCAAGGACGTGACCGAGTGCACCGGCGGCGCCCGGCCGGTCCTGGCCGAGGATCTGTCGGACCGTTACCACACCCATTGCGATCCGCGGCTGAACGCCAACCAGGCGCTGGAACTCGCCTTCCTGGTGGCCGAACTGGTCAAGAAGGATCACGCCGCGAACGCGCCAAAGCAGGCGGCGAATTTCTAACGCGCGGCCGGGGACTGGAGCTCGGGTGTTGGTGATGCCGACGGATGACACCATTCGCGCTGGACGCTGCCTCTGTGGCGGCGTCCGGTTCGAGACCCGGGGACCGGTCAGACCGGTCATCTTCTGCCATTGCGATCAATGCCGCCGGCATTCCGGTCTGCATTATGCCGCGACAAGCGTCGCCGACGACCGTCTGTCGGTCACTGGCCAGACGCTTGCCTGGTACCGGTCGTCGCCCGACGCGCGGCGCGGCTTTTGTTCTACCTGCGGCACGCCGCTGTTCTGGAAGCACGACGGCCTCGACCAGACCTCGATCCTGGCCGGGGCGTTCGACCAGCCGAGCGGGCTCGCCCCGTCGCATCATATCTTCACGGCCAGCAAGGCCGATTTCTACGACATCGACGACGGGCTCGAGCAGTTTCCCGAAGGCGATGGCCAAACGGTGGTCGGCTCCTAGCGGGTGAGGGCGACCGCGAACGGTAAACGCTGCGTCGGGTTTCCGGTGGCTAACGTTGATGCCGGCTCGGCGTTAGCTTGGCGGTGATCAACGGAGTTGCCGTGATGGCGTCTTTTCCCAGCCTCTTTATCTCACACGGATCGCCCGATATCGCGATTGCCGAGACCGAAGCGACGCGGTTTCTGCGTACCTTGGCCGCGAACCTGCCGCGCCCCAGGGCGATCGTCGTCGCCAGCGCCCATTTCGAAGCAGAGAACAGGGTCCTCGTGTCAGGTGATGAACGGCCGGAGACGATTTACGATTTCGGCGGCTTCGATCGGCGCCTCTATGAGATGCGCTATCCGGCGCCGGGCGACCCGGCGCTTGCCGGTCGCGTCGTCCAGGCACTGACGGATGATGGCTTCGCGGCGGAGGTCGCGACCGAACGCGGCTTCGATCACGGCACCTGGGTGCCGCTGATCCTCGCCTATCCGGATGCGGACATCCCGGTCGTACAGATTTCGGTCGATCCGGCGCAAGGACCATCACATCATCTCGCGCTGGGCGAGGCGCTGAAGCCGCTTCGCGATGAAGGTATTCTGGTCGTCGGGTCTGGCTCGTTCACCCACAATCTGCGTGAGGCGTTCGCGCGGATTCAGCAAGGCGAGCGGCAGGCGGAAACGCCGGCCTGGGTCGCGGAGTTCGCCAACTGGATGAGCGAGCGGGTCATCGCCGGTGACCGCGAGGCGCTCACCGATTATCGGGCGAGGGCGCCTTTTGCGGTTGAGAATCATCCGACCGACGAACATCTGATGCCGCTATACGTGGCGATCGGTGCGGCTGGAGCGGATGCGACGGCGAGGAAGCTGCATGGCAGCCGCGATTTCGGCGTGCTCTCCATGGAGGCCTTCACCTTCGCCTGAGGAGCCTGCGGCAAAGCGGAAGGGAATGGGGCAATCGCCTATCCGATGGACCAGAGCGTTTTCGATCTCGATACCCGCACCGGACTGCCGGCGGATTTGCGCGACCTGCTGGATCGCTATCCGCGCGAGATCTGGACGGGGCATCAAAATCTCGGCGCAACGGCGCGCTTCTGGCTGCAGCGGCACGACATGTTCCGCGAGCTCGGCCCCGCCCTTCAAGGGGCGTTGTCCCAGCAGCGCGAGGGCACGGTCGCGATGGGTCCCTTTCGGCAATGGTTCGCGCCGCGGCTGCAGTTCTTCCTCACCCAGCTGGAAGACCACCACGGGATCGAGGATCAGCATTATTTTCCGGTGTTTCAGCGCGCGGAACGCAAGCTCGCTCACGGCTTTGAATTGCTTGAGGCCGATCACGATGTGATACACCGGGACCTCCTGGCGACGGCCGAGACGGCCAATCGTTTCCTGGCGGTGGAGATCGGCTCCGGCGGGCAACCCCGCGATGACGCACGCAGGGCCTCAGACGCTTACGCCGATGCCAGCGAGCGCTTGCTAGACCGCCTGGTGCGGCATCTCGCCGACGAGGAGGATCTGATCATTCCTCTGATTCTCGACCGAGGAGAGACCGCGATCGGGATTTGAGCGGACAGAGAGCGTCAAACCAAGCTGCGGCGATCGAACCCGATTACCGCAGGTCGGGATCGGTGGGGCGACGCTTCGAGCCAGGCGCTAATCGCTCACCGCGCCGGTTCCGCGCGCGCCGCATGAAGACCGGGCCCCACTGGCGCCATGCGAACCAGCCGGCGAGCGCGACCGCGATGACGATCAACACGATTCCGACGCCACGCTCCATCACTTGGAGATGTGCGAAGACGGAGCCGATCGAATAGCCGAAGACATAGCCGACCATCGTGAAGATGCCGGCCCAGAGCGCCGCGCCGAACAGGTTGAGCAGGACGAAGCGCGTGATCGAGATGCGCGACAGGCCGAGAGCGATGAGGCCTGGCATGCGTAAGCCGTAAATATACCGGTTCACGATGACGAAATAGGCTTGGTAGCGCTCGACCAGTTCGAGCGCCTTGGCGAATTTCCGCCGGCTGCGCCACCGCGCCACCCAACGGTGATTCGACGAAAAGCGGGCGAACAGGAAGACCGAGAGGTCGCCGACGAAAGAGCCGGCGAAGGCCAGCGCGATCATCATCTCGAACGGATAGGATCCGCGATAGGCCAGAAAGCCGCCGATGATCGCGAAGACCTCGCCCTCGAAGAAGGTTCCGGCCAGGACGATGATCGGTCCGAACTGTCCGATGAGGCTCAGGATTTCGTACACAGCGGCTCCGCGCGTCCGGATGGTGACGGCCGCAAGCGCGATCGACCATCCCGTCGCAGTTCGACGTGGCGCGCTTGTCGCAGAGTTTTGAGGCGCAAAAAAGTGGAAAGTCGCAACGATCGGCGTCGCCCGTGCGCCTTATCCGTCTCCTGTCGCCACGTGCGAACGGGCTCGCGCCGTCGAGCGCGGCTTGGTATGAGGCCAGTTGACGGTTTCGGGTATGCCATTCGTCCGTTTGCATGATGATTTGTCGCAGGGGAGCCGGGCAAGGCCGTGGAAACTATCGACGACCATTTGAAGTTGGCCATCGCCCAGTTGAACCCAACCGTTGGCGACATTGCGGGCAATCTCGCGATGGCCCGCAATGCCAGGGCGGACGCGGCGGCCAAGGGCGCCGATCTGATCCTCTTCACAGAGCTCTTCATCGCCGGTTATCCGCCCGAGGATCTCGTCCTCAAGCCAGCTTTTATCGAAGCATGTTTGGAAGCGATCGAGGCACTGGCGAGAGAGACGGCGGATGGCGGCCCCGGCATGGTGATCGGGTGTCCGCTACGAACCGGGGAGGGGCTGTTCAATGCCGTGGCCGTCCTCGATCAAGGTCGCGTCGTCACATGGCGCTCCAAGGTGGATTTGCCGAATTATGGGGAATTCGACGAAAAGCGGGTGTTTCAGGCTGGCGAGATGCCCGGACCAGTGAATTTTCGTGGCCTCAGACTCGGCATTCCGGTGTGCGAGGACATCTGGGGCGACCTCGGCGTCGGCGAGACGCTGGCCGAATCCGGGGCCGAGATCCTGCTCGTGCCGAATGGTTCGCCGTTCTATCGTGGCAAGATGGATGTTCGGCACCAGGTTGCGCTGCGCCAGGTGATCGAGACCGATCTTCCGCTGGTCTACGCCAACCAGGTCGGCGGACAGGACGATCTCGTTTTCGACGGCGGCTCCTTCGCCTTTAACGGCGACCGGAGCTTGGCCTTCCAATTGCCGCGGCTGGAATCCGGCGTTTACCTCACCGAATGGCGAAGAGGGGAGACGGGTTGGGCTTGCCAGAACGGCGAGACGGCGGCGATGCCCGAATCGGACGAGGCGGTGTGGCGGGCCTGCGTGCTGGGCCTGCGGGACTATGTCGACAAGAACGGCTTCAAATCCGTCGTTCTGGGCCTGTCCGGTGGCATCGATTCGGCGATCGTCGCTGCGCTCGCGGTCGACGCGCTGGGCGCGGAGCGCGTCCACTGTGTCATGCTGCCCTACCGCTACACCGCCGAGACCAGCCTGGAGGATGCGGCGGCCTGCGCCGAGGCGCTCGGCGTGCGCTACGACATCGTGCCGATCGCCGATCCCGTCGAGGGCTTCACCAGCGCATTGGCCGAGATGTTCGCCGGCCGGCCAGCCGACATCACCGAGGAAAATCTCCAAAGCCGCACGCGTGGAACCATCCTGATGGCGATCTCCAACAAGTTCGGCTCGATGGTCGTCACCACCGGCAACAAGAGCGAGATGAGCGTCGGCTACGCGACGCTCTACGGCGACATGAATGGCGGCTTCAATCCGATCAAGGATCTCTACAAGACCGAGGTGTTTCGCCTGGCGCGCTGGCGCAACGCGCACCGGCCCAAAGAATGTCTGGGGCCGGACGGCATCGTGATACCCGAGCGGATCATCGACAAGCCGCCATCGGCGGAGCTGCGCGAAGATCAGAAGGACGAGGATTCGCTGCCGCCGTACGAGGTCCTCGATGCGATCCTTCAGCATCTCGTGGAACATGATGGCGGCGTCGATGAGTTGGTCGAGCGCGGCTTCGACCGGGACACCGTGCGCCACATCGAGCGGCTTCTCTACATCGCCGAGTACAAGCGCCGGCAATCGGCGCCTGGAGTGAAGGTGACGCGCAAGAATTTCGGCCGCGACCGCCGCTATCCGATCACCAATCGCTTCCGGGATGGTGCGTGAGATGTTCGAGATCCCGCCGCTCGACACCATCGCAACCGCCACGCTTGCGGTCGGCGCGCTGTTTCTGCTGCGCTATTTCCTGGCGATGCGGCGGATCTGGAAAGTCGCCGGACACCGGCCGAGCTTCCAGTTCGGAGATTACTTTCGGGCGATGAAGCGCGATGCGTTTGGGGCGGAGTTGGAACCCGAGCGGCGCTATGCCGCGCGGCAGCTCGTTTTCGGCGTCGTCTTCATCGCCGCCGGGTTGCTGCTCTTCGGCTGGCTGCTGGCCACCGGCTCGCCCGTCGGCTTGGCTGTCTGATCCGCTTGGAGTTAGCCCCTAGAACGATGATATGGCAGGTAAAGAGATCGTCGCGGCAGGGGCCGCACCGGCCATGCCGTTCGGACCTTCCATGACCTTCCTTTCCTTCCTTGGACAAAATGGCCGTTGGCTGGCAGGCGGGTTCGTGTGCACGCTGTTCTCGAGTTACGGTCAGACATTTTACATTGCCCTGTCGAGCGGCGGCATCCGAGACGAACTCGAGCTCAGTCACGGCCAGTTCGGCTGGCTGTATATGGCGGCCACGCTGTCCAGCGCGGCTTTCATTCCCTTTTTCGGGCGATTGATCGACACGGTCCGGATCGAACGCTACGCGCTTTTCGTGATCGTCGGCTTGGCCGCATCAATGGTGCTGATGGCCTGGGCGCCGAGTGTCGTATTCCTGTTTGGCGCCATTGCCGGCATTCGCCTGTTCGGCCAAGGCCTCATGGGGCATACGGCGATGACGGCCGTGGGCCGTTGGTTTTCGGCCGATCGCGGCAAGGCGGTCTCGATCGCCGCGCTGGGGCATCAAGTCGGCGAGGGCATCATGCCGGTCAGCTTCGTGGCGATCGCCGCTTTCGTTGGATGGCGCGGGGGATGGCTCGTCAACGCCGTCATTCTTGCAGCGATTGTCCTGCCTTCGGTCTATTTTCTCATGCGCGTACCGCGAACGCCAAGCCCCGTCGAGATTGAGGGTCGTATCTCCAGTCGACAGTGGACCCGTCGCGAAGCGCTGCGCGACCCCATGTTCTGGTTGCTGCTTACCGGCATTCTCGCGCCGCCTTTCATCGGCACGACGGTGTTTTTCCATCAGGTCTATCTGACAGAATTGCGGGGTTGGTCGCTCGGCCAGTTCGCGGGCGCGACGCCGGTGCTTTCGATTTTCGCGATCCTCTCGACCTTCGCGTCAGGGCATCTGATCGATCGTTTCGGTTCCGCCGCGCTTCTTCCCGTCATGCTGGCGTTCGTCGCCGCCGCCAATCTCGCGATTGGTCTGGGTCATTCAGCGTCGATGGTCCTCGTCTACATGGCCTGCATGGGGATATCGTTCGGCCTCTACGCCTCGGCGTTCGGCGCGATCTGGCCGGAGCTTTACGGCGTGGCTCACCTGGGCGCGATCAAGGCCGCGGTGACGGCGATGATGGTTTTTTCGACCGCGCTCGGCCCGGGAGTCAGCGGCTGGTTGATCGATCTTGGCGTAGGGTTCCCGGACATGATCGTCGCGATGGGCGTATATGCCTTTGCGGCCTCGTTCCTGATGCTCTTTCTGGTGACGGCATTGCGCGCCCGCATCTAGGGTAAGGACTGACCGTCGCCGGCGAAGGACGCCGAGCCCGCATTCGCTCGTCGCGCAAAATATTCCGAACGAACAGGCCGCGCGATCCTCTGAGCTCGTCTTCGACATAGGGCTTGGACAGCGAGATCCTTGTGCGTATTCAAAGGTCCGTCCTTCGAAGGGTTCCGCGTGTCCTTTCTCAAATTCATCGGCTGCAATGGGCGTTGGCTCGGCGGCTGTTTCCTGCTCTGCTTTTTCTCGTCCTTCGGCCAGACATTCTTCATCGCGCTGTCGAATGGCGAGATTCGCCGCGAGTTCGAGCTGACCAATGGCGAATTCGGGCTGATCTACATGATGGCGACGCTCGGCAGCGCGGCGACGCTACCATTTCTCGGCCGGGTGCTGGACAGGTTTCGCGCTTCGCTCGTCGCCGCCGCGACAATTGTCTGCCTCGCCACGGCCACCCTGGTGCTGTCGTCGTCGACGTCGGTGCCGTTCCTGCTGCTTTCGATCTACCTGTTGCGCCTGTTCGGGCAGGGCATGATGAGCCAGACGGCCTTCACCGCCACCGGCCGATGGTTCGTGGCCAATCGCGGCCGGGCGATATCGCTCGTCACCCCCGGTTTCCAGGCTGGCGAAGCCTTGTTGCCGCTTGTCTTCGTAATGAGCGCGGGAATGATCGGTTGGCGGGGCGCATGGGCGGCAAGCACGATCGTCCTGCTGCTCGTCGCGCTGCCGGCCATCGCGCTGCTGACCCGCCGCGAGCGCGATCCACAGTCGTTGGAGCCGGTCGGCTCGGCGCAACTCGACGTGCCCGACTGGACCGTCGCGGAGGTCCTTCGGAGCCCGACCTTCTATCTTCTCGCGATGGGCGTCGTGGCTCCGTCCTTCATCGGCACGACGCTGTTCTTCCACCAGGTCTATCTGACCGAATTGCGCGGCTGGCCGCTGGAGCTGTTCGCCTCAGGCTTCGCGGTGATGTCGGCGACGACGGTGGTGTTCGCGCTCGTCTGCGGCTGGCTGATCGACCGCTTCTCTGCCGTGCGGCTGCTGCCATTCTTCTTGATCCCGATGACCTTCGCCACCCTGGTCGCCGCCAATTTCACCGCCGAGGCCTCGATCTTCGTCTTCATGATGTTTCTCGGCATCTCGCAGGGCTTCGCCGCAACGCTCTTCGGCGCGCTGTGGCCGGAGATCTATGGCGTGCGCCATCTCGGCGCGGTGCGCTCCCTGGTCCTGGCGGTCATGGTGTTCGGAAGCGCCCTTGGGCCGGGGCTGAGCGGCATCCTGATGGATATCGGCGTTCCTTATCCGCTGTTGATCAATCTCATGGCGGTGTTTTGTACCGCGATCACGCTGGTCCTGACCGGCGTTTCCCGCCGGCTTCGCCGATTGCCAGCGGCGTCCGGGTTCAGTAGGGCAGAGCCATGACCGTCATCGTTCGTTTCGCCCCGTCGCCCACCGGCCACCTCCATATCGGCAATCTGCGCACCGCGCTGTTCAACTGGCTGTTCGCGATGAACCAGGGCGGCCGTTTCGTCCTGCGCTTTGACGACACCGACATGGAGCGGTCGCGCCGGGAATTCGCCGACATGATCGAGACCGATCTCGCCTGGATCGGGATCGCGCCGCATGCGGTCATCCGGCAGTCGGAACGGCTCGACCATTATGCCGCCGCCGCCGAGCGGCTGAAGCGGGCTGGGCTTCTCTATCCCTGCTACGAGACTCCGGACGAATTGGACCGCAAGCGCAAGCGCCTGGCGGCGCGCAATCGGCCGCCGGTCTATGGCCGCGAGGCGTTGCGGCTGTCAGACGCGGAGAAGCAGGCCTTCGAGGCGGAGGGCCGCCGTCCGCACTGGCGATTCCTGCTGCCGAACTTCACATCCGACCCGCACGCGCCGCAGCGCACCGACATCCACTGGGACGATCTCATTCGCGGCCCGCAGACCGTCGATCTCGGCTCGTTGTCCGATCCCGTCCTGATGCGCGCCGACGGCAGCTACCTCTACACGCTTCCCTCGATCGTCGACGACGGCGATACGGGCGTCACCCATGTCATTCGCGGCGACGATCACGTCACCAACACCGGCGTCCAGATCGCCATCTTCCGCGCATTATCGCTCGACGCGCCGGTCTTCGGTCACCACAATTTGCTGACCGCGATCGGCGGCGAGGGGCTGTCGAAACGCACCGGCGCCCTGTCGCTTAAGTCGTTGCGCGAATCCGGCTACGAACCGATGGCCGCTGCCTCGCTGGCGGTTCTGGTCGGGCTGTCCGGCTCCATCGAGGCGATGCCGGATCTCGACGCCTTGGCCGAACGTCTGCGCTTCGAAGACGTCTCGTCGTCCGCCTCGAAGTTCGATCCCGCCGAACTCGATCGACTGAATGGTGAGATCGTCCATGGGCTGCCTTACGCGGTGGTCGCCGAGCGTCTCGCGGCCATGGGTGTGCCGGGCGATCGGGGCGAAATGTTCTGGCAGGCCGTGCGCGGCAATTGCGCGAAGCTGGCCGATGCCGCCGAATGGATGCGCGTCGTCTTCGGCGATTTGGCGGACAATCCGGACCTGTCCCGCGACGACCGGGCCTTCGTCGAAGCCGCACGGGAGCTTTTGCCGGAAGGCGACTTCGGCCCCGAGACCTGGCGCGAATGGACGAGCCGGGTAAAGGAAGCGACAGGTCGCAAAGGCAAGCCGCTGTTCATGCCGTTGCGGCTGGCGCTCACCGGCCTGGACCATGGGCCGGAACTGGCCGCGCTACTGCCGCTCATCGGTCGCGCGAAGGCCGTGGCCCGGCTCTCCTGATCCGCTTCCCAGTCACGGGCGCCGCTCTCAACCGCTCCGCTGCACGGCTTCGGCCGTTGCGATCGCCGCCATGTTGACGATGCCGCGCGAGGTGACGGACGGCGTCAGGACGTGGGCCGGCGAGGCGGCGCCGAGCAGGATCGGCCCGACATGCAGCGAATCGGTCATTGTCTTCACGACGTTGAGGGTGATGTTCGCCGCGTCGAGACTGGGGAAGATCAGGAGATTGGCTTCGCCCTTCAGGGTCGAGTCGGGCATGATGCGCTGACGCGTCGCCTCGCTGAGCGCCGCGTCGCCGTGCATTTCGCCGTCGACTTCGATGTCCGGTGCCAGCCGCCGCAAGATCGCAACGGCCTCGCGCATTTTTCGCGTCGACTCAGTGTCGTCCGAGCCGAAGTTCGAATGCGAAACGAGAGCCCCTTTCGGATCGATGCCGAAGCGCCGGATTTCGGCCGCGGCGAGCATCGTCATTTCCGCCAGATCCTCCGCTGACGGATCGCGCTGGACATAGGTATCGACGAAGAACTTCGTGCCCATCTGGGAGATGAGGATGCTCATCGCCGCGAATTTCCCGACGCCATCTACGACGCCGAGAACCTGGCTGATGTCCCGGACGTGGTGCGGAAAGCGGCCCTCGAGGCCGCAGATCAGCGCATCGGCCTCGCCGCGTGAGACGGCGACCGCGCCGATAACGGTCGTATTGGTGCGCACGATGGTGCGGGCGGTGTCCGGATTGACGCCCTTGCGACCGACCTTGCCGAAATAATGATCGACATAGTCGCGGTAGCGCGGATCGTCTTCCGGGTTGACCACCTCGAAATCCTCGCCCGGCCTGATGCGCAGCCCGTAGCGCTCGAGGCGTGATGCGATCACGCCCGGTCGCCCGATCAGGATCGGCGCGCAGAGCCTTTCCTCGAGCAGAACCTGCGCGGCCCGCAGCACTCGCTCGTCCTCACCGTCGGAAAAGATTACCCGCTTGCCCGAATCCCTGGCGATCCGGAAAATCGGCTTCATGATCAGACCGGTGCGGAAGACGAAGCGGTTCAGCCGGTCGACATAGGCCGGCATGTCGGCGATCGGCCGTGTGGCGACGCCGTCGGCCTCGGCGGCCTCGGCCACGGCTGGAGCGATCTTCAGGATCAGCCGGGGATCGAAGGGCGCCGGGATCAAATAGTCGGGGCCGAAGACCGGCGTCTCGGAGCCGTAGGCCTTGGCCGCCACTTCCGACACTTCCTCGCGCGCCAGCGCCGCGATCGCGTCGACAGCGGCGGTCTTCATGCCTTCGGTAATGGCGGTCGCCCCGCAGTCGAGCGCGCCGCGGAAGATATAGGGAAAGCAGAGAACGTTGTTGACCTGATTGGGGAAATCCGACCGCCCGGTACAGATCATCGCGTCGGGTCGGACCTCCCTGGCGAGGCTTGGCATGATCTCCGGCGTCGGATTGGCGAGCGCCATGATCATCGGCTTGGCGGCCATCGTCTTCAGGTAGTCCGGCTTGAGCACGCCGCCGGCCGAAAGGCCGAGGAAGACGTCGGCGCCCTCGATGACCTCCTCCAGCGTGCGCTTGTCGGTCTTCTTGGCGTAGACCGCCATCCAGCGGTCCATGCGCTTCTCGCGCCCCTCGTAAACGACGCCCTCGATGTCGGTGCAGGTGATGTTCTCGCGTGTGGCGCCGAGCTCGACCAAGAGGTTGAGGCAGGCGATCGCCGCGGCACCGGCGCCCGAGGTGACGATCTTCGCGTCTTCCAGATTCTTGCCGGCGAGCATCAAGCCGTTGCGGATCGCGGCGGCGACGATGATCGCCGTGCCGTGCTGGTCGTCGTGAAAGACCGGAATACCCATGCGTTCACGCAGCCGCGCCTCGACCTCGAAACATTCGGGTGACTTGATGTCTTCCAGATTGATGCCGCCGAAGGTCGGCTCCAGCGCCGCGACGACATTGCAGATATGGTCGATTTCCCTGGCGTCGATCTCGATGTCGAAGACGTCGATGTCGGCGAATTTCTTGAACAGAACCGCCTTGCCCTCCATCACCGGCTTGGAGGCGAGGGGGCCGATATCGCCGAGCCCGAGCACGGCGGTGCCGTTGGAGACCACGGCGACGAGGTTGGCGCGGCCGGTATAGACGGCGGCGAGCGAGGGATCGCGCTCGATCTCGCGGCAGGGGGCGGCGACGCCGGGCGAATAGGCGAGAGCGAGATCGCGCTGGTTGCCGAGCGGTTTCGTCGCCTGGATCGCCAGTTTTCCGTGCTTGGGATAGCGATGATAGAACAGCGCCTGTTCGTCGAGATCGCCGGTCGTCGCCCGCTCAGCGCCGGATTCGGTTTCGGACATGATCTTCTCTCCCTCACAGCCGCCGGACGGTCCCCGGCACGATCTCGACCTTGCCCGACCGATGTTTCTTCTACCCGATCGCCCGCGCCCCGCAACCGTGCGTGCAGGTCGCGTCTTCCTATCCCCAAAGTGCCGGGCGCGGCGGCGAGACGCTCGATTGCGAATAGGTGAGGCCGCCGGGGCGGTCTTTGGCAAGCAGCAGCGGACCGTCGAGATCCACGATTTCGGCGGCCTGCGCCAGCAGAACCGCCGGCGCCATCGCCAATGACGTCCCGACCATGCAACCCACCATCACGCCAAAGCCGAGGCTGTGCGCCCGTTCGACCAGCCGGATCGCCTCGGTCAGCCCCCCGGTCTTGTCGAGCTTGACGTTGACGTAGTCATAGCGGCCCCGCAGCGATTGAAGGTCGTCCGCGGTATGGACCGATTCGTCAGCGCAGATCGGCACCGGATGCGGCATGTCTGCCAGGATGCCGTCCTTGTCGGCGGGAAGCGGTTGTTCGATCAGCACCGCTCCGGCGGCGGCGGCGGCCAGCATGTGCTCGCGAATGTTCGCTTCGCTCCAGCCTTCATTGGCGTCGAGGATCAGCCGCGCGTCTCGAGCTGCCGCGTGGACGGCCCGGATCCGCACGACGTCGGAGTCCGTTCCGACCTTGATCTTCAGCAACGGCCGATTCGCCGCCCGCGCGGCGGCGGCCATGTCGCCGGCGTCTCCCAGCCCGATCGTATAGGCGGTTTCGATCGGACGCGGCGTTTGGCCGCAGACGAGGCTCGCGACCGTGCGGCCGTTGGACTTCGCTTCGAGATCCCACAGCGCGCAGTCGAGCGCGTTGCGGGCCGCGCCGGCCGGCAGCAGCGCCGCGAGGCGGTCGCGCGAACCACCCGCCTCGATGGCCGTTCGCGCGGTTTCGATCTGCTCGCACACGCTGTCGATGCTCTCGCCGTAGCGCTGATACGGCACGCATTCTCCGCGGCCACGGCCGTATTCGTCGGCGATCTCGCAGGTAACGACGACTGCCTCGCTCTTGGATCCGCGCGCAATGCGAAATTCCTGTGCCAGCGGGAAGTGTTCGACTGTGACTGAAAGACGACGCGGCATCGGCAAATTCCCTCACAACCGCCGGCCGGGCGGACATTTCATGACAAGTCGTGAATAGACGCTTACTGTTAAGACACTGTAGGGAATCGTGCGAACGCTGGCCCGAAATCTGGCGACAGCGGTGCGGCGGATAGGTTCCTTACGCCCGGCTAGGCTCGCCTCCGAGGAAGGTCACGACGGACACAAATGCTTGAAGGTTCCACGGCACAGTCGACCGGCGCGTCCGGTCGGCGGCGCACGGTTCAACCTGCTCTCGAAGGCGAGAAACGGGATGGTGCGCTCGTGCTTCGTGCGTCCGGCGACTGGCTGGCCAGAACCGTCGGTTCGCTCGAGCGGACGGTCGGTGAGACGGCCGGCGCCGAACTCGGCCGCAGCGTCGTTGTTGATTGCGCGGGGGTCGAGCGGATCGATACGGCCGGCGCCTTTGTCCTGGAGAAAATGACCCGCGACATCGCCGCGAGCGATCGTGACGTGCGGATCGTGGGGGTCGAGGCGCGGGACGAAGCGCTTTTTGCCGCTGTGCGCCAAGCGATGGATCGCGAGCGCCCGCAACTGGCGAAACAGCGCGCCAATCGCCTGGTGGAGATGCTCGCCGGAACCGGGGGCGGCGTCATCGCCATGAAGGACGAGATCGTCTTCGCTCTCAATATCATCGGCGGGTCGATCTTCGGCGCCAGCCGCCGGCTGACCGGCAAGACCCAGTTCCGCCCCGCGGCGATCTTCAATCAGTTGGACCAGATGGGCGTAAAGGCGGTGCCGATCATCGTCCTGATGAGCTTTCTCATCGGCGGCATCATCGCCCAGCAGGGGGCCTTCCAGCTTCGCCGCTTCGGCGGCGAGGTCTACGCGGTGAATTTGGCGGGCATTCTGGTGCTGCGCGAGATCGGCGTGCTGCTTACCGCGATCATGATTGCCGGTCGCTCGGGCAGCGCGATCACCGCCGAGATCGGCTCGATGAAGATGCGCGAGGAGGTCGACGCGCTGCACGTCATCGGCCTCAACCCGATCAGCGTCCTGATCTTCCCGCGCCTGGTGGCGCTGACGATCGCACTACCGCTACTGACGTTTGTCTCCAATCTCGCCGCCTTGCTGGGGGCGATGCTGACGCTGCGGCTCTATTCTAGCATCAGCTTCGCCAACTTCCTGCAGGGCCTGCAGCAATCCATCGACCTCTTCACCATCTTCGCCGGGCTGATCAAGGCGCCCTTCATGGCGATCATCATCGGCCTCGTCGCTTCGGCCGAGGGCCTGAAGGTCGGAGGCAGCGCGGAGAGCTTGGGCCTGCATGTGACCGCTGCGGTCGTCAAATCCATTTTCCTCGTCATTCTCTTGGATGGCATTTTTGCGATCTTCTATGCGTCCATCGGCCTTTGACATGTCCCTGACCAATGGCCGCGCGGCGGCAGACGACGAGATTATCATCCGCGCCCGCGACGTGACGGTTCGTTTCGGCGACAAGACGATTCTGGAAAATCTGTCGCTTGATGTTCGCCGCAGAGAGATCCTCGGTTTCGTTGGGCCGTCGGGATCAGGAAAGTCGGTGCTGCTGCGCACAATTCTCGGCCTCAACCAGAAGCAGGGCGGCACCATCGAGATATTTGGGATCGACTACGAGACGGCCAGCGACGCCGAACGGCTCGCGGTAGAGCGCCGCTGGGGCGTCCTGTTCCAGCATGGCGCGTTGTTTTCCTCGCTGACGGTCCTGGAGAACATCGAAGTGCCGATGCGCGAGTATCTCGACCTGTCGCCGGCCTTGATGCACGAACTCGCGCGCCTGAAGATCGATCTCGTGGGGCTGGCCCCGGACGCCGCCGACAAATTTCCCTCTGAACTGTCGGGCGGAATGATCAAGCGCGCCGCGCTTGCCCGCGCGCTGGCGCTCGATCCGGACATCGTCTTCCTGGATGAGCCGACCTCCGGCCTCGACCCGATCGGTGCCGCCGATTTCGATCAACTGATCATGACCCTGCGCGATACGCTCGGCCTCAGCGTCTACATGGTCACCCACGACCTCGACAGCCTCTTTCAAGCTTGCGACCGTATCGCCGTGCTCGGCGACCGCAAGGTGCTCGTCGAGGGGCCGTTATCGAGAATGCTCGATTTCGACCATCCGTGGGTGAACTCGTACTTCCACGGCAAACGGGCGCGCACCATCGCAGCGCCGGAAAATGCCGCCAGTCTCGTCGAGGGAGCCAGGTAATGGAAACCAAAGCCAATTACGTTCGGGTCGGTATTTTTACACTGGTCGTTCTCGCGCTGTCCTTTGGCTTTGTCTATTGGTCGGTGTTTTCCTCGTCGGGGGATTCCCGCGTGCCGCTGCTGGTTCGGATCGAAGGGTCGGTCACCGGGCTTCAACAGGGCAGTCAGGTGTTGTTCAACGGACTGCCGGTCGGCAGCGTCAAGGCGCTGCGCATCGACCCGAACAATCCGCGCGTCGTGATCGCGACGACCGAAGTCGATCCCAGTTTGCCGGTCAAGGAATCGACGGAAGCCAACATCGGCTTCCAAGGCCTGACTGGTTTCGCCTTCATCGAGCTCAAGGGCGGCGTGGCCGAGGAGCCGGGTCTTATCCAGCAGGCGATCCAGCAGGGCACAGTGCCCATCATAAAGGCAAATCCGTCTGACGTGACCGACATCCTGGCGACGGCGCGTGATATCGCCGAGCGGGCCAACAACATCCTCGGCCAGTTCGAGGGCCTCGTCGGCGACGTCGGCCCCGCGGTGGAATCGACCGCGGACGACATCGCCAAGACTGCCAAGAACGTCGAGGTCTTCACCGCCAGCCTGGCGGACAATTCCGACGACATCGACAATTTCCTGCAAAGCCTGAGCGATCTCTCCACGACCGCCAATACGGTCGCCGAAGGGTTGCCGGACGCAATTTCGCAGGTGCGCGGCATCCTCGCGGCAGTCGACCCGACGGCGGTCAGCACGGTGGTCGACAACGTCGCGGCGATGTCGGACAATCTGCGCGCGCAATCGGAGAACATCGGCAGCGTTGTCGATTCCGTCCGGACCGCCGCCGACAGCGTCGGCGCGGTCGGCGAGGCGATCGGCCGCAACACGGACGGGATTGATCGCTTCCTCACCAATCTTGGCCCGATTTCGGACACGGCTGCGAAGGTCGCGGAAAAGCTGGACACCACGCTGCAATCGGCCAACACGGTCATTGCTGCGGTCGACCCGAAGCAGATTGCGACAACGCTCGACGGCATCACGTCGGCCGCGACCAACGTCTCCTCGCTGGCCGAAACGATCGGCGGCCAGAAGGAGGCGATCAATTCGGCGATTACCGGGGCGTCCAATGCCGCCCGCAATGTCGAGCGCATCACCACGACCATCGCTGAGCGGAGCGAGGATGTCGACAAATTCATTGCCAATCTCGGGCCGATCTCCGAGACCGCGACGCGGGTCGCGGAACGGCTGGACACGACGTTGCAATCCGCTAACGACGTGATCGCCGCGGTTGATCCGAAGCAGATTGCAACGACGCTCGACGGCATCACCTCGGCCGCGACCAACGTCTCCTCGCTGGCCGAGACGATCGGCGGCCAGAAGGAAGCGATCAATTCGGCGATCTCCGGCGCGGCGAAGGCGGCGCAGAACGTCAACCGGATCACCACGACGATTGCCCAGCGCAGTGGGGACATCGACCGTTTCATCGGCAGTCTCGGTTCGATTTCCGACGACGTCAGCCAGGCCAGCGCGCGGTTGAACGAGGCGGTGACCTCGGCCAATGATCTGGTCAAGTCGATCGACTCCACCACCGTCAATCAGGCGATCGGCGACGTCCGCACGGTCACCTCGGCCCTGAGCGCCAAGACCGAGGAGATTCAATCGATCATCGACGGCGTCGACAAGACGGTGCGGACGCTGGACACGACGCTCACGGGCTTTACCGAAACCAGAACCCAAGTCGACACGCTGATCGCCAGCATCGATCCGGGCAAGGTCAATCGCGCCGTGGAGAACGTCTCGGCGGCGACCGACAACGTCGCGCGCGCGGCCGATTCGATTGCAGGGGTCGCGAACTCGGTCGGCGAGCGCAAGGATGACATCAATGGCATCATTACCAATGTCGAACTGACGTCTCAGCGCCTGCGGACCGCCTCTGAGCGGGTCGACAGTCTGATCAGTTCGGTCGACGATACGTTCAAGGGCGCCGATGACGGCACCAGCCTCGGCAGCGACATCGCTACGACGCTGCGCGCCATCCGCGAGACGGCGCTATCGATCCGGTCGCAGGTGGCGCCGATCTCGGCAAATCTGCAGCGCTTCTCGGGTCAGGGTCTGCGGGAGTTCCAGACGCTGGTGCGCGACGTGACCCGATCGGTCAACCGGATCGAAGGAGCGGTGAACGATTTCTCGAACAATCCGAGCCGGCTGATCTATGGCGGCGACGAAGTGAAGCAGTTCGACGGCCGCAAGCGCCGGTAGAATGGCGAGCGAAATGACGGCGTCGTTGACAGCTTCGGTTGTGGATGCGAGCAACCGCTCGTACGGCGAGCGGGACGGGGAACAGGAAATCATGCGGGCAATGTTCAAACCGGTGCTGATCGCGCTTCTGACGTTCGGGCTATCGGCCTGCGTGACGTCCGTTCCCCCCGACACCTTCGAAATCTCCGCGCCACCGCTCGTGCCGAACGTTGCTGGACGGACGCGGGCGCAGATCCTGATTCCGGAGCCGACGGCGATCAAGACGCTGGACAGCGAGAAGATCGTCGTCAAGCCGACGCCCTATTCGGTCGAGTATCTGGCCAACAGCCAGTGGAGCGACCGGCTGCCGCGCATGGTGCAACTGCGGCTGCTGCAGGCGTTCGAGAACAGTGGACGCGTCGGCGCCGTGGGCGTGCCGGGGCAGGGGCTCGCGATCGACTATCAGCTGGTCATGGAAGTGCGGAAGTTCGAGATCAACGCCGCGAGTGCGGCACGGGCGACGATCGAGATTTCGGTGAAGGCGCTGAACGACCGGAACGGCAGTGTGGTCCGCACCCAGGTTTTCGGCACCGAAGTGCCGGTGGCGGGCGCCGCGAATGCCGATTATGTGGCCGCTCTCGACCGGGCATTCGACAAGATCTCCAGCGAGATCGTTAGCTGGACCTTGGCGCTGATCTAAGGATTATCGTCGGATGCTCCGGGACCGGATCGGTGCCGAAAACATCAGCTGACGATGGGCAAGGAAGGAGCATTGCTCCCGGTGCTCGGGCGATCGTTGCGTCGGCGCTGATCGCGAAAACCGCCTTGCGAAGGCCAGTGCGTCTCGCCGCGGATAACATCCGGCTTCGGGGAAGCGAAAAACGCGGCAGCGTTGGCCGTTGCCGCGTTTGAATACGCTCGCATTCCGACAAAATAAGACCGGGTCTCGCCCGGTCTTATTGTCTTTCGGTACTGTCAGCCTTCAGCCTCTCCGAATGGCGAGACGTCAGCGGTACATGCCGTTGAAAATGCTCTCGTCGAGACCGAGCGTGCGAAGCGCACGTTGCGGAGGTTTGCGGCCAGCGTCCACGGCGGCGGCGATGGAACGCGCGGCCCGAAAGTCATCGAACATGATTCCGAGGGTGCTGGCGAATTTTCTTGCGTGGCTCATGGTTTCAACTCCGACGATTTGACTTGCCGGATATACGCCGTTTGCAGTGCAGCAGAAGATGTGGAAGCGGATGACAGCCATGCAGAAATGAGGGGGCTGGAGGGGGCGTCAATCGACGCCGAGAATCTTCCAGATACCCTCTTGGCGGATGTAACGGCAGATCGTTGTTGCGAACGCGGCGTCGGCTTGCGTGTTGCATCTGATCGCTCCCCTTTCGTCGCGTTATCGAATGCCGGCAAAGCCCCGGCCGGTTCGCGACAGCAGGGCCGGAATTTCCGGCACTAACGGAGGCCGCTGGACCTCGGCTTCCTTCATCAGTATTCGCAAGGGGTTGGCTCGTTCGATGCCGCCGGCTGCCTGCCGCAAGGCGCGACCTTGTGAGGCGGGCGGCGCTTCGATAAAGGTCGGACGACATCTCTCGAATTCTTCGACCCGGCGACGTGGAACCGGCGAAGATGGTGTGATCATGCAGCGAAAAGCCCTCGGAATCGTCTTCCTGTGCCTGGTTCTCCTGGTTGCGATCGTGCTCGGATACTGGGACATGCTGAGCAGCGAGAAATTGCGTATCGCGCAAACGGAAAATTTGCCGGCTTCTGAAGAGGTCGCTGGGAGGCAGGACAGTGCGTCGTCCTCGCAACCCGTTCCGGATCGGCCATCGACCAGCGATGCCGGCCAGACGGAAAGTGCGAACGCGCGCGCGATAGCCTCTGACGCAACCCCGGTTCCGGACGAAGCGGCGCGGATCGTGCCGGATCCCGCCGATAGTGTGCCCCTGCCAGAGGATTCCGCCAAGCTCGATGCCCCCGGCGCGACGACTGCGGAAAAGCAGCCAGCCGAACCTGGGTTAATCTCGTCCGGTCCCGCCGCTGCCGAGGGCGACCGCGAACGTTCCGCCGCTGAGCCGGTGCCAGCTGCACGGGGAAATCAGTCGGATATCGCCGATCAACCGGCCATCGCCGAGCGCTCCGTCGACGCCGCGCCACCGGAAGGCGGCGTCGCGATGAAATCGACGGAGAACGGCTCCGCCGACGATGCGACGGCGAGCGTCGAGACACCCGCATCGCCGTTGGAATCTGCAAGTTCAGCTCCCCCGGTGGAAGGCCAGGCAACCGCCGTCGACCGGCCAATGTTCGACCTTCTGCGCGTCGAGCCGGATGGGTCGACCCTCGTTGCCGGACGATCCGCGCCAGGAAACCGGGTTATCCTGCACGCTGGGGAGGCGGTGGTCGGTGAGGATACCGCCAATGACGCGGGCGAGTTCGTCATCGTTCTGCCTGAGCCGCTGACGCCGGGTGAGCACGCGATCTCGATCACCGCGATGACGCCGGAGGGCATGACGACGGGATCAAGTGAGACCGCGGTCGTCAGCGTGCCGGAGCCGGGACGGGGAGACGACGTGCTCGCGATGGTGGAATCGCCAGATGAGGCGTCGCGACTGATGACAGTGCCGGCGTCGCCATCCCGAGCGGACGAGGCGGATGGCCCGGACGTCGGAACGACGGCTGCGGGACGGTCCGCGACAGGGATTTCGCAAGACGAGGCGCCGACACCTGCACCTGTTGCTGGGCCGGGAGAACCGGTCGATACGAACGCCGGGATACTGCCCAAGCCGAATGCGACGGAAGAGAAGAAGACGGCACCGGAGCCGACGATCTTGCCAAGGCTGCGGATTGAAGCCGTCGAAGTCGAGGGTGAGAAAATCTTCGTCGCGGGAGCCGCGGACGCCGGCGCCTCGGTCCGCATCTATCTCGACAACGTCCTAGTGGCAGAGGACAGGGCGACCGCCGACAATCGATTTCTGGTGGCTGCCGAACGCCAGGTCGCGGTCGGTGACCACTTCGTGCGGGCCGACCAGGTGGCGGCCAACGGCAATGTGACGGCGCGGGCGGAGGTGCCATTCACGCGACCCGAGGGACAGGCTGTCGCGGCGATCGCGCCGGACCCGACCATCGGTCGGGAAAAGCTTCGCCCGTCTGCCGATGCGGCTGTGGCAGACGGACCGGAGGCAGAGACACGGGTGGCCGCGGCCTCGGCGCCCGTTGGGGAAAGCGTTTCGGCGGAAGCCCGCGCTGCCGGTCCGACAGGCGGGGCGGCCGAGATGCAGGGAAGCAGTTCGCAGCCCGACACCGAGGCGGGAGACTCTCGTAAGGGCGATAATGCCACAACGACCGAGGCGCCGGCGACCGACCTGTCACCCGATGCCGAATCAGCGGCCGAGCCAGTGAAATCGAAATCCGAGATGGCGGCTGCTTCGCCAACGGCGGAAGCTGGCGCCGCCGCGCCATCCAATTCCACCGAGGCCAGCGAGGCACCGGCTTCCGGCCCGCCGCCGGACGGCGCGCTCCCGACCTTGCGCAATCGGTCGGCCGAGTTGGCTCGGCAAAGAGCCAATCCGACCCCATCGACTGACGGGACGTCGGTGAACCCACCGGTACAAATAGTCGAGCCTCGTTCGCAGACGGGCACCGGGACATCCGAAATCGGGCAGGACGGCACGGGCGCCGAAGCGTCGGCAGTGGCCGACGCGACCGACACGGAGTCGTCCTCTCAATCGATGGCGTCGCGCACCCAAACCAAGCTCTCTGAGCCGCAAATACCACTCCAGCCGGGGTCCGGTACTGTTGGCGAGAGGCAGGCATCCGCGACCTTGCCGACGAAGCCCTCCGCTGGCGCGAGCGAAAGCGAGGCGAACGCCACGGGAGCGCTCGACATTCCGATCAACCGCCAAGCCCCCCTCGCGACGGCCGCCGGACGGGTGATCATCCGCAAGGGCGATACGTTGTGGGGAATTTCCCGCGACACCTACGGACGGGGCAGCCGCTACACCGTGATCTACTTCGCCAACGGCAATCGCATTCGCGATCCCGATCTGATTTATCCGGGACAAGTTTTTCGGCTGCCTGGAATCCAATACGAGGCTCGCGATGAGTGCGAGTGCGACAAGACTTCCGAAGCAGCGCCAAAAGGTTAGCGCGCAAGGAGGAAAAAGAATTGGATTTCCGCTCGGCCCCCCGCACATTGATCGAAATTGATGATGGTCATGAAAACGGATCGAACCGATCCTGTTTTATCGCGGGTCAGGCAAACGTGTCCGCTTGAATCTCTGGCGCCTTCGACCGATGTTCCGCTTCCATGAGGAGTTCGGCTGGCGGACGCTGAATCGTCCCCGTGAGGTCGCGGATGATGCGGTTTCGCGGAAGCATGAAGGGCAAGAGGCGCCCCGATCGAGTCTCTGGGACCACTCGTCCCGAACCAACTTCAGAACGCCGACGGCGTGGCGGATCCTCCCGTCGCGCCGCTTCGTTGGAAAGGACCATCTTGGCGAACAATGCCGGGAAACGAATATCGGGCGACAGCGGATCGACGCTGACGACGCTGGCCAATCTCTGGCCCTATATGTGGCCCACCGACCGGCCGGATCTCAGGATGCGGGTCGCCTATGCGACGATCTTCCTGGTGCTGGCCAAGCTGCTGACCGTTCTGGTTCCGTATTTCTATAAATGGGCCACCGATGCGCTGGACGGGGCCGATTCCGCGCGCGCATGGCTGCCGTTGGCGCTGACCGGCGCCATCACCCTGGTGGTATCCTACAATGTCGCCCGGGTGTTTTCGGTCGGGCTGAACCAGCTTCGCGACGCGCTGTTCGCGCGGGTCGGCCAATATGCCGTGCGCCGGCTGGCCTATCGTACATTCGTCCACATGCACCGGCTGTCGATGCGGTTTCATCTGGAGCGGCGAACGGGCGGCCTGTCGCGCATCATCGAGCGCGGCACCAAGGGCATCGAGTCGATCGTCCGATTTACGATCCTCAACACCCTTCCGACCATTCTGGAGTTCGCCCTGGTAGCGATCATCTTCGGCTTCGCTTACGGCGTCAGCTATCTAGCCGTCATCGCCGCAACGGTGGGGCTCTACAGCTGGTTCACCATCAAGGCGAGCGACTGGCGGATCGGCATTCGCCGCGACATGAACGATTCCGATACCGACGCCAGCACCAAGGCGATCGACTCGCTCTTGAATTTCGAGACGGTCAAATATTTCGGCAACGAGGCGATGGAGGCCGAGCGCTTCGATCGGGCGATGTCGCGATACGAGATCGCGGCGACGCGGATCTGGACGTCGCTCGGATGGCTGAATTTCGGCCAGGGGCTGATTTTCGGTGCCGGCATGGCGGTGACGATGGTGATGTCGGCGCTCGAAGTTCGCGCCGGGACCCAGACGCTCGGCGATTTCGTCTTCATCAACGCCATGCTGATGCAGTTGTCGATTCCGCTCAACTTCATCGGCTTCATCTATCGCGAAATCCGCCAGGGCCTGACCGACATCGAGGCGATGTTCGATCTGCTCGATGTCGAGGCAGAGGTGAAGGATCCGGCCGATGCCCCGACGCTGGACGTCAGCGAAGGCGCGATTCGCTTCGAGGATGTGCGCTTCGGCTATGATCCGGCGCGCGAAATCCTGAAGGGCATTTCCTTCGACGTTCCGCCTGGCAAGTCGGTGGCGATCGTCGGCCCCTCCGGAGCGGGTAAATCGACCATTTCGCGGCTGCTTTTCCGATTCTACGACATCCAGTCCGGCCGCATCCTGATCGACGGCCAGGATATCGCCGGCGTGCGTCAGGAATCAGTGCGCGCCGCGATCGGAATCGTGCCGCAGGATACGGTGCTGTTCAACGATACGATCACTTACAACATCCGCTATGGCCGCATCGGAGCGAGCGAAGAGGAAGTGCGACGCGCTGCCGAACTCGCGCAGATCGCCGGATTCATCCAGGAATTGCCGGATGGCTTCGACTCGATGGTCGGTGAGCGCGGGCTGAAATTGTCCGGGGGTGAGAAGCAGCGTGTGGCGATCGCCCGCACGATCCTCAAGGCCCCCCCGATTTTGGTGCTCGACGAGGCGACTTCAGCTCTGGATACGCACACCGAGCAGGAGATACAGGCTGCGCTCGATCTCGTGTCGAAGGAGCGCACGACGTTGACCATCGCCCATCGGCTTTCCACGATCATCGACGCCGACGAAATCATCGTCCTGAAATCGGGCGAGATCGTCGAACGCGGGTCACATCGCGAACTGCTTGAAGCGGGTGGACTCTACGCCGAGATGTGGGCGATGCAGCGTGAGGCGACAGAAGCCGAGGAAGCGCTTCGGCGGGCGCGCGAAGCGGACGAGTTCGGCGTCATCGAACGACGCCGGACCGAGGAAGTCTAACGCCGACCGCGCCGCGTTGCCTTGCCGGCGGTCCTGCCGCGCCACATCTTTCGAGGCGCGCCCGGATTTCGAACGCGGGCGGCCGCCATCATCGCCGATCGACGGCGGCGGTCTCGCGCCGGCTTGCCTCAACTCTCGTCTGTCCCTATCGCAAGCGGGACGTGCCGCAGGATCAGGAAGGAAGAAGACAGACCGTGGATATCATCGCCTCGATCCGAAACGCATTCGTGCCCATCCACAAGGCGGGCTACCCGTTTATCGCCGCGTTCTTCGTGGTCGCCGTCGTGCTTGGCTTTTTATGGGAGCCGCTGTTCTGGATCGGCCTCATCCTGACGGCGTGGTGCGCTTATTTCTTTCGTGACCCCGAGCGTGTGACGCCGATCGCCGATCATCTGGCTGTGAGCCCGGCGGATGGCCGCGTGTCGCTCGTCGGCCATGTTGTGCCGCCGGCCGAACTCGACCTCGGCACTGACCCGATGCTGCGTATCTCGGTGTTCATGAATGTCTTCAATTGTCATGTGAATCGCGCACCCATGCGAGGCCGGATCCGGCAGATCGCCTATCGCGAAGGCGAATTCCGTAATGCCGAGCTCGACAAGGCGAGCGAGGTCAATGAGCGCAGTTCGATGGTCATCGACGGGCCGAAGGGCGAAATCGGCGTGGTGCAGATCGCCGGGCTCGTCGCACGGCGGATCATCTGCTGGGCCAAGGTCGAGGATCGGATCGAGGCGGGCGAGCGCTTCGGCCTGATCCGCTTTGGCTCGCGCCTCGACATCTATCTGCCCGACGAAGCCCGCCCGCGCGTCGCCGAAGGACAGATCGCCATCGCGGGTGAAACCGTCATCGCCGAGTTCGGCGACAATTTGCCAACCTGGCCATCGAGGCGCGACTGATGCCGATCGAATCTCCCTTTCCCCCGTTCGATCCCGGCAAGCCCGACGTGGAAGACGGGCCGGTCCGCCGGCGCATTCCGTTCCGCCACATCGTGCCCAACCTCATCACCATCCTGTCGATCTGCGCCGGGATGACCGGTATCCGCCTGGCTTTCGAGGGGCAATTCGAGTTTGCCGTCGGCATGGTGCTCGGCGCGGCGTTTCTCGATGGAATCGATGGCCGCGTCGCGCGGCTCCTCAAAGGTCAGAGCCGATTCGGCGCCGAAATGGATTCGCTTGCCGACATCGTCAATTTCGGTGTCGCACCAGGCTTGGTGTTGTATGCCTATATGCTGAACGAGGCGGGGGCCTTCGGCTGGATTGCCGCGCTTCTCTATGCAAGCGCCTGCGCACTCAGGCTCGCCCGCTTCAATACCATGCTCGATGATCCAAAGCGCCCCAAATGGCATTCGGCATTCTTCGTCGGCGTGCCGGCACCGGCCGGCGCGGGCTTGGCACTGTTCCCGGTGTATGTGAGTTTTTCCGGCCTCGATCTCGGCTTCCCGGAGATTACCGCGACGATCGCCTCGGTCTATCTCGTGTTCATCGGCCTTTTGATGTCGAGCCGCCTGCCGACCTGGTCGGGCAAGGGAGCGGGCATCCGGGTGCCGCGTGACTACGCCATCCCGATCATCCTCGCCCTGGTGCTTTACGTCGCCCTGCTGCTCAGCTTTTTTTGGGAGACGCTGTCGGTCACGGCAATCGTCTATTTCGTCTCGATCGGCTTTTCGGTGCGGGCTTTCGGCAAGCGGGCGAAACGCGAGACCCGTTCAGTGGCTGGGGATCAGGCGGGCTCGCGGTAATCCAGGAAGCGATTTTCGCGCACGTCGAAGAGCTTGCCGGTCTCGGCCACATCCTGGAAGGCGAGGGGCACGATCTTCGCCGCCACCTCGCGGGCCGTCGGTAGCGTTTTGGGATCCTCGCCCGGCATCGCCTGCGCCCGCATGGCAGTGCGCGTCGCGCCCGGATTGACCGAATTGACCCGAAGCGGCAGATTCTGTGTCTCGTTCGCCCAGGAACGCACCATCGCCTCGCAGGCCGCCTTGGAGGCCGCGTAGAGCGACCAGAACGCCTTGGCCGAATGGGCGGCGCCGGACGACATGATGATGGCGCGCCCGGCCAGGGATTTGCGCAGCAACGGATCGACCGTGCGGATCAGCCGCCAGGTCGCATTCACGTTCACAGTCATGGTCTTATCGAAGGTTTTCGCCTCGATGTGGCCGATCGGCGCGAGGACGCCGAGCAGTCCGGCATTGGCGACCAGTACGTCAAGTCGGCCCCAGCGCTCGTTGATGGCGCCGCCGAGACGGTCGATCCCCGCCATGTCGGTGAGATCGAGGGGGACGAGCGTCGCCGACCCGCCGGCGGATTTGATCTCATCGTCCAATTCCTCAAGGCCACCGACCGTGCGTGCCAGCGCGATGACATGCGCGCCCTCGGCGGCGAGGCCCTTGGCAATGTGGTAGCCGATACCGCGCGAGGCCCCGGTGACCAGCGCGATCTTGTCTGTCAGCATTTGCGTCATGTCAATCCGCCGGAAAGGCGCCATCCGTAGCTTTGAGGCCCGCCGGCAACGGCTCGGCCGAACGCGCTCTGGTCCAATATTTCCTCCCGGTGCCGCCTCCCGCGACGATCGCGACTATCCGGGATCGCCCCGCCGTCAGCCCGCGCCACCCAGCAGCGAGAGCGGCCGGACATTTTCCGTTCCGTCCTGATCGGTCAGCGAGGTCGGATAGTCACCGGTAAAGCAAGCATCGCAGAATTGCGGCGTCAACTTGTTGCGCGAGGGCTCGTCGGTGGCGCGATACAGCCCGTCGATCGACAGAAACGACAACGAATCGACCTTGATGAAGTCGGCCATCTCCTCGATCGTCATGCGCGAGGCGAGCAGCTTGGCCTTTTCCGGCGTGTCGACCCCGTAGAAGCAGCTGGCGCGGGTCGGCGGCGAGGCGATCCGCATGTGGACTTCGGTCGCGCCGGCCTCGCGCACCATCTGCACGATCTTCTGGCTGGTCGTGCCACGGACAATCGAATCGTCGACGAGGACGACGCGCTTGCCTTCGATCATCCGGCGGTTGGCATTGTGTTTCAGCTTCACGCCCATGTGCCGGATGGAGTCCGTCGGCTGGATGAAGGTCCGGCCGACATAGTGGTTGCGAATGATCCCGAGCTCGAAGGGCAGACCGGCCTCCTGAGCGTAGCCGATCGCCGCGGGCACGCCGGAATCGGGAACCGGCACGACGATGTCGGCTTCCACATGGCTCTCGCGCGCCAGTTCGCCGCCGATCTTCTTGCGAATCTCATAGACGTTGCGACCCTCGACGGTGGAATCGGGGCGCGCGAAATAGACATATTCGAAGATGCAAAACCGGGGACGGCGTGCCTGGAAGGGGAAGATGCTCTCGATTCCGTCCTCACTGATCACGACGAGCTCGCCGGGCTCGATGTCGCGAACGAAGTCGGCGCCGATGATGTCGAGGGCGCAGGTCTCCGATGCCAGGATCGGTGACCCCTCGAGGTCGCCGAGCACGAGCGGCCGGATGCCGAGGGGATCGCGCACGCCGACCATCTTCTTCGACGAGAGCCCGACCAGCGAGAAGGCGCCTTCGAGCCGCGACAGCGCGTCGATCAGCTTTTCGACGAAATGCCGTGCCGCGCTGGTCGCGACGAGATGCAGGATGGTTTCGGTATCGGAGGTCGAGGAAAAGATGGAGCCGCGGCGTTGCAGCTCGCGCTGAATGGTCAGGGCGTTGGTGATGTTGCCGTTGTGCGCGACCGCGAAGCCGCCGGCAGACAGTTCCGCGAAGAAGGGCTGAACGTTCCGCAAGCCGCCGCCGCCGGTGGTGGCGTAGCGGGTATGGCCGATGGCGGAGGTTCCTGGCAAACGTTCGAGAACGGCCTGCTTGGTGAAGGTATCGCCGATCAGACCGGCATGGCGCTCGACGTGAAACTGCGAGCCATCATAGGAAACGATCCCCGCTGCTTCCTGGCCGCGGTGCTGGAGCGCATGAAGGCCGAGCGTCACCACCGCGGCGGCATCGGTTCGTTTGAAAATGCCGAAGACGCCGCACTCTTCGTGCAGTTCGTCGTCGCCGAATGGCGTTTCGTCCATGAGATTATCCGCCGTTTGCCGGTGTCTGTCGGCTTGCGATGAGGTCTTCACCATATAGGCCCATATGGGGCGGGACGCGAGTGTGTGGCTGTCGGAGGCTCGGATTCCCCGCGTGTCTTACTGCGGTTGCGTCGGCTCCGCCCCGCTTGAATCCTCGATCGCGCCCTCGATGGACGCGGGCTCTTCCGGGGCGGGAGGTGTGTCCGTCGCCGGCTCGCCGTCGGTGCCCTGAATCTTCTCGAGGATGATCTGCTCAGGGTTCTCCGGCAGCGCCGCTACCAACTGCTTGCCAAAATTGTCCAGATACGGCTTGGACCAGGCGTTGGCGACCCATTCCGGCTGGTTCTCCGGCGCCAGCCAATTGAAGAACAGCATGGCCACCACGACCAGAAGGAGGCCGCGCACAGCGCCGAAGACGAAACCCAGAACGCGGTCGAGCGCGCCGATGCGACTATCGATGATGAAGTCGGCGATCCGCAGCGTGATGTAGGACACGATGATCAGCGTGACGAGGAAGATCGCGGCCGCCGAGGCCGCCATCGCCACGGTTTCGGATGAGATATACTCGGCGAAGTAGGGGGTAAGCGGCTTGTAGAAGAGGAAGGCGGCGATCGCCGCCACCAGCCAGGAGATCACCGAAAGGATTTCGCGGGAGAAGCCGCGCACCATGGCGAGAAGCGCCGAAACCAGCATGAGTGCGAAAAGGATCGCGTCGAGAAGAGTAACGGTCATGGATGATCGGTCCCGTGGACGTTCGGATCAGGCGCGGGTGGCAGATGCCGGTATGACATGCCTGCGAATGACGCCTTACCTCTTCGGCGCCAATTTTACACTAGGGGGCGGCGTGAAAATCAACCATCGGATGGAAGACCGCCGGAAGCGACCCGGCCGACCAGGTCGGGCAGGGCCTCCACTTCATGCGGCACCATCTCGCCCGAGCGCGGCAGATCAGCGCTGGCCGCCGGCAAGACCGATTGTCGGAAACCGAGCTTTTCGGCTTCCTTGAGGCGCTGTCCCGCATGGGCGACGGGCCTCACCGCGCCGGAGAGGCTGACTTCGCCGAAATAGACGCAATCGGAGGGCAGGGCAGCGCCGCTGAGCGAAGAGACGAGCGCTGCCGCCACCGCGAGGTCCGCCGCCGGTTCGGAAATCCGGAAGCCGCCGGCGACGTTGAGGTAGACGTCGTGTTGGCCCAGCCGCACGCCACAATGGGCTTCGAGCACCGCCAGGACCATGGCGAGTCGCGGCTGGTCCCAACCGACGACCGCGCGGCGCGGTGTCCCGAGCGCCGACGGCGCGACCAGGGCCTGAATCTCGACAAGGACCGGGCGGGTTCCTTCCATGCCGGCGAAGACCGCGGCGCCGGGGGCTTTTTCGTTGCGCTCGCCGAGAAACAGCTCCGACGGATTGCGCACTTCCCGCAGTCCGACGTCGCTCATCTCGAAGACGCCGATCTCGTCGGTGGGTCCGAAGCGATTCTTGACGGTGCGCAGGATACGGTAGTGGTGGCCACCTTCGCCTTCGAAATACAGAACCGCGTCGACCATGTGCTCGACGACGCGGGGGCCGGCGATCTGGCCATCCTTGGTGACGTGGCCGACGAGAATCACTGCTGCGCCGCTGGCCTTGGCATAGCGCACGAGCGCCTGCACACCTGTGCGGACCTGCGTCACGGTTCCCGGCGCCGATTCGGCCATGTCGCTCCACAGCGTCTGGATCGAATCGATGATGACGAGGTCTGGCCGGCGGGCTTCGGCGAGAGTCGCGAGGATGTCCTCGACATTGGTCTCGGCCATGAGCTGCACCGACGTGTCCGAGGCTTTCAAGCGCTGGGCGCGAAGGCGCACCTGAGCCACTGCCTCTTCCCCGGAGACATAGACAACACTGTTTCCACCGCGTGACAGCGCCGCGGCCGCTTGCATCAGCAGCGTCGATTTGCCGATGCCGGGATCGCCGCCGATGAGCAGAGCCGATCCACGGACGATGCCGCCGCCGGTCGCCCGGTCGAACTCGTCGATGCCGGAGACGATGCGCGGGGCTTCTTCCATCTCGCCCGAGAGCGGCAGAAGCGCCGAGGGGCTCCCCTTGCGCCGGCCGCGTTGCGGCCCGCCGCCGATGCCGCCGGAGGTGTTTTCCTCGACGATGGTGTTCCACTCGCCGCAGGCGTCGCATTTGCCCTGCCAGCGGGCGGTGACCGCGCCGCAGTTCTGGCAAATGAAGCTGAGTTTGGGTTTGGCCATTGTCGCTCGATAACCGATCAGCGCCAGCAGCGGTAGACGCGGGCCCCGAGCGCCGTCAAAAGCTCGTAGGCAATGGTGCCGGCGGCTGTCGCCACTGCGTCGATCGGCATGTCCGGGCCGAAGAATTCTGCCCGCGCGCCGGGCTGGACCGCGTCTTCGGGAAGGTCGGAGACATCCAGGAGGGTGAGATCCATCGAGACTCGGCCGAGCACCGGCACCCGCCGGCCGGCGAGGATGGCCTCGGCTCCGGGCCGCAGCTGACGCATCCCGACGCCGGCACCCGACGCGGCACGGTGATAGCCGTCGGCATAGCCGATGCCGACGGTGGCGATTCGCGTGTCTTTGCTCAGTCTCGCGGCCGCGCCGTAACCGACCGCCTCGCCGGCTTTGGCAATTCGCACCTGGAGAACCGACGCTGTCAGCCGCGCAACGGTCCTGATCGCTTCCGCCGAACCGGGGCCGGCCTCGCCGCCATACAGCGCGATGCCGGGCCGTGTCAGTTCGAAAGCATAGTCGGGGCCGAGAAAGACACCGGCGGAATTGGCAAAGGACCGGGGCACTGACGGAAACAGCCCGGCGAGCGCCCGAAACCGATCGAGCTGTTCGGCGCTCTGCGATGTCGGCTCGTCGGCGGAAGCCAGATGGCTCATGACCAGACACAGGTCGAGCTCCCCGGAGGCGGCGAAATCGGCGGCCAAGCGGGCATCTTCGGCTGCGAGGCCGAGACGGTTCATGCCGGTTTCGAGCTGCAGTGCGGCGGGCGCTTTGCTTGCGGCGGTGCGCAGCCCTTCTTGCCAGACGGCGATGTCGTCCGGCGTCGACAGCACCGGCGTCAGGTTTCGCGCCAGATGAAACGGAACCGTAGCGGGCTCCAGACCCTGGAGCACGAAGATTCGCGGCGCCGCAGAGGCGGTCGACGCGTTGGGCGGCAACCGATCAAGCGAGTCGCGCAAGGCGGCGCCTTCCTCGGCCCAGGCGACGAAGAAGTCGCGGCATCCAGCTTCCGATAGCGCCGCTGCGACCTCGGCGGCGCCAAGGCCATAGCCGTTCGCCTTGACCGCCGCGCCCGTGCGGGCGCCGGGATTGCGGAAATCCAGCATCCGCCAGTTGGCGATCAGCGCGGCGCGGTCGATCTCGACGACCGGCATGCGTTCCGGCCTCACGCTGGCCGGGATCGGAGAAAGCGGCATCGTCGCGAAACTACTCGAACCGCTCGGGAAGATAGGTGTCGTCCGCGAGATCGGTGAAGCGCGTGTATTCGGCCTGGAAGGCGAGGGGGACGGTTCCGGTCGGGCCGTGGCGCTGCTTGGCGATGATCACCTCGGCCTTGCCGCGCGCGTCGTTCAGCGCCTGCTCCCATTTCAGATGTTCGTCGGTGCCACCCTTCGGCTCCCGGTTGGCGAGGTAATATTCGTCGCGATAGACGAACATCACTACGTCGGCGTCCTGCTCGATCGATCCCGATTCGCGAAGGTCGGAAAGCTGCGGCCGCTTGTCGTCGCGGCTTTCGACCTGACGCGAGAGCTGCGACAGCGCGATGATCGGAACGTTCAGCTCCTTGGCCAAGGCCTTCAAGCCGGTGGTGATCTCAGTGATCTCTTGGACCCGGTTGCCCTGCGTCCGGCTCGAGCCCTGCATCAGCTGGACATAGTCGATGATCATCACGTCGAGCCCGCGCTGCCGCTTCAGGCGCCGGGCGCGGGCCGAAAGCTGCGCGATCGAGATACCGCCCGTCTGGTCGATATAGAGCGGCAGCTTCTGCATCATCTCCGAACAGCCGATCAGCTTGGTGAGCTCCTGATCATTGATGTCGCCGCGCCGGATTTTAGACGAGGAGATCTCGGTCTGTTCGGAGATGATGCGGGTGGCTAGCTGTTCTGCCGACATTTCCAGGCTGAAGAAACCGACGACGCCGCCATTCTTGGCCTTGAAGCTGCCGTCCGCCTGCTCGGCGGGCTCGTAGGCCGCCGCGATGTTGAAGGCGATATTGGTCGCGAGCGAGGTCTTGCCCATGGCAGGACGGCCCGCCAGGATGATCAGATCGGAGGCCTGCAGCCCGCCCATACGCCCGTCGAGACCGATAATACCGGAGGAAACGCCGGAGAGACCGCCATCGCGATCCTTGGCCGCGGTGGCCATCTGGACAGCCAGCGTCACCGCCTCCGTAAAGGACTGGAAGCCGCCGTCGTAGCGGCCGGTCTCCGCCAGCTCGAATAGGCGGCGTTCGGCGTCCTCGATCTGGCTTTTCGGCTCCATGTCGAGAGGCGCGTCGAAGGCGATATTGACCACGTCCTCGCCGATCCGGATCAGCGAACGGCGAATTGCCAGGTCGTAGATCGCCCGACCGTAGTCGGTGGCGTTGATGATGGTCGTCGCCTCGGCGGCAAGCCGCGCGAGATATTGTGCGACGGTGAAATCGCCCACCTTGTCGTTGGCCGCGAGGAAGGTCTTGATCGTCACCGGGTTGGCGATCTTGCCCATCCGAATCATCTCGGACGTCTTGCCGAAGATCTCCCGGTGCAGCGGCTCGAAGAAGTGGTCGGGTTTCAGAAAGTCGTGGACGACGTAATAGGCGTCGTTGTTGACCAGCATGGCACCGAGCAACGCCTGCTCGGCCTCGATGTTGCTCGGAGCCTCACGATACAGCGCCGTTTCGTCTTCGATTTTACGCGCCGCATCCGCCATGCCGCGTGACCTCTACCGCCGTTTCAGGATGTGCCCGGACTACACCATGGACCGCCGCGATCCTAGCAAATTGGCACTCTTGCGACGATATGAGTGGGTTCGCCGATACGTGTGAAGTGCTGTGCATAAGTCCGGGGATAAAATCCGCCGCGCGTTGACACAACATCCCGCGAGAAACCGCCCTGGTTACTCCGCCGCGTTGCGGCTGCCCCATGATTCGAACCGCGCGGCTCGGCCCGCTGCTTGTTCCTTATCCCGGAGTCGGGTCTCGGTTTCATAGATGTAGTCTCTTGTGATCGGGAGCGAATCCAGCCGCTTCGTCAGCTGGACCTGGAACACGACGAGATCCTGCCAGCGGAACGCCGTTTCGGACACCGCGAGATAAAATTCCCACATGCGACAGAATCGCTCGTCATAGATCGCCTTGGCCTCCTCGCGCCGGGCTTGGAAGCGTTCCCGCCAATGCCGCAGTGTGTCGGCATAATGCAGCCGGAGAATTTCGACGTCGGTGACCATCAGACCGCTGCGCTCGATGGCCTTCGTCACCTGCGACAGGGAAGGCAGGTAGCCGCCCGGGAAAATGTACTTGCCGATGAAGGCGTTGGTGTTCGCCGGCTCTTCGATTCGCCCGATCGTGTGCAGGAGCATGACGCCGTCGTCGTCGAGGAGACGCGCGCATTGCCCGAAATAGTCCTCATAGAAGTCGAGACCGACATGCTCGAACATGCCCACCGAGACGATTCGGTCGAAGGGCCCTTGAGTGTCGCGGTAGTCCTCCAGGCGGAAATCGGCGCGTCCGGTAAGCCCCGAATCCGCGGCCCGGCGTTGGGCGATCGCCAGTTGTTCGTCGGACAGTGTGACCCCGGTCACCTTCGCGTCCAGGTGCTGGGCCAGATAAAGCCCGAGCCCGCCCCAGCCGCAGCCGACATCGAGCGTCCGCAGATCCGGCCGATCGAAGTAGAGCTTGGCGGCGATATGGCGTTTCTTGGCAAGCTGCGCCTGGTCGAGGCTGGCATTCGGGTCTTCGAAATAGGCGCAACTGTATTGCCGGTCCGTATCGAGGAACAGGTCGTATAACTGGCTCGACAAATCGTAGTGGTGATGGACGTTGGCGCGCGCGCGTTGCGGCGTGTTGTTCTGGACATAGCGCCGAAAGAGAAGTCGCATTCGAGCGATCGCCCGCATCCACGGCTCGCTCGCCGCGTCGTTACCGCCATTGCGGAACACCAAGCTGAGAAGGTCGAAGATGTTGCCCTCGACCATATCGACGCCGCCATTCATGTAGGCTTCGCCGAATTTAAGACCGGGGTTGATCGCGACACCCCACTCCGCCGCATTGGAGTTGAACCGGATGTGCAGGGGCTTGCCGGTCCCGTCGCCCCATTGTGACGATTGCCCGGCCGAGTCCGTGACGGTCAGGTTTCCGAAGCGAAAGAGGTGGGAGAGATAGGTGGAGAGGACGCGGTTCGTCATCGAAATCTCCTGACCTTGGTCCGAAGAATCCGCGACCACTCATGGCCGCCGGAGCGCGGAAACATAAGCTGCGCTGTTAGATTTAAGTGCAAAAACGCTAATGGCAACAAAAAAAGGCTCCGCCGAAGCGAAGCCTTTCACACTTACGATCTGACCGTATGCCGAACGCGGTTGATATCGCACCGGCCGGCCCGCAGTTCTAATGGGCTTCGTTGTCCTCGGCTGGGGCGTCTGCATCGGTCGCTTCGCCCGAATCCTCCTCGCCGTCTTCCTGCTCCTCATCGTCGAAGCTCTCCTCTTCGTCGAGGCCGTAGATGGCATCGGCGGAGGTGAGTTCCTCGCCGCGGGCCTGACGCTCTGCCTCGTCGGGAGAGCGGGCGACGTTGATCAAAATCTCGACTTCGACGTCGGCATGAAGCGCGATGCTGATCGGGTGCAGCCCGATCCGCTTGATCGGCTCGTTAAGTTGGATCTCGTTGCGGCCGACCTTGAAGCCCTCGCCGGCGAGGATATCGGCGATGTCGCGGGTGGATACCGAACCGTAGAGCTGGCCGGTTTCGCCGGCGGAGCGAACGACGACGAATCGCTTGCCGTCGAGCGTCGCGGCGACGCTCTTGGCTTCGCCCTTGCGCTCTTCGTTGCGAGCCACCAGCTGGCTCTTCTCCGCTTCAAAGCGCGCGCGGTTGGCGTCGTTGGCGCGCAGCGCGCGACCGGTCGGCAGGAGATAGTTGCGGGCGAAGCCGTCGCGCACCTTCACGGTGTCGCCCATTTGGCCGAGCTTGGCGATGCGTTCGAGAAGAATGACGTCCATGATCTTGTCCTTTCTGGATCGGAATCGGTTGTTCAGGATTGGCTGAGCGACGGCCCGTCTTGGCCGCGCCAGGTTTCGAAAAGCCCGAGCGCCATGAACAGGGCGATCGGAAAAGACAGCAGCAGGATCGCCGCATAACTCGTGAACAGCACCAGGCCGCGGCCCGGACGCCCCCGGGTGCGACGATGGAGGCTCGCCAGCCCCACCAAGGTGAAGGCGCCCCCCAACGCGCCGACGAAAACGGCGGCGACGAGGCCGATTGATCCGCCGATGAAGGCTACCGCGAGCGCTACGCCGAAGATCGGGAGGGCAATTTTCGGCAAGTGGGTCGCCGAGGGGATGTCATCCTTCGGTCGCGGCAAGCGGCCGGACACGCGGACGACGGCGGCACCGAGATAAAGACCGCTGACGAGAGTGATGGTCAGGAGCGCCGGCTGGACGTACGGCACGAGAGCGATGATAAGTTTCGCGAACTCGCGCAATTGGGTTTCGTTCAGCGTCTCCATCCCCGACCCGCCGCCCTGGCCGAGCGCCTCGACAACCGCCGGGACGAAGGCGTCCGGGTCGTAGCCGAGCATCCAGCCGAGAAACAGGCAGGCGCCAATCGCCATCGCGGCGACCGCGAACAGCACCCGTCCCAAGGGATACCAGTCGAGATCACTCCGGGATTTGCGGGCCGAATTGGCCCCGTTTTCTGGCAAGGTCTCGACAGTGGGCCGCGCCAACCCGGCAAGGTGACCCGCGACCGCCATCGGCAGCGCCATGGTCCCGAACAGGGTCAGCGCGCTCGGGACCGACTGGGCGATGGCGTAAATCGTCATCCCGGCGACTGCGGAAGCAATGAATCCGGCGACTGAACCCCAGCCGAGGCTTGCAATGGCGATCGGGATCGGGGCCGCCAAGGCAAAACTGATCGCCGAGGTCGATTGCAGCACAAGTCCCGCGAACAGGAGCGCGCTGGCAAGGCCGGATACGACGGCGATGAGGATGGTGGCGGGTTTCATGACGTCTTGCGCTGTCCTGCTCGCGGCAGTTAGAGGCCTCGGCCCCAACTAGGCTGGATGACATCCCGTCCGCGGCCTGACGCGGAGGGAAGCGGAGCGGCATCGTGAGATGCCGCTCCGGATCGAGTAGCCGAGGTTACTTGATCAGGTAGGGAAGCAGGCCCAGAAAACGGGCGCGCTTGATCGCACGGGCAAGCGCACGCTGGTTCTTCTGCGACACAGCGGTGATCCGGGACGGGACGATCTTGCCGCGCTCGGAAATGTAGCGCTGCAGGAGGCGAACGTCCTTGTAGTCGATCTTCGGCGAATCGGTGCCGGCGAACGGATCGGACTTGCGGCGGCGATGGAACGGCCGGCGGGTAGGAAGCTGAGCGATATCGACCATTTGGGTCTACTCCGAATCGTTGTCGCGGGGGCGGCGAGGGCGATCGTCGTCGCGATCGCGACGGGGACCGCGGTCTTCGCGGCCGCCACGATCGTCGCGACCGCCACGGCGAGGCCGCTCATCGCGCTTCTGCATCATGGCCGACTGGCCTTCCTCGTGCTCCTCGACGCGGATCGTCAGGTAGCGGAGAATATCCTCATTGAAGCGCATCTGGCGCTCCATCTCCTGGACCGCCGCCGACGGGGCGTCGATGTTCATGAGGGTGTAATAGGCCTTGCGGTTCTTGTTGATCCGGTAGGTCAAGGTCTTGAGACCCCAATTTTCGACCTTGCCGACCGACCCGCCATTGGACTCCAACACACCGCGATACTGCTCGACGAGCTGATCGACCTGCTGGTTGGAGATGTCCTGGCGCGCGAGGAATACGTGCTCGTAAAGAGCCATGCGCTATCGCCTTTCCATGTTTCGTTCGCATTTTGCCTGGGTACAGCGGCTAAGCCTCTGCGACTTCCCTGCGAAACCCGACGATCGGGTCAATTTGGAAAGGCGCCTGTACGAGAGCGTCGAGAGCGGAGACACGGGAAGCCGATGCCCTGCAGCATCCTGTTGCCGGCAATCCGGCAGCCTTCCGTTCAGCCCCCAGCTGAGACCCAAGCATTGACGGTCGCGGACCTATCCGGTTTGCGCGGGTTTTTCAAGCCTTTGTTGAATTTGAGGCAAGGGCGTCGTTGCCGCGTCTACGATCCGTGTCGTTGCCGGGATGCCGCCGCCGCAAGCCCGGCAGGCAGCGGTCGTGTCGGTAGATCGATCCGGAGCGGTTGCGCGAACAGGTTTCTGGCGCTTGGAGGTCAGGCGGATGCGGCGCGGGGGTGGGGTGAACCGTTCGGCATTTCTCCCTGCAGTCGCTCGAGCATGATCTCGGGTGCTTCCGGATGCCCCAGATAAAAGCCTTGCCCTTCGATCGCGCCGAGGGCGCGCAGTTCTTCCCATTGTTCCGCCGTCTCGATTCCTTCCGCGGTGAGTTGCAGTCCAAGTCGACCGCAGAGGTCACGGATCGAGGCAACGATGGCGTGGGTGGATTCGTCCTGCCCGATGCCACTGATGATCGAGCGGTCGATCTTGACACGGTTGATCGGCAGCGCCTGGATGTAAGCCAAACTTGTTTGCCCGGCGCCGAAGTCATCGATCGCGACCTTGATACCTGCCTTCTGGATGGCCAGCAGGGTTTTCCCGACCAGCTCTTTTTCGGTGATCGCCACACTTTCCGTGATCTCGACCTCCAGAAGCTTCGGGGGAACGCAGTGTCTCTCAAGTGCGTGGATCAACTGGCTGACGATTTCCTCACGTGCCAGTGAGATGGGTGAGAGGTTGATCGACGTATAGGGGCGCTCGATGCCGGCATCGATGAACGAACGCATGCGTTCGACCGCGGTGCGGATCACCCAAAGATCGATCAGCGTGATCAGTCCGCAGCTCTCGGCGATGGGAATGAACTGTGACGGCGGCACCATCCGTCCCAGGCGCTTGTTTTCCCATCGGATCAGAGCTTCCATGCCGGTGGTCAGCCCCGTCTGGAGGTCCAGTTGCGGTTGATAGACGAGGGTGAACGATTCCTCCGAGACGGCACGGCGTAAATCCAGTTCCAGGCGCCGTCGCTCGCTCATCTCCCGTTCCTGGGCAGGGTCGAAATGAGCGACACCGCTGCGGCCGTTTCGCTTGACCTGGTAGAGCGCGACATCGGCCGCTCGTTGTAGATCGTCGATGGTACTGCCGTCATCCGGCATTGACGCGATGCCCGCCGAACAGCCGATGGTCAGCGTCAGATCGCCGATCAGAAAAGGTTGTGAAATGAGACCCACCAAACGGTTTGCCACCGCCAGGCATTCGCCCGAATCCGGTTTCTCGATAACGACGGCAAATTCGTCACCACCAATGCGGAAGGACGTTGCGTTCTGTTCCAATCCCGACTGGATGCGATCGGCGACCTCTTGCAGCAGCATATCCCCGACCCCGTGTCCGTAGTCGTCGTTGACAAGCTTGAAGTGATCGAGATCGAGAGCGATCATGGCGCCGACGGTTGGGTGGCTCTCGTCACCATTCATCAATCTCGCCCAAGTCTCCGCGAAAAGCGTGCGATTGCCGAGCCCTGTCAACGGGTCATGTCGGGCCATATGCTCGATCTGCCTGCGCGCCATGGTCAGGGACGTGACGTCGGTCAGTGCCAACATGCGTTCGGGGACAGCGTGAGCACCGTTCCACGGTGACATCGCCACGATCAGGTGCCGCGAATGGTACGGCATTTGGAGTTCGGCCTGGAAGCTCTGAGACATGCGAATCTTGTCTGCGAATGACTCGCCGTCGGTCGGCTTGATACGCGCGGAGAGATCGGTCTTGGAGGGCGCCCCCTCGAACATCTCGCCCGCGGCGGAATTGGCGAACAGTACATTTCCCGTCGCGTCAATTTTAATGAATCCGATTGGCGCGGCCTCGGCCATGGCGCGGTATTCCGCGCGGCTTTCGCGCAACCGCTGCGCGCTGACGATACTGCGGCTCACGTCGATATAGAGAGTAAGCGAACCAGCCGCGGCTATTCTGGGAAAGGAGCGTGCTAGAATCCGACGCCCGGAAGGGCGACATGCGAGGACCTCCACCGCCGTCCCGTTTTCCACACGTGCAAGATGGTCGGCCGAGATGAAATCGTCGGGATGGTCGCCACGTTGCTGGCAATACGCGGTGATGGTATGTCGCGGCAGACCGACCCGCAGCATGCCCGCAGGAAGCTCCATATAGCTCGCCGCCTTGGCGTTGAAGAAGGCCACGACCTGGCCCTCGGTGGCGTCGTGATCATAGAGCACGACACCATGGTCCGTGTTGTCCAGCATCTCGCGCATCATGGCGTGCTCGGCCGCGATGCGCTTCTGGTCGGAATCCGTCTTCCTTATCGGAAGCATGCTCTCAACGTCGATTTCCGCCATCGATAAACCTGTGATCGTGTCGTCAATGTTGGCCGACTGATACTTTCTTCGAATTCCGTTGAGACAATCTTAAGTTGATCCCGCAAGCCCGCGCTCGACCGTTTTATCGCGATACTTCGCCGCGAAGGCGGCCGCCCTTGACAGGGATGCCTTCCTCAAACCATTGCGTGCGTCAGTTACGAGGATGATCGGGAGTACTCGCATGGCCATGGCATTGGTCTTCCCAGGGCAGGGCAGTCAGAGCGTCGGCATGGGGCGCTCGTTGTTCGACGCCTATCCGGACAGCCGCAAGATTTTTGAGGAGGTCGACGAAGCGCTTGGCGAAAAACTGTCGTCACTGATCTTCGAAGGCCCCGAAGACGTACTGACCCTGACGCAGAACGCGCAGCCGGCATTGATGGCCGCCTCCATGGCGGCGGTCCGCGCGCTTGAGGCGGAAGGCTTCGGGATCGGCCAGGCGAAATTCGTCGCCGGGCATTCGCTCGGCGAATATTCGGCGCTGACGGCAGCCGGCGCACTCACCCCTGCCGACGCCGCGAAGCTCTTGCGCATTCGCGGTCTGGCCATGCAGGAGGCCGTCCCGCCGGGGCGAGGGGCAATGGCCGCGATTTTGGGGCTCGAGGCGGGCGAGGTTGTGCGGCTTTGCCAAGACGCGGCCGAGGATGGCGTGTGCGAACCGGCAAACGACAATGGCGGCGGGCAGATCGTCATTTCCGGCGACAAGGACGCCGTCGACCGGGCCGTGGCGCTGGCGCCCGAGCGCGGAGCCAAGCGCGCGATCCCGCTGACGGTCTCCGCGCCCTTCCATTGCCGGCTGATGCAGCCTGCCGCGGATCGGATGGCCGAGGCCCTCGCCGAGGCCAGGATCGAGGCACCGATCGTGCCGGTGGTCTCCAACATCACGGCGTCCCCGACATCCGCCCCGGACGAAATACGGGATCGTCTCGTTCGCCAGGTGACCGGTCAGGTCCGCTGGCGCGAAAGCATCGAATGGCTGGCGGGCGCGGGCGTCACCAGCCTCGTCGAAATCGGCAGCGGCAAGGTGTTGACCGGGCTTGCCCGTCGCATCGATCGCAGCCTCGAGGCGAAGGCCATTGGAACCGCCGAGGACGTGCGGACCTTTGTCGAAGGCGGCTGATCCAGAAGCGGCGAGAACCGAAAACGAAAGAGGGGAACACAGATGTTCGATCTGACCGGGCGCAAGGCGCTCGTTACGGGAGCCAGCGGTGGGATCGGCGAGGCGATAGCCAGAGCGCTTCACAGCGCTGGCGCCTCCGTCGGTCTCCACGGTACCCGTCGGGAGAAGCTGGACGAGATCGCCGCGTCGCTTGGAGACCGCGCGACGGTGTTTCCCGCCAATCTGGCGGACCGGGACGAGCAGAAGGCGCTCGCCGAAACGGTCGAGAGCCAGATGCAAGGGGTCGATATCCTGGTCAACAATGCCGGGGTGACGCGTGACGGGCTGTTCGTGCGCATGTCTGACGAAGACTGGGACAGCGTCATCGAGATCGACCTGACCGCGGCCTTCCGTCTCACCCGGGGTCTGACGCATCCGATGATGCGCCGCCGATTCGGTCGAATCATCAACATCACCTCGATTGTCGGCGTCACCGGCAATCCGGGTCAGGCAAATTACTGCGCGGCGAAAGCCGGGATGATCGGGTTCTCCAAATCGCTCGCCCAGGAGATCGCGTCGCGTTCGGTGACGGTGAACTGCATCGCGCCTGGCTTCATCGCCAGCGCCATGACGGACAAGCTCAACGACAAGCAGAAAGACGCGATCATGGGGGCAATTCCGATGAAGCGTATGGGCGAGGCGGACGAGATCGCCGCCGCGGCCGTATTCCTAGCGTCAAACGAGGCGGCCTATGTCACCGGTCAGACGCTGCACGTCAACGGCGGCATGGCGATGATCTGACGCCATCCTGCGCGCGACGCTTGGCCCGCGCGACGGAGCATGCTAAGCGCCCGCCACCGAGAAGAGATTTTGCCGTTTTCGTTGTGGTGGACCGCGACACCGTGGACCACCATGCTTGATAAAGCGCCGCCCCGCGTCTAACGAAAGCGGCAGCACCAATCGCAATAGAGGACTGAACATGAGCGATACCGCTGAGCGAGTGAAGAAGATCGTCGTCGAGCATCTGGGCGTCGAGCAGGAAAAGGTCACCGAGAACGCGAGCTTCATCGACGATCTGGGTGCCGACAGCCTCGACACGGTCGAGCTCGTCATGGCCTTCGAGGAAGAGTTCGGCGTGGAGATTCCCGATGACGCCGCCGAGACGATCCTGACGGTCGGCGACGCGGTAAAGTTCATCGAAAAGAACCAGGCCTGACGTTTCGGGCGGAGCGTCCGCCTGGGCGATTGAGTGATTGATGAGACGAGTAGTCATCACGGGCGTCGGTATGGTGACCCCCCTCGGGGCGGGTGCCGGCGTCACATGGAAACGCTTACTGAACGGCGAAAGCGGCCTGGGGCGGATCGAGGGCTTCGAGGTCGACGATCTGCCTTGCCGGATTGCCGGGCAAATTCCGCGCGGCGATGGCCAAAACGGAACCTTCGATCCAGACCACTGGATGGAGCCGAAGGAGCAGCGCAAGGTCGACGATTTCATCCTCTACGCCGTTGCCGCGGCATCCGAGGCGCTGGATGACGCAAACTGGCATCCTGATACCTATGAGGATCAGATCACGACCGGCGTCCTCATCGGGTCCGGCATCGGCGGTCTGCGCGGCATCGAGAAGACCTCGCTGATCCTTGCCGAGAAAGGGCCGCGCCGTGTCAGCCCGTTCTTCATTCCGGGCAGCTTGATCAATCTGGCATCCGGCCATGTTTCCATCCGCAACGGCCTCAAGGGGCCGAACCATTCGGTGGTGACCGCGTGCTCCACTGGAGCCCATGCGATTGGCGACGCGTCACGGTTGATCGCCTTTGGCGATGCTGACGTGATGGTGGCCGGCGGAGCCGAATCGCCGGTCGGGCGATTGTCGCTGGCTGGTTTTGCCGCGTGCAAGGCTCTCTCCACCCACTTCAACGACGAGCCGACCAGGGGCTCACGTCCCTATGACCGCGACCGCGACGGTTTCGTCATGGGCGAGGGCGCCGGTATCGTCGTCCTGGAAGAGTTGGAACACGCCAAGGCCCGCGGTGCCTGTATCTATGCCGAGGTCATCGGCTACGGTCTTTCGGGCGATGCCTATCATATCACCGCGCCGGCGGAAGATGGTGACGGCGCCTATCGGTGCATGGCGGCCGCCATGAAGCGGGCTGGCATCTCCGCGTCGGATCTGGACTACGTCAACGCTCACGGCACGTCGACGCCGCTCGGCGACGAGATCGAGCTTCGCGCCATTGAACGCCTCGTTGGCGATGCGGCCGACGGCATCACCATGTCGTCGACCAAGTCGGCGATCGGCCACCTTCTCGGCGCGGCCGGATCCGTCGAGGCAATCTTCTCGGTGCTGGCGATACGCGACAATGTCGCGCCGCCCACGCTCAATCTCGACAATCCGTCGGTTGAGACGAAGATCGACCTCGTGCCGCATGTGAAGCGCGAGAAGCCGATCGACGTCGCGCTGTCGAACTCGTTCGGCTTCGGCGGTACCAACGCGTCGCTTGTTCTGCGTCGTTTCGCCGACTGATTGATCCGGTGATGGAGACTGCCGCGGCTTTCGTCGTACCGGCTTTCGCCACATTCCGGTGGTGCTTCGGCGATCACGAGGAATTTCATTCGAGGGTGACCCGGTGACCGACCGACAAGGGGCCGAATTGACTCAGGGAGCGCATAGGAAAGGCGACCGGGAGCGGTCGCCTGCCCGAGGGGCGCCCCGACGTTCGCGCCACTCTCGCAATCAGCTCGTTATTTTCCTGAACTTCTGCCTGTCAGCCTTGCTGTTTCTGATGCTCGGAGTCGGCGGGATTGTCTATTGGGGCAAAAGCCAGTTCGAGGGCCAGGGACCGCTGCGCGAGGAAACCACCTATGTCGTGCCGCGCAACACCAGCGTGCAGACGATCGCGAGTGGCCTCGAACGGGAGGGAATCATCAGCGATGCCCAAATCTTCGAATATGGAGTCCGTTTCGCCGGCGCCGGCGGTGGGCTGAAAGCCGGAGAGTATGGTTTTGCTCCGGGAGCGTCCATGCGTGAGGTCATGGAAAAGCTTCGCACCGGCGCCTCGATCACCCATTCGGTATCGGTGCCCGAAGGCTGGACGGTCGAGAAGGCTTACGAGAGGATCGCCGAAGCGGAGGTTCTCACGGGCGAGATGCCTGACGTGCTCCCCGAGGGCACCCTGCGGCCCGACACCTATCTTGTGCAGCGAGGCGTCACCCGCAAGGAACTCGTGCAGCGAATGAAAGAGGCCCAGGACAATCTGGTCGCTGAGATATGGGCGAAGCGCGATCCCGACATTCCGGTCAAGGATGTCGGCGAGTTCATCACCCTTGCTTCGATCGTCGAGCGGGAGACCGGGATCGCTAGCGAGCGCCCGCATGTTGCGTCGGTGTTCATCAATCGCCTGAACAAGGGCATGCGGCTGCAGTCCGATCCGACGTTTCTCTACGGCGTCTATGGCGGTGCCGGAAAACCGAGCGACAAGCCGGTCACGCAATCCGATATCGACAGCGACACGCCCTACAATACCTATAAGATCAAAGGACTGCCGCCGGGGCCGATCGCCAACCCCGGGCGGGCCGCGTTGGAAGCCGTGGCCAATCCGATCGAAACCGACGATTTCTATTTCGTCGCCGACGGCACCGGCGGGCATGTCTTTTCGGAGACGCTCGAAGAGCATAATCGCAATGTGCAGAAGTATCGGGCGTTCGAGCGACAGCAGCGGGCCGAGACGGAAGCAGCGAACTGAAAACCGGCCACGGGATGGCAAGGCGAGGGGTGAGGCGATGCCCGTCCAGAGCATGACGGGCTTTGCCCGCCACGAAGGGGACACCGACGGTATCGACTTCGCCTGGGAACTGCGCTCGGTCAACGGCAAGGGACTCGACCTGCGCTTGCGCCTGCCGCCGGGTTTCGAGGCGATCGAGGCGGAGATTCGTCGGCTTGCGGCCGCACGGCTCACCCGCGGAAACATCCAGGCCAGCCTTCAGCTCCGGCGCGACGACGAACTGCCAATGTTCTCCGTCAACGAGGCGATGCTCGATCAGGTGTTAGCGCTGTCGAGCCGTCTGGTCGCCGGCGGCCATGCCGGCCCACCATCATCAGACGGAATTCTTGCGATCAAGGGCATTGTGGAGGTGGCGGAGCGGACGCTGACCCCCGAGGCCCGCGAAATGCGCCAGAAGGGCGTTGCCCAAGGCTTCCTCGCGGTCGTGGAGCAGTTGGTCACAGCCAGGGAAGCCGAAGGCCTCGCCCTTTCCGAGATCCTTGCGCTTCGCCTCAGCGAGATCGCGGCCTTGGTCCAGCGCGCCGAGGACGATCCGAGTCGATCGCCCGAGTGCATCCGCCAGCGTTTACGAGGCCAAATCGGCGAGCTTGTCGATGCGGATGAGCGCCTCGACGAAGGTCGCCTGCATCAGGAGGCGGCGACCCTTGCAGCGCGTGCCGACATTCGGGAGGAGATCGATCGCCTCCGAGCCCATGTGGAAGCGGCCAGGGCGCTTTTGGCCACGGGCGGTCCGATCGGGAGGCGACTCGACTTTTTGTCACAGGAATTCAATCGCGAATCGAATACGATCTGTTCGAAGTCGAATTCGACATCGCTGACCGCCATCGGCCTGGAATTGAAGGTGGTGATCGATCAATTCCGCGAGCAGGTGCAGAACATAGAATGACGTCGATCTTTGATACCGAATCCGCGCTCGTGATCGCACGCCGCGGTCTGATGCTCGTGCTGTCCTCTCCGTCGGGAGCCGGGAAATCCACGATCGCCCGCAACCTTCTCGATTCTGATCCGCGTTTTTCCCTGTCGGTCAGCGTCACCACGCGCAAGCGCCGGGCGAGCGAGATCGACGGCGTTCATTACCGTTTCATCGACCGGGCGGAATTCGAGCGGATGCGAACCGGGGACGCTTTGCTGGAATGGGCCGAGGTGCACGGAAATTTCTATGGCACGCCGCGGGATGCCGCCGAGAAAGCGATGCGGGAAGGCAGGGACATGCTTTTCGACATCGACTACCAGGGCGCCCTGCAATTACAGGAGCAGGCCAAGGCGGACATCGTCTCGATCTTCATTCTTCCCCCGTCGATGGCCGAGCTGAGAGCCCGGCTCTTGCGCCGCGCCGAGGATTCGGGAGAAACCATTGCGGTGCGGCTGAAGAATGCGCGCGTCGAGATCGAGCGCTGGCGCGATTATGACTATGTGGTCGTCAATGACGATCTGGACCGTGCCTTTTCGGCGGTGCGATCGATCATCAATGCCGAGCGGCTTCGCCGCGACCGGCGGCCGGGACTGTTCGACTTTACCGCCGCGCTGCTCGCCGAAGAGATCGATTGAAGGCTACGCGCTACGGATGTGATTGGCGAGGCGGACGAACTCCGAGACGGTCAGCGTCTCGGCGCGGCGCCGCGGGTCTATCCCAGCCGCTTCGAGCAGCACCTCGCCGCCGAGTGGCTTGAGACTCTGGCGCAGCATCTTGCGGCGCTGGCCGAAGGCGGCCGCTGTCACGCGCTCGAGCGCGCCGAGTGAAGCCGGCTCCGGGTCGGCTATCGGCAGCAGCTGAACCACGGACGAGGTCACCTTGGGCGGCGGCGTGAACGCCTCGCGTGAGACGTCGAACAGGATGCGCGCGCGTGTCCGCCAGCCGGTAAGCACACCGAGGCGGCCGTAATGATCGGAGCCTGGCGCGGCGACGATGCGTTCGGCCACCTCGCGTTGGAACATCAGCGTCAGGCTCGACCAGACGGGTGGCCAGTGCGCCGTCGCGGTCCAATTCAAAAGCAGCTGCGTCCCGACATTGTAGGGCAGGTTGGCGACGATCTTCAGCGGCCCGGCATGCGCGATCGTCGCCAGATCGATTGTCAGTGCGTCGGCTTCGATGATCTCGAGACGGCCAGGGTAGTGAGCCGCGATCGCCCTGAGCGCGGGGAGACAGCGCGCGTCCTTTTCGATCGCGATGACGCGATCGGCACCCTCGGCCAGTAGGGCGCGCGTGAGCCCGCCGGGCCCAGGACCGATCTCGACGATCGTTGCTCCAACAAGCGGATGCGCCTGACGCGCGATCCGCGCCGTCAGATTGAGGTCGAGCAGAAAATTCTGGCCGAGGCCGCGCTTCGGATCGAGGCCATGCTCCAGCATGACGGCGCGCAGAGGCGGCAGCGCATCCGGCGGACTCACGCGTCGCTGGCCGTGCTTGCAACGGCGGCCGCTGTCGCCATTTGGCCGGCGAGACGCAGAGCAGCGATGAAGCTGTCGGGGCGCGCTTTGCCAGTTCCAGCAATGTCGGCGGCAGTGCCGTGGTCGGGAGACGTTCGGATGACGGGCAGGCCGAGCGTCGCATTGACCGTCTGGTCGAAGGCGAGCGTCTTCGCCGGGATCAATGCCTGATCGTGATACATGCAGATGGCGACGTCATAGCCGCGCCGCGCCTGCGGATGGAACATCGTATCGGCCGGCAGCGGCCCGAAGGCGTCGATTCCGGCGGCGCGCAGACGCTCGATTGCCGGCCGTATGACGGCCTCGTCTTCGCTGCCGATCGCGCCCTTTTCGCCAGCATGCGGGTTGAGGCCGGAAACCGCCAGGCGCGGCGCCGGGATTCCCAGGCGCTCGCGATAATCGGTCGCGACAATCCGGCATGTCGTTTCGATGAGTTCGGCCGTCAGGCTGCCGGGAACCGCGGCGATGGGAATATGGATCGTCACGGGAACGCAGGACAGTTCCGGCCCGGTCAGGAGCATCACCGGGGTGAACGATGCACCGAGCCGCCTCCCGCAGAGATCGGCGAGATATTCGGTATGCCCGGGATGGCGAAACCCGAAATCGTAGAGCGCTTTCTTGTCGATCGGCCCCGTGACCAGCGCGGAGGCTTGGCCCTCCAGGACCAGCGCCGTCGCCCGGTCGATCGCCTCGATCGTCCCGGCCGCGTTGACGGGATCGACGACGCCGGGGGCTTCGAGATGTCTGTTCACCAGCGGCAGAATCACTAGCACGCCGGGCCGGATCGCCGCCACCTCGGAGGGCGCCGCGATGGTGTGGATGACGATGTCATAGCCGAGGCGGTTTGCCCGTTCGGACAGCATCACCGGATCGGCAAGGAGAAAGAACGCCGGCAGATCGTTCCGGTGATGGAGATGAATCGCTAGGGCAATGTCGGGCCCCACGCCTGAGGGTTCGCCAACAGTGACCGCGATCGGCTTGAGGTCGGACAAGGCCTGTCTGGCCGGTGAACTCATCGGCGGACGATCTGGGCCTTGCTCTTGAGTTCCTTGAGGAAGGCCGCGTCTGGCTCGCCGCCTTCGCCCAGCTTCTGTAGGTCGCGCGACTGGAAGACCATGGCAGCAGCGATATCGTCCGAAATGTTGCGGCTGTTGCAGACGGCAATGAACTCGACACCGCGGTCGGTTTGCTTCACCGGCGTCGTCCTGCCGACCGACGTGTTGATGATGTCGTCCTTCCAACGTGGCGGCAGTTCCGGCTGGGCGACACGGCCGAGATCGCGCACGGTCACATCACGCAGCGACTTGGCGATGTCGTAGGTCGACTCGCACGAGCGGAAGCGCGAGCGCATGCCATTGGCCTCGCTCGTTCGCTTGCCGATGAGCGATTGACGCTGACCTTCGGGCACGACGAAGATGACCTGCTGCAGTGTGTACTCGGTGGTGGTCGGTTTCTTGCCGCCCTGAGCGAGCATCCGCTGAACGACCTCCTGCTCGCTCAGCTTGTCGCTGGTCCGCACCTTGGACTGGATGGCCTGACCCCAGCCCATCTGGACGCGGATGTAATCCTTGAAGGCGCTCGCGGAGAAACCGGCGCGCGAGAGAACCTCGCTCAATTGCGCTTGGGTCAGCTTGTTATCCGCAGCGAATTTTCCGAAGGCCTCCTCGATAGCGGCATCGGGGATGTTGATCCCGCGTCGGCGGATTTCCTGTTTCTTCAGTTCCTCGTCGATCAACTCGTCGGTCGCCTTTTGCGTGGTGTTGCCACCGACCCGACGCAGTTTGAGGAAGGCCGCGCGTTGGCGGATCTGATAGGTCGTAATCGGCTGATTGTTGACGACGATGCTCACCTCGGACGCCGCCTGGACAGGAGCCGCAGTGGCGGCAACCATCGTTGCGGATGCGGCAACGAGGGCGAGGACAACCGCCGTGTGATTGATGAAATCGCGAACGGTCATGGTCCGACCAACTCCCTTGATAATGGCGTGCGGGCACATCAGTACGTCACCTATAGCGAGGCTTTGGCGAAAGGATGGTGATGGCGAGTGCCTCGCGCGCACCAGCGACCGAGAGCAGCTTCGAACCGATGCAGCCGGATACCGGACTACTCCTCTTCACTCAGATCGTAGGATTGACTGAAATCGGAGATAGTGCGCAGGCCGACCTGGAACATCAGAGTCTTCGAATTCGACTCCTGCGTATAACGGTCGATCGTATCGCTGTAGGAAACAAGCAGGCTGAAACATTCGTCGGCGTAGCCGATACCAAACTTCTTTTCGACCACCGCGCTGTTTTCGACATCGTATCCCAAAGCGCCGGAGGCCGTCCAGTTTTCAGTGAATTTCAGGCTGCCCGAAGCCGTGACCTGGCTGCGATCGGAGATTGAACCATAGGTCGGCTGGGCCGCAATGTCCGTGTAGGTGATCTGCGCGCTGACCGGACCGGAAGAATAGGAACCGTAGACATCGCTTCTGCGCAGAGCGTAGTCGATCTCGTCGAACCGCCCCTGGGCTCCGAACTCGAGCCCGATCGGTGTCCCGATGGCCAACGAGGTCACGAAGTCGGAGCGGTCGGTTTCGAGGCCGGAGTCGAAACCGACGAGAGCCAAATCGGTTTGAGCGAAAGAATTGATTCCACTCAGATGGTAGGATTGCCCGACGACGGCATCGATCGTATAGCCGCTGTCGAGCGTCCCGGCGTAGCGCAGACCAACATTGGCGCGGCTCCCGCCCTCGATCCTGTCGTAGCCGGAGAACTTGTCGAGTTGGAACAGATTGCCGGTGTTGAAGACCAGGCTTTGCGCATCCTCGTTCGGAAGGAAGCCGATTTGGGTTTCATCCGGCCGAACGATGAGTTGGCCGATCGGTTCGATTACGTGCGAGGCGTTCGCGGTTTCTATCAGATAGGGATAACGCGCCTCAATCGCCGCCGTCGCCATGCCGCGCGCACCGGAATCGTCACGAGTAAGCGCGCCGATGGAGCCGCCAATCCGATCGGTCTCCATGTCCGTGGCGAAGAGATCGCCGCGCAAGGATGCGGTCGGACTGAGGACGAGCCCCGATGACAGCGTATAGGTGTCGCTCCAGGCTGCCTGCGCTGTGCCGCGGGTGTAGTCGCCCTCGAGGCCATTGTGACGTAGGATATCTGTTCTGAGCCTGCCGCAGGTCGTTCGACCGTCCACCTCCCTGATCGTCGAGGGGTCGCAAATTCTGGTGAGCGATTCCTCTTCACGGTAGAGCGAAGTGACGTTAACATCGAGCTCCACCTCGCCGCCAAACACGGCTTCCTGCTCGATCCGTTCGTAGTCGAAGGCCGGAGCAACGAGCGGCTGCGTATCGCTCTGGTTCGGGTTGATCGACTGATATTCGAACTTTTGGCCGCGCAGGTCGAAATAGCTCTGGTCCCCAAGGCCGGTCAGGTAGATTTCCGACGTCTGCAGTGTTGAGCCAAAATTTGCGATATCGTAGGTGGCCGAGAAATTCTCATCCGATTGCATGAGGATGTCCCAACCGAACGTCCAGCGGTCGGTCAGCGCAAAGCGGCCCGTCGTGCCGATCATGCCGCGGTCGGTGTTGACGAAATCGGGTCTGTCGGAGAACGACGTATTCTCGTCGGCAAAGGCGTCAGGATCCTGCTGGATAATTCCCGCCGTCTGGAGGGTGAAAAAGCCGTTGCTGAGCGCCTGGCGATATTCGGCCTCGGCCAGGAAGCCTTGCTTTGTATAGTAAGTGCCCGCGACCGTGACGTCCTTGTCGTCGGACAGCGCGATGAAATACGGCACACGCAGCCCGTAGCCCAATTCCTCGGACGAACGGAAAGCCGGCGTCAAGAACCCGGATTTGCGTTTGACCGTCGGATCCGGGGACTGGAAATAGGGCAGGTAGGCGATCGGAGCGCCGAAGAATTCGAAGCGCGCGCCATAATAGCGAATCTCCTTCTCGGTCTGGTCCCAGACGATCTTGCGGGCTTTCACTTGCCAGAGCGGCGCTCGTTCTGGATGTGCCCGGCATGGCTCGCATGCCGTATAGACGCCTTGCTGAAAAGTCGTGACGCTGCCGTCGCGCCGAACCGCCTCGGTGGCGGCGAAGCGCGTGTTGTCGGGCGCCTCGATCCGCAGCGCCTTGACGAAGCCGTCGCGGAAATCGTCGGTGATGTCGATCGTGTCGGCGTAGACCTTATTGCCGTCAGGCTGTTGCAATTCGACATCGCCTGAAGCGAGCAACCGACGGGTTTTCTGATCGTAGACGACCTGGCGGGCGACCAGCTTGTAGGATCCGTAGTCGATCTGGACGCCGCCGGACGCCGTTACGACCGAGCTGTCGCTGTCATAGGTGACGGTGTCGGCTTCGAGAAACATCTGGGCCCCTTCGGGCGCGGCGATGTCGGTCGGAAGTGTCGATTGAGCATACGCAGGCGCGCCAGCGAATCCGAGGCCGCAAACGGCCGTTCCCGCCAGAAGAAAGGCGTTCAGATGCGACCGGGTTCCCCCCAGTCCTCCGCGATCGGTCCCCCTCGCAATCATGACTCAACCATCCTCTTGATGGAGCAGGATCGTTACCCCAACCAGTCCTGCCGCCAGGACCGGAAACCAGGCGGCAATTACAGGCGGAACCACCGAGTTGCTACCCAGGGCTTTCGCCAGAAACGTCACGACGTACAGCACGAAACCGGCTAATACGCCACCTGCTATCGTCCTACCAGATTGGCCGGTCCGCGAAAACCTCGTTGCCACGGTCGCGCCAAGCAAGGTCATAGCGATGAACAGCGCCGGCTGGGCGATCAGGGTATTGTACTGCATCGAAAATGCCATGGAGTTAAAGCCAAGGCTCGCCGCCACGTTTATCTTCGATCCGAGCTCCCAGATCGAGATCGCCTCCGGGTCGGCAAGACGTTGCTCGATATATTCCGGTTTGAGGCCGGTCGGCAGCCGATAACTTGCCGGATACTCAGGTGTTCGGCCAATGCGCGTGATGCGCGGCTCCTCGAGAATCCACGCTCCTTCGGTCAAGGTGGCACGCGGAGAATCGATGCGGTCGCGCACAATTCCGTCATCGTTTAACACGAAGGCCGTCACCCCACCCAGGAGCGCGCCGCTGCGCGCCACCGTCGTCGCACCGAGTATCGAGTTGATTCCTTCGCTGTTCTGCCGCAGCCACGGGACGCGGTCGGAATCATCGACGAGAACCGTGTCGTCGGACATGGCCTGCATGTCCTGGGCGAGCGACTTGGTATAGGCGGACAGTGGATTGTAGACGAAGGTCGCGGCGATGCCGATGAGCAGGGAGCCCGCCGCAAATGGGATCAGAATCTGCCAGATCGACACGCCTGAGGCGCGGGCGACGACGAGTTCAAGCCGGCGATTGAGCGCCAGCAGCGTGTAAACCGACGAGAACAGGATAATGAAAGGAAATGCCTGGCCGATAAACGAAGGGACGCGCAACGCTGAAAACAGGGCCACAGCTCCCACGCCTACATCCGGGAGGCCGCCCCGTCGGCTGATTTCGATCATATCGATCAGGTAGATCAGCGCGAAGACGGCAAGCAGGGTCGACAGGAAGCTTACCACGTAGAGTCGGAAGAAATAACGGTTCAAAGTCCAGTTGGTCATTGTCCGGCGGTGCCCCGCGCTGACTGGCGAAACGGCCCCCAACGCCCGATCGCCGTGCCGATCCGATATGACGCGTTGGCGAACTTCTCAAACAGCGACCAGCGGGACAGATTGACATCGCGCATGATCAGGACGGTGTTCAGGGTAATCGCGCTAAGCGGCAACCCGTATGTCACCAGGACCCAGATGAAGTTCTCGTCGATCAGCGATAGCGTCACGAAGCCGATCGCCTTCAGACCCAGGCCGCCAATGAGCCCGAGAGCCATCGCCGGCCCGGTACCCTGCCGATTGGTACGCGGCTGGCCTGCGACCACCACCGCCCATAACGCGAAGGCCAATGCGTAAAGCCAGTTCGTCATCCGATCGGTCAATTCCTCCGTCAGGACGGCGGGTCTGGTCTGATAGAGCGCGTCGTTCGGGTCCGGCCAAATAAGGGCGAAAGTGCTCCGCTCGGACGCCCGGATCCAGTCGCCGCGGGTGGCGGGTTTTAACTCGGCAAGGTCGAAAGCATAGGTCTGAAACTCGATCACGGAGATCCCGCCGTCGGATTTGCTCCGGCGATGCAACTGACCGTCGTAGAGCAGGAGTAGCGACTGCTGGTCCTGCTTATGGATTTTTGCCTCGCGGGCAAAATAGGTCAGGTCGGTCGCCGCGTCGCGGGTATCGGCAATGACGAGGCTTTCGACGGTCGAGCCCCGTGCGGTGCCGATACTGACCACGAGTCCAGGCTGCACCCGTTCGAACCGGCCCGGCTGCAGAAACAGCGTAATGGTATCGGCATTGATCGAGCGGATTCCGTTTTGAAAGGCACTCGCCGAGGCTGGGCCGATGACGTGGGCGATAAACAAAATGAGCAGTCCGCCGATCAATCCGAGCGCGACGATGGGTTTGGCGATCACCGATTGGGAGGCGCCAGACGCGGCAATGACCGGACGTTCGGAGTCGGTGTTCAGCGAGTTCAATGCCTGGATCGCGCCGATGAGGATCGCGAATGGGACCACGCCGGCCGTCAGATCCGGCAGCAGCATCAAGGCGATCCAGAAGATGCTGCCCGCCGCCGAAGCGCTGGTCTTGACGATATCGATGCGCGACAGCGCCTGCACGATCCAAACGATCAACACCAGCGACGCCAGAGAAGCGGCGGCATAGGTGATGGCGCGTTTGAAGAGATATCGTTCGAGGAGCGTCATGAGACTCGCGCGTTACAAGGTGCCGCCCGATGGCATCACTCTTGGCCTTTTAGCGTCCGAGGCTGACCGGAAGCCGGACGATGCCCTTTAAATGACTGTAGCAGCTTGGCTAAAGAAGGGCGAAGGACTGTCGTTGACGCGGTGTAACGGCTGGGACCACTCTTGCAAAGCCTTTGGCCGGGGCCATCATAGGAGCGAGCGACCCACCGGGGCCGCCGACCTGTTCCAGTCAGGACAATCTTCCAGGAGTTTTCATGGCCACTCTTCCTACGATCGAATTCGTCTCGCGCGATGCGACGCCTGAAGGCGTCATGGTAGTGCTGGCCGGGAAAGCGGGCGTGCTGGCCGATGACATCGATGCCCAGGTAAAGGCGCTGGTGGAGAAGGCCGCGAAGGTCGCGAAATTTAGAGGCAAGTCGCTGGCTACGCTGGATCTACTGGCGCCGGGCGAGGTGGCTGTCGATCGCCTGTTGGTCGTCGGAACCCATTCGGACAAGGCGCTGGTGGAAGAGGATTGGCTCAAGATTGGCGGAGTGATCGCCGCGAAGACCAAAGGAGCCGAAACCGTTACCGTGCGCTGTGAACGGCCTGCTGGAGAGTCCGTCAGCGCTGAGGAAGCCGCGACCCTGGCGGTCGGCGCGACTTTGCGAACTTACGATTTCGATCTCTACAAGACCAAGAAGCCGAAGAAAGACGAGGAGCCTGATGACCCCGACGCGGTAACGCGGATCGCGATCGCCGTCGAGGATCCGGATGCGGCAAGGGCCGCCTACCATGTCGCGGAAGCAGTCGCCGCGGGTACGGTGCTCGCCCGCGATCTCGTCAACGAGCCGGCCAATACTCTCGGGCCGGTCGAATTCGCCGATCGCATCGCGGAACTCGATGAGCACGGGCTGGAGGTCGAGATCCTGACCGAAAAGGAAATGCGCGATCTGAAGATGGACGCGCTTCTCGGTGTCGCGCAGGGCTCGCCGCGCCCACCACGGCTGGCGATCATGCGTTGGAACGGTGGCGACGAAGGCGAGGCGCCGATCGCTTTCGTCGGCAAGGGCGTCGTCTTCGACACCGGCGGCATTTCGATCAAGCCGTCAGCTTCCATGGACGAGATGAAGGGCGACATGGGCGGCGCGGCGGCGGTCACCGGTCTGATGCGGGCGCTCGCCGGCCGCAAGGCCAAGGTGAATGCGATCGGCATAGTCGGATTGGTGGAGAACGCCGTCGACGGCAACGCCCAGCGCCCCGGCGACATTGTCAAGGCGATGTCCGGCACGACGATCGAGGTCCTCAACACCGACGCCGAGGGACGGTTGGTGCTGGCCGACGCGCTCTGGTACTGTCAGGACCGGTTCAAGCCCAAATTCATGATCGACCTCGCCACCCTGACCGGCGCGATCATCGTGGCACTCGGCAATCATCATGCCGGGCTCTTCTCCAACAATGACGAACTCGCCGAGCGCCTCACGGCTGCCGGGAAGACGTCCGGCGAGAAGGTCTGGCGGCTGCCGCTCGCTCCCGAATATGACAAGCTGATCGAAGGCAAGTTCGCCGACATCAAGAATATCGGCGGCGGTCGTGCGGCCGGATCTGTCACTGCCGCCCAGTTCCTGCAGCGCTTCGTCAACGACGTTCCCTGGGCGCATCTCGACATCGCAGGCACGGCGATGGGCTCGCCGTCCAACGAATACAATCAGTCCTGGGCGTCGGGGTTCGGTGTGCGGCTGCTCAACCAGCTCGTCGCCGATCACTATCAGTCACGATAGGACGGGCCGGGCTTAGAGCATCGGACGATAATATGAACGCGTTCTGCCAGCCCCTGGCCCAGCGATCGCCCCGCGCCGGATGGCGCGGAAAGGTCGATCGGCGGGACTGGAATCCTGCCGTTTGCCAGAGGCAAACAGGCGGGCGGGTTTCCGGTCGCCGGGCGCCCACTTTGTCGTCCGGCTCGACCGTAGCGCCGCTACGCTCGTCGCCGCCCTCCGCGTGGATCACCTCGGTGAACCGGGAAACAGAACCGCGTCCCTATTACCGTCCGATGCTCCAATGACCGAGGTCCTGTTCTACCATCTGACAGAAAGTCGGCTCGAGGATGCCCTGCCAGGCCTTCTCGAACGAAGCTTGGCCAAGGGCTGGCGGGTCGTTGTGCAATTTGCCAGCGAGGAGCGTCGCGACGCTCTCGACCATCATCTCTGGGTCTACAAGGACGAGAGCTTTCTGCCGCACGGCAGCGATGCCGACGGCTCCGGCGCGCTGCAGCCGATCTTGCTGACCGTCGAGGCGGGCCAGGAGGCCAACGATCCGCATGTGCGGTTCCTGGTCGAGGGCGCGGCGCCCGCCGCGCTCGATCGCTATGTCCGCGCGGTCTATCTCTTCGACGGCCATGACGAGGCCCAGATTGCCCGGGCGCGGGAGCGCTGGACGGTCGAAAAATCCGCCGGCCACGACGTCACCTATTGGCAGCAGACCGATGGGGGCAGGTGGGTCAAGAAGGCGTAGCGTCCACCGCGTGACTGATACCGTTCGTGCGCCGCTTTGCGTTCGCCGCGCCTACTCTGCCGCCATTGCGGAATCATGCTCTTCGGTGAGCGCCAGCCAGTTTTCCTCGCAGGAGGCCAGCGTCTTCGCGGCATCCGACCGCTGTTTGTTGAGGGCGCTCGCCCGCGCCGGATCGCGCGTGTAGAGCGCCGGGTCGCCGAGCGACTCGTCAAGGCCCTCGATGGTCTTCTGTAGCCGCGAGATCTGAATTTCCAGCTGGCTGATCTTCTGCTTGAGCGGCTTGAGGGATTCGCGTTTCTCGGCGGCGATACGGCGCTGGTCGATCTTGGACAACGGGGCGGGTTCTGGTGCCTGCGGATTTTCGCCCGGATCCTGCACGCCGCTGCCCTTGGTGCCGCCGGACAGGACCAGCTTCTTGTAGTCCTCCAGATCGCCGTCGTACCGCGATACCGTGCCCTCGGCGACGATCCACAGCCGATCCATCGTCGCCTCGACCATGTGGCGGTCATGGCTGATCAGGATGACCGCGCCCGGATAATCGTTGAGGGCGCGCACCAGACTCTCGCGCGCCTCGATGTCGAGATGGTTGGTCGGCTCGTCGAGAATCAGCAGGTTGGGCGCGTCGATGGTCGCCAGCCCCATCAACAATCGCGCCTTTTCGCCGCCCGACAGCTTCTCGGCGGCCGTGTCCATTTTCTGGGTCGGCAGGCCCATCCGGGCAACCTTGGCCCGCACCTTCGCCTCCGGCGCGTCCGGCATCAGGCGGCGCACGTGCTGGACGGCGCTTTCGGCCGGGCGCAGATCGTCGATCTGGTGCTGGGCGAAGAACGCGATCTTGAGCCCCGGCGCGCGGGTGACCGTGCCGGACTGCGCGCGCAGCCGTTCCGCCAACAGCTTGGCGAAGGTCGACTTGCCGTTGCCGTTCTGGCCGAGCAGGGCGATGCGGTCGTCGGTGTCGATCCGCAGGTCGAGCTTCGACAGGATCGGACGCCCCGGCTGATAGCCCACGGAAACGCCTTCCATGCGGATGATCGGCGACGCCGCCGCCTTTTCGGGAGCGTCGAAGATGAAGGGCGTGACGTGCTCTTCGACGATCCCCTGCAGTGGCTGCATCCGCTCGAGTGCCTTGAGACGCGACTGCGCCTGCCGTGCCTTGGACGCCTTGGCCCGGAAGCGTTCGACGAAGGCTTCCATGTGATTGCGCTCGGCGGTCTGCTTGACGATCGCCTTCTGCAGCAACAACAGCTTCTCGGCGCGCTGACGCTCGAACTGGTCGTAGTCGCCGCGATAGAAGACCAGCTTCTTCTGATCGAGATGGATGATCGAGTTGACGGCATTGTTGAGGACGTCGCGATCATGGCTGATCACGATCACGGTATAGGGATAGCGGGCGACGAAATTCTCCAGCCACAAGGTGCCCTCGAGGTCGAGATAGTTGGTCGGCTCATCAAGCAGCAGCACATCGGGCCGCGAGAACAGCACCGCCGCGAGCGCGACGCGCATGCGCCAACCGCCCGAAAAGGACGAGGCGGGACGGGCCTGCGCGGCCATGTCGAAGCCGAGGCCGGACAGGATCGCCGAGGCGCGGGCTTCGGCCGAGTGGGCGTCGATGTCGGCGAGGCGCAAATGGATGTCGGCGATGCGGTGCGGGTCGCCTGCGGTCTCGGCTTCGTCGAGGAGGGCGAGGCGTTCCGTATCGGCCTTCAGGACGATCTCAATCAGCGACTCTTCCGTGCCGGGGGCCTCCTGAGCTACTTGGCCGAGGCGCATGTTTTTTGGATAGGACGCGGAGCCGGTTTCGGCCGCGAGATCGCCGGTGATGACCCGAAACAAGGTCGATTTGCCGGCGCCGTTGCGTCCGACCAGGCCAGCCTTGGTACCGGACGGCAGCGTCAGGCTGGCATGATCGATGAGAAGGCGCCCGGCGACGCGCGCGGAAAGGTCGGTTATCTGGAGCATGAGCGGCTTTTGCCACGGTATGCGGCAGTGCGAAAGGGGGCTTGGCGCCCTGTGATAGCCAAGCACGTCATAACGATAGAGGATACGACCCGATTCGGCTTCATGCGCGCCTTGCCCGTGCGCGGGTCGGCTTGTATAGGTCGCCCACATTTTTCCCGAACCATTCCGAAAAAAGGACCACGCCATGGCGGTCGAACGCACGTTCTCGATGATCAAACCCGATGCCACCCGTCGCAACCTCACGGGCGCCATCACCAAGATGCTGGAGGAGGCCGGTCTGACCGTCGTCGCGTCCAAGCGGGTCTGGATGAGCCGCCGCGAAGCCGAGGGCTTCTACGCGGTTCACAAGGAGCGGCCGTTCTTCGGCGAACTCGTCGAGTCGATGTCATCGGGTCCGACGATCGTGCAGGTTCTCCAGGGCGAGAACGCCATCGCGCGCAATCGCGAAATCATGGGCGCGACCAACCCGGCCGACGCTGCCGAGGGCACCATCCGCAAAGCGCATGCCCAGTCGATCGGCGAGAACTCCGTGCACGGCTCGGACGCGCCGGAGACCGCGCAGCAGGAAATCGCCTACTGGTTCTCCGAGATCGAGATCGTCGGCTGAGGCCGTCAGTCTGAATGTAACCCACGATAAGGGTTTTGGAGGGAGGCAACGTGCCTCCCTTTTTTGTTCGACGACGGTGGCGGCGATCGCGCGGCCCGTCGAACGCGGCAATCGATCCTTCCGTCACAGCCTGTGCCAGCGATCCGTTGCGGAATCGTCGGTGTCCTTCGCCTCGACCCAGCCACCCGCCGTTCCGTCCTTCAGGTGCTCCCGCTTCCAGAATGGCGCCTGCGTCTTGAGGAAGTCCATCAGATAGGAGGCCGCCTCGAAAGCCGCTTGGCGGTGCTCCGAGGCACATGCGACGAAGACGATCTCCTCGCCGGGCACGATCATGCCGAAGCGGTGGATGGCACGGCAGGAGAGGAGGGGCCAGCGTGAGATCGTCTCGCGAGCGATCCGCTCGATCTCGCGCTCGGCCATGCCCGGATAGTGTTCGAGTTCGAGGGCGCGGAGACGCCCGCCTTCGTCGCGGCAATAGCCGGAAAAGCTGACAAGGCCGCCGACCGCGCCCTCGGCCGCGCCACCCGTCATGGCCGCGATCTCTGCGGAGATGTCGATGCGATCGGCCTGAATCCGCACCACCGGTAAAATACCGGGTAGCTCGTCGGCGATCGTTCTTTGGCCGGATTTCGCCGCAGCCATGGTCAGCCGCCCGTCATCGGCGGAAAAAGTGCAATCTCCTTTGCCCCGGCGATCGGCTCGGAATGATCGACATGCTCGTGGTCGATCGCGACGCGGATGATCTCGGGCGCTTGCAGCGCCATGTCATAGGTCTCGCCACGGCCCTTCAACCAATGCAGCAGATCTGCGACGGTGGTGATGCCGGCCGGCAGTTCCACCTCTTCCTCGGCGACGCCGATCCGCTCGCGGACCCATGCGAAATAAGCAAGTTTCATGGCCGTGGACCTCGTCAATCGTTCAGAAGGACAGATGGGTTTTCGCGCCGCCGCGATCCAGAGGCGTCGCGATCAGCCGTCGATGTGCCGAAGCCCGGCGCGGAAATAATCATAGCCCGTATAGAGGGTGATGATCGCCGATATCCACAACAGCCCGATCCCGGTTTCCGTGGTGAAGCTGACGATCTTGTCGGCCGCGGGGCCGGCGAGCAGGAAGCCGATGGCAATCATCTGCATCGTCGTCTTCCATTTGGCGAGGCGGGTGACGGGGACGGACACCTTGAGCTCGGCCAGATATTCCCGGAGTCCGGAGACCAGAATCTCGCGGCACAAAATCACGATCGCCGCCCACAGGCTCCACCCGGCGATGGTGCCGTCGGCGGCCAGCAGCAGCAGGGCCGCGGCGACCAGAAGCTTGTCGGCGATCGGGTCGAGCATGCGCCCGATCGTCGAGGTTTGCTGCCAGGCACGCGCCAGGTAGCCGTCGAAAAAATCGGTCACGCTGGCAGCAACGAAGATGGCCAGCGCCCACCAGCGCGCGTAGTCTGGGCTGCTCAGCCGTCCCTCCAGAAAGAAACACAAGACGACCAGCGGCACGCAGACAATGCGTGCATAGGTGAGAATGTTGGGTAGGCTGAGGGCCTGAGATGCCATGAGATCGTCCGCTTCGGCTGTGCGCGACAGTACAAGCCTGCCCGCCGGCTTCGCGTCAACCGTCATCATTGCAACGAAACGTGACGATTGCCTCATCCCCGCTCGTGGAAATGATCGTAAATCGATTTCGCCATCGTGGCCGAGACGCCTTCGACCTCCCTGAGGTCGCTCAAAGCCGCCCGCGCGACGGCCTTCGCTGTCCCGAAATGGTGGAGCAGCGCACGCTTGCGGCTTGGTCCGATGCCGGCGATCTCGTCGAGCGGGTTCTTAACCAGCTCCTTCTTGCGGCGGGCGCGATGCGAGCCGATGGCGAAACGGTGCGCCTCGTCGCGCAGGCGTTGCAGAAAATAGAGCACCGGGTCGCGCGGCGGCAGAGAGAACGGCTCGCGACCCTCGGTGACGAATCGCTCGCGCCCGGCGTCACGGTCGACGCCCTTGGCGACGCCGATCGTGGTGACCTTGTCGGCGATGCCCAGCTCGGCGAGAATCCCGCGCACCGCGGAAATCTGCCCCTTGCCGCCGTCGATCAGGACGAGGTCGGGCCATGCCGGCATCACAGCGTCGGACAGTGCGTCGTCGTCATCCTCGTCTTCCTCGACGACGGGTTCGGGTGCCTGCGGGCCTTCGCCATGCTCCTTGAGCAGCCGCGAGAACCGCCGCGTCATGACCTCCTTCATCATGCCGAAATCGTCACCCGGCGTGATCTCCGCGCCCTTGATGTTGAACTTGCGGTACTGATTCTTCGCGAATCCCTCTGGCCCCGCGACGATCATCGCGCCGACGGCGTTCGTGCCCATGATGTGGGAATTGTCGTAAACCTCGATTCGCCGGGGCGGATGGGGCAGGGCAAAGGTCTCCTGCAAACCCTTGAGCAGCCGCGCCTGCGACGAGGTTTCGGCAAGCCGGCGCCCGAGCGCCTCGCGGGCGTTGGCGGCGGTATGGTCAACCAGATCCTTCTTCAGCCCCCGCGAGGGAACAGCGATCTGGACGCGCCGTTCGGCCCTGACGCTGAGAGCTTCGGCCAGCAGCGCTTCGTCCTCCACTTGGATCGGCAGCAGGATCAACCGCGGAGCCGGCTTGTCGTCGTAGAATTGGGCCAGGAAAGCCCCTAGCACCTCGGCTGCCCCCAGCGAGGGGTCGGCCTTGGGAAAATAGGCCCGATTGCCCCAGTTCTGGCCGGTGCGGAAAAAGAACACCTGGATCGAGGTAAGTCCGCCCTCCTGATGGATGGCGAAGACGTCCGCCTCTTCGATCCCGGCCGGATTGATGCCCTGATGGCTCTGAACGTGCGACAGCGCGGCGAGACGGTCGCGGTAGACGGCGGCGCGCTCGAAATCGAGGTTTTCCGACGCTTCCTGCATCGCGGCGGCCATGCCGCTCTTGATCTGGTTCGAGCGGCCGGACAGGAACGCCTTGGCTTCCTTCACGAGATCAAGATAATCGTCGATGCCGATCTCGCCGGTGCAGGGGGCCGAGCAGCGTTTGATCTGATGGAGCAGGCACGGACGCGTCCGACTCTCATAGACCGAATCGGTGCAGGTTCTGAGCAGGAACGCCCGTTGCAGCGAGTTGATCGTGCGCCCCACCGCGCCGGCCGAGGCGAAGGGGCCGAAATAGCTGCCTTTTCGCGAGCGCCCGCCACGATGCTTCATGATCGCGGGCGCGTCGTGGTCCTCGCTGACGAGGATGTAGGGAAACGACTTGTCGTCCCGCATCAGGACGTTGAAGCGTGGTCTCAGGCGTTTGATCAGATTGGCTTCGAGCAGCAGCGCCTCGGTCTCAGTGCGCGTTGTGACGAATTCCATCTGCCGCGTTTCGCGGATCATGCGGGCGATGCGCTGTGTGTGACCGCCCATCCGCGTGTAGCTCGTCACCCGCTTCTTCAAGGAGCGGGCCTTGCCGACGTAGAGAACCTCGCCGTCCTTGCCGAACATGCGGTAGACGCCGGATTGGTTGGGCAGGCGCTTCGCCAGTGCCGTGATCAACTCGGCCCCGACGAGGTCGCCGGCGACGAACTTGCCGGCATCGTCCCAGTCGATCGACGCGATCAGCGAGGCGCCGATCGCGGTCGCCGCAGCGTTCGTGGCGTTCCCCGTCTCGTCGTCGAAGTTTTCGGTTTCGGCTGTCATGTCATCCTGGGCCGGCCCGCGCGGCTCAGCGCTCAGCCGGACTCTCTGGAAAATGCATTGCGGACACGATCGGCTCATGCCCGCCCGGTTCTATCATCCGGCTTCTTATATGATTGCGCGAAAGAGGAAATTCATGGGGCTTTCAGTGGACAACCCGCTCGCCGGAATGAGCCGTCGGTAGGTCGATGACGTCCAAGTTGCAAATTGGCAACGACGATAAAAAATTCATCGATCGCCACGCCATGGCCCGAGGCAGGTCCTGTTCGCCTCACACAACGCACCCCATCTACTTACGAGGAATGCGATGTCATTTTGACGAGAGCGTTCCGGACCCGCTCGGCTCGATGAGAGCGGAATGCGGTCGGTTGAAGATAGGAGAAGCCCGATGGTGATGCCGCTTCGACATCTGGTGGTAAGCTTGGCCGTTGCGCTGTTGGCAACGTCGGCCCATGCGGCCGATAGCGTCTTCGATAGCCCGCAGGCGCCCGTGCCGGCCCCGTCCGTTCCAGTTCATGTGTGGTCCGGCCCCTATGCGGGAGCCTTCGTTGGCTACAACACCTCCAATTTCGATCAGTCCGGTGGTGCCACCTTCGACGGCGACGGCTTCGTCGGGGGCGTCTATACCGGCTACAATCTGCAAACCGATCGCATCGTTTACGGGATCGAGGCCGATATCGGCGGCTCGGGTGTGGACGGCCGCGGCTTCAACGGTGCCGTCGGAGCGCCGATCGACGCTGAGACCAATATTTTTGGATCGCTGCGGGCCAGGGCCGGCGTTGCGGTCGACCCGTTTCTCGTCTTCGGAACCGCCGGCGTTGCGGCGTCTCGCAATGAGTTGTCCTTGGGCGGTGCATCCGACAGCCAGACCAGCATCGGCTATACGCTCGGCGCCGGCGTCGAGGCCAAGATTTCCGACAACGTCACGTCGCGGCTTGAATATCGCTACTCCGATTTCGGCAGCGAGACCTACGACCTTGGCAATACCAGTGTCTCGTCGGGCTTCGACGAGCACTCGATCCGCGCCGGCATCGCGCTGAAATTCTGATGCCGGCCGGACCGGCGGGCGTCGCGGCGCGTGACTCTTACGCCGCGCGGGGCTGCAGTTCCTCGTAAGCAGGGAAGCGCTCGGGGAATCGCTTGAGCCATTGCGCCAGCTTTGGCCGCTCGCTCTCGATTTTTCCGTCAAAGCGGAACGCCATCCAGCCAAGCAGCCCGGCGAGCGCGAAATGGGCGGTCGTCGGCTCGTCGGAGAGTTCGTCGATATGGTCTTCGAGGAACGCCAGGCCGCGATCGGCCTTACGCATCTGCTTGTCGACCCAGGCCTGATGGCGCTTTTCCTCCGGCCGATAACGCACTTCGTAGACAGTGAGAATCAGCGCGTCGCCGACGCCATCGGCCGCGGCTTCGAAGGTCTTGACCGACCGCCAGGCGTCGAGTTCCTGCGGGACGAGTTGGTTGCCGCTCATCCGGTCGAACAGGTCGCAGATGACGCGGCTGTCATAGACCGAGGTGCCATCGTCGAGGAGCAGCACGGGGATCTTGCCGAGCGGGTTGGCGGAGGTGAGCTCGACCGGCTCGGCCGACGTGTCGACGGCGATGCTTTCGATCTCGATCCCGCAATGGCGCGCGGCCATCCGGGCCTTGGCCGCGAAGGGCGAGGCGGAGGAGTAATACAGACGCATGGTGATGGATCGACCTTATTTCGTGACGTAGCCGGGACTGGTGCGTCCCGCCGCCGGGAACCGGCGGAGCGACTGGCAATCGGCGCCATATATGTGCCACTCGTCAAGTCCCAGAACGCAGCCCTCGGCCCGCCAGGATTTCACCGGCGAGAACCTGCCGAGATGCCCGCCCGCCGAGGCAAAGCCCATCGGGTGCTCGATGACGTAGTAGACGGTCCGGTGCTTGCCGTCGGAAATCAACGCCGTCGCCTGGCAGTAGCGGCGCTCGATCGGACTGCTCGGGAGTGGCTCGTCCAGCTTTTGCGGGAAATAGCCGGTCTCCACCATGCCGCTGAATTCGACGATCGCGAGCTCCGTTTCGAGAACCCTGGGCGCGCCATATTCAAACTGGTCTTCGACCTCGGCCAGCACGTCGGCATCGTCGCAGGCCGGAACATTAGCGCTCGCAACAGCGGGCGCCTGCAAGCGTTGCATGTCCGCGGCGGCCGTCGGGCCGGCCATCGCCAAACTGGCGAGGGACGCGGAGAGAAGTGCGGTGAGGAGACGACGCATGATGGGAACCCGCTGCGATAGGACTGATCCGATCGACAATTAGCATGAAAACGATCTAGGCGCCGTCAGGCCTTGGCGGGAGGAGGCGCAAAAACCCGAAATGTTGCTCCCTGGTCGCTGCAGAGCACGGGGCTGAGCGCTTTGAGAACCGCCTCGGCTTCCTCGGCGAACACGAAGGGCGGGTTGATCACCGCCATTCCGGTGCCGACGAAGCGCTGGTCCGCCGAATACGGCTCGCGGAAGAAGTCCGCCACGACCATGTCGGCGATACCGAGCGTACGCAGCCCGTCATGCAGCGCATCGACCGTCTCCCGATGTTTCAGCGGATACCAAAGCGCATAGATCCCCCCAGGCCAACGGCGCAGCGCCTTGCCGAGAGCCAGGACGATATCTCCTGCTTCACTCGGCTTTTCGAAGGGTGGGTCGATCAGCACGAGTCCGCGCTTTTCCTTCGGCGGCACATGGGAACCGAGGGCGAGCCAGCCGTCGAGTTCGATCGCCTTGGTCTGGATGTCGCCGGCGAACACGGCTTTCAGCACCGTCGCCTCTTCAGGATGAAGCTCGTAGGCGGACAAACGATCCTGCGGGCGCAAGAGGCGCCGCGCTATCAGGGGCGAGCCGGGATAGCGATCCTGTTCCATGTCCGTCTGTAACGCGGTGAAATAAGGCGCAAAGAGCGGGTTCGTCGCCAATTCGGCGGCAGCGCGCAGGCGGCCAATTCCCTCGGCATGTTCGCCGGTCCGGACCGCTTCGTTCGCGGACAGCGCATAGAGCCCACGCCCGGCATGTGTGTCGAGCACCCGGAACGGCTTGTCCTTGCGCTTCAGATATTCGATCAGCCGGCTCATCAGCACATGCTTCACGACGTCCGCGAAGTTTCCCGCGTGATAGGCGTGGCGATAATTCATCCTGCTCCCATTCTTTTGCGCCGCGGCGGGGGACGCATGACCGTTCCGCCTTTGGCGTTCCGGTGGTGCGCCAGCGCCTGAACAGGAGCTTTCGTGGCGAACGCTGCGTTCATAGGCCTTACCGCGCTGCGGCAAAGTCCCATCTTGGGCTGCGACATGACGCCCATCTTCGCCCGTCTTGGCATTCACGAAAGGACACCGCAATGGTTCAGTCGAAACTGTTTCAGCCCGTCGATCTCGGCCCGGCAAAGCTCGCCAACCGCGTCGTCATGGCGCCGCTGACCCGCAGCCGGGCCAGCGAAGCGGGCGTGCCGAACGAGCTTCACGTCGCATATTACCGCCAGCGGGCGAGCGCCGGGCTGATCATTGCCGAGGCGACCAACATTTCGCCGGAAGGACGCGGATATGCCTGGACGCCCGGCATCTTTTCCGACGAGCAGGTCGCCGCTTGGAAGAAGGTCACGGACGCCGTCCATGCAGAGGGTGGCAAGATGTTCCTGCAGCTCTGGCATGTCGGTCGGGTGTCCCACCCCGATTTGCAGCCCGGCGGCGCGTTTCCCGTCGCCCCGTCGGCGATCAAGCCGCAGATGCAGGCCTTCACGGCCAATGGCATGAAGGACGTTCCGGTCCCCAGAGCGCTTGACCGGGACGAACTGCCGCGCGTCATCGCCGACTATGTGAAGGCGGCGGAAAACGCCAAGGCGGCCGGCTTCGACGGCGTCGAGATCCACTCGGCCAATGGCTATCTGCTCGACCAGTTCCTGCGCGACGGCGCCAACCAGCGGACCGACGATTATGGCGGTTCGATCGAAAACCGCATGCGCTTCCCGCTCGAAATCGTCGACGCGGTCGTCAAGGTCTGGGGCGCCGACAGGGTCGGCATCCGCATCTCGCCGGTGAGCCCGGCCAACGATCTTCGCGACAGCGATCCGGAGCCGTTGTTCACCCGTTATGTCGAGGAATTGTCGAAGCGCAAGCTCGTCTATCTCCACGTCATCGAAGGCGCGACGCGGACCGAACGCGATCCGCACGCCTTCAAGGCGTGGACGCTGAAGGACCATTTCGACGGCCTCTACATGGGCAACAATCGCTACGATCGCGACCTCGCCCTTGAGCGGGTCGCAGCGGACGAGGCCGATCTGATCTGCTTCGGCCGGCCGTTCATCTCCAATCCGGATCTGGTCGCGCGGCTCGAAATCGACGCGCCGCTGGCCGAATGGAACGAGGCTACCTTCTATGGCGGCGCCGAGGAAGGCTATCTCGACTATCCGGCGCTGAGCGAGGAAGAGCGGGCTCGCTACGCCAAAGCCGCCTGATCGGGCGACATAGCCAAGACGAGGGTCGGAACGCGCGTTCCGGCCCTTTTTCTTGCGCGGCGCACTAATTCCTCAAGGCATCGTCCTCCGCCACGAATGGATGCGATCGCCAAAATGAATTTTGGCGCCGCCGCCGGCTGCGCTATGGATTTGGCATGAACAAGCCGCTCCCCGTCGCCATCGGGCATTCCGCCTGCCCGCATGATTGCCCGTCCACCTGCGCCCTCGACGTCGAGGTGCTCGACAGAAGCACGATCGGCCGCGTGCGCGGCGCGGCGGCGAACGACTACACGGCCGGCGTCATCTGCGCCAAGGTCGCCCGCTATGCCGAGCGCATCTATCACAAGGACCGGCTGTTGAAGCCGCTGCGGCGGGTCGGCGCGAAAGGCGAGGGCGGTTGGCGCGAGATCGGCTGGGACGATGCGCTCGACCTGGTGGCCGAGGAATTCCTCAAGGCCGAAGCCAGGCACGGCTCCGAGGCGGTCTGGCCCTATCAATATGCCGGGACGATGGGCCTGGTGCAGCGCGACGGCATCCACCGCCTGCGCCACGCCAAGCGCTATTCCGGCCAGTTCGACACGATCTGCACCAACATGGCCTGGACCGGCTGGTTCGTCGGTGCCGGGGCGATGCGCGGCGCCGACCCGCGCGAGATGGCGAAATCCGACTGCGTGATCATCTGGGGCACCAACGCGGTGGCGACGCAGGTCAACGTGATGACCCACGCGGCCAAAGCCCGCAAGGAGCGCGGCGCCAAGATCGTCGTCATCGACGTCTACGACAACGCCACGATGAAGCAGGCCGACTTGGCGCTGAAGCTCAAGCCCGGCACCGACGGCGCGCTGGCCTGTGCGCTGATGCACATCGCCTTTCGCGACGGGACGGCGGACCGGGACTATCTCGCTCGCTTCACCGACGACCCGGCCGGACTGGAAGCGCATCTGGCGACCCGCACGCCGCAATGGGCGGCGGTGATCACGGGGATCGGCGTCGAGGAGATAGAGGCTTTCGCGGCGCTGATCGGCCGCACGCAGCGCAGCTATTTCCGCCTCGGCTACGGTTTTACCCGTCAGCGCAACGGCGCGGTGGCGATGCATGCGGCGATGTCGATTCCCGCCGTCTACGGCCATTGGCGCTATGAGGGTGGCGGCGCCTTCCATTCCAATTCCGACATCTTCGGCCTCGACAAGAGCGAGATCATGGGCACCGCCTATCGCGACCCGTCGATCCGATACCTCGACCAGTCTCGCATCGGCGCGGTGCTGACCGGCGATACCGAGGCGCTGTGCGGCGGCCCGCCGGTCGCGGCGATGCTGATCCAGAACACCAACCCGGCCAATGTCTGCCCGGAGCAGCGGCTGGTGCGGCGCGGCCTTGCCCGCGACGACCTGTTCACCTGCGTCCACGAGCAGTTCATGACCGATACGGCGAAGCTCGCCGATCTGGTGCTGCCGGCGACGATGTTCCTGGAACACGACGACATCTATCGGGGCGGCGGCCAGAACCACATCGTCCTGGGGCCGAAGCTCGTCGAGCCGCCGGAAACCGTGCGGACCAACCATTTCGTCTTCGAGGAACTGGCCAAACGCCTCGGCGTCGCCGACCGGCCGGGCTTCGGCCTCAGCGAACGCCAACTGGTCGACAACATGGTGAAGGCCGCCGGCCATGCCGAGGGGTACGACGGGCTGAAACGCGACCGTTGGATCGACTGCCAGCCTCCCTTCGAGGAGGCGCATTTCCTGAACGGTTTCGCCTGGCCGGACGGCAAGTTCCGGTTCAAGCCGGACTGGACCGGCGGCCATGCGCCGAACCGGCCGCCGGACAGTCTGGGGCCGCAGGGGCCGGTCGCGGGTCTGCCGGTGTTCCCGGATCATGCCGAGCTGATCGAGGCGGCCGACGCGTCGCATCCCTATCGGCTCGCGACATCACCGGCGCGGCAGTTCCTCAATTCGACCTTCGCCGAGACGACCGGCTCGCGCTCGCGGGAAGGGGCGCCCGAACTGATGATTCATCCCGAAGACGCGGCGCGTGAGGGGTTGGTCGCGGGCGATATCGTGACGATCGGCAATTTGCGGGGCGAGGTCCGGCTGACGTTGCGCGTCAGCGAGACGGTGAAGCCGGGCGTGCTCGTCCATGAGGGGCTCTGGGCGAACACCGATTTTCTCGACGGGGAAGGGATCAACACGCTCACCGGTGCCGATCCGGTGGCGCCCTTCGGCGGCGCCGCGTTCCACGACAACCGGGTGTGGTTGCGAGCGGGTTGAAGCGATCGGCGGGCATGAAACAGCATGCCATGTTCGGTGTCATGAACGAATGTCAGACTTGGGTGGGAAACGGCTTTCCGGGTATGCAGGCACAGAAGCAGTCATACACCGTTGAGAGAGGGGTAGCTAAAACGGAGCAACTCGCAGCCGACCTTCGCTCGTACGCCCAGTTTGAGCCCGACCTCCACCTCGCCTTCCGCGACAGCTTCCCCGACATCGGCGCTATTCAACTGTATGCTTTCTACCTCACCCGTCATTGCTATCCCCTTGCCGAAAATGTAGATCGGATCGCCAATCCTCAAGACGGTGTTTGACACCTTCGCCACAACTATATCTTCTTTGAAACGCTCGGAAATAACGCCCAAGACAGTGGCGTGTCCCAGTTCCTTCGCCCTGCGCAGGGTATCGTATTGGATGAAGTCAACGACGCTGCGGCACAATGCTTCGAAGAACTCGGTGAACTCGATTAGGACTTCGGCCCCTAGAACATCGTCCACGTCGCCGTGCGCAGCCTCGTTTCGATATTCAACGATCTGCCGGAGCTCGCTCGCGGCAGTTTCCGATAGTCGGGACTGAGCGGCGAAGAACTCCTTCACGGCGGGATGCGAGGTTACCCAGTTGGACGCCTCCGGAAACTGGCGGATTTCGCTCTGACGTGATTCACTGACCTTGCGCTTTCGGGAGGTGTGGAATGTC
>CANKZU010000016.1 GCA_947488615.1 uncultured Aurantimonas sp.
GGTTGTGGTCAGCAACTCGACCCTACCGCGGAACCCTCGATGACCGCTCAGCTACACCACCTCGTGGGACACGACCAGCGTCGGGATCGCGCGCTCGGGTCGCCCATGCTTCAAGCGTCAGCCACAACGCCGCATGCGCATTATCGGCGCTATAAGGAATAGCGTCCACGCCCTTATGTCGCCAACGCGCGACGGCATCGTCATGTAGACCCGATTGAAACGCATACGCGCTTTCAAGCTTTCCTGATGACTTCTGGAGTGCCTCAAGAAGGTATTGAACAGGCGGATCATCAGCCGTGTATCCTACAAACACCACAACGTATCTGCTCAATATCTCCCGAATGAATGAAGTGGCCCACCCATCGGAAAGATAGGCTCGACCAAACTCAGAACTTGAGAGTACGAATCCATCCCCCTCGGCCCCGGCATATTCTGACGTAGCCCTGCCATGCAGATAGACGATACCGTTCATATCGTTTGGACGTAGTGGATCAGGCAGTCTCGGGGGTTGCCATGGTCGGAGTCCACGCCCGCAATCGTCAAAGAGCCTGTCGAAATTAGTCGTAACCAATCGCACCGCCCCTTCGGGCGTTGTTGCCAAATCGAGCAACGTTTTATGTGCGCTTAAATCGCAGTCCGAGGGCGGCTTCAGCGCCGTTGCTACCGCCTCCTCGATATCGCGGGACGAAAAATCCCGTTCCAGAAGTCCAAACACGCGATCTGCGGATATGACGCCAGAGACGCCGACGCGACTGTCAATCGCTTGTGCTTCTCTAATTAGTTTATAGGCTGGGCTCTCCGGCATTACCCCAAGTTTTGCAACTACCTTCTCGGCCAAGCCAAAAAAGTCGGGAAGATTTGCGCGAGCCCTTGAAACCCCCGCTCCGCAGAAGAAGATTACACGCCCCTGATCGCGGGCCAGAAGCAGTTCGTCGGGGATCGCTGGTCCGTTGGCAACAAATCTCAAAACAGTTCTCCCGCCAACAAATCGTCCCGAGGGCGCGTTTCTGACGCTTGATGCCCGCGTCTTTTATTATCCGACGTTGTAAATACTTTCCAGGCTTCGGCTATGGAAGTGAGAACTCCCCACATGAAAAGCAATTTGAACGTTGATCAGGAGTGTTGGTTTATAGCGCAGCGAGGGCGTAGCTGCGCGGAGGTTTGATGAACGCTCCCAGCCAGACCCCGGCCCAACCCTTCCCTCCATCCCCCTTCCCGCCTACCCTCCGCCGAGCGCCTCGCCTTCGCGCGCCGCCCCGCCCCCCTCGTCGAACCCCGGTCAGCCTCCCGCCCGTGTCCCTCAAAACCCGCCTTGCCGCCACCTTGAGCGCCGCGTTCCTCGCGATCCTGATCATCGGCGGGGTGTTGACCTACGATCAGGCGACGAAGAACGTCGCCGCCGAGCTCAACGCCGCGCGCAGCGTCGCCGCCAACCGGGTCGCCCAGCTCGTCGCCAAGCTGCCCGCCTCGCGTGACACGGCGGCGGAGCTTGCCAGCTTCGTGCGCGCCTTCAACGGCGACCGGCATGTGCAGGTGCTGTTGATCGATTCCACCGGCGCGGTCCGGGATCTCTCCACCCCGGCCAAGGATTACGGCGCCCTGCCGGACTGGTTCGTCCGTCTGCTCGCGCCGGATACCTCGACGACGGTGATGCCGCTGTCGGGCGCCGCTTTGCCGATGACCGCCGTCGCCGTTTCGATCGACCCGCGCAACGAGATCGCCACCAGCTGGACCGATCTTGGCCTCGGCCTCGGCAGCCTCGTCCTGTTCGTGTTGCTCGCCTTCGCCGCCGTCTGGGTGGTCGCCGACCGGGCGCTGCGGCCGCTCGGGGCGATCCAGGCCGCCTTCGCCCGCATCGGCACCGGCGACTACGCAAGCCGCGTCGCGCCGTCCGGTCCGCCGGAAATGCGGGTGCTCGCCACCCGCTGCAACGAGATGGCGGCGCGGCTCGAAGAGATTTCCACCCGCAACCGCCGCCTGTCGGAACAGCTGTTGCGGCTGCAGGACGAGGAGCGGGCGGAGCTGGCGCGCGACCTCCATGACGACATCGGGCCGCTGCTCTTCGCCATCGACGTCGACGCCTCGGCGATCGCCCGCCGCGCCAAAACCTCCGGCGTCGACGAGACGGTGGCCGAGCGCGCCGAGGCGATCAAGACCGCCGCCCATCGGGCCAGGCAGGAGGTACGGCGCATCCTCTCCGATCTGAGACCCGGCCTGACGCCGGGGTTGGGCCTCAAGGCGGCGATCGAGGAACTGGTCGCCGAGTTGTCCCGCCGCTACCCCGACATCGCCTTTTCCGCCGAGCTGGCCGAAGGCGACTGGGGCGGGCCGCTGGAGGTGCTGGTCCACCGGGCAGTGCGGGAGGGGCTGAACAACGCGCTTCGCCATGGCGCGCCGACGCGCATCGCCGTCCGGCTGGCGGCGACCGACGGCGACCTCGCCTTCAGCGTCGTCGACGATGGCGGCGGCCTCGCCGAGCCCGGCTCGGAAGGCGGCTTCGGCCTGGTCGGCATGCGCGAGCGGGTCGAGGCGGCCGGCGGCGAACTGACGGTGTCGCAGGTGCCGTTCCCGCCGGGCGTGCGGTTGGAAGGCCGCGTGCCGCTTCCCCGTGACAGCGCGCCCCCCGACGCGGTAGTCTCCGGCATGGGTGGAGACGCGGCATGAAGATCCTGATCGTCGACGATCACACGGTGGTGCGCGACGGCGTCAGGCGGCTGGTCGAGGCGCTCCCCGTCACGGCGATCGCCGAGGCGGAGACGCCGTCCGAGGCGCTGGCGGAGTTCCGCAAGTTCCGGCCGGACGTGACCATCCTCGACATCAATCTGAAGAACGGCAGCGGCCTCGACGCCCTGCGGCGTCTGCGCGCCGACGACCCCAAGGCGAAGATCGTCGTGTTCTCGATGTATTCCGACATCGTCTATGCCGCCTCGGCCCGGCGCGACGGCGCACTCGGCTATGTCTCCAAGAGCGCGCCGACCGACGAGCTGCTCATAGCGATCGAAAAGGCGCTTGTTGGCGAAAGCTATGTCGACAGCGAGACGACGGCGCTGATGGCCCGCCACGAAACCGCGGAAGGCGGAACGAAAGAGCTGTCGCGGCGCGAATTGCAGATCCTGCACATGCTCGGCGAGGGCAAGAGCCTCACCGACATCGCGCAAGGCCTCGGCGTCGCCTACAAGACCATCGCCAACACCTCGTCGCGCATGAAGGAGAAGCTCGGCGTCGACCGCACGTCGGATCTCGTCCGCTTCGCGCTGGAGACGAAGGGCGGCCGGATGCTCGATCGCGAACGGCCATGAGTTTCGGGATCTCGCCGGCTTTCGGGAAGACGGGAAGTTATCCCGTTGTAACGCCCGAAATCCGCAGGCTAGCGTGGCGTTAGGGCGATCAGCGTGCCGGTGGTTGAGCGGGATGGCGTCGGTCGATCGAAGGGGAGGAATGACCGGGTGATGAAACGACTGCCTGTGGCCGTATTGGCTGGCCTGCTGGCGCTGTCCGCCAGCCCCGCCTTCGCCTACAAGATCTTCGTGTCCAACGAGAAGGGCAACGACATCACCGTCCTCGATTCGGAGAATTTCGAGGTCATCGACACCTTCAAGGTCGGCCAGCGGCCGCGCGGCATCGCCGTCAGCGCCGACGGCAGCCAGATCTTCGTCTGCGCCAGCGACGACGACACTATCCAGGTCTACGACACGGCGACCTACAAGTTTCTCAAGACCCTGCCCTCCGGCCCCGATCCCGAACTGCTGGTGCTCTCGCCTGACGGCAAGCGGCTCTACGTCGCCAATGAGGACGACAATCTCGTCACCGCCATCGATCTGGAAACCGGCGCGCGCCTCGCGGAAATCCCGGTCGGGGTCGAGCCGGAGGGCATGGGCGTCTCGCCGGACGGCGCGACCATCGTCAACACGTCGGAAACGACGAACATGGCCCATTTCATCGACAGCGACAGCCACCAGATCACCGCCAACGTCCTCGTGGATTCCCGGCCCCGTTTCGCCGAGTACAAGCGGGACGGCTCGGAGGTCTGGGTGTCGGCCGAGATCGGCGGCACGGTCAGCGTGATCGACGCGGCCACGAAGGAGATCAAGGCGAAGATCACCTTCGAGATTCAGGGTATCCGCTCCGAGGCGATCCAACCGGTCGGCGTGCGGATCACCGCCGACGGCAAGAAGGCCTATGTGGCGCTCGGGCCGGCCAACCGCGTCGCGGTGATCGATGCCGAGACCTATGAGGTGGTCGACTATCTGCTCGTCGGCCAGCGGGTCTGGCAGCTCGCCTTCTCGCCGGGCGAAACGCATCTCTTCACCACCAACGGCGTCTCCAACGACATCTCGATCATCGACGTCGAAGACGACGAGGTGATCAAGTCCGTCCAGGTCGGCCAACAGCCCTGGGGCGTCGCCGTCACGCCCGGCGAATAAGACAAGCGGACGGAGCGAGGCGCACAACGCGGACTTTTGGGAGAGAACCGAGCAATGAAACGAATCTGGCTCTTGCTAATGGCCGCGATCCTCGCCTTCGCGCCGATCACGGTCGTTGCCGCACAGGATTCGGGGGCAGCCGGAGAGGCGACCGCCGATAACGACGACGACGACGATGATGACGATGACGCGACCGGCGCCGCGATGGTGCCGACGGCCGAGGAGCTGACCATCCCGAAGGGCTCGGAGCTGATGCCGGCGAGCGCCCTGAACGGCGACCAGATCGGCCTGCCGCCCGTCTCGCTGTCGAGCCAGATCGTCACACCCCTGGTCCTTGGCGCCCCCGACAGCCCGTTCACCGTCAGCCACACCGACATCTATCTCAGGGCCAACCAGGCCTATCGCTGGGACATCGCGTCCGAGGGCGGGCTCGAATACAAGCTCCACGCGCCCGGCTTCTTCCGCAATGTCTGGATGAACCAGGTCGTCATATCCGACCTCGAAGTGCATATGGCCGGCCCGCCGGCCTGGCTGGAATTCGACGCGACCGGCGTGATCACCGTGCAATTCCAGACCACCCGGCCCGGCCGCTACGATTGGTATGTCGAGGGTCTCGATGAAGAACAGGGCATGAAGGGCACGATCACCATCGTTCCATAGCGCGGAAGGGGCGCCGCCACGGAGCACCCACCGCCACTGTCTTCCCGACCGGCCCGGCGATAGGCTGCCGGGGGGTCCCACCGACCGCAATGGAGCACGATGGCCTTGGATGCCGCGATCATGACACCCGATCTCAGCGCCGGGGCGCCGGACGCCCCTCCCGCGCTCGATGTCCGTCGTGTCAGCCATTCCTATGGCGACCGCAAGGCCCTCGACGACGTCTCGTTCGCGGTGCCGCAGGGCTCGTTCACCGCGCTGCTTGGCCCCAACGGCGCCGGCAAGTCGACGCTGTTCTCGCTGGTGACCCGGCTGTTCAACGTCCGCGACGGCGAAATCCGCATTCTCGGCCGCCGCCTGAACGAGGAGCCGGGCGAGGCGCTGCGCCGCCTCGGCGTGGTCTTCCAGGCCCGCACGCTCGATCTCGACCTGTCGATCCGCCAGAACCTCAAATACCACGCCGCCCTGCACGGCATGACCGGCGCGGACGCCAAACTGCGGATCGCGGAGATCCTCCAAGGCTCTGAATTGATTGACCGGATGGGCGAGAAGGCGCGCAACCTCTCCGGCGGCCAGCTTCGCCGTATCGAGATCGTCAGGGCCTTCATGCACCGGCCGCGCCTGATCCTGCTCGACGAGCCGACCGTCGGCCTCGACATCCGCTCGCGGGCCGAAATCGTCTCGGAGGTGCGGCGCCTCGTGAAGGAGGAAGGCGTCAGCGTCCTGTGGGCCACCCATCTCATCGACGAGATCGACGAGACCGACCGGGTCGTGGTGCTCCACAATGGAAAGGTTCTGGCCGAGGGGAACGTCCCCGATATCGTCGCGGCGGAAAGCGCCGGCTCGATCCGCGATGCCTTTACCCGCCTCACCGGATTGGCCAAGAGCACAATCGAGCCGGAGATGGCCTCGTGAGCACCCCGGCAAGCCTTCCGGCGGACGCAACGCCCCGCGGTTTTCCGCTATCTGCCTATCTCATCTGCTTTCGCGGCATCGTCTGGCGCGAGGCACTGCGCTTCCTGCATCAGCGCGAGCGCTTCGTCTCGGCGCTGGTGCGCCCGCTGCTCTGGCTGTTCATCTTCGCGGCGGGTTTTCGTCAGGTGCTCGGCGTCTCGATCACGCCGCCCTACCAGACCTACATTCTCTACGAGGTTTACATCACGCCCGGCCTCGTCGGCATGATCCTGTTGTTCAACGGCATGCAGTCGTCGCTGTCGATGGTCTACGACCGCGAGACCGGCGCCATGAAGACCCTGCTCGTCTCGCCGCTGCCGCGCTGGTTCCTGCTCGTCTCCAAGCTCGCCGCCGGCGTCGCGGTCGGCATCGTCCAAGTCTATGTGTTCTTCGCCATCGCCTGGTTCTGGGAGGTCCAGCCACATTGGACGGGGTATCTCACCGTGCTGCCGGCGCTGATCCTCACCGGGCTGATGCTCGGCTCGCTCGGCATGCTCCTGTCCTCGCTGGTCAAGCAGTTGGAGAATTTCGCCGGCGTCATGAACTTCGTGATCTTCCCGATGTATTTCGCCTCCTCCGCGCTCTATCCGCTCTGGCGGGTACAGGAGTCGAGCCCGCCGCTCTACACGATCACCCTGTTCAATCCGTTCACCCACGCGGTGGAGCTGGTGCGCTTCGCGCTTTACGGCGAGATCAACTGGCAAGCGCTGGCCGTCGTCATCGGCTGCACCATCGTTTTCCTCGGCGGCGCTATCCTCGCCTACGATCCGGCGCGCGGGCTGATCAGCCGCAAACGCCAATAGCGCGCCACCTGAGCCCCGATCGAAGGGAGGCTTTCATGTCCACGAACACATGCCGTCGGATGGGTGGAGCCGCGCTTGTCGCAGGCTCGCTCGCGCTTCTATCGCACTTGGCCATCCTTCCCGCGACCGCCCAGGACGGCGCGGCCCCGCGCGACATCCCCGAAGGCTTCGTCCTGCCCGGCCCACCGCCCGTCAACGCGCCGGAAGCTGGCGAAGCGAAGCCCTCGTCGCCGGCCGAAACTCCGGCCAGCCCGATGACCTTCGCCCGGACGCCGGAAAAGGGTACGACCGACTGGCCCTGCATCCAGCGCCGCGTCGAGACGATCTCCCCCGCCCAGATATGGAACGGCCCGGACGTCGCCAATGCCGCGAATGTCGAGCGGACCGACGCGATGCGGGCGCTGATCGACCAGATTGTCGCGCGGCGGCTTCCCCTCGACGAGGCCCAGACCATGGTCAAGAATTTCGTCGGCGGACTGCCCGAGGCCGAACGCGAGGCGACGGCGACGGCGATCCTGGCCGATCTTCTCGACCGGCTGAATGCCGAACGCGGCGAGGTGATGGCCGGCATCGAGCGCTACGGCGCCAAGCAGAAGGCGCTGGCGCAAAGATTGCGCGAGGAGAGCGCCGACTTCGCGAAACTGCGGCAGCTGCCGGACGTCTCGCCGGCGGAGATCGAGGAAGCGCGTCAGGCTCTGGTCTGGGACACCCGCATCTTCGATGAGCGGCGGCAGTCTCTCACCTATGTCTGCGAAGTGCCGGTGCTGATCGAACAGCGCGCCTTCGGCCTTGGCCGGGCGATCGCCAGCGCGCTGTGACCGGACGGATCGAAACGCGCGCCTATTCGTCCGGTCGCGGCTCCGGCTCGGACGGCGCCATCGCGTAGCCGGCTTCCGCCCAGCCATCGGTTCCGTCGGCATACCAATGGACGGCCGTATAGCCGGCGCGGATCGCCCGCTTGGCGGCGTTGTAGCTCATCCAGCAATCGCGCAGGCAGTAGATGACCACCGGTCGGCCCTTGTCGCCTTGCGTGACCTCGGCGAGTCCGTCGAGGAGATAGCGTTCGACGACCGGCGCCAGCTCGCCATAGCCGGTATCGACCAGCCAGAGCGAGCCGGGGATGTTGCTGCGCGGCTTCGGCCGCCAGATGGTGTCGGCGGGAAGGCCCTTCGGTCGTGGCGCGCGCGGTAGCACGTCGACGAAGGCAGCACCCTCGTCATGCAGCGTCTTGGCGGTTGCGGTGTCGACGACGGTACCGCCCGCGAGACTTGCCGGAACCGGCGCGCGATAGGCCTCGGTGCGATAGTCATCGGGTTCCGGGACGACGGCTGCGTTGCCGGCAATGGCAATCGTCGCGTTCGCCGCGTCCTCAACCGTGAACGCCGGAGCCAAGGCAGCGGGAACCGCCAGTGCCGCGCAGAGCAAAATCCCCGCTCCGCCGGCGCGGGACCGCGCCCCTGCGCGGCGCGGCGCGTTCATCCCTTCGGCGCCTGCGATCCGGATGCGGGGGTCCCGGCCGACCCGTTCGGCGCCGCATCGCCGGCCTTCGACACGATCGGCTGGTCCTGCTCGTCTAGCAGCGGCACGCCGTAGGACAACAGGATCTCGTTGATCTCGCCCTGATAATCCTGGATCGCGCGGTTGAGAATGCGCTTCCATTGCTGGTCGGAGGCGCGGACGCCCATAGTGATCCGGAAGGTCGTCGCCGGCCCCTTGCCTTCATGGGTGAGCGGCACGACGGCGTAATCCTTGCCCGACTCCTTGGCGTAATAGCCGGCCATCGGCCCCCAGAGGATCGCCGCGTCGATCTCGCCACTGTCGAGATCGTCGATCATCGCCTTGGCGGAATTGTCGAACCGTGTGTCGATCATTAGCTGGTAGGGCTTGGCCCTGCCGATCAGGCCGGCGCGGGCGAGATAGGTGGCCGGCGGCGTCCCGGCGACGATGCCGATCCGCTTGTCCTTCAGCTTGGGATCGGCGATCGTCTCGACGCCGGCGAGATCGCCGTCCTTCGAATAGACCAGCGCATAAGCCGTCCGGTAATAGGCGTTGGTGTTCTGAACCAGTTCGTCGCCTTGCGGATAGCTCATGATGACGTCGCAGAGATTGGAACCGAGCGTCATCCGCACGAAGCCGGTCGCTTGCGGAAAGTAGGTGTAGGACACCGACTTCCGCCCCAGTCTGTCGGCCAGGAACCGAGCGACTTCCTGCTCGAAGCCTTGTTCGGCTTCATTCGAGAATGGCATGTTGTTGGGGTCCGCGCACACCCGTAGCACGTTCGGATCGACGAGTTCGATCGCGCCGCCGAACTCCCGATCCTGAGCCGCCGCCGGCAACGCCAGCGCCAAGGCGCTCGCGATGCCAACGGCGGCTGTGACGAAGCGAATCATCGCATCAAAATCCCAGACAATCGTATTCGGCCTTCTGCCCCGCCTCGTTCTTCTTCGGGCGCTTCGGCTCGCCGCGGCCGACGACGCCGTCGGTGCGGGCGCGCAGATAGATGTAGATCGCGTCGAGCGAACACATGACGTTGGGATCTTCGCCCCAGGCCGGCATGATCGAATTGCCGGAAGAATTCCACTGGTTCTGCTGGCCACTGACGACGATGCCGGCGAAGTCGAAATAGCTGAGGTTCTGCAAGGACTCCGTCAAATTCGGCGCAAAGGACGATCCCATGCCGTCCGGACCGTGGCACTGCAGACAGTTGGCGCCGTATTTCTTAAAGCCGCGCCAAGTGTACCAGTCGGCCGTCCCGTCCTCGGCCATACTGTAGGTCGGGTTCCCCGCCGGATCGACGAATTTGCCCTCGTCGCCTTCGCTCGGCTGGTTGCCTTCGGCTGCCGTATCCTTTGAGGGATGCGCGTCGACCTTCATGGGCTCGCCGGTCGCCATTGCCTTGTCGCCGCTCGACGCGGCAGGCTTGGCAGTATCGGTCGCAGCCCCCGCATCGGCGAGCGCGGGATCGGCCGCGGAGGCTGGGGCTGCAGCCGCATCTCCGCCCGGTTCCGTTGGGGCCGTCGCCGCCGGCGCCGTTTGTCCGGCGGGCACGACGGTCGTGCCACTGTCCTGCGCCGCAGCCAGCGTGCTGGCCGCCAGAAGCATAGTCCCGGCGATCGCGATCAAACTGCTGTTCATACAAACCTCATGGACTGAAACAGGCCGTTGCGGCCCGAAACTGGGAAGAAACACGTCAGCCGCGCATCCGCCCTCTCAACGGCGAGGGCCCGGCGTCGAGGTCGATGCCCGACAACGGACCCTCCAGTCGTGCCAAGGGCCCCGCCATGGATGAGGCGAAGCCCTTGTGCCTGTCGTTACTTGGCCGGTGTCGAGGCAGCGTCCGCAGGAGCTGCAGCCGCGTCCGCTGGAGCTGCGTCCGCCGGGGCGGACTCAGGAGCTGCAGTCGCGGGGGCGGCCGAGGCCGTCTGATCCGGGACCGTAAACACCGTCAGCGCGCCGCCGAGGGCGGTGTATTTCGACAGCGCCGCATAGCCGCCGACCGCGCCGAGACCGGCGTTGGGATCGGTGAGGCCCGCCGCGAGGCCGATGCCGGCCCAGCCGCCGATGCCGGAGAGAATGCCGACATACTGCTTGCCTTCATTCTCATAGGTCATCACGTTGCCGATAATGCCCGACGGGGTCTTGTACTTGTAGAGCTCCTCGCCCGTATCGGCATCGATCGCCTTCAGATAGCCTTCGAGCGTGCCGTAGAAGACGACGCCGCCCTTGGTGGCGAGAGCACCGGACCACACCGAGAACTGCTCGGGCAGCGACCAGACGATCTCACCCTTGCCGGCGTCCCAGGCGATGAAGTTGCCCATGCCGCCGTGGCTGTCAGGCGCCGGATACATCGACAGTGTCGCGCCGACATAAGGCTGTCCGGCCGTATAGGCGACGCGGAACGGCTCGTAGTCCATGCAGACGTGGTTGGTCGGCACGTAGAACAGCTTGGTCTCCGGCGAATAGGCCGCCGGCTGCTGATCCTTGGTTCCCAACGCGGCCGGGCAGATGCCTTCCGAGTTGGTGTCCTCGCCGTTCTGCTCGGTGGAATACTCCGCGACTACCTGCGGGCGGCCATACTGGTCGGAGTCCTTGTCCATGACGACTTCCGTCGCCCAGTTGACGGCCGGATCGAACTTCTTGGCGACCAGCAGCTCGCCGGTCTCGCGGTTCATCGTGTAGGCGAAACCGTTGCGGTCGAAGTGGACGAGCGCCTTGGTTGGCGTCCCGTCGACGTCGATGTCCGCGAGGATCATCTCGTTGACGCCGTCGAAGTCCCACTCGTCATGCGGGGTCATCTGATAGACCCACTTCGCCATGCCGGTGTCGGCATCGCGTGCCATGATCGCCATCGACCATTTGTTGTCGCCGGGCCGCTGCGCCGGGTTCCAGGTCGACGGGTTGCCGGTGCCGTAATAGATCAGGTTCAGCTCGGGATCGTAGGCATACCAACCCCAGGTCGTGCCGCCGCCGATCTGCCACTGGTCGCCTTCCCAGCTATTGAGCGAGGAATCGGCGCCGACCGGTTTGCCGAGTTCCATGGTGTTTTCGGGGTCGAACAGCATCTCGTCGTCCGGACCGGTCGAATAGGCCCGCCAAGCCTGCGAACCGTCGGAAACGTTGTAGGCGGTGATGGAACCGCGCACGCCGAACTCGCCACCCGAGATGCCGATCAGCACCTTGTCCTTGAACACCATCGGCGCCGCGGTGCCGGTCTCACCCTTCGACGGATCGCCGTTCTGGATCGACCAGACCTGCTCGCCGGTTGCGGCGTCGAGCGCGACCACGGTCGTATCGGCCTGATGCAGGATCACCAGATCCTTGCCGCCATCACCCTGCGCGGGCGCATAGGCGACGCCGCGGTTGACGGTGTCGCAGCACATCACCGGAATGACGTTCGGATCCTGCTTGGGCTCGTATTTCCACTTGATCTCGCCGTCGTTCTTGACGTCGAGCGCATAGACCATGTTCGGGAACGGCGTGTGCACATACATCGTGTCGCCGACGACGAGCGGATTGCCCTCGTGGCCACGCAGAACGCCGGTCGAAAAGCCCCAGGCGGGGACCATGTCACCGACATTCTCCTTGTTGATCTTGTCCAGAGTCGAATAGCGCTGGTTGAAATAATCGCCCGTGGGCATCACCCACTGCGCGGCGTCGCCCTGCATCTCCTGCAGCTTCTCGTTCGCCGAGGCCGAGGCCCCGAGCGCCACGAGCAGGCTGGATGCCAGCGCGGCCTTCGTGATTGTCTTGAACATCTGTGTCCTCCCAAGGAACTGTAGCGGTGACGCGTGACGGCAGGATTGCCGACGAACGTTGAGCCATCGATAGTCTGGGGGAAGGTTTCCGGCAGCGTGTCACGACCGCCAATAGGGGTCTTGGTGGGCACCGTTGATCGACACCTACCGTGGCCTTCGAGGACTCGCAGCGCTCCCAACACTGCGACCTTGAAGCCGGAAACCATGAAGTGATGCTAGTTCGGGAATTTTGCCCGCGCAAGCTCCGAATGGCACTTTTCCTATTTGCGCCGCAACATTTTCAGGGTGCATCGCAATATATCATCGCTTTCTAGAGCAGAACGGGAGCTCACACTTGCTGAGGATCCCCTTGATACTTGGCGGTGTTGAGAAGATTTGCTTTTCCATCGGCTGTTACGGCGGCGCACCTCGCGGCGGCCCGGCGTTGGGAAAACAACCATCGCCTCCCAGGCATTGGCGTCGCGGGACCAAGCCGCATCCTCTTCGCCGGTCTACGGCGTCGGTCGAGCGAAACCGGCACTGCTTCTGATCGTGTCGAATTGCCGCAGGACCGGCCACACGCCGTGGAACTGCCGATGGTCTTGCCCCGGAGCGGGCGGACATGTCTGATAGAGCCATGTCGATCCGCCTCACCTTCCTCCTGCGCTGCGCGGCGTCGACGCTGGTTGCCCTCGCAGCCTTGGCATGCGCCACCGCCGCATTTGCCGCGCCGCTGGCGTTGGAGGAGATCGCCCCCGGCATCTATGTCCACGCCGGCCGGGTCGAGGAGACCAGCCCTCAAAACCAGGGCGATATCGCCAATATCGGTGTCGTGATCGGCGACGAGGCCGTGGCGGTGATCGACAGTGGCGGCAGCGTCGCGGTCGCGCGCTCGGCCTTGCAAGCGATTCGCACGGTCACCGACAAGCCGGTCCGCTACCTCGTCAACACCCATATGCATCCCGACCACGTCTTCGGAAACCAGGTGTTCAAGGCGGCCGGCGCGACATTGATCGGCCATCGCAAGCTGCCCGCCGCGCTCGCCGCGCGGGCGGACTTCTACAAGCAGTCGATGCGTGAACAGCTCGGCCCGGCGCTCGCCGACGAGGTCACCGTCACGCTTCCGGACGAAACCGTCGAGGGCGAGCGCATCATCGATCTCGGCAACCGCAAGCTGACGCTGAAGGCCTGGGGCACGGCCCATACGGACAACGATTTGACCGTCCTCGACGCAGCGACCGGCACCTTGTTCGCCGGCGATCTGGTCTTCATGGAGCATGCGCCGGTGATCGACGGCAGCCTCAAGGGCTGGCTCGCCCAGACACCGGACCTCGAAGCGCTGCCGGCAAGCCGCGTCGTGCCGGGGCACGGTCCGGCGAGCGCGCCATGGCCGGCGGCGATCGCCGCCCAGACCGCCTATCTGGAACGGCTCGCATCCGACCTTCGCCAGGCGATCGCCGAGGGCGTGCCCTTGGCCGACGCGGTCGAGACCGCCGGCCAAAGCGAAGCCGGAAATTGGCAGGTCTTCGACGCCTTCAACGCCCGCAACGCCACGGCCGCCTTCGCCGAACTCGAATGGGAATGACCCCGCGCCAGACGCGGCTCCTGTCTGGCCTTCCTTCAGCGATCAAGGCGAGTTGAGACGGCCGTCCCTTGTCCTTGCATGGCAATGCCGTCACATTAGCCAAGGAGCGAACGGGCACGCGCGACGAAAATTGGGAGATTGTCATGCTGGACGCTCATGCCGGGCCGACGAGCCGGGCGACGCACGGGTTCCATCGGCGGACGTCTATGGGCAGTGTTCTTTCGCTCGCCGTGCTCGCCGCCGCCGCTTTGACGCACGCCGCTCCAACCGCCTTCGCCCAGACGACGACGCCCGCGACCGCCGCTGTCGCGGACACCGCCTGGCCGGGCCTGAAGGGCGATCTGTTCGGCGACCGACCGCTGGTCGAGGGCACCGACGCGATCATGCTGGAAGCGCCAAGCCGCGCCACCGACCCGGCGATCGTGCCGATCAAGCTGACGCTCGATCCGGCCAAGAACATCCGCAAGGTGACGCTGGTCATCGACGAGAACCCCGCCCCGGTGGCCGCGACCTTCGACATCGCTGAAGGCTCCGGCCTCACCGAATTGTCGACGCGCGTCAGGGTCAACGCCTATACCGACATCCACGCGGTGGCCGAAGCCGCCGACGGCACGCTTTACGTCACCAAGCAATACGTCAAGGCGGCCGGCGGCTGCGCCGCCCCGGCGGCGAAGGACGCCGAGGTCGCCGCCAAGCAGATGGGCCAGATGAAGCTGCGCGCCTTCGCCGCGGCGGATATCGGCGGCACGGCGACGCATGAGGCGCAGCTGATGATCCGGCATCCGAACAATTCCGGGCTGCAGAAGGATCAGGTGACGCTTCTCTATATCCCCGCGCATTTCATCACCGACATCGCGGTCGACCGGGGCGGCGAGCGCTTGTTCTCGATGACCGGCGGGATTTCGATCTCCGAGGATCCGAGCTTTCGCTTCAACTATCGCGGCGACCCGTCGGTGCCGTTCCACGCCAAGGCGACGGACACCGACGGCAAGGTCTTTGAAAAGACCTTTGTCCCGGAACAATCCTGACGACCTAGGCAGCCATGGTGTTTGCAACCTTCGATTGAAAACGACGACTGGACTGGGCGTCAGCGCTCTCAGTCGAAGCAGCGGATTTCCGCTTCGGCTTGGGCGCGTCTGAGATCGCCGATGGCCGCCTTGGCCTCGGCGCTGGTACGGAACAGAACGCCCTTTTCGCCGGTCACCTGCCCCATCGACAGGAAGGTCGAGGCCTCGACATAGCGCTCGTAAGGCAGCAGCGAGGCGACGACGTCGAAGGAGCAGGAACATTGCTCCAGCGCGGTGCGCGTGTTGCCGTTGCTCGCCATGCAGCCGAACACGTAGTCGGCCGTCGCCACCGTCGGATAGTCGGCGGTGGCGGCATTCGGCACGCTGCCGGTGGTCGGCATCTTGATGGCGCCGGCGGGGCCGGCAATCCTGTCCTGCGGAAGCGCCGATTGCGCGCTGGCGGTTCCGTTCGCCGCGAGCAGCATGGCCGCCGCCAACGCAGCGATCCACCTGATGCCTGAGCGGCTATTGGCCATCATGTCCTCCCTCCGGCCGTCCTAGCCATTTTCCAATGAGTATGACGGCATCCCGACGCGGGTGAAGGGGGCCGCTGGACTTTCGGCTCCCCGCCAGGCGGATACGGGAAAAAGTCCCGCGATCGAAAGACCGTGAGCCGATCAGACCGCGCCGGTAAAGCTTCGCCCCTCTTCGACGATCCGCTCCAGTAACGGCGCGGGTTTGAAATCCTCGCCCATCCGCTCCTCCATTTCGCGCATCTTTGCCAGAACCACGTCCGGCCCGATCGTGTCGGCGAAGAACATCGGCCCGCCGCGATAGACCGGCCAGCCATAGCCGTTGATCCACACGACATCGATGTCCGATGCCCTGAGCGCGATGCCCTCGTCGAGGATCTTGGCGCCCTCGTTGATCATCGGATAGACGAGCCGTTCGAGAATCTCGTCGTCGGAAATCTTCCGGCGCTTGATGCCATCCGCCTGCGACTTGGCGCGGATCATTTTCTCCACCAGCTTGGATGGCGAGCCTTTGCGCTTGTCGTCGTAGTCGTAAAAGCCCGCGCCGGTCTTCTGGCCGCGCCGGTCCGCCTCGCACAGTTGCTCGCGAATGGTCTCGCCCTTGGAGGTCTCGCGGTTCCAGCCAAGATCGAGGCCAGCAAGATCGGCCATCTGGAACGGCCCCATCGGCAGGCCGAAATCGGTCAGCACCCTGTCGACATCCCAAGGCATCGCGCCTTCCAGGATCAGCTTGTTCGCCTCGCGCTGGCGGGCATTGAGCATGCGGTTGCCGACGAAGCCATGGCAGACGCCGACGAGGACAGCGACCTTGCCGATGTCGCGGGCGATTTTCATCGCCGTCGCGATCACCTCGGTAGCGGTCTTTTCGCCCCGCACCACCTCGAGCAGCTTCATGATGTTCGCCGGCGAAAAGAAATGCAGGCCGATGACGTCCTGGGGCCGTTTGGTGCTCGAGGCGATTGCGTCGATATCGAGATAGGAGGTGTTGGAGGCGAGAATCGCGCCGGCCTTGGCGATGCCGTCGAGCCTGGCGAATATCTCCTTCTTCACCGCCATCTCCTCGAAGGCCGCCTCGATGACGAGGTCGCAATCGGCGAGATCGGCCATGTCCAGCGACGGCGAAAGCAGACCCATCGCCTTGTCGACGTCTTCCGGGCGAATCCGGCCCCTTTTCGCGGAGGCTTCGTAATTTGCCCGCATGATGCCGGTGCCGCGCTCCAGAGCCTCCGGCTTGGCCTCGACGATCGTCACCGGGATGCCAGCCGACAGGAAATTCATGGCAATGCCGCCGCCCATCGTGCCGGCGCCGATGATGCCGACTTTGCGGATCGGCCGGGTCGGCGTGTCGGCCGCAATGTCGGGGATCTTGGCGGCCGCCCGTGTCGCGCCGAAGACGTAGCGCTGCGCCTTCGACTGGATACCGCCGAGCAGCTCGGCGAAGATGTCACCCTCGCGCGCCATGCCCTCCACGAAGGGCAGACGCGCCGCGTTGGCGACCGCCTCCAGCGCCTTGTCGAAACTGTCGAAGCCCTTCATCTTGCGGCCATGGGCGGCGCGCGCTTCGGCGATCGCCGCCTCGATGTCCTCGCGCGCCAGCCGGTCGTCCTCCGCGCTGACCTTGCGCAGCGGCCGTCCCTCCCGGACGATCTCGCCCGCGAAGCGCGCCGCCTCGGCGCGAAGGTCGCCGACGGCCAGTTCGTCGACGATGCCGAGCGTTTGCGCCGTCGCCGCGCCGACCGATGTGCCGGTGAGGATCATCTCGAGCCCGCGCTTCAGGCCGATTATCCGCGGCAACCGCTGGGTGCCGCCCGCGCCGGGAATGATGCCGAGCTTGATCTCCGGCAGGCCGAGCTTCGCCGAGGGCACCGCGATGCGGTAATGGCAGGCGAGCGCCAGTTCCAGCCCGCCGCCGAGCGCTGTGCCATGCAGCGCCGCGATCACCGGCTTGGGGCAACTCTCGACCATATCCTCCAGCTCGCGCAGCGACGGGCCTTCCATCGGCTTGCCGAATTCCTTGATGTCGGCCCCGGCGATAAAGGTCCGGCCCTCGCAGATCAGCACGATGGCCTTGACCGCGTCGTCGGCGACGGCCGCTTCGATGCCCGCCGCGATGCCCTCGCGCAGCACGCGGGACAAGGCGTTCACCGGCGGGTTGTGCAGCATCAGAAGGGCGATGTCGCCGTCATTATCCAGCGTCGCCGCGTCGTTGATGAGGAGCATGTGAAACGTATCCATTCGCAGTTGAAGCTATCCCGGCGCAGCAAAGACCGGCGCGTATCCGGGCCGCATGGGCGGCCCGATCGCGTTGACACCACGCTAGGGCGGCGTCACATCTGAGGCAAATGGCGGGCCGTGGTTTTTCGCGATCCGCGCACTGCTCGCGCGCCGTTGCGGCCGCAACGAAGGATCACGCCCATGGATCTGCGATTCACCGAGGAAGAGACGGCGTTCCGCGACGAGGTCCGCGCCTTCATCCGCGAGAACGTGCCGGAAGATGTCACGGCCGCCCTTCGCGACGGCCGCTCGGTCGGCAAGGACGCCATGGTGCGCTGGACCCGCATTCTCAACGCCAAGGGCTGGTCGGTGCCGCACTGGCCGGTCGAATTCGGCGGCACCGGTTGGACGCCAATCCAGCAGTATATCTTCCAGGACGAGCTGCAGCAGGCGCCCGCCCCGCAGATGCTCCCCTTCGGCCACAACATGGTCGGCCCGGTGATCTACACTTTCGGCAACGACGCGCAGAAGGCCAAATTCCTGCCGCGCATCACCAATCTCGACGACTGGTGGTGCCAGGGCTTTTCCGAGCCCGGCGCCGGCTCCGATCTCGCCGGCCTGACGACGAAGGCAGAGAAGGACGGCGACCACTATGTGGTCAACGGCCAGAAGACCTGGACGACGCTCGGCCAATATGCCGACTGGATCTTCTGCCTGGTGCGCACCGACCCGGCCGCGCCGAAGAAGCAGATGGGCATCTCCTTCCTGTTGATCGACATGACGACGCCCGGCGTCACCGTCCGTCCGATCCAGACCATCGACGGCGGCCACGAGGTCAACGAGGTGTTCTTCGACGACGTGCGCGTACCGGTCGACAATCTGGTCGGCGAGGAAAACCGGGGCTGGGACTACGCGAAATTCCTGCTCGGCCACGAACGGGTCGGCATCGCCCGCGTCGGCGCTTCCAAGGAGCGCATCCGCCGTCTCAAGGAAATCGCCAGGGTGGAGTTCGCCGGCTCCGTGCCGGTCTGGGAGAACCGCCGCTTCCGCGAGAAAATCGCCGCGGTGGAGATCGAGTTGAAGGCGCTGGAGATGACCCAGCTGCGGGTGCTCTCGGCCGAGGCAAAGCGCGCCCACGGCAAGCCCGACCCGGCCTCCTCGATCCTCAAGATCAAGGGCTCGGAGCTGCAGCAGGCGACCACCGAGCTGTTGATGGAGGCGATCGGCCCCTACGCCCTGCCCTACGAGCCGTCGCGCGAAGAGGGGCGCAACGAGCCACCGGTCGGGCCGGACTACGCCGCGCCGCTGGCGCCCGGCTATTTCAACTATCGCAAGGTGTCGATCTACGGCGGCTCCAACGAGATCCAGAAGAACATCATCGCCAAGGCGATCCTCGGCCTCTGAGCTCGCTCCGGCCGGGCCGGCCGCGCCCCAGCCCTTCACGCAGGACACAAACGCATGGATTTCGACCTTTCCGACGAACAGGCCATGATCAAGGACTCGGTCGAGCGGCTGATCCTGGACCGCTACGGCTTCGAGCAACGCAACACATACCGCGCCGAGGAGCCCGGCTTCAGCCGCGCCATGTGGGCGGCCTTCGCCGAACTCGGCCTGACGGCGGTGCCCTTCGCCGAGGATGACGGCGGCTTCGGCGGGGGGCCGGTCGAGACGATGATCGTCATGGAGGCCTTCGGCCGCGGCCTCGTCGTCGAGCCCTATCTGGCCTCGATCGTCATGGCCGGCGGCGCCATCCGCCATGCCGCCAGCGCCGAACAGCGGGCCGGATGGGTGCCGGGCCTTGCCGACGGCTCGACGCGGCTCGCATTCGCATGGGCCGAACGGCATTCGCGCTACGATCCCGCCTTCGTCGCGCTGAAGGCCGAGCCCGACGGCGACGGCTTCAGGCTCACCGGCGAAAAAACGCTGGTGCTCTCCGGCGACAGCGCCGACGGATTCATCGTCACCGCCCGCACCAGCGGCGCGCCGGGCGAGGAAGCCGGCATCGGCCTGTTCTATGTTCCAGCCGGGGCGAGCGGCCTGTCGCGCCGGGGCTACCCGACCCAGGACGGCATGCGCGCGGCGGAGTTGAGCTTCGAGGCCGTGTCGGTCCCGGCCACCCATGTCCTCGGCGATCCGGCGGGCGCCTTTCCGGCGATCGCGCGGGTCGTCGACGAGACCATCGCCGCGCTCTCGGCCGAAGCGGTCGGCTCGATGGCGCGGATGCACGAACTGACCATCGCCTATCTCAAGGAGCGCAAGCAGTTCGGCGTGCCGATCGGCGATTTCCAGGTGCTCCAGCATCGCGGCGCCGACATGTACATGGCGCTCGAACAGGCCCGCTCGATGATGCTTTACGCCACCATGAACGCCGCCGAGCCCGACGCGGCGGCGCGGCGCGAGGCCATGTCAGCAGCGAAAGTGCAGATCGGCCGCTCGGCGACGTTTATCGGCCAGAACGCGGTGCAGCTCCACGGCGGCGTCGGCGTGACGATGGAATACGAGGTCGCCCACCACTTCAAGCGCACCGCGATGATTGATTTGGCGTTCGGGGATGCGGATCATCATCTGGAGATGCTGGCGGAACAGGGCGGGTTACAAGGGTTGTAGGGGATGCCGAGGCTCAAAGGCTTGCGCTCGCCCCCTCATCCGGCGCTTCGCGCCACCTTCTCCCCCTCAGGGAGAAGAATGGCGCCCGATGCATAGCCCTTATTCCCGCCGGACCAGTTCCTTCAAAGCATCGTTGATCCGCGATTGCCAGCCGGGACCGGTGGCGCGGAAATGCTGAACGATTTCGGCATCGAGCCTAAGCGTCAACCGTGTCTTGGGGTTCAAAGAACGCGGCCGGCCGCGCCCGCGCACGACGGTTCCGGCTGCGGGCCGAATGACCTTGCCGCACTCCGCGAGTTCCGCCCGCTCGAGCATGGCGTCCGTCCACGCCGGCGCATCATCCGGATCAACCCAGGCGGCGGCGGATTTTTCGGGCTTCACGGTCATGGCAGTGCCTCATGGATATGACGTGGCGGACGTCGTACCGTGGTGTCCAAACGACCATGACGACCCGGTCGTCGAGGACACCGTAAGTCTGAAACCGGGCTTCGCCGTAATCTCGGCGATCATCCTCAAGCGTCAGCGTCCGGCCCGCGAACACCCGCTCGGCATGCATGAAATCGAGGCCGCGCTCGCGCAAGGTGATCTCGCGCTTCACGGGATCGCAGGTGATCCTCACCGTATTTTATGTAGCGACATTTATTTGTTAAATCAAGGAATTTCACGGGAGCTCAAGATAGCCCTCGCCCGCCTACACCGTCTTCAGCATCCCACCATCGATGAAATAGGTCGATCCAATCGAATAGCTGGCCCGGTCCGAACACAGGAAAACGAAGAAATTGGCGAGTTCGGCCGGGCTCGCGAAGCGGCCGATCGGCGCGAATTCGTCGGCGACGCCCTGAAGATGCGCCTCGTAGTCGCCGCCGCTGCCCGCCGTCAGTTGTTTCGCCGTCTTCACCCAGTCGGGCGTCAGCACCAGCCCCGGATTGACGCAATTGACCCGGATGTTGTCCTTGACCAGCTCCGTGGCGAGGTTCTTCGACAGCATCATCAGCGCCGATTTGGTGACGTTGTAGATCGGCTCGTAGCCGAGCGGCTGGACCGCGCAGATCGAGGCGTTGTTGAGGATGACGCCACCGCCGCGCTTCATCATCGTCGGGGCGAGGCCGCGGGCGAGCCGCACCGCCGCCATCACGTGCAAGTCCCAATAGGCCTGCCATTTCTCATCCGGCGCTTCCATGATGGTCTCGTTGGAGCCGGTGCCGGCGTTGTTGATCAAAATGTCAGCCCCGCCGAACGCCTCGATGGTCAGGTTCACGATCGTCGCGCAGCCCTCGGCCGTCGCGACGTCGGCGGGCGCCGGCACGGCCTCGACACCATGGTCCGCAGCGATGCGCCTTGCCTCGACGTCGAGCCGCTCACCGCTCCGGGCGACCAGAACGAGGTTGACGCCCTCGGCCGCCAGCCCCTCGGCGACGGCAAGGCCGATGCCGACGCTTGCCCCAGTGATCACTGCGACCCTGCCTTTGAGATCGAGATCCATTGCGCGGCCCCCCTTCGCTTATCCATCGCTGTCCCGGACCATCTATCGACCACGGCGGCGAGCCCGATTCAACCAGCCACACGCGATACCGTGGGTATTCGTGAGGCGTTTGACGGGATGGGCTTTTCGCCGCCGCGCGACTGTCCTAGGCTCGCTTCCGATCTGCCAGGAGAGGATGCGCCGATGTCCAGGATAATTCTTGCCGCCCTGCTCTCGCTCAGCCTCTTTTTCCCGCCATTCGCCTTTGCCCAGGAGCAGGCCACCGACGCGATCCAGCCGGAACAGGCATCGAGCACCAGCGAAAGGATGCTGGTCGAGGCCGACAAGCAGATGGTCGCGGCCGCCAATCCGCTGGCCGCCGAGGCCGGGCTGGACATCCTGCGCCAGGGCGGCGGCGCCATCGACGCGATGGTCACCGTCCAGCTCGTCCTCGGTCTGGTCGAGCCGCAATCGTCGGGTCTCGGCGGCGGCGCCTTCCTGGTCTATTTCGATGCCGGCGCCGGAAAACTGACGAGTTTCGACGGCCGTGAGACCGCCCCCGCCGCCGCGACGCCAAAGCTGTTTCTCGACGATTCCGGCCAGCCGCTGGAATTTTACGACGCGGTCGTCGGTGGCCGCTCGGTTGGCACACCGGGAACGGTGAAGCTGATCTTCAAGACCCATGAGCGATACGGCAAACTGCCGTGGAAGGACGTCGTCCGGCCGGCAATCGATCTCGCCCGCGACGGCTTCGAAATCTCGCCGCGCCTCAACGAACTCGTCGCCGAGGACAAGGAACGCCTCGGCCGCTTTGCGGCCACCCGGGACTATTTCTTCGACGCCGACGGCGAACCGCTGCCGGTCGGCACGCTTTTGAAGAACGAGGCCTATGCGGAAACGCTCGAAACGATCGCCGGGGAAGGCGCCGACGGATTCTACGAGGGAGCGATCGCGCAGCGCATCGTCGAGACCGTGCAGAACGCGACGGACAATCCTGGCCGTCTCGCTTTGTCCGATCTCGCCACCTATCGGGTGGTCGAGCGGGCGCCGGTCTGCGTCGACTACCGTCAATTCGAGGTCTGCGGCATGGGCCCACCCTCTTCCGGCGCACTCACGCTCGGGCAGATCCTCGGCCTGATCGAGCCCACCGACATCGCCGCGCTGGGGCCGGACAGCCCGGAAGCCTGGCGCGTCATCGGCGATGCCTCGCGCCTCGCCTTCGCCGATCGCGGCCGCTACATGGCCGACATCGATTTCGTGCCGATGCCGCTCGCGGGGCTTTTGGACGAAACCTACCTTAAGAGCCGGTCCGAACTGCTGGCTGGCGAAAGCGCGTTATCCAAGGATGCCGTCGAACCCGGCTCGCCGCCCTGGGATCACGCGATGCTGATGGGCGACGACATGGCGATCGAACTGCCCTCGACCAGTCATTTTTCGATCGTCGACGCCGCCGGCAACGTCGTCTCGATGACCACCACGATCGAGAACGGCTTCGGCTCGCGGCTGATGACCGGCGGGTTTCTCTTGAACAACGAACTCACGGACTTTTCATTCGCCACCCATGACGACGACGGTCGGCCGATCGCCAATGCCGTCGCGCCGGGCAAGCGGCCGCGCTCGTCGATGGCGCCGACTATTGTTCTGTTGGACGGCAAGCCGGTCATCGCCATCGGCTCGCCGGGCGGCAGCCGCATCATCGGTTATGTCGCGCAGGCGCTGATCGGCCTGATCGACTGGGAGATGGATGTCCAGGAAGCGATTGCGATGCCGCATCTGGTCAACCGCTTCGGCACCTTCGACATCGAGGAAGGCACGTCCGCCGAGGCGCTTGCACAGCCGCTGCGCGATCTCGGCTTCGACGTCGAGGCGCGCGAACTCACTTCCGGCCTGCACGGCATCGTCATCGGTCCGGACGGCCTGAAGGGCGGCGCCGACCCGCGCCGCGAGGGCGTCGCTGTCGGCGATTGACCTGGCGCGCGGTTCGCCGCTACAGCCGACGCTTTCCGCATCGATCTGATCCCGGATCGATTCACCGCTTCCGGACGCATTCATGCCGAAACCGTTTATTGCCGCCGCCGTTCCGCAGATCGCGTTCGGCGCGGGTTGCCTCGCGACGATCGGAGACGCGGCGACGGCCCTCGCCGCGAATGGAACCGCCGACCGCATCGCCGCCTTGCTGGCGGATTCCGGCATTTCCGCCTCGGTGTTTCCGGAGATCGACGGCGAACCGACGGCGACCCATCTGGAGGCGGCGGGGCTCGCCGCCCGTGCCTTCGACGCCGGCCTGGTCATCGGCCTTGGCGGCGGTTCGGCTCTGGACACCGCCAAGGTCGCGGCATGTCTGGCGGTCGGCGAGCCGGACCCGATGCATTATGCGCTGGCGGCCAATCCCCTGCCCGCCACGGCGCTTCCCAAGATTCTCGTGCCGACGACGGCCGGCACCGGCTCGGAAACGTCGTCCACAAGCGTCTTTTCGGACAACACTGGCCGCAAGGTCTGGATCTGGGGGCAAAAGACCAAGGCCGATCTCGCCCTTCTCGATCCGGAGCTGACCGTCACCCTGCCGCCGGCGCTGGCGGCCGCCTGCGGGCTCGACGCTTTCGTCCATGCCTTCGAGGCAGCGACGAATTGCAAGGCACATCCGGGGGCGACGATCTATTCCTTGCGCGCGCTCCAGCTCATCGCGCGCTCGCTCGAACAGGCCGTCCGCGAACCGCACGATCTCGATGCGCGCGGCGACCTGCTGCTTGGCTCCTGCTATGCGGGGATCGCGATCGACAATTGCGGCACCGCGATCGCCCACATGATCAGCCACGCGATGGCCAGTCTCGCGCCGGTCAATCACGGCTTTGCCACGGCCCTCGCGTTTGCGGCGACGCTGCCCTGGCTGATCGAGGCGCGGACACTTGAGATGGACGCGGCCGCCCGCGCCTGCGGCCTCGACGACGCCACGGAAATGCCTGGCTACATCGCCGGCCTGTTCGAGCGGACCGGCCTCGCACGCACCCTGCCGGAACGCTTTGCGACCATGAACCCGCACACCCTCGCCACGGCCATGCGCGCCGACGAGCAGGCCCCGATGCGGCTGGCCACCATTCGCCCGATCACCGACGCTGACATCGACAGGTTCGCTGTCATGATACTCGCGACCGCGGCCAGGCCGGCGGCCTGACTTGTCCCATCGAAGGATGTGAAGCGCCAATGTCGAAGATCGAATCGATCACGATCACCCGCCATCGCCTGCCGCTCGATCCGCCCTTCAAGGCAAGCTGGGACGGCCGCCCGCGCCGGCATTTCGACGCGGCGATCGTCAGAGTGCGCGACGACGAGGGCCGCGAAGGCGTCGGCTCGGGCGACCTGATGCTTGGCTTCGAGGGGCATGAAGATCTGTTTGTGGGTGAGGACCCCCGCCACGTCGAGCGGCACTACGAGGTGCTGTCGCACCTCCAGTTTCACTATGGCCGCTGCTGGCCGGTCGATCTGGCGCTCTGGGATCTGGCCGGTAAGATCACCGGCGAGCCGGTCTGGCGTATGCTCGGCGGCCGCGCCGACCACGTGCGTCTCTATGCGTCCTCCGGCGTTCTGCGTGATCGCGGCGCCATGGCCGAAACCGCCGAGCGGTTTGCCGACGAGGGTTTTTCGGCCATGAAAGTACGTTTTACAGCCTCCGCCGGCGGTCGTGCCTCATGGCGTGAGGATTTGTCCGCGCTGGAAGCGATCCGCGCCCGCGTCGGTGATCGGCTGGACCTGATGGTCGATTGCAATCAGGGCTGGCGGATGCCCTGGGACACGTCGGCGCCGTGGACGTTGAAGGATGCGCTGGCCGTCGCGCGAGAGCTGGAACCGCTGGGCGTCTACTGGATGGAGGAGCCGCTGCACCGTGCCGACCGCAAGGCCATGGCGGCGCTGCGCCAGTCGACCTCCCTGCGCATAGCCGGCGGCGAGATGAGCCGCGAACTCTACGAGTTCCGCGATCTGATCGAGGAGCGGTGCCTCGACGTTCTCCAGCCGGACGCGGCGCTGGTCGGCGGCATCACCGGACTTCGCCGCGTCGCGCTGATGGCGCGCGAGGCAAATCTCCTGTTCACGCCGCACAGCTGGACCAACGGCATCGGCGTCCTCGCCAACGCCCATCTGACGGCGGGCGTCGGCGATGCGCCATTCCTCGAATGGCCCTATGATCCGCCGGAATGGTCGCCGGAGCGCCGCGACTTTCCGATGGCGGCGCCCCTCCTGGCAAAGGAAGGCCGGCTTGCCCTATCGGAGGCGCCCGGCCTCGGTCTCACGCTCGACGAGGAGCGGCTCGCCGCCACGCGCATCGACTAACGCCTTGCCTCCGCTTCGCCGCCGGCGATAGCAGCACAGCCGCGATCAGACGGCCAGCGCGCGCTCGGCATAGGCGGCTTCGCCGAACACCCGGCGGTAGCGCGCGATTTCCGACGGCTCGCCGCTGGCCTTGGCGGGGTTGTCGGACAGCTTCACCGCCGGCCGGCCATTCGCCGAGACGACCTTGCAGACCAGCGAGATCGGATCGAGGCCGCTCATCGGCTCCGGCGCCGTGCCGCGGAAGTCGTTGGTCAAATTGGTGCCCCAGCCGAAGCTCATCCGCACCCGTCCCTCGAAATGCCGGTAGGTCCGCTCGATCGTGTCGGAATCCATGCCGTCGGAAAACACCAGCAGCTTCTCGCGCGGGTCCTCGCCCATCTTCTTCCACCAGGCGATGATCTCCTCGCCGCCCTCGATCGGCGGCGCGGAGTCAGGCCGCAGTCCGGTCCAGCGGGCAAGCCACGCCGGCGCGTTCTTCAGGAAGGCCGGCGTGCCGAAGGTGTCGGGCAGGACGATCAGGAGATTGCCGCCATAATAGCTCTGCCACTGTTTGAGCACGTCATAGGGCGCCCGGCGCAGCTCCTCGTCGCTGTCGGCGAGCGCGGCCAGCACCATCGGCAGTTCGTGGGCGTTGGTGCCGATCGCTTCCAGATCGGTCTCCATGGCCAAGAGCACGTTGGACGAGCCGATCAGCCGATCGCCCAAGCCTTCCTTCAGCGCCTCCACGCACCAGCGTTGCCACAGGAAGGAATGCCGCCGGCGGGTGCCGAAATCGGAGATGCGCAGCTCGGGGAGCGCCTGCAATTGCTCGACCTTCTGCCACATCTTGGCTTTGGCGCGGGCATAGAGAACGTCCAGCTCGAAGCGCTTGAAATCCTTCATCGCCGCGCGCGAGCGCAGTTCGTTGATGATCGCCAGCGCCGGGATTTCCCACATCATCGTGTGGGTCCAGGGGCCGTGAAAATAGAGCTCGAACTGCCCGTCGACCCGGCGCAGTTCGTATTCCGGCAGCCGGAAATCCTCCAGCCATTCGAGGAAGTCCGGCCGGAAGATCTGCCGCGTGCCGTAGAAGGTGTTACCGGCCAGCCAGATCATCTCGCGCTTGGTGAAGGAGAGCGAGCGGGTATGGTCGAGATGCTCGCGCAACTCCCCTTCGTCGATCACCTCGGCAAGCCGCACATGCCTCGAGCGGTTGTTCAGCGCGAAACTCGCTTCGACATTCGGATGCAGCCCGTGGATCATCTGCAGCATCAGCAGCTTGTAGAAATCCGTATCGAGCAGGCTCCGCACGATCGTGTCGAGCTTGAAGGTATGGTTCCAAACGCGCGTCGCGATGTCGGTCGCAATCATCTTCAGCTCCTCTCATTCGCGCCGCGTCGAGGCGGATACGCTGCCCTGCGCCCTCCAAGAGGGTCTGCCGTTGCGAATGACAACATTTCAGCCGTTACAGGAGAACGCGGCGCGGATAAAGCGACCGCTGCCGCGGCGGCGCGGTCATCGTGAACGGATCGTCGTCCTTGTCGTGGGGCTCCGCCAACCCAGCCTAGCGAAGGCTGAACATGGCGCCGCGCCGTCGTCAAACCGTTCAGCGGCCTTGGGGCCGCGGCCGGTCCGCTTGCCTCACCGCCCCGGATGGTGTCGAAACGCCGTGACGTCATGACATTCGCTGAGATCGCGACACAGGAGATCCAATGCTGAAATTCTACTTCCACCCGACGCCGAACCCAATGAAGGTTGCGCTATTCATGAAAGAGGCCCGCCTCGATTACGAGCTGGTGCCCGTCGACACGCTGAAGGGCGAACAGCACCAGCCGGACTTCCGCGCGATCAATCCGAACGGCAAGCTGCCGGCGATCGAGGACGACGGCAAGCGGGTCTTCGATTCCAATGCCATCCTACTCTACCTCGCCGAGAAACACGGCAAGTTCCTCGGCAAGCCGGAGGACCGGGGCGAGTTGTTGTCCTGGCTGATGTTCGTTGCCACCGGCCTTGGTCCGTATTCGGGTCAATCCGTGCATTTCCGCACGGTCGCCAAGGACAAGTCCGATTACGCCGCGAACCGCTATCTGCGCGAGGCGCAGCGCCACTACAAAGTTCTGGACGATCACTTGGCCGGCCGCGAGTTTTTCGTCGACGACAGCTACACCATCGTCGACATCGCCGCCTGGGGTTGGATCGACCGTGTCGCCAACGTGATGGGCGAAGGCGCGCTGGATGCCTATCCGAACCTCAAGCGCTGGTTCGACAGCGTCAACGCACGGCCGGCCGTCGCCGAAGCGCGGCAGATCGCCAAGGACGTCACCTTCAAGTCGGAGCGCGACGAAGCCGCGCTGCGCGCCTTGTTCCCGTCGAATTACGCCGAAACCGCCTGAGACGGACCATCGGATGCCGCCCCCGACCTGCGGGGCGGCATCCGAACGGCCGTGAGACGGCAAGCGCTCTCAGACATGATGAGGGGAATCGCCATGCAACCACCCACCGCACTCAACGCCGCCTTCGCGGCGGGCGACACCGCCGCTGTCATCGCCGCAGCGCTAACGATGGACGGCGCGACGACCGTCATCGACATCGGCTGCGGCCACGGCGGCCTTGCCAAAGCTCTTACGGCGCGCGGCTTTCGGGTCACCGGCATCGACCCCGGCGAGGCGGCGATCGAAGCGGCCTGCACGGCTGCTCCCGAGGCCGACTTCGCGGTGGCCCCCGGTGAAAAACTGCCCTTCGCGGACCACAGCTTCGACGCCGCGGTGTTTCTCAATTCCCTGCATCATGTGCCCAAGGCCAAAATGCTCGACGCGCTCGGCGAGGCCGCGCGGGTGACGCGGACAGGCGGCACCGTACTCGTCATCGAACCGCTCGCCGAAGGCCCGTTCTTCGAGACCGTGCGCCCGATCGATGACGAAACCGACATTCGCGGGGCCGCCGCCCGGGCGGTGGCGGATGCCTGCCGGGATGGCCGGTTCGAGCTGCGCGGCAACGTCGTCTACGAGCGCGAGGAACGCTTCGCCGACGTGGATGCCTTCATCCGCGGGGTGGTGTCCGTCGATCCGGCCCGCGCGGCGACGGTCGAAGCCAAGCGTGCGGAGGTCGAACGCCTGTTTGAGGCCAATGCCGCGAAAGATGAGGGCGCCAACATCTTCGCACAACCGCTGAGGGTCTACTGGCTGCGCAGACCGTGAGCGTTTCCCCATGACGGATCTCAGCGATTTGGCGGCCAGCGACCTTCTCGCCATGTTCCGCACCCGCGAAACGTCACCGACTGAGGTCTGGGCCGACGTCGAACGCCGAATCGCGGCCTGGGAGCCGTCGATCGCGGCGCTCTGGGCCTACGATCCTGAGAGCGCCCGGGCCGACGCAGGGACCGCCACGCAACGCTGGGCAAAGGGCGCGCCGAAAGGGCCGCTCGATGGCGTCCCGGTGACGATCAAGGAACTGATCGCGACGAAGGGCACGCCGATTCCCAACGGCACCGCCGCGACCACGCTCGTTCCCGCGCCTGAAGACGCACCGCCGGCCGCGCGGCTGCGCGAGGACGGCGCGATCATTTTCGCCAAGACCACCTGCCCCGATTACGGCATGCTGTCGTCGGGACTGTCGAGCTTCCACAAACTGTCGCGCAATCCCTGGGATGTCCGGCTCAATCCCGGCGGCTCCAGTGCCGGCGCCGGCGCCGCGGCGGCGGCCGGCTTTGGCCCGCTGCATCTGGGCACCGACATCGGCGGCTCGATCCGCATTCCCGCCGGCCTCACCGGCACGGTCGGCCTGAAGCCGAGCTATGGCCGCGTGCCGATCGATCCGACCTATATCGGCCGCGTCGCCGGACCGATGACCCGGACCGTCGCCGACACGGCGCTGATGATGGCGACGCTGTCGCGGCCCGATGTCCGCGATCCGACCGGCCTGCCACCGTCGGCGATCGACTGGAGCGACCTCACGCTCGACCCGAAGGGACTGCGCATCGGGGTCATGGAGGCGGCCGGATGCGGCCTGCCGGTCGACCCGGACGTCTCGGCGACGCTCGCAGGTTGCGCGCGCGCCCTCGAAGAGGCTGGCGCCGTTGTCGAACCGGTACCGGGACTTCTTACCCGCGCCATGCTGGACGGTTTCGACCGTTTCTTTCGCGCCCGGTTCTGGGCGACGATGTCGGCCCTGCCGGACGAGAAAAGAGCGCTGGTGCTGCCCTATATCCGCGAATGGGCGACCGGTGCGGCAACGCTAACGGCCACGGACGTCGTCGAGGCTTTCGACCAGATCCAGGCGATCAAGGCCGCGGCGGCGGCACCTTTCGCCCGGTTCGACGCCATCCTCTCGCCGATGAACCCGCAGGCGTCCTGGCCGGCCGAATGGGCCTCCCCGCTCGACGATCCCGCGCGGCCGTTCGAGCACATCGCCTTCACCCTGCCGTGGAATGTCGGCGAACAGCCGGCGATCAGCGTCAATGGCGGGTTTACCGAAACCGGCTTGCCGGTCGGCGTGCAGATCGTCGGACCGCGCTATGCCGACGGCTTTGTTCTCAAGCTGGCCGCCTTGCTGACCCACGCCGTCGACGCCGAACCGCGTTGGGCGAGCCTGCATCCCCCAGCCGCGTAAGCGTCGGAGCTTCGCACTGGCCTGGTTCAAAAGCCTCAGATTGCCCCGATTAATGGATCGTTCATCTTCTCGACGGGTTCTGGGTGCCTTTCCGGCCAGATCGCGCCGATGCCCGCCCATTCGGACGGCATCAGATTGAACATCCCTGCGCTTCCGCGATAAGACGGACGTAATTCAACGACGATGGCGCGAATTTGTGGACACGGACCCGGTTACCACTGCCGATCTGGCCGGACTGCTCGAACAGATCGCGCGCCGGCTACACTCGCAAGGCTATGCCTCGCAGCTGTTTCCGGCCCAGTGGGCGGCGCTGCGCTATGTCCAGTCGGCGCCGCCGCACTTGCGCACGGCGATCGATCTCGCCCGCTTCCAGGGTCTCGCATCGGGCGCCGTCGCACGCACCGTCCGCACGCTGATCACCAAGGGCTATCTCGCCAAGCTGGGCACGATCGGACGCGGCCGCGCCGAACAGTTGGAACTGACCGATCGGGGCGTCGTCCTTTTGAAGAAGGACCCGCTGCAGTCCATCGCGGCCGCGCTCGAGCCCCTGAGCGAGAACGAGCGCCAGATCCTGGCGAAATGCCTCGATATCGCGATCCGCTCGACGATGGCGGGGGACAGGCCCGACGCCGCTTGATCCGAATCGGACGCCCCGGCGCGGTCCGTATATTCAATCGGCGAACCGGCCGTCGGCCGCGTCGAGCTCGGCCCGCATCCTTGTGACCAGCAGGCTGGCGTCGGGCGCGCAATTGTCGTGGGTGACAAGCTCTCCCGCATTCACCGGCCGCACCACTTTCGCCTTCTCGACCAGGCCGAGCGGTAAGGCGCGCCTGGCGCGCGCGTCATCCCAGGTCATCGCATAGCCGCGATAGTCGGCCTCGCCAATCCGCCCCAGCATCTCGCCCGGCTTCAGATCGCGTTTGGCGATGGCGCCGCATTCGGCCACCGGCCGATCCACGGGCACCATGTCCGGACGCCGATACATCACTGCGCGGGCCGCCGACAGCGGCGTCTCGAGGCTGGTCAGATGAAACGGCCGGATCAACGCGAAGCACGGGCCGGGGCCGACCCTCAGATCCGCCATCCGCTCGATCGCGCGGGGGTGGCGCGGCTTGACCACGCAAAAGACGCCGGGCGCGACCCCCTTGCCGATCGTGTAGTCGACGCAGCCGGTCTTCGACAGGATGCCGCCGTCCTCGGCCGTGCAGAGCACCTGGCCTAGATTGTCGCTGGTCGCTTCCGGGCCGTGCATGCCCGGCACGTCCGGCTTGAGACCGGTGCAATTGGCGATGGCGGTCATCTCCACCATCGTCTTCGAGCCGTCGATGAACTCGACCAGCATGCGGGCGTTCATGTCCCTTTGCCGCGCCTCCTCCTCGAATTCCTCGGGAATGGCGGAATGGCGCAGCGGATTGTTCTTGCCCTTGCCGGCCGCGACCACCTCCATGCCGAGGCTCTGGGCAAACGAGATCAACTCCAGCGTCGAGGCGGGTTCGTCGCCGGCCGATCCGGTATAGACCACGCCCGCGTCTCGCGCCTTGCGGGCAAGCAGGCGGCCGACGGTAATGTCAGCCTCGACGTTCAGCATGACGATGTGCTTGCCGTTGCGGATCGCCTCCATCGCCAGGAAGGTCCCGATTTCGGGGCTACCGGTGGCGTCGACGACGACATCGATGCGACCGGCCGCGCACAGCGCGCCGAGATCGTCGGTCACCGCGATTTGGCCGGCCTCGATCATGCGGTCGATGTCTAACGCGCTGGCGGCGACGACGCCATGATCGTCGCTGTAACCCGCCATGGCGATCGCCTGCATCGGCCGCCGGGGGCTGTTCGCCGCGACGGCGCCGACGCGGATGCCGGTCATCATCGCGATCTGGACGACGATGTCCGTTCCCATCTGCCCGGCTCCGGCCAGGCCGATCGTCACCGGTCCGTGCCGGTCGGTGTAGGCGGCAAGCTCGGCGGCAAAGCCGATGCGTTCGATCATGGGTCTGACGGTCCTAGGTGGCGGAAGCGAGGGTCCGGCTCAGCGGGTTCGCGCCTTCTAGAGCAACATGCGCTCCGATGGAATGATTCAGCGCGACTGGGACACAACCGCACCAAGGCCCGCGCGTTCCCTCACAGGGCGACGCGGTCGCCGCGGCCGCTGCCCGTAACGGTCCGCAGGATCAGGACGAGGTCGCCGACGAAACTGCGCGTCGCGACATAGGCGGCGTCGATCTCAGCAAGCAGAACGGGATCGGACATGTCGACGCCCATTACCTGTGCCTTGCCGGTGATACCCGGCCGCACGTCGAGGACGCCGCGCCGTTCCCGCTCGGCGATCAGGACAGCCTGCGACGGCAGGCAGGGCCGCGGCCCGACGAAGCTCATCTCGCCCTTTAAGACGTTCCACAGCTGCGGCAGCTCGTCGAGCTTCAAGGCCCGCAACCGCAGCCCGAGCGGCGTCACCGCCGCGGCGGGCGTCTCATGGGAAGCGGCGGATTTGGTTGCCCGGTGCATGGTTCGCAGCTTGTAGCAGACGAAGGTTCGACCCCGCAGACCGACCCGCTCCTGGGCAAAAAGGCCAGGGCCGTCGCTGTCGCGGCGCACGAGAATCGCGAGCACGCCGATCAACCAGCCGAGCAGGATCAGTCCGACAAGGCTAGCGAAAAGGTCAAAAAGTCGTTTCATCACTGCGTCCGCTGGTGCACCGGCCGAAGCCCGGTGACGGGCCTGATGCCAACGCGCCAGCCGTTCGGAGCTCGCGCGGAAGAAATTGACGGCATCCGGCTCCTGACACTATCGAACGAGGCAAGCAAGAGGTGGATCATGAGCGACGGCGGTACAGCGGGCGACAAGCAAAAATCAAGACGTCAGCAGCGGCTGGAGGCGCAATTGCGGGAAAATCTCCGCCGGCGCAAGGAGCAGGCCCGCGCGCGCCGTGACGAGAAGGCGCCGCGAGATTCGGACGATATCGCGAATCCGGGCTCGGACACCGGGTCCCATCAGGACGGCGACGATCACGCATGAGGGTTTGGAACCCGGCCACATCCCGCTGTCGATCGACCGATTGATCTGTATCAAGGCCCCTCGCCCCTTACTCCGGCATCCCATTCTTGTGACGTGGACTTTGCGCCATGCCGCATTTAGAACGGTTCTGACAAGGAGTTCGCGATGATCGATTACCAGAGCCAGTTCGAGTCGGCGATCGAGGCGTTGCATGCCGAAAAGCGCTATCGGGTGTTTGCCGATCTCGAACGGATCGCCGGGCAATTCCCGAAGGCGCTCTGGCGGCATGACGGCAAGGTTCGCGAGATCACGGTCTGGTGTTCCAACGACTATCTCGGAATGGGCCAACATGGCGATGTGATCGCGGCGATGACGGCGACCGTCACGGCGATGGGCTCCGGCGCCGGCGGCACCCGCAACATCTCCGGCACCAACCATCCCCTGGTCGAACTTGAGCGCGAGCTGGCCGATCTGCACGGCAAGGAGGCGGCGCTCGTCTTCACCTCTGGCTTCGTCTCCAACGAAGCCTCGATCTCGACCATCGCCAAACTCCTGCCCAACTGCCTGATCCTTTCCGACGAACTGAACCACGCCTCGATGATCGAGGGGGTCCGCAGGGCCGGAACCAAGAAGCAGGTCTTCCGTCACAACGACATGGCGCATCTGGAGGAATTGCTGAAGGCCGCCGACCCGAAGCAGCCGAAACTGATCGTCTTCGAGAGCGTCTACTCGATGGACGGCGACATCGCGCCAATCGAAAAGATCGTCGAACTCGCCGAATACTATAACGCCATGACCTATATCGACGAGGTGCACGCGGTCGGCATGTACGGCCCGCGCGGCGGCGGCATCTCCGAGCGCGACGCGCTCGCCCAGCGCATCGACGTGATCGAGGGAACCCTGGCCAAGGCCTTCGGCGTCCTCGGCGGCTACATTACCGGCACCAAGGCAGTCATCGACGCTGTGCGTTCCTACGCGCCGGGCTTCATCTTCACGACCGCGCTGCCGCCGGCGCTGGCGGCTGCCGCGACCGCCTCGATCCGCCATCTCAAGACCTCGCAGACCGAGCGCGACGCCCAGCAACGTCAGGCCGCCCAGGCCAAGAGCGTGCTGCGCGGCGCCGACCTGCCGGTCATGGCGTCCGACACGCATATCGTTCCGCTGGCGGTCGGTGATCCCGACCTGTGCAAGAAGGCCAGCGATCATCTCTTGCAGCGGCACGGCATCTACATCCAGCCGATCAATTACCCGACGGTGCCGCGCGGCACCGAACGGCTGCGGATCACCCCGACGCCATTGCATTCCGACGCTCTGATCGAGACGCTGAAGGACGCCCTGGTCGAGACCTGGAATGCCGTCGGCATTCCCTTCGCGACAGAGCGGCCTGCCCATGCCGAACGCTCAGCGAAGGTCACTCCCCTGGTCGTCTCGCAAGCCGGCGGCTGATTACCGGCGAAAAAGGCTTCCTCCCAACATCGCTGCGGGTGTCTCGATGAAAGTCTCGCTCGATCATTTCCTGGAAAAACTGCCGCTGCCGGCCACCGCGGACTGGCCCGACGGAGTCTTCCATGCCGAGGCCCTGTCCCACGGCACGATGACGCTCGAGGTCTTCGCGCCGCGCGGCGAGGACCGCCAGCGTCCGCACGGCCAGGACGAACTCTACATCGTCGCGTCCGGTGAAGCGGATTTTACCCGGGAAGGCGAACGCGAGCATGTTCGCGCCGGCGACGCTCTGTTCGTGCGGGCGAGCAAAGACCACCGTTTCGAGGGCATGTCGAACGACTTCGCCACGTGGGTGATCTTCTGGGGACCTCCCGGCGGCGAGGAGCCGGCGCCCTCACCCTCGGTCTTCGCTTCCGTCGACGCTTGAGTCTCCCGTCACTTTGTTCTTCGGCGCCGAAACGGCGCCGCCGCGCCGGATGACGCGCCTGGCCAGCAATGGCACGATCATCGCGATACAGACGAAGCGGACCACGTGATGGGCCGCAACATAGGCCGGATCGACGTCGAACTGATATGCCAGGACGGTCAGCGCCTCCAGCGCGCCGGGGGCATAAGCGAGTGCGACCTTGCCAACCGAGATGCCGAGGGCCAAGACCGCCGCCAGCGCGGCGATCGCCGAGATGGCAAGGCCGATCGCGAAGGAGCCGATCGCGGCAGGCAGCAAGCGAACCATCCCGCCACGGTCGATGCCCTGCAGCCGCGAACCGATCAGCGCTCCGAGCAGAACCAGACCGGGAACTGATAGCGCCGGAGGAATCGCGACGCTGACCCATTCGCCGCCATGCAGAATGGCGCTGCCGATCAGGGCACCGAGCATCATGCCGCCCGGCAGGCGGACCAGATGCCCGATGCCGGCCGTAACCCCGCACACGGCGAACAGGAGCGCATATTCGGCGACAGTGCCATCCGTGCCGCGCGCCGCGTCGCCGACCACGCCACCTTCCAGCCAGGCGAGAACCGGCACCAGCGCGCCGATCAGGAAGAGCAGCCGCACGCTTTGCACGACGGCGATGCGCGTCAGGTCGGCGCGGGTCTCCGACGCCGCCGCGAGCACGAAGGAGAGCGCCCCCGGCAGCGCGGAGAACAGCGCCGTTTCCCGGTCCCAGCCAAGCACACGGGTCAGGAAGGCATGGGTCGCGACGACGACGGCGAGAACGCCGAGCATCTGGATGGCGAAGGAGATCGGCCAAAGCGCGATCTGTTCCATCACCGCCGGCGTCACGCCGGAGCCGGCCTGGATTCCGAGCACGAAGAACGCCAGGGTCCGCAATCCCGAGGGCAGGCTGGTGTCGAGACCCGCGATGCTGGCGAGCGAGACCGCGACGACCGGCCCGAGCAACCAGGCGACCGGCAGGCCGAGCGATGCGGCGACGGCGCCACCAGCCGCCGCGATGACGAGGCTCAGCGCCCGTTGCAGGAGGTGGCGATCGCCGGGCACATTCACGCCGCCCGGCCAATCCAGTCGACGAGACGATCGGCGGCGGCTTCCACCTCGTCGAGCCGGCGATGGAAGCAGGCTCTGAGAAACCGATGGCCGGATTGGCCGAAGGCAGTGCCAGGCGCGAGACCCACGCCGGCCTCGTCGACGATGCGAAAGGCGGCGGCGCGAGTATCCGCGATGCCGTCGATGGCGAAGAAGGCATAGAACGCCCCGTCAGGCGGTGTCATCGACACCCGGTTGGTGGCCAGGAGGCGCGAGGCGAATATCTCCCGCGCCTCGCCAGCGCGAGCGATCTGGCTTTCCACGAACGCCTCGCCCTGTTCCAAAGCCATGAGCGCCCCGCGTTGCATGAACGCCGCGACGCCCGAGGTCGAATATTGGATCAAGTTTTCAATCACATCGCCGAAGGCGGCGTTGGTCTCGATCCAGCCGACCCGCCAGCCCGTCATAGCCCAGTTCTTGGAGAAGGAATTGACGAAGACGATCCGATCGTCCTCTTCCATCACATCGTGGAACGACGGCGCCCGACCGCCCGAATAGTAAAACCGGCTGTAGATCTCGTCGGCGATGATGAAGGTGCCTGCTTCCCGGGCGATTTCTAGGATGGCGCGCAATGTCGGCTCGTCGGCCGTCCAGCCGGTCGGGTTCGCCGGCGTATTGACGAATAACGCCCGGGTTTTCGGGCCGATCGCATCCTTGAAGTTCTGCAGATCCAACTGCCAGCCCGCCTCGGTCCAGTCGAGCGCGACCTCGCGCGCGACGGCGCCCTGAAGCTCGGCGGCTGCCGCGAAATTCGGCCAGGCCGGGCCGATGAAGACCACTTCGTCGCCGGCCCCGGCAAGCGCCGCCAGCGTGATCTGGATCGCCTGCATTCCCGACCCGGTCACGAAGAAGCGCTCGGACGACGACGGTCGTCCGTAGAGCCGCGCGGTGTAGTCGACGAGCGCCTGGCGAAGCTCCGGCAGACCCCGCTGCCAGGTATAGAACGTCTCGCCGGCCCTCAAGCTCGCCGCGGCGGCCGCACAGATGAAATCCGGTGTCGCGAGATCGCCCTCACCCGCCCACATCGGGATCAGCCCGTCACGCCCCCGCGCATAGTTGATCACGGCGACGATGCCGCTTTCCGGTGCCGCGACCGCTTCGCGGCGCAGCTGGGTAAGATCGCTCATGGTTCGGCCTTCAAGGACGGGGATCGCAGCACGACAGCTTCGCGGATTTCGCCATCGCGCCTCACGCGCGCCGCGTCAATCCCTTCGCACCACTTACGGATGATCGGCGGGACTCAGGCGCGCGGCGCTCGGTCGGTGGCGACCGCCATCAGATCGCGGATTTCCTCGAGCAGCTTTTCCTGGCGCGGCACCTTGGAAACCTCGACGGGCTTGGCCTCTTCCTTGCGCTTCAGCCGATTCATGCCCTTGACCACCAGAAACAGGATGAAGGCGACGATCAGGAAGTTGATCGTCAGCGTCACGAACTTGCCATAGGCGAAGACCGGCCCCTGCTCGCGCGCGGCCTCGAGGCTCGTCGCGGTCACGATCGGGGACAGCGCGACGAACTTGTTGGTGAAATCGACGCCGCCCGTGATGACCGCGACCAGCGGCATGAACAGGTCGCTGACCAGCGAATTGACGAGGCCGGAAAACGCCGCCCCGATGATGATGCCGATCGCCAGATCGACCATGTTGCCCTTGAGGGCGAATTCCTTGAATTCCTGAAGCATTCTTCGTCCTAATATCGACAGCGTGATATCTCGCGGTTGCGCGCGATCATACAAACTCGCCGCGCCGGCACAATCGGCATGGCCGACGGCATTCTCCCCGCCATATCTGGACTTGCGGCGGTGCGGGTGGTTCTGTTCGCCGACAGACGGCGGACCTCATCCGTCGTGGGAGACTGGATTTGAACAGCGGCATCATCGTCGTCACGGCGATCGCCTATCTGCTTTTGCTGTTCGCCGTCGCCTGGTGGGGCGACCGGCGGGCCGCGGACGGCCATGCGAACCAGAGCCGGCCTGGCGTCTACGCGCTCAGTCTCGCCGTCTATTGCACCTCCTGGACCTTTTTCGGATCGGTCGGCGTCGCCGCCCGGGACGGCCTGTCCTTCCTTGCGATCTATCTCGGTCCGATTCTCGTGTTCCTGCTCGCGCCGGCCTTCATCGAACGACTGGTCCGGCACGCCAAGGCCGAGCGCATCACCACCGTCGCCGACTTCATCGGTTCGCGCTACGGCAAGAACCCGTCGGTCGCGGCCCTGGCGACGCTCATCGCTATCATCGGCACGGTCCCCTATATCGCGCTGCAGCTCAAGGCGATCTCGACCAGCGTCGCCGCGCTGGTCGCCCACTATCGCGCGACCCCCGAAATGCCGCCGCTGTTCAACGACCTCGCCCTGCTGGTCGCGAGCGTTCTCGGCATCTTCGCAATTCTGTTCGGTACCCGACATGCCGACGCCACCGAGCACCAGGACGGTCTCGTCCTCGCCGTGGCGATGGAATCGATCGTCAAGCTCGCCGCCTTCCTGGCGATCGGAATCTGGGTCACTTTCGTGCTGTTCGAGCCCGGCGAACTCTGGAACGCCGCACTGGCAAGCCCGGCCGTCACCAGCGCCTTCAGCTCTGAAATCGGTGGTCGCTTCCTCGCGTCGATGGGCCTGAGCGCGCTGGCCATCCTGCTGCTGCCACGGCAGTTCCACATGACCGTGGTGGAAAACCGCACCCGCGATGAAATCCGCCGAGCTCGCTGGCTGTTTCCGCTCTATCTCGTTCTGATCAACATCTTCGTCGCCCCAATCGCCGCCGCCGGCCTGATCAAGCTCGGCGGCACGGTCGACGCCGACCTCTATGTGCTGTCGCTGCCCCTGTCGCAGGGCCAGGACGCCCTCTCGCTCGTCGCCTTCATCGGCGGCCTCTCGGCGGCGACCGCCATGGTCATCGTCGCCAGTGTCGCGCTGTCGATCATGATCTCGAACGACCTTGTCCTGCCGTGGTTGCTCAAGCGCCGCGGCCCCGGCATCGACACCCGCCAAGACGAGACCCGGCTGATCCTCAACGTGCGCCGTTCGGCGATTCTCGTCGTGGTGTTTCTCGGATACGGCTATTACCGCTTCGCCGGAACGGGCAGCGGTCTTGCCTCGATCGGGCTCCTGTCCTTCGCCGCCATCGCGCAGCTCGCCCCGCCCTTCCTCGCCGGCCTGTTCTGGAAGAGGGCGAATGCGCGCGGCGCCATGGCCGGGCTCGTCGCCGGCATTCTGGTCTGGGCCTATACGCTGCTCCTGCCGGCGATCCAGGCCCCAGCGGTCACCGGATCACTTGCTGCGGCGGCCGCCGCCACGCCCGACATCGATCCGCTGCTGTTCGGTTGCCTCGTCAGCCTTCTGGCCAACATTGCCTGCCTCGTCATCGGCTCGCTCAGCCGCCCGGCGACCCCGCTGGAGCGGATTCAGGCAGCGATCTTCGCGGCCAAGGACGCCGGCCCGGCCGCCGGCTTGCGCCGCACCCGCTCCGGCGTCAGCGTCGGCGAGCTGACGGCGACCATCGCGCGCTATCTCGGCGCCGAGCGCACCGAACGATCGCTGGCGCGCTTCGCCGAGGAGGAAGGCCGCATCCTCGACGCCGACGCGACCGCAGACAGCGCGACGATCCGCTTTTCCGAACAGCTTCTCGCCTCCGCGATCGGCTCGGCCTCCTCCCGTCTGGTCCTGTCGCTTTTGTTCCAGCGGCACGCCGATTCCAGCCGGTCCGCGCTGCGGCTTCTCGACGACGCCTCCGAAGCGCTGCAATACAATCGCGACCTCTTGCGGATCGCGCTCGATCAGGTCGATCAGGGGCTGGCGATCTTCGATTCCGACTATCGGCTGACCTTCTGGAACCGCCAGTTCCGCGATCTGGTCGGCCTGTCGCCGGATTTCGGCCAGATCGGCACGCCCTTCACCGTCGTGCTCGACGAACTCCTCAACGCGGGCGAGATCGATCGCGAGGAATACGAGGTGAGCTTCGAGAGCCTGACACGCGCCCCGGCCTTGCGCCAGATCGGCCTGAAGCGCTCCGGGCGGGTCCTGGAGTTCCGCGCCAACCGGATGCCGGAGGGTGGGTTGGTGGCCACCGTCTCCGATATGACGGAGCGCGTCATGCGGGCCGCGGCATTGCGCGAGATGAACGAAAGCCTGGAGGAACGGGTTCGCGTCCGCACCGGCGAACTTTTGACCGCCAACAACGAACTCGCCAAGGCTCGTCAGGTCGCCGACGCGGCCAATCTCGGCAAGACGCGGTTTCTCGCCGCCGCCGGACACGACATCCTGCAGCCGCTCAACGCCGCGCGGCTCTATGCGGCCGCGCTTCAAGAGCGTCAGGACACCGGTGCCGGCAGGGAGATCGCCGCCAATATCGGCTCCTCGCTGGAGGCCGTCGAGACGATCATCGGCGCGGTTCTCGACATTTCCCGCCTCGAGGCCGGCGGCATGCAGGCCAAGGTCGAGGACTTCCCGCTCGACCGGCTGCTGCGCCAGATCGAAACCGACATGCGGCCGCTCGCCGAGGAAAAGGCCATCGTGCTGCGCTTCGTGCGCACCAGCGCCGCCGTCCGCTCCGACCGTAACCTGCTCCGGCGCCTGATCCAGAACCTCGTCTCGAACGCCATCAAATACACACGGGCGGGCAAGGTCGTCGTCGGGGTTCGGCATCGCGTCGGCGGCAGCATCGACATCGAGATCGCCGACAGCGGAATCGGCATCCCCGCCGACAAGCTGGAAACGATCTATCAGGAATTCGTGCGGCTCGATGAAGGGAGTCGAACTGCGCGCGGGCTCGGTCTTGGCCTCTCCATCGTCGACCGCATCGCGCGGGTGCTCGACCATCCGGTCGAGGCGACCTCGCAGCATGGGCGGGGAACTCGCTTCCGCATCACCCTGCCGGTCGCCGAGGCCAAGCCCGTGCTGCTGACGGAAACGCCGCTGCTACCGGCGCGATCGGGCCTGGCGCTGGCCGGAACGCGGGTGCTGTGTATCGACAACGAGGTCGCAATCCGCGAGGGTATGCGGGTCCTTCTCACCGGCTGGGGTTGCGAGGTCGAAGCCTTCGGCTCGGCGGATGAGGCCGCCGACATGCTCTCGGAGCGAGGCATCGTGCCGGATATCGCCCTCGTCGACTACCATCTCGATGACGGCAACGGGCTCGACGCCATCGGCCTGCTGCGCGCGACGCTCGATCCGCAGCTTCCGGTGATCCTCGTCACCGCGGACCGGTCGCCGGACTTGCGCGAACAGGCCCTCGCCATGGATGTCGATTTGCTGACGAAGCCGCTGAAGCCAGCCTCCTTGAGAGCCGCCATGGGCCGCAAGAGCAGCCGCCGCGAAGCGGCCGAATAGCCAAGCCCCGACGCCCGGCCCCGGTGTTCTCAGGCCGCGAAGCCACCTTCCAGATCGATGCCGAGCTTGGAGAGGCGGATCACCGCCTGCGTGCGACTGTCGACGCCGAGCTTCAAGAGCACGGCCGAGACATGCGCCTTGATCGTCGCCTCCGATATGCCGAGTTCATAGGCGATTTGCTTGTTGAGAAGACCCCGGCCGAGCATCGTCAGCACCCGCGTCTGCTGCGGCGTCAGCGTCCGGATGCGCCGGATGAGCTGGGTGACCTCCGGATCACGCTCGGCGTCGAGTGAAATGTCCGGCGGCAAGAAGACCTCGCCGGCGAGAAGTGAAAGGATCGCCTGACGGATCGTGTCCAGGCTCGACGATTTCGGGATGAACCCCGACGCGCCGAGGTCGAGGGCCCGCGCCACGATCGGCGCGTCTTCGCTGCCGGACACGATCGCGATCGGAACCGAGGGATGATCGGCCCTGAGCAGCGCCAGACCGGACAGCCCGCTAGTGCCCGGCATGTTGAGATCCAGCAGCAAGAGATCGGCCTCCGGATTGGCCGTGAGCGCCGCCGCGGCCTGATCGAAATCCGCCGCTTCGACGATCTCGGCCGGGTCCGGCAGCGCCGTCAGGATCTCCCGCAGGGCACCGCGAAACAGGGGGTGGTCGTCGGCCACGATGAAGACATGGCTCATATCCGTTGTTCCTCCCATCGTCTTCTCGGTGCCGCCGCGACCATGCGGCGGCCGGTCCTCCCGGCCGTTGAGGCAACACGCGGCCCAAGGAGACGGCTGCATGTCGTTCCGACGTTCTTGACCGTCTTACGGTTCGGGATCAAGGCCAAGCGCGATCAGGAGCCGATTCGATCCAGGCTTCCAGCGAAATGGAGGACGATTTCGCGCGAGTGCGGCCGCGCGCGATGTTCGACGACGTAGATGCCCTGCCAGGTTCCGAGCATCATGCGTCCCGCCGAGACCGGCACCGCAAGGCTGGTCGCCGTCAGCGCCGACTTGATGTGGGCGGGCATGTCGTCGGACCCCTCCATTGTATGGACATAAGGGGCGTTTTCCGGCGCCAAGCGGTCGAGCGCCCCCAGCAGATCGTGCTGTACGTCGGGATCGGCATTCTCCTGGATCGTGAGAGACGCGGACGTATGCCGGATGAACACCGTGAGGAGGCCGTCGCGGGCTCCCGCTGCGGCGAGACGCTCGGCGAGCTGATGACTGATCTCGACCATCGCCCGGCCGGGCGTCGAAATCCTCAAGGTTTCGATATGTTGGCGCATGGCGGACTCCCTGCATTTCACGTCTGTTCGATCGCGCCGGCCACTTCGACCCTACAACCCTTCATCCCGCGTCCTAACTTCTTTCCCCGGCAACAGGGAAACGGCAATGACACAAGCGCGCGTGACGATCGATCCAACAGTCTTCGACCCGGACGAGACGGATCCGGAAATCATCGAGCTGAACGACAGAATCATCGCCGAACAGAAGATCCTGCCCAGTCCCTGGTCGATGCCGGTCGAGCGGGTTCGGGAGCTGCGCAAGGAAGGACGCGGCGTGTTTCCTTCTGCTCCGAAGGACAAGGCGGCCGAGACGATCGTTCATATCGGCAGCGCCGGACGCGAGATCGCGGTCCGGGTGCTCAGGCCTGCTGACGGCGCGACACGCGGCACCTTTCTGCACATTCATGGCGGCGGCTGGGTCTTTGGCGGGTCCGACGAATCCGACCCGCGGCTGCGGCGGCTCGCCGACAATACCGGGCTGACCGTCGCCTCGGTCGAATACCGGCTGGCGCCGGAAGATCCCTTCCCGGCCGCATTGCATGACTGCGCCGATATCGCGCTGGCGCTGGCCGGCGGTCATCTGGCCGACCTGCCGCGTGGCTATCTGGCGATCGGCGGCGAGTCGGCCGGCGCGCATCTCGCCGTCCTGACGCTGCTCCGATTGCGCGACGAATACGGCATGACGCCGTTCAAGGCGGCCAATCTCGTCGCCGGCTGCTACGATTTGTCGCTGACGCCGAGCGTGCGCAATTTCGGCGACGAACGCCTCATCCTCAATACCGACGACGTGAAGGAGTTTGTCCTGCGCTTCGTGCCGGAAAGCTACTCCCTCAAGGATCCCGCTGTCTCGCCGCTCTACGCCGATCTGAAAGGCCTGCCGCCCACTCTGTTCAGCTGCGGAACCCGCGATCTTCTGATCGACGACACGCTGTTCATGGCGGCGCGCTGGATTTCCAGCGGCATCGAGGCGGAACTGGCGCTGACCAATGGCGGGTCACACGTCTTCCAGGCCTTCCCGACCAAGGCGACCGAGCGCTCCCTCGACGAGATGGAGGACTTCCTCAAGCGGCGGATGGAGTTTCCGGTCTTCGACATCCCGACGTGATCCGAAGGGCGATCAGGTCCGCCCTGGTTCGCCATCGCCTTCCGCCTTGTCCGGATCGGAGCCGAGATCGCGCTCCAGTTCGCGAACGATGTCGGCGAAGCCGCGAAAGACCTGCCGCATCGTCTTGATCGCCTGGTCGGCCGCGTCCACTTCATCGCCAGCGCGTTTCCCGCCTTCGAGCGCCTCGACACGCGCTTCGAGATCGGCGATCCGGCTTGCGTCGCTCCGCCGGCCGTCGCCTTTTTGGGCCACGCCTGAGCCCTTGCAGACCACGGCATCGCCCTCGACTCGGCAAAGATCGACCGCTCCGGTCTGCGTATCGAGCCGGGCGATGCCGCCCTCGACCGGCTGCATCTGATAGCGGCTGCCGGTGGTGTCGGGGATCGACTGGGCGGATGCCGGCACGGCAGCAACCATGCCGGCGACGAAGAGGGCTGAGACGAGTCGGGACATTGGCGCTGGCTCCATGAATGCGACCCTGCTGCCCTTGAGAGGCGTCGCAGGCAACCGGAAGCGTAGACACACCGCGTGACCGTCTCAAGGCAGCGGGTGATTGACCTTGCGGCGCCGCTCTGGCACCGGTTTGTCATGCACCAGCCCATCTACAAGATCGCGCCCCGACCACTCTGGGAAGCCGCCAAGGCGAGCGGCCGGTTCGACGGCGCGCCTGTCGACGAAACGGACGGCTTCATTCATTTCTCCACCGGCGGTCAGGTCCGCGAGACCGCCGCCCGGCATTTCACCGGTCAGAGCGATCTGGTGCTGATCGCGGTCGACCCGGATAAACTGGGCGACGCGCTGCGCTTTGAGACATCGCGCGGCGGCGCTCTGTTCCCGCATCTGTACGGCCCTCTCCCCCTCGACGCGGTGGTCTGGGTCGAGGATCTGCCGCTGGGACTCGACGGCGGCCATCAGTTTCCCGGCTCGGTCAGATGAATCGCCTCTACCGGCTGGCCCGTCCGGCCCTGTTTCGCCTCGACCCCGAACGCGCCCACGCCCTGTCGATCGCGGCCTTGAAGCGCGGGCTGATGCCGCGGCTCAACACGCCTGTCGACAACCGGCTGCGGACCGTCGTCGCCGGCATCGCCTTTCCCAATCCGCTCGGCCTCGCAGCGGGCTACGACAAGAACGCCGAGGTTCCGGACGCGGCATTACGGCTCGGCTTCGGCTTCGTCGAGGTCGGAACGGTGACGCCACAGCCGCAGGAGGGCAACCCCAAGCCCCGCATCTTCCGCCTCGAAAAGGCGCACGCAATCATCAACCGGCTCGGCTTCAACAATGAAGGTCACGCCGAGGCGTTCGAACGGCTGGAAGCGCGCATCCGCAAGGCCGGGATCGTCGGCGTCAACATCGGCGCCAACAAGGATTCCAAGGATCGGGTCGCCGACTATGTGGAAGGCGTCAACCGCTTCGAGGCCGTGGCGAGCTATCTGGCGGTCAACATCTCCTCGCCGAACACGCCGGGGCTGCGCGCATTTCAGACCGGCTCGGACCTCGACCGGCTGCTCAAGGCGGTGGTGGCCGCCCGCGACGGCTATGCCGCGCTGTCGGGCGGCCCTGCCAAGCCGCTCTTCCTCAAGCTCGCCCCGGATCTGGCCTCCGATCAGATCGACGAGATCGTCACCGCCGTCCGCAAGCGGCGGATCGACGGGTTGATCGTGTCGAACACGACGCTGTCGCGGGCGGGCGTTACCGGCGAGCCGCACGCCCTTGAAGCCGGCGGCCTGTCGGGCCGGCCGCTGATGGACCGCTCGACCTATGTCCTGGCGCAATTTCGGCAGGCGCTCGGGCCGAAATTTCCGCTGATCGGCGTCGGCGGCGTGGAAAACGCCCGCACCGCGCTACGCAAGATCGAGGCGGGCGCCAATCTCGTGCAGCTCTATACCGGCCTCGTCTATGGCGGGCCGGAATTGCCGAACCGGATTCTCAAGGAGATCGTCCGCTATCTCGACAGGGCCGGGCTGGATCATATCGCCGAGCTGCGCGGCAGCCGGACGGAGGAAATCCTGGCCGCGCCGCCGCCGCCGGACGAGAGCATCGGACGATAATAGGGACGCGTTCTGCCAGCGGGATTTCAGGCGGCGGTCGGTCCAAATGTCTCGGCCCGGCGGCGCGGCAGCAGCGCCATGAGGCTGATGCCGCGAAAGCCGAGGAAGACCAGCAGCGCGGCCCACAGCCCATCATTGCCGAAGACCGGCGATAGCGCGTAGGCGCCCACGGCGAAGATGACGAAGGACGCGATCATCATGTCGCGCATCGTCCGCGACCAGGTCGCCCCGATGAAAATGCCGTCCATGATGAAGGCGAGAGCCCCGGCCAGCGGCGTCAGCGCCGCCCAGACCAGATAATCGCCGGCCGCGTCCCGCACCGCCGGGTCCGTCGTCAGGAAGGCGATCAGCGCCTCGCCCGACACGATAAAAAGCGCCGACAGCGCCAGCGAGAGCCCGAGCCCCCAGACAAGCGTCAGCTTGACCGTGCGATCGAAGGCCGGCCGAAACCGCGCGCCGACCGACCGCCCGACGAGCTGTTCGGACGCCGTCGCCATGCCGTCGAGGAAATAGCCGCCGACGAGAAAGAAGTTCATCAGGATGCCGTTGGCGGCGAGCGTCAGCGCGCCGGCGCGGGCGCCGAGGCGCGTAAACAGCACAAAGGCGCCGAGCAGGCAGAAGGTGCGGATCATGATGTCGCGATTGACCGCGATCATCCGCGTGATGCCCCGCCGGTCGAAGATTCGGGCGGGCGACGGCCGCTCGGTGCGATCGAAACCGCGCGCGACCACCAGGAAGCCGACGACCGCCCCGACCGCCTCGCCGCAGATTGTCCCGATTGCGACCCCGGCGATACCGTATTCCATGACGAGGCCGAACAGGATCGACAGGCCGATATTGGTGCCGTTGACGACGATCTGTAGCGCCAGGCCGAGCCCGCCCCGCCCCCGGCCGAGCACATGGCCGAGGATCGCGTAATTCACCAACGCGAAGGGCGCCGAAAACATCCGCAGGAAGACGTAGAGCCGGGTGGTTTCGGCGACGCCCGGTCCCGGCGCGATCGCAAGCAGCCCGAGCGATGTCACCAGCGGCTCGGCGAGGATCAGCAGAAGGCCGATGCCGAGCGCAAGAACCATGGCGCGCCAGAACACCGCCTGCGCCTCGCGGCCATTCGCCTCGCCCACCGCCTGCGCGGTCAGTCCGGTCGTGCCCGATCGCAGGAAGTTGCAGGTGGCGAAGGCGAAATCGAAGATCAGCGCACCGACGACAAGCCCGCCCAGCGACGTCGCGTCACCGATGCGTCCGACCACAGCGGTATCGGTCAGGCCGATCAGCGGCGTCGTCAGAAATGCCAGCGTCATCGGCAGGGTGATGGCCCAGACCTCGCGATGGCTGACCGTGAAGGGTCGCGAACGCCCCGGCCCCGCTACCGGGCCGGAGGCCGTCGCACCCTCGATCTGATCGTCACCGTCACGTCGCATCGACGGGAATTGGCATTCCGCTCGAGGCCGGGCAAGCGAAACCTTGTCGCGGTGCCCTGCGCCCGCAATGCCCTATCTTGCCAGATCATGCCGGTTCCGTTGATCCACCATCCCGCCTTCGACGCCGAATTCGACACCCATCATCGCTTCCCGATGTCGAAATTCACGCGACTGGCCCAGATTCTCGTCGAGGATGGCGTCGTCGCGGCCGGCGGCTTCCACATCCCGGCTCCGGCGCTGCCCGGCTGGCTGCGGCTTGCCCATGATCCGCTCTATGTCGATCAGGTGCTGTTCACTGCCGTGCCGCCGGCGATCGAGAAGGCGATCGGCTTCAAGGTGGACGATCGGGTGGCCATGCGCTCGCGCTGCGCCACCGGCGGCACGGTGCTCGCCGCCAAGCTGGCGCTGGCTGATGGCCTTGCCTGTAACACCGCCGGCGGCAGCCATCATTCCCACCGCTCCGGCGGCGCGGGTTTTTCCGTATTTAACGACGTCGCTGTCGCCGCTTCGGTGCTGCTGGCCGATGGCGATGTGGGCCAGGTGCTCGTCGTCGATTGCGACGTGCATCAGGGCGACGGCACGGCGCGGATCTTCGCCGAGAACCCGTGCGTCTTCACCCTGTCGATCCACGCGGCGAAGAACTATCCGACCGACAAGGCGAAGTCGGACCTCGACGTGCCGCTCGCCGACGGCACCGGCGACACCGCCTATCTCGACGCACTCGGGGCGGCGCTGGCCGAGGCGACGCGGCGGAGTTGGCCTGAGATCGTGTTCTACAATGCCGGCGTCGACCCGCACGCGGAGGACCGGCTTGGGCGGCTGGCGCTATCGGATTCGGGGCTTGCCGAGCGCGACCGTACGGTTATCGGCTTTTTCCGCGACCGCGACATTCCGGTCGCCTGCGTCGTCGGGGGCGGCTATTCGCGCGACATCGAGGCGCTTTCGCGCCGTCACACGATCCTGCACCGCGTGGCGCGGGAGTTCGAATAACGTATCAGCGCCGCCCGATCGTCAACAGCCGCGAGATGAGGAAGATCGGGACGACGATCGCGGCGCCCAGGATGAAATAGTCGACCGCCCGCTCCAGCGAGCCGAAGACGCTGACCCACAGCCATTGGAACAGATCTACGACCCAGTCGATGATGTCCGCCGGGCTCCAGGACAGCCAGGACAAAATCACGCCGACGACGATCGACAGGAGCACGAGCTTGACGATGACGCCCAGCGGCGAGCCGCCGAGGAAACTGTTCACCCGTTCCGACATGATTGGTCTCTCCAGTCCTCGTTCGTCCCGTGGCAGGTAAGCGGAGCCGCGCGATGACGCAAGGTCGAGCGACAACGCGGAAGGGCGAGTCTGGCTCTGCCCGCGTTAGCCCGCCGGCCCGCCCGGCAGCATCGCCTGCAGCGTCTCCAGCCGGTCCGCCTCGAAGGCCGGCTTGTCCCATCGAAGCCGCGAAACGCGCGGAAACCGCATGGCGACGCCGGATTTGTGCCGGCTGGACCGGGCCAGCCCCTCGAACGCCACCTCGATGACCAGTCCGTGGTCCGGCTCGGCCCGCACCGAGCGCACCGGCCCGAAGCGCTCGACTGTGTTGTCGCGGACATATTTGTCGAGCTGCTTCAGCTCCGCATCGGTGAAGCCGAAATAGGCCTTGCCGACCGGAACCAGTTCGGGATCGTCCAACGGACCGGTCCACACGCCGAAGGTGTAGTCGGAATAAAAGCTCGAGCGCTTGCCGTGGCCACGCTGGGCGTACATCAGGACAGCGTCGACCAGATGGGGGTCCTGTTTCCATTTGAACCACGGCCCCTTCGGCCGGCCGGGCACATAGGGCGAATCCCAGCGCTTCAGCATCAGTCCCTCGATCACCGGATGCGGCGGCGCGGCGCGCAGGCCTTCGAGGTCGGCGAAGCGTTCGAACGGCACGAAGGGCGAGAGGTCGAAACGCGACGGCTCCAGCCGGGCGAGAAAGGGCTCCAGCCGCTTGCGGCGCTCGGCAAAGGCAAGGCCGCGCAGATCGGTTGCGCCGTCATGGAGGAGATCGTAGGCGCGCAGGAACACCGGGTAGCGCTTCAGCATGGCGGCCGATACGGTCTTGCGGTTCAGCCGCTGCTGCAGGTCGGAGAAGGTGCCGACGACGATGTCGTCTTGCGTTGGACCTTCATGCTCCGCGACCTCGGGCGTGGCGGACCGGGCGTCCTTCGGCGTCGCCACCAGCAATTCGCCGTCGAGCGCACCGTCATAGGTCATGAAGTCGAGGAGGTCTGGAAAGGCGCCGGAAATGTCGTCCCCGGTGCGCGAATACAGCCGCCGCGTGCCCCGCTCGGCCGTCGCCTGGACGCGGATGCCGTCCCATTTCCACTCGGCCGCGTAGCTCTCCGGATCGATGCGCTCGTAGTCCGGCTCCGCCAGCGCCTGCGACAGCATCACCGGGCGGAACGGCGCCGCGGCGGCGGAGACCGGTTTGTCCGCCCGGCCCTCCAGCCAGGCGAACAGCGGCTCATAGGGCGGCTCCAGACCGTGCCAGAGTTCCTCGATCTCGGCGATGGGCTTGCCGCCGAAATCGGCCAGCGCCTGCTTGGCGAGGCGCGACGACACGCCGACCCGCAGCCCGCCGGTGACGAGTTTGAGCAAGGCGTAGCGGCCGGAGGAATCCAACCGGTCGAGCCAGGCTTCGACCAGCGCCGGGCCGTCTTTCCGCGCAGCGCGATCCAGCGTCGCGACCACGTCGGCGAGCGTCGGCGGCGGGGCTGCCGCGCGGTGCGCGCCATCATGGGGCGACGACCAGACCAGGGCGATGGTTTCGGCGAGATCGCCGACATAATCATAGGAATAGCCGAACAGCACCGAATCCATGCGGCTCTCCATCAGCGCCCTGAGCATCGCCGGCTTGACGCTTTTGATGTCGAGGTCGCCGGTGATCGCGGCCAGCGCATAGCCGCGCTCGGGGTCCGGCACAGCGCCGAAGAAATCCACCATCAGCTTGAGCTTGCCGTTGCGCGACGGCGTCAACACCAGGCGGTCGAGGAGTTCGGCGAATCGCTGCATCGTGTTCCGGAGACAGATGGTCGACGGCGATAGATAGGGCGCGCGTTCGCCCACATCAGGGGCGGATGTCACGCCTGCGCCTCACCTAAACGGCGCTGGCGGGAAGCGGTCGCGCCCCGCGCATGCCGCGCAGCCGCAAATGATGACGGGCGGTGAACACCGCGTCGGCGTCCATGCCGGGTTCACGGATCAGCCATTCGAGATAGTCGTCCGGCACCTTGGCGATTGCGACGCCCTTGTGCCGGCCGAAGCGCAGGCGCGCCAGCAACGCCGGTTCGTTCGAGACCCTCTCCGCCCGCTCGAGAAAATCCATAGGATCGGCACAGCGCGGCATCAGCGCCGCGGCGATCTTGCGCAACAGCACCGCGGTGCAGACGGCGTCGTAGAGCGCGCGATGTGGGTGCAAGTCCTTCAGCAGCGGCGCGACCGGCGAAAGATCGAGCGGCACGTATTTGATGAGGCTCTGCAGGCCGTGGGCCTTCACATGCGGGAACGCCCTCAAAGCCAACTTGTGCGTGCAGAGCCAGCGGCCGGTCAGGCGAAGGCGGGGCTGGTCGAAGCTGGCGCGCTGGGCGGCGAAATAGGACGCGCCCGCGAACGGCTTCACCGCCTCGGCGAAGGGCGGCGCCCCCGCCAGCATCTGGTCGGTGATCTGGTGAACGCGGCGGGCGCGCGGGTTGATCGCCACACCGGCCGGGTCGCAGAAACTTTGCATCGGGTTGCCGATATCGCCGGTCTTAAGATCCAGGTCGACCGAGCCGATCTCGATCACCGCGTCCTCCTCCAGCCGCTGGCCCGCCGTTTCCGTGTCGATCACCCGGACGAGCGGATCGAGCGGGTCGGCAAACAGCGAGGGCGTCGTCGGGACGGGCGGAAACAGCTCGGACATGGGCCGACAAAATCGCCCGCTCCGCGACCGGACGCAAGTGGTGCGGCGCTTCGCCACCGTCCAAGCGACTCATCGTGACAGAGCGGCCCGCCTCGCATAGGGATCGGACGTCCTTTGCGTCATCGGACGCGATCTGCTACCGGTCGCCCGGCCTTACGTTTACGTCAATAAACCGCGAGATGCGCTCATGGCCCTTCCCCCGATCCTCGACGGCCGGCTTAAGATTCCGGTGATCGCGGCACCGCTGTTCATCATCTCGCATCCGCCGCTGGTCATCGCCCAGGCCAAGGCGGGCGTCGTCGGCTCGTTTCCGGCGCTCAACGCCCGGCCGGCGGAGCAGCTCGACGAATGGCTCTGCGAGATCGAGGAAGCGCTGGCCGCCCACGACCGGGACCATCCCGAGCGGCCGGCGGCGCCCTTCGCGGTCAACCAGATCGTCCACAAGTCCAACACAAGGCTGGAGCACGACCTGGCGGCCTGCGTGAAGCACAAGGTGCCGATCGTCATCACCTCCCTCGGCGCCCGGCCGGAACTCAATGAGGCCGTGCATTCCTATGGCGGCATCGTCCTGCACGACATCATCAACGATCGTTTTGCCCGCAAAGCGATCGAAAAGGGCGCCGACGGACTGATCGCCGTCGCGGCGGGGGCCGGCGGCCATGCCGGCACGCTGTCGCCCTTCGCGCTGGTCCAGGAAATCCGCGAATGGTTCGACGGACCGCTGTTCCTGTCCGGCGCGATCGCCAGCGGCCAGGCGGTGCTGGCCGCCGAGGCGATGGGCGCCGACGGCGCCTATGTCGGCTCGGCCTTCATCGCCACCGACGAGGCGCGCGCGGCCGCGGACTACAAGAACGGCATCGTGAAGGGCCGCGCCGGCGACATCGTCTACACCAACCTCTTCACCGGCGTTCACGGCAATTATCTGCGCACTTCGATCGAAGCGTCGGGCCTCGATCCGGAGAATTTGCCGGAGAGCGACGCGACGCTGATGGACTTCGGCGGCGCCAGCGCCAAGCCAAAAGCCTGGAAGGAAATCTGGGGCTCGGGCCAGGGCATCGGCGCGGTGCGGTCCGTCGGCCCGGCCGGCGCGCTGGTCGACCGGCTGGCCGAGGAATACGCGGCGGCCAAGCGCCGGATCTGCGGCTGAAACACGGCGCTCCGCCCAGGTTGGGTTCAAGCCCGAGATCCCGGAAAAGCACACCACGACAGCCATCGGCGCATTGCGGCTTGAACCCGGCCGCGTTTGCGGGTATCAGGGCGCCGTCCGTGGGTGATCCGCCCGCCGGCCAAGGCCGCTTTAGCTCAGTTGGTAGAGCACATCATTCGTAATGATGGGGTCAGGTGTTCGAGTCACCTAAGCGGCACCATTTCAATTCCAAGGTGCAAGGATGGCGTTCTCCAAACGTAACAATTTTGCTTCTGCACCGCCAATTACAGTAAGAACAGATGCACCCGATGGATTGCGTTTTGCCGTAATTCAAAATGCATACGATTGCGGCCCAAGCTATGGCCAAATTCGATCTGTCGTTTGCCGAGTGCTGTTAACTGCGCCAGACCCAAACAACTGGAGCGAGATTCCGAATATCCGTGACGAGGTCCTTTACAACATTCGCCAATGCGTGTGGTACAAGGTATATGATGTCGCGGAGGCACTTTTATCGCTTATTGAAAGCACGTACGGATACGACGCTGCAGTACAGTACGCGGAGGCAATGAACGTCTTTTTCATCGAGGCGGGAATTGGGTGGCAGTTTGCACCCAATGAAGGGATTGTCTTTCGCGGAGATGAGACGTTTCAGGTTGCGACCGCCCAAGCTGCGAAGACCCTACAGGAGGCAGGGCGAAAGAACGCCGCTTCCGAGATCGAAGAAGCCATCAGGGACATTTCCCGAAGGCCCGATCCAGACATCACGGGCGCGATTTCGCACTCGATGGCAGCAGTCGAATGTGTCGCACAGGACATCTTAGGAAGCAAAGACACGCTCGGCAAGATCGTCGGAAATCTAAACTTGCCGAAACCATTAGATGAAGCGGTAAGCAAGCTATACGGATTTGCCTCACAACATGGGCGGCATGTCAGCGAGCAAAGCAGACCAGCGCCGGAGGACGCGGAGCTACTCGTGCAGGTATCTTGTGCGATCTGCACCTACCTGTCGAAAAAGAACCCAGAGTAAGAAGTTCTTGAAAACGAGGCAGCGGTAATCTGACCAAATTCCCAGTTCGATTGAAGTGCATCAGCGTCCTTCCAGCCGCCGCCTGCTGGCCTTTCGCACCCGCAGATCCCCGTCGAACGAATCGATCAAAACCGGCTTGTGCCTTCTGCCGTTCTCCCCGCACCCCATGCTAGGAAGCGGCGTTACGCCACCGACCCCACCGCCCTTCGACTGCCAAGCTTACGCGGCCTGCTGCTCTTTTGCGCCGGCATGGCCCCGGTTTTCGACCGAGGCCGATGCCGATCTCGATATAATTCCGGAAAAATTCGTCGCCGCCGATCTCAGCGGCATGCGTTGCGACGGCGCCCGCTGCTCGGCGCTTGTCGGCCGCGTCGGCACCGCCACCTCCTGCGCGGTCTACACGCTCAGGCCGGAGGTCTGTCGCGCCTGCGTTCCGGGCGGAGACGACTGCCTGATGGCGCGGCGAGGTCATGGGCTCGACGCCGACAGCGTGGTGGCACCGGAAGGCGACCCCGCGTCCGACCCAGAGGAAATCGGAACACCGGTGTCGACTTCGGTCGGATAAGAACGACCGAAGCGTCGAATTGCGCTCAGATCGGCTTAAGGACGCCGCGCCAACCCGTGCCTACGAACGAACGTCCTTCCCGGATACCGCACTCTCGGATCGCGGCGCAAATGTCGCCGCCGCGCTTCTGGCGCGTCTGAAGCGCGGTCGCTCCTGGCCGAACAGCTCCGCCGAAAACGGCTCCGGGGTCCACAGCGCCCGCCGCAAGGCCTCAGCCTCGTGCCGCTCCGCATCGATGCGGCTCCAGCGCGGTTGCTCGTTCATTCGCAAGGGCTGCGGCGGATTGCGCCGGGCGAACTCCCGATTGGCGTCCGCCCAATGCTCGTGTTCGCGGCCGCTCGGACGGCCCTCCCGCTCCCAAATTTCATAGGCAAGCCTGCGGATCGCCTCAGCGTTGTCCACCTTCACCATCGCCTCGTCTCCCGATGTCAGTTGCTCAAAAACATAGCGCGGCCTGAAGTGGCCGTAAGGACGCATGATGAGACAAAATACGCAGCCGGGAAACGGCTGCGGCAAGCCCGCCGCTTGTGCCCGCGAAACTTACCGCCGGGCCAGTCGGCATCATCATGCCACGCCTGGCTCCGGGTCAAGGGGCATTTTGACGATGACCGTGTTCGCGCTCAGCCGCCGAGGCGGGACGTCAACAGAGCGGCGACCACGATGATCGACCACACCGCGATGGTCGCCCACAACATCCCCATTTCGGCACTCTTGTAACTCATACGCTTGGACCTTCCTCCACCGTGCCGGTTGCTTGGCCCGACGAGAATGCCGCATCTTCGTCTTATTTAGGTCGCGGGCGGAGAAAGTCGAAGGCCAAAGCCTGCGGCAAGGCCGATCGTCAACGCGCCCCGGTCCGGGCGCGAAGGCTCGCCAGCGCCGCCGGAACGGCGTCGACCCGGTCGACCAGCGCGTCCGCGCCGAGCTCTTCCGGCACAATCGCGGTGTAGCCGCCGCGAACGGCGATGACGGTCATCCTGGCGGCCACAGCCGCCTCGACATCGTTCTCGCTGTCGCCGACGAAGACGACATCCGCAACGCCCAGACCGAGCCGCTCGCAGGCCAGCAGCAACAGGCCGGGCGCGGGCTTCCTGGCAGGCCCCGCGTCGCCGCCGACGACCACATCAAGAAGCTCGAGCAGGCCGAAATGCGCCAGAATCTCGCGTGTCGCCGCTTCCGGCTTGTTGGTGACGACGCCGATCGGCACGCCTGCCTCCTTGAAGGCGCGGGTCGCCTCGCTGGCCCCGGCGGTCAGCGTCGTCAGTTGGGTCGCGCGCGGCTCGTAGATCGCCAGAAAGCGCTCCACAGCCTTGTCGCGGCTGGCCGGATCGATCGCCTTGCCGAGCGCCGCATAGGCCCGCTCGATCAGCTTCGGCACGCCGCCGCCAATCATCCGCGTCACAGCCTCCAGGATGAACGGCGGCTCGCCATAGCTCGCCAGCGTCTGGTTGAGCGACTCGTGGATGTCGGGCGCCGAATCCACCAGCGTTCCGTCAAGGTCGAACAAGACCGCTTTCGGCCATGACGCAGCAGCCATCAGGCGGCATCCTTCCATTTGATCGAACAGCCGATCGAGGGAACCTGTTCGGACGGGCCCTCGCCGGTCTCGGCGACCTGCTTCATGGCGTTGAAGAGATCGCGCCCGGTGTCGTCCGGCGTCGCCTGTTTGCGCGACGCGTCGATGCGGCCGCGATATTGCAGGCCGAGATCGCCGTCGAAGCCGAAGAAGTCCGGTGTGCAGACGGCCCCATAGGCTCGCGCGACGCTCTGGTCCTCGTCATGGAGATAGGGGAACGGAAAGCCATGCTCCTTAGCGAAGCGCTTCATGTTCTCGAAGGAGTCCTCGGGATAGGCGGAGGCGTCGTTCGACGAGATGGCGACCGTGCCGATGCCGAGCTCCGCGAGTTCCTTGGCGTCGCGCACCAGCCGGTCGATCACCGCTTTCACATAGGGGCAGTGATTGCAGATGAAGGCGACCAGGAGGCCGTTCGCGCCCTTATGGTCGAAAATCCGGTGGGTATTGCCGTCGACGCCGGGCAGTTCCGCGTCCACGGCCTGCCAGCCGAAATCGCAGATCGGGGGTTGTGCCGCCATGATGAGACTCCTCCTCGCTCGGTTACCGTCCTTCGATTAAGGGCAAACGGGACGAAAATCGAGCCAGGGCGGCGACACGTCGCTCAAATCGCCGACAGCCCGCCATCGACAGGAAGGACCGTTCCCGTCATGAAGCCGTTGGCGGGATCGGCGGCGAACAGCACGGCGGCGACCACCTCCTCGACCTCGGCGAGCCGGCGCATCGGGATGCCGCGCACGATGCGTTTCTCCTCCTCGGAATCGGCGCCGTGGCCGTCGCCGAGCACCATCGCCGTGCGGGCGAAGGACGGACAGACGGCGTTGACCCTGATACCGCGGCGCGCGGTCTCGGCGGCGGCCGAACGGGTCAGCCCGATGACGCCGTGTTTGGCGGCGGCATAGACCGACAGGAGCGGCGCGCCCTTCAGGCCGGCGACCGAGGCGACATTGACGATGGCGCCGCCCCTGCCCTCGCGTTCGAAGCGCGCTTCCATCGCCGCCAATTGGTGCTTCATGGCGAAGAAGATGCCCATCAGGTCGATCGCGATCACTCGCTCCGCCTCGGCGGCCTCGATGGTCGAAAGGCGCTTGTAGTCGTGGACGATGCCGGCGTTGTTGATGGCGATGTCGAGGCCGCCGAAGCGTTCGATCGCGGTTTCGACCAGGGTTCGGGCGGTCGCCTCGCGCGAGACATCGCCGGCAAGCGTCACGATCTCGGTAGCCGGAAGATCCTTGGCCGCATCTGCCAGCGCCGCGTCATCGAGATCGGTGAGGAGAAGCTTTGCCCCTTCGGTGGCAAACGCCCTGGCGATTGAGCGGCCGAAACCGCCGGTCGCGCCGGAGACGAGCACGCTCAGGCCATCGAACCGGCGCATCGGCTCAGCCCTCGTCACGGATCAGCGCGACCGCCAGCCCAGCGATAACCGGGACGCTGCGGCCGTAGGACTTGGCCTTCTCGGGATTAGAGGCGTTGCCCTGCGTGTAGCGCTTGAAGACACCTTGAAGGATCGCCGCCAAACGGAAGAACGAGAAGGCGAGATAGAACGGCCAGTTGTCGATGCCCTTGAGGCCGCGCCGTTCGCAATAATGGGCGACATATTGCGCTTCGGTCGGAATACCCAGCGATGGGCGGTCGGCGTCGCCGAGCCCCTTGAACGAACCGACATGCGGCAGCCGCCACTGCATGCACTGATAGGCGAGGTCGGCAAGCGGATGGCCGAGGGTCGAGAGCTCCCAGTCGAGGATCGCCAGGATCTCCGGCTTGTCCTTGCGAAACATGATGTTGTCGAGCCGATAGTCGCCATGCACCAGGCTGGCCGCACCATCGTCCTCCGGCAGATTCTCCTCCAGCCACGCGGCCAGGGTTTCCATGTCCTCGATCTCATCGGTCTTGGACTGGCGATACTGTTCCGACCAGCGCGACAATTGCCGGCCGAAATAATTGCCCGGCCGGCCGAAATCCGCAAGTCCCACCGCCTCGACATCGACCGAATGCAACGCGGCGAGGGCCGCGTTCATCGCGTCGTAGATGGCACCGCGCCCCGCTTCGGTATCGATTTCGGGAAGCATCGGGTCCCAAAAAATCCGGCCGTCGAGATGCTCCATGACGAAGAACGTGCGGCCGAGCGGCGAGTCCGAGCCGCCGGTCAGATGCAGCATCTTCGGCACCGGCACGTCGGTGCCGGAGAGTGCCCGCATCACTTTGAATTCCCGGTCCACCTGATGGGCGGACTTCAGGAGTTCCCCGGGCGGCTTGGCCCTCAACACATAAGTGCCGCTGGCCGCGTCGAGGCGAAACGTCGGGTTCGACTGGCCGGCCTGGAACTTGACGACCTGCTTGAGACCCTCGAAGCCGTCGATATGATCCTCAAGATAGCTGCCGAGCGCCGCTTCGTCGATGGTCTGGTCGTCCGTTTCCTCGCTCATAATTCCCCGCTCACAGGACTTCGAACAGGCCGGCGGCGCCCATGCCGCCGCCAACGCACATGGTCACCACGACCCAGCGCACGCCCCGGCGCTTGCCTTCGATCAGCGCATGGCCGGTCATCCGGGCGCCGGACATGCCGTAGGGGTGGCCGATCGAGATCGCGCCGCCGTCGACATTGAGGATTTCGTTCGGGATGCCGAGCGTGTCGCGGCAATAGAGCGCTTGGCTGGCGAAGGCCTCGTTCAACTCCCAAAGGCCTATATCGCCGACCTTGAGACCGTTCTTCTCCAGGAGCTTCGGCACGGCGAAGACCGGTCCGATGCCCATCTCGTCCGGGTCGCAGCCGGCCACCGCAACCCCCGCATAGCGCCCGAGCGGCTGAAGCCCGCGCCGCTCGGCGTCCCTCGCCTCCATCAGTACCGCGGCCGAGGCGCCATCGGACAGCTGCGAGGCATTGCCGGCGGTGATGAAGTGGCCTTCCTTGACTTCCTGCCCGTCCTTGAAGACCGGTTGCAGCTTCTGAAGATCGGCCAGAGTCGTCTGCGGGCGATTGCCCTCGTCGCGGTCGAGCGTCACCTCCCGGTCCGAGATGTCGCCGGTTTGCTTGTCCTTGACCTTCATCGTCGCGGTCATCGCTACGATCTCGTCGTCAAAGCGCCCGGCGGCCTGGGCTTCGGCGGTTCGCCGCTGCGACTGCAAGGCGAATTCGTCCTGGGCCTCGCGGGAGACGCCGTAACGCGCGGCGACGATCTCGGCGGTCTCCAGCATCGACATGTAGAGGTCCGGCCGGTGCTCCCGCAGCCAGGGATCGACCCCGCGGAACAGGTTCATCTTGTCGTTCTGGACCAGCGAGACCGATTCCAGCCCGCCGCCGACGGCGACCGTCATGTTGTCGAGGACGATCTGCTTCGCCGCGACGGCGATCCCCATCAGGCCGGACGCGCATTGCCGGTCCAGCGACATGCCGGCAACGCTTGTGGGCAGTCCGGCGCGCAGCGCGCATTGGCGCGCTATGTTGGTGCCGGTCGAACCCTGCTGCAAAGCAGCGCCCATCACGACATCCTCGATCTCCGCCGGATCGACGCCGGCCCGCTCGACCGCGTGGCGGATGGCATGCGCGCCTAGCGCCTGTGCCTGGGTGTCGTTGAAGGCGCCGCGATAGGCCTTGCCGATCGGCGTGCGCGCCGTCGAGACGATGACCGCTTCTCTCATGTCGGGGCTGCCCTTTCTTTTTCGACTGTCGTTCGGTTGCGGGCTGAAATCAGGTCGCCGGTGGCTCCAGCACGGCAAGCGTGATCCAGTGGGCCGATAGCGCCGGCTTCGTCGCGCCCTCGATCTCGACGGTGGCATCCCAGGCGGTCTGCAGGCTCACGGCGCGCTCGGTCAGCCCGATCATCTTGAATCGGCCGCGCACGCGCTGTCCGGCTTTCACCGGATTGAGGAAGCGGACACGTTCAAAGCCGTAATTGATGCCCATCCTCGTGGTCTCGACGCCCGGCAGCGCATCGTAGGCGAGCGGCGACAACAGCGACAGCGTCAGGAAGCCGTGGGCAATCGTCCCGCCGAAGGGCGTCTCGGCCCTGGCGCGCTCGGGATCGACGTGGATGAACTGGTGATCGTGGGTCGCCGTCGCGAAAGTGTCGATCATCGCCTGGTCGACGGTGACCCAGTCGGAGACGAACGCCTCGCCGTCCAGATGCGCGCGATAGGCGTCGAGCGGCACGAGGCGCGCCCTGAGCGCCGCTTCGGTTGCGGCGACGGAATCCAGTCCCATCAGCCCTCCTGGAACAATTCGTGTCCGGTTTCGACCCCGATGCCGCCGTCGAGCGGCAGGATCGCGCCCGTGGTATATGCACCGCCGCGGCCGCAAAGAAACAGCGCGGCCCCCGCAATATCGTCGGGCGAGCCGATCCGGCCCATGGGAACGCCGCGTCCGACCGCCGCGGCCTTTGCATCGCTGCCGGTGGCGAACGCCGTCATCTTCGACTGGAAAGGCCCGGGCGCGAGGGCGTTGACGGTGATGTGGCGGCCCGACAACTCCTTGGCGAGGCAGCGGGTCAGATGATGCACCGCCGCCTTCGACGCGGCGTAGGAATAGACGTTCTCGCTGAGCGGCGCCGCGCCCATCACCGAGCCCAGATTGACGATTCGCGCCGGGTCGTCGGCGCTTGCGGATTTTTCCAGCAACGGCAAAAGCTGCTGGGTCACGGTGAACAGGCCCGCGACGTTGACGCCGAGCACCCTCTGCCAGGCGTCGTAGGGAAATTGCTCCAGGGGCGAGCCCCAGGAGACGCCGGCATTGTTGAACAGGATCTCCAGCCGGTCGGTGCGCTCCCGGACCGCGGCGGCGAGCGCCTTGACACCCGCCTCGCTTGACACGTCGCCGGCAAAGCCCTCGACCGTGCCGGGATGCCCCTCCGCGTTGATCTCGGCGGCGGTCGTCTCGCATGCCTCGGCCTTGCGCGAGGCGATCAGGACCCTCGCCCCGGCGCCGGCCAGCGCGGTCGCGATCATCCGCCCGATGCCGGTCGCGCCGCCCGTGACCAGCGCGGTCTTGCCGTTCAACGCGAACAGGCGGTCCAGAATCGGCGTCGTCATCAGCATTTCTCTCCTGTCGACCGGCCCCGCGCCGAGCCCTGCAAGGGACTTTTCACGCCCACAATTGACATCATACCCAAGAGTATGTCCAGTGGCGAAGCGATGGTCAGTGAAAAACAGGACGCCGACGACGGCAAGCAGGAACAGGATGCGCGCAAGCCTCCCGGCTCTTCCCCGCGTTCGCGCCGCGACCGCGATTTTTCCGCCGCGCGTGGCAGTGCGGCGGAGTGCGACGGCGCGCTTACGGCGCTTCTGGCCGCGGCCGCCCGCGCCTTCGGCGAAAAGGGGCTCGCGGCGACGTCGATCGACGATATCGCGCGGCGCATGGGGGCTACCAAGGGCCTTGTCTATCACTATTACCGCTCCAAGAACGACCTGTTCTTCGACGTCTGCCAGCACGGCATGGCACTCGACTTCGCCGCGGTCGAGCCGCACGCCGCTTCGCGGGACCGCGCCATCACTCGTCTGCGCGCCATGGCCGAGGCCCATGTGCTGACGATGATGGAGCGCATCGACTTCCAGCATGTCATCCTGCAGGGCGTTTCGCGGCATGTGAACGGCCCATCGACGCCCGAGGATCGCGCGACGCTGGAGCGCCTCATCGACGAGCGGGACCGCTATGAGATGCTGTTCCGCGGCGTCATCGTCGATGCCACGCGAGAGGGCGATCTCGGCACCGTCCGCGATGCGTCGATCGCCGGCAAGGCGTTTCTTTCGGTGCTCAATTCACCGGTTTTCTGGTATCGCGAGCGCGACGGAGAGACCGCTAGCGACCGGCGGGCCATCGCCCGCGATATCGCCTATTTCGCCCTGCGCGGCGCCGGCGCGGAGAGCGCCGTTCTTGAGGAGGAATTCGACCAATGAGCAACATGGCCCTCGGCATGACCGACCGCTTGAAGCCGATCCATGCCGCCGTCCGCGACATGGTTCGCGACGAGATCGCCCCGGCGAGCGAGGAATTCCTCGCCGAAGTCTCGAAGGGCGAGCGCTGGGTCTACACCGATCGCCAGCGCGAGATCCTCGAGGGCCTCAAGGCCAAGGCCAAGAGCCGCGGTCTGTGGAATTTCTGGCTGACCGATTCCGAGCGCGGCTCCGGCCTGACGATCGTCGAATACGCCTATCTCGCCGAGGAGATGGGCAAGACGCATCTCGGCGCCGAAACCTTCAACTGTTCGGCCCCGGACACCGGCAACATGGAGGTGTTCGAGCGCTATTGCACGCCCGAGCAGCAGGCGCCTTGGCTGGGACGACTGCTCGACGGCGAAATCCGCTCCGCCTATCTCATGACCGAGCCCGACGTCGCGTCGTCGGACGCCACCAACGTTGCCATGTCCTGCGTCGCCGATGGTGACGACTATATCCTCAATGGCGAGAAATGGTGGGCTTCTGGCGCCGGCGATCCCCGCTGCAAGATCTATATCGTCATGGTCAGAACCGGCGGTGACGACCAGCCCAAGCACCAGCGCCACTCGATGATTCTGGTGCCGGCCGACACGCCGGGCGTCGAGGTGTTGCGGGCGATGACGGTCTATGGCGAGGACGACGCGCCGCATGGCCACATGCATATCCGCTTCACCGACGTTCGGGTGCCGAAGGAAAACCTGATCCTCGGCGAGGGCCGCGGCTTCGAGATCGCGCAGGGGCGGCTCGGACCCGGTCGCATCCACCATTGCATGCGCGCGATCGGCCACGCCGAGGCGGCGCTGGAACTGATGTGCAAGCGCTCGATGCGGCGCGAGGCCTTCGGCAAGAAGCTCGCCCAGCTAGGCGCCAATTTCGACATCATCGCCGAATGCCGCATGAATATCGAGATGGCGCGATTGCTGTGCCTCAAGGCGGCCTGGATGATGGATCAGGGCGACGCCAAGGCCGCCGCGCCGTGGATCAGCCAGATCAAGGTCGTAGCGCCGAACATGGCGCTGAAGGTCGTCGACGAGGCGGTGCAGATGCATGGCGGCGGCGGCATCAGCCAGGACGTGCCGCTGGCACGCATGTGGACGCATCTCAGAACGCTGCGGCTCGCCGACGGGCCGGATGCCGTGCATCGCCGGCAGGTCGCCCGCTGGGAGCTCAGGAAGCACACGCAGGAAAAGGTGTGAGGATGAAAGCCATTGTCTGCGAAAGCTACGGTCCGATCGACAACCTGGCCTACAAGGAAGTCGACGACCCCGCGCCGAGCGGTAGTCAGGTCGTCATCCGGCCGGAGGCGATCGGCGTCAACTATCCGGACGGGCTACTGGTCCAAGGGCTCTATCAGGCCAAGCCGGACCTGCCCTTCGTCCCCGGCATGGAGGCGGCGGGCGAGATCGTGGCGGTGGGGCCCGAGGCCCGGAAATTCCAGCTCGGCGACCGGGTCGTCGCCTACATCGAGAACGGCGCCTATGCCGAGCGCGTCCTGGTCGACGAGGCCGCCGTCACAGCGCTGCCCGACGGGTTGGACGCAGGCACGGCCTGCGCGCTTGTCTGCGGCTACGGCACCGCGCATCACGCGCTGAAGCAGCGCGCCAACCTGCAGCCCGGCGAGACGCTGCTGGTTCTCGGCGCGGCCGGCGCCACCGGGCTCGCGGCGGTGCAGATTGGCAATGCGATGGGCGCGAGGATCATCGCCGTCGCTTCCTCCGAGGACAAGCGAGCGCTCGCCGTCTCGGAAGGCGCCGAAATCGCCATCGGCTATGAGGATCTTCGCGCCGACATCAAACGGCTGACGGACGGCCAGGGCGTCGACGTCGCCTTCGATCCGGTCGGCGGCGAGGCCTTCGACGCGGTGTCGCGATCAATGGCGTGGAACGGCCGTCTCCTCGTCATCGGCTTCGCGTCGGGCACGATCCCGCAATTTCCGGTGAACCTGGCCCTGGTCAAAGGTTACAGCGTCGTCGGCGTGTTCTGGGGCGCCTTCACCCGCAAGCAGCCGGCGGTGTTCGCGGACAATATGCGCGAGCTGATGGAGTGGGCGACAGCCGGACAAATCGAGCCGCACGTATCGGAGCGCGCGCCGCTCGCCGACGCCGCCGACGTCCTCAAACGCATTCACGACCGGCAGACGACCGGCAAGATCGTCCTCGTTCCATAGGCGGTGACATTTCCGCGGCCGGATCGGCGGTCCTGCGTCTCAGGACACCGAAGCCGCGCCGGAGAGTGTCGGGCTCGAGACCGATCCCGTCTCCTCGCCGAGGCGAACGAAGACCCAGTCGGTCAGCATCGCGCCCATCCACATTCCGATCAGCGCCGTCCAGGCGGTGACGGCGAGGATGGAACCGCCGGTGACGCCGGCGCCGACCGCGCAACCGCCCGCCAGCATGGCGCCAAAGCCCATCAGCACCGCGCCGAAGATATAACGCGGCATGGTGTGCCCGCCGTCGAAGTTCTCGATCTTGAGCTCGCCGGCCAGCAACGCGGCGGTGAACGAGCCGAGGAAGACGCCCGGCATGATGCCGATGGCGAAATCGACCGCATGGTCGGGCCAATTCAAGGTGAGCATGAGGAGGTCGGCGGAGGGGCCGGAAAACGTCAGCGATTCCGTCGGCACGATCGCGAAGGCGGTTTGCGAGGCGGCGTAGGTGAACAGCCAGCCGGCCGGAATGGCCAGCCCCGCCCCGAGCGCGCCGATCCAGATCCGTGATCTGACCCGCTTGTGGAGCGCCACGGCGATGCCGGCAGCCAGCCAGACGAGGCCAATCGCGAGACCGACCCCGTGCCCAACTCCGAGCCCGGCGAGGATGTCGCGGTCCGGACCACCGTCGATCAGCCACCAGCCCGACAGTTCGCTGCGCAAGGGCGCTAACATGCCCCGATAGGCTGCCTGGGCGGACACCGCGAAAACCAAGCCCGATAGCAGCGCGCGCAGATTGCCGGTGGCCGAAAGGACGAGAAGCCGGGTGGCGCAGCCGCGCGACGCGATCATCCCGACACCGAACAGGAGACCGCCGATCGCCGCCCCGGACATGCTGCCGGTGACCGCCAGCATTCGGCTTTGCGAGACATCGAGCCAACCCGCCAGGATCGCGGCCTGCACGCCGACCAGCGCCGCCGAAAAACCCAGCAGCCAGACGACGAGTTTGGCGCCGGGTTCGCGGCGGCGGAATTCGATCACGGCCGAACGCAGGCAAAAACGGCTGCGCTGGGCGAAGGCGCCGAACATGAAGCCGATGATGACACCGCCTGCCACCAGGACGTTTGTCTCGCCGAACCGTTCCATCAATGCGGCGAGGTCCATCCGCCCTCCTTCATTCGTCATTCCAAACGATATATTTGGATATTTGAATGAATTTGGCGTCAGCGCCTTGATCTACGTCAAGTGGCGGCGGAGCAAGCTGTGGCGCCGTGCCTTCCAGCGCCGTGCCGGCGCCGCTCGAGGCTCGTCGCGACACCGTGGCCGGGAATAGCCGGCCGAGAATGTTCTAGGCGAAGAACTCGAAATCGCCGCCGGGGTCCACCGGCTGCGGCGGCTGGGAAATTACCTGGCGCGAGATCGCGAGCCGGTTCTTCAGATCCCCGAGACGGACCGTTTCGAGCGCCGATTGCAGGGCGACCTCGTATTCGGCCGGAGCGTGGTCTCCGGCGACGGCGAGAAACGTCGCGAGATTTTCGAGCGTCTGCTGCGTGCGATCGATGCTCTGCACGGCGCGCACGTAAGGCGCGTCCTGCCGCGGATGATCGGTGCAGATCAGATCGTGCATCGCTTCGGTCATTTCCGCCAAAGCGTTCAACTCATCGGAAAGGATCTTGAGCAGATCGGGCAGAGGGCTCGTGGTCATGATGCAACGCTTCGGTTGGTGGGGATGGGCACTCGGCGGATCACCATGGGGTGGTCCGCGCGGGCTCGTGGTCGTGTCAGAATAGTTCGACTTCTCCGATCGACTGGGGCTTTCTGATGGGAGGAGCGACCTGGATGGCGGGCATTGCCGCTTTTTCGAAGAAAATCTGCCGCGCCCGGCCCGAATGGGGCCAGTATTCGATGCGCCGGCCGGTCGCCCCGCCGAGACTGCCGCCCAGATAGGTGATGTTCTCCATCTGCAGGAATCGCTCGGCGAAGGCGGCGTTTTTGGAACCGACCTCGGACAGACCATCCATCGCCCGGGCGCCGCCGAACAGCTTCGCCTCGAGATGCCCGCGCCGCGCGCCGCGCTGCAGCAGCCCGTTGATCAGCAGCTCCATCAGATACAGACCGAAACTCTCGGCGCGCGCGCCCTCCTGCCCGCTGCTTCCCGGCAGCAGAAAGTGATTCATCCCGCCGACACCGGCGCCCGGATCCCGGATGCAGGCCGCGACACAAGAGCCCAGAAGCGTGGTCAGAATGGTATCCGGACCTTCATCGACCTTGGCTTCGCCTTGCATGACATGGACGCGTCGCCCTTCGCTTCTGCCCGTCATTACTGCAGGCGTCCGACAACGGCTTCCATGGTCTTCTTGAGCACGGGCACGGTGATGGGCTTGGCCAGAAAATTGTTCACGCCGAGCTGCGCGGCCTTTTGCACCAGCTCCCGGTCACCCGCGCCGGTGAGGATGATAAACGGCGTCTTTTTGGTCGGCGCGTAGGATCGCACGGCCTTCAAGAGCTGGATACCGTCGAGCTTGGGCATGTTGAAGTCCGAGATGATGATATGGCACGGGGCCGACATCATCGTCCGCAGCGCCTCCTCGCCATCAACCGCAAAGACGATGTTCTTGATGCCAAGTTGTTCCAGCGCGTCACGAATGAGCATGCGACTTGTTCTATGATCATCGACGATCAGAACCTTCAATTGATCTACAATGCCCATGGCGTTGTTCCTTTCAACCGCATTACAAGCGAATTTGATGAATCTATCCTCAATTTCGCTGCGTTTTTTATAGAGGTTTCGCTTTGCCAGCGGTTCATACGAAAATCTCCCGCGCCACACGCGACAGAGGCAATCGCTTCTGCGCGGCGCCGATCTCGTGCGCAACGCGCGGCATGCCGTAGACGAGCGAGGTTTCCTCGTCCTGAGCGAGGGTCCGGGACCCTCCCTTCCGCATCGCCAGAAGCCCCTGCGCGCCATCCCGGCCCATCCCCGTGAGGATCACGCCGGTCGATCGCTCCTTGAAATTCTTCGCGATCGACGCGAACAGCACATCGACCGACGGTCGGTGTCCGCAGACCGGATCGTCCGCCACCAGCGCAATGGTCAACTGGGTTCCCTTTCGCAGCATCATGTGACGGCTGCCGCCCGGAGCCAGGTAGACATGGCCCTGGCGAATCGCTTCGCCGTCCTTGGCCTCGCTGACATTAGCGGGACAGATCCGGTTGAGCCGGGCCGCAAAGGAGGCGGTGAAGGCGGCCGGGAGATGCTGAACGATGAGCGTCGGGGGGCAGTCGGCGGGAAACTCGGCGAGCACCTGCATCAACGCCTCGACGCCGCCTGTCGACGATCCGATGCCGATGAGGTCCGGGCCAGATTGGGAACGCGCCAAAGTTTTCGCTGTCCCGTTGCCGCAGTGCTCGACGGCGGCCATGCGTCGCTTGACCAGACCCGCCTTGGCGCGGTTGGCCTCCTTGACCAGGTCTGGCAGGATATCGAAAGTGTTGCTGCTGGCACCAGGCTTGGCGATGCAATCGAAAGCGCCGAGTTCCAGCGCCTCCAGCGTGACGGCGGCCCCCGGCGCGGTCAGATTGGATACCATGATCACCGGTGTTGGGCGCAACGTCATGATCTTCTGCAGGAATTCGATGCCGTTCATGTTCGGCATCTCGACGTCCAGGGTCACGACATCGGGATCGAGCGCCTTCATCTTCTTGCGTGCTTCAAACGGATCGGCTGCTTCGCCGACCACTTCGATTCCCGGATCGCTATTCAACGCATGGCGAATGAGCGCGCGCATCGTCATGGAATCGTCGACCACTAAGACTCTGGCAGGTGACATGCTCACGCTTTCCTCTTGCTGGCTGCGCGGCCGCCTGACGAATGGCCAAGCCTCGACACACCAGCGCTCTTGCCTTTGCAATGCGCGCGCACATCACGATGATTCCGTATGGGGCTGAGACGCAATCCATTCATCGAACCGCCCTCAACCCGTCTTGCGATAGGAGGTGTTCGCGTCATAGGTCAGCACCTTGGCCGCCTCTCCCGCCAGCCGTTCGGAGTGGCCGACATAGAGAAAGCCGCCCGGCTGGATGCGCTCGGCGAAGCGGCTCCACACACGTTCTCGCGTCTGCTGGTCGAAATAGATCGTGACGTTGCGGCAAAAGATCGCGTTGAACTTGCCCTTCATCGGCCACTGGCCGATCAGGTTCAATTCTCGGAACGACACGAGATCGCGCATGGCGTCGACGACCTCGAACGCCATCTCGTTGACGCTGCCAGATGCGGGTGCGCCACTATCCGGACTCGCCGACCGGAACCAGCGGCGCCGCATATCGGCCGGCACGGCGGTCAGTTCACTGGAAGCGTAAACGCCCGCCCGTCCGGTGGCCACGACATTGGGATCGATATCGGAGGCGAGAATGCGGATATCGTGGTCCGCCGCGTCCGGCATGAGCGAGAGCAGCGTCATCGCGATCGAATAGGGCTCGTGTCCCGTGGAGCATCCCGCCGACCAAAGGCGCACGCGCCCGCCGCCCTTGGCGGCACTCAGCAGCGGCGGAAGAAAGTGCTCCCGCAGGTGATCGAAATGGTGCTGTTCGCGGAAGAACTGCGTAACGTTCGTGGTCAGCGAGGCGAGCATGGTCATGCGCTCGCCGGCGCCGCCTGCATCGTTCACCAGCGCGCAGTAATCCTTGAAGCTGCGAATGCCGAGGCTGCGCAGCCGCTTCGACAGGCGCGAATAGACCAGCGTCGCCTTGGACGTAGTCAGATGGATGCCCGCGTCCTCGTAGAGCATTTCCGCGATCTTCAAGAAGTCGGCTTCCGTCATCGGGAACTCGCCGGCGACGATCGAAGCGGAAGCCGGGCCTCGCGGCCTTGCAGCTTTTTCCAGCGGTCTCTCAACACCCACAGCGTGTTACTCCCTGGCCAGCCGTAGGCGTTCGACGCGTTTGCGCCGGGCCAGACGGGGCAGCACCCGATTTCGATCCTCCCTGCGGAGGGATTATGGTAGCGTTAGCTCAAGCCGCAACTTTCAGTTGCGGCAAGACATTATCCGTGGCGATCAGCGAAATCATGCGTCCTTCGATCGCCATGACGCCTCTGACGAACTGTTTCGCCAGTTCCGAAGCGATATCGGGCGTTGGCTGCAGCGCGTCGTCGGTGACCGTCAGGATATCGGAGACGGCGTCGACGAGCAGGCCGAACAGCTGGTGCTCGGCACGCACCACGATGATGACGCTGCGTGCGCTCGCTTCCGTCCTGGCGAAGCCGAGCCGTGCGGCGAGATCGACGATCGGCAGCACCGCGCCGCGCAGATTGATCACCCCGTTCACATAGGACGGCGCGTGCGGGAGCGGCGTTGCCGCCGTCCAGCCGCGGATCTCGCGCACCGACATGATGTCGACGCAGAATTCCTGTTCCCCGATCCGGAAGGCAATCAGCTCGCGGCCGTTTCCTTCACCCTTGTTGTCGTTCTCGGCGGGATTGGCAATTTGGTTTGTCATCGATTTCACTCCGCTGCCTGCTGAAGTCCGTTGCTGTGAATGCCGTCGGTGCGCGATGTGGCCACGATCACGTCGACATCGAGAATGAGAGCCACGCGCCCGTCGCCGAGGATCGTTGCGGCGGCGATTCCCGGCACGCGACGATAATTGGCTTCAAGACTCTTGATGACGACCTGGCGCTGCCCCTGGATGGCGTCCACCAGAAGCGCCGAGCGCGTGCCGTTTTCCGCTTCCACGAGGATCGCGACCCCGGACGTCGCATTGGTCGGGGTCGAGGTGTAGGCCAGTTCGCGAGCGACATCGACGAGGGGCAGGAAGGCGTCGCGCACCTTGATCAATCGCGCATCGCCGCCAAAGCCCTTCACTTCTTCCGGCTTCGGCTGCAACGTCTCGATGATGGCCGTCAGCGGGACCACCGCCGTCTGGTCTCCGACGGTCACGATCATCCCGTCCAGCACCGCCAGCGTAAGCGGCAGGCTCATGGTGAAGGTCGAGCCCTTTCCGGGTTTGGAAGTGATCGAGACACGCCCGCCCAGAGCCTGGATCGAACGTTTCACGACATCCATACCGACGCCGCGGCCCGACAACTCGGAGATCTCGCTCGCGGTGGAGAAACCGGGCATGAAGATGAGGTTGTCGATCTCCTCGTCCGAAAGATTGGCCTCGGCCGCGACCAGGCCCTTTGAGACGGCGATCTCGCGCACTTTCGGTCGGTTGATGCCGGCGCCGTCGTCGGTGATTTCGATGACGATGCGGCCCGAGCGATGCATCGCCGCGACCTTGACCGTACCCTCCTCCGTCTTGCCGGCCGCCAGTCGCACGTTGGGCTTTTCCAACCCGTGGTCGATGGCGTTGCGGAGCATGTGTGTCAGCGGATCGGCCAGCCGCTCGATGACGGTCTTGTCGACTTCGGTCCACTCCCCCTCGGTGACCAGACGCACGGTCTTGCCGGAGATTTCCGCGACCTCGCGGGCCAGCCGCGGCAAGCGTTGGAACACCGATTTCACCGGTTGCGCGCGGATCGCCATGACGCTGTCCTGGATCTCCCGGGTCAGCTGTTCGAGTTCATCCAGGCCGACGGCGACTTCCGAGGCGCGGGCAAGCCCCGCCTGATAGGTGCGCTGCGAGAGCATGACCTGATGGATGACCAGCTCGCCAACCAGATCGATCAGCCGGTCGACGCGTTCGAGGTCGACGCGGATCGTCTGGGTCGGACTGCCGCCGACATTGCCGGACTTGGCCTCGCTCGCATCGGCCTTCGCCGGTTTGTCCACCGGCGCGCTGGACGACGATGCGGCCGCCGCTTCCGGCACGGCCGCCGTCGTCGGCGCGGGCTGGTCCGTCGTCACCGGCTTGGATGGTTTGGGCTTGTCCGCCTTGGCGGGTTTGTCAGCTTTGGCGGCCGGGGCGGCGTCGGCAGCCGCGTCGCTCGCCGCTTCGCCACGCAAGCTCGCCAGAAGGTCGGCCAGATCCGAGTCGACATCGACGGCGCCGTCGGACGATCCGGTATCCGAATCCAGGACCCGCTCGATCGACAGATCGCAATCGTCTTCGACGAACTCAAAGACTTCGCGGATCTTCTCTTCGCCCTCGGCGGTCGTCAGATCGACGGTAAAGGTGAAATAGGCGCCCTCGGGATCGAGATCGGACAGCAGCGGAATCTCGCTCGTGTCGCACTGGACGTTACCCTCGCCCAGTTCCAGCAGATCCCGCAGGACGCGAACACTGTCGTTCGCCTTGGCATAAAGGGCGGCGTGCGGACGGAAGATGATCCGATAGGCTTGGTCGCCACCACCACCACCGCCGATCAACTCGTCGAGGTCGACGGCGACGGGAACAAACCCGAAGTCGTCATCCGCGCTGTCAGCGGCTTCCTCCGGCTCCGACGCGGCGGCTTCCGCCGGGCTTTCGCCCTTGGCGGCCGCCACCAGATCCTTGAGCTCGTTTGCCAGGCCCTCGTTGCGGGACGCATCCGCCGTGCCGCCATCACGGGCGACCGTCACGAGATCGGCCAGGGCATCGGCGGCCCGCAGCATGACCTTGACCACGGCATCGCTCGCTTCCAGTCGATCCGAGCGGAGTTCGTCGAGCGTCGTCTCGAAGATGTGGGCGAAACGAACGAGGTCGTCCAGGCTAAAGGCGCCGGCGCCGCCCTTGATCGAGTGCACGGCGCGGAATACGGCGTTCACCGTGTCGGCGTCCGCCTCGCCGTTTTCGATCGCGAGCAGACCTGCCTCTAGTTCGGCAAGCTGCTCGGCGCATTCCTCGAAAAAGGTCTGCCGGATTTCAGCCATCGCATCCATTGTGCTACCCTATTTTCGCCTTCGAACCTGGAAGTCGGACCCTTGGTACGGCCTCAAGCTTGCCAGGCGCTTTCCGAATTATGATTACGCCGCGACGCGGTTGATCGCGTCGAGCAGCTTGACCGGGTCGAACGGCTTGACGATCCAGCCGGTCGCTCCGGCGAGGCGGGCACGCTGCTTCTTTTCCGCGTCGCTTTCCGTGGTCAGGACAAGGATCGGAATTGCCCGGCGACTGGGATCTTCGCGCACCTCCTCGATGAACTGAAACCCGTCTTTGCGCGGCATGTTGATGTCGGTGATGATGACATCGGGCTCGACCTCCATCGCCTGCAGAACCTCGATGCCGTGGGCGCCGTCCTCGGCCTGAACCACGACGAAGCCGGACGACGACAGGGTGGCTCGAAGCATCTCGCGCATGGTTCGCGAATCGTCGATCGTCAGAATTGTCCTGCTCATGCCGCGATGTCCTTTTGGCTGAAGGTTTCCGAAAGACCGAGAAGCGCGAGACCGGAACGGAACGTCTCCGACGGCTCGGTGATGGTGAATGCAACCTCGTCCGCGCGCCACGTCGCCGCGGCCGAATGAAGAACCTGGATGCACTGCGCACCCACTTTCTCCACGCTGGCGGCGTCGACCGTGACAGGCTTGCCGCGCAGCGTCAGGAGCTGGTCGAAGAGCGGGCCTGCCGCCTTCAGATCGAGGATGCCTGGGAGCTCCACCGCCGCCCCTGCACGTGTTGCCTTTTTTGCCATCAGAACTCTTCCCAGCTGTCGGTGTTGGTCTGTTCGGCCCGGGCGGCGCCGCCGCTGCCGGTGGTCTTCATCTGC
>CANKZU010000017.1 GCA_947488615.1 uncultured Aurantimonas sp.
CTCTTCATCTGTCCGTCCTTCAATCAAGGGCCGGACTCTAATCTCAGATGGAGGAAAAACTCAGTGGCAGGTCATCTCCGCACGATTGTCAGGATCGGTAAATCAATAGCGCAATACCGTGCGCGCGACCTATAAAGTCAAGGCCGCCTCGACCGCCTCCACGGCCGCATCCGCTTTGTCCCCGTCGGGTCCGCCAGCCTGTGCCATGTCCGGCCGGCCGCCGCCGCCCTTGCCGCCGATCGCCGCACTGGCCTGCCGCACAAGCGACACCGCGTTGAACCGCTCGGTAAGGTCCGGCGTGACGCCGACGACGACGCTGGCCTTGCCGTCGGCGACGCTGACGAACACGACGACTCCCGAGCCGAGCCCGGCCTTGGCTTCGTCGACCAGGCCCTTGAGGTCCTTGCCGGCGACACCCTCAAGCACCCGTCCCATGAAGCTGACGCCGCCGACGTCCTTCGGCGCGGCGGACGAACCCTGTCCGGCGCCGTCACCGGCGAGCGCGAGCCGCTTCTTGGCTTCGGCGAGTTCGCGCTCCAGCCGCCGCCGCTCCTCGACGACCGCCTCCAGCCGCTCCGCCGCCTCGGCCGGTGCGACCTTCAACGCAGACGCCATGCGTCGCACGCGCTCGTCCTGTTCGACGAAATAGGCCCGGGCCGCCTCGCCCGTGAGCGCCTCGATGCGTCGCACGCCGGCACCGACAGCGCTCTCGCCGACGATATGGATGAGTCCGATGTCGCCGGTCGCGGCAACATGCGTGCCGCCGCAAAGTTCGATCGAGAACGGCCGGCCGACCTTTTCGCCCTCCTCGGCCGTCCCCATCGAGACCACCCGGACCTCGTCGCCATATTTCTCGCCGAACAGCGCCATGGCTCCGGCCGCCATCGCCTCGTCCACCGCCATCAGCCTCGTTTCCACCGGAGCGTTCTGAAGCACGATCCGGTTGGCCAGTCGCTCAACCTCGGCGATCTCTCGCGCGTCCAATGGCTTGGGATGGGAGAAGTCGAAGCGCAGCCGCCCCGGCGCCACCATCGAGCCCTTCTGGCCCACATGCGTGCCCAACACCTGGCGCAAGGCCTCATGAAGCAGATGGGTCGCCGAATGATTAAGCCGGATACGCGACCGCCGCGAATGATCGACCTGAAGGTCGAGCGGCATGCCGCCGCGGACCGCGCCCGTCTTGACCGTGCCGCGATGGATGAACAAACCGTCCGCCAGCTTCTGCGTGTCGGTGATGTCGATCTCTACGTTTTCGCCGCGCATCGTACCGGCATCGCCGAGCTGGCCGCCCGACTCGCCGTAGAATGGCGTCTGGTTGAGAACGATGAAGATGTCCTCGCCCGTCTCGGCACGTTCAAGCTCCTGCCCGTCCTTGACCAGCGCCATGACGACGCCCTCGGCCCGTTCGGTATCGTAGCCGAGGAACTCCGTCGCGCCGGCACGCTCGCGGATCGGGTACCAGATATTTTCAGACGCGGCATCGCCGGAGCCGGACCAACTGGCCCGTGCCTCGGCCTTCTGACGCGCCATCGCGGTATTGAACGCATCGAGATCGACCGCGATGCCGCGCTGGCGCAGCGCGTCCTGCGTCAGATCGAGCGGAAACCCGTAGGTGTCGTAAAGCTTGAACGCCGTCTCGCCGGAGAGCTTCTGGCCTGCGCTCATGCCTTCGGTCGCGTCGGTCAGCAGCGTCAGACCGCGGTCGAGGGTCTGAAGAAACCGCTTTTCCTCGAGCTTCAGCGTTTCCGAAATCAACGCCTCGGCACGCACGAGTTCGGGAAAGGCGCGGCCCATCTCGGCGACCAGCGTCGGCAGGACCCTGAACAGCACCGGCTCACGCGCGCCGAGCAGCTTGGCATGGCGCATGGCGCGCCGCATGATCCGCCGCAACACATAGCCGCGGCCCTCGTTGGACGGCAGCACCCCGTCCGCGATGAGGAAGGCTGTCGCGCGCAGGTGGTCGGCGATGACCCGGTGGCTGGCAATCTTGTCACCCTCGGCCCGCGAACCGACCGCCGCCTCGACCGACTCGATCAGCGCCTTGAACAGATCGATATCGTAATTGTCGTGGACGCCCTGGAGGACGGCCGCGATCCGCTCCAGCCCCATGCCGGTGTCGATCGACGGACGCGGCAGTTCCATGCGCTCGTCGGCCGAGAGCTGCTCGAACTGCATGAAGACCAGGTTCCAGATCTCGATGAACCGGTCGCCATCCTCGTCCGGGCTTCCCGGAGGCCCGCCGGGAATGCCTTCGCCGTGGTCGAAAAAGATCTCCGAACACGGGCCGCACGGGCCGGTCTCGCCCATCGACCAGAAATTGTCCGACGTGGCGATGCGGATGATGCGGTCGTCGGACAGCCCGGCAATCTTGCGCCAGAGGGTGGCCGCCTCCTCATCCTCGGAAAAGACGGTCACCAGCAGCCGGTCCGCCGGCAAGTCGAACTCCTTGGTGATCAGGTTCCAGGCGAGCTCGATCGCCCGATCCTTGAAATAATCGCCGAAGGAGAAGTTCCCCAGCATCTCGAAGAAGGTGTGATGGCGGGCGGTATAGCCGACATTGTCGAGGTCGTTGTGCTTGCCGCCGGCACGCACGCATTTCTGCGATGTGACCGCACGCGAGTAAGGGCGCGTCTCGATGCCGGTGAAGACGTTCTTGAATTGCACCATGCCGGCGTTGGTGAACATCAGCGTCGGGTCGTTGCGCGGCACCAGCGGCGAGGACGCGACCGGCTCGTGGTCGTTCTTCGCGAAATAATCGAGAAACGCGGACCGGATTTCGTTGACGCCACTCATGAATGCGACCTTCGGAAAACTGACGGAAGAACACGGACGGACCACGCAAAGAAGCGCCTCCGATCCCTATCGAAGGCGCTTTGTACAGAGGCCCGGAAGCACTGTCCATCAAGCTCCGGTTCGTCGCCGCGCATCTCAGCGACGGCCGCGACCGGAGCCCGGCGGTTCAGCCCTCGTCGGCACTGTCCTCGCCGCCGGGATCGACGAGCAGTTGCTCGGCAATCAGGCCAGCGTTCTGGCGGATCAGGGCCTCGATCTCATTGGCAACACTGGGATTGTCGCGCAGGAAGTTCTTCGAATTCTCGCGCCCTTGCCCAAGTCTCTGACTGTTGTAGGAGAACCAGGCGCCGGATTTTTCGACGATCCCCGATTTGACGCCGAGATCGATGAGTTCACCGGTCTTCGACACGCCCTCGCCATACATGATGTCGAATTCGACCTGCTTGAACGGCGGCGCCAGCTTGTTCTTGACGACCTTCACCTTGGTCTGGTTGCCGACGACCTCATCGCGGTCCTTGATCGCGCCGATCCGTCGGATATCGAGACGAACCGAGGCATAGAACTTCAAGGCGTTGCCGCCGGTCGTCGTCTCCGGCGAACCAAACATCACGCCAATCTTCATGCGGATCTGGTTGATGAAAACAACCATGCATTTCGAGCGGGAAATCGAGCCGGTCAGTTTGCGCAGCGCCTGGCTCATCAGTCGCGCCTGCATGCCCGGCAGCGAATCGCCCATCTCGCCCTCGATTTCCGCCCGCGGCGTCAACGCCGCGACCGAATCGACGACCAGCACGTCGATCGCGCCGGAGCGAACCAGCGTGTCGGTGATCTCCAGCGCCTGTTCGCCGGTATCGGGCTGCGAGATCAGGAGATTTTCCAGATCCACCCCGAGCTTCCTGGCATAGACCGGGTCCAGCGCGTGTTCGGCATCGACGAAGGCGCAGATCCCGCCCTTCTTCTGGGCCTCGGCGATCGTATGCAGGGCCAGCGTCGTCTTGCCCGAGCTTTCCGGGCCGTAAATCTCGACGACCCGGCCTTTCGGCAGCCCGCCGACACCGAGCGCGATGTCGAGGCCGAGCGAGCCCGTCGATACGGTTTCAATCTCGACGATCTTCTCGTTCGCGCCGAGCCGCATGATCGAGCCCTTGCCGAACGCCCGCTCGATCTGCGAAAGCGCGGCATCGAGAGCCTTGTTCTTGTCCAACGAATTTTCCTCGACGAGACGGAGTGTGTTCTGTGCCATGGAGACGGGACCTTATTCCACGCGTTGGACGGGGGTGCAATGATGCGGTCTGAACCCAATACGTACGCTCTTTGTTCTCATTGGGCAAGCCCGTATTCCTGGTTTGTTCCGGTTTATCGCCGCAACGCGAATCGCGGCCCGCTCTCACTATTCGTTAAAGTTGTATGAAAAAGTCCGAGGCCTCGTCTCATTCCCTCACCGTCTTCGTTGGCGGTGCGGCCCATATCGACCGGCGCGCGAAGGCCGATGCGCCGTATCGTCCCGCCGCGTCAAATCCCGGCCGCTTCTTCGACATGCCCGGCGGTGCCGCGTTCAACGCCGCCTTGACGCTGGACGCGCTCGGTTGCGCGGTGGTGCTGCATAGCGCCAGGGGCGGCGATTCCGACGGTTACCGAATCGCCGAGGCGATCGCCGCTCGCAAGTTCACGGATTATTCCATCACCTGGATCGACCGGGCAACGCCGACCTATACGGCCATTCTGGACGACCGGAGCGAGCTCGTTGCCGGCGTCGCGGACATGGGCCTTTATGATCTTCTCGTTCCGCGCGTCTTCACCCGGCGGCATGTCAGGGCAGCGATGGACGAGGTCGACGCACTGCTGGTCGACGCGAACCTGCCGAGCGGATCGATCGACGCGCTGGCGAAGGCCGCCGGCGGCCGTCCCATCGTAGCGATCGGTGTCTCGCCCGCCAAGGTTCGCCGTCTACAGGGAGCGATCAGCTCCCTTTCAGCGCTGTTTCTCTCCCATGCCGAGGCGACGAGCCTCGTCGAGGCAAGCGCCGGGACAAGCTCGCGCCTCATCGCCGAACTCCTGATCGAGCTGGGCGCACGGCGCGCCGTGATTACCGATGGACCGGGGGAGGTCGTGGTGATCGACGGCGAAACGATCGCCTTCCAGGAGCCCCCGGCGGTCGTTCCCGTGGACGTCACCGGCGCCGGCGACACGCTCGCCGCCGCGGCGCTGGTCGGCCTTTGCAAGGGAGGAGAGTGGATCGATTGCATCCGCTCCGGCCTGGTGGCGTCGTCGATCCGGATTTCTGACGATCCGTTTCCGCCGCGCGATTTCGCTCGACTGATCCAAGAGGGGGCCGCGACACTGCCCGATCCCCAATCACCGGAAAGGTCGCTGTGATGTCCGTGACACTCCCGTTCAGGTCTTCCGACGAGGTCGCTGATGCGATTCGCACGCGGCGGCCGGTGGTGGCGCTGGAATCGACCATCATCACCCACGGTATGCCCTATCCCCAGAACAGCGACATGGCCCGCAATGTCGAGGCCATCATACGGGAGCAAGGCGCCGTTCCGGCGACGATCGCGGTTCTGAATGGACAGCTCGTAGTCGGACTCGGCGACCAGGAATTGGAGGCGCTCGCGACGAGCCGGGATGCGATGAAGCTGTCGCGGGCCGACCTTGCCTATGCCGTCGCCGCGGGGCGGACCGGCGCGACCACGGTCGCCGCGACGATGATCGCCGCCGATCTTGCCGGGATCGGCGTCTTCGCCACCGGTGGCATCGGCGGCGTCCACCGCGGCGCCGAAACAAGCTTCGACATTTCCGCCGATCTGGAGGAACTCGCGCGCACGCCGGTCATCGTGGTCTGCGCCGGGGCGAAGGCGATTCTCGACCTCAATAAAACCCTGGAAGTTCTGGAGACAAAAGGGGTTCCGGTCATCGGCTACGGCACCGATGAACTCCCGGCCTTCTGGTCGCGCGAATCCGGGCTGCCCGCGCCGCTTCGGCTCGATACGGCGGACGAGATCGCTGCCTTTCAGAGGGCTCGGGCCGCCCTTTCCATCCGCGGCGGCGTGCTGGTCGCCAATCCGGTCCCTGAAGACCAGGCGTTGCCGCGCGCAACGGTCGAGGGCTGGATCGCACAGGCGCTCGGTGACGCAACAGTCCAGGGGGTCAGCGGCAAGGCCATCACGCCCTTCCTGCTCGATCGCATATATCATTTGAGCGAAGGGCGCTCGCTGGCAGCCAATATCGCGTTGGTCGAAGCCAACGCACTGCTGGCCGGACGCATCGCCGTCGCCTTGGCCAAAGCCGCCTGAGCCGTGAAGCGACAGCTTTTCGCGCCTACTCGTCGATCATGGTTTTGACCGCGACGGCCAGTTCGCGCAGCGAGAACGGCTTGGCGAGGAAGCCGAACTTTTCGCCATCCGGCAAGTTCTTGGCGAACGCGTCCTCGGCATAGCCCGAGACGAAAATAAATTTCAGATCCGGCCGCTTCTTGCGCATTTCGCGAAGCAGCGATGGTCCGTCCATTTCCGGCATGACCACGTCGGACACGACGAGTTCGATCTGGCCGTCCAGTTCTTCCATCACTTCCAGCGCCTCGATGCCGGACGCAGCTTCGTGGACATCGTAGCCGCGCATCTTGAGAGCGCGGACATTGCCAGCTCGAACATGATCCTCATCCTCGACCAGCAGGATGGACGCGGTTCCCGAAAGGTCGAGCTTGGCGTTGGAGGTGGCGACGGCACTCGCCTCGATCTTCGCCATCGCGATCTGATCGGGGATGTGTCGCGGCAGGAAGATTCGAAAGACCGTGCCCTCGCCTGGCTTGGAGTCGACGAAAATGAAGCCGCTCGACTGCTTGACGATGCCATAGACCATCGACAGGCCCAGGCCGGTGCCCTTGCCGATCTCCTTGGTGGTGAAGAACGGCTCGAAAATACGTTCGGCCAGGTCCGGCGGAATCCCGGTTCCGGTGTCGGCGACCTCGACCAGAACATAATCGCCTTCGATCAGCTCCGCGTATCCGAAGCCGCGGGCTTCGGTGGCCTCCACATTGCGGGTGGATATGGTGATCGTTCCGCCATCGGGCATCGCGTCGCGGGCGTTCTGCACAAGATTGGTGATCACCTGCTCGAATTGGCCGATATCGGCCATCACCGGCCACAGGTCGCGGGCGTGATGGCGCTCCAGCTTGGCATGATCTCCGCTGACACGCTTCAGAAGCAGGTGCATGTCGGCAACGACGTCAGTGAGGTTGAGCATCTTCGGCCGCATCGTTTGCCGGCGCGAATAGGCCAGCAACTGGCGGACCAGCGAGGCGGCACGGTTGGCGCTCTGCTTGATCAGCAAAAGATCCTGAAACGAGGGGTCTCCGGTGCGATGGTTGAGCAGGAGGAAGTCGACCGACGCGGTGATGATCGTCAGCACATTGTTGAAGTCGTGGGCGATACCACCGGCCAGATTGCCGATCGCCTGCAACTTCTGGCTTTTGGCGAATTGCTCCTCCAGCGCCCGTTGCTCGGTGATCTCGACGCCGTAGAGAATCGCCACTTCGTGAGTGTCCGGACCGGCCTTCGGAATCGCGCTGATATAAAGCCGGACAGAGCGCGGCTTCTCGCCCAGAACCTCGACATCGACCGGCGCGATTCCAGCCTGACCGCGAACCGCGGCGGCGAGCGCCTGGCGCAATCCGTCGCGATCGCTTTCGCGGATACTGCCGCCGATCTCGGCGGTGCCGCTGGATGCATCCAGGCCGAAGACCTGCCGGAAGGCCGCGTTGGAACGAATCGCGCGCGCCTCCTCGTCGAGCGCCGCGATCGCCATGGGGGAGGAATTGAAAAAGCGGGTGAAACGCGCTTCGGCGAGTTCCGCCGTATCCGCCGCTTCGCTCTTCGCGCTGCGGCTGAGAACGAGCGTTCGCACGATGCCCGGCGCCGCGGCGTCGTCCGCCACGGGCTTGCGCAGGAGCCGCACCGGAAGGCTCTGCCCGTCGCGAGTGATGAGATCGAGATCGACGATGCTCGTTCCGTCCGCGTCGTCGTCGCTGGCAGTGGGCGCCAGCAGGGCCCCAGACGCTTCCGGAACGAAATCGAGCAGTGACAGGCCGCGGGGCTTGAACTCGACCAGATCGACGCCGAGCCATCCGGCCAGCGTGGCGTTGAGATAGGCAATCTTCAGATCGGCGTCCGTCGCCACGAAACCCGCGGGCGCCCGGTCGAGATAGTCGATCGCGTGCTGGAGATCCTGGAAGGAACTCTCCTGCGACTGGCGGTCGGCGGTGATGTCGAGAATCTGCCAGGCTTGCAGCGTTCCGCGCGAGGTCGCGAGCGGGCGCACCGAGGCACGATACCAATGCGGCGCGCCGTCGCCAGCCGCCAGCGCCGCGAGACTGCGGGGCAGACGGAACTCGCGCTGGCCGGAACGGTTTTCCCGCGCCAGATTGGCGAGGTAATAAATCGCCTCGGAGGCCTCCGGTTCACGCGCCAATAGCCGTTCCAGCGTTTTCACGCCGGCGGCCGTCGTCGCGCCGGTGGTCTCGCCATAGGCACTGTTGGCGTAGATGATCCGCCCTTTGCGATCGACGATCAGCGTCCCGCTGCGCGCAGTGTCGAGGAAGTCCTTGGCGATCGCACCTTCGGCGATTCGGCCGGTGAATTGCACGAAGCCGAGCGCAGTGGCGAAGATCGCGGCGATTCCGGCCACGGCGAGACCACCGAAGATCACCAGCAGCGCGATTGCGCCATAGGCGTGGCCGAACAGCGCCAGCGATGCCGCCAGAACGGTCAACAAGCCACCCAGAACGAGCAGGCGCCGAACGCCCGATGCGGCTGCAGCCCTGTCAATCAAAGGCTTCTCGGCCGCGTCCATCGCCGCTCCATCCATGTCGATTCGCCTCTGCTTGCCGCAACTATGAATCAAAAGCGAATCCGAGGCGAGTAGTCGCGTCCAAGCTTTTATTCAACCGAGACCACGAAAAAAGCCCATGCTGACTTCGCGCGCCGCTGTCCACGCATTATGAACAGCCAAGCTGACGTTGCACTTGCCCCGGACCGAAAGATCGGTCAACCGGGTTTGGCGACTGAAAGAAACTCCGCCGGTCTCCGGCGCCGCAGGAGGGAATCGCCCCCATGCCCCAATGGATCGTCGACCTCGTAGGCGAAAGTCTCGCGTCAATCGTCTGGGTGGCGATCGTGGCGACCGCCGTGTGCCTGTTGGCAGTGCTGATGATCGTCCTCGCCAAAAAGGCCTTCGGCGGCCGAATCGGCAACGGCTTCAAGGGAAACGCTCCGCGACTGGCGGTGATGGATGTCGCCCGCATCGACGAGAAACGCCGCCTCATCCTGGTGCGACGCGACGAGGTCGAGCATCTCGTGCTCGTCGGTGGGCAGAACGATGTACTCATCGAGGGCAGCATTCTGCGAGTGTTTACCGCGACCGACGCTCGCTTGGACGAACCACACGATGATTTCCCCGCGTTCGACGAGGATATGTCGCCAGAACCAGCATCCAGTCGAGCTGTCGCACCGATTCCCGTTCCCTTCCCCGAAGCGAAGCCACTGGCCCCATCCGTTGAACCCCGGCAGCCGGAAACGGTCGCCTCGCGGCCACCGGCCGAAAGCAAGTCCCGCCCCGCCCCGATTATGGCGCCCTCGCCGGTGCCGCCGGCTCCGACTGTCCCGCCGGCTTCAATGGCCCCCGGCACGGAACAGGCCAAGACGCCCGCATACAGCGCCGCACCGATCCCGGAGATCGACGCCGATCGCTCGACGCCGGCAACAGCGCAGAGCCTTCCTCCACGTTCGATCGCGACGCCGACACTCAACCTGCGGCAGAGCCGGTCGACGACGGAAGTCCGCAATGTCTCGTCGGAGTCTCCTGCTTCCGAATCGGCAGCGGCGCGCCCCGCGTCGCCTGCCTCGAGCCGCCGCGAACCATCGCTGGCCGTGCCGGATGTGCAACGGGAGCCGATGGCCTCCGAGGCCGAGCAGCCCCGAGCCGATCTACGCGCGCAAATGAATCGCGCCCAATCCCCTGCCCTCGAACCGGTGCAGGATGCGACCGCGCCGGCCATCGCCGTCGATGCCGCCGATCGCCGGGACTCGCCGCGACAGCCACTGTCCGTCAGAAGCTTCGCCACGGCGATACAAAATCGCAAGGCGCCGCCGGAACGGCCGCAGCCAACACCGAAGGCAGCCGAGGCGGCAACACCTCAAAATAATGCGAACGCGACACGCATCGGTCCCGATGAACGGGATCGGCAGCCTTCGGGGCCTTCGGCCGCCGGAGTGCGTTCCACCTCCTCAAGCCAGACAGAAGCTGCGCTGAAGCAGCCATCCGTGCCGGAGGATGCCGGCTCCAGCCTAGAGGAGCTTCTCTCCGCCGAGATCGATTCGGATTTTGGAAACGACGCCTTCTTCGCTGACGAGCCCGACGAAGTCGATTCAGGCGCGGATACGCCGCGCGCAGCGCCCCAAGTCGGCGCCTCCAGATCACGGCCGGCCACCCCAACGGCGGTCGAGGCACCGCGCGTCGCCCCACCAGCGCCGCCTGCCTCATCCGCCGGGAACGGCACGCCTCTTCGCTCGGACCCGCAGCCGGAGACCCCGCCCCGTACAACCGCGGCGCCGGTGCCTTTGACTCTCGAAGAGGAAATGGAACGGTTGCTGGGCGACTTCAATTTCGGCGACGAAAGCGATCGTAAGGCCAACTGAGTTCAGAAAAGACCGGCAGGGAAACCGACAGGGAAACCGGCAATAGCAGGCGTTCGCATGGCTCTTGGATGCACGCCCCGTCAGCCGTGGCCTTTCCGGATTTCCGCTGGCCGAGCCTATCGACGGCAGCCGGAATCGCTGGGTCTGAAAGAACCCGTGCGGGAGCCCTATTCGTCGCGGTAGACCTTCTCGCGGCGCTCGTGCCGTTCCTGCGCTTCCAGCGACATCGTTGCGATCGGCCGCGCGTCCAGCCGCTTCAGGCTGATCGGCTCACCCGTCTCTTCACAATAGCCGTATGTGCCCTCGTCGATCCGCTCCAGCGCGGCGTCGATCTTGGCGATCAACTTGCGATGGCGGTCCCGCGCGCGCAACTCGATGGCGCGGTCCGTTTCCGAGGAGGCACGATCGGCCGCATCGGCGAGATTGCTGTTGTCATTGGCGAGAGCCGCGAGCGTCTCTCGCGACTCGCGCAGGATTTCCGCCTTCCAAGCCAGCAGCTTCTTGCGGAAATAATCCCTCTGGCCATCATTCATGAACTGCCCGTCCTCGGACAAGGTCGCCTCGATATTGAGTGTCTCGCTCATCACGCACCTCCGTTCACGCAATCGGGCTTATAACGACGCTTTCCGCAGCGAACAAGCTGTTCATAGACTACAACCTGAAAGTGAACGGGTTTCTAACACCCCGTTTTTCTTCGCTTTTCGTCGGGGCTTTTCGCCCCGCGCGATGATGCGGCTATGACAAGCGAGAAACGTGCCGGCCCGTGTGTTCGCGCCTTCCGGCGCAAAGAACCGCGATGCCGCCTTGCAGGGTAAGAAGCGCACCGGCTTGACCATCACAGGATTGCCCGACGCCGTCGTTTCGGCATAGTCCATCGCCATGTCCGCCTTATCTCATAGCCACCGCCTCTATATCCTGCGCCACGCGCATTCGTCATGGGCCCTTCCCGGCCAACGCGATCACCAACGCCCGCTGGATGCACGCGGGCGCAAGGAAGCCGACCGTCTTGCGGAGTTCATCGCAAGGAAAGGCTACCGCTTTGACGTGGTGGTGTGTTCGACCGCGAAGCGGGCGAGCGAGACCTATGACCGGATCCGCCCCCAACTCCGATCCACCAGCCGCGAAGAGGACTCGGACGCTCTCTATGCCCTGGGCGTCGAGGCCTATTACGACGCGGCGCGACGCCACGGCGACTGCGATGCGGTTCTCCTCGTCGGCCACAATCCGGTGATCGAGGAATTCACCCTGTCGCTCATCGCGGATGGCGATCCCGCCGCCATCGAAGCCATTCGGATGGGCTTCCCCACCTGCGGCCTCGCCGTCGTGGAGTTTTCCAAACCGCTGGGCGCGATCGAACTGGGCACCGGCCGACTGCGCGAGTTCGTCGATCCGCATGATCTGGGTTAGACGAAGGAGGCGCACTTTCGACGCGCATCGTCAGCGCCTATATCGCCGGCAGCCCGTCTCCAGAGGATTTCCGCCCCGCCTATGACCTCTCTTGCCGACGAGGCCCGTCTCGTCCTCGATACCTTCGCCGATCGCACGACCGGCCTTTTCCACCCGACCGTGCGTCTCGGCGTCACCGGTCTGTCGCGGGCCGGCAAGACCGTCTTCATCACCGCGCTGGTGCATAACCTTCTGCATGGCGGCCGGCTGCCGCTGTTCGGAGCCCAGGCCGGAGGACGCATCCTGCGCAGCTATCTGGAGGAGCAGCCCGACGACGCGGTGCCGCGCTTCCAATACGAGGACCACATCCGCACGATCCTCGAGGACCGGGCCTGGCCGCAATCGACCCGGGCGATCTCCGAATTGCGGCTGACGATCGAATATGAATCGGCCTCGGGCTGGTCGCGGATGTTTTCCGGTGGCCGGCTATCGATCGATATCGTCGACTATCCGGGCGAATGGCTGCTCGACCTGCCGCTGCTCGACAAGGATTTTTCGACCTTCTCGAGTGAGGCGATCGCGCGCGCCCGATTGCCCTCGCGCAGCCATCTCGCCCGCGACTATCTCGCGCTGCTCGAAACAGTGGATCTGGCAGCCCCGGCCGACGAACCGACAGCCCAGGCCTTGCACGCCGCCTTCGCCAGATATCTGACAGCCTGCCGCGCCGACAGGACGGCGCTGTCGACCTTGCCGCCGGGACGTTTCCTGATGCCGGGCGACCTCGAAGGCTCCCCCGCCCTCACCTTCGCCCCGCTGCCGGTCGAGCCCGGCCACACCTATCCCAAGGGCTCGCTCGCGGCACTGCTGGCGCGGCGCTACGAGGCCTACAAGACGGTGGTGGTGAAACCCTTCTTCCGCGAGCATTTCGCCCGGCTCGACCGCCAGATCCTCTTGGTCGACGTCATGCAGGCGATCAACGCCGGCCCCGAGGCCGTCCGCGATCTCGAAACCGCGCTCGCCGACATCCTCGCCTGCTTCCGTCCGGGCCGCTCGAGCTGGCTCGGCTCGTTCCTCACCCGGCGAATCGACCGCATTCTCGTCGCCGCGACCAAGGCCGATCATCTCCACCGCGACAGCCATCGCAGGCTCGAATCCATCGTTCGCCGGATGCTCGACGACGCCATCGCGCGCGCCCACTTTTCCGGCGCCCGAACCGATGTTCTCGCCCTTGCCGCGATCCGGGCGACCCGCGAGGCGAGCGTCGACGACCGCGGCGACACGCTGCCCGTTATCGTCGGCACGCCCGCGGCCGGCGAGACGATCGGCGACGAAACCTTCGACGGCAAGACCGAGACGGCGATCTTTCCCGGCGACCTGCCCGCCGATCCCGCGCGGCTGTTCGTCGAAAGTGATGGCGGCACGGGGGGCCCGATCCAGTTCGTGCGCTTCAAGCCGCCGAAGCTCGAACGCGACGCGGCCGGGATGACGCTCTCGCTGCCGCATATCCGGCTCGACCGGGCCCTCGAATTCCTGTTGGGAGATCGCCTGGCATGAGCAACGACGAGAGCCAACGCCCGGGCCGGCGTCCCGGCGCCTATCGGCTGGAAGAGGCGGGTATCCCCCGCTCCGACCAGCCGCGCGAAACGGCAACGCCGGGCCGGTCCCCGCGCGCCATTGAGGATCTGGCGCGGATCACCATCGAGCCGGACGACGCCATCGAGCGTGAGGCGATCGTGGAGCTTGAGATCGAGCAGACGGCGCGGCGGCGCCACGGCTTCTCCTTCGGCAAATTGTTTCTCGGCGCCCTCGGCATTCTCGTCTCGCTCGGTGTCGGCCTCGCGGTCGACAGCCTGATCCGGGATCTGTTCGCCCGATCGGAGTGGCTCGGATGGGCGGCGCTCGTTGTTGCCATCCTGCTCGTCGTCGGCGCGCTTGGCGTGGCCCTGCGGGAAATCATCGGCCTGATGCGGCTTGCCGCCGTCGACCGCGAGCGCCAGGCCGCGCTCGCCGCCTATGAGGCCAACTCCGCCGAGGATGCGAAAGCGGTCGTGCGGACGCTGACCACCCTCCTGTCCGATCGGCCCGAAACGGCGAACGGCCGGGCGCGGATGGCCGAACTCGACGGCGAGGTGATCGATGGCGCCGATCTGATCGCGCTCGCCGAACGCGAGATCGTGGTGCCTCTGGACGCAAAGGCCCGCGCCCTTGTTCTCCTCTCGGCCAAGCGGGTTTCGGTGGTGACCGCCGTCAGCCCGAAGGCCCTCGTCGATGTCGCCTATGTCCTGTTCGAGACCGTCAAGCTCATCCGGCGCATGTCGGAACTCTACGGCGCGCGGCCGGGCACGCTCGGGCTGGTGCGGCTAACCCGCGATGTGGTGGCGCATCTGGCGGTGACGGGATCGATCGCCATCGGCGACGGCGTGATGCAGCAACTGCTCGGGCATGGCGTGGCGGCAAAGCTGTCCGCCCGCCTTGGCGAAGGCGTGGTGAATGGTCTTCTGACGGCGCGCGTCGGCCTTGCCGCGATGGACCTTTGCCGGCCCCTGCCCTTTCTGCGGGTTCGCCGACCGTCGATCGGCGATGTCCTCGGCGATCTCACCGCGATCGGCGCGATCCGGCCGGCGCGGGCGGCCTCGGATGACAGCCGAAGCGACAAATCGTGAAGACGCCCGCAAGGCTTGATTAACCCTTCCGGGCGATAAAGGCAGCCTGATCCAGCCACCCCGTCTGCTAGGAAGGTTCGCCCATGTCCCGCATGCTGACCACCGGTCTCGCCTTCGCCATCGCCGCCGGTGCGGCGCTGGCGACGCCGGCCCGCGCCGACCCGGACGAAGCCTTCTTCCGCCAGGTCGTCGGCCAGTGGTCGGGGCCAGGCGAGATCGTTGCCGGCAAATACAAGGGCACCAAATTCGTCTGCGACTTCGCCGGCTCTCAGCACCCGAGGAAATTGGGCATGGAATTGGACGGCTCCTGCCGCGTCGGCGTGTTCTCGCAGCCAATGCGGGCCGAGGTCGTACGCTCGGGCAAGGGCTACACCGGCGCCTTCCAGGACGGCGCCAAGGGCAAGGGTCTCGACATTGTCTCCGGCAATGTCGATCGCGACAAGATCGTCGTCGGCCTCGACCGCAAGCAGCTCAAGGGCGCGATGATCGCCCGCCTCGACGGAGCCGGCGCGATGGCGATCACCGTGTCGGTCCGGGTGGCGTCCGAACTGGTGCCGGTCATCGGCATGAATTTGAAGCGCACGGGCGGCACACGTCAGAGCGCGCTGGTGAAGTAGGGAAGGCTGTCGCCGAAGGACTATTTCGTACTGGCAAATATTTGAAACCGAACTGCCAATTCAATTCTGTTTCAAGCTGAGGTGTCTCGGACGTTGTCCCGCATTTCCTTGAGCGAGCGCCAATGTGCTTCGCCGGGGAATTTCGCTTCCCAATAGTTCCACCCGTTTAGCTGCGTCTTACCCCCGCCTTTGGTAACAGCAAGTGCATTGGCAGCGGCCGAGAGAGTTCCGAAAGCCTTGTCACCTATGACAAGATTTCCATCGAAAAACTTCCCTTCGTAGCGCTGCTTTCCCCGCTGATATTGCATCCGAGCGACCGAGCCGTGAGGTACCTTCACGCCGTCCTCAACCCAGGGAATGCCGCTCCCCGGTCTGGGGCTCTCTTCGGTTCTTAGTTCTGGCGGCGGCATGTTCAGGAGTCGTCGAAGAGCGACGTATTGAGGTTCGTCAAACCCCTTCCGCTCAGCCTCTATCAGTTTGTGAATATCCCAATCGATATCGATCTTTTGGAGCTGCATATCTGATCTCCTCATAGAAATGATTGCCGAAACCAGACACTGGCAGGCTTCAAAATCTCCGTCAAGGAGAAAAAGGAGTAATTAGAGAAATTGGAGCTCTGAAACAGACCCGTTGTATCCTGTTTCAGATATGCCTCGCGGAACGCGCTTGCCCCGCGCCGGCGTTCTTTCCTCAACGAGCCTCGCCCGTCTTCCGCCACCAATCGCCGTCCTCGCTTGCCGGTTCGACCCCGTCCCGGTCGACCTGCGCGGCCCATTCCGCCACCGTCCGTTCCCCAAAGCGCAGCTCCGGCGCGATGTCGGCGAGCGGCACGATGACGAAGGCCCGCTCGCTCACGCGCGGATGCGGCAGGGTCAGTGCCGCGTCCTCGTAGGGCATCCCGTCATAATCGAGCACGTCGAGATCGAGCGTGCGCGGCCCCCAGCGCTCGCGCCGCTCGCGCTTGAACGCCCGCTCGGTGTCAAGACACAGATCGAGGACCTCGCGAGGCGCCAGCGTCGTCTCGATCGCGGCGCAGGCGTTGAAAAAGAAGGGCTGATCGGTGATGCCCCAGGGCGGCGTGCGATACAGCCGCGAGACGGCGGCGATCCGCGTATCGGCGCGCGCGTCGATCAGGCGCAGCGCCGCCGCCATCGTCTTTGCCGGATCGCCGATATTGCCGCCGAGACCGAGAGTGGCTTTGGCCGTCACCAGCGTTCGCCCTTCATGGCGCGGCGCATGGCGTCGGCGATCCGCAGCGCGTCGCGGTTGGCCGGCACGTTGTGGACGCGAAAGATGTCGGCACCGCGCTCGCGCAAAAGCGCGCTGGTCGCCGCCGTCGCGATGTCCGGCTCCGGGTCCTCGCTGCCCACCGCGCCGCGCACGAAACGCTTGCGCGATGTGCCGACGAGGAGCGGAAAGCCGAGCGCCTTCATTTCATCCAGCCGGGCGAGCAGCATCAAATTCTCCGGCCCATCCTTGGCGAAGCCAAAGCCCGGATCGAGAACGATGGCTGCGTCCGGCACACCGGCCTTGCGGGCAATCTCCAGCGATTTCTCCAGAAACAGGAACTGATCGGCGATGACGTCGGGCAATGTCTCGCGCTCGCGTCCCGTATGCATCAAGCACAGCCCGGCGCCGGTCTCCGCCGCGACCCGTGCGATCGCCTCGTCCCTCTGGGCGCCCCACACGTCGTTGACGATGTGCGCGCCGGCCGCCACGGCCATCCGTGCGGTTTCGGAGCGGTAAGTGTCGACCGAGATGAGACAGTCGGAACGGCGCGCCAGTTCCTCGATCACCGGCATGATCCGGCGCTGCTCCTCGGCGGCGTCGATGGGCGTCGCGCCGGGCCGGGTCGATTCGCCGCCAATATCGACGATCGCCGCGCCCTGCTCGACCATCTTCAGCGACTCCGCGACGGCCGCCTCGACGCTGGCGTAGCGCCCCCCGTCGGAGAAGCTGTCGGGCGTGGCGTTGAGGACGCCCATGATGTGGGCGGCGCCGGACAGATCAAGGCTGCGGCCGTGAGCCACATGCCAGACTCCGCCGCGCGGTTCGATCAGGTCCATCTCAGCTCCGGTCCGTAAATCCCTTGGCTATGTCGGTAGCGCCTGCCAATCCTTCGCGCAATTATGTGTGCGCCTCCCAGGGGTGATCGACTCGGGTCCAGAACGTTGACCGAACCGGCCAAATGATGAACGGGTGATCCGGTGGCGGCCACGCTGAGCGCCAGCCTGCGTGCGACGGCCGCCGTGCCGACTATTCTGTGACGAAAGCAGCTTTCATGAGACTTCACGCCGTCAAGCAATGGATCAGTGACCGGGTCGAACTGACCACCCTCATCGCCGCGCTCCTCGTCGCCGCGTCTATCTGGGGTTTCGTCTCGGTCGCCGGCGAAGTGGTGGAGGGTGACACCAAGGGCTTCGACGCCGAGATTCTGCTGTCGCTGCGCAATCCGGCCGATGCGTCCGACCCGCTGGGCCCGCGCTGGGCGGAGGAGTTCGGCCGCGACATGACCGCCTTCGGCGGCACCGGCGTGCTGATTCTGGTGACCTTGTTCGCCGCCGGCTTCCTCTGGATGCAGGGCAAACGCCGTTCGATGCTGCTGGTCGTCGCGGCGATCGGCAGCGGCTTCCTGATGAGCCAGCTTCTCAAATACGGTTTCGACCGCCCCCGGCCCTCGCTCGTCCCGCATGGCTCCTTCGTCTACACGGCGAGTTTTCCCAGCGGCCACGCCATGATGTCGGCGGTCACCTATCTGACGCTGGCGATCCTCGTCGCCCGCGTCCAGTCGAGGCGCAGCGTGCGCGCGTTTCTGATCAGCGTGGCGGTCTTCCTGACTGTCCTCGTCGGCGTCAGCCGGGTCTATCTCGGCGTGCACTGGCCGTCCGACGTGCTGGCCGGTTGGACGGCGGGCGCGGCCTGGGCGGTCGGCTGGTGGATGATCGCCAGATGGCTGGAAACGCGCGGCGCGGTAGAACCGGAATCGGCGGAAGAGCCAGCCGAGACATCTGTCGCGGCGAGCGCGGAGCGACATCGCCTCGCCGATTCCCGGTCCACGGGGCACGCTCCGACCAGTTGATCGAGGCCCCTCGGTTGTATCGCGGTCACCGACTGATGGACCCGGAGCACCGCGATCTGTGAATGGTGTCACAAGTTTGTCGCCGCAGACCTTGTGAAGGCTTGCGGACGTCGCGTCGCTATGGAATTGATCATGGCTTGCGACGCGTGTTCCTGACAGCTCGACGCGTCGGCCGGAAACGGCGAACCCAGCACCGGAACACGGGCGGACCATGGAATATTTTCTCCAGCAGTTGATCAACGGGATCACCCTCGGGTCGATCTACGGCCTGATCGCCATCGGCTATACGATGGTCTACGGCATCATCGGCATGATCAATTTCGCCCACGGCGAAATCTTCATGATCGGCTCCTTCATCGCGCTCACCGTGTTCCTCCTGCTCGCGGCGATCGGCATCACCTTCCTGCCGCTGGTGCTGGTGATCATGCTGGCCGTCGCCATGCTTCTCACCGCGCTCTGGGGTTGGACCATCGAGCGGGTGGCTTATCGGCCGTTGCGCGGCTCGTTCCGGCTGGCACCGCTGATCACCGCCATCGGCATGTCGATCTTCCTGCAGAACTTCGTCCAGATCACGCAGGGGGCGCGGGTCAAGCCGCTGCCGCCGCAGATCCGGGGCGGGATCACCCTGCTCGACGGCCCGGGCGGCATCGTCGTGCAGATCTCCTACATGCAGATCATCATCATCGCGACGACCATCGTCCTGATGACCGCCTTCTCGCTGGTCATTTCGCGCACGTCGCTCGGGCGCCAGCAGCGCGCCTGCGAGCAGGACCAGAAGATGGCCTCCCTGCTCGGCGTCAATGTCGACCGCACGATCTCGCTGACCTTCGTGATGGGCGCAACCCTCGCCGCCGTCGCCGGCATGATGTACCTCCTCTATTACGGCGTGATTGACTTCTACATCGGCTTCGTCGCCGGCGTGAAAGCCTTCACCGCTGCCGTTCTCGGCGGCATCGGCTCCATGCCTGGCGCCATGCTCGGAGGTTTGGCCATCGGCCTGATCGAGACCTTCTGGTCGGGCTATTTCTCGGTCGAGTACAAGGACGTCGCGGCCTTCTCCATTCTGGCGATCGTGCTGATCTTCATGCCCTCCGGCCTGCTTGGCCGGCCGGAAGTCGAGAAGGTCTGAGACGATGGCCGACCCGACCGCATCGACCCTCTCCAACCTGCCGGAAGGCGCCGAGCGCGAAGACGAGGAACGCCGCGAGGCGGCGCGCGGCGAGCCCCCCTTCGTGGAGGCGCCGCGAAGCGACAGCCGCCTCGTCGCCTCGCTGAAGGAAGCCGGCATCACCGCGGCGATCGTCGGCGGGTTGACCATCGTCTTCTTCGCCTTTCGCAGTGACATCGCGACCGGCGGCCTCGACCTTTTCGCTCGGCCGATGCTCTGGCTCAGCTGGATCGCCATCGCCTTTGTCGGGCGGTTCCTGCTGTCCTACTTCCTGTTCAAGGCCGAACGGCCGATCTCGGGCTATTTCAAGCGGACGAAGGCCGCGTCGGCAACCACCAGCGGCCTTCCGCTTGGCCAGATCGTCGGCGTCCTTTTGCTCCTGGTCGCGTTCACCCTGCCGTTCCTGCTCGACACGTTTCTTCCGAGCCAGAACCGCTATCTGCTCGATCTGGCGATTCTCATCCTGACTTATGTGATGCTGGGATGGGGCCTGAACATCGTGGTCGGCCTCGCCGGCCTGCTCGATCTTGGCTACGTCGCCTTCTATGCCGTCGGCGCCTATTCCTTCGCCCTCTTGTCGACGAATTTCGGGCTCGGCTTCTGGATCTGCCTGCCGATGGCCGGTCTGTTCGCGGCGATGTGGGGCGTCATGCTCGGCTTCCCGGTGCTGCGCCTGCGCGGCGATTATCTGGCGATCGTGACGCTCGCTTTCGGCGAGATCATCCGCATCATCCTGCTCAACTGGTACGAATTCACGGGCGGCCCGAACGGCCTGCTCGGCATCCCGAAGCCAACCCTTTTCGGCCTCGAGTTTTCGCGCGGAGAAGGCTCCTTCTCCGACTTCTTCGGCCTCGAATACAGCTCGGTGCAGCGCTTCGTCTTCCTCTATTACATCATCCTGGCACTGGCGTTGCTGACCAATTTCGTCACCCTCAGGCTGCGCAAGCTGCCCGTCGGCCGCGCCTGGGAAGCACTGCGCGAGGACGAGATCGCCTGCCGCTCGCTCGGCATCAACACCGTCAACGTCAAGCTGACGGCCTTCGCCACCGGCGCGATGTTCGGCGGCTTCGCCGGCTCGTTCTTCGCCGCGCGTCAGGGCTTCATCTCGCCCGAGAGCTTCACCTTCATCGAATCGGCCATCATCCTGGCGATCGTCGTGCTCGGGGGTCTCGGTTCGCAGCTCGGCGTGGTCATCGCCTCTGTGGTGATGATCGGCGGCATCGAACTCTTGCGCAATCTGACGGCGCTGCAGGCCGTGTTCGGCAGCGATTTCGATCCCACCCAGTACCGGATGCTGATTTTTGGCCTGGCGATGGTGGGGATCATGGTGTGGAAGCCACGCGGCCTGATTTCGTCTCGCTCGCCGTCGGTCTTCTATAAGCAGAAGAAGAAGATCGGCGCCGATCTTGTCGCCCAGGGCGAGGGTCACTGATGTTGAAGGAAAGCGAACGCTGGACGGTCGATCCGGTTCTCACCGTCGAGCATCTGACGATGCGCTTCGGCGGTCTCACCGCCGTCGACGATCTGAGCTTCAATGTCGGCCGCGGCGACATCACCGCCTTGATCGGTCCGAACGGCGCCGGCAAGACCACCGTGTTCAACTGCGTCACCGGTTTCTATAAACCGACCGAAGGGCGCATCGCACTGCGTCGGGGCCGCGGCATCCCCGAGGCGACGGTTCGCGAACTCACCGACAGCGGCCGCCAGTATATCGACGCCGAATCCGGCTCGATCTTTCTCCTGGAGCGCATGGCCGATTTCAAGATCACCGAGGTCGCAGGCGTCGCGCGCACCTTCCAGAACATCCGCCTGTTCGGCGGCATGACGGTGCTGGAAAATCTGCTCGTCGCCCAGCACAACAAGTTGATGGACGCGTCCCACTTCACCATTGGCGGACTGATCGGCCTTCCCGGCTATCGCCGCGCGGCGGCCGCCGCCAAGGAAAAGGCGATCGAGTGGCTTCGCCATACGAGCCTGCTCGACCGCGCGGATGACCCGGCATCCGACCTTCCCTACGGTGCCCAGCGGCGTCTGGAAATCGCCCGCGCCATGTGTACAGACCCCTCGCTTCTGTGCCTCGACGAGCCAGCCGCCGGCCTCAATCCGCGGGAATCGGCGGAACTCAACACGCTGTTGAAATATATCCGCGACGAGCACGATGTGTCCGTCCTTCTGATCGAGCACGACATGGGCGTGGTCATGGAAATTTCCGACCACGTCGTCGTCCTCGACTACGGCAAGAAAATCTCGGACGGGTCGGCCGACAAGGTCCGCAACGATCCGAAGGTCATCGCGGCCTATCTCGGCGTCGACGACGAGGAGGTCGACGCCATCGAGGAAGACCTTCACATCAAGAAAGGGCCCGCCAACCCGGCGCCCGAGAGCACGCAGGGAGGCGCCCTATGAGCGCCGTTGTCGAACCCGGACCGGCAGCCGAGCCGTTGCTGACGATCCGCGGCCTGCAGACCTTCTACGGCAAGATCCAGGCGCTCAAGGGCGTCGATGTCGACGTCTACCAAGGCGAGATCGTTACGATGATCGGCGCCAACGGCGCCGGCAAATCGACGCTGATGATGACGGTTTGCGGCAATCCGCGCGCCCGCGAGGGCCAGATCGTCTACCGCGGCGAGGACATCACCCATCTGCCGACCCATTCCATCATGTCCAAGTCGATCGCCCAGTCGCCGGAGGGACGCCGGGTGTTCGGGCGCATGACGGTGATGGAAAACCTCCAGATGGGCGCGATCCTGGAAGACGACTCCGTTTTCGAAGACGATTTGCGCAAGGTCTTCGAATTGTTTCCGCGTCTGAAGGAGCGTCGGGGACAGCGCGGCGGCACGCTCTCCGGTGGCGAGCAGCAGATGCTGGCGATCGGCCGGGCGCTGATGAGCCGGCCGAAGCTGCTGTTGCTGGACGAACCGTCGCTCGGTCTCGCCCCGCTGATCGTCAAGCAGATCTTCGAGGTCATCCGCGAACTCAACCGCAATGAAGGCCTGACGGTGTTTCTCGTCGAGCAGAACGCCTTCCACGCCCTGCGCCTCGCCCATCGCGGCTACGTCATGGTGAATGGCAAGATCACCATGACAGGCACCGGCAAGGAACTGCTCGCCCGCGAGGAGGTGCGCAGCGCCTATCTTGAGGGAGGAGCACACTGATGGCGCCCGAAATGTCCTTACTTTGGGAAGTCGCGATCGGCGAATTCCTGTTCGTGACGGTGATCCTGGGCGGCGGCGGCGCCTGGATGATCGGGCGATCGACGGCTTTGACCTGGAGTGGTTGGGGCCTCATGGCCTTTTATGTCCTGCTCTTGACCATCGCGGTGCGCTTTATCCATTTCAGCCTGTTCGGCGGCTCGTTCTTCCTGCCGCCGGCGACCTTCGGCGCCGCGTTGTACTATGCGATCGTCGATTACATCGTGCTGTTCGCCTTCGCCGCCGCCGGACGCAGCTTCGTTCGCAGCCGTCAAATGAGCCAGCAATATGGCATTTTGCGTGGCAAGGCATGATCAGCCCGCCGGACGATTCATCATCATTGAAATTTTAGGCCAGCGCTATTCCAACGTCGGCCATTCCGGTCTTTAATCCTCCGCCAGGAGGGGATGCACATTGCATCTCCGTGGCCCTCGGGTCGCCTCAAAGAATAAACAGGGAAGATCCTCATGAAGAAAATACTCCTCGCTGGCGCAGCGCTCAATCTCGGCTTCGCAGGCGCAGCCTACGCCGAAATCACTATCGGCGTCGCCGGCCCGATGACCGGCCAGTATGCAAGCTTCGGCGAGCAGCTGCGCACCGGCGCCGAGCAGGCCGTCGCCGACATCAACGCCAAGGGCGGCGTCAACGGCGAAATGCTGAAGCTGTCGATCGGCGACGACGCCTGCGATCCGAAGCAGGCCGTCGCGGTTGCCAACCAGTTCGCCTCGCAGGGCGTGACCTTCGTCGCCGGCCACTTCTGCTCGGGCTCCTCGATCCCGGCCAGCCAGGTCTATGCCGACGAGCAGATCGTGCAGATTTCGCCGGCCTCGACCAATCCGGACTTCACCGACAAGCGTCCGGGCGACGGCGTCTTCCGCGTCTGCGGCCGTGACGATCAGCAGGGCGAGGTCGCCGGCAAGTACATCACCGACACCTTCCCGGACGCCAATGTGGCGATCATCAACGACAAGACCGCGTATGGTAAGGGCCTCGCGGACGAGACCCAGAAGACCTACGAGGCAGCCGGCAAGACCCCGGCTCTCGTCGAATCCTACACGGCCGGCGAGAAGGACTACACCGCTCTCGTCACCAAGATGAAGGAAGCCCAGATCGACCTCGTCTATGTCGGCGGCTACCACACCGAAGCCGGCCTGATGGCACGCCAGATGCGCGAGCAGGGCATGGACACCGTGCTGATGTCCGGCGACGCGCTGGTCAGCGACGAGTACTGGGCGATCACCGGCGACGCCGGCCAGGGCACGCTGATGACGTTCTCGCCGGACCCGCGCAAGAACGAGGCCGCGGCTCCGGTCGTCGCCGAGCTCGAGAAGCAGGGCAAGACCGCCGAGGGCTACGTGCTCTACACCTATGCGGCGATCCAGGTCTGGGCCGACGCGGTCGAAAAGGCCGGCTCCACCGACTACGATCCGGTCGTCGAGGCGCTCAATTCCAGCGATTTCTCGACTGTCATCGGCGACCTCAAGTTCGACGACAAGGGTGACGTGACCCTGCCGGGCTACGTCCTCTACGAGTGGAAGGACGGCAAGTACGACTACGTCGAGACCGCCGACGCCGGCGGCGCGATGAAGGCCGACGACGCGGCGATGAAGCCGGCCGACGGCGCGGACGCGGAGAAGCCGGCCGACGCGGCGAGCGAAACCACGACGAAATAAGACGGCCGGCGGGCTCTGCCCGCCGCCATCCGAAAGCGACAAGACCCCGGCGCGCAGCGCCGGGGTTCTTCTTTTGGTGAAAAGCGTCAAACGCGGGCGCGCAATTCCCGGCGAATGACTTTGCCCGTGGTCGTCATCGGCAGGGAATCGACGAAGACCACGTCGCGTGGATATTCATGCGCGGCCAAGTGCTGCCTGACGTGATCGGCCAGCTCGGCCGCGAGTTCCTCCCCCGGCTCAAAGCCGGCCTGGAGAACGACAAAGGCCTTGACGATCTCGGTACGGGCCGGGTCGGGTTTGCCGACGACACCGGCATTGGCGACCGCCGGATGCCGCAACAGGCAATCCTCGATCTCGCCCGGGCCAATCCGATAGCCGGAGGAGGTGATCACGTCGTCGTCGCGGCCGACGAAGCGGATCCAACCGGCTTCCGCAATACCGGTATCGCCGGTCAACAGCCAATCGCCGGCAAACTTCTTTCGCGTTGCTTCGGGATTGTTCCAATATTCCAGAAACATCACCGGACTGCCGCGGCGAATGGCGATCGTCCCCTGTTCGCCGTCCGGGACTGGCTGGCCTTCCGCATCGACGATAGCGAGGTCGTGCCCCGGCACCGCGCGTCCCATGATTCCCGGCCGGGTCGGCATGATTGCGGCACAGGAAGAGACGATCATGTTGCACTCGGTCTGACCGTAGAATTCGTTGATCGTAACGCCGAGAATGTCCCGCCCCCAACCGATCAGCTCGGTTCCGAGCGTCTCACCGCCGCTCGCGACCGTGCGCAGATCGTAGCGCCAGCGAGAGCGCGGCGCCGCGACCTGTCGCATCGCCTTCAATGCGGTCGGCGGCAGGAATACATTGCGGACACCCTGGTCGGCGATCAATCGAAATGCCGCTTCGCCGGTGAATTTGCGAAAGCGGGCGGCAATGACGGGAACGCCGTGATGCAGCGCCGGCAGCAGGACGTCGAGAAGGCCGCCGATCCAGGCCCAGTCCGCCGGTGTCCAGATCCGGTCGCCGGGTTGGGGAAACAGGTCGTGGCTCATTTCCACGCCCGGCAGGTGGCCGAGTAGCACCCGGTGAGCGTGGAGCGCCCCTTTGGGTGGGCCGGTCGTTCCGGACGTATAAATGATCAAAGCGGGGTCGTCCGCCCTGGTATCGACCGGATCGAAATCTGCGGACATCGCGCCGATCTCCGCGTCGAGATCGACCGTGCCCGGTCCGGCGCCGCCCTTCGCAAGGACTGTCGAAAGCTGCGGCAGCCGGTTCCGAATCCGGGCGATCTTTGCTGCGCCGCCGGCGTCCGTGACGATCAGCTTGGCGCCGGAATCGGCCAGGCGGTAAAGCAGCGCCTCAGCCTCGAATAGGTTGAAAAGCGGGACCGAAATCGCACCCAGTTTGAAACTGGCGATATGCGCGGCCGCGGTCTCGACCGATTGTGGCAGAAGGACAGCGATGCGATCGCCACGACGAATACCGGCGGCGACAAAACGGTTCGCCAATCTGTTGGAGAGCGACCGCAGCGCGCCGAAACTCGTGACGGTCACCGCTCCGTCAGCGGCAATCCCGCGGATCGCCTCGCGCTCCGGCTCCACCGTCGCCCACTTATCGCAGACATCGACGCCGATATTGTAGCGCTCCGGAATCTTCCATCGAAACCGGTTACGCAATTCGTCGTAGGTGGCAGCCGCCGGCAACATCGTCGCGAGACTTTATCCGTGCCGGAACGCCGCCTGCCGTTTCTCGCGGAAGGCCGACATGCCCTCCTTCTGGTCGCCGCCCGCAAACAGCGCGTGAAAGATCCGGCGTTCGTGCAGAAGTCCCTCGCGCAGTCCGACTTCGAAGGAACGGTTGGTCGCTTCCTTGGCAGTGATCGTCGCCGGCTTGGAGAAGTCCGCGATCGTCGTCGCCGCGCCGAGCGCCTCCTCCATCAGCCTGTCGGCCGGCACCAACCGCGAAACGAGGCCGATGCGCTCGGCCTCCTCGGCGTCGATCATCCGCCCGGTGAGGATCATGTCCATCGCCTTGTATTTGCCGACCGCGCGAGTCAGGCGCTGCGAGCCGCCCATGCCAGGAATGATCCCGAGCTTGATCTCCGGCTGACCGAACTTGGCGCTGTCGGCCGCGACGATGAGATCGCACATCATCGCCAGCTCGCAGCCACCGCCCAGCGCGAAACCGGCGACGGCCGCGATCATCGGCGTGCGCACCCGCTCCAGCGCCTCCCAGTCGGAGAACCAGTCGGCGAGCATCATCTCCATCGCCGAGCGATCTTCCATTTCCTTGATGTCGGCCCCGGCCGCGAAGGCCTTTTCCGAGCCGGTGATCAGGATCGCGCCGATTTCGGGATCGCGGTCGAGCGAGCCGGTCAGATCGACCAGTTGGCGCATGACCGCGCTATTGAGCGCGTTCAGCGCCTTGGGACGATGGAGAGTGAGGATCGCGACGCGGCCCTCACGGCGTTGGAGGACGATGTCGGTTTCGCTCATGGGTCATCTCCCGCTGTATCGAGCCAGGACGAGCACCGCTCGCCCGCGTGACAGGTCTGTGGGCCGGCCTCGCGATCGAGACCGGCCCACAGTCGATTATTTGGGCTGCATCCGGATCGCGCCGTCGAGGCGGATCGTCTCGCCGTTCAGCATCGGGTTCTCGACGATATGAACGGCGAGCTTGGCATATTCCTCCGCCGTACCGAGCCGCGAGGGGAACGGGATCGAGGCGGCGAGCGAAGCCTGCACCTCCTCCGGCATTCCGGCCAGCATCGGCGTCTCGAAGATGCCGGGGGCGATGGTCATCACCCGGATGCCGGACTTGGCGAGGTCGCGCGCCATCGGCAGGGTCATGCCGGCGATACCGGCCTTGGAGGCGGCATAGGCAATCTGGCCCATCTGTCCGTCGAAAGCGGCGACCGAGGCGGTGCCGACAATAACGCCGCGCTCGCCATCGGCATTCAGAGCTTCGGCCTCCGACATTCTCAGCGCCACCTGGGACGAGAGGTTGAAGGTGCCGATGAGATTGACGGCGATCACCTTCTGGAACAGCGTCGGGTCGTGAGCCTCGCCGCGCGAGACCGTCTTGCGGCCAACCGCGATGCCGGCGCAATTGACCAGGATGCGCGGCGTTCCGTGCGCCTCGACGGCCTTGGCCACGGCGTCGGCCACCGCGGCCGGATCGGACACGTCGCACTTGACGAACAGGCCGCCGATCTCCTCGGCGACCGCCCGACCGCCCTCCTCGTTCACGTCGAGCACGGCGACCTTCGCGCCCATTGCCGCAAGCGCCCGCGCCGTGCCACGGCCAAGCCCCGATCCCGCACCCGACACGATCGCCGGCGTCGTCTGTCCAATGTCCAAGAATCTCTCCTCCAGTTTCGCTGGCCCGACTCGATCGTCCGTCGCCGCCGGTGCCGTCGATGATGAATTAGCACGTCACCGAAGCAGCGAAAGCCCCGCGTGAGAGGACTCCGTCCCACAGGCGATATCGTGCGGCCACCTTCCCTGCCCCGTCGCCCTGTCGTATGGAGCGGGCAACGCAACATCCGCCCCGGAGTTTGGCATGAGCCGCACCGTCTACGTCAATGGCGACTACCGCCCGGAACAAGAGGCAAAGATCTCGGTTTTCGACCGCGGCTTCCTGTTCGCCGATGCGGTCTACGAGGTGACCAGCGTCTTGTCCGGTAAGCTCGTCGACTTCGCTGCCCATATAAAGCGCCTTGAGCGCTCGCTGTCGGAACTCAAGATGGCAGCCCCGGCCAGCGAGGCGGAACTCCTGGCGATCCATCGGGAGTTGGTGAGGCGCAATGGCATCGACGAAGGCATGGTCTACATGCAGGTGACGCGCGGCGCGGCCGACCGCGACTTCCTGTTTCCGCCGGAGGAGACTCAGCCGTCGCTGGTCCTCTTCACCCAGGCGATGGGGCTGCGCGACAAGCCGACGGCGCGGACCGGCATCAAGGTCGCGTCGGTGCCGGATTTGCGCTGGGCTCGACGCGACATCAAGACGGTGCAACTGCTCTATCCCTCGATCGCCAAGACGGAAGCCAAAGCAAAAGGCGCGGACGACGCCTGGATGGTCGAGGACGGCATGGTGACCGAGGGCACCTCCAACAACGCCTACATCCTCACGGAAGACGGCGCGCTGGTCACGCGAGCCCTGTCCCATGCGATATTGCACGGCATCACCCGCGCCGCCGTGTTGCGAATGGCGGAGGAGGAAGACGGCTTGCGGATCGAGGAGCGCAGCTTCACGCTGGAGGAGGCCAAGCGGGCCAAGGAAGCGTTCATCACCTCGGCCTCAGCCTTCGTGCTGCCGGTAGTGGAGATCGACGGCGTCGCCCTTGGCGACGGCACGCCGGGGCCGGTAGCCCGGCGGCTACGGGAAATCTATCTGGCCGAGGCGGACCGCACGGCGATTTAGAGCATCGGAAGACAATAGGAACGCGTTCTGCCAAAGGGACTTCGAGCCAAGGTCGAGGGAATCGTTGCAGGTCGTAGCGGCGGTACGGTCGTCGCCGCCCTCCGTGTGGATCGGCTCGGCGAGCCGAGAAACAGAACCGCATCTCTATTATCGTCCGAGGCCCTAGCCTTTTTCATCCTTGCCGGGCCCTCGCCAACACGCTAGATATATACACGAAGGATATACCTCAGAAAACCGAGGCACGCGAATGCCGCGCACGACATTGTTCATGAACAACAAGACCCAAGCCGTCCGCTTGCCCAAGGCGGCCGCGTTTCCCACAGGCGTGCGGGAGGTCGAGGTGTATGTCCAGGGCAACGCCCGGGTGATCGTACCGGTGGAGGATAAATGGTCGAGCTTCTTTGCTATGCCGAACATTGGCGAGGACGTCCCGGTCGAGCGCGATCAATCCGGTTTCGACGCGCGAAACCTGTTTCCGGGTGACGTCGATTGACACTGCTGATGATCGACACCGACACCAGCAGCTATGCTATCGGTCGGAGCGGGGCGCGGCTGGCCGACAGATACAGGGCTCACGCCCACGAGATCGTCATTTCCGCCATCACGCGCTTCGAACTTCTCCGCGGGTTAGCCCGCAAGCCGGGCGCTAGGAATTTGGCCACAAAGGTACATGCCTATCTGGAGCGCATCACAATCCTGCCTTTCGACGAGGCCGCGATCGTGCGCGCTGCGCAACTGGATGGCGAACTCTACCTCGCGGGAACGCCCATTGGCGCGCTGGACACTCTGATCGCCGGACATGCTCTGTCCATCAACGCGACGGTAGTGACCAACAACACACGTCATTTCGGCAGGGTCGAGGGACTGACGGTCGAAAACTGGATCGACTAGGCGGATCGGCAGCCGCGGACTGGGACTGGCAACAGCCTCTTTCGTTTCTTGCGTTTAAGTTTCGTTTTTCCCATGATCCCTTCCGTCTTGGGAGGTATCCACCATGCTGTCCGATCGCCAAATGCAGATTCTCGAGGGCGCCAAGCGCTCGGGCCGCGTCTCCGTCGACGAACTGGCGGCGCGCTACGACGTTTCCGTGCAGACCATCCGCAAGGATCTGAACGAACTTTGCGATCAGCGGCTATTGTCCCGCGTGCATGGCGGCGCCGTGCTCTCCTCAGGCGTGGAGAATGTCGGCTATGACGCGCGGCGGACGATCGCGGCCGAGGAGAAGGCAGCGATCGGCAAGGCTGTCGCCGATCTCATTCCCGACCGGGCCTCGCTGTTCATCAATATCGGCACCACCACAGAAGCCGTCGCCCACGCCCTCCTTCGCCACGCCGAACTGATGGTGATCACCAACAACATCAACGTCGCCACGGCCATGCGGCCCTATCCGGAGATGGAGGTGGTGATCGCCGGCGGCGTCGTGCGCCGTTCCGACGGCGGCATCGTCGGCGAGGCAGCGGTCGATTTCATCCGCCAGTTCCGGGTCGATTTCGCGGTGATCGGCGTTTCGGCGATCGATGCCGACGGGTCGCTTCTCGACTTCGATTATCGCGAAGTGCGCGTTGCCCAGGCGATCATCTCCAACGCCCGCCATGTGATTCTGGCATCCGATTCGTCGAAGTTCGAGCGCAGCGCGCCGGTGCGGATCGGCCACCTCGACCAGATGAACACCTTCGTCACCGACGTCGCTCCGGCAACCATCCAGCGCATCTGCCGCGACAACGAAGTCCGCTTGGTCGAGACGTCGCCGACCGTCGGTGATCGAAACAGGCCGTCGCTTCGTTAATTTTCGTTTGACCTTCGATTTAGTTTCGTAATAACCTTCTCGATGTTCGCAATCGCAACTTAAATGCTGCAGCGCGAAGCCTGGGGAGGCTCTTCTGGATTACGACGTCTTCATCATTGGTGGTGGCATCAACGGCTGTGGAATCGCCCGTGACGCGGCGGGACGCGGCTATCGCGTCGGCCTAGCCGAGATGAATGATCTGGCTTCCGGCACCTCCTCCTGGTCGACCAAGTTGGTCCATGGTGGCCTGCGCTATCTCGAACACTATGAATTCAATCTGGTGCGTCACGCGCTGATGGAGCGCGAGGTGCTGTGGGGCATCGCGCCGCACATCATCCGGCCGCTGCGGTTCATCCTGCCGCACCATGCCGGACTGCGGCCGGCATGGCTGCTGAGGCTCGGGCTGTTCCTCTATGACCATCTCGGCGGTCGCAAGAAGCTGAAGGCGACGACGACGGTCGATCTCGACGGCCCGATGGGCGCGCCGCTGAAGGATGAGTTCCACAAGGGTTTCGAATATTCCGACGCCCGGGTCGACGACGCCCGTCTCGTTGTCCTGAATGCCCGCGACGCCGCGGCGCGCGGCGCCGACATTATGGTGCGAACCAAGGTGCTCGAGGCCCGTCGCGAGGCCAGCCTGTGGCAGGTCACCCTACGCGATCAGGAAACCGGCCGGATCTTCACGGTCACGGCCCGCTTCCTCGTCAATGTTGGCGGCCCCTGGGTCGACGCGATCATCCAGACCGCCATGGGGCAAAACGAGGCGCGCAACATCCGCCTGGTCCAGGGCTCGCACATCGTCACGCACAAGCTTTACGAGCACGACCGCGCCTATATCTTCCAGAACGCCGACGGGCGGATCATCTTCACCATTCCCTATGAGGAAGACTTCACACTCGTCGGCACCACCGATCAGGATTTTGATGGCGATCCGGCCGACGCGGCGATCACCGAGGCGGAAACCCAGTATCTCCTCTCCGCTGCGAGCGAATATTTCAAACAGCCGGTGACCCCCGGCGACATCGTCTGGTCCTACTCCGGCGTGCGCCCGCTTTTCGACGACGGCGCCTCCAAGGCGCAGGAAGCCACGCGCGACTACGTGCTGAAGGTCGAGGGCGACAAGGACGAGCCGGCGGTCCTCAACGGGTTCGGCGGCAAGATCACCACCTATCGGGTGCTATCCGAGGAGGTTCTGGAGAAGATCGAGCGGCGCCTGGGCGCCAAGGGATCGCGCTGGTCCGGCGACAAGCCGCTGCCCGGCGGCGACTTTCCGGTCGACGGCTTGGCCGCGCTGGAAGAGGAATTGCACCGCTCCGCTCCCCAATTGGACGCACGCACCGTGCGGCGTCTGGCGCGCGGCTACGGCACCGACATCCGCAAGCTCATTCGGCCCGGCTGGCTGGGGCAGGATTTCGGTCATGGGCTCTATGAGGCCGAGGTCGATTGGCTCGTCCGCAACGAATGGGCGAGGACGGCGGAGGACATTCTCTGGCGCCGCACCAAGCTCGGGCTACGATTCGACAGGGATCAGCAATCAAAGCTTGCCGAACACATGAAGAATCGAAAAGCTGACTGGAGCAAAGCGGCCGAATAGCAGCCGCCTGGGAGGGCAATTTGCTCGAATTGCAGAACGTCAGCCGCAGCGTCGGCGGCGAAAAACACATTATCGACGTTTCGCTGACCCTCGACCGGGGCTCGCTCAACGTGCTGCTCGGTCCAACGCTTGCCGGCAAGACCAGCCTGATGCGCCTGATGGCGGGCCTCGATGCCCCCACTTCTGGCCGCATCCTGATGGACGGCAAGGACGTGACCGGCGTCGCCGTGCGCAAACGCAACGTCGCCATGGTCTACCAGCAGTTCATCAATTACCCCTCGTTCACCGTCTACGAGAACATCGCCTCGCCGATGCGGATCGCTGGTCATTCGAAGGCCGAGATCGAGGCGGCGGTGCATAAGGCCGCCGAATTGATGAAGCTGACGCCGTTTCTCGACCGCACGCCGCTCAATCTCTCCGGCGGGCAGCAGCAGCGCACGGCGCTGGCCCGCGCGCTCGTCAAGAACGCCGAACTGGTTCTGCTCGACGAGCCGCTCGCCAATCTCGACTACAAGCTGCGCGAGGAATTGCGCGAGGAACTGCCGCGAATTTTCGCCGAGACTGGTGCGATCTTCGTCTACGCGACGACCGAGCCGCATGAGGCGCTGCTCTTGGGCGGGCGCACCGCGACGATGTCGAAGGGCCGCGTGACCCAGTTCGGCGAAACCACCGAGATCTACCGTCAGCCGCACGACCTGCTGACGGCGCGAACTTTCTCCGATCCTCCGCTCAACGTCATGGATTTTACGAAAATCGGCACACGCTTCACCTCGCCGAACGGCGTCGCCTTCGATGCCGGACCCGCTTTTTCCGCCCTTCCGGACGGCGCCTATCGCGGCGGCATCCGGCCGCATCATCTGGCGTTCGAGACCGGCGAGGATGGCTTCGAGGCGCGAGTCGTCCTGACCGAGGTCACCGGCTCGGAAACCTTCGTCCACGCCGATGTCGGCGACAACAGCATCATCGCGCTCGTCCACGGAGTCCGCCGCATCGAACCCGGCGATCATATTCGCCTGTCCTTCGATCCGGCGAAAATCCTGATCTTTGACGAACACGGCAATGCCACGTCCGCGCGACAAGCGGCTTGAGGAGACGTTCATGGCTCGCATCCGTCTCGATCATATCCGCCACGCCTATTCGCGAGCGTTGGGCGATGCCGGCATCTACGCGCTCCGCGAGGTCGACCACGCCTTCGAGGATGGCGGCGCCTATGCGCTGCTGGGTCCGTCCGGCTGCGGCAAGACCACGCTGCTCAACATCATCTCCGGGCTGCTGACTCCCTCCGAGGGGAACGTCTACTTCGACGACCGCGACGTCACCGAACTGACCCCCGAGGCGCGCAACATCGCTCAGGTGTTCCAGTTTCCGGTCATCTACGACACCATGACGGTGCGCCAGAACCTCGCCTTCCCGTTGAAGAACCGCAAGGTGCCGGCCGCCGAGATCAAGACCCGCGTCGAGGACATGATCCGCCGCATCGGTCTGGAAGCGAAGGCCGACCGCAAGGCCCGCGGCCTGACCGCCGACGAGAAGCAGAAGATCTCGCTCGGGCGCGGCCTGGTGCGCTCCGACGTCAACGCGATCTTGTTCGATGAACCGCTGACCGTCATCGATCCGCATATGAAGTGGCAGTTGCGCTCGGAATTGAAGCAGCTGCACCGCGAGTTCCAGATGACCATGGTCTACGTCACCCATGACCAGACCGAGGCGCTGACCTTCGCCGACAAGGTCGTCGTCATGTATGACGGCGAGGTCGTCCAGATCGGCACGCCGGAAGAGCTGTTCGAGCGGCCGAAACACACCTTCGTCGGCTATTTCATCGGCTCGCCCGGCATGAACGTCCTGCCCTGCCGGATGGAGGGCGGCGAGGCGGTCGTCTCCGACATCCGCATCGCCCTTCCCGGCAGCCCGATCGGGTTCCGTTCTGGCCAGAGGACCGAACTCGGCATCAGGCCGGAATTCGTCGAGATCGTCGGCAGAAACGCCGGCATCCCCGTCACGGTCGAGAAGGTCGAGGATGTCGGCTCGGAGCGCATCGTCCGCGCGACACTGGCGGGCACGCGGCTGAGCGCCATCGTGCCGGAAGGCGCCAGCATTCCGGCGGACCCGGCCGTTCGCTTCGCGCCCGACGCGCTCAATCTTTACGCCGATTCCTGGCTGGTCGAGCGGGCATAGGGAGACAGATCATGGATAAGACCTGGAACAACAAAGCCTGGTTCATGGTCCTGCCGGTGCTGCTGCTCGTCGCCTTCTCGGCGGTTGTCCCGCTGATGACGGTGGTCAATTATTCGGTGCAGGACACCTTCGGCAACAACCAGTTCTTCTGGGCCGGCACATCCTGGTTCCAGGACATCCTGACCTCGGCGAGATTCCACGACGCGCTGATCCGCAATCTGATGTTCTCGGGAATCATCCTGGCGATCGAAATCCCGCTCGGCATTCTGGTGGCGCTATCCATGCCCAAGAAAGGCTTTTGGGTTTCGGTCTGCCTCGTCTTGATGGCTCTGCCGCTGCTGATCCCCTGGAATGTCGTCGGCACCATCTGGCAGGTTTTCGGCCGCACCGACATCGGGCTGCTCGGCTATTCCGTCGCCGCCCTCGGAATCGACTATAATTACGTCCGCGATCCGTTCGACGCCTGGGTCACGGTCATCATCATGGACGTCTGGCACTGGACCAGCCTTGTGGTGCTGCTGTGCTACGCCGGCCTCGTCTCGATCCCCGACGCCTATTATCAGGCTGCCAAGATCGACGGTGCGTCGCGCTGGGCCGTGTTCCGCTTCATCCAGCTGCCGAAGATGGGCCGGGTATTGCTCATCGCCGTGCTCCTACGCTTCATGGACAGTTTCATGATCTACACCGAGCCCTTCGTCGTCACCGGCGGTGGTCCGGGCAACTCGACCACCTTCCTGTCGATCGACCTCGTCAAGCTCGCGATCGGCCAGTTCAACCTCGGCGAGGCGGCCGCCATGTCGCTCGTCTACTTCCTGATCATCCTCGCGCTCTCCTGGGTCTTCTACACCGTGATGACCAACGCCGGAGCCGACAAGCCGCTGACGGGAGTTTCGGAATGAGCGATCAAACCACCACCGCCGGGCACGACGCCCACCGCGTCCTGCCGGCAGCGAGCCATTCGGAAACCGCGCTCAGGACGCGTGAACGGGCACGGACCCGCCACTTCCGCTGGAAGGCGTTGATCCCGATCGTCTACATCCTGTTCTTGATGCTGCCAATCTACTGGCTCATCAATATGAGCTTCAAGACCAACCAGGAAATCCTGTCGAGCGTCACGCTCTTCCCGGCCAATCCGACGCTGGCCAACTACGCGGTGATCTTCACCGACCCGTCCTGGTATTCGGGCTACATCAACTCGATCATCTATGTGGCGATGAACACGGTGATCTCGGTGGCGGTGGCGCTGCCGGCGGCCTACGCCTTTTCGCGTTACCGGTTTCTCGGCGACAAGCACCTGTTCTTCTGGCTGCTGACCAACCGGATGGCGCCGCCGGCGGTGTTCGCCCTGCCCTTCTTCCAGCTCTATTCGGCCTTCGGACTGATCGACACCCATATCGCCGTGGCGCTCGCCCACACGCTCTTCAACGTCCCGCTCGCCGTCTGGATTCTTGAGGGCTTCATGTCGGGAATTCCGAAGGAGATCGACGAGACCGCCTATATCGACGGCTATTCGTTCCCGCGCTTCTTCTTCAAGGTCTTCACGCCGCTGATCGCATCCGGCATCGGCGTCGCCGCCTTCTTCTGCTTCATGTTCTCCTGGGTGGAGCTACTCATCGCGCGGACGCTGACGGTGACCGACGCCAAGCCGATCTCAGCGATCATGACCCGCACGGTCTCAGCCTCGGGCATGGACTGGGGCGTGCTTGCCGCCGCCGGGGCGCTGACGATCATTCCCGGCGCCATCGTGATCTGGTTCGTGCGCAACTATATCGCCAAGGGCTTCGCCCTAGGGAGGGTTTGATGGATTTCTCATGGATGGCCTGGACCTGGCCGACCGCGACTTTCTTTCTGGTGATCTTCGCCATGATCGCCGGCATGGGCGTCTGGGAATATGCCTCGCCCGGCGGCAGTCCCCGCGTCGGCATCCTGCGCTTCGAAACGACACGCGGCGACCGCCTGTTCGTTTCGCTGCTCGGCTCGGCCTTCATCTGCCTTGGCTGGCTCTGGGCCACGGATCTTTCGCTCTGGTACGCGCTGGTCGTTTGCGCCGTTTTCTTCATCCTCGTCTTCCGCCTCGTCTAACGAGGCGGAATCCGGCCACGCCGCGTCCCACCGGTCGACGCGGGTTCGCCATACCAAAAGACCGGCACCTGTTTCGGGAGGATTATCGATATGAAACACCATTTGATGCGCTCGGCGGCTGTGCTCGCCATCGCGCTGGCCACTGGCCCGGCCTTCGCCGACATGGAAGCGGCCAAGCAATTCCTCGACGCCGAAATCGGCGACCTGTCGACACTGTCGCGCGAAGACCAGGAAAAGGAACTGCAGTGGTTCGTGGACGCCGCTCAGCCCTTCCAGGGCATGGACATCAAGGTCGTCTCCGAGACGATCACCACGCACGAGTATGAATCGAAGGTCCTGGCGCCGGCCTTCACCGCGATCACCGGCATCCAGGTAACCCACGACCTGATCGGCGAGGGCGACGTCGTCGAGAAACTGCAGACGCAGATGCAGTCCGGCGAGAACATCTACGACGCCTATATCAACGACAGCGATCTGATCGGCACCCACTGGCGCTATCAGCAGGCCCGCAGCCTGACCGACTGGATGGACGGCGAAGGCAAGGACGTCACGAATCCGGGCCTCGACCTCGACGATTTCATCGGTAAGTCGTTCACCACCGCGCCGGACGGCAAGCTCTACCAGCTCCCCGACCAGCAGTTCGCCAACCTCTATTGGTTCCGCTACGACTGGTTCAACGACGAGAAGAACAAGGCCGACTTCAAGGAGAAGTATGGCTACGAGCTCGGCGTGCCGGTCAACTGGTCGGCCTATGAGGACATCGCCGAGTTCTTCACCGGCCGCGAGGTCGACGGCCAGAAGGTCTATGGCCACATGGACTACGGCAAGAAGGACCCCTCGCTCGGCTGGCGCTTCACCGACGCTTGGCTGTCGATGGCCGGCAATGGCGACAAGGGCATTCCGAACGGCAATCCCGTCGACGAATGGGGCATCCGCGTCAACGAGCAGAGCCAGCCGACCGGTTCCTGCGTCGCCCGCGGCGGCGACACCAACGGCCCGGCGGCCGTCTATGCCATCGAGAAATACCTCGAGTGGCTGAAGGCCTACGCGCCGCCGGAAGCCCAGGGCATGACCTTCTCCGAATCCGGACCGGTGCCGGCGCAGGGGCAGATTGCCCAGCAGATCTTCTGGTACACCGCCTTTACCGCCGACATGGTCAAGGACGGCCTTCCTGTCGTCGACGAGGAAGGCAATCCGAAATGGCGCATGGCCCCCTCGCCGCACGGCGTCTATTGGGTCGACGGCATGAAGCTCGGCTATCAGGACGCCGGTTCCTGGACGCTGATGAAGTCGACCCCGGTCGATCGCGCCAAGGCCGCATGGCTCTACGCCCAGTTCGTCACGTCCAAGACCGTCGATGTGAAGAAGAGCCACGAAGGTCTGACCTTCATTCGCGAATCGACGATCCGCGACGAGAGCTTCACGGAACGGGCTCCGAAGCTCGGCGGCCTCGTCGAGTTCTATCGCTCGCCGGCCCGCGTGCAGTGGACTCCAACCGGCACCAACGTGCCGGACTATCCGAAGCTGGCGCAGCTCTGGTGGCAGGCGATTGGCGACGCATCCTCGGGTGCGAAAACCGCCCAGGAAGCGATGGATTCGCTCTGCGCCGAGCAGGAACAGATCCTGGAACGTCTCGAACGCGCCGGCATCCAGGGTGAGATTGGTCCGAAGCTCAACGAGGAGAAGGACATGGAAGCCTGGGTCGAGCAGGCCAAGGCCGATGGCACCCTCGCCCCGCAGGCCAAGAAGGAAAATGAAAAGGAACAGCCGCAGACCGTCTCCTACGACGAACTGGTCAAGAGCTGGGCCGACGCAAATGCTTCCGGCGGCGACGCGCCCGCGGCGGAACCGGCCAGCGCGCCGGCCGACGCGGCGATGGAAAAACCCGCTGATGCGGACGCGGAGAAGCCGGCCGCCCAGTAACCGGCCAATCCGCAACGACAAGGAAAGCCGGGCTCGTCCCGGCTTTCCGCTATTCGAAAATGATGGGACGCCTCAGGAGGAGACAAAATGTCCGGATACGTCCTCGCCATCGACCAGGGCACGACATCGTCGCGCGCGATCGTCTTTGACGACGGCTTTCGCATCGTCGGCGTCGGCCAGGAGGAGTTTCCGCAGCATTTTCCGCGCCCCGGCTGGGTCGAGCACGACCCGGAGGACATCTGGCGCTCGGTCGTCGCCACCGTCCGCACCGCCCTCGCCGACGCCTCGCTCTCGGCATCCGACATTGCCGCGATCGGCATCACCAACCAGCGCGAGACCGCGCTGATCTGGGACCGCGACACCGGCAAGCCGATTCATAATGCCATCGTCTGGCAAGACCGCCGCACCGCCGACATCTGCCGCAAGCTCATTGAGGCCGGCGCCGAGCCGGAGATCACGGCCAAGACCGGCCTGATCGTCGATCCGTATTTCTCCGGCACCAAGATCGCCTGGATGCTCGACCATGTGGAGGGCGCACGCGCCAAGGCCGAAGCCGGCAAGCTCGCCTTCGGAACCATCGACACCTTCCTGCTCTGGCGCCTCACCGGCGGCCAAATCCACGCGACCGACACCACCAATGCCTGCCGCACGATGCTGTTCGACATCGAGGCGAATGCCTGGGACGACGACCTCCTCAGGCTGCTGAATGTCCCCCGCGCGCTTCTACCCGAAGTGAAGGATTGCGACGCCGCGTTCGGCGTGACCGAGACGTCGCTGTTCGGCGCCGCGATCCCGGTCTGCGGCATTGCCGGCGACCAGCACGCTGCAACGCTCGGCCAGGCCTGTTTCTCGCCGGGGATGCTGAAATCCACCTACGGCACCGGCTGCTTCGCGGTGCTCAACACCGGCGATACCCGCGTGCCGTCTTCCAACCGCCTTTTGACCACGATCGCCTATCGCCTGTCCGGCAGAACCGCCTTCGCCCTCGAAGGCTCGATCTTCATCGCCGGTGCCGCTGTGCAATGGCTCCGCGATGGGCTCGGCGTGGTCGAGCGCGCCGACCGGACCGGACCGATGGCGGCCGAGGCCGACGACGCCCAGGACGTCTACATGGTGCCGGCCTTCACCGGGCTTGGCGCACCCTGGTGGGACGCCGAGGCGCGCGGCGCGATCTACGGCCTGACCCGCAAGACCGGTCCGAACGAGATCGCCCGCGCGGCGCTCGAGGCCGTCTGCTTCCAGACCGCCGACCTTCTCTCGGCCATGAAGAAGGACTGGACCGGCGCCAGCGACACGATCCTGCGCGTCGACGGCGGCATGGTCGCGTCGGACTGGACGATGCAGCGCCTCGCCGACCTTCTCGACGCCCCGGTCGACCGGCCGGTGGTGCTGGAGACGACGGCGCTCGGCGCCGCCTGGGTGGCCGGACAGAAGGCCGGCGTATGGCCGGACATGGCCGGATTTTCCGAGCGCTGGCGCCTGGAGCGCCGCTTCGAACCGCGAATGGACGCCGTCACGCGCGGACGCAAGCTCGCCGGCTGGGCCGACGCGGTGCGCCGGACATTGACGTGACCTGACACCTCGGACATCTCCGCTGGACACTGGGATATCCAAAGATTATCTTGGGATATCCCATGCTGGATGGAGTTGCGCGATGCCCCTTTACGTCAAGGACCGTGAGGTCGGCGAATTGGCCGACCGACTTGCCAGACTCAAGAAGACCAGCAAGACGGAAGCCGTCCGCGATGCATTGCTTTCGGAATTGGCTCGGACGCCGGCGCCACAAGCAAGGGTTGCAGGAGTCGACACAGAAACCGAGGCCTATGTCGAACGCGCGCTTCGACTGGCGCGGGAACTGCGCGAAAAATATCCACGTCAAGGTGAGGGACTCCCGGTAACCAAGGAGTGGATCGATAGTCTCTACGAGGGCGACTGATGTTCGTAGACGCCTCGGCGTTATGCGCACTGATTCTCGTTGAGCCCGATGCCGAAGAAATCGCCGCGCGGATGAAATCGGCCGACCGCCTGCTGACGTCCCCGACGGCGGCCTGGGAGACCGTCGTCTCGTGCTCACGCCGGTTCGGCTGGGAGCCGGTGACCGCTATGGCAGCTGTTCTGAGCTATATGGCGGATATGCGCATCACCCTCCTCCCCGTTCCGGCCGAAGCCGCCGCGCTCGCGGTCGACGCCTACGACCGCTACGGCAAGGGCCGCCATCCCGCCGCGCTGAATTTCGGCGACTGTTTCGCCTATGCCTGCGCCCGGCATTACGTCGTTCCGCTGCTCTACAAGGGCGACGATTTCGCCAAAACCGATATCGAGGCAGCCTGAGGCGGCAGCCAGATGCCCGCCGCAAGCCGTGGCGATGGGATTGCTTGTGCACCCTCCCGAACATTGACCTTTTCCGCCCGATCGGGTCAGAGGAAGCGGCGTTCGCCACCACAAGGCGCGCGCTCGCCTGTCCGCAGACCCGAAGCAAAGGCACCCGTCCGATGGCCACCAAAGACATCGTCTACATCGCCCTCTTCGCCGCCCTGATGGCCGTGCTCGCGGTGTTTCCGCCGCTGACGATCCCGGCCCTCGGTGTGCCGATCACCGCGCAATCGATGGGCGTCATGCTGGCCGGCGGCATCCTTGGCGCCAGGCGCGGCGCGCTGTCGATGGTTCTCTTCCTTGTCCTGGTGGCGATCGGCCTGCCGCTGCTGTCGGGCGGACGCGGCGGTATCGGCGTCTTCGCCGGCCCGACCACCGGCTTCCTGTTTGGCTGGATCGTCGCCGCCTATGTCATCGGCTGGCTGACCGAGCGTTTCTGGGCCGGCCTCGGCTTCGTCAGCGCTTTCCTGATCGCGGTCTTCGGCGGCATCGTCGTCCTCTACGCGATCGGCATCCCGATGGTCGCCGCCGTCGCCGACATTCCGCTCTGGACGGCTCTCACCGGCTCGGCGGCCTTCATCCCGGGTGATGTGATCAAGGCCGGCATCGCCGCGGCGGTGATCGCGACCGTCAAGCGGTCATATCCGCTGATCCCCTCGCGAGCGCGCGCGGGCCGGGCCTGACGGTAGCCCCGCGATCGATGATCGAACTCGCCGGAGTTTCGCTCCAACGCGCCGAGCGCCGGATTCTCGCCGATCTCGACCTACAGCTGACGGAACGGCGGATTGCGGTCATCGGCGCCAACGGCTCTGGCAAGAGCACCTTCGCCCGACTGCTCAATGGGCTGATCCTGCCGACCGCCGGGCAAGTCGCCGTCGACGGGCTCGACACCCGGACGAAGGGCCGTGAGGTGCGCCGCCAGGTGGGCTTCGTCTTTCAGAACCCCGACAACCAGATCGTCTACCCGACCGTCGGCGAAGATCTCGCCTTCGGGCTCAAGGGCCGCGGCGTCGCGGCCGCCGACATTCCCGGCAAGGTCAAGCAAACCCTCGACCACTTCGGCCTGAACGGTTTTGGCGATCGTCTCGTCCACGAGCTCAGCGGCGGCGAGCGCCAGATGGTAGCGCTGGCCGGCGTCATGATCCTGGAGCCCGCCTGGCTCGTTCTCGACGAGCCGACCACGCTCCTCGACCGGCGCAACACGCGTCGCGTCATGGACGCCGTGGCCGCGCTGGATCAGCACGTGATCCTCGTCACTCATGATCTCGATCTCCTCGCTGGTTTCGACCGAGTGCTGGTCTTCGACGAGGGCCGACTGGTCACCGACGCGGCGCCAAAGGAAGCGATCGCGGCCTATCTGGCGATCGTCGGGTGATCGCGGGCCTCTACCGGCCGGGTGCGAGCCCCGTCCACCGCGTCCGCGCGTCGGTAAAACTCATCGCCCTCCTCGTCCTCGGAACAGTCCTCTTCGCCTTCGACGAAACGTGGCTCGCGGCAACCGCGCTCGTGACGGTCCTCGCCGGCTACGCGCTGGCACGCATTCCGGCACCCGCCGCCTTCGCTCAGCTCCGCCCGGTTCTCTGGGTCCTCGCCATCCTCTTCGCGGCACAGCTCTGGCTCGTTGATCTTTCCGCCGCGCTGCTTCTCGTCCTGCGTTTCGCCGCCCTGATCCTCGCCGCCTCCCTGGTCACGCTGACAACACGCACGGCCGACCTCGTCGCGGTTATCGAACGGGCGCTCAGCCCCCTCGCCCGCCTCGGTTTCGATGTCGGCAAAGTGAGCCTCGCGATATCCCTGGCGATCCGCTTCATCCCGGCGGTCGGCGCGATCGTCGAAGAGGTCCGCGAGGCCCAGCACGCGAGGGGATGCGAGCGCTCGATCGTCGCGCTCGCGGTTCCGGTAATCGTAAGACTGCTGAAGATGGCCGACGAGATCGCCGAGGCGATCGACGCGCGCTCCTGAGACGCCGCCCCCGTCGCGATGGGGACATTTTCCCGATCCTTGGCGTTGACGCTTGGCCGCGGAAGCGCGTGCTATGTTCTCGGATCAGGGCACTGTTAAAAAGATGATTGGGAGGATCGCCATCATGGCTTGGCTTCGCACGGCGCTCGGCGCCGCCTTGTTGCTCTCGGTTTTCTTGACCGGCGCGATGGCTGAGGAAAAAATCCGCGTCGGCGTGCTCAAATACGGCACCGTCAACTGGGCGCTCGACGCCATGACCCGCAACGGGCTCGACGAAGAGAACGGCGTCGATGTGGAGATCGTGCCCTTCGCTGGCGAGGATGCTTCCAACGTCGCGCTGCAGGCGGGCGATGTCGATATCATCGTCTCCGACTGGCTATGGGTCTCGCGCCAGCGGGCGGCCGGCGCCGATTTCACCTTCGCGCCCTATTCGACCTCGGTCGGCTCGATGATGGTCGCCGGCGACAGCGACATGCGGACACTCAGCGATCTGAAGGGAAAGACGATCGGCGTAGCCGGTGGACCGCTCGACAAGAACTGGCTGCTAATCCAGGCGCTTGCCAAGAAGAGCGACGGAACCGACCTGGCAAGCGAGAACGATGTGGTATTCGGCGCGCCGCCGCTGCTCACGGCCAAGGCCCAGTCCGGTGAACTCGACGCTGTCCTGAATTTCTGGCACTACGCCGCGCGCCTTGAGGCGGAAGGATTTCGCACGCTGATTTCGGGGACCGACGCGGCCATGCAGATGGGAACCTTGGGTCCGGTCGCGGCGCTCGGCTGGGTATTCCGCGACAGCTTCGCCGAGAAGAACCCGAAGGCGATCAGGGGCTTCCTCGCCGCCGACCAGGCAACGAAACAGTTGCTGAAAACCTCCGATACGGAGTGGGAGATCGTCGCTCCCCTGACCAAGGCCGAGGACGAGAAGACTCTGCATACCCTGCGCGATCGCTACCGCGAGGGTATTCCGTCCCGCAGCGCCGCGGATGAAGAAGCCGACGCGAGGACGCTCTACCGGCTGCTTGTCGGGATCGGCGGAGAAAAGCTCGTCGGGCCGTCCACTGAGCTGGTCGAGGGCACCTATTGGCCCGGCCTAACCGATGGCGGCTGATAGTCCCGCCGTAGGAAACGGGCGACGCCGCGTCGCTCGCGCTGGCCCGGCTCTGATGACGCTCTTGTCACTGGCCGGATTGCTTGCCTTGTGGTGGATCGTGTCGGCTTTCGCCGACAGCCGCGTCCTGCCGGCGCCGCCTGCGGTGCTCGACTCCTTCTGGCGCGACGCCAAGACCGGCGAGCTGTTCTTCCATCTGGCGATGACGCTCTTTCGCGTCGCCGTATCCTTTGTGCTTGCCATGGCGATCGGCGCGGCGATCGGTATCGCGCTGGGACTCAATCGCGACGCCAACCGGTTCTTCGATCCGTGGGTGATCCTCTTCCTCAACATCCCGGCGCTCGTCGTCATCGTCCTTGCCTATATCTGGTTCGGCCTCAACGAGGCCGCCGCCATCGGCGCCATCGCGGTCAACAAGATCCCCAATGTCGTCGTGACGATGCGCGAGGGCGCCCGCGCCCTCGACCAAAACCTGAGCGAAATGGCGTCCGTCTACCGCTTCGGCCGGGCAAAGACGATGCGCCATGTGGTGATCCCGCAGTTGCAGCCTTATTTCGCCGCCGCGTCCCGCTCCGGTATCGCACTGATCTGGAAGATCGCGCTCGTAGTCGAACTCCTCGGTCGGTCGAACGGCGTCGGCTTCCAGATATATCTCTATTTCCAACTATTCGACGTAGCCGCCATTCTCGCCTACACGCTGGCCTTCGTCGCCATCATGCTCTTGATCGAGTTCCTGCTTGTCCAACCGCTCGAAGCCTATTCCACCCGCTGGCGTCTCCGGCCCGCTTGACGTGCTCATCCGCGACAAGACCTTCCACGCGGTCGACGGCGGTGACGTGCGCGCGATCGCCGAGATCGCCTTCCAGGCGCCGCCCGGCAGCTTCACCACGCTGATCGGCCCGTCCGGATGCGGCAAGACGACCACGCTCCGGATCATCCTCGGCCTCGACACCGACTTTTCCGGCCACGTCCGGCTGCCGGACGAGGCTGGGCGCGTGGCCGCCGTCTTCCAGGAGCCGCGGCTCCTGCCGTGGCGGACGGTCGAAGAGAACGTCCGGCTGGCGCTGCCAGAGGCGAAGGCCGATGCCGATCTCGACGATCTCTTCGCCATCCTCGGCCTGGATGAGATGCGTTCGCGCTATCCGGGCGAACTGTCGCTGGGCCTCGCGCGCCGGGTCGCGCTCGCCCGCGCCTTCGCGATCGAGCCGGCGCTGCTGTTGCTCGACGAACCCTTCGTCTCGCTCGACGAAATGACCGCGAACCGCCTGCGGGACCTCCTGATGACGGTCTGGTCGGCACGGCCGACGACGGCGCTGATGGTCACCCACAATGTGCGCGAGGCGATGCAACTGTCCGACCGCATCGTCTTTCTGACGGCACGGCCGGCGACCGTGCGCGGCGTCTACGAGATCGACTCGCCCCGCGACGCGCGTGACGCGACATGGGCGGAAGTTACGCTGCGGGCGGTGGACACAGCGTTTCCGGGAGTGCTGTAGAGCGGAGCGCGCGCGTTCGATTTTGTCAGCTCCAAGACCGCTCGGCCGGCTGGAGCGGTCGCGCGGCCACTGGCTGGAAAGCAAAGCTCCGTTCGGTTAATGTTCATCCCCGACAGAGCAGACGGATACGTCCGATGAAGCGTCGCCTTGCCGCAATTCTCGTGGCGGATGTCGCGGGCTATTCCAGCCTCATGGAAGCCGATGAGGAGGGAACGGCCGCGCGCATGACAGCCTGCCGCACCACCATCGACGCGGAGATCGCTCGGACCGACGGCCGCCTGTTCAAGGCGATGGGCGATGCGGTGCTCGCCGAGTTCGCCAGCCCGATCAACGCCGTGCGCTGCGCCGTCGGTATCCGCGAGGCGCTGGTGCTGGCGGAGACCCGTCGCGACCCGCCGCTGACGATGCGCTTTGGCCTGCACCTGGCCGACGTGCTGGTAGAGGGCGACGACCTGATCGGCGATGGGGTCAACCTTGCCGCCCGCATCCAGCAGGCGGCGGAGCCCGGAGCCATCGATCTCAGCGGGGTGCTGTTCGAGCAGATCAGGCGGACTTCGCCCTACGCTTTCGACGATCGCGGCGAACAGAGCTTCCGCAACATCGCCGAGCCGGTGCGCGTCTACCGGCTGCGCGGTGAGATCAGGCGCCACCCGTACCAGATTACCCACGCCCAGGCCGAGCCCCAGCCGCCCAGACGGCCGCATTCGCTGGCGGTGATGCCCTTCGAAGTGCCGGCGGGCGACGAGGATCGGCATTTCCTGGCCGAGGGCATCGCCGAAGAGCTGATTTTCGAGCTCGGCCGGTTCCGAAAGCTCTTCGTGATGTCGCGCTCAGCGACCCGCGCCCTCGACGCCGCGCAGGACGATCCGCAAAGCATCGGCGAGCGCCTCGGGGTGCGCTACGTGCTGACGGGAGCCATCCGCCAGATCGGGTCGCGCGTGCGCCTATCGCTGACGTTGAGCGAAACCGACACGGGGACCGTGGTCTGGAGCGACCGGCTGAGCCAGTCTTTCGACGAGCTGGTAGACGGTCTGGACGAACTGGTCTCGCACATCGCCTCGACCGTTCTCGGGCGCATCGAGGAAAGCGATATCGCCGTGACCCGCCGCCTCAAGCCGGAGTCGATGACCGCCTACGAGTTTCACCTGCGCGGGTTGGAGCATCATCGACTCGGCGGGGTTACCGACGAGAATTCGCGCCAGGCGATGAGATGGTTTGAGCGCGCCATCGAAGCCGATCCCAACTTCGCCCGCCCCCGCGCGATGCTCACCTGCGCTTGGTCGAACCTGCCGGACTTCGACCTCGCCGAGGGAACCCGGCACGTGGAACGCGCGCTGGAACTTGATCCCAACGAACCGGAAGCCAACCGGATCATGGGCTCAATCAAGATGGGCTCCGCGGAGTTCGCGGCCTCGCGCCATTACCATGAGAAGGCGATGGCGCTGAGTCCTTCCGATGCCTACATCAAGGGCCGCTCAGCCGCCTTCTACCTTTTTGCCGGCGAGCCGGAACGGGCCTTGAAACTGCTTGATGAGGCCGAGGAACTGGACCCCTTCCTGCCGGTGTGGTGCGTCGAGGAGCGGGTCGCCGCGCTCTATACGCTCGGCAGGTTCGAGGAGGCGGCAGCTGCTGGTCGCACGCTGCCCTTTCAGACTCGCCGTTCCCGGCTCTATCGAGCAGCCTCGCACATCGCGCTGGGAAATCTCGATCGTGCCCGACGGATCGTCGGAGAGGCACTGGCCACCGCCCCGGACCTGACGATCGACTATATCGAGCAGAAGGAATGCTACCGCGATAGCGGCGTGAAAAAGCTGCTCGTCGAACGCCTGGCCACGGCGGGATTACCGTGCCGATTTCGGGTTGAGCAAACCTCGTGAGGTCGCTCGCACCTATTCGGCAGGGGTTATGGCCCCAGCTTCGACGCATCGCAAGCGAACGGTCAATGGCTTTATAACGCAGTGATCATTGTTGTCGGTCTGCGCGGACGTCTGCGAGAAAGGTTCGCCCCTCCCCGCTTGACCTCCTTCCGCCCCCGTCCGACCCTCGCCGTCATGAACACGATTCGATCCGTCTGCGTCTATTGCGGCTCCTCCGCTGGCCGCGATCCGCTTTATATCGACAGCGGGCGAAAGCTTGGCGAGGCGCTCGGCGACGCCGGCATGCGGCTCGTCTATGGCGGCGGCACCCGCGGCATCATGGGCGCCGTTTCCGAAGGCGTCATCGCGGCAGGCGGCTGTGTCACCGGCATCATCCCGCGCTTCCTCATCGACATGGAAGCGACCGAGCGCGAGCTGATGCGGCTGGATGAGTTGATCGTCACCGAGGACATGCACGAGCGCAAGCATCTGATGTTTCAGCGCTCGGACGCCTTCGTCGCCTTGCCCGGCGGCATCGGCACGCTGGAGGAGCTCGTCGAGATCCTGACCTGGAGCCAGCTCGGCCGGCACGAGAAACCCATCGTCATCGCCAATATCGGCGGCTTTTGGGATCCGCTGTCACGGCTGCTCGACCATATGGGCGAGGAAGGCTTCCTGCATCGCGCCCATCAGGTCCGGCCCATCGTCATCGACGACGTCGCCGACATCGTGCCGCATCTTCTTGGCGCGGCCCCGGCGAACGACGGCGAAGGCCGGTTGGAGATCATCGAGCGGCTTTGAGCCCCGGCGCCCCGCGCCACGGTTGCGCAATTCCGCTTTCGTCCTAGATGCGACGATTGCGGCTGCGCCGCGTCTCCCTTCCCAGACAAGGACCGCCAGCCCATGGCCGAGAAACGCTCGACCCCCAAGATCGAAATCCGCATTGCCGAAAAGAGCGATGTCCCCGCGATCATCACCCTCTCCGGCAAAGTGTTCAAGGATGAAAAGCCCTATACGCGCGGCATGATCCTCGGCCAGTTGTCGGCGTTTCCCGAGGGCCAGTTTGTCGTCGTCTACGAGGGTGACATCGTCGGCTATGCGGCGACCATGATCCTGTCCGAGGAGAAGGCGCTCGGTCAGCACACATGGGCGGAGGTGACCGGCGGCGGTTACGCGGCGATGCACGACCGCAAGGGCGAGTGGCTCTATGGCACGGAAATTTGCGTCGATCCCGATCGTCGCCGGCTGCGCATCGGCAAGCGGCTCTACGACGCGCGCCGACGTCTTTGCCAGGACCTCGAACTCAAGGGCATCGCCTTCGGCGGGCGCATGCCCGGCTATCAGCGCAACAAGAAAAAATACGGCACGCCCGAAGCCTATATCGACGCCGTCAAGTCCAACGAAGCCAAGGATCCGGTTGCGTCTTTCCATCTCAGTGCCGGCTTCGAACCGGAACGGCTGCTCAAGAACTACTATCCGAGTGATACCGCATCGGGTGGCTATGGTGTCTTGATGGTCTGGCGCAACCCCTATTACGACCCCGCCCGCGAGGACCAGCCGGTCAACCGGTCCAACCCGGACATCGTTCGCATCGTCACCGTGCAGATGCAGGCCCGCCAGATTTCCAAACCGCAGGATTTCTACGACGCGGTCGAGTATTTCATCGAGGTGGCGTCCGAGTATGGCGGCGATTTCGTCGTGTTCCCCGAACTCTTCACGCTGATGCTCCTGTCTTGCGAGACGCAGGAATTGAAGCCGGAGGCCGCGATTCAGCGGCTGACCGAGCACACACCGGATTTCGTTCAGCGCCTGACCGACATGGCGATCCGGCGCAACATCAACATCATCGGCGGCAGCCACGCCACCAAGACGGAGGACGACGAAATCCAGAACGTCGCCTACGTCTTCCTGCGCGACGGCTCGGTGCATGAGCGCGAAAAGATCCACCCGACCCCCAACGAGCGGCAATATTGGCAGATCAAGGGCGGCGACAGCGTCGAGACCATCGAGACCGACTGCGGTCCGATCGGGGTGATGATCTGCTATGATTCGGAATTTCCTGAGGTCGCCCGGCGGCTCACCGACCAGGGCGCGCGCATTTTGTTCGTTCCGTTCAACACCGACACCCGCCACGGCTATCTGCGCGTGCGCTATTGCTGCCAGGCGCGGGCCATCGAGAACCAGTGCTACGTCGTCACCTCGGGCATGACCGGCAATCTCGGCAATGTCGACAATCTCGACATCGAATACGCCCAATCCGGCATCTTCACGCCATGCGACTTTCCCTTCGCCCGCGACGGCATCGCCGCCGAAGCCTCGGAGAATGTCGAGATGGTGACGGTCGCCGACCTCAATCTGGCGACGCTCAACTGGGCCCGCTATGAAGGCTCGGTCCGCAATCTGCGCGACCGCCGGCTCGATCTCTACCGCACGAAATGGTCCGACGGCGGCTGACCGGTTTCTTGAGCGGGCACAGGCAATGGCGTCCGCTCAAATGCCTTGCGGCCGCAGCGCTCGCCGCGCCGCCCGCCCCTTCTGGAACAGCGCCCATGTGTAAAGCGCCAGCGCTGCCCAGATGAAGCCGAAGGCGACGAACTGCCAGGCGTCGAACGGTTCGCCGAAGATGAAGACCGCGGTAAGGAAGATCAGCGTCGGCGCGACATATTGCAGGACGCCGATCGTCGAATAATGCAGCAACCGTGCGCCCGCCGCGAACAGAATCAGCGGAATCGCGGTGACCGGCCCGGTGCCGATGAGCAGCGCCGCCTCCGATATGCTGGCGAACAAATGACTGCCGCCTGAGAAAACCAGAAGAACCGCTAGCGCCGGCGGCGCCAGGATCATCACCTCGAGGAAGAAGCCTTCGGTCGCGCCGACCGGCACCATCTTGCGCAGCAGCCCGTAGGTTCCGAAGGAAAAGGCCAGCGTCAAGGATATCCAGGGAAGCCCCCCGGCCCGTGCCGTCAGGATGAGGACGGCGATGACGGCCAGCCCGATCGCGAAGGACTGCGGTCGGTTCGGCCGCTCGCCGAGGACGATGGCGCCGAGCAGCACGTTGACCAGCGGGTTGATGTAGTAGCCAAGCGCCGCGTCGACGGTCTGCTCGGACGCGATGGCGTAAATATAGACGCCCCAGTTAATCGAGATGATCGCGGCCGTCAGCGCCGCCAGCGCCAATGTCCGCCATTGCCTGAAGTGTCGCCAGACTGTCCCGAGCCCGCCTTGCCACCACAGGATCAGCGCCGCGCAGGGAATCGCCCACAGAACCCTGTGCGCAAGGATTTCCAGCGGTGGAACCGCGTCCAGAACCTTCATGTAGACCGGCAGCACCAGCCCCCAGATCGCGAATGCACTCAGGGCGTAGGCGAAGCCCTTGTTCGATCCGGCGTCGGCCGTCTGCATGAGTTCGCTCGATCATGAAATGGAATGGGCGTGGTCTAGCAGGCCGCGCCTGGCCGCGACACCGCTTTTCGTTGATGGCACCGATCCGTTTTGGTGATGCTCGGCAGCGGATGGGCGGTCGGGTGGTCGGGACCCGACTAAGCCGGCGCGGCCTCGTCTTCGTCGGGTCGGTCGGGATGCTGATACGAGACCAGGTCGCGCAGAAAGGCCACCGCTTCCAACTCCTCCTCGGTGCGAGTGGAGGGCAGACCCGCCAGACCATCGACATAAGGCAATCGCGCCTCAACGCCGTATTGGACGAGAGGCGGTATCGCCGCCGGATCGTCGAAGGCGCCGATCGCCAGCGCCACGCCGTCCGGCGCCTCGTAGGTGAGCGGCGTCCCGCAATCCGCGCAGAAACCACGCCGGACCTTGTTGGACGACTGGAACTGTTTCGGCTCGCGCTTGGTCCAGACGAGCGTCTGCGGCCGCGCGTTGACCAACGGCGCATAAAAGCTTCCGAACGCCTTCTGGCACATGCGGCAATGGCAGATCGAAGCCCTTGCCGGATCGATCTCGGTGCGAAAGCGCACGGCACCACACTGACAGCCGCCGCTATGAATGGTCATGGGATCGCCTCCTCGCAGCCCTGGTTTTGCAAAATATTGGTGATCCTAAGCCGTACCGCGCAGTCTCTCCAGCGGCGCAAGTCCCGCCCACTCGAACCGCTCGGTCGCCTCCAGCAGTTCGTGCAGGATGCCCGGCTCGGCGAAGGCGTGGCCGGCGCCTTCCACCATCCGGTAGTCGGCTTTCGGCCAGGCCTGGGCGAGCTGCCAGCTGGTGACCGCCGGCGTGACCACGTCGTAACGGCCCTGGACGATGACGCCCGGAATATCCGCCAGACGGTGTGCGTCGCGGATCAGCTGGCCCTCCTTGAGCCAGAGGTCGTGGTAGAAATAATGGTTTTCGATCCGGGCGAAGGCGATCGTGGCGTCGGACACCGCCCCGCCGCTGCAGTTTCCACCTGCCGGGGTCTGCCGCAACATGACCGTCGCGGACTCCCAGTTCGTCCACGCGCGCGCCGCCGCGGCGCGGACGGCGCGATCGGGATGGATGAGCCGCCTGCGATAGGCGGCGACGATGTCGTCCTGCTCGGCCGCCGGGATTTGTCCCACCAGATCCTCCCAACGATCGGGGAAAAGCCGGTTGGCGCCGCGCTCGTAGAACCAGTCGAGTTCGGAGCGCCGCCCGGTGAAGACGCCGCGCAGGATCATGCCGCTCACCCGTTCGGGATGCGTCTCCGCATAGGCCAGCGCCAGCGTCGCGCCCCAGGAGCCGCCGAACAGCAGCCAGCGTTCCACGCCGAGCAAAGCGCGCAGGCGCTCGAGATCGGCGACGAGGTGCCAGGTGGTATTGTCGTCCAGACGCCCGAGCGGCGTCGAGCGGCCACAGCCACGCTGGTCGAACAATATGATGCGATAGCGCGCCGGATCGAACAGCCGGCGGTGCTGTGACGAGGCGCCGCTCCCCGGTCCGCCATGCAGGAACACGACGGGGGTTCCGTGCGGGTTACCGCACAGCTCGTAATAGAGCTGATGCCCGTCGCCAACGTCCAGGCGACCGGTCTGATAGGGCTCGATGCCGGGAAAGGGTTTGCGAAGCGGGCTTGTCATCGAGAATGATTACTAGTGCCCTTTGCTGAATTGGACAGGGACGCTCGACCGCATCCGATCAAAACCGACACCGAGCCCGCTTGCATCCCCGCAATAATGTACATATTTTATAGACAGAATTGAGGGAGCTTGGCCATGACCGAAAAAACCGTAACCGCGACGCGGTTCAAGTCCGACTGCCTCAAGCTCATCGATGCGATGAATCGCGACGGCGCTCCAGTCGTGGTGACGCGCCACGGCAAGCCGGTGGCGAGGATGGTGCCAGTGGCGAACGAGGCGGTTCCTGCGCTCGTCGGTTCGATGAAAGGGACGGTTCTACGTTTTGATGATCCCTTCGAGCCGGCGCTTTCCCCGAATGAGTGGGATGCTGTGCGGTGATCCTTCTCGACACGCATGTCCTCGTCTGGGCATTCGAGAAACATCCGCACCTTGGGTCAAAAACGGCCGGAGCGATCGACGCGGCGGCGGCAGGCGAAGGCGTCGGCATTCCCGCCATTGCTGTGTGGGAGATTTCGATGCTGACAGAGAAGGGTCGGCTGGGTCTTGCGACAGACGTCGAGGAGTGGATCACGGCCGCAATCTCCACCGAAGGCATCCAGGTCGTGCCACTTGAACCTGCTGTAGCCATTGGCAGCAATCGACTTCCCGGGGTCTTCCACGCCGACCCCGCCGACCGGATGATCGTCGCCACGGCCCGCCACTTCAACATGGCGCTCGTGACAGCCGACAAAAAGATCCTCGACTATGGCGCGCGCGGATATGTGCGCACCATCGATGCTTCCCTCTGAGGGACAATCATCGGATGGAGCCAGGCTACCGCTTCACCTCCCAGGTGGTGACCCGCTCGCCGGTCTCCGGGTCCTTGGAATCCTTTAGCTGGATGCCCTTGGCCAGAAGCTCGTCGCGTATCCGGTCGGCCTCGGCCCAGTTCTTGGCGCGGATGAGGGCAAGGCGCTCGGTGATGTTGTCCGATAGGCTCTCGCTCGTTAGGCCGAGCCTCTCCAGCTGCTCCTGTTTGACCTTTTCCTCAGCACTTTCGAGTGCACCTCGAAGTCCTGATTTTTGAGCGGCTCGCATCATCCGCGCCGTATCGAAATCTTCCTCCTTGAATACTCGAAGGAAAAGGAGCGTTGCCGCCACGTCGTCATCTGCGCGGTTCAGACGTCGAAGTTCGGCGAATGCAGCAGGCGTATTCAGATCATCGCCGAGCGCCGCCAAAACAGTGTCGATTATCTTACCATCTTCCGGCACCCATCGCTGAGTTATGCGCCTATACCAAGCTCGCAGCGAACTCGCCTCCTCCAACCGCTTGACGCTGAAATCGATCGGCTCGCGATAGTGCGTCATCAGCATGGCCAGCCGCAGCACCTCGCCACCCCATTTCCGCCCGCCGAATTTGTCGGTGTGCAGGAGGTCGTGGATGGTGACGAAGTTGCCCTCCGACTTACTCATCTTGCGGCCCTCGACCTGCAGATAGCCGTTGTGCATCCACACCTGCGCCATCTTGTCGGTGCCGTGGGCGCAGCGCGACTGGGCGATCTCGTTTTCGTGGTGCGGGAAGATCAGGTCGAGCCCACCGCCGTGAATGTCGAAGGTCTCGCCCAGATGCGCCGCGCTCATCACCGAGCATTCCAGGTGCCAGCCGGGTCGGCCATGGATTGAGATCGTCGTGCTGTTCGCCTGAATCTCCTGCCGATTCTCTTCGGTAATTTCGAAAGTCGCCGACCAACCCGGCTCTTCTGCGGCACTCTCTTTCCACAGAACGAAATCGCCGGGATGTCTCTTGTGTTGGCCCTCCGCGACCCGTGCGCCCGCCTTTTGGTCCTCCAGCTTGCGGTTGGATAGTTTGCCGTACTCAAAGCCGGCCTCGTCGGCTGCCATGACATCAAAAAGCGCTTCGCGGCCCCTTTCACCTCGCGCGACGTAGGCAAACCCTTTACCGATCAGTGTTTGGACCATTTCGGCCATTTCAGCGATATAATCCGTCGCGCGCGGCTCGTGCGTCGGCGCAAGGCAGCCGAGCGCCGCCACGTCGGCGTGGAACTGCTCGGCCGTCGCCTTCGTCACGCGCGCGATCGCTTCGTTCAGCGGCAGGTCGGGATAATCCCGCGCCGCCCGCGCGTTGATCTTGTCGTCGACGTCGGTGATGTTGCGCACATAGGTGACGCGGTCCTCGCCATAAAGATGGCGCAGCAGCCGATAGAGGACATCGAACACGATGACCGGCCGGGCGTTGCCGATATGGGCATAGTCGTAGACGGTCGGCCCGCAGACATACATGCGCACGCGCCGGTCCGCCTCCGCCTTCGCCGGACCCTGCCAGTCCAGCGGCCGAAACTCCTCCTTCGTCCGCGTCATCGTGTTCCAGAGCGTCAGCCCGCGAAACCCGTCATCCATGCGTCGTCCTCGTCGCGCTCGTCATTGCAGCGCTCTCGCTATCGACAATTTCGGCGGCTGACAAACGCGCATCGCCCCGTCTCGGCCGAACAACTCGCCTGACAGCGATAAATGCCCCGTGATCGCCAGTGGGGCTCCACGCAACAATCGTCCGATTTTGCATTAGAATCAGGAAAATTCTTGCCGCTTTGGAACCAGGGGCTTGTGGCCGGATTATCACTTCATATTGTTAAGAAGGACAAAGGCTTAGGACGTTAAGTTCGTCTTAGCCATCGCCCTTGAAAATGGCACGATCGGGGTGCCCTGTAGCTGTTCACACGAGCCACGGATCGAGGCCATGAAAACCGAGACTATTCAATTCCGCTCCAAGAGCGAACGCGAGCGTGACGTGGATCTGGAGCGTAATTACCACGAGATCGGCATCCCCGCGATCGCGGCGGCGAGCCAGTGTTGCTGCAAACAGAAGCAGGCCAAGGCGACCGCCGACAGGGCGTCGTCGGACGCTCTACTCGCCGCCGATTAGCAGGCCGGTTGCGAGCATCGCCATCACCGCGGCGATCGAAAGGTCCAGGACCCGCCATGCGGCGGGTTTCCGAAAGAGCGGCGCCAGCAATCGCGCGCCGTAGCCAAGCGCCACGAACCATACGATCGATGCGGCCATCGCGCCGCCGGCATAGGCGGCTTTCTCCGCGCCCGTCTCGTAGCGTGCCGACAGGCTCCCCAGCAGAACCACCGTATCCAGATAGACATGTGGGTTGAGGAACGTCAGCCCCAGCACCGTCGCGAGCGCGGCGCGTCGGCTCATGAGCCGGCCGCCCCGCACGGCCATGGCGTTGCTGTCGAAGGCGCGGCGCAGCGCCAGAAACGCATAGGCGTATAGGAACGCGGCGCCGGCGAAGGTCACGAACCGGACCACACCGGGCGCGCCGGTGATCAGGCTGCCAAGTCCCGCAACGCCGGCTGCGATCAACAGTGCATCCGACAGGCTGCAGACCAGCACGACGGCGAGGACGTGATTGCGCACCAGGCCGCGTTCGAGCACGAAGGCGTTCTGGGCGCCGATCGCCACGATCAGGCCGAGTCCGAGGGCAAAGCCGCCAAAGGCCGCCGGCAGAAAGTCCGTCATAATTGTTCGTATCGCTCGGTTCGCGTTTGGAGGAAGTCGGTCAAAACAGTTTCCGCTGAACCTCGAGCGACGCATCTCCGCCGGTTGGAAGCGGTTCGGCCTCGGCGATCGGACGCTGAATGTCCGGATCCGTATTCGCCACGGCGTTGACGCGATCCGACACGCGCACCGGGTCGAAGAAATCGTCGTTGGCGGCCTGCAGAATATCGGCGACCGACGAAGGGTCGTTGTCCCGAGAGTTCAGCCAGCGCGGGTAGTCAGAGGGCGCCACGACGACCGGCATCCGCTCGTGGATCGGCGCGATCCGCCGGTTGGCGGCCGTCGTCAGGATCGCGGCGGTGTCGACCTCGCTGCCGTCGGCGCCCAGCCAGGTTTCCATCAATCCCGCGAAGCAGAACGGCATGCCATCGCCGGGCCGCAGGAAATAGGCCTCGGATTTCGCCTTCCCCCGCCGCCGCCATTCGTAGAAGCCGCTGGCGGGGATCAGGCAGCGGCGGTATCGCATCGCCGCGCGAAAGGAATTCTTCTCGGCCGCCGTCTCGGCCCGGGCATTGAACAGCAACGGAAAACTCCGCCAATCCTTGACCCAGGCGGGAATAAACCCCCAGCGGGCGAGAAGCGCCGTGCGATGGGGAAAATTCGCCCCCGGTCGCTCCTCCTGGCCGCCGATCGCGAACAGGATGGGCTGGGTGGGCGCGATGTTGTAGCGCGGAGGAAATGGCTCGATCTCCGCCAGCGCCAGCATTTCGGCTATCGCCTCCGGTGATGCCGTCAGGGTAAAACGTCCGCACATGGCGCTGTTGAGCCGGAGTGGCCGACCGGTGTCAAGAAGCGCGCAAGGCAATGGAAGGCGATCGCAATGAGACCCCATGGATAACGTCCCTGCCCGACCGCTTCTCGGCGTCTCGGTCTGCCTGATGAGTCGCGATCGCGTTCTGCTGGTGAAACGGGGGCAGCCACCTTTCGCCGGCCGGCTGAGCCTGCCCGGCGGCAAGGTGATGTGGGGCGAGCGCCTCGACGCCGCGGCGCGGCGCGAGCTGGCCGAGGAAACCGGCGTGATCGCCGGACCGCTGGCATTTCTGCGACTGCATGAGGCGATCGACGATGCATTTCACGCCGTGATCGCCGTTTTCTGCGGGCGAGTTCCAGAGGATGCGGTAATGCGGGCGGCGGACGATGCCGCCGCGCTGCATCTGATGACCTTGGCCGAGGTCGCCGCGGCCGATGCCGCCGGTCGGACGACGCCAGGCCTTAGCCGTATCGTCGAAGCCGCCGGGCACATCGCGGACGGCCGGGATGCGGGCCTGTGAGCTCGACGCCGCGGATTTGCCGGGAAACGACGCCCGGGCTTGTTGCCAGAATAGCGCAGGCCATCGGATAAGGAGGGTGAGGTCGGGACCAACCCTTGCAAATCCGTTAACGAAAGTCGAAAGCTTCCCTATGCGTCAGCGTGCTTCTTTCTCGGCCATCGCCATCGCGGCGGTCCTTCTGGGTTCCGTTGCCGGCACTGACCTTCACGCACAGACTGCCGAGACGCCGGCGCAGCAAGAGGGTGTCGTGGACGCGGAGGAAACTCCGGTGGCGGTGGCGCCGACCGACGCACCCTACATGAAGTCGTTGAACCGCCTCGCGTCGATTCTCGGGTCTATGCATTTTCTGCGGACGCTTTGCAACGATCCTCAAGCCGCCGTGTGGCGGGAGAAAATGCGGGAACTGATCGAGGCGCAAGCGCCCAACGACGCTGACAGGAGGCATCTGGTGGCGAGTTTCAACGGCGGCTACCGCGCGTTCGAATCGACCTACCGCAGTTGCACACCGGCCGCTCGCGTCGCGGTCAATCGCTATCAGGGCGAGGGGGCGACGCTCGCACGCGAGATTGGCGCTAGGTACGGAAATTAACCTCGGATTAACGGTCCTCGAAAACGGCTTCGATTTTTGCAATGAGATCGTGTTAGGACGTTAACGGGACGTGAAGCCGAAAGGCTGGAATTGAGGGGATCGCAATGATCGATTTGCAGGGTGCCGAGCTGGACGAAATGATCCAGGCCGAAAAGAAGCAAGTCGCTTTCGAATATCACAACGAGGCCTGGGCCGACGGCATCTCGGACGGGATCGAGGCCGAGATCCTGGCGGAGACCGCGATCACGACCGCGCTGACGGAGCTTGTCCGACTGCATGGCGAGGACGACGTCTTGGGAATGGTCGAGGCGCTACGCCAGCGAATCGAGTTTGGCGAGTTCCGGCCGAACCGGACCATCCAATAGGCGCGCAGGGCAGTCCCTACCGTTTTGTCGTGCCGGCGTTCCGGCGCTCTTCCCAAGGCAGAGGTTTTGCCGAGCTGATGCGCCGCGTGAACCTTGTCATCAGCGCCGCCGTGTTTGGCGTGGCCCTGCTCGCTGCGGCCAACGCTCAGGCCTTCTCCCAGATCGAACCGACTGAAGGACAATCGGATTCCAAGGAAGGGATCCTCGTCGTTCCGTTGCCACCGCTGCCCTCCGCGGACACTGACGCGAACGCTCCCACGCCGCCTCTCAACGGCGACAGCCAAAGCGATATTGATCCCGAACGGACCGACGATGGCGAAACGCCATTGTCGCCCGCGGAAGCGCCCGAGAGCGGCATCCGCCCGCAATCGCAGCCCTCTTCCGCCGGCGCCGGCGCCAAGCCGGTGCTCGCGGTCCCGCTTGCCACCGAGATCGCCTATGGCGACGACGGATTGCCCGCGCCGGTGCGCGACCTTCGCGCCAAACTCATCGCGATCGCCAGGGCCGGCGAGATCGAGAAAATGCGCCCCTATATCGAACCCGGCGAAGACGGAACGGTTCTGTCCTTCGGCGATGTCGGCGGCGATCCGATCGAATTTCTGAAACAGACGTCCGGCGATGGCGAAGGCCTGGAAATTCTGGCGATTCTTCTGGAGGTTCTCGAGGCCGGCCACGTCCGTGTCGAACCGGGTGCCGACAATGAGATCTATGTCTGGCCGTATTTTACCCATGTCGCCATCGATAGCCTGTCGCGGCCGCAGCGGGTCGAACTCTTCGAGCTCGTCACCGCCGGCGACTATGAGGCGATGAAGGAGTTTGGCGCCTATAATTTCTACCGCGTCGGCATTTCGCCGGACGGACGGCTCAGCTTCTTCGTCGCCGGCGACTGAACGTCGTGCAGGCGGCCGTCGCGCCGCTCCTTGCGCGCCATGCCTATCACCGCACCGGCAGCGCTTCCAGGAATTCCACCGGCTCGCCGGTCGCGCTCTCGACCAGATCGCCATCCCACATGACCCGGCGGCCACGCACCAGCGTGCCGACAGGCCAACCGGTGACCTCTTTGCCGTCATAGGGCGTCCATTGCGCGCGCGAGCCGATCCAGTCGTCGCTGATCGTCGCCTGACGCTGCAGATCGACGACAGTGAAATCGGCGTCGTAGCCGAGTGCGATCCGGCCCTTGTCGGCGATGCCGAAGATGCGCTGCGGCCCGGCCGAGGTCAGGTCGACGAAGCGGGCGAGCGACAGCCGGCCGTTGGCGACGTGATCGAGCATGATCGGCACCAGCGTCTGGACACCGGTCATGCCGGAGGGCGACTGCGGATAGGGCTTGGCCTTTTCCTCCAGCGTGTGCGGCGCGTGGTCCGAGCCAAGGACGTCGACGACACTGTCCGCGACGCCCTGCCAGATTCCATCCCGGTGCTGAGCCTCGCGCACCGGCGGGTTCATCTGCAGCTTGGTGCCGAGGCGGGCATAATCGTCGGCCGTCATCGTCAGATGATGCGGCGTCGCCTCGCAGGTGGCATTGCGCTTGTGGCCGGCGAGAAACGCGATCTCCTCGGCGGTCGAGATGTGCAGGACATGGATGCGGGCGCCCTCCTCCTCGGCGATTCGCACCAGCCGCTGGGTGCATTGCAGCGCGGCGATTTCGTCGCGCCAGACCGGGTGCGACGCGGGATCGTTCTCGATCCGCAGCGCCGCCCGCTCGCGCAGGCGGAACTCGTCCTCGGAGTGGAAGGCGGCGCGCCGGCGTGTGCGTTTCAGGATTTCGCGGACGCCGTCGTCGTCCTCGACCAGCAGCGAGCCGGTCGACGAGCCCATGAACACCTTGATGCCCGCGGCGCCCGGCAGCCGCTCGAGGTCCGCGACCTCCGCCGCGTTCTCGCGCGTGCCGCCAACCCAGAAGGCGAAATCGCAATGCATCCGGTGGCGGCCGCGACGCAGCTTGTCGGCGAGCGCCGCCTCGCTCGTGGTCAGCGGATTGGTGTTCGGCATTTCAAAGACGCAGGTCACGCCCCCGAGGACGGCGGCGCGCGATCCGGTTTCGAGGTCTTCCTTGTGCTCGGCGCCGGGTTCGCGAAAATGCACCTGGCTGTCGATGACACCCGGCAGCACATGCAGGCCGGTACAATCGATCACCACGCCCGCCAATGCCGGATCGATCGTCCCGATCGCGGCGATCCGTCCATCGATGATCCCGATATCGCGAATGCCGGCGCCGTCCTGATTGATGACGGTGCCGCCTTTCAGAACCGTTTCGTAGGTCGTGGCGATCATGCCCATCGATGCTATCCCGTGCTTGTCCCTTTGCCGTGTCCGGCTTACGTAACTGAGCTGGATCACACAAGCGAGCCGCCCATGCCCTACGCCCAATTGCCGGAGCGGACCGTCCTCGCCGTCACCGGGGACGATGCCGATCATTTCCTCCAGACGCTGGTCACCGCCGACCTCGACAAGCTCGGCGCGGCGGAGATGCGGCCCTCGGCGCTTTTGACACCGCAGGGCAAGATCCTGTTCGACTTCCTGATCGGACGAATCGATGGTGGCTACCGCCTCGACTGCGCCCTGACCGCGGCGGTGGGCCTGACCAAACGCCTCGGACTTTATCGCCTGCGCAGCAAGGTCATGATCGAGCCAGAAGCGACGCCGGTGTTCGCACTGTGGGGCGAGGCGAGCGCTGCTCGCACCGGCTCTTTCGTCGACCGGCGGTTCCCGGACGGCAACGTCGCGCGTCTCTATGGCGACGCGCCCGCCGGAATCGACGAGGCGGACCCGGACGACTATCACGCCCTGCGCGTCAGAAGCGGCGTCGCCGAGGCCGAGACCGACTATCCCGGCGCCGATGTCTTTCCCCATGACGTGTTGCTCGATCAGAATGGCGGCGTCTCCTTCAAGAAGGGCTGTTTCGTTGGCCAGGAGGTGGTTTCGCGGATGCAGCATCGCGGCACCGCGCGGCGCCGCCTGATGCTCTTGTCCGGCGAGCGGCATCTGACCCCCGGCGCCACGATCGAGGCTGGCGGCAAGACCGTGGGAACGGTGCTGGCGACGACCGGCGCGGACGGATTCGGTTTCGTCCGGATCGACCGGCTGGCGGACACGCTGGCGAAGGGTGAAACGCTGTCTTCGGACGGTGTCCCCCTGACCGCGACGATCCCGCCCTGGGCTGGATTCGCCCTACCCGAGCCGGCCCAGGCCGCGTCCGGGACCGAAGCATGAGCCGCATCGGACCCAAGCCGAAGCGCGTCTGGCAGCGCATGCTGTCGGGTCGCCGACTCGATCTGCTCGACCCCTCGCCGCTCGATGTCGAGATCGAGGACATCGCCCATGGCCTCGCCCGCGTCGCCCGCTGGAACGGTCAGACGCGCGGCGATCACGCTTTCTCCGTCGCGCAACATTCGCTGATCGTCGAGGCGATCGTGGCGCGAGGCGAAAACGACCCGCGCTGGCGACTGGCCGCCCTCCTCCATGATGGGCCGGAATATGTCATCGGCGACATGATCTCGCCGTTCAAAAGCGTCATGGGCGGCGACTACAAGCTGGTCGAAAGGCGGCTCCAGGCGGCGGTGCATCTGCGCTTCGGGTTGCCGTCGAGGCTTCCCGCTCCGGTCGAGAAGGCGATCAAGGCCGCCGACCGGATCTCGGCCTATTTCGAGGCGACACTGCTCGCCGGCTTCGAAGCCCATGAAGCGGCGGCGTTCTTCGGCAAGCCCGGAGCAGCGCGCCTCGACGCGGAAGATTTCGCGCCCGTGCCGACGGCGGCCACGGAGGCGGCCTTCCTTCAGCGATTCGCCGAACTCGACGGCGCCGTAGCGGCCTCAACGGCAATTGCCGGCAAAGCGGCCAGGCGGGGGTGACAGCGCGACCGCACCAGACATAATGTCCGCGCATGTCCTATCTCGTGGTTTCCTCCCTCGCCGAGTTGCCCGCCACCGTCGCCCAGCACGGCGCACGCGATCTCGTGACGCTGATCAATGCCGATACGTCCGTGCCTCGGCCGACGGGAATTGTCGCCGAGCGCCATCTGTTTCTCGGCTTCAACGACATCGCCGAGCCGGTCGAGGGCATGATCGCGCCGTCGCTGGACCATATCGACGAATTGCTCGTGTTCGGACGGCGTTGGGACCGGGAAAAGCCACTGGCGATCCATTGCTGGGCGGGGATCAGCCGCTCCACCGCCGCCGCCTTCATCCTGGCGCTGGCGATCAATCCGGACCTTGAGGAAGCCGCGTTGGCGCAGGAGCTGCGGCGACGCGCCCCGTCCGCAACGCCCAATCGGCGGCTCGTCGCGCTGGCCGACGAAAAGCTCGAACGCGGCGGCCGGATGGTCGCGGCGATCCATGCGATCGGTCGCGGCGAAGACGCCTTCTCCGGCACGCCCTTCGTTCTGCCGCTGGCGCTTTAGCAGTAAAGTCCCGCCGTTAGCGCCGAAGGTCGCGGAAGAAGGCCTGCCTCAACCCCGCGGCAGATAGACGTGTTCCGGCCCAGGAAAGTCTCGCGCCCGAACCTCCTCGGCGTAGTTCGACACCGCCTGGCCGACAGCTTCGCCGAGCGCCGCGTAGCGCTTGACGAAACGGGGCGCTTTCTCGGTCAGACCCAGCATGTCCTCCAGCACGAGGATTTGCCCGTCGCAGGCCGCCGCCGCGCCGATACCGATGGTCGGAGTCGCGATATCCAGCGTGATCGCCTCGGCCAAAGGCTCGACGATACCCTCCAGCACGACGGAAAAGGCTCCCGCCTCGCTGACCGCCCGCGCGTCGGCGAGTATCCTGTCGCGTCCAGCTTCGTCATGCCCCTGCGTGCGAAAGCCGCCGAGGGCGTTCACCGACTGTGGTGTCAGCCCGACATGGGCCATCACCGGAATCCCGCGCTCGGCCAGAAATGCGATCGTCTCGGCCATGCGGGTTCCGCCTTCGAGCTTGACCGCGCCGCAGCCTGTCTCCCCCATCAATCGCGCGGCCGCGCGGAACGCGTCCGAAGGGCTCGCTTCATAGCTGCCGAACGGCATGTCGACGACGACGAGCGCCTTGGACGTTCCGGCCATCACCGCCCGCCCATGGGCGATCATCAGTTCCAGCGACGCGCCGAGCGTCGACCCCATGCCGTGCTCGACCATCGCCAGGCTATCGCCGACGAGGATGCAATCCACATGCGGATCGACGAGCCGTGCCATGATCGTGTTGTAGGCGGTGACGGCGACGATGGGCGTCGCGCCCTTCCGCGCACGCAGCTGCGGCGCCGTGAGGCGTGTCGTGCGGATCGGCGAACTCATGCGCATTCTCCCGTTTGAGCCGATCGGCTCTTCTGCGCGGCCACGCGCTGATCGATCAGTAAAACCTCTCCGAATTGCGCGGTGACCAGAAGCACCACCGGCCGTTCGCCGATCCGTTCGACGGCGTCGAGCGTTGCCGCGTCGCGGAGGTCGAGAGACTTCAGACCGGCACGAGGCTCGGCTTCGATGATCGCCCGAACGGCTGAGAGAACCGTCGCCGGATCGCGTTCGCCGCCAGCGACCAACTTCTCGCCCTCGTCGAGAGCGTCGGCGAGAACGGTCGCAACCGCGCGATCTTCCGGTGACAGGCGCACATTGCGCGACGACAGGGCAAGGCCGTCGGCTTCGCGCACCGTCGGCACGGCGACGATCTCGATCGGCATTTCCAGATCGGCGACCATCCGCCGGATGATCGTCAGCTGCTGATAGTCTTTCTCGCCGAAATAGGCGCGGTCCGGCTGGACGATGTTGAAGAGCTTGGTGACGACGGTCGCCACGCCCCGGAAATGGCCGGGGCGCAATTCGCCGATCAGGATGTCGCCGAGCGGCTTCAGATCCACGAAGGCCTGCATCGGCCGGCCGTACATCTCGTCGACGGGCGGCGCGAAGACATAGTCGACCGGGAAACCGCCAAGCCGCTTCAGATCGCTCTTAAGATCGCGGGGATAGGCGTCGAGATCCTCGCTCGGACCGAACTGCGTCGGGTTGACGAAGATGGTGACCACGACCCGGTCATTCTCGACCACAGCCCGTTCGACCAGCTTCAGATGCCCGGCATGCAGATAGCCCATGGTCGGCACGACGCCGATCGTCTCGCCGGCGAGGCGATGCGCCTTCAGCGCGGCACGTAGCGGCGCGATCCGTTCGAACAACTGCAAGCGCCCCTCCCTCGGCTGTCGCGGACCTTTTAGCGACACTGGGAGGCTGGGGGAAGGCTAGACGCCTCTCGGCCCACGGAGACGACAGACGCGTTCGCATTCCGTCCGGTGATCGGACTGATCACCGAAACGCGTTTCCCTCGGCCGCGATCCGGATGCTAACGCTTTGCGAGCCGAACCCGGAGACCGAAGCATGAGCGCGACATCGACCGTCAGAGTCGGGACAACCCAGTGGATCGCGATCGCCGCCGGTTGCGCCATCGCGCTGTTGACCTTCGGCCCGCGCTCGGCGATCGGCTTCTTCCAGATTCCGATGCTCGCCGAGCATGGCTGGAGTCGCGAGGATTTCGCCATCGCGATCGCCATCCAGAACCTGTTCTGGGGCGCGGGGCAACCGATCTTCGGCGCCATCGCCGATCGTTTCGGCACCGCCAGGGTACTGATTCTGTCCGGGTTTCTCTATGCCGCCGGGCTCGGCGTTACCGCCATTGCCCCGACGCCGTTCTGGCTGACCATCGGTTCCGGCGTCCTCGTCGGCCTTGCCGTCGCCGCCGGCTCGTTCGGCATCGTGCTGGCGGCCTTCGCGCGGCGGGTGTCGCCCGAGCAGCGCTCCTTCGTCTTCGGTCTCGGCACGGCGGCGGGTTCGGCCGGCATGTTCCTGTTCGCGCCGCTCAGCCAGGCGCTGATCGATAGTTATGGCTGGTCCGATTCGCTGCTCATCCTGTCGGCCATGATGCTGCTCGTGCCGCTGCTGGCCTATGCCTTGCGCGGCAATAGCCGCACCTCCGGAAACCTCCAGGCGGAGGTGGAACAGACCATGGGCGAGGCGCTGCGTGAAGCCTTCGCGACGAAGAGCTATCTGCTTTTGACCACTGGCTTCTTCGTCTGCGGCTTCCAGGTCGCTTTCATCACCGCGCATTTTCCGGCCTATATCGCCGACCTCGGCATGGCGCCGGTCTGGGCGGTGACCGCCCTCTCTTTGATCGGCTTCTTCAACATCATCGGCTCGATCGGCTCGGGCTTGATCGGCCAGCGCTATTCCAAGCCGCATTTCCTCGCCCTGATCTATATCGGCCGCTCGATAGCGGTGACGATCTTTCTGCTGACGCCGCAGACGCCGGCGACGGTCGTCGTCTTCTCCACCGTGATGGGTCTGTTGTGGTTGTCGACGGTGCCGCCGACCAACGCCCTCGTCGCGATCATGTTCGGCACCCGCTATCTGGGACTGCTCGGCGGACTGGTCTTCCTGTCGCACCAGATCGGCTCGTTCCTCGGCGTCTGGCTCGGCGGCTATCTCTACGTTGCCATGGGCTCCTACGACCCAGTGTGGTGGCTCGGTGTCATCCTCGGCCTGATCGCCGCGGTCGTCCACTGGCCGATCCGCGAGGCGCCGGTGGAGCGGGAAATGCTGCCGGCGTAAGGCGGCGTTCGATCAGGCGCTTGCCCGAGCGCGGATTTTCTCGATGGCGGCCAGAAACCCGGCGCGCGACAGCGGCTCGGCAAGGCCGCGCGGCTCGAACACATGCCGTGCGAGGAAATAGCCGGTCATGCGAAACCCGGCGACGAGGCTTTGCGGGTCGCACGCCGTGTCGCTTTCAACGAGGAAGGCGGGGAGCGGCAGCAGCTTGTCGCGCCACGGCTCGCCGGCGTCCCGGCTGACCGCCCGGCCAGTCTTCGGCGAGACATAGACGAGATCGTCCCGCCGCCCGGTCGCCGCGCAGCGCTCCAGGTCGAGGCCGAAGCCGAGTTCCTCCAGCAGCGCGATCTCGAAGCGCAGCATCAATTCCGCCGCCTTGTCGGGCTCATCCAGATGATCGACGATCACCACCAGCCCGTCATAGAGGCGGGCGTGCGGGTCGCGCTCGGCGAGCAGCCGCAGATGCGCGGCGACAAGCTGGACGCCGTTGAGGCCGATGCCGTTTTCCATCAGCCGCGCCGCGCGCAGTTCCAGCGGCTCGATGAGGAAGGTGCCCATATGCTCGTCGAGTCGAGCCCGCCAATGGATGGCGACGGAATTGCCAGGCTGGAGCACCGGCTGCTGCTTGCGCGAGCGCCCGCCACGCACGAGACCGAGATGGCGGCCGCGCTCGCGGGTCATCACCTCGGCGATGACGCTGGTCTCGCCGTGCCGGCGCACGCCCAACACGATCGCGTCCTCACGCCATTCCATCAGCTTCGGCCTGCGGACCGGGCCATCGGAGAACTCTGCCGATCGTTGGTTATTGCGGGACCAGATCGTTCACCGGAGGAAGCTCGTAGCCGCGTTCGGGTCGCACATCCTGCACGCCCTCGACACTGCGAAGCTGATGGGCAACGCTCGCTTCCGCAAACCCGAAGATGGCGCCACCGCGCCGGGAAACGCGCTCCACCTTGAACCCCCGTTTCGAAAGGGTCTCGGCGATCTCGTCTGTTACGCTCACATGTTGAGCGTCGACCGTGACTGTCAGCTTCATGCCCGACATGTACATCTCCATGGGATGCCAGCCATTCTGTCACCGGCTGTTGGGGCGCTTGTATAGCATATATGGGCGAGTGTGGCGGCATAACGAGCTGATAGGGCCACCCTTGACCACCGCCTTAAGCAATCCTGCCTCGCGAGGCGCCCGGCGCTTGGACGATCCCCGCTCCCACGTCTCGCTCCGGTCCCGCCAGCGCGCTCGCGTTGTTGACGAGAGCATCCCAGAGAGGCCGCCCCCGCAGAGCGGGATCCGATTCCGCCCACAGCGCCGCGATCCCTACGACATGCGGACACGCCATACTGGTGCCTTGCAGCGTCCTGTAGAAGCGCGGCGCCGGGGCGGCGGAAAAGATTCCAACTCCGGGCGCGGCAATGTCAACGGAACCGCCGTTCCGATTGATGCCGCCGTTGGAGAAATCGGCAACCTCGAGAGTCTCGTCGACGGCGGCGACCGCCATGATGGACGGCGTGTTCGCGGGCTCGGACACCGGGGCGATGCGCCCCGAGGCGCGAGCGCTGTCGTTGCCCGCGGCGGCAACGAACAAACAGCCCCCATTCAGAGCGGATGTTGCGATTCTTTCATAGATCATGGACGGCGGCTCATCGCGCCGGATGGCACGCCCCAGGGACATGGAAACGATGTCGCAGCCCGCATCCAGCGCCCACTCCATTCCCTCGAAAACAGCCCCTTCGGGGGCAAAACCGGAATTGTTGAGGACCTTCCCGACATAGAGCGTCGCGTCGGGAGCACAGCCATATCCCGGCACGGAGCCGGGCCCGTGAACGCGCGGCCCGAAGATGGTTCCGGCGCAATGGGTGCCATGGCCTTGGATATCGTCCGTTGATCCGTCAGGGACAAAGCTCTCCAGGGCAATCGAGCGCTCCTGGAAATCCGGGTGATCTGCCGCGATTCCCGTATCGAGGATAGCGACCTTGATACCCTTTCCCGTGAAGGGGCTGTCGACCGCACCTGTGGCCTTGAGGCCCCAGGTGGACTCGGACGTGTCCACGAACTGGTCCAGGGCGAAGAGATAGTACTCCGGCCGGACTTCCAGAACGCCCTGCTCCTCTTTCAGAGCTTGCTGGATCGCGGCGGCCTGCGTATCCGCCACCGGCTCGACCACGGCGACACCGAAACGCCTGAACATGCGAGCGCGCGTCTGCTCACTGGCGGCGGTCGCCCGGTCCGACGCCGAGAACATCATAGAGACGGCCGACGCCCCTTTCGTCGATGCGGCGCCGCAGGCCCGGTCGACCGCCCGCGCCCGGGCATCCAGATCGACATCATCCTCGAACACCACGAGAAAATTGCCGGTGCTCTCCGGCCGCATCGCGTCCTGCAGGACGTCCACGTCTGGTTCCGTATCGCCCACCATTGAACCGTCTCCGTCGGAAGCGCCTCTTGCCGTGAGCCTATCCGGCGCGGCACGAGCGTCCAGCGATGGAGCCGACGATCGCTATTTCTCGAAAGTCAGTCCCATCTCGCGGTAGCGCTCCGGATCGTCGCCCCAATTCTCGCGCACCTTGACGAACAGGAACAGGTGGACCGTCTGGTCGGCCGCTTCCATGATTTCCTTGCGCGCCGCTTGGCCGATTGCCTTGATGGTCTCGCCATTGTGACCGATGACGATACGCTTCTGACTGTCGCGCTCGACATAGATCGTCTGCTCGATACGCACCGAGCCGTCCTTGCGCGCTTCCCACAATTCGGTCTCGACATGGGACGAATAGGGCAGTTCCTGATGCAACCGCAGGAAGAGCTTTTCGCGGGTGATCTCGGCGGCGAGCTGGCGCAGCGGCAGATCGGTAATCTGGTCTTCGGGATAATACCAGGGGCCTTCCGGCAGCGCCCGGGCCAGATATGTCATCAGATCATCGCAGCCCGAACCGTTGAGCGCGGAGATCATGAAGATCTCGGCGAAATCGCCCCGCTCCGAAATCTCCTTGGTCAGTCCCAGCAGGCGGTCGCGCTTCATGCGATCGACCTTGTTGAGCAGCAGGACCTTGGGCTGTGTCACGCTCTGCAGCCGCTCCAGAATCGTCTCGACATCCTCGCTGATGCCCCGGTCGGCATCGATGATGGCGAGCACGATGTCGGCGTCCCTGGCGCCGGACCAGGCCGTGCGTACCATCGCCCGGTCGAGCCGCCGCTTCGGCGCGAAAACGCCCGGCGTGTCGACGAAGACGATCTGGGTCCGATCTCGGATCGCGATTCCGCGCACCAGTGCCCGCGTCGTCTGTACCTTGTGGGTGACGATCGAGACCTTTGTGCCGACGAGTTGATTGACCAGCGTCGACTTGCCGGCATTGGGCGCGCCGAGCAGCGCCACGAAGCCCGAGCGGGTCGGCGCGAGAGCGCCCTCCGCCGGGACCGCGGTGTCGTGGGTCTGGTCGTCTTGGTCGGTCAATTGTCGTCCTTCCAGACAGATTCGCGGATGAGGACCGCGGTGGCGGCCTCCTGTTCGGCAATTCGCTTCGAGCGGCCCTGGCCGTCCGCCGGCTCGACACCGGGAACGGTGACACGGACGGTGAACACCGGATCGTGGTCGGGGCCGGATCGGTCTACGATTACATAGTGCGGCGTCTCCGGCCCGCGGGTGTGCGCCCATTCCTGCAGCGCCGTCTTCGGATCGCGCCGGGCGCTCCCGGCGTCGTCGAGACGCCCCGCCCAATGGGCGACGATGAAGCCGCGCGCCGTCTCCAGCCCTTCGCCGAGATAGATCGCCGCAATCAACGACTCGACGAGATCGGCGCGGATGCTTCTTGTCCGCTCGCCCTTCAGCTTCTTCAGATCGCCGCCATGACGGACGAATTCGTAGAGCCCGAGTTCATCGGCGATTTCGGCGCAGGTCTCGGCGCTGACCAGCGAATTCAGCCGCAACGACAGCTCGCCCTCGTCGGCGCTGGGAAACATTTCGAACAGCTTTTCGGCGATCACAAGGCCGAGCACCCGATCGCCAAGAAATTCCAACCGCTCGTAGCTACGGTCGTTGCCACCGGAGGGCCGCAGGCTCGAGTGGGTGAGCGCGCGCTCGAACCGCGCGCGCTCACGAAATCGAATGCCGAGCCGGCGTTCGAGCTCGTCGAGCGACTTGTCGGCTTTCAGCTTAGCCATGTCAGGATGCGGCTCGGGCGCAAGTCCGTCGGCCATTTCCAGATTTCGAGCGGCGACACATCGTCCTGGACGGAGAAGAAGATCACCTGCGCCTTGCCGACCAGATTGTCGAAGGGAACGTAACCGACGTCGAACCGGCTATCCAGCGAGTTGTCGCGGTTGTCGCCCATCATGAAATAATGTCCGTCCGGCACAACAAACTCGCGTGTGTTGTCGCCGGCCGAGCTCGGGCTGAGATCAAGCGTCATATAGGAGACGCCATTGGGGAGCGTCTCGCGATATTGCGGCACGGTGGTTCCGTCGTCCGCGACGAACTCGCCCACCACTTCGCGCGGAACCGCCTTGCCGTTGATGGAGAGCAGACCATCGCGAACCTGGATGCGATCGCCCGGCAGGCCAATCAGACGCTTGATATAGTCGGTGTCCTCCTCGCCCGGCTTGCGGAAGACGACGACATCGCCTCGATCCGGGGCGGAGCCGAGCAGCCGGCCCTCGAACAGCGGCGGCGAGAACGGGATCGAATATTTCGAGAAGCCGTAGCTCCATTTGGACACGAAGAGGTAGTCGCCCACCAACAGCGTCGGCATCATCGATCCGGACGGAATCGAGAATGGCTGGAACAGAAACGTGCGGATAACCAGCGCCAGGAGCAGCGCCTGCACGATGACCTTGACGGTTTCGCCGAAGCCGCCGCCTTGTTCCGCCCGTTCGGCCTCGTCGACCATGCCCTGCCCTTCGTTGCAGTTTCGCGCCGCAATAACGCCGCTCGGCGCCTTCTACCGGCTCGCTTTCACCGGAGCAATGCACCGAATCGTTAAACTTCGTCGGAGGCGCGCAGGCTTCCCGTCAGCGTGACGGAGCGTTGAGCCGGAACGTCGCCATCGCGAAGCATCTTGTTGCGCTTGCATTCCGCATAAGCCGAAGAATCGGCCTTCTCGGCGCCCCGAAGCGGTCTGGCCCGCGGCCGCCCCTCCAAAATGCGCCGAGTGCGGTGTTTTTGAAAGCTGCGCGCCGCCACGAACACCAACCCGTATGCCAGCAACCCGGCAGCGGTGCCGAGGGGAATCCCGCCGAGCAGCATCGGCTTGACGATGGGCGTCCAGATCGAGGCGAAATCCATATGCGTCAAGGCGCGGCCAATCCCCGAGGGCGCCGTGCCATCGATCGTCCGTGAGGTCAGGAAGAACTGTCCGAGCTCATAGGTCGCGCCCCAGATGAAGGGGAAGCTCAGCGGGTTGCCGACCGCCGTTCCGAGCGCCGCAGACGCCATGTTGCCTGCGACTAGATAGGCGACGGCAAAAGCGAAAAGGATGTGGAAGCCGATGAAGGGCGTGAAGGATGAAAAGACCCCCGCGGCAAAGCCGGCGGCGATGGCGTGCGGTGTCGCATTGAGCCGCAGAACCCGCTTCTGCAGGTAACGGAACGAGCGCGAGAACGAGCGGCGCGGCCAAAGCAGCGTGCGGAGCTTCGATCCAAACTTTTCCGGATGGCGTCGCCCGAACAGCATGCCCGTCGCATTCCTCATCTCGCCGGCGCGCCGGCCATGGTCCACCACCTATATAGGACGCGACGACGACATTCCGTAAACGGCTTGACAAGCGCCAGCCATGGTCGCGGCTCAGAGCGTCCGGCTACCGGGCTTGACTGGCGGAATTGCGGCGAGATCGGGCGGCAGCGCATCGACCGGATAGGCAGGAACCGCATGTTCGGCCAGCGCGATGAGCGGCACGCCGACATCCGCCTGACCGGCGGAACGATCGATGATGCAGGCCGCCGCCGCGACGTCGATTCCCAGCTCCTCCAGGCACGCGATGGTCTCGCGGATCGACAGCCCGGTCGTGACGATGTCCTCCACCACTACGACACGCGAGCCGCGCGGCACGTCGAACCGGCGGAGCTTGAAGACGCCGCCTTCCCGCTCGACCCAGACGGCCGGCACCTTGAGATGGCGCGAGGTCTCATAGGCCGGAATCAGCCCGCCGATCGCCGGCCCGACGACGTAGTCGATATGTCCCGCCACATCCGCCCGAATCCGCTCGGCCAGGGCACGGCACAGACGCTCGGTCAAGGGCGGATGCATGAACACCCTGGCCTTCTGCAGGAAGACCGGGCTGCGCAGGCCGGACGTCAGGATGAAATGGCCTTCGAGATAGGCCCCCGCCTCGCGGAAAATCGCAAGAACGTCGTCGCTGGTCATGTCGCCGCTGCTCCGTATTCGGCCATTTCCCACCGCCGCCTATCAGGACAACATCATACAGATTGTTGGAAGGATGTTTTGGTGGGTGATGTAGGGTTCGAACCTACGACCCGCTGATTAAGAGTCAGCTGCTCTACCAACTGAGCTAATCACCCACGACGCCGAGGCGTTCGGTAGCGGCTATATAGATAGCGCCCAGGAGCCTGTCTACCCATTTATGCGCCCTTATGTAGCAAACGTGACCTGCCACTGAACTGTCATCCAGCGGCGATTAGAGCCTTTGTCGTTTTTGTTACGCCCTGATGCGTGGGTTGAT
>CANKZU010000018.1 GCA_947488615.1 uncultured Aurantimonas sp.
TTCTCTTCATCTGTCCGTCCTTCAATCAAGGGCCGGACTCTAATCTCAGATGGAGGAAATCTTCAGTGGCAGGTCAGGAGTGCACAGATTTCCTCGGCGCTCAGAGTCTCGTATCGTGATAGCCGACGATGCTCTGGCGCAACTTTTCCCGTTCGATTGGTGAAGCGCCATGGAGGATCAGCTAGAACGGTCTGAAATGCCTGGCCCCCGGTTTTAGCGAGCAGATCGATTGCCGGCGATGAATGTAGAATGTTCACATGAGACTCCGTTTCATGCCCAGACAATTTTCTTATTGAGCATCGCTTGAGCAATCCGCTTCTATCCGTATGAGGCAAGCCATCATATCCGTTATGTATTAATCCCCAGAAAATGCCGGCGAGACGGGGGACCTTGGTTGTGTCGAGCAGGACAAGATCCGCCGCCTCGGCCCTGAATCGGTCAACCCCAAACGCCCGACCTACAAGCGCCTGACGCGGTAGAGCGCAAGGGAAGCGGCGGCCGTTTCGGCCGTCGCGGAGGCGCGCATTTGCTTGCGGGGCTCCCCGCCTCAAACCACCCGCAGCTCGTCGAGATAGGGGGTTTGCTCTTTGCTGGCGCTGAAGGCGCCGGGATCGATGTCGGCGACGAGCATCGCTGGCTCGCTGTCGTTCGCCTCGGCGAGGCGGCTGCCGTCTGGGGCCGCGATCGAGGACAGGCCCTGATAGGCAAAGCGTTCGTCCAGGCCGCACCAATCGGCATAGATGACGAAGACCTGGTTTTCGAAGGCCCGCACCGGGATCACGTTCCGCGCGATGAAGCGCGCCGCCGGACTTCTCGGTAGCGCCGTCGGCACCAGCACGATGTCGGCGCCACGCTTGGCGAGATCGCGGACATGCTCGGGAAACTCGACGTCGAAACAGACCAGCAGGCCGGCCTTCATCCCGCCGAGATCGACGATGGGGGGAGGCGTTTCGCCGGCGCGAAACAGGGCCTTTTCGTAAGTGCCATAGAGCTGGCGCTTGGCGTAGACGACGGGCTCCTCACCGGGGCGGAGCAGCGCGGCGGCGTTGACGATCGCACCATCACGCTCCAGCGCGATGCCGGCGACGATCGCGACACCGCTTTGATCGGCAAGACCGGCGAGGGCCGCGAGGTGAGCGTCGCCGTGCTTTCTGGCCTCGTCCCTGATCGCGTCGCCGGCGCCGTAGCCGGGCAGGGCGAGTTCGGGAAACACCGCCAGCGTCGCGCCGGCCCGTTCCGCTTGCGTGACATCGTCCGCGATCCTGGCAAGACGCTCTGTCGTATCGCTGTCACTTGCCGCGATCTGGAATGCGGCGACCCTCATGTCTCGTCGCCCTCGCTCCAGGCGCCGAGCAGCCGCGGCAGATCGCCGAAGCGCGCGACGAGGCCGAAGACCGCCACGGCGACTCCAACGAACAGGATCGAGACGCTGGCCATGGTCGGCGTGTAGCCGTAGCGCAGCGCGTTGAAGATCTTGATCGGCACGGTTTCCATCGTGAAGCCGACGGTCATGTAGGCGACGATATATTCGTTCAGCGACAGGACGAAGGCAAAGGCAAAACCGGAGACGATGTAGGGCGCAATCATCGGAAGCACGATGGTCGACAGGATGATGCGTTCGTCGGCGCCCATGGTCCGCGCCGCCTCGGTCACCTCGCGGTCGATGGTCGAAAAGCCCAGCGACAGCGTCACCAGCGGCAGGCTGGTGAAGAAGATCGCATGGGAGATGACGACGCTATACCAGGCGCCGTAGGAGCCGATCGTCGCCCAGAAGCTCAGCGCGCCGAGCGCGGTGATCACCGGCGGCAGCACGAAGGGCGAGATGCCGAGGGTCTGGATCAGCCGACCGACCACGCTGACGCGCTTCCACAGAACATAGGCGATCGGTAGCGCGATCAAGACGGCGAGCGTCGCCGCGCCGAGCGCGATCAACACCGACGTCGTCAGCGCGCCGCGCCAGCCGGCATCGGTCAAGATCTGGGCGTACCAGTGCAACGAGAAGCCTTCGGGCGGAAAGGTCAGGCTGCGCTTTTCGTTGACCGACACGCCGGCGATGACGACCAGCGGGCCGGCGAGGAACAGCGCGACGAGGAAGAGGAAGAACCGGGTAAAAAGCCGCTCGCTCATGCCGGTTTCTCCTTGTGGCCGAGCACGGTCGTCAACAGCACGAGCAGCAAGCTGGCGATGACGAGGAACACCGCCATCGCCGCCGCGAAGGGCATGTTGGACTGGTAGATCGCCTGGTCGGTGATCAGCACCGACAGCGTCCAGTGCTGCGGCCTGCCGAGCAGTTGCGGCAGCAGATAGGCGCCGAGGGCGAAGACGAAGACGATGATGAAGGTCGCGATCAGCGTCGTCCGCATCGCCGGCAATATGACCGTCAGGAACGAACGAACCGGCGAGGCGCCGAGGGTGCGCGCGGCTTCGGCAAGCGAGGGATCGAGCCGGGAGAAGGACGGGTAGAGCACGAGCACCGCGTAGGGCAGGGCCTGATAGACCATGCCGGCGAGGACGGCGCCGAAGCTCGGGCTCCAGGCGTCCGGTCCATCCATCAGCCCGATCGCCGCGAAGAGATTTGATATTCCCGCCGTGCGGCTGAGCAGCGTCGACCAAGCGAAGCCGATGATCACCTCCGACAGCGACAGGACGGCGAGCATCGCCACCAGCCACGGCACTTGCCGGCGGCGCGACAGTTTGGTGAGAAGATAGGTGAACGGCGCGCCGACGGTCAGGCAGATACCCGAGACCAGTGCCGACAGGCCGAGCGAGAACAGGAGGATTTCGCCGAAGAATAGGCTGAGAAAGCGGGCGTAGTTTGCGGTGGTGAAGACGGGCACGTAGAACCCGCCCTGCACCCGCTCGAAGAACGACACCGCAATCATCAGCCCGAATGGCACGACGAAGAAGGCGAACAGCATCAGCGCCGGAAAGACCAGCGGCAGCTGGTCGCGGCCGCGCTTGCCCGCGGTCGCCGCCGCGCTCACGGGCGCCCGCCTTCGGGAAAGACGACGATCGACGCCGGGTCGAGCCCGAGCGAGACCGGATCGCCGACGGCAAGCCCGCCGCTGCCGGCGGGCCTTTGCGCGATGATCCGGCCGGCGGCGGTGGTCAGATAAACCTCGACCGCCGAGCCCATGTCGCGGATGAATTCGACCGTCGCCGCGATCGGCGCTTCGCCTTCGGGCCGCACCGAGACGTCTTCGGGCCGCACGGAGATTTCCGCCCTGCGCCGGCCGACCGACAGCTCAAGGCCGGGGATCGGGGCACCGGCGACATGCACCGTCCCGGCCTCGGCCGAGGCGGTCAGAAGGTTGGTCTGGCCGAGGAAATCGGCGACGAAGGGGTCGACGGGCCGGCGATAGATGTCGATCGGCCGGTCCATCTGCAGGATGCGCCCGCCCTTCATGACCACGATCTTGTCGGCCATGGTCATCGCCTCGCGCTGGTCGTGGGTGACGACGATGGTGGTGACGCCGAGGCGCTGCTGCAGCTGGCGCAGTTCCACCTGCATCGCCTCGCGCAGCTTGGCGTCGAGCGCCGACAAGGGCTCGTCGAGCAGGAAGAGCTTCGGCGAAACGGCGAGCGCGCGGGCGATCGCGACGCGCTGGCGCTGGCCGCCGGAAAGCTGCGACACCGCCCGGTCGGCGACGCCGGGAAGTCGCACCATGTCGAGCAGCTCGGCGACCCGCGCCTCGCGTTCCGCCTTGCCCCGGTGGCGGATCTTGAGCGGGTAGGCGATGTTCTCGCCGACGCTCAGATGCGGAAACAGCGCCAGCGACTGGAACACCATGCCGAAGTCGCGCTTGTGTACCGGGCGGTCGCCGATCGCTTCGCCGTCGAAGCGCACGTCGCCGGCGCTCGGCGTTTCCAGTCCGGCGACGATCCGCATCAGCGTGGTCTTGCCGCAGCCGGACGGGCCAAGCAGGCAGACGAAGCTGCCGGCCGGCACGTTCAGCACGGCGTCGTCGACCGCGACGATGGAGCCGTAGCGCTTGGTGACATTGACGAGTTCGAGGCCGCTCATCTCTTGTGTCCGGTGATTAAGGCCGGTCGTCGCCAGGACGACCGGCCGATTTCGCGAGGGCGGGGCTCAGCCGACGATCAGCTCGGTCCATTTCTGGTTCAGCCAGTCGGCCTTGTCGACATAGAGATCGTAGCGCGGCACGATCGGGTCTATCTCCGAGGAGACCGCCGAAAACTCCTCGTCGGTGAGGTCGAGCAGTTCCCGCTTGATCACCGGGGCGGTGCCGACCTTGCGAGCAAGCAGCGCCTGAATGTCCGGCTGCGTCATGTAGTCGATGAACTCATGGGCGAGATCGAGCTTCTCGGAGGCTTTGGAGACCGCCCAACAGCCGGAATCGGAGATGCCGCCCTCTTTCGGGAAGGTGGAGCGGACCGGGAAGCCGTCGGCGGCGGCAAGGCCGGTGACGTCGTGATAATACTGGCCCATCGGGATTTCGCCCGACTTCAGCGCCTGCTCGAACTGCGCCTCGTCGCGGTACCAGAGCTGTACGTTCGGCTTCAGTTCGGCAAGCTTGTCCATGACCTTGAGGATGCCTTCCTCGGTGTCGAGGATGTCGGTGCCGCCGAAGAAGGTCTTCGCCGTCACTTCCAGCAGGAAGGAGTTGGAGACCAGCGCGAGGAGCCCGAGCTTCTCCTTGTTGGCGGGGTCCCACAACGCTTGCCAGCTCTCGGGCGCGTCCGGATATGATTCGGTGTTGGTGACGAGGGTGATGTACCAGGCGACCGCGCCGATGCCCGCGACCCGCCCGTCCGGATATTCGACGATAAATGGCGGTAGCACATGTTCGGAATGAGCGATCTTCGATGTATCGAGCGGGGCCCAGAGATCGGTCGAGAGTCCTTTCCGCATGGCGACCTGCGACATCATCGAGACGTCAGCGGGGGCGGCGCCGGCGCGCGCCGCCTGTTCGAGCTGGACGAGCCAGGCTTCGCCGGTCGGTTCGGCGATGCTTTCGACGGCGATACCGGTCGCCTCGGTGAAAGCCGGGAAGATGTTTCCGTCAAATGAGTCTTTGAAGTAGCCGCCGTAAACGCCGACCTTCAAGGACTTGTCCTGAGCGCGGAGGATGGACGGCATGGCCAGGCTCGCGCCGGCCATTGTCGCTCCGGCGAGGAGCGTGCGGCGATTGATGAGGAACGGGGTTCGCGTCGTCATGTTCTGTCTCCTTGGTTGGTTCTGCCAGTCGTGATGAAGCGGCGGCCGGTCAGCGGCGGCCGGGGGTAAAGGGCGCGAGGCTCAGAAGCTCGAACAGCATCTGCGCCCCGGCATGGGCGGTGTTGGTCGTCGCGTCATACTGCGGCGCGACCTCGACGACGTCGCCGCCGACCATGTCGATTCCGGCGAGACCGCGCAGGATCGCCTGAGCCTCGCGGGTGGTCAGTCCGCCGATCTCCGGCGTCCCGGTGCCCGGCGCGAAGGCCGGGTCGAGGCTGTCGATGTCGAAGGAGACATAGACCGGCCCGTCGCCGGCGACCGCGCGCGCCTTGGCGATCACGGCGTCGATGCCCATCGCGGGAATTTCCTCGGCGTGGATGACGGTCATGCCGGACTCGAAGGAGAACTCCCACAGATATTCCGACGAGCCCCGGATGCCGATCTGGATGCAGCGCTCCGAGTCGAGCACGCCGTCGAGAACGGCCTGGCGGAACGGGCCGCCATGGTGGAATTTGCAGCCGTCGAACGGCCCCGAGGTATCGCAATGGGCGTCGATATGGATCATGCCGACCGGCCGATCGCCGCCGATGGCGCGCAGGATCGGCAGGGTGATCGAATGATCGCCGCCGACGGAGAGCGGCGTCACCCCGGCCTCGACGATCGCGGCAATGGTGCGCTCGATGTCCGCGTGCGAGGTGGCGAGATCGAAGCGGCTGCGGAACGGCACGTCACCGATATCGGCGATCCTGAGGTCGGCGCCAGGCATGGTCTTCAGCACATGATTGTAGGGACCGACCCGCTCCATCGCGCGCATCGCACGCGGGCCGAAGCGGCTTCCATTGCGGTTGGTGACGCCGAGATCCATCGGCACGCCGATCAATGCGACGTCGAGGCCGGCAAGCTCCGGCGCCGACCAGTCGATGGCGCGGTAGGGCATGTCGAGCAGCGTCGGCAGGCCGGCATAGGGCGCGACGCGCGTTCCCTTCGGATCGAACAACTTGGCCGCGACGGCCGCGAATCCGGCGTCGTGGATCGTCCGCTCGTTGTCGCCGGCAAAGCGCTGGCGCAGCGCGTCGAGTTTGTCGCTATCCATGGGCTGTTCTCGTGGCATGGGGTTGGTCGTCTGCTCGGAAGCCGCCGGCAAGGCCGAGCGCCAGCCGGCGTGCCAATTCGCGGATCTGGTCAACCGGAACATTGGCGAAGGCGATCCGCAGATGGTCTTCCTGGCCGGGGCCGAAGAACCCGCCGGGCAGCACCAGCACCCCGAACTCGCGCATCAGCGCCTCGGCGACCGACTCCGCCGACAGGCCGCGATAGGGATGCCGGACATAGGCGAAATAGGCGCCGATCTGTTCGAGCGCCCAGCCGTCGAGCCGACCGGTCTCGGCCCGGAAAACCTCGGCGCGTTTCGCGATCTCGCGGCGGTTGTCGTCCCGCCAGTTAGCGAGCGCGTGGATCGCCCAGGGGAGGGCCGCCTGCGCCGGCCGCGGCGCGCAGATCTGCACGCAGTCGATGATTTTCTCCATCTGGTCGATGAAGTCGGGGCCGGCGATCATCGCGCCGACCCGATGACCGGGGATCGCGTAGGATTTGGAGAAGGAATAGAGGCTGACGAGATGCTCGCGCGCGGCGGTCGTGTCGAACAGGCGATGCGGCGCTCCGGTCTCGGGGGCCAGGAAATCGCGATAGGTCTCGTCGAGCACGAGCGTGAGTCCACGGCGGACGCAGATGTCCAACAGCTCGGCCAGCAGCTCCGGCGGATAGACGGCGCCGGTCGGATTGTTGGGCGAGACGAGAACCAGGGCGCGGCAGCGGTCGTCGATCAGCGCCTCGACCTCGCTTGGGCGCGGCAGAAATCCGGTTTCCGCTCGCAGCGGCAGCACGCGCGCCTCGATGCCGAGCATCTCCAGCGTCATCTTGTGGTTGAAGTACCAGGGCGCCGGCAGGATCACCGCGTCGCCGGCCTGGGCGACGCCCAGCATCGCAGCGAAGAAAGCCTGATTGCAGCCGGCGGTGATGGCAATGCGGGAGGCGGCGATGTCGCTGTCGTAAAGGCGCGAGACGTGGTTGGCATAGGCATCGCGCAACGCTGGGTCACCGAGGATGTCACCGTAGCGCGCCGCCGTTGGGGAAGCGGCCGCGACGGCGAGGCGGTCGGCGAATTCGGCCGGTGGCGCGTGATCGGGAACCGCCTGGCTGCAATCGATCATGGCGCCGTGAGCGCCGTCATAGGATTTTATCCAGCGGCCGGCCCGAGCGATCGGCGGCGCGGTGACGGCAGCAAGCAGCGGGTTTCGGCGTGGCAGAGTGCAACCATCGTCGTGCTCAGACAGCGTCAGACCCTCCCGAGATTGCCCATCGATTGCTCACTACGGCTCTCCGCCTTCTCCACGAGCATTGGAAGGGGGCTGGACGCGCCATGACATACCGCACTATCAATCCTGACATTGGTAAACATCAATGTGATGCGGGTGGCCATGCGTGTTTCTGGGAGTGACCTGCGTTTGCTCAAGGTCTTCGACGCAGTCGTCCGCAATGGCGGTTTTGCCGCCGCGGAGACCGAGCTGAACATCAGCCAGTCGACGATCAGCAATCACATGGCGGCGCTCGAGCAACGGCTCGGCTTCACCCTCTGCCAGCGCGGTCGCGGCGGTTTCCGGCTGACGGAAAAGGGGCGCGCGACCTATGAATCGGCGCGCCAGCTCGAAAAGGCCTTGCAGGATTTCACCGCCGACGTCGCTTCGGTACGCGGTGAGTTGAAGGGCGAATTGCGGATCGGCATCCTCGACGCCATCGCCAGCGACCCCGCCAATCGGCTGGCCGACGTGGTCGCCGAATTCGGCCGCGTCGCGCCACAGGTCACGCTCGTGCTGGTCCAGGAGCGGCCGCAGGACATGCAGCAGAAGGTGGCGGATGGGCTCTATCACTGCGCCATCGGCAGCTATCGCAACCGCATCGAGGGGATCGAATATGATCGCCTCTATGAGGAACGGCACAGCCTTTATTGCGGCCGCACTCACCCGGATTTCCTCACGCCCGATGCCGAACTGACAGACGCGCGGCTCACCGCTCTGCCGTTCGTGCATCGGGGCTATTGGCGCGACGAGGACTCATTGCGCCAGATCGACTGGCGGGTGGAGGCGACGGTGTATCAGATCGAACCGCAGCTGATCCTGATCCGCTCCGGCCGCTTCATCGGCCTGTTGCCGGACCACTATGCCCGCCAGGAGGTCGAGGCCGGCGAACTGCGCGCCATCCGTCCGACCGAGATCGGTTATGTCTGCGCCTTCGAGCTGCTCTCGCCGAAGAACCGGCGCACCAGCGACATCGCCCAGGCGTTCATCGATACCGTCCGCGCCGTCTGGGGACGCGAACGGCCGGCGCTACAGGTCGTCAGCGATAGATCAGCGTCGGCAGCCACATGGTCAGGGCCGGCACGAAGGTGATCAGAAGCAGGACGGCGAACAGCGGTATGAGGAAGGGTGCGGTCGCGGTCACGCAACGCTCGAACGGAACGCCGGAAACCCGTGACAGCACATAGAGAACCATGCCGATCGGCGGGGTCAAAAGCCCGATCATCAGATTGAGCACCATGATGACGCCGAAATGCACCGGGTCGATGCCCATCTTGATGGCGATCGGCAGGAGCACCGGCGTCAGGATGGTGATCGCCGCCACGGTTTCGAGAAAACAGCCGACCACCAGCAGGATCAGGTTGATCAGCAGCAGCACGATCCACGGATTGTCGGAGATCGTCAGGATCAGCGCGGCGAATTGCTCCGGCGCCCGGTTCGAGGTCAGGATCCAGGCGAAGATCGACGCGGCGGCGACGATGAACAACACGACCGACGTCGTCTCGATCGTGTCGAAGGAGACCCGCAGGAAGCGTTTCAACGTCAGCGTCCGGTAGACGAACAGGCCGAGAATCATTGCCCAGGCGCAGGCGGCAATCGCCGCCTCGGTGGGTGTGAAGGCGCCGGTCAGGATGCCGCCGACGATGATCAGCGGGGTCAGCAGCGACAGAAAGGCGCGCTTGAAGGTCGACCACAGGATCGTGAAACTGAAGGCCTGGTCGATCGGATATTTCCGCCAGCGGGCGTAGAGCGCGATCATCACCATCAGCGACACGGCCATCAGCAGGCCGGGAACGAAGCCGGCGGCGAAGAGCTGACCGATCGAGGCGCCGGCGACGACGCCGTAGATGACCATCGGCAGCGACGGCGGGATGATCGGCCCGATCGTCGAGGAGGCGGCGGTGATGCCGACGGCAAAGCCGGGGTCGTAATTGGCGTCGCGCATCGCCTTGATCTCGATCGCGCCGAGGCCGCCGGCGTCGGCGACGGCGGCGCCGGACATGCCGGCGAAGATCACCGACGCGCCGACATTCACATGGCCGAGGCCGCCGCGCATCCAGCCGAAGATCGCCTTGGCGAAATCGAAGATCCGCTCGGTGATGCCGGCCGTGTTCATCAGATTGCCGGCCAGGATGAAGAAGGGGATGGCGAGCAGCGGAAAGGAATCGACGCCGTTCACCATCCGGTGGATGACCACCACGTCGGGCACCCGGCCCTCGATCAGGATGAACATTGCCGACGAGCCGGCGAGCGCGATCGCAACCGGTACGCCGAGGATGATCAGGACGAGCACGAGAACGAAGAGGGAGATCAGCAGCATCGGGACCGGCCGGTTTCGGAGCGAGCGATCCACAGCCGGGGGATGGATCCGGTCGCGGTCGCGGAAAGGGTGGGGAATGCGCGGGCGCCGGGCACCGGCGTCAAAGGCCCGCTGTCGTCGGCGCGAAACGCTCCGGGTCGATCAGCCGGCTGGTGCCGGTCTTCAGATGATCCACCAGCGCCATGAGAGCGTAGATCGCCATGAAGCCGAAGCAGATGGCGACGCCCCAATAGACGAGCGATTTCGGGACGTCGATCGACACCATCATCTGCTGGGTCTTCTGGGCGAGCTGCGTGCAGAACCAGCCCATCGCCACATAGAAGGCGAGGCTGACGCAATCGACGAAGATCTGCAGCGCGAAGCGGACCGGCCGCGGCAAATAGCGGTAGATGAGTTCGACGGCGATATGGCTTTGTTTGCGCGCCGCCATGATCGAGCCGATGAAGGTAACCCCGATCAGCAGGAAGCGGGCGATCTCCTCGGTCCAGCCGAGGGAGTCGTTGAGCACGTAGCGCGTGAAGAACTGCAGAAAGACGACGAAGGCCAGCAGCCAGAAGACGAACAGGATCACTCCGTCGCTCCAGCGGATGTCCGACAGATCGATCGGCTGGTCGGTCAGCGGACTCGGCACTTCGGCCCGCACGGCGGGGCCGGGATCGTTGTCTGAGGGATGGGACGCCATGACGGTCTCCGGGAATCGGACAAAGGCCGGGCGGCAACGTGGCCGCCCGGCGTGGCTGTCTGAGTGTCAGGGCTTACTTGATCGCCTGGAGCTTATCGTAGGTTTCCTGGTCCCAGGTGGCGTCCTCGCCGTTGTGAAGCTTCATCGTGGCTTCGCGGAACGGCGTGATGTCGACTTTGTTGACCTTCACGCCTTCCCCTTCGAACCACGCCGCCAGTTCGGCTTCCTTGTCGCGGATCTGCCCGGTCGCGCAGTCGGCCGTCTCGGCCATGACATTGGAGAGGGCGGTCTGGTCGGCCTCGTCCATCTGGTCCCAGGTCGGGCCGCCGACGATCGTCAACAGCGCGTCGTTGATGTGCCCGGTCAGGTTGATGTCCGACTGGACCTCGTAGAACTTCTTCGCCTGGATGGTCGGCAGCGGGTTCTCCTGTCCGTCCACCGTGCCCTGCTGCAGCGCCAGATAGACCTCGGCGAAGGCGATCGGCGTCGGATTGGCGCCGACGGCCTTGGGGAACATCATGTAGAGCGGGGCGTTCGGCACGCGGATCTTCATGCCGGCCATGTCTTCCGGCTTGAGGATCGGCTTGTTCGAGGTGACGTGGCGCTGGCCGTAATAGGTCGTCGCGACGATGTGGTTGCCGGTCGCCTCCCGGTAGCCCTCGGCGAGTTCCTTGAACAGGTCGGAGCTGCGGTACTTGTCCCAGTGATCGTAGTCGCGGAACATGAACGGCGCGCCACCGATGGCGATCGGTCCGTAGGCGCGGCCGGCGAAGAGCTGACCCGTGTAGATGATGTCGACCGTGCCGAGGCCGAGGCCCTCGTTGATGTCGACTTCCTTGCCAAGCGAGGAGGCCGGGAACACTTCGATCGAATAGCGGTCCTCGGTCGCGGCCTTTAGCTTGTCGGAGGCCGCGACGGCGCAGGTGTGATACGGCTCGCTCTCTTCATAGACATGCGCGAATTTGAGGACGGTCTCGGCGGCGGCCGCCTGCGCGGACAGAGCGACGCCCATTGCCGCCGACATGGCCAAGCACTGCTTTAGATATTTCATATTATTCCTCCCTAATGTATACGCTGACTCCCGGCGGCATCTTATTCACTGCGCCTCGTAGCGCAATGGTCGGTGCGTCATTCTTTGGGATAGAATGAATGCGCCGCTCGCGTTTGCGAGCCACCGGCGAATTTTCAACCACGGCGGGGCCGCTACGCTCGAAGGCGTCGGCGACCTCGGTTTCAGGGACAGCTAGATAATGTCGACCAATACGGTTCGCCTCGACTCCTCCGACAATGTGGTGACGGCGCTGCGGGCGCTGGAAACCGGTGCGGAAGTGGAGGATGTCCGGACGCTGACGATGATTCCGCGCGGCAACAAGATCGCGACGCGCGCGATCCCCGAGGGTCAGCCGATCATAAAGTATGCGCAGGTGATCGGCTATGCCGGCGAGGCGATCGAGGCGGGCGCCCACGTTCATACCCAGAATGTCGAATTCCGCGGCACCGCGCATGACTACGAATTCGCGACCGATCTGCGCCCCGTTGCAGCGGTTCCGGCAGAGAAGCGCGACAGCTTCATGGGCTATCGCCGCACGGACGGACGGGTCGGCACGCGCAACTCCATCGCGATTCTGACGTCGGTCAATTGCTCGGCGACAGCGGCCCGCAAGATCGCCGAAGCGTTCGGGCCGGAGGAACTCGCCGCCTATCCGAATGTCGACGGTGTCACCGCGTTCGTGCACGGAACCGGCTGCGGCATGGGCGGCGACGGCGAGGGGTTCGACGCGCTGCAGCGGGTGATGTGGGGCTATGCCCGCCATCCCAATGTGGCCGGGGTGCTGATGGTGGGGCTCGGTTGCGAGGTCAACCAGATCGACTGGCTGCTCGAGGCCTACGGTATCGAGAAAGGTCCGATGTTCCAGGCGATGAACATCCAGGACGTCGCCGGCCTGCGGCGCACCATCGAGATGGGTGTCGAGAAGGTTAGGGCGATGTTGCCGATCGCCGATCAGGCTCGTCGCGAGCCGTGCCCTGCCTCCGAGCTGACCATCGCGCTGCAATGCGGCGGCTCGGACGCCTGGTCGGGGATCACCGCCAACCCGGCGCTCGGCTATGCCTGCGATCTCCTCGTTGCTCAGGGCGGCACGGGGGTTCTGGCCGAAACTCCAGAGATTTACGGGGCCGAGCACCTGTTGACGCGGCGGGCGAAGGACGTGAAGACCGGTCAAAAGCTGGTCAAACTGATCGAGTGGTGGGAGGATTACACCGCCCGCAACAAGGGCTCGATGGACAATAATCCCAGCCCCGGCAACAAGAAGGGCGGACTGACCACGATTCTGGAAAAGTCGCTCGGCGCCGCCGCCAAGGGCGGGACCACGCCGCTGATGGGCGTCTATAAATACGGCGAGCCGATCCGCGAGCGCGGTTTCGTCTTCATGGATTCGCCCGGCTACGATCCGGCCTCGGTCACCGGTCAGATCGCCTCGGGCTGCAACCTCGTCGCCTTCACGACGGGCCGCGGCTCGGCGGCCGGCTTCAAGCCGTCGCCCTCGATCAAGATCGCGACCAACACCGAGATGTACCGGCGGATGACCGAGGACATGGACGTCGACGCCGGCCGGATCGTGTCAGAGGGCCGATCAATCGAGGAACTCGGCCGCGAAATCTACGACATGCTGCTGCGGGTCGCCTCCGGCGAAATGTCGAAATCCGAGGCGCAGGGGCTGGGCGATTACGAGTTCGTGCCGTGGCAGATCGGCGCGACGATGTAGGGGCGGCAGCGCGATCCTTGTTACCGGACGGGATCTGGCTGTTGCATAACGGTCTCCACAAGCGCGAGGGTCTCGGCAACGACGTCGTGCAGGCTGGGGGAGACGTCGATCACATGAACGTCCTCCTCGAGCGGGATCGGCGCTTCCAGATCGAGGAGTTGACTATCGAGCAATGCGGCCGGCGCGAAATGGTCGCGGCGCGCCAGCATGCGGTTATGGATCAGGCTGCGCGCGCCAGCCAGGTGAATGACGCATAGCGCCTCGATCTCGCGGCGCAGGAAGTCCCGATTGCTCTTCCTGAGCGCGGAGCAGGCCAGAAAGACCGGCCGTTGCTGCTCCAGGCGGGTTCGCTCCACGGCGCCGCACACGCGCCGCAGCCAGCCCTTCCGGATAAAATCGTTGATCGGGATACCGCAGGACATGGCGTTGATATGCTTTGCGAGGTGAAAGTCATTGGCATCGAGAAAGGTGCCATTGAGATGATCGGCCAGTGCCTGTCCCACCGTGCTTTTCCCTACACCAGATACCCCCATGAGCAGGAAGACTGGGCTCGACGGTGTCATGGCTCCCTGCTCCCTGTCGGCTTGGGACATTTCGTACTCGCGCGGCGGTGCCTGATAGCGAAGCGTTGAAACCGACATTATCGGCCATCGGTTTCATTTTTCTTAGAGGGTCAGCTCGTAACCTGCGCCAGATTGTCGTGGTTTCAACCGCCAGAAGTTGGCGCGGAGGCGAGTTCGTCCTCCCGAGGTCGCGCGGCTCGCCTGCGTTCAGCTCGGCCGAGCGCCCAAATGGACAGCGATAGATCGATCGGCTACGCAAGGCCGATACGATAGGCGATGGGGCGAGCTTTGGGAGGCATTGGCGGCGTGCAGGATCATCCTCTGGTTCCGATCATCATGGCCGGCGGGGCGGGCACACGTCTCTGGCCGGTATCGCGCGATTCCATGCCGAAGCAGTTCATCGCACTGCTCGATGAAGGAATGTCGACCTTCCAGGCCACGCTTCTGCGTTTCAAGGGCGAGGCATTCGGCGAACCGATCGTCGTCACCAACCATGAATTTCGGTTTATCGTGGCCGAGCAGATGGCGTCCGTCGGCATAACGGGGGAGATCATCCTGGAGCCGGAACGCCGCGATTCCGCCGCGGCCGTCGCCGTTGGGGCGGTGCTCGCCGCCGATCGCGCGCCGGACTGCATCTGCATTGTCGTCGCCGCCGATCACGCCATCGAGAACGCCGAAGCTTTCGCGAATGACTGCCTGCTGGCGGCGACGATCGCCGAAGGCGGGCCGATCATGACCATCGGCATCGAGCCCGATTGCCCGTCCACGGCCTATGGCTACATCGAGCGGTCGGACGACATTCTCGGCGAACGGGCGCACGGACTTGCCAGATTCGTGGAAAAGCCGGTGCGCGAGGTGGCCGAGCGCTATGTTGACGAGGGTTATCTCTGGAACAGCGGCAATTTCATCTTTTCCATCGGCACGATTCTGGAAGAGATGGAGCGCCATTGCCCCGAGGTTCTAGGCGCCGCGCGCAAAGCCGTCGCAAGGGCGGTGCGCGATCTCGATTTCCTCCGGCTCGACGCGGATGAATTCGCCAAGGCGCCGAAGATATCGATCGATCACGCGCTGATGGAGAAGACCGAGCGGGCAGGGGTGCTCGCCGCATCCTTCGACTGGTCGGACATCGGTGCGTGGGACGCGATCCACGATCTCAAGGCCAAGGACTGCAACGGCAATCGTCTCGAAGGCCCCGTCGCCGTGCTCGATACGACGAACAGCTTCATCCGCAGCGAGGAAATGCTGACGACAGCGGTTGGCCTGGACGGCGTCATCGTCGTGGCGACGCAGGACGCCGTGCTGGTCGCCGCCAAAAGCGAGGCCGGCCGCGTCAAGGATCTGGTCGCCGATATGAAGCGCGTCGGCCGGCGCGAGGCGAGCGAGCATCTGAGGATCTACCGGCCCTGGGGCTGGTATCAGCGCATCGACATCGGCGAGCGCTTTCAGGTTAAGCATATCTGCGTCAAGCCCGGCGGGCTGTTGAGCCTGCAGCGTCACCACCATCGCGCCGAACATTGGGTCGTGGTTCACGGCACGGCGGAGGTGACCATCGACGGCACCGTCACGCTGTTTCACGAGAACGAGGCGGCCTATCTGCCGATCGGCTGCGTTCACCGACTGCACAATCCCGGCAAGATCGACCTCAAGTTGATCGAAATTCAGGTCGGCAGCTATACCGGCGAAGACGACATCGTGCGCATCGAGGACGTCTACGCCCGCGCCGATACCGAGGTCTGAGCCTGCGCCCGAAAGACCCGCATTGCGCGGTGCGGTTTGGGCGGCGCCGGCCGGCCGCTTCTCTCAAATTTTAGTCGATCCTTAACGGTGTTCGCGCTTTTCGGCGTTCGCCGAGCGGGAGCGCACCACCCGTTAAGTCTTATTCCGCAGGCTTGGCCGATGCGAACGTGCCCGACGTTCCGACGATCGAGACCCCGCGATGACTTTGACGACATCGACGATTCTTCGCCGCAACGCGTTGCTGCTGTCCATGCTGACACTGCTCGGAGCCTGCGCCAGCGGTCCGCGCCTGCGCGCGATGACCGCTCATGAATGCATGACGCGGGTGATGTATTTCGAATCGAATCGCTCGAGCCCGGACGGCATGCTGGCTGTCGGGACCGTCGTGATGAACCGCCTCAACAGCGGCCTTTATCCGAAGTCCGTCTGCGGCGTCGTCGGCCAGAAGAACCAGTTCGCGCCGGGCGTCCTGTCGAAGCCGATGCAAAAGGGCCGCGATCTCGCCGCCAAGATGGCCACGCGCGTCCTCAAGGGCGAACGGCATCCCAGCGTCAGCAAAGCGATGTTTTTCCATACCGCGGGAATGACCTTCCCTTACACCAACATGCATTATCTGGTCGAAGCGGGCGGCAACGTGTTCTACGAAAAGCGCAAGAATGCCCGCCGGATCGGCGATCCGCCCTTCCGCAATCCGTCGTCGCGGGCCGTGCGGACCGAACCGCGATTGATCCGCATTGCCGAGCAACCGCGCTTCGCCAGGCCCGTGTCGGTGTCTCATCGTATCGCCGCGCCAGCCGCCCACGGCGGAGGCCTGGCGCAGATGACCGTGGCCGATCTCATCGCCGCGAACGGTAACTGACCCGAACACGGATTTCCCCTATACCGACCCCCACTCCTATCGCCTCTTTCCGTCAGGCCGGATAAGGGTTTGAATGGTAGGTGGACTAATGTATACGTTATGCAGGGCGTCGCGGTGAAGAAACGGCCGCCGCGGACAGGGATGCATCCGGAGACTCGATGACAAACGACCTCAAGGCCGGCCAGCTACGCTCCCGCGCGTGGTTCGACAACCCGTCAAATCCGGACATGACGGCGCTCTATCTCGAACGCTATCTCAATTTCGGCCTGAGCCAGGAAGAGCTTCAGTCGGGCAAGCCGATCATCGGCATTGCCCAGACCGGCTCGGACCTCAGTCCCTGCAACCGGCACCATCTCGAACTCGCCAAGCGGGTGCGCGAGGGCATTCGCGAGGCCGGCGGCATCGCCATCGAGTTCCCGGTCCACCCGATTCAGGAGACCGGCAAGCGTCCCACCGCGGCGCTGGACCGCAATCTGGCCTATCTCGGGCTGGTCGAAGTGCTCTACGGCTACCCGCTCGACGGTGTGGTGCTGACCATCGGCTGCGACAAGACCACGCCCGCCTGCCTGATGGCGGCGGCGACCGTGAATCTGCCGGCGATCGCGCTGTCGGTCGGTCCGATGCTCAACGGCTGGTTCCGCGGCGAGCGCACCGGTTCCGGCACGATCGTCTGGAAGGCGCGCGAGATGATGGCGGCCGGCGAGATCGACTATGCCGGCTTCGTCAAGCTGGTCGCCTCGTCGGCGCCCTCCACCGGCTATTGCAATACGATGGGCACGGCGACGACGATGAACTCGCTCGCCGAGGTGCTTGGCATGCAATTGCCGGGCTCGGCGGCCATTCCCGCGCCCTATCGCGACCGGCAGGAGATTTCGTATCTCACCGGCAAGCGCATCGTCGACATGGTGCATGAGGATCTGAAGCCCACCGACATCATGACGCGCGACTCCTTCATCAATGCGATCCGCGTGAACTCGGCCATCGGTGGCTCGACCAACGCGCCGATCCACCTGAACGGCCTCGCGCGGCATCTCGGCGTGGCGCTGTCGATCGACGATTGGCAGACCTATGGCGAGGAGATCCCGTTGCTGGTCAACCTCCAGCCGGCCGGCGAATATCTCGGCGAGGACTATTACCATGCTGGCGGTGTGCCCGCGGTGGTCAATCAGTTGATGAGCAAGGGCCTGATCGCCGAGGACGCGATGACGGTGAATGGCCGAACGATCGGCGAAAATTGCCGTGGCGCCGTCATCGAGGACGAGAACGTCATCCGGCCGATCGACCGGCCGTTGCTGCAACACGCCGGCTTCCGGGTACTCAAGGGCAATCTGTTCGATTCGGCGATCATGAAGCTGTCGGTGATCTCGCCGGAGTTCCGCGACCGCTACCTGTCGAACCCGGATGATCCGATGGCGTTCGAGGGCAGGGCTGTGGTCTTCGATGGCCCTGAGGACTACCACGCGCGGATCGACGATCCGGCGCTCGGTATCGACGAACACTGTATCCTGTTCATGCGTGGCGCCGGTCCGATCGGCTATCCGGGCGGGGCGGAAGTGGTGAACATGCGGGCGCCCGATTATCTGTTGAAGCGCGGCATCCATTCGCTGCCATGCGTTGGCGACGGGCGCCAGTCGGGCACGTCCGGCAGCCCCTCGATCCTCAACGCCTCGCCCGAAGCCGCGGCTGGCGGCGGACTGGCGGTGCTGGCCACCGGCGACCGCGTGCGGATCGATATGGGGCAGGGCAGCGCCAACATCCTCATTCCGGACGACGAGCTCCAGGCGCGTTTCGCCGCCCTTGCCGAAGCCGGCGGCTATGCCTATCCGGCCCATCAGACGCCTTGGCAGGAAATCCAGCGCGGCATGATCTCGCAGCTCGAGACCGGCATGGTGCTCGAGCCGGCCGTCTCCTATCGGCGCCTGGCGCAGGGCGGGGTGGACGGTACCGGCGCCCGCGTGCCACGCGACAATCATTGAATGACCGTCCAATGGCGGACAGGAGCAGGGAGTGAGCATGACGAAGCGTCTCGACGGCAAGGTGGCCGTCTGCACGGCGGCCGGGCAGGGGATTGGCCGCAAGGTCGCCGAAGCGTTTCTCGAGGCCGGCGCCAAGGTCTATGCGTCCGACCGCGACGCGGCGAAGCTGGATGGGCTGAAGGCCGTCGGCATTGTGGATACGGCGGCGCTGGATGTCACGGATTCCGCGGCCGTCGCCGCCTATCTGAAGCGGATCGACACGCCGGACATTCTGTTCAACTGCGCCGGTTTCGTCCATCACGGCACGGTGCTCGACTGCGACGAGGATGCCTGGGACTTTTCCTTCGACCTCAACGTCAAGGCGATGCATCGCACTATCTCCGGCCTGTTGCCGCGCATGGTGGAGGCTGGCGGCGGCTCGATCATCAACATGGCCTCGGCCGCGTCCTCGATCAAAGCGGCGCCGAACCGCTACGTCTACATGGCGACCAAGGCGGCGGTGATCGGCCTGACCCGCTCGGTGGCGATCGACTTCATCAAAAGCGGTATCCGCTGCAACGCGATCTGCCCCGGCACCATCGAATCGCCGTCGCTGGAAGGGCGGATCGAGGAACTCGGCAAGAGCGTCGGCGGCACCGAGAAGGCCAAGACGATGTTCATCGAGCGCCAGCCGATGGGCCGGCTTGGCACCCCCGAGGAGATCGCTCACCTGGCGATCTATCTCGCCTCGGATGAGAGTCGCTTCACCACCGGCACCACCCAGCTGATCGACGGCGGCTGGTCGCTCTGACCCGTCCGTAGGGAGACTGATTGATGCGAATTCTGATTCTGGGTGCCGGCGGCATGGTCGGGCGAAGGCTCATCGACAAGCTTCTCGCCGACGGCAACTTCGCCGGCCAGCCGGTCGAGGCGATCGACGCCTTCGACGTGGTCGAACCGCGCTTCGACAAGGGGTCCGGTCCCATAGCGATCGAAACCAGCGCGGGAGACATCGCCGATTCCGCAACGGTCGCGGCGCTGGTCGCCAAGCGGCCGGAAATGATCTTCCATCTGGCGGCGATCGTCTCGGGCGAGGCCGAGGCCGATTTCGAAAAAGGCTACCGGATCAACCTCGACGGGATGTCTCATCTTCTGGAGGCAATCCGCGCGCAGGGCGACGCCTATCGTCCGCGCCTGGTTTTCACTTCCTCGATCGCCGTGTTCGGCGCACCCTTCGAGGATCCGATTTCCGACACCTTCCTGCAGGCGCCGCTGACCAGCTACGGCACCCAGAAGGCGATCTGCGAGCTCTTGCTGGCCGACTACACGCGGAAGGGTTTCGTCGACGGCGTCGGCATCCGCCTGCCGACGATCGTGGTGCGTCCGGGCAAGCCGAACAAGGCGGCGTCGGGCTTCTTCTCCGGCATCATCCGCGAACCGCTGGCCGGGCACGAAGCCATCCTGCCGGTCGACGACGAAGTGCGCCACTGGGTCGCCAGCCCGGCAGCGGCGGTCGGCTTCCTCCTCCATGCGGCGACGATGGACACCGAGATCCTGGGGCACCGCCGTTCGCTGACGATGCCGGGACTGTCGGTCACCATCCGTGAGATGATCGAAGCGTTACGCGAGGTGGCCGGCGACGAGGTGGCTGGTCGTATCCGGCGCGAGCCGGACGCCACGATCGAGAAGATCGTTTCGGGCTGGCCGCGCGATTTCCAGGCGGACCGGGCCGTCGAGGCCGGGTTCGTCGCCGACACCGATTTCGTCGCGATCATCCGCGCCCATATCGCCGACGAGGCAGCCCGCCAGGGCGCCCAGTGATCGGCCATCACCCGAAGAGGAACACACCATGACGGATCGTCCGCGCATCGGCTTTATCGGCGTTGGCCTGATGGGCCACGGCATGGCCAAAAACATCGTCGAAGGCGGCTACCCTTTGACGATTCTCGCCCACCGCAACCGCAAGCCGGTCGACGATCTGACGTCGCGGGGCGCCGAGGAGGCTGCGAGCGTCGCCGAAATGGCCGAAAAGGCGGAGATCGTCTTCCTGTGCCTACCGGGCAGTCCGGAGGTCGAGGCAACAATTGGCGAGATTCTCGACGCCAAGGGGGCGACGACGACGATCATCGACAGCTCCACCAGCAATCCGGTGTCCACGCGCGCCGTGGCGGAGCGTTGCCGCGAGGCCGGCGTGACGCTGATCGACGCGCCGCTGTCGCGAACGCCGAAGGAAGCCTGGGAAGGCACGCTCGACACCATGGTCGGCGCTTCGGCCGAGGATTTCGAGCGGGTTCGTCCCATCCTCGACTGCTGGGCCGGCAAGGTCGTGCGCGTCGGCGAGACCGGCGCCGGCCACACGATGAAGCTGCTCAACAACTTCCTGTCGCTCGGCTATGCCTCGCTTTATTCCGAGGCACTGGCCATCGGCGCGAAGAACGGCATCGACGCCAAGACGTTTCACGGCGTCATCAGCGGCGGCCGGATGGATTGCGGCTTCTACCAGACCTTCATGCAATACGTCGTCGAACGCGACCGGGATGCCCACAAGTTCACGCTGCGCAACGCCCACAAGGACATGCGCTACGTCGTCTCGATGGCCAATGAGAGCGGTATCGCCTCGCATGTCTCGTCGAGCGTGAAGAACGGCCTGGCGACGGCCGAGGCCATCGGCCGCGGCGACGATTACCTGCCGATGCTCTCCGATGTCGTGGCGGAATTGAACGGCATCGGGGCAGGACATGGCGCGAAAGAATGAGCGCAGGACCAGACGCTGATGCGCCAGCAGCAGGGAGGCCGGCACTGACCAAGCCGGACACCGCCAGCGACAATGGTCGCAGAAGGACGGCCCCGCCAGCCGCTTCGGGCGGCTCGCGGCCACGGCCGACGCTGCAGGGCGTCGGCAAGATGCCGGCGCGCGAGCGGGCCTATCACGAACTGAAGTTCCGAATCCTCGAAGGCCGCCTGCCGCCCGGCACCACGCTGCTGGAGACCGAGGTCGCCAGTCTTCTATCGCTTAGCCGCACGCCGATCCGTGAGGCGCTGATCCGGCTCGAGGAGGAGGGCCTCGTCGCGGTGCGGCCGCGCCACGGCATTACCGTGAAGGCCCAATCGCTCGACGATCTCGCCGACATCTACGAGGTGTTTTCCACTCTTGAGGTCAAGGCCGCGCAACTGGCCGCCCGCCGTGGTCTTTCAAAATCCGAAGCCGACCGCCTGCACAGCCTAATGGCGCAACTGGAGCGCGCGACGCAACGCGACGACATCGAGCAATGGTCGCGGCTGGACGACATCTTTCATGCCGAGATCGTCTCGTTCTGCGGCAATGCCAGACTGCAGGCGACGCTCCGGCAGTACTGGGACCAGCAATATCGCGCCCGCATGGCGATCATGCCGCTTCGTCCGCGCCCGACGCAATCGGACGAGGAGCACCGGGCAATCGTCGCGGCGATACTGGCAGGTGACGAAATCGAGGCCGGGCGTCTCCATGAACTGCATCGCGAGCGCGCCGACCGGCAGGCGCTCGACCTGCTGCGCAGCCAGTCCGGCGAGGCCAAGGGCCTGTAAACTTCTATCTCGCTTCGCGGCCGGCCGAACACCTGGCCCCGCTGTCCATCTTTGTTAAGGAGCCGCCCATGAGCCTCGACAACATCACGCTGATCGGCACCGGCATCATGGGTGCGCCGATGGCGCGGAACATCGCCAAGGCCGGCTTCCGCGTCACCGTCTGGAACCGGACGCGCGCGAAAGCCGAGGCGCTCGCCGATATCGCGACCGTCGCCGCCGATCCGCGTGAGGCCGTGGCCAGGGCCGACGCCGTCATCACCATGGTCGACAATTCGCCGATCGTTACGGAGATCTATTTCGGCGATAGCGGCGGCGTCGCCGCCGCGCCGGACAACGCGCTGTTCATCGACATGTCGTCGATCCAGCCGAGCGTCGCGCGCGACCACGCCGCCGCCATCGAGAAGGCCGGACGACGCCATATCGATGCGCCGGTGTCGGGTGGTGAAAAGGGCGCGATCGAGGCGACCCTCGCCATCATGGCCGGCGGCCGCGCCGAGGATTTCGCCGAGGCGGAGCCGGTTTTGAAGGCGATGGGCCGGCCGACCCATGTCGGCGTCCATGGCGCCGGCCAAGTCGCCAAGCTCGCCAATCAGGCGATCGTTGCCGTCACGATCGGCGCCGTCGCGGAGGCGATGCTGCTTGCCCAGGAAGGCGGCTGCGACCCCGCCGCGCTGCGCGATGCGCTGATGGGCGGGTTTGCGACCTCACGGATTCTCGACCTCCACGGCGAGCGCATGACCGAGCGCAACTGGGTTCCCGGCGGCCCGCTCGAACTGCAATTGAAGGATCTGGAAAACGCGCTCGAAGTGGCGCGGGAGGCGGGATTGACCCTGCCGCTGACCGAAAAGGCGCGCGACGCCTTCCATGCGCTGGCCAAGGAGATGGAGATGGGTCGTCACGATCACGCGGCCTATCTGCTGTGGCTGGAGGCGATCAATCCCGGCAAGCGGCTCGGCGCCGGGCCCGACCACAATCCGGGCGCCAACGCCTGACACCCACATCGCTGGTCGCGGTCAGCGATGATTGCGGCGGGCGAGGGCGCGTTCCCAGTCGAGCGCGTGACTGACGATCTGCCGCAGATCGTCGTATTCGGCCACCCAGCCAAGTTCTTTTCGCGCGCGTGTCGGATCGGCGACGATCGCGGCGGGGTCGCCGGGTCTGCGGCCCCGTATGCGGATCTCGAAGTCCTTGCCCACGACAGCCTTGACCGCGTTCAGCACTTCCAGAACCGAATAGCCCCGCCCATAGCCGCAATTGGCAACCATGCTGGACCCGCCGGCGCGCAGCCGTTCGAGCGCCAGGTAATGGGCTTTCACCAGATCCGTCACATGGATGTAGTCGCGCACGCAGGTGCCGTCGGCGGTCGGATAATCGGTGCCGTAGAGTTCGAGGAAGGCGCGTTTTCCCAGCGCGGTTTCGGACGCGACCTTGATCAGATGCGTCGCGCCCCTGGTTGATTCGCCGGTACGGCCGAGTGGGTCGGCACCCGCGACGTTGAAGTAGCGCAGCGCGGTGTAGCAAAAATCATGCGCGGCGGCCGTGTCCCGCAGCATCATCTCGGTCATCAGCTTGGATGAGCCATAGGGCGAATCCGGCAGCGTGGCGGCCGCTTCGGTGACCGGGATCGTGGCGGGCGAGCCGTAGACCGCCGCGGTCGAGGAAAAGATGAAATGCTTGACGCCGTTGCGGACCGCCGCCGCGATCAGGGCGCGCGACTTGATCGTGTTGTTCTCGTAATAGTCGAGCGGATCGGCGACGGATTCCGGCACGATGATCGAGCCGGCGAAATGGATGATGGCATCGACATCATGCGCCGCGATCGTGCGATCGAGGAGATCGGCATCGCCAACATCGCCGACCACCAGTGTCGCCTCGGGCGGCACCGCCCAGTCGAAGCCGGTGGACAACCGGTCGAGAACGACCACCGTTTCGCCCCGATCCAGGAGTTCCCAGGCCATGTGGCTGCCGATATAGCCGGCGCCGCCGGTGACGAGTATCGCCATGATCGGGTCCTGTCCTCATACTTGCCGCGGGGCACGACAGATTGCGGCAATGCCGCATCTCCAAGGTGACCGGGTCACAACGACCACGGCCGATCCCATATCCGGCGCGAGGAAGGCAAGCAACCGATCGGTATCGGGGCTGCAAAGTTGACTTGACCTTGAGGACCCGGCCCGCTAGTGACGGACATCAAATTGGGGCGTGGCTTGACCGCGCCCGTTTGTTTTCGCCCTATTCGCAACCGACTGACAAGAAGATGGCCCGGGCCTTTTATGGCGCGAGAGCCGATCGAACGAACGGAGATAAAATGTTCGCAGTCATTAAGACCGGTGGCAAGCAGTACCGCGTTGTCCCCGAAGACCAGTTCACCATCGAGCGACTGCCTGGCGAGGCCGGCGATCTCTTGACGTTCAAGGAAGTGCTGATGGTCGGCTCGACCATCGGCGCGCCGTTCGTCGCGGGCGCCTCGGTGACCGCCGAGATCATCGGCCAGACGCGCGGCAAGAAGGTCATTTCCTTCAAGAAGCGCCGTCGGCAGAACTCCAAGCGTTCGCGCGGCCATCGCCAGGATCTGACGCTGATCCGCGTCGCCGAAATCCTGACCGACGGCAAGGCGCCGTCGAAGACGTCGGCCGCCAGAACGAAGCCCGTCAAGGCCGCGAAGCCGGACGAGGACAAGAAGGCAAAGCCGGCCAAGGCGACCGAGGAAGCCGCCAAGCCTGCGAAGGCTGCCGACACGGCGGCGGAGCCGAAGCAGGCGGCAGCATCTGCGCCGGCGGCCCTGTTCACCGCCCCGAAGGGTGATGCCGACAAGCTGACCACGATCAAGGGCATCGGTCCGGTCGCCGAGAAGCAGCTCAACGAGCAGGGCATCACCACCTTTGCCCAGATCGCCAAGCTGAGCGACAAGGACGTGGCGCGGATCGACGAGCATATGCCGTTCAGCGCCGCCCAGATCGAAGATTGGCGCGAGCAGGCTAAAGAGCTGGCGAAGAAATAGGTCCGGGGCGGATTTCCCCCGCGAACCCGATCCGGTAGCCTGACAGGCAAGGAGACAGACGATGGCACATAAGAAAGCAGGCGGCTCTTCGCGCAACGGTCGCGATTCCGAATCCAAGCGCCTCGGCGTGAAAAAGTTCGGCGGCGAAGCGGTGATTCCAGGCAACATTCTCATCCGGCAGCGCGGCACGCGCTGGCATCCAGGCACGAATGTCGGCATGGGCAAGGATCACACGCTATTCGCCAAGGCCGAGGGTAACGTCGCGTTCCAGCACAAGGCGAACGGGCGCACCTACGTAGCCGTCATGCCGAAAGCAGAAGCCGCCGAGTGACCGGAGCTTCAGAGCGCCGGCGTTCCAACGACCCGGCCCTCTGATCCTTCCGAGACGCATCGGACTTCAGAGCGAGATCAGGGGAGATGGACCGCCATCTCCCCTTTTCGCGTCTGAGGAAGGACGATGCGATGACCGAGGACAGTCTGGCCCCCAGCCCCTTCGATGACGAATGTCGGATCAGAACCACGCGGCTGGTGATGCGCAAGGCGATCGCTGCAGATGCCGCCGCAATCGCCCGGCAGGCCGGTGACAAGCAAATCGCGATGATGACGGCGCGGATTCCCTATCCCTATTCGCTCGCCGACGCCAAAGCCTTCATCGCCAATCCCGGTGACGAGTTCGTCCGCGCCGTGACTCTCGTCTCGGATGGCAGCCTGATCGGTGTCGCGGGACTGAAGCCCTGTCGCGATGGCCGCGCCGTCGAGTTGGGTTATTGGCTCGGCGTCGACCATTGGGGCAAGGGCTACGGCACCGAAGCGGCCCAGGCCTTCGTCGATTTCGCCTTCGTCTCGTCGGATATCGAATGCGTCTGGGGACGATGCCGGGTGATCAACGCCACCTCGCGGCGCGTCTTGGAGAAATGCGGATTCCAGATGCGTCGGATGGGCATGGTGGATTCGGTCTACGCGGGCCGTGTGTCGACCGAGGATTATCATCTCGATCGCGGCGCCTGGACCGCTCTGAAGGCGTGGGGCGGCAAATGACGGGTAAGCAGGCCAGGCGTCGGCCTTGGATGTCGGTGATCGCAGGTGGCGCCGTCATTCTGCTAGCGGGCATGGCCTGGACCGTCGCGCCGTCGTCGCGTCTTCCACAACCCGATCCGGACGGCCTGTCGCTGCCGGATTTCTTCGAGGGCAAGTCGGTCTCGAAGGGCACGGTGACCACGGCCTTCATTTCCACCGAGGCTTTCACCGCCGAATTCGAGGGCAAGCAGACCGGCGACCGGTTCCAGCTTGACGAGCGCTTTGCCTTTTCCGATGGCAAGCGTCTGCAGCGCTGGGATCTGGTGCGGACCGGCCCGGGCATCTACGGCGGCACCGTCGCGACGGAGCTGAAGACGGGGGACCTTGCGCCGCCAATGCCGGTGGTCGGCGTTCAGACGAAGAACGGCGCCGTTCTCGACTATGACGGCTATGCGCCGGGCGGCGGCGGCACGCTTCTGCATTTTCGCCACGAGATGACCGGCCGTCCCGACGGTACGGTCGCCAACCATGTCACTGTCTCGAAATTCGGAATTCCGCTCGCTACCTCGGATGTGACCTTCGCCAAGAGCCGGGATGCGCTCGCGCCGTATTGAACCGATAACACGGGGTCGTTTCCAACGGCGGCCCGGACCGCTATGACTGGCGAGCTGGACTAGTGGATTGAATTTGACATTTGTTACCCATGTGCGGCGGACTCGAGATCAAATGGCAAATTTGAAAAATCCACTAGCCTCATAGAGTTGCTAATGGTCCCTCGATTTCGACATTTGGTTGCCAGGGTGTTCCAAGCGGGATGCAAATGTCGAAATCGGACCATTAGCGGCCGCCAAAAGAAGACGAAAGAACGCACACCATGAAGTTTCTCGACCAGGCCAAGGTCTACATCCGCTCCGGTGACGGCGGTGCCGGCTCGGTCTCGTTTCGCCGCGAGAAATTCATCGAATTCGGCGGCCCGGACGGTGGCGATGGCGGCAGGGGCGGCGACATCTTCATCGAGGCGGTGGCCGGCCTGAACACTTTGATCGACTATCGCTACCAGCAGCATTTCAAGGCCAAGACCGGCGGGCATGGCATGGGCCGCAATCGCACCGGCGCCAAGAGCCCCGACGTGACGCTGAAGGTGCCTGCCGGAACCCAGGTCTTCGCCGAGGACAACGAGACCCTGCTGTGCGATCTGACCTATGTCGGCGAGCGCCATCGTCTGGCCGCCGGAGGCAATGGCGGCTTCGGCAACGCGTATTTCAAGACCTCGGTGAACCAGGCGCCGCGCCGCGCCAATCCGGGCCTCGAGGGCGAGGAACTGACGATCTGGCTGCGGCTGAAGCTGATCGCCGACGCGGGGCTGGTCGGGCTTCCCAACGCCGGCAAGTCCACCTTCCTCGCCTCGGTGACGCGAGCCCGGCCGAAGATCGCCGACTATCCGTTCACGACGCTGCATCCCGGCCTCGGCGTGGCCAAGATCGATGACGCCGAGTTCGTCATTGCCGATATTCCCGGCCTGATCGAGGGCGCCCATGACGGCGTCGGCATCGGCGATCGCTTCCTTGGCCATATCGAGCGCACCAGCGTCCTGTTGCATCTGGTCTCGGCCACCGAGGACGATGTCGCGGGCGCCTATCAGACCGTCCGGCACGAATTGGAGGCCTATGAGCACGGGCTGGCGGAAAAACCCGAGATCGTGGCGCTCTCCAAGGTCGACACCCTGACCGACGAGGTGCGGGCGGAAAAGCTCGCCGAACTGGCGGCGGTGACCAGATCACCTCCGCTGGCGCTGTCGGCGGTGAGCCGCGAGGGCATGACCGAGGCGCTGCGCCAGATGAAGAGCCGCATCGCCAGCCTTGCTCCCGCTTCCGACGCGGACGAGCCGGATCGTTTCGCCGAGGCACAGGCCGCCAGGGAGGAGTGATGACGAACCGTCTCGAAGGCTATGGCCGCATCGTCGTCAAGATCGGCTCCTCGCTTCTCGTCGATCCTCAAAGCGGGTTGAAGCGGACCTGGCTGGAATCGCTCGGCGAGGATATCGCCCGGCTGAGCGGCGAGGGGCGCCAGATCCTCGTCGTCTCGTCCGGCGCCATCGCGCTCGGCCGCAAGCTCCTGAAGATGTCCGCCGGGCCGCTGCGGCTGGAGGAAAGCCAGGCGGCGGCGGCCGTTGGGCAGATCGCCCTGTCGCGGACCTATTCGGAGATTCTCGGCCGGCACGGCATCGAGACCGGGCAGATCCTGCTGACCCTCGGCGACACCGAAGAGCGTCGGCGCTATCTCAACGCCCGCGCGACGATCACCACATTGCTCGGCTTCGGCGCGCTCCCGGTCATCAACGAGAACGACACCGTCGCCACATCCGAAATCCGCTATGGTGACAATGATCGGCTCGCCGCCCGCGTCGCGACGATGATGGGCGCCGATCTGCTCATTCTTTTGTCCGATGTCGACGGACTCTACACCGCGCCGCCCGCCCTTGATTCCACGGCCCGGCATATCCCGCTGGTCGAGCGGATTACGCCGGACATCGAGGCGATGGCGGGCGCGGCCGGGTCGGAGCTGTCGCGCGGCGGCATGAAGACCAAGATCGATGCCGGCAAGATCGCCACCGGATCGGGCGCCGCAATGATCATCACAGCGGGCGACCGGCTGTTTCCGCTCAGCGCCATCGAGCGCGGCGAACGCGCGACGCTGTTTCGCGCCGCCGGCAATCCGGTTACGGCGCGCAAGCGCTGGATCGCCGGGCATCTCGGCTCTACTGGCGGGCTCGTCGTGGACGCTGGCGCGGTCAAGGCGCTGTGCGCCGGCAAGAGCTTGTTGCCGGCCGGAATCGTTTCCGTCGATGGCGAGTTCCGGCGCGGCGATACGATTGCGGTCACCGGGCCTGACGGCCGCAGGATTGCGCGCGGCCTTGTCGCCTACGATGCCGTAGACGCGCGGCGGATTGCCGGGTTGCGCTCGGCGGAGGTGGCGGCGGCGCTCGGCTACGAGGGACGCACGGCGATGATCCATCGCGACGATCTGGTGATGGAAGCGGCGGTGGATCCGGCCGATGAATCCCTGCGCATCGCGTGAGCAGGACGGAAAGCGGAGAGGTGGACATGCTCGACAGGAGTGCAACGGAGGCGGAATCGATCGAGGCGCTGATGGCCGCGATCGGCCAGCGCGCACGTCGTGCCGCGCGGAGCCTCGCCCTGGCGCCGACCGAGGCGAAGAATGCCGCGCTGGAGGCGATGGCGGATGCGATCCTGAAGTCGCAGGAGACGATTCTGACCGAAAACCGCGCCGATATCGAGCGGGCGAAAGAAAGCGGCATGACCGCGTCCTTCGTCGACCGGCTGACGCTGGACGCGGCGCGCGTCGGCGCGATCGCCGATGGGATCCGCGCCGTCGCCGCGCTGCCGGACCCCGTCGGTGCGACCATCTCGGCCTGGGAACGGCCCAACGGTCTGCAGATCGAGCGCGTGCGGACCCCGCTCGGCGTGATCGGCGTCATCTATGAGAGCCGGCCGAACGTCACCGCCGACGCGGGCGCCCTCTGTCTGAAATCCGGCAATGCGGTGATCCTGCGCGGCGGTTCGGACTCGGCCAGATCCTCGGCCGCGATCCATGCGGCGCTGGCCGCCGGGCTCTCCCAGGCCGGTTTGCCGGAGGACGCGATCCAGATCGTGCCCTCGACCGATCGGGCCGCCGTTGGCGCTATGCTGAAGGGCCTCGACGGCGCCATCGACGTCATCGTGCCGCGTGGTGGACGCTCGCTCGTCGCCCGCGTCCAGGACGAGGCGCGCGTGCCGGTTTTCGCCCATTTGGAAGGCATCTGCCACGTCTATGTTGACGCCGCCGCCGATCTCGATATGGCGATCGATGTCGTCGTCAACTCGAAAATGCGGCGCACCGGCGTCTGCGGCTCGGCCGAGACGCTGCTGGTCGACCGCGTGGCGGCGAACACCCACCTCCTGCCGATCCTCGAGGCGCTGCGGACCGCGGGCTGCGAAATCCGGGCGACCGACGAGGTGCGTGAGCGCTATCCGACCGCCGAGCCCACCAGCGAGGAGGATTTCGACACCGAGTATCTGGATGCGATCATCTCGGTCGGGTTGGTTGACGGCGTCGATGGAGCCATCGCCCATATCGAGCGGCATTCGTCCCATCACACCGAGGCGATCGTGACCGCCGACGAGGCTGTGGCGGCCGTGTTCTTCGCCGGCATCGATTCCGCGATCCTCCTGCACAATGCCTCGACCCAGTTCGCTGATGGCGGCGAGTTCGGCATGGGCGCGGAAATCGGCATTGCCACCGGCAAGATGCATGCGCGCGGGCCGGTCGGCGTCGAGCAGCTGACGAGCTTCAACTACCGCGTCCGCGGGACCGGCCAGACCCGCCCGTGAGGCAGTCAAACGACGACATCGACCGACCGCAAGGTATCGACACGACGGCGCTCGCCATACCGCACACCGAGCCCGGCATGGTCATCGGGCTGTTCGGCGGCTCGTTCAATCCGCCGCATCAGGGCCATCGCATGGTCGCCGAGATCGCCCGGCGTCGCCTGCGGCTCGACCGCATCTGGTGGATGGTCACGCCCGGAAATCCACTGAAGGACCACGGCCACCTGCGCCCGCTGGGGGAGAGGTTGGCGGCGGTCGAGGCGCTCGCCGGCGGGCCTCGGGTCCATGTCACGGCCTTCGAGGCGGCGCATCGCATCCGCTATACGGCCGATACGCTGGCGCTCCTGCACAGGAAACGCCCCGGCGTTCGCTTCGTCTGGATCATGGGCGCCGACAGCCTCGCCTCCTTCCACCGCTGGCAGGATTGGCGGCGGATCGCCGCGACGTTCCCGATCGCCGTGGTCGACCGACCGGGGTCGACGCTGTCGGTGTTGTCCGCGCCGATGGCGCAGGCCTTCGCCCACGCCCGGCTGACGGAGCGGGAGGCGGCGGCGCTGCCGTTCAGAAGGCCGCCGGCCTGGGTGTTTTTGCACGGCCCTCGCTCGCCGGTCTCCTCGACGTTGCTGAGGAATGGCGGCCGGGCAGGGTAGACCTTTGCCTCGGAAAGTCGCCCGATGCACCGATCCGCGCTCGCTGACGCGGTGAATCGCCGGATTGTGTAAACCAATAGAAAATTGGTTAGAGCTTCACCCGAGTGTCGGTCGCTTCTCGCGCTCACTCCGCCGCCGATTGGTGGCGGGCGATCAGATGGGTCTGGACCTGCTGAAGGTGCAACCGCATCCTGGTCGCAGCGGCGCCGAGATTGCGCTCCTCGATCGCATCGACGATCAGATCATGTTCCTCGAAGCTGTGGTGATTGGCGGGCGGCTGTGGCAGCTCGGTCCGCAACCGGCCCCAGACGACCGTGCGCCGGACGGCGTTGATGGTGTCGAAAATCGCGAGAAGCAGGGCGTTCTTGCCGGCCTCCGCGATCGTGCGATGCAGCCGGTTGTCCCAGTTTTCATATTGCCGCCAGGTCTCGGCGTGGCGGGCGCTGGAAACGCAGAGTCGCAGGGCGCGGATGTCGTCGATCGTGGCGTGCAACGCCGCCTCGCGCGCCAGTTCCGGCTCGATGACAAGGCGCGCCCGCATCACCTCGGCGGGGCTGGTCTGATCGGCGATCATCGCGACGGAGGCCAGCTCGGCGACCGGGCGCGCACCGACGAAGGTGCCCTTGCCGACGTGACGCCAGAGTTCTCCCTGATCCTCCAGGACGGCCAGCGCTTTGCGCAGATCGCCGCGTGACACGCCGATCATTTCCGCCAGTTCGCGCTCCGGCGGGAGCCGGGTGTTCAGCGCGAACTCCTTCTGAGCGAGATAGGCGCGAAGCTGCACCAGGGCGCTCTCGCCGCCATTACGATCGATCGCCTCCGGTCCGGAAATTTCTGTTTCGAGCATCATTATCCCTGTTGGCTTCGGCGTTCGGTCATCAGTTTTTGGCTTGATCATTCGATCTATATGCCCTAACCAATTACAAATTGGCAAGAGATTGGTCCATCAGCGGCCGGTGCGGTCGTTATAGACAGCAACCACAAACCAAGCCAATCGGGAGGAAAACAATGACAGTTTGGACGAAAATGACAGGCACGCTCGCTGCCGGCCTCGTCGCCGCGGCGATCGGGTTTGGCGCGCCAATGGCGATGGCTCAGGAGAAAGTCCGCGTCGCGCTCGGCGATGTTGTGTCGGTGGAAACGCTGGCGTTTCTCGTTGCGCTCGACCGGGCCAAGGAAAAGGGCCTCGACTACGAGATGACCTCCTTCGCCGAGGAGGAACTGGCGATCCAGGCGCTGGTCAGCGGCCAGGCCGACATCGGTGTCGGCACGCCCTACACGATCATCCAGAAGGCCAAGGTGCCGCTGCGCGCCGTCTTCCAGATGTCGCGGCTGGTGTTCTTCCCGGTCGCATCCAATGAATACAAGAGCTGGAAGGATCTCGACGGCCAGCCGTTCACGTTCCACGCGCGTGGAACCGGCACCGAGGCGATCGGCAACATCATCGCCGATCGGGAAGGCATCGAGTTCGGTCAGCGCAATTACGTGCCGGGGTCGGAAAACCGCATCATCGCCATGATGAACGGTACGATCAACGCCACCATCGTCGATCTCGCCAACAAGAACATCCTGATGTCGAAGGCCGGCGACAAGTTCCAGGTCCTGCCGGGCCTCGACGCCAAGCCGAGCGATGAACTGGTCTTCGCCTCACAGGAGTGGCTCACCGATCATCCCGAGCAGGCGGATCTCCTTGTGGAGGAATTGCTGGGACTGTGGAAGGAGATGAACGAGGATCCTTCCATCATCGAAACCGAGCGCGCCAAGCGCGACCTGCTCTCCGACCAGCCGCAGGAAATCCTCGACGAGGTCACGCCGTTCTATACCGAGGGCGTGGAGAACGGTCTGTTCGACCCCAAGGGCGGCATGGACACGGCGAAGGCCGATTTCGTCTTCTACACCAAGGCAGGCCAGCTCGACGGCCCCGCCGACAGCCTGAAGGTCGAGGATTTCTGGGACCTTGGCCCGCTCCAGCGCGCGGAGCAGAAGCTCGGTGGCTGAGTATCGCGACATGGGGGTGGAGCCCGCCGGGCTCCGCCTCTCCCGGTTCCTGCCCTACGGGATGGGCGGAGAACCGTCCGCCCTCCGAGACCGGCAGCCGAACGCTGCGGCATCGTTCTTAACGCATCCGCTGACCCTGCGGGTTCTGTCCGTGATCGTGTTCTGTGTCGCTTGGCAGTGGGCTGGGCTTGTCCCGATCAGCCCGGCCTTTCCGACCTTCACCGAAACGATGGCAGCGCTGTGGGAGATGCTGGCCGACGGTTCGTTGATCGTGGCCTTCTCGATCACGCTGCAGCCGCTGATCCTCGGCCTTTTCATTTCCGCCATCTTCGGCGTTGCGATTGGGGTCGCCATGGGCCTCAATGCCAAGGCCGAATGGGTGGCCTCGCCGATCTTCATCGTTGCCCAGGCGGCGCCGCTCGCCGCGCTCATCCCGTTGATCGTCTTCTCCTACGGCATCGGACTGACGTCGAAGACCATCGTCGTCTGCATCATGGCGATGCCGGTGATCGTACTGAATTCCTACGCCGCGGTCCGCCATACGCCCGCGTCGCTTGTCGAGATGGGGCGCTCGTTTCTCGCGCCGCGATGGAAGGTGATCACGCGAATCATCCTGCCGGCGGCCAGCCCGGTGATCTTCGCCGGACTTCGTCTCGGCGCCGCCTCGGGCTTCATCGGCGCGATCCTCGCCGAACTGCTGATCACCCCGACCGGGGTCGGCGATCTGATCACCTACAACCGCTCCATCGCCAACTATCCCGGCATGTACGCCGCGATCCTCTCCATCATCGTGTTTTCCGTGCTGTTCATCGAACTGATCGAGCGCGTCGAGGTCACGATCTTCAGACCCGAGAAGCGAGCCATTTCGTGAACGCCATCGCCCCCCTTGCCTTCGCCGCTCCGTCGCAGGTCACCGATTCCGTTGTCGCTGTCCGCAATGTCAGCAAACTCTATCCTGGCGGCGTCCAGGCGCTCGAAAACGTCAGTGTCGACTTTCCTCGCGGCCAGTTGACCTCGCTGCTCGGCCCCTCGGGATGCGGCAAGACCACGCTTTTGAAGATCATCGCCGGCCTGCTGCCGTCGACCTCGGGCGAAGTGCTGGTCAATGGCAGGCCCGTGGCAGGCCCCGGACCCGAGCGCGCCTTCGTGTTCCAGGACTTCGCGCTGATGCCCTGGGCGACGGTGTTGCGCAATGTCGCATTCGGGCTGGAGCTGCGCGGCACGCCGAAGGCCGAGCGCGAGGAGATCTCCCGCAAATACATCGCCCAGGTGGGTCTCGGCGGATTCGAGGAGCGCTACCCGCATGAGCTGTCCGGCGGCATGCGCCAGCGCGTCGGCCTGGCGCGGGCGCTGTCGGTCGACGCCGACGTGCTGATGATGGACGAGCCGTTCTCGGCCGTCGACGAACAGAACCGCCGCAAGTTCCAGGAAGACTTGCTGACCCTGGTGGCGAACGAGAAGAAGACCTTCATTTTCGTCACCCACTCGATCGAGGAGGCGGTCTACGTCTCCGACCGCATCGTGCTCTTGTCGCCGCGGCCCGGCCGGATCGCCGAAATCATCGAGCCGGACATCAATCGCGACGGCGATGCCGATGCGATCCGCCGGCATCCGGTTTATCTCGATACAGTCGACGCCATCTGGCAGTCGCTCAAGACCTATCTCGACTGAGGCCGCGGCATGATCATCTTCGGACATCGCATCCCCATGGTCGGCTCGCTGGTTCTCTGGGCGATCCTGTGGGAAATCGTCGGCCATCTCGAGGTCACCATTCTGCTGCCGCCACTGTCGGCCGTCCTCGTCACCCTTGTCGAGATCGTCCCGACGCGGACCTTCATGTCGGCGCTCGGCGTCACCGCCTATGCCTTCGTCGTCGGCAATGTGATCGCGATCGTGGTCGGGGTGCCGCTCGGCATCCTGATGGGCCGGTCGGTGATCGCCGACCGGATCTTCCTGCCCTGGGTGAATCTCTTCCTGTCGGCGCCGCTGACGGCGCTGGTGCCGGTGATCATGGTACTGTTCGGTCTCGGCCAGACGACCATCATCCTCACCGTCGTCTTGTTCGCGATCTGGATCATCGTTCTCGATTCGCGGGCCGGCGTGCGCTCGATCTCGCCCTCGCTCGTCGAGATGGCGCATGTCTTCGGCGCAAGCCGCTGGCAAGCGTTCCGGCGCATCTACATCTGGGCGGCGCTGCCCGAGATCCTCGCCGGCATTCGTCTCGGCGTGATCCGCGCCGTCAAGGGCGTCATCATCGGGCAACTGCTGGTCTCGATCGTCGGCTTCGGTGCACTGTTCAAGCTCTACGGTTCGCGCTTCCTGATGGAGCATTTCTGGGCGGCGCTGCTGGTCCTGTTCGCGCTCGCCTTCATCCTGGCGGAAAGCCTCGCATGGCTGGAGCGGCGCGTCGATTTCTATGCCGCCAGCCGCGGCTGACCCAACCCACGTCAATCAAGGAAACTCGCCCATGTCCCACGTCTTCACGCCCGCCGCGATCCCGGCGCTACCGGTCCGCGGCTCCGCCGATACGTTCCCGGTCCGGCGGGTCTATTGCGTCGGCCGCAACTATGCCGATCACGCGATCGAGATGGGGCATGACCCCAACAAGGAAGAGCCCTTCTTCTTCCAGAAGAACCCGGACAACCTGACCACGAGCGACTCGTTTCCCTATCCCGGTAAGAGTTCGGACGTGCATCACGAGATCGAACTCGTCGTCTGTCTCGGCAAGGGCGGCGAAGAGATCCCGGTGGAAGACGCGCTGTCGCACGTCTATGGCTACGCGGTCGGTCTCGACATGACCCGGCGCGACCTGCAGGGCGTGGCCAAGAAGCTGGGCCGGCCGTGGGAAGTCGGTAAGGCGTTCGAGGATTCGGCGCCGGTTTCCGAGGTCGTTCCGGCATCGGAGATCGGCCACCCGGATTCCGGCGCGATCTGGCTCAAGGTCAATGGCGAAAGCCGCCAGAGCGGCGACCTGAATCAGATGATCTGGAAGGTGGCGGAATCGATCTCCTACTTGTCCGGCCTGTTCCGGCTGGCGCCCGGCGACGTCATCATGACCGGTACGCCGGCCGGCGTCGGCGCGGTGCAGCGTGGCGACCAGCTCGAAGGCCACATCGACGGGATCGGCGATCTCAAGGTGACGGTGGCCTGAACCAGAAAAGAAGTGCGAGGCGAGGGGGATTGCGTCGCTCTTCCACGAACGGCCGTGCCTAATCGAAGGCGCGGCCGTTCCATTTGACCGAACCGCGGCTGCCGCCATGAGCGTTCATCGACACCACCGGGACAGCGCCGCCGCCGACCGAGACGCCGCCGCCCAGCATTTCATGGGTCAGCTGCAGCAGCGACCCGCGGCGGAGGTAGAACATTACCGAACAGACCTGCATGCCGCAGAACGTGCTGCGGCCGAACTGGCCACCGCTTTTGCAGGAGATTGCCTCATGGGCGATGATCAAATCGTCGCGCCCGTCGCCGTCGAGATCGCGTTCGATGACGCCGGCCGGGTCGATCGAGCCGCGTCCGCCCTCGCAGGCGCTGGCGATCTGCTCCTTGACCAGAAAGGTAGCGGCCTTGGAACGCGCTTCCGCCGGGGCGGCGAGGGCGAGGAGGAGTGCGGCGCACGGCAGAAGGCGGATCGGCACGGAGATTTCCTTCCGCAACGAAATATATCGCAATGCTGCCGGATGACAGGAAGGAAGGCAATCGCGAAATTGCGGCTGGCGACAGCTGTCGCCCGGAACGCAAAGCCGACCCACGTCGGCAATTGTGGTGCTCTCGCCACAATTGCCGGGAACGTCGGATTTGGCGGCGAGGTGGGCTTGGTGGATTTGCCTGTCGCGCTTACGGTCCGGCGGAAGCTTGTCCGGTAGGGGAATGGATAATGAGTATGAAGGTGTTTGCCGCTTTGACTACGGCCAGTTTGATCGCGTCGGGGGCCAATGCGGCGGACGTCGTCACGGTGACCGACACGGCGCCGGTTTTCGCGCCGGCGTCCACCTACAGCTTCTATCTCGGGTTGAAGGGCGGCGCCGGGCCGATTATCGGCGACAATGACTTCACGTCCGCGCCGACCCGTTTTCGGGCAGAGCGGATCGACGGCACGATCGATTACGACACGGGCTATGCAATCGCGGTCGAGGCGGGCGTCTATCTGACCCCCAACTGGCGCGCCGGCGTCGAACTGGTCTATGCGAGGATAGAGCCGGAAACGCTGAACCAACGCGTTTTCGCGCCGTTCAGCGACAGTTTGAACGGCGATATCGAGGCCTATAACGTCTTCGCCGAGACGGCCTACGAGTTCGGACCGTTCGGTCTGTTCCGACCCTATGTGAAGGCCGGCGTGGGCGCTGTCCACATTTCGCTCGACAACGTCACCTCGAGCACGACCTTCAATGGCGTGGCCGACGATTCCGACACCGTTTTCGCCGGTCGAATCGGCGCCGGCGCGGCAATCGCGCTGTCCGAGCGGTTCGACCTGATCGCCGAATACGACTTCACTTACGGCCAGGACGCCGAGTTCGCGTTCACCTTCCCGACTTTTCCGGGAACCGGCACGGCGCCGTTCGAGGTCGAGGTCGCGGCGCATCGGGTTCTGGCGGGTATTCGCGCTCGCTTTTAGGCGCCTGCGGCTCGCCGCCCGCCGTAGTGAGGGCGGCCGGCTTGGCGGCGATGGGGCATGGAACCACGAAACGGCTCACGGCCGGGAATGGCGCCCCGTTGCAAGGACGGCGCTTGCGGCCGCCCGTCACAAGCCATCTCCGTTCCTGATCCCCGGAGCAAGTCCGGGGATGAACCGCGCTGGCGGCGTCAGGAGTTCTCGGTGTCGCGGCCGTCCGGCTCCTTGGCGACGCCCTTGAATTTGCCGTCGCCTTGCTTGACCTCCATGAACTCGCCGGTTCGCTCGTCGCGCTTTTGATGGGTGCCGTCCTCCCGCTCCATCTGCGTGCGGCCGGTAACGGACCCCTTGCGATAGCCTTCGCCGGTGTTGGTCGCCATGTTTATCTCCCTTGCTCCGGCAGGGCGCCGGATTGCTTCCCAGATTGCTTAGATGAGAGGCAACGCGCAGGGAGGCGATTTTGTTGCGCGGGGCAGGGCGGATGCATCGCTCGGCGCCGCTCAACCCTTGGAGGCTGCGGCGATCGGCGTCTTCGCAAAGCGGAAAGTTCCGACCTGCGTGCCGTTTCGCTGGCCGCGCATCCGGGTGCAGCCGAAAAAGGCGGTCTCCGCCAACGACCGAGTGGCAAATGCTCGGCGAACACGACAGCACGGCGCATCGGGAAGGATGGCCGCGCTGCGCCCCTTGAACCGCCGGAATGGAAAAACCAAATTGATCGCTATCCAGTCGGCAGTGCGCCGGCAGGGCAGCATGAGATTGATGCCATTGTTTTTTGCGGAGGAAACTATGGGTTCGATTGATTTCGGTGCACCGATCTTCGTCAGGTACGGCAAACGAGAGGTGCAGGAAATTGTCTCAGTCGCGGATGCGATCGATTTTCTGATCGACTGGACCGACACCAGACACGACATGCTGGCCGAAACGGTTCTTCGCGCATGCTTCGACGTCCAGGCCGGGACAAAGCCAGTCGCTGTGGTCCGCGATGCCTTCGTAAAGTTTGCGAAGCGTGCCGGTGTGTGGGAGGAGCCGGAAACGGTGATGCCGTGGCTGACCTCCAACAGGGAGAGCAGCGGTCGCCTGCCGATCTGATCACATCCGAAACGAGAAAGTTCCGGAGCGCCGTCGCACAGGCGGCGGGACACCTTCAACGCCGGCAACAGTGCTTGAATCGAATCTGGTCGCACGCGTCGTCACCTTTGAGCCGGAGGTTGATCGGGCGCCGTTGGCTCCCCGGCGAGCGGTCGGATCGGTCAAGAACAGGAGGCACGACATGTCCGTTTTGAGCAGAACATCGATCACCGCGGTGCTCGGACCCGTCGGAGAGGATATCGCGGCCCAGGTCGCAGGCACCGGCGCGAGCGAGCGCGAGCTGGCCGAAGCGAAGGCCTGGCTCGACAATGACGAGGCTCTCCATGACGCGCTTCGTACCTTTCCCAAGGGCCGGGTCGCCGAACTCGTGGAACTGCTTTCGGCCTACGACCCGTTGCCTGAAGACGCTTGAACCGATGGGGGTCCCCTCGAATGGAGCATCGTGGCGGGACCGAACATGACCCAGCAAGCGTCGGCGAACCTCTGGTCGCCGGTGCCTGCTGTCGTCGCGACATCCGCCGCCCGGATTCCGGTGTTGGAACCGGTGATTGATCCGATGAAATGGCGGGGTCGGGCCGGCAGGAAAGCAATCCTGCCGGCCCGACCGAGCGCGCCCCGCTACAACTTTGCGTTACAGCGCAGACGGTTTCTCGTCCGCCTTCAGCTGCACCCGCTCGTCGAGCCACAGGTGTCGCATTTCAGGCAGGTGCCGTTGCGGACCATGGAGTAGTTGCCGCACTCCGAGCAGCTGTCGCCGGTGTAGCCCTTCATCATCGCCATGGCGCGACGCTCGGCGCTGGTCACCTTCGCGCTGGCATCGGCCGAGACGTTGGCCGTGTCCCGGTCGCTGGCCGGGAAAGCCAGCGGCTGGTCGAACAGCCCTTGCGCCGGCGTGACGTCGGCGGTCGGGGCGGGGGCGGCGACCGGGGCCTCTTCGTAGTCGCGCTTGAAGGCGACGGCCGCGGCCGTCGCCGGCGTCGCCGAAATCGCCGCCACGACGGCACTGCCGCCACGGCCGGAGCTTGCCGCCGCCGTGACGCTGCCGCCGGGGCCGCTGGTGTTGGCGGCGGCGCGGGCCGAGGCCTTCACCACCGCCGCGCCTTTCGCGGGCTCGCTGCCGCCGCGATCGCCGGGGCCGGTGAGGGTGCCGCCAGCCGGCGATCCCGCCAGCGCGCCGGCCGGGTCATTCGAGACCAGCCGGAACTTCGCCGTCTGGCCGCGCACCATGCCGTGCGAGACCGGCGAGACCGGCTGCGGCTTGTCGCCCTCGACACCGCGGCCGAGGCCGGAAGCGCCGAACTCCTCCGGCTGGACATGGGCCAGATCGTGCCGGCCGAGATAGGAGACGGCCAGTTCCCGGAAGATGTAATCGAGGATCGACGTGGCGTTCTTGATCGCCTCGTTGCCCTGGACCATGCCGGCCGGCTCGAAGCGGGTGAAGGTGAAGGCCTCGACATATTCCTCCAGCGGCACGCCGAACTGCAGGCCGAGCGAGATCGCAATGGCGAAATTGTTCATCATCGCGCGGAAGGCGGCGCCCTCCTTGTGCATGTCGATGAAGATCTCGCCGATGCGCCCGTCGTCGAACTCGCCGGTGCGAAGATAGACCTTGTGGCCGCCGACGATCGCCTTCTGGGTATAGCCCTTGCGTCGGTTCGGCAGTTTTTCGCGGTCGCGGACCACGCGCTCGACGATGCGCTCGACGATGCGTTCGGCCACCTCCGCCGCGCGGGCAGGGGCGGGAGCTGCGATCAATGCGGCCATCGTCTCCTCGACGATGTCCTCGTCCTCGTCGTCATCGGCGATCAGCGAGGCGTTGAGCGGCTGCGAGAGCTTGGAGCCGTCGCGATAGAGCGCGTTGGCCTTCAGCGCCAGTTTCCACGACAGCATGTAGGCGGCGTTGCAATCCTCGACCGTCGCCTCGTTCGGCATGTTGATGGTCTTGGAGATCGCGCCGGAGATGAAGGGCTGCGCCGCCGCCATCATGTGGATGTGCGAGGCGACCGACAGATAGCGCTTGCCGATCCGCCCGCAGGGATTGGCGCAGTCGAACACCGGCAGATGCTCGTCTTTGAGGAACGGCGCGCCTTCCAGCGTCATCGCCCCGCAGACATGGACGTTGGCGGCGTCGATGTCCTTGCGCGAAAAGCCGAGGAAGGACAGGAGTTCGAAGGAGAAGTCGTTGAGCTGGGCGTCGGTGAGGCCGAGTGTTTCCTTGCAGAATTTTTCGCCAAGCGTGAACTTGTTGAACACGAACTTGATGTCGAAGGCCTGGCCGAGCGCCGCGTTGAGTGTCGCGATCTCAGCCTCGCCGAAGCCCTTGGCGGCGAGCGAGCCCGGATTGATCGCCGGTGCCTGGTCGAGATTGCCGTGGCCGACGGCGTAGGCCTCGATCTCGGCGATCTCGTGCTGGGCATAGCCGAGCGAGGTGAGGGCCTCCGGCACGGCGCGGTTGATGATCTTGAAATAGCCGCCGCCTGCGAGCTTCTTGAACTTGACCAGAGCGAAGTCGGGCTCGATGCCGGTGGTGTCGCAGTCCATCACCAGGCCGATCGTGCCGGTGGGCGCGATCACCGACACCTGGGCGTTGCGGTAGCCGTTCTCGGAGCCGAGTTCGACCGCCTCGGTCCAGGCCGCCTTGGCGCGACCGGAGAGGCGCTTGTCATCGAGCGAGGCGTGGTCGAGCGGCACCGGGTCGACCGACAGCGCCTCGTAGCCGTCGGATAGGCCGTGAGCGGCGCGGGCATGATTGCGCATGACCCGCAGCATGGCGTCGGCGTTGCGCTCGTAGTCGGGGAAGGCGCCGAGATGACCGGCCATTTCGGCCGAGGTCCGGTAGGCGACGCCGGTCATCAGCGCCGAAATGGCGCCGCAGATCGACCGGCCCTCGTCGGAATCATACGGAATGCCGGCGGTCATCAACAGGCCGCCGATATTGGCGAAGCCGAGGCCGAGCGTGCGGTAGTCGTAGGAGAGCTGGGCGATCTCCTTCGACGGGAACTGCGCCATCATGACCGAAATCTCGAGGACGATGGTCCACAGCCGTGTGGCGTGCTCGAAAGCGGCCGTGTCGAAACGCTTGATGCCGTCCGGTCCGTCCAGCCCTTCCTCGCGGAACTGGATGAGGTTGAGCGAGGCGAGATTGCAGGCCGTGTCGTCGAGGAACATGTATTCCGAGCACGGGTTCGACGCGCGGATCGGGCCGGCCGCCGGGCAGGTGTGCCAGTCGTTCATCGTGGTGTTGAAGTGCAGGCCCGGATCCGCCGAGGCCCAGGCGGCATAGCCGATCTGCTCCCAAAGCTCGCGGGCCTTGAGGGTCTTCGATACCTTGCCGTCGGTGCGGCGGATGAGATCCCAGTCGCCGTCCTGTTCCACGGCGCGCAAAAAGTCGTCCTTGAGCGAGACGGAGTTGTTGGAGTTCTGGCCGGAGACGGTGAGATAGGCCTCCGAATCCCAGTCGGTGTCGAAGACCGGGAATTCGAGATCGGTATAGCCCTGGCGCGCGAACTGGATGATGCGCTTGGCGTAGTTCTCCGGCACCTGGGCGCGCTTGGCGTCCTTGACGGCGCGCTTCAGTGCCGGGTTCTTCATCGGGTCGAAGCAGTCGCCGTCCGGCCCCTCGCAATTGACGCAGGCCGACAGGATCGCCTTGAGGTGCTTGGAGACGGTCTTGGAGCCGGTGACGAGTGCGGCGACCTTCTCCTCCTCGCGCACCTTCCAGGAAATGTACTTCTCGATGTCGGGATGATCGATATCGACGACGACCATCTTGGCGGCGCGCCGGGTGGTGCCGCCGGACTTGATGGCGCCGGCCGCCCGGTCGCCGATCTTGAGGAAGCTCATCAGGCCGGATGACTTGCCGCCGCCGGCGAGCGTTTCGCCTTCGCCGCGCAGATAGGAGAAGTTGGAGCCGGTGCCCGAGCCGTATTTGAACAGCCGCGCCTCGCGCACCCACAGATCCATGATGCCGCCGTCATTGACCAGATCGTCGGCGACGGACTGGATGAAGCAGGCATGCGGTTGCGGATGCTCGTAGGACGAGGTCGAGCGGGTCAGTTCGCCGGTGCGGTAGTCGACGTAATAATGGCCCTGGCCGGGACCGTCGATGCCGTAGGCCCAGAACAGGCCGGTGTTGAACCATTGCGGCGAGTTGGGCGCGACCTTCTGGGTCGCCAGCATGTAGGCGAGCTCGTCGCGGAAGGCGGCCGCGTCCTTTTCCGAGGCGAAATAGCCGCCCTTCCAGCCCCAGTAGGTCCAGGTACCGGCGAGCCGGTCGAAGACCTGCCGGGCGTCCATTTCCGAGCCGGTGCGCTCGTCCTCGGGCAGCTTGGCGAGCGCGGCCTCGTCCGCGACCGAGCGCCAAAGAAACGAGGGAACGTCGTTTTCCTCGACCTTCTTCAGCCGGGCCGGGACGCCGGCCTTGCGGAAATACTTCTGCGCCAGAATGTCGGACGCCACCTGGCTGAACTGGGCCGGCACGTCGATGTCGGCGAGGCGGAAGACCACCGAACCGTCCGGGTTGCGGATCTCGCTGGTCGCCTTGCGAAACGCGATCGCGTCATACGCGCTCTTGCCGGCCTCGGTGTATCGGCGATCGATCTTCATGCCCATAACGGTCCCATCCTCGTCCAAAATTTTCTTGCCGCAAAGAATCGCCCGCCAGCGAAGTTCCCCCTCCGCCCGGTGCGTATCCCCCAATTGTCGTGAATCGCCCATCTTGTGCGAGGGCCGTTCAGCGACACTAGATATAGTGTATTTGAGGTGGTTAAGCGACCCTTAATTCGCGATCGCACCGATTTGTCGCGGCCCTGTGGGCGGAAGGACACGGCTTGCGTCATGCCCTCATTCGGCGGCGCCGACGACGACGGAACAAGGCTAGAGTGAGTCCGGCGGGATGGTCAACGGGCCGACGGATCGCCGCACGATTTTCGCCGCTCCGTCGCGTCCGTCACGAGGATAGCGGGGATAACTCCGGCCTGCCGCTCTGGCCTGCGGCGAAAGGCGCGAATCGGGTGCCTGTCTTGCCACTGTGGTCCAAATGTCGCATCTAGGAGGCAATGCCCACAGCGAGCGCCGGTTTCGCGCGGCGCACGCAGCTGTGAAGACGGCGGCTTATTTTTCGCGTCCAGGGGCATTGTAGTTATGGCTGATTTGGCGAGCAGACCACGAACGGGGCGCGTCGATTGAAAGACATGGGGGCATTACCAACCGACCCGGCTGTGAGATTGACGGCCGCCGATCTTTTGGACACCGAGCCGGAGGTTGCCTTCGATCGAATCACACGTTTGGCCGCACGCATCATCGGTGTGCCGGTATCGCTGGTTTCGATCCTCGACACCGACCGGCAATTCTTCAAGAGCCAGGTTGGATTGCCCGAAATCTGGGCTGAGCGGCGCCAGACCCCGCTCAGCCATTCCTTCTGCCAGCATGTCGTCGCCAGCGGCGAACCGCTGGTCGTCGACGACGCGCGGTCGCATCCGTTGGTGCGGGACAATCTGGCTATCGACGAATTGGGCGTGGAGGCCTATCTGGGCGTGCCGATTCGCACGCCCGACGGCGACGTCATCGGCTCGCTTTGCGCGATCGATCATACGCCGCGCCAGTGGACGGCGGACGACCGCAGCGCGGTCGAGGATCTGGTGGCGATGCTCGGGACGGAACTGGTGTTGCGCGAGGAAGTGCGTTTCCGCCGCGAGGCAGAGGAACAGGCACAACTGCTCTCCCACGAAATGACCCATCGGGTAAAAAATTCGCTGGCGGCGGTTCAGGCGATCGTCTCGCTGTCGCTGCGCTCCAAGCAGTCGGCCGAAGCGATCTGCCCGGTTCTTCTCGAGCGCCTCGGCTCACTGGCAAAGACTCAGTCGCTGGTGATGGAATCCGACGGGAGAGGCGCGCTCTTCGCGGCGATCCTGGCCTCGGAAATCCAGCCTTACGACGTTGGCGCCCGAATTCGCGTACAAGGACCCGATATCTGGATCGCGCCGGGCGATGCCGTGACCATCGGAATGATCCTGCACGAGCTGGCGATGAACGCGGCGAAATACGGCGCCCTGGCTCCTGGCAGGGAAGGGACCATCGATATCGATTGGCAAGAATCGCGGTCGGAGGAGGAAGGGCGAAGGCTACGGCTGACCTGGCGCGAGACCGCGCGATTCCAAGCCTCGGCGACGCTAGAAACCGACGGCGCCGAGGCCTCTGGCTTCGGCAGCCAGCTTCTCGACAAGCTGATCGTCCGGCAGCTCGCGGGACGGATCGATCGTGACTGGTCGGATCGCGGCCTCGTCTTCACGGCCGACTTCGCCATCTCGGAGCCGAAGTCGGCTTAGGTGTTCCTCGCTCGGTCGGCGTCAGCCCTTGGTGGCCTTGCCGATGGGTGCCTGAAAGGTCAGGCCGAGATCCCAGGGAAAGAAGATCCAGGTGTCCTGACTGACCTCGGTGATGAAGGTATCGACCAGCGGACGGCCTTTCGGCTTGGCGTAGACGGTCGCGAAATGCGCCTTCGGCAGCATCGCCCGGACAAGCCCGGCGGTCTTGCCGGTATCGGTCAGGTCGTCGACGATCAGGATTCCCTCGCCGTCGTTCTCCAGAAGGGTCGGCGAGATTTCCTTGAGGACCTTCAACTCACCCTGTTCGCTGTAGTCGTGATAGGAGGCGATGCAGACCGTGTCGATCAGCCGCGTGCCGATCTCGCGGGCGATGATCGCCGCCGGCACCAGGCCCCCGCGGGTGATACAGACGATCGCCTTCCAGTCCGACCGCATTCCGGCGAGCCGCCAGGCCAGCGCCCGTGCATCGCGGTGGAACTGGTCCCAGGAGACGGGGAAGGATTTGTCGACCGTGGACATGATGACGGCTCTCCGGCTGGCGCGGCAAAGCGGATGCGATAGAGGTATGCGGGAGGCAAGGCAAGGCGCAACGCGTCCCTGCCGCGCAAGCCGGAACGCTCCTCACCGGCGCGCCGCTGGTGAGCGGTTTCGAAACGCTGGCGGGCGCGTTCAGCACGGCAAGCGTCACCCGTTGCAGCGGTCGAACCGGCCGACGATCAAGAGGCCGCTCATTTCGTCTATTGCGTCTGAAGCGGGACGGCATCTAGGCTCCGTTCATGGCGACGCGCTACACCAAGGCTTGGGATCGTTTGGCAGAAGGGGACGTTCTCGTCCTCGACGGCGGTGTCTCGACCGAGCTGGAGCGCCGTGGCGTGTCGATGTCCGACGGGGTATGGTCCGGACGCGCGGCGCTCGATGCCTGGGAAGGCATCGTCGACGTGCATCGCGCCTATATCGATGCCGGCGCGCAGATCATCACGGCGAACACCTACGCCTCCTCACGTCTGATGCTCCAGCCGGCGGGACTCGGCGATCAGGTGGACGAGATCAATCGGCGTGCTGTCGAGGCGGCGCTGACGGCGCGTGAGAGGGCCGGCGCCGCTGACGTTCTGGTGGCGGGGTCGATGTCGCATATGCTCCCGATTCCCACCGGCGGCTATCGGCTCCGCGACGGTGACACACCGGCGGCCGACGTCATGCTCGCCGCCTTCCGCGAACTCGCCACGATCCACGAGGAGGCGGGCGTCGACCTGCTGTTATTGGAGATGATGTCCGCGCCCGACCGCATGGCGCCGATGTTCGAGGCCGTCGCCGATACCCGTCCGCCGGTCTGGTGCGGTCAGTCGGCCGTGCGGAAGGACGACGGGGCCATCCTGTCCTGGCATGACCGGAGTGTGCCGTTCGCCGATATTGTGGCCATGGCGGCCGGGCGCGGTTTCGACGTGATGGGCATCATGCATACGTCGGCGGATCTGATCGCCGACACGCTCCCACTTATTCGCGAGGCGCATTCCGGCCCGCTGATGGCCTATCCGGACGCCGGCTATTTCGAGATGCCCCATTGGCGTTTCGAGGATACCATCACGCCTGCGCGCTTCGCCGAGTTCGCGCGCGCCTGGCGCGATGCCGGCGTGCAGATCATCGGCGGATGCTGCGGCCTCGGTCCAGAGCATATCGCGGCGATCTCGGATATGGCGGCGTCGAAGCGATAATTCGCTTCGACGCGTGATCAGAGCGCGGGAGCCGGATGGTCGCGGCCAAGTTCCGCCAGCATCGCCTTGACCGCCGCGGCCGCCGCGTCGAGGGCTGCACGATCACGCGAGCGGATGACGATCTCGGTCGAGTAGCTGTTGCCGTCGAATTTGGGATAGGAGCCGATGGCAACGGCCGGATGGTCCTTCGTCAGGGCGCGCAGCGGATCACCGATATCACCTTCGCCATAGGGGCAGGCGAAGGCGGCGGATTCGATCGCCTGACCGGCCGGCAGGGTCTCGATCACCTGGCCGAGCATCGCCTGGAACACGGCCGGGACGCCGGCCATGACGAAGACATTGTCGAGACGAAAGCCGGGCGCGATGGAGACGGGATTGTCGATCAGGCTGGCGCCGTCCGGTGTCCGCGCCATGCGCCGCCGTGCCTCGGTGAACTCCATGCCGCGCCCCGCGTAGTTTTCCGCCAGCCGCCGCAGCGCTTCCGGGTGCTCGCCGACCGCCAGGCCGAACGCCGCGCCGACGGCATCGGCGGTGATGTCGTCATGGGTCGGGCCGATGCCGCCCGAGGTGAACACATAGTCGTAGCTGCGGCGCAGTGTGTTGAGCGTGTCAGCGATGATGTGCGGTTCGTCGCCGACGATGCGCACTTCCTTCAGATCGATGCCGGCGACCGTCAGGACTTCGGCGAGATGGCCGATATTGCGATCCTTGGTCCGCCCCGACAGGAGTTCGTCGCCGATCGCAAGCATAGCGGCGGTGGTGGGTGTGGGGGTCATGGTAGAACTCCGGGCGAACGGTCGAAGGCGAATAACAAGGGACCCAGCGAGGCGATGGCAAGGGCCAATCGCTTTTCCAGGGGAGCGTCCTGAACCGCGTCGCCGCACTGGCGACGGTCCGTCACAGGTTTACGGTGATCCCTGCCAGCCCTTTTGCGTTATCTCCTTCTCGCGACGCCGGCTAGCCGGTGATCGTTCAATCAAAGCGAAGGAGACGCGACATGGCGAAGGTCCTGGTCCTCTACTATTCCAGCTACGGACATATCGAAACGATGGCCACGGCCGTCGCGGAGGGCGCGGAAAGCGCCGATGCCAGCGTCGATATCAAGCGCGCCCCCGAGACCGCCCCGCAGGAAGTGGTCGAAGCGGCGCATTTCAAGACCGACCATCCCTATCCCGAATGCGATCCGATGGAGCTGCCGAACTACGACGCGATCATCATCGGTGTGCCGACCCGCTACGGCAACATGTGCTCGCAGATGCAGGCATTCTGGGATCGCACCGGTCCGCTTTGGGCCAAGGGCGCCCTGGTCGGCAAGGTCGGCGGGGCTTTTGCGTCCTCCGCGACCCAGCATGGCGGCAACGAAGCGACGCTGCTGTCGGCGCACAAGACGCTGCTGCACCAGGGCCTCGTCATCGTCGGCCTGCCTTATGCCTTTGCCGGACAGATGAACATGGATGAGATCGTCGGCGGTTCGCCCTACGGCGCGACGACCATCGCCAAGGGCGACGGTTCGCGCATGCCGAGCCAGCTCGAGCTCGACGGCGCGCGCTTCCAAGGCAAGCACATCGCCGAGATCGCGGCGAAGGTGGCGGCCTGAACACAAGGTCGAGTGTGTCCGGACAAGGTCCGAATGCCGGGTGGCAGGTGGCGGCATTGTCGCCGCCCGCCACTCCGGACGGGCGCTGAAGGATAGCCGCTCCGACAGCATCGACGCTCTAGCCGATCGCGTAGATGGCCGAATTGCCACCGTGCTCGCAGACCTCGACGCTTTCGAGCCAGACCCGGTCGCCGGTCTCCGCCCGCAGGAATTTCGCGACGTGGTCGAAGACGAATTTCGCAGTCGCCTCGCAACCCACCGCCGGCAGGACGCGCAGATCGACCAAATCCGCTTCCGCGAGCGCTTGAAAGCGCGGCAGTTCCGGGTCGTCCTCGGCGACGATCATCGTATGGTCGAACATCTCCTTCAGCCACGCCTTGACCGGTTTCAGTCCGCCGAAGTCGAAGCACCAATTGTGCTGATCGAGTTCGAAAGTGGCGAAGACGAAGCGAAAGGCGAGGGCGTAGCCATGAATCAGCCGGCAGTGTGAATGTGTGGCGCGCCATTGGCGAAAGCAGCACGACAGCCCTTCGCTGTGATCATAGGCCTTGGTCGAACGGTAGATCGCCCGCGGCTCGAGCATCGAAGAGGTCGTGCGGACTGGCTGGTTCATCGAGATCTCCGTGGCCGGGTCGTCGAGGTGGCGAGCGGGCTCAGTCGCCCGCGCCGCGTTCCAACGCAAGGCATTCTTGCAGGAACTCGCTTTTGAGCGAGCGATCGCTCTCCATTTCGCCGAAGTAGCAACAGCTCACCATGCGGCTGCGGTGGGATGCTTTGATCCCGCGATGGGTCTTGCACATGTGAACCGCGCTCATCCGGACGGCCAGACCGCGAGGTTTGGTCCGCTCGCAGATGAACTGTCCGATCTGATTGACCAGTTCTTCCTGGATTTGCAGACGCGCGGAAAAGTAATCGACGATCCGATCGTATTTCGACAGGCCGATGAGCTTTCCGTCGGCGGCCGGTAGAATGCCGATATAGGCCTGGCCGTAGATCGGCATCAAATGGTGGGCGCATGTCGAACGCACGTCGATCGGCCCGGTAACGATGAGTTGGTCGTAGCCTGCGGCATTGTCGAATTCGGTGATCTCCGGCGGAGCCGTGTAACGGCCGCGCAGAATCTCCTCGACATACATTTTGGCGACGCGGGCGGGCGTGTCGCGGGTGTTGTGGTCGCTTTGGTGGTCGATCTGGAGAATGTCGAAGAGTTCGCCGACCTTGGCGGCGACCAGGGCCCGCATCGCCTCTCGCCCGGAATGATCAATGTCCTCGACCTGTTCGTTACAGAGCTGGGGATGTATCGATTTCGCGGGGTGGAAGTTCATAGGCGTCCGACCTCTCCAATTAGCCCAATGAGGCTTAATATGCATGCTTTATGGTTTTATTAAAATTTGATTGGCGCCAAGTCGGTGCAGATCGTTTCCGCGACGCTGGGCGCATTCATCAATGATTAGCAATTGTTCGGCATAATTCCGCGTTTGCAGACGGAAGGACATGATATGCCTCGGCCAAGCGCAAAGCAGGCCTTCGCCATGGTTATGGCCGGACTCTACATTTTAACCGGGGGAAGTCTGGCGCATGCGGGCGAACTGGCGAGCCCCGCCGGCAAGCCGATCCTGACCATTTCCGGCAATATCGAAGTGACCAACGCCAGCGACAGCGCCGAATTCGATCGGGCGATGCTGGAAGCGCTCGGGATGGTATCCTTCGAGACCATGACGCCGTGGTACGACGAACCGGTCAAGTTTGAAGGTGTCAGGCTGGACAAGCTGATGACGCTCGTCGGCGCCACCGGCGACCAGGTGCAAGCCATTGCATTGAACGATTACACCACGGAAATTCCCATCGAGGATTTTGCAACGCACGGCGCCATCATCGCCATCAAGCGGGATGGTGAGTATATGCCGGTTCGCGACAAGGGGCCGCTGTTCATCGTCTACCCCTATGACAGTGACGTAGCGCTGCAGAGCCAGACCTATTACGGCCGCTCGGCATGGCAGCTCTCCAAGCTGATCGTTGAATAACATTTCCGCTCGCGAGAAACCCGCAATGGCGATGCGACTCGTCCAACTGCTGCTGGCGGTCACTGTGGGCTGCTTCGTCCTGGCGACGGCCTACATTTCCAACCTGATCGTCGAACGTCAACAGGCGCTTCGACAAGTGGCCAGCTACAACACGACGTGGGCGGTGAGCCAGGCGCTGGTAGAATTCACGCGGCTGCAGCAGCGCGTTTCCGCCATCGCTGTCCCCGGTAGCGGTGTGGATAGCGACGAGGTCATGCTTCGCTTCGATATCCTGCTGAATCGGGTCAACATCCTGAAGCAGGGCGAGGCGGCGGAATTCATCGCGAAGAATTCGCATGCTCGCCGGATCGTTCAGCGTCTGGAAGAGGTGCTTGCCTCGGTCGAGCCGCTGTTGGCGCGTGCCGAAGAACTGCTAATTTCTCGCCAGATCGAGCGGTTGCTGTCACCCTTCGAATCGGAACTTGCCTCGCTCGCATCCTTCGCGACTCAACTGGGGGCGGAGCGCGTCGCGGAGGATCAGAAGGCACTGCTGCGCCTCCATTACATCTTCACGGGATTGGCTGCCGGCCTGATCGTTTGTGGCATCGCGCTGATCCTGCTGCTGGTCTGGAACAACCGGCTGCTTGGCCGGGCGCACGACGACCTTCACGCCCTCGCCGACGATTTGAAAGCGACCTCGGCGGCGCTGCAGACCCAAAATCGCCGGTTCAGGGCGGCCTTGAGCAATATGTCTCAGGGCCTCTGCATGTTTGATGCGAAAGGCCATCTGGTCGTCTGGAACGAGCGGTTTGGCGCGATGTTCGGTCTATCCTACGCGGCGCTGCAGCCGGGCGCTCCGCTCGATCGATTGGTAAGGGAAGCCGACGAAGCGGATTGCTCGGCGGCCCTGAGGCAGATCCACGGGCAGCAACAAGGACTGATTCACGATCACCGGAGTTCGGTTTTTGTCCAGGAGTGCTTCGACGGGCGCTCCATTTCGGTCACGCACGCGGCGCTGGGCGACGGCGGCTGGATCGCAACATACGAAGACGTCACCGACCTGCGCCGGGTGGAGCACCAGATTGTCCACATGGCGCATTTCGACTCGTTGACCGACCTGGCCAACCGGGTCCTGTTCGGCGAGAAATTGGATCAAGCTCTGTCTCGCGCCCGGCACGACAAGAGTTTCCTCGCCATCATGTGTCTCGATCTCGACCGGTTCAAGGATGTCAACGACACCCTGGGCCACCAGCGCGGCGACGAACTGTTGAGACGCGTGGCCGACCGGCTGCGTCGTAACGTTCGCGACAAGGATCTCGTCGCCCGAGTCGGCGGCGACGAGTTCACGCTGCTTCTCCTGCCGTCGGACGAGCCTCGCGACCTCGACGCGATCGCCTCCCGGTTGATCGAAGCGGTCAGCGCGCCCTACGAAATCGACGGACAGGAAGTTCTGATCGGGCTGAGCATCGGTATCGCCGAGTTCAAGGGGAGTTCGGATGACGCGGACGTCCTTCTCAAGCAGGCCGATCTCGCGCTTTACGAAGCCAAGACCAGCGGCAAACGAACGTTTCGCTTCTTCGAGCCGCAGATGGATGACCAGCTCCAGGCGCGCAAGGGGCTGGAGGCCGACCTTCGCAAGGCGCTTCCGAACAACGAGCTGGATGTCTTCTATCAGCCGGTCATGCATGCCGAGCGCGAGGAAATCTGTGGTTTCGAGGCGTTGGTTCGATGGCGCCACCCGACACGGGGAATGATACCGCCGGACGAGTTTATTCCGGTCGCCGAAGATATCGGTCTGATCGTCAATCTCGGCGATTGGGTCCTGCGGCAGGCCTGCGAGCAAGCGACCAGATGGCCGGCGGAGATCAGGATCGCGGTCAATCTTTCTCCGGCGCAGTTTCGCAGCCAGGCGCTGGTGCAAGCAGTGGTCAACGTCCTGGCTGCCTCGGGCCTTTCCGCCAACCGCCTGGAACTCGAAATCACCGAATCGGTGCTGCTTGAAGACAGCGAGCACACCTTGACGATCCTTCACCAGCTGCGCGAACTGGGCGTGAGGGTTGCCCTGGACGATTTCGGGACGGGTTATTCTTCGCTGAGCTATCTGCGCAGCTTTCCCTTCGACAAGATCAAGATCGATCAGTCCTTCATCCGCGATATGTCCGAGAATTCCAACCATCAACCGATCGTCGAACTCGTCATCGCGCTCGGCCGGGATCTCGGTGTGACGACCACCGCCGAAGGGGTGGAGACGGAAGACCAGTTCCGGAAATTGCAGGCGCTCGGTTGTACCGAGTTGCAGGGTTACTTTTTCGGCCGCCCCAAACCGGCGTCGGAGATTCGCTTGCCCGCGGGGAAACCCAAAAGGCGCGGGCTGACGGCGGCCTGAAACCTGGCCTGAAACCCGGATTGGCTTCAGCTCCAACCCGTCCGCAAAGTGAGGGCCGATCACAAGCCTGATCCGCTTCCCACTATCTGGCTGCCGAAACCGGGACCGCCACCACACTGGCCTTCACGGCGCAGCGGCCGACACCATTCGCCAGGCTCAGAGATGGCGCGCGATGCCGATATCGAGCTACGCTGAGAGCGTGGGCGTTCAGGCTTTGGAGAGCACGTGCCTTCGCGGGGCGCATCCGCGGGCCGGCAGTGCCAATTCGTTCTCCAAGGCATTCCGAAGGCGGTCCAGCGCGAGGTTTTGCCGCTTCAGGCGTGCAAGCAAGCCGGAGGCGTAAAGCGCCTCGAACGTGTCGAAAACAGCCGTTCCGCGAGAGCGTGCGGCCGTGTCGGGACGATCGAAATCTTTCCTCATGCCACCCTCCTTTTCCGCGGTCGCTGCAACGAAACATCATCGCAATTGAGACGGTACGCCTTTTTTGCCGAGCCCGTCAGTGGAATTTTTGTGAACTGTGGCAATGGTGCACAAAACTTGACACCGCACACGGCATGGAGTTGTGCTCCGCCCGGAGCGGGCGTGGCGGAATGGTAGACGCAAGGGACTTAAAATCCCTCGGGCTTCGTCCCGTGCGGGTTCGAGTCCCGCCGCCCGCACCAGCTATCGGAAGAGGTTGCGGGCGTTTCTTCGATCGCTTTCATGCATGCAATTGCAACAGTTAGAGGGTGAGATCGGTGTGAATCGGCTCGTGCGTGCCTCACGCTTTCTTGTCCGATCCGATGTCGCGCAATGCCGCCAGGGTGTGGATAAGTCATGAGCCAGAGCCGTCTTTCGCCGGAGCCGTTCGATCGAGTCGCGCCACATTTGGTCGACGTCGCCATGGGGCGGGCGGCCGCGGACCTCGTCGTCCGCAACGCGTGCTGGGTGAACGTGCACTCCGGCGAGATCATTGCCGCCACCGACATCGCGGTGAAGGCGGGACGCTTCGCCTATTGCGGCCCCGATGCCGCCCATACGATCGGCGAGGGAACGCGGGTTGTCGACGCCGCCGGGCGTTATGTGATGCCGGGGCTCTGCGACGCCCACATGCATGTTGAAAGCGGCATGGTGACGGTGACCGAGTTCTGCCGCGCGGTGATTCCGCACGGCACGACGTCGATGTTCATCGACCCGCACGAGATCGCCAATGTCCTCGGCCTTCCCGGCGTCAAGCTGATGCATGACGAAGCGCTGGAACAGCCGGTCAACGTCTGGGTGCAGATGCCGTCCTGCGTACCCTCGGCGCCGGGGCTGGAAGAGGGCGGCGCGGTGCTCGGCCCGGCAGATGTCGCCGAGGCAATGGGCTGGCCGGCGATCATCGGGCTTGGCGAGGTGATGAATTTTCCCGGCGTCGCGGCGAACGACGCCACGATGGTCGGCGAGATCGCCGCAACCCGGCGAGCCGGCAAGACTGTCGGCGGGCACTATGCCTCGCCCGATCTCGGGCGGGCTTTCCACGGCTATGTCGCGGGCGGGCCGGAGGACGACCATGAGGGCACCCGCATGGAGGACGCAGCCGCGCGGGTGCGTCAGGGCATGAAGGCGATGCTGCGCCTCGGCTCGGCCTGGTACGACGTTGCCGCCCAGGTGCGCGCGATCACCGAGATGGGGCTCGAGTCGCGCCACTTCATCCTGTGCACCGACGACTGCCATTCCGGCACGCTGGTGCGCGAGGGACATATGGACCGGGTGGTCCGCCACGCGATTTCGCGCGGGCTGAAGCCGATGACGGCGATCCAGATGGCGACGATCAACACCGCCGAGCATTTCAAGCTGGAGCGTGAGATCGGTTCGGTGACGCCGGGCCGGCGCGCCGATTTCCTGATCGTCTCCGATCTGACCGAGCTGACCATCGACGAAGTCTATGGCCGCGGCGTGCGTCTGGCGGCGAGCGGTAAGCTCGAAGCCGACATGCCGGCCTATGCCTATCCGGCCTCGGCGAAGGCGACGGTGAAACTCGGCCGGCCCCTGACGCCCGAGGACTTTCGTGTGGCGGCACCAGCGGGTGCAGGCGGCACGGCGAAGGTTCGGGTCATCGGCGTCGTCGAGAACCAGGCGCCGACCAAGGCGCTGACGGCGACGATTCGGGTCGTGGACGGCGTGGCGATGCCCGATGCCGCCAGTGACATCTGCCGCATCGCATTGGTGGAACGCCACCGGGCGGGCGGAGAGGTGGTCAACGGCTTCGTTTCCGGTTTCGGTTATCGCGGCCGCTGCGCCATGGCCTCGACGGTGGCGCATGACAGTCACCACATGATCGTCGTCGGCACGTCCGAGGCGGACATGGCGCTCGCCGCCAACCGGCTGGGCGAGGTCGGCGGCGGCGTGACCTTCTTTGCCGACAGCGAGGAGCGGGCGCTGATCGAAATGCCGATCGCCGGGCTGATGTCGGATGAGCGGGCGGAGATCGTGGCTGCCAAGGCGGACCGGCTGATCGCGGCGATGCGCGACGCCGGCTGTACGCTCAACAACGCCTATATGCAGCACTCGCTGCTCGCGCTGGTGGTGATTCCGTCCTTGCGGATCTCGGACAAGGGGATCGTCGACGTCGAGACGTTTGAGTTGGTCGATCTGTTTCTGTGAACGGAGCGGGCGCCGCATCGCGGTTCGCGTGCCGCTGCATTGATATTTAAGCAAATCTTTTCGCGCCCGCGACGCAAGCGACCACAGCGAGGCTGACGGCCGCCATCGGCCAGCTGACATCTTCGTGCAGCAACGTCGCTGCGAGCATCAGCCCCATAAATGGCTGTAGCAGTTGCAGTTGCCCGACGGCGGCGACGCCCCCTTGGGCCAGCCCGCGATACCAGAACACAAAGCCGATGAGCATGCTGAACAAGGAGACGTAGGCGAGCGCGATCCAGGCGGGCTGGCCGACCTCCGAGAAGGTCGCGGGCATCGTATATGCCGCCAAGGGCGCCACCACCGGCAGGGACAGAACGAGCGCCCACGAGATGACCTGCCAACCGCCGAGTTTGCGAGACAGCTTGCCACCCTCCGCGTAGCCCATGCCGCACACGACGATGGCCGCGAGCATCAACAGATCGCCGGTCCATGAGGCCGAGAGGTCTTGTGTCAGGGCAAATCCGGCGACAAGCGAGCTACCGGCAATCGAGAACAGCCAGAATACCGGACGCGGGCGATCACCAGCCCGAAGTACGCCGAAAATCGCGGTCGCGAGAGGCAGGAGGCCGATAAACACGATCGAGTGGGCGGAGGTGATGTGTTCCAGGGCCAGCGCCGTCAGCAAGGGAAAACCGATCACCACCCCCAGCGCGACGATGAACAACGACGCAAGATCGCTTCGTTCCGGGCGCTTCTGGGGAAGGAGAACCAGAAGGGCAAGCGCCAGAAAGCCTGCGATCGCGGCGCGGACAATCGTCAGAAACACCGGATCGAAGTCAGCGACCGCCACCCGCGTCGCTGGCAGTGATCCACTGAAAATCGCAATTCCGATAAAGCCGTAGAACCAGCCGCTCTTGGTCTCGTCCATTCGATCCCCCTTTTTTCCGGGTGAAACATGGCGGGAGGGATATGGCTCTTCCAGAGACAGTCCATTACAATATTTGAAAACTGTAATGGCGGACTGGGCAATACAGATGAGCGCACGGGACCGAGGCCGGTTGGCGGGCGTCACTCTTGTCGAGCAGGTGATGGCGGCCGTGCGAAAGCAGATTGCGAGCCGACAGACAGCACCGGGCGCCCGGCTGCCGTCGATCCGGGGTCTGGCCCAGAGAATGCAGGTATCAAAATCAACGATCGTCGATGCGTATGACCGCCTCGCGGCCGAGGGCGTGATCCTGTCGCGGCGCGGCTCCGGCTTCTATGTCGCGGGGCACCTGCCGCCTCTTTCCCTTTCCGATATCGGGCCGCGCCTCGACCGCGAGGTCGATCCGATCTGGATGACACGGCAATCGTTGGATGCTGGACGCAGCCTGTTGAAGCCCGGCTGCGGCTGGCTGCCCGCTTCCTGGATGCCGGATGCGGATATCCGCCGCGCCTTGCGACTGTTGGCACGGGAAGGCGAGGCCAGCCTGACGGACTACAGCACGCCTCATGGTTTGCCCGCGCTAAGACAGCTTTTGTCCCGACGCCTGGCTGATCGCGGGATCGAGGCGTCTCCCCATCAGATCATGCTGACGGAATCCGGCACCCAGGCCATCGATTTGCTTTGCCGGTTTCTCGTCGAGCCCGGCGATACGGTCCTGCTCGACGATCCCTGCTATTTCAACTTCCACGCCATGCTGCGGGTCCATCGCGTCAAGGTGGTCAGCGTGCCCTATACCCATACGGGCCCGGACCTGGAGCTGTTCGAGAAGGCGCTGACGGAGCACGTGCCCCGCCTCTACATAACCAATTCGGCGCTTCACAATCCCACCGGGGCGACGCTGTCGCCCGTCGTCGCGCACCGCGTTCTGAAACTCGCCGAACAGCACGATCTGCTCATCGTCGAGGATGACATTTTTGCGGATTTCGAGCAGGAGCCCGCTCCGCGTCTGGCGGCATTCGACGGACTGGACCGCGTCATCCATATCGGCAGCTTCTCCAAGACCCTGTCGGCGGCGGCTCGTTCTCGGCGGAGCTGGTACTGGCTTTGCTGAAAGACGGAGCCTATCGCAAACATACCGGCGGCTTGCGCACCCGCCTCGCCGACGCGATGGGTCAGGTCAGCGCCAGACTGAAAAGCCTCGGCCTGACTCCGTGGATCGAACCCAATGCGGGCATGTTTCTCTGGTGCCAACTCCCCGAGGGTCTGGATGCCGCCGATGTCGCCCGGTCCGCGCTAGCGGAAGGTGTCGTTCTGGCTCCCGGCAATGCCTTCAGTCTCACCCAGGCAGCGAGCGGATTTCTGCGATTCAATGTCGCGCAGTCTCTCGACCCGGCCATCTTCTCCGTGCTGGAGCGGGCCATGCAACGAGTTGGCAAAGGCGCGTAGCGAGCGACAGTAGATTGGGGCGAACTGGGTGGATGGACGGTTCTGAGAGACCGGCGATTCTAGGCGAACCGAATAGATCTGTCTTGAGGATGTGCAGCTCATGGGATTCGAACCGTTGCCAATTTGGATAGAACCGTCATTGGGTCGAGGCCGACATAGACCTCGTTATTGTTTGGCTCTGTACGAAAGTTGGCGAACGCCTCGCCGAGTTGCTTTTCCACTTCGATGGCGTCCTGAATAGAGCCGATTGCCTGGTCCGTGTGAAGTACCCATTGTGGCTCGCTGGACAGGCGGAATTTGTTGAATTCGCTCACGCGCTGCCTTGCATCCTGTGCGTGGCCGATCTTCAGGACACGACCGCTTTTCCCCAGGGTGGCAACGTAGATGCTGTTTGTGGCCTCAGTGTTCGGTTCGACGTTATAGCCGTTGAGAGCGAAGGGGTGCTTCTGACGAAGCTGTTGCACGCGGGCTGCCATGGTCTGGTAGCGCGGGGTCATCACCTCCAGCCCTTCGCCATTGGAAGCGAGCAGATCCTTCAGCGTGGCGGCCAGCTCTTCATCCACTTCCTGGAGGGTGGTGATGGCGCGCTGGGTGTGGGTCGTGGATGTATACCCGGTCAGGTCGCGAAACTCCGGAGCATCTCGGATGAGCCACGTACGGATGGGCTGAAGGGCGTAAGGCCAGCGATAGCTGCCGTTTTCGAGTCTGTCCCAGGCGTTAATCGCCTCGATCCCGAATTCGGCAGTATCTCCTGTGCTGTGGCTTATCTGCCAGACATTGACGACGCGCCCCTTCAATTCGTCGGGGATTTGTACGGTAGAATCCCCGGGAGTGCGGCTGACAACGCCAAAGACCAGATCGCCTTCCTGCGTGCTGCGGATGGCGACCGTGCGATTCTGTTTGCTGGCAAAGGTCAGCGGGCTTCCCCGGCTCCCGAAGCTGCCCCAAACATATGTATAAAATACTTTGGTCATTTCGCCCCCATTGCGCGACCCTTCAGCAGCTTAGCATCGGAATCGAACGCCCCATAAGGACGCGCTGTCGACTTCATTGAAATCGGACTATGAGACCGGGACGCAGCCTATGCGCCGCCGGCAGTCACAATCGTTCGGATGACTGCGGGTCTACGGCCCACGGACCCCCGCCGGCTTTACAAAACCGCCGCGATGGCCGATGGCTGAGCGCAACGGCAACCGGATGCGGGAAAGGGGCGTGCGATGGTATTGGATATCTCGATCGGCGGAGCCGCGATCCTGATTATCGGCGCCGGCGCATCCGATCCCCATGCCGCCTCGCGGTGTGGTGTGGAACGGACCCGTCCGGCTCGCGGTGGTCGGCCCGACAGCGCCATCGCCTCCTGATCGCCGGGACGCCCCGTCGATCCGCAAATCTCCCGGGAACGCCACGCCGCGCGCCCCAAAATCCAAGAACCGTCTCATGTCCACTTCCGAATTCCGCTCTCGCGTCGCCAGCGCGGAGGACGCGCTCCGCGCGCTGTTTCCCGAAACGCCGCTGCAGCTCAACGAGCATCTGTCCGCCCGCTATGGCGCCCGCATTTTCCTCAAGCGCGAGGATCTGACGCCGGTCCGCTCCTACAAGATCCGCGGCGCCTTCAACTTCATGCGCAAGCGCATCGCGGCCGGCTCGGCAACCAGCAAGTTCTGCTGCGCCTCGGCCGGCAATCACGCGCAAGGGTTCGCTTTCGCCTGCCGGCATTTCGGGCTCAAGGGCCGCATCTTCATGCCGGTGACGACACCCCAGCAGAAGATCGACAAGACCCGCATCTTCGGCGGCGACGCAGTCGAAATCGAACTCATCGGCGACTTCTTCGACGACTGTTACGCCGCGGCCAAGGCCTATTCCGCCGAGACCGGCGCGCCGATGGTGCCGCCCTTCGACCATGAGGACATCGTCGAGGGCCAGGCCAGCGTCGGGCTCGAGATCGAGCGCCAGCTTGCCGGAGAGACGGCGGACATGCTGATCCTGCCGGTAGGGGGAGGCGGGCTTGCCTCGGGTCTCACCCGCTATTTCGAGGGCGACGGGGCGCCCGACTTTCATTTCGTCGAGCCGCTCGGCGCGCCGAGCCTGCGCACCAGTCTCGTCGAGGGCAAACTGGTTCGCCTGCCGCAGCTGGATGGCTTCGTCGACGGGGCCGCAGTCGCCGAAATCGGCCAGTTGCCCTTCGAGACGCTGCGTCGTTTCGGGGCCGAGCGGGTGATCCTGTCGCCCGAGGGACGCCTCTGCCAGACCATGCTGGAGATGCTGAACGTCGAGGGCATCGTACTGGAGCCGGCCGGGGCGCTGGCTATCGACGCGCTGCGCAGCCTGGGCGACAGCGTGCGCGGCAAGACCGTCGTGCTGGTCGTTTCCGGCGGCAATTTCGATTTCGAGCGGTTGCCGGACGTCAAGGAGCGGGCGCTGCGCTTCGAGGGCCTGAAGAAATATTTCATCCTGCGGCTCGCCCAGCGTCCTGGCGCGCTGAAGGATTTTCTCGACTATCTCGGACCCGACGACGATATCGCGCGTTTCGAATATCTGAAGAAATCGGCGCGCGATTTCGCCTCGATCCTGATCGGCATCGAGACCAAGGATTCGGCGAATTTTGCCGGGCTCCTGAAGCGGTTCGAGGAAGGCGGCGTCAGCTATCAGGACATCACCGACAACCATATCCTCGCCGATCTTCTGATCTGATCTGATCGGGTCGGCGTCGGTCGTCTTTCCCGCATCGAAGGAAACCGCCGATGACCGGCGTCGTCATTCTCGCCGTCACCTACATCCTCTCGCAGTTCTTCCGCTCGTTTCTCGCGGTTCTCGCGCCGGAACTGACACGGGATCTGGGGATCGGCGAGACGGCGCTGTCGAGCGCGGCCGGGCTATGGTTCATCGCCTTCGCCTTGATGCAGTTTCCGGTCGGTTTCGCCCTCGATCGCTATGGTCCGCGCCGCACGGTCGCACTCTTCCTTCTTGCCGCGGCGGCGGGATCGACACTGTTCGCTTTCGCCAACGGGGCGGTTGCGATCATCGTCGCGATGACGCTGATCGGCATCGGCTGCGCGCCGATCCTGATGGCGGCGTTCTTCATTTTCGCGCGAATGTTTCCGCCGCGCCGCTTCGCGATGTTCGCCGCCTGGTTCGTCGCCTTCGGTCTTGGCGGCGGCGTGCTCGGCTCGGCGCCGCTGGCGCTCGCGGTGGAGGCTGTCGGCTGGCGCCAGGTGATGGCCGGGCTTGCCGTCGTGACCGTGCTGCTGGCCTCGATCATCATGTGCGTCGTGCGCGATCCGTCCATACCGGCCGCTGAAAACACGACGGATCGCGGTTCGCTTCTCGACCTTCTGCGGATGCGCGAACTCTGGCCGTTGATGGCCATGGCCTTCGTCGCCTATGCGCCAGCTGCGAATCTGCGCGGCCTGTGGGCAGGGCCTTATCTCGCCGATGTCTATGGTTTCGATCTGGCCGCTGTCGGCAACGCGACCTTGGGCATGGCCATCGCCCTGATCGTGGGGACGGTCACCTACGGGCCGCTCGACGTAATTTTCCGGACCCGCAAATGGATTCCCATCGTCGGCTCGTCGGCGACCGCGCTCCTGCTGGCGGGGCTGGCCGTCCTCGGCTCTGGTTCCGCCTTCACGGCTGTCATTCTACTCGCCGCGATAACGCTGTTCGGCGCCAACTACGCCCTGATCATGGCTCACGCGCGCAGCTTCATGCCGCCGCATTTGGTCGGGCGCGGGATTACGTTGCTGAACTTTTTCTCGATCGGCGGCGCCGGGGCCATCCAGTTCCTCTCGGGCGGCGTCTTCGCACTCGTCGACCCCGCAATGTCATCGGAAGCGGCCTATGCTACCGTTTTCGCCTTCTATGCCGTGTTGCTGGTGGCGGGCCTGGCCGCCTACGCCTTCAGCCATGACCGGCCGCCGGAACCCGCGGAGCGGTAGAGCGGTTGAGCGGCTGACGCTGGCGCAAGCGCTTGGAACTGGAAGGCAATCGGATCGGCAATGCATCGATCGACGCCTTGCATCACATGGCTGGCGTGTTAGGATGATCACCCCGGACAGGGCTCCCGGAGGGATAGCGGGCCTGGCGCCACCTGATCGCCAGCAAACGGATCGCATCCCGGCCATTTCATTTGAGGACCGCAGAGTTTTCGTGGAGATCTCCGCGGAGCTTGAGCGTGGGAATTGATGTTTCGCCGATATCCGCGAAACGGGGGGAGCCGAATTATGCTTGACCAACCGGCCGCGCCAATGCCGCGCAAACGCGACAGCGCCAAGCCAAAAGGACGTCAGCTCGACGAGAGCGCGCACCGCGAGGTTCACGATCTGCTCGGGGATCGGCCGCGGCGGCGCGACCTGCTGATCGAGCATTTGCACCTGATTCAAGACCGATTCGGCTGTTTGCAGGCCAAGCATATCCGGGCCTTGGCCGAGGAAATGCGGCTCAGCCAGGTCGAGATCTACGAAGTCGCCTCCTTCTACGATCACTTCGACGTGGTGAAGGAAGGGGAGCCGACGCCCGCGCCGCTGACCATCCGGGTCTGCGATTCGGTGACCTGCATGTGCATGGGCGCCGAGGATGTGATCGCCGGACTGGAGGCGGAACTCGATCCGGCCAAGGTACGTGTCTTGAGGGCGCCCTGCATGGGCGGCTGCGATGTCGCGCCGGCGGCGAGGATCGGCGACCGCGAGGTTGGCCACGCCAGCGCGGCGGGGCTGCTTAAGATGGCCGAGACCGGTGAAACCGGCGTCCTGAAGCCCGACTACGAAGGGCTGGCTGCCTACCGGGCGAAGGGCGGATACAAAATTTGGGAGCAGGTGCGCTCCGGCGCGTTGTCGGCCGATGCCGTGATCGAGAAGCTCAACGACGCGTCACTGCGCGGGCTCGGCGGCGCCGGCTTCCCGGCTGGCAAGAAATGGGGCTTCGTGCGCGGCTATGCAGGCCCGCGTCTGATGACGATCAACGGTGACGAGGGCGAGCCCGGCACCTTCAAGGACCGCTACTATCTCGAACGCAACCCGCATCCGATGTTCGAGGGCGCCCTGATCGGCGCGCATGTTGTCGAGGCGGAGCGCATCTACGTCTACATGCGCGACGAATATCCCGCAGTGCTGGAAATCCTGCGGACCGAAATCGCGGCTTTGGAATCGGCCGGGCTGGTAGAGCCGGGCTTTATCGAGCTGCGGCGCGGGGCAGGGGCCTACATCTGCGGCGAAGAGAGCGCGATGATCGAGTCGATCGAGGGCAAGCGCGGCCTGCCGCGCCACCGCCCCCCCTATATCGCAGAGGTTGGCGTGTTCGGCCGCCCGACGCTCAACAACAATGTCGAAACGCTTTACTGGGTACCGAAGATCCTGGAGCAGGGCGCCGATTGGTTCCGTGCGCAGGGCAAGCCCGATCATCCGGGCATGCGCTCCTGGTCGGTCTCCGGCCGGGTCAAGAACCCCGGCGTCAAGGTTGCGCCGGCAGGAGTAACGATCCGCGAGCTGATCGAGGATCATTGCGGCGGCATGGCCGACGGCCACAGCTTCAAGGCCTATCTGCCGGGCGGCGCGTCCGGCGGGATCCTGCCGGCGAGCCTCGACGACGTGCCGCTCGATTTCGGCGGCAAGCTCGCGGAACTGGGTTCCTTCGTCGGCAGCCATGCGATCGTGGTGTTTTCGGATACCGACAACATCAAGGACGTGGCGTTGAACCTCGTCGATTTCTTTACCCATGAAAGCTGCGGCCAGTGCACCCCGTGCCGGGGCGGCACCGAGAAGATGGGCAAGCTCTTGAGGACCGAAGGCAAGCTCGACGAGGCGACAATCCGCGATCTGGAACAGGTCATGCGCGACGCCTCGATCTGCGGGCTGGGGCAGGCGGCACCGAACCCGGTGAACCATCTGCTGCAATATTTCCGGGGGGATTTGTGATGAACGGCTCCGATCAGAACAACAGCAAGGAAAGCCCGGCCGATATGAGCAATGTATCGCCTGACAACTCGGTAGGCCGTGCGGCCTCCGCCGACGGTGGGCGCGTCGCCGGCGACCATGCCGACAGCCTGCGGACGCAAGCCGAGCAAATTACCTTCACGCTGGACGGCCAGTCGGTTTCCGCCGGCAAGGACGAAACCATCTGGCAGGTCGCCAAGCGCGAGGGTAACCGGATTCCGCATCTGTGTTACCTCGACAAGCCCGGCTATCGCGCCGACGGCAACTGCCGGGCCTGCATGGTCGAGGTCGAGGGCGAGCGGGTGCTGGCGGCGTCGTGTCAGCGCAAGGTGGCCGACGGCATGGTGGTGAAGACGGCGAGCGAACGGGCCAAGAAATCGCGCGAGATGGTCTTCGAGATGCTGGCCGCCGACATGCGCCCGCCCGAGGAAAGCCCGGACAGTCAATCGTCCTTCTGGAATTGGGCGGCGGATTTCGGGATCACCGGTTCCAAGCGCATGCCGTCGAAATTCGACGGCATGAACCCGGCGCCGAATGGTGACGCAGGGCCGGACAGCGTCGCGGCATCCACGACTCACGGGATGCCGGACAACACCCCTGGCATCCACGATATTTCCAACCCGGCGATCGCGGTCAATCTCGATGCCTGCATCGCCTGCAATCTTTGTGTGCGCGCCTGCCGGGAAGTGCAGGTCAACGACGTGCTCGGCATGGCCGATCGCGGCCATCACGCGGTGCCGGTGTTCGACATCCATGACCCGATGGGTTTCTCGACCTGTGTGACCTGCGGCGAATGCGTGCAGGTCTGTCCAACCGGCGCTCTGTACGAAAAGACGCTGATGGACGCGGACGGCCGCAAGCGCGTCGTGAAGGAATTCGACAAGGTGACGGATTCGGTCTGCCCGTTCTGCGGTGTCGGCTGCCAGACGACCGTCTATGCCAAGGACAACAAGATCGTTCTGGTCGACGGCCGCGACGGGCCGTCCAACGAAAACCGGCTCTGCGTCAAGGGCCGCTTCGGCTTCGACTACGCCATGTCGAAGGACCGGCTGACCAAGCCGCTGATCCGTCGCGACGACGCCCCGAAGCACGGCGATATCGACATGCGCTTCATGGACGTCTCCGACGTTTTCCGGGAAGCGTCCTGGGAAGAGGCGATGGAGCGCGCGGCTTCCGGCCTCACCAAGATCCGCGATGCGGACGGCGGCAATGCGATCGCCGGTTTCGGTTCGGCCAAGGGCTCCAACGAGGAGGCCTATCTGTTCCAGAAGCTCATCCGGCAGGGCTTCGGCACCAACAATGTCGATCACTGCACGCGGTTGTGCCATGCATCGTCCGTGGCGGCCCTGCTCGAGGGCGTCGGATCGGGCGCCGTCTCCGCGCCGTTCATGGATGCCTTGAAGGCCGATTGCGTCATCGTCATCGGCGCCCGGCCGGGGCAGAACCATCCGGTGGCCGCGACCTATTTCAAGCAGGCGGCGAAAAATGGGACCAAGCTCATCGTGATGGACCCGCGCGGTCAGGAATTGATGCGCCATGCCTCGCACGGGCTGCGCTTCAAGCCGGGCACGGACGTCGCGCTTCTCAACGCGATGCTGCATGTCATCATCGAGGAGAAGCTGTACGACCAGCAGTATATTCAGGCCAATGTCAGCGGCTTCGAGGCGTTGAAGGAGAAGGTCAAGGATTTCGCGCCGGAAGCGATGGCCGAGGTCTGCGGCATCGCGGCGGAGGTCATTCGCGACGTCGCCCGCACCTATGCGACGTCGGAACGCTCGATCATCTTCTGGGGCATGGGCATTTCCCAGCACACCCACGGCACCGACAATTCGCGCTGCCTGATCGCATTGGCGCTGATCACCGGCCATGTCGGGCGTCCGGGCACCGGTCTGCACCCGCTGCGCGGGCAGAACAACGTGCAAGGCGCGTCCGACGCCGGGCTGATCCCGATGTTCTTCCCGGATTACCGGTCCGTCGAGAATGTCGATATCCGCGGCGAGATGGAGGATTTCTGGGGCCGGACGCTTGACCCCAAGAAGGGCCTGACCGTCGTCGAGATCATCGACGCGATCCATGAGGGATCGATCAAGGGCATGTATGTCATGGGCGAGAATCCGGCGATGTCGGATCCCGACCAGATCCATGCGCGCGCCGCGCTGGCCAAGCTCGACCATCTCGTCGTGCAGGACATCTTCCTCACCGAAACCGCCTGGCATGCCGACGTCATCCTGCCGGCGTCCGCGCATGCGGAGAAGCTCGGGACCTATTCCAACACAAATCGGCAGGTGCAGATCGGGCGGCCCGCGATCGACATGCCGGGCGAGGCGCGGCAGGACTGGGAACTGATCGTCGAGCTCGCCAATCGCTCCGGGCTCGAGTGGTCCTATGACGGCGTGCCGGCGGTCTACGAGGAAATGCGGCAGGTCATGGCCTCGCTGAACTACATCTCCTGGGACCGGCTGGAGGCGAAGGAGAGCGTTACCTATCCGTCGAAGCCGGACGGCGAGGAGCAATGGGTGGTCTTTGACGACAGGTTCCCGACCGCCGACGGTCGTGGCCGCATTGTGCCGGCCGATCTGCGCGCGCCGGACGAGGTGCCTGACGCCGAGTTCCCGATGGTGCTGACGACCGGGCGGCTGCTGGAGCACTGGCACACCGGTTCGATGACCCGCCGCGCCGAAGTGCTCGACGCGATCGAGCCGGAGGGCATCGCTGCGATGAACCCGCGCGAGATCGCCAGGCACGGCCTGCGGGCCGGCGAGATGATCGCCGTCGAGACGCGCCGCGGCACGATCGAGGCCGTGCTGCGGGCCGATCGGGAAGTCGCCGACGGCATGGTGTTCATCCCGTTCTGCTTCAACGAATCGCCCGCGAACCGTCTGACCAATCCGATGCTGGACCCCTACGGCAAGATCCCGGAGTTCAAGTTTTGTGCGGCGAAAGTGTCGGCCACGTCGATGCGAGAAGCCGCGGAATAGGGCAGGGTTTCGGCCGCCGGGCGCAGCCGGCGGACGGACAGCAAAACGCCGACGAAGCGACCCTGTCGTTTCGTCGGCGTTGTCGTTTCCGGGGGGCGGAGCGTTACGGCGTCAGCAGGATCTTGCCGCGATGGGTGGCCGCTTCCATCATCGTATGCGCCTCGCCCGCTTGTTCGAACGGCAGCACGGCATGGGTGTTGGTTTTCAGCGTACCGTCGGCGAACAGCGGCCAGACTCTTTCTTTGAGATCGGCCGCCACCGCCGCCTTGAACGCGTCGGGACGGCTGCGCAACGTCGAGCCGGTATAGGTCAGACGCTTGAGCATAACGGGCATCAGGTCGATTTCGACCTTTGAACCCGCGTTGAAGGCGAGTTGTACGATATGGCCGTCGGCCTTGGCGGCCTTGATGTTGCGGGCGATGTAAGGCCCGCCGATGATGTCCAGGATCAGGTTCGCACCGCCTGCCGCGCGAACGACTTCGACAAAATCTTCCTTGGTGTAGTCGATCGCCCGTTCCGCGCCGTTGGCGAGACAGAATTGCGCGTCGTCGGCGTTCGCGCAGGTGGTGAAGACGCGCATGCCGAGCGCCGCACCCAATTGCGTGGCGGTGGAGCCGATGCCCCCGGCGCCGCCGTGAACCAGAAAGATCTCGCCCTTGGTGGATTCGCGCCCGAGAAAGCAATTGCTCCAGACGGTGAAGAAGGTCTCGCAGAGGCCGGCGGCATCGATGTCGCTGACGCCCTCCGGCATCGGCAGGCAATGGCCGGCGTCGACCGCCACATATTCAGCGTAGCCGCCGCCATTGGTCAGCCCGCAGATCCTGTCGCCGACAGACCAGGCCGTCACGTCCGCGCCGAGCGCGGCGATTTCGCCCGAGACTTCGAGCCCCAGCAGATCGGACGCGCCCTTGGGCGGTGGGTAGTGACCGCGCCGCTGCACGAGGTCGGGGCCGTTGATGCCCGCGGCGGTCACCTTGATCAGCACTTCGTGAGCGGCGGGAACCGGAAGCGGACGCGAGCCGATTTCCAGGACATCCGGTCCGCCGGCCTCGCGCATTTCGATTGTTTTCATCGCCTCGGGCATCGCGGCTGTCTCCTTCGTTGCCGTATCACGCATGATGGCCCCGCGCGGGGGCCATCTGGTCGTCGGGTTCTTTAAAGGGGAATGGGACGCGATAATCAAATCGCGCGATCACGCCCGATCGAGCGGGGAAGCCCCGCCGTCAGCCCTTGAGGAGTTCGACGAGGGTTTTGCCGAGTTGGGCGGGGGAGGGCGAGACGCGGATGCCGGCGTCTTCCATCGCCGCGATCTTGTCCTCGGCGCCGCCCTTGCCGCCCGAGACCACCGCCCCGGCATGGCCCATGGTGCGGCCCTTCGGCGCCGTACGCCCGGCGATGAAGCCGACCGTCGGCTTCGAGCGGCCCTTCTTCGCCTCGTCCTTCAGGAACTCAGCCGCCTCTTCCTCGGCCGCGCCGCCGATCTCGCCGATCATGATGATCGACTGGGTTGCGTCGTCGGCCAGGAACAGCTCCAGCATGTCGATGAACTCCGTGCCCTTGACCGGATCGCCGCCGATGCCGACCGCCGTCGTCTGGCCGAGCCCCTCGCTGGTGGTCTGGAACACCGCCTCGTAGGTCAACGTGCCCGACCGCGAGACGATCCCGACATTGCCCTTCTTGAAGATGTTGCCCGGCATGATGCCGATCTTGCATTCGTCGGGGGTCAACACGCCCGGGCAGTTCGGCCCGAGCAGCCGGGACTTGGATGTGTCGAGCCTGGCCTTCACCCGCACCATGTCCATCACCGGGATGCCTTCGGTGATGCAGACGATCAGGCCGATCTCGGCGGCGATCGCCTCCTCGATCGCGGCCGCCGCGCCGGCCGGCGGCACGTAGATCACGCTGGCGTCGGCGCCGGTCTTGGCTTTCGCTTCCGCCACAGAGGCGAAGATCGGCAGTTCGACGGCGCGGCCGCCGGCGCTGCCCTGCCACATCTCGCCGCCCTTCTTGGGATGGGTGCCGGCGACCATCTTTGTGCCGTGATAGGCCAGCGCCTGTTCGGTGTGGAACGAGCCGGTCTTGCCGGTCAGACCCTGCACGATGATCTTGGTGTTCTTGTCGACGAGAATGGACATGGTTTTCGCGAGACTCCGTTAGGGTCGGTCAGCAGAAAGGACAAAGAAAGGCGGTGGGCAGCGAGAGGAGGCCGCCCACCGTAAAATGGGTTACCCCACGGCCTTGACGATCTTCTGCGCGGCGTCGTCGAGATCGTCGGCGGCGGTGATGGCCAGGCCCGACTGGTTGAGGATCGCCTTGCCCTTGTC
>CANKZU010000019.1 GCA_947488615.1 uncultured Aurantimonas sp.
ATGATGGGCTGAGCTGCTCGTCGCTGCCGCGATCCGCGAGGCCAGACGTCAGCTACACCACGCACCGGGACACGACCCGATACTCACGCGAGCTAAAGAATTAGGCGGTCGCCCGAATGATTTTCTGATTGAAAGCGATCCGTTTGCCGGACTTGTCGAAACACATCCGGTGCGGGCTCTATGCGCACTGACCCACGCCGCGAAGCAGGATGAATTTCCGGAATGGGCATGGCGACGATTTCTCAATTCTGAAGCACGGAAAAGCGACAAGACTAAATTTTCGAGATTGATTGCTGAAAGACTGGTCAGCTATCCCGATGCGCAACTTGCCACATTTATAAGGCCGGCGTCCGATTGGCTTCGCGGTGTTGGCGCTATCCTATCTACTCACTACGTTGCTTCATTCGACAAGATCACGCGAAAGCTCATTGGCATCTTACGCGCCCATCCAGATCAGGCGCGATCAGGCATTGTGCGAGGTAGCAGGGAACCAGATTGGACTATGGAGGCGATTAATTCGCCAACCGGGATTATCGCCGAGGCGATGTTTTGCGATCCCCGTAAGAATAATCTTAACGCGGGGCAGGGATTTCCGCTGGCGTGGCTCAATTATATCGCGCTACTTCTATCGCTTCCGGAAGAATTGCGCCGCCATGCATTCGTCATCCTATTTCATAACCTAAATTGGCTCTATGCAGTTGATCCAACGTGGACTAGTGCGAACCTGCTGCCTGTATTCGATAGCGATGATACACGCGATCGCGATGCGGCATGGTCAGGTTTTCTTTGGGGAGCGCAGGTCCCAAACCGCGAGCTTTATATGCGATTGAAGGAGCATATGTTGGCCTTTGCGGCCGACCCCCTTCCGTCTCGCCGCTCCTACGTGGAAATCATCGCAGGTATGCTTCTCGTCGGATGGGGAAGTATTGACGAAACCACCGGTGAGCAATGCGTTTCCAACGATGAAATGCGCATTTTGTTGCTAAATGTTGATGACGATTTTCGGTCGCGCGTTTTGTGGCAGGTCAGGCGTTGGGTCGGCGAAACGAATGAAAACTCGCATGAAAAGTGGGCGGGTAAGCTATCCGAGCTTATTCGGATCTGGCCGCGTCAGCTTTCGGCTAGATCGCCAGACACTTCGGCCCGCCTTTGCGAACTGGCCTTTTCCAGCGCAGAGCAATTTCCTTTGATCTCCGAATTGGTTTTGCCGCTTCTTACCAAAATTGATCGCGGTCAGCTGATGCTGCCCGAGCTACGCAGGTCAGGAGAGAACATCGTGGATCGTTATCCGGAACAGGCGTTGGCTCTTCTTTACGCTGTGCTTCCCGAGAATGCTCTTGCTTGGCCCTATGGTATGGAGGCGACGTTGCACCGCATCGGAGAGGCTGACACTGGGCTTAATACGGACGAACGTTTGGTCGCCTTGAAGCGTAAGTGGGATGCGCGGTGATACCCTTTCCCGCATAGGGCGAGGCCTTTCTCCCCCCTACTCCCCCATCGCACACGCCGTCTCGGGCCGGTCGACGCCTAGGGTGTCGAGTTCGGACACCCGGTGCAAAAAGCCCTCCTGCGGCGAGGCGGAGACGACGGAGGCTTCGGTGCCGAGGAGCACCGGCTGGCGCAACTGCCAGTCCCAGTCGCGGAAGGTCAGCCGCTGGCCCTTGAAGGCGGCGACGGTGAAATCCGGCCCTTTGATGAAGGCGTCGATCGTCGCGGGGTCGACGGATTGGGTGCGCGAGGCGGCCTCGCCGATCACCCGGATCGCCGTCCAGACCTGCATGTCCTTTGATTCCATGCGGCGGCCGGCGACATCCTCGAAGCGGTTCTGGATCTGCGCGCCGCCCCATTGCTCGCTGGCCGGATGCCAGGAGCCGGGTTTCAGCCCGGCGGTGCCGGCGACGGGGCGCGGCAGCCAGGTGCGCCAGGGCACATAGGTGCCGAACACCTCGCTTTCGTCGGCGACCAGCACGACGTCGTGCTCGGGCAAATCCTGCAGGAACACCGGGATCTGGCGTTGCACCAGCGCCTGACCGGAATCGGTGGCGCGGGCGCCGCCCTTGTCGGCGAAGGTCTTCTCGGCGACGATCTTGCCGCCGAATTTTTTGGCGGAGCGCTTCAGCGCCTCGGCGAAGAGTTGGTCGTTCTCATGTTCGCCGGCGACCAGCGCCCAGTTCCGCCACTGCTTCCACATGAGGTATTGCGCGAGGCCGTCGGTCAGCATCGCCCGTGACGGGGCGGTGTGCAGCATGTTGGCGCGGCAGCCCTCGCCGCGCAGCCGGTCGTCGGTCGCGCCGGCGTTGAGGACGAGGGCGTTTTGGGATTTGGCGAGATCGGCCACCGTCAGCGTATCCTCCGGCGACAGATCGGTGACGAGATAGTGGATGCCTGCGTCGAGCATCGCTTGCGCCGGCTGGGCGACGTCGTCGCCGGGGGCGAGCGTCGTCACGTCGAGGGTGAAATTCTGGCCCATGAACGAGCCGGTGGTGTTGTTGTCGGCGATCGCCACTGTCGCGCCGGCAAGGCCGATGTCGGCCGGCGGGATGTCGAGGGCGGACAGCGCCAGGGTGCGCTCATAGGTTCTGAGGAAGCCGATTTTGACCGTCTGCGTTGCGGGCTCTTCGGACGTGGCCGGTGCCGTGGCGTCGGCGGCCGGCGGGGCGGCGGGGGCGGCGTCCTGCGCCTGGGCGCCGCCGGTCAGTAGGATGAGCATCGCGGTTCCGCAAAGGACCCGCCGCAAGCGGTCTCCGATTTCCTTCGACAAGGCCCGTTCCTCCCATTCCGCTGCCGGCCCGGCCGGCGGTCTTTCGCAATTAGCGTCTTGCCGCGCGCCCTTCAAAGCTTATGACTCATTGCCGAGGCTGGGCGCCGGATCAGACGAAAAGTGATGTTTCATGTGTTACGGACCCCGCATTCCGAGGCAAGCGCGACTTTTTCCCGTTGTCCTGGCGCTATTCATGGCCGCTCCCGCGCTCGCGGCGGAAAAGACTGTCGCCGTGTTCGATTTCGAGCTGATCGATTCGTCCCTGGAAGGTTCGATGATCGGAAAGAACCCGGACGAGCAGGCGCGGCTTGAAACCATGGCGCCGGCGCTGCGAGAGGACATCGACACGCTCGAGGGCTTCGCCAGCGTCGACATCGCGCCGGTGCGCGACAAGGCGTTGGCGCAGAATCTGGAAAGCTGCGGCAATTGCGCGCTGAGCTTCGCCAAGACGCTTGGCGCCGACATCGCCGTCACCGGCACCGTCCAGAAGGTGTCGAACCTCATTCTCAACATCAACGCCTATGCCTTCGACGTTGAGAGCGGCCAGCCGATCGCGCGCGGCAGCGCCGACATCCGCTCCAACACCGACGAAAGCTGGCGAAGGGGGATCGCCTATCTGTGGAAGAACGTTTTGAAGAAGCAGTTCGAGGCCGCGCCTTGATCCGCCTGCTGGCGAGCGTCACCGGCCCCGAGGAGGCGGAGATCGTCATCGAAGGCGGCGCCGATCTCGTCGACCTGAAGGACCCGGCGCAAGGCGCCTTGGGCGCGGTGTCGCCCGCCGTCCTCGACGCGACGCTGCGGGCGGTCGCCGGCCGTCGGCCGGTCTCGGCGGTGGCCGGCGATCTGCCGATGCAGCCGGACGTCGTCAGGCGCGCGGTCGAAGCGCGGCAGGCGGCCGACTATGTGAAGATCGGCCTGTTTCCGGCCAGTCGGGAGGAGCGGTTGGCCGTCATCGAGGCGCTGCGCGAGCCGGCCTCGCGCACGGGCCTGATCGCTGTGTTCTTCGCCGATGACGATCCGGATTTCACGCTGCTGCCGGTTCTGGCCGAGGCGGGGTTCGCCGGCGCGATGATCGACACAATCGGCAAATCCAGCGGCCGGTTGCTCAAGCATCTGTCGCTGGCCGAGCTGGCGGATTTCGTCGCCAAGGCGCGGGGGCTCGGGCTGATGACCGGGCTCGCCGGATCGCTGGAGCCGCCGGACGTGCCGCGGCTGGCGGTGCTGCATCCCGACTATCTCGGCTTTCGCGGCGCCCTGACGGCGGGGCCGCGGGACGGGCCGGTCGATCTTCAGGCAGTGCGGGCGATCCGCGCGCTGATCCCGGCGGAGGAGACGTCGAGCCCGCAATCCGTGCCGGCGGCGGTGTCTGGCGACCTTATTTTTGTGCGTGACTTCACCCTGCCGATGGAGATCGGCGCCTATGGCCATGAGCGCGGTCGCGCGCAAAAGGTGCGGTTTTCCGTCGAAGCCGAGATCGAGCCGATCGTCACGGGCGCCAGGAGCATGGCCGAGATCTATTCCTACGACGTGATCATCGATGCGATCCGCAGCCTTGCCGTTCGCGGGCATACGGACCTCGTCGAGACGCTGGCACTGGACCTCGCCGAAACGGTGCTGGGCGATGCCCGCGTGCGGGAAGTAACGGTGCGGGTCGAAAAGCTCGAGCTCGGCCCCGGCTCTGTCGGGATCGAAGTGACGCGCCGCCGTGCCGGGCCGGGCCGGTAGGGCAGAGAGGGGCATTCGAAATCAGCGCTTTACAGCGGCGGCGAAGCGTCGTTTGCTGAGCTGCAACCGCGGGGCGCCAACTGGGCTCCAGGACAATTCGAGCGGCCGAACAAGGCTGCCGGTGAGTGTGAGGTGAAGGCCGACCGGCCTTGCATCTCGGGGAGAGACGCATCGTAAGGACGAGTGGACACATCATGAAGGATATCCTGGTCGTCAAATTTGGAGGAAGCTGCGCGACATCGTCCGATCTCGCGCGGTGGGTGGCGGCAATCGAGCAGGCGGGGTTGCCGATCGTCGTGGTGCCGGGCGGCGGGCCGTTCGCCAATGCCGTGCGGCGCTATCAGCCGCGCATGGGATACGGCGACGAGGCGGCGCACGAGATGGCGATCATGGCCATGGAACAGTGCGGCTGCGCGCTGGCCTCTCTCGGCAAGCGGATGGTGAAGGCGACGGACGAAGCCGCGATCATGGCGGCCCTTGAGCGCGGAAACATTCCGGTCTGGATGCCGCGCCATCTGGTGCTTTCCGCGCCGGAGATCGCCAAGGATTGGAGCGTGACGTCCGATAGCCTCGCCGCCTGGCTGGCGGGACGGCTTCCCGGCGCGCGGCTTTGCCTGTTCAAGCAGATCGATTTGCCGGAAAACGCCACGATCGACGCATTGGCCGGGGCGCAGATCGTCGATGAGAGCTTCACCGATCTTCTTCACCCGTCGACGCAGGTCTATGTCGCGGGACCCGCCGACCTGTCGCTCGCCGGGCTGCGCCTCGCCGAGGGCCAGATTCCGGGGCATCCGGTCATGCGGCGACGCGCGCTCGTCGCGGCAAACGCCGGGTGAGACGAAGTCGCGGCGATCCGGGCTCGGCGCTCCGCCTGGCCAGCGGCTTTTCAACCGCGCCGGAATGGTCGACATAGCCGGTCATGGCGACGGAAAAGCTGCTCTTTCTGACCGGCCATCTGGCGCGGCCCCGGCTCGAACGCCTGCTCAAAGGGCTCGGCGCGACCGAATTTGACTGGGCGATCGCTGATATCGGCGTCAAGGTGGCGGCACTGGCCACCGGCGAGATCATCGTGCGGCGGCTGCAACAGCCGGTGGTAGCGGATCGCGTCATCCTGCCCGGCCGCTGCCGGGCGGATCTCGACCGCCTCTCCCAACATTTCGGCCTCCCTTTCGTGCGCGGACCGGACGAGCTGGCGGATTTGCCGGCGTTTCTCGGCCGCAAGGGCGCGCCGCCGGATCTGTCGCGGCACGACATGCGCATCTTCGCCGAGATCGTCGATGCGTCGGCGCTGTCCGTCGCCGAGATCCTCCGGCGGGCGGAGGCGATGCGGGCGGCCGGCGCCGACGTCGTCGACCTTGGCTGCCTGCCCGATACGCCCTTCGCCCATCTGGAAGACGCAGTGCGGGCGCTGAAGGGCGAAGGCCACCGCGTCAGCGTCGACTCCGCCGATCCGGGCGAGCTTGCGCGTGGCAACCGGGCGGGGGCGGACTTCCTTTTATCCCTGACCGAGGCGACGCTGGCGATCGCCCGCGAAGGCGACGCCGTGCCGATCCTGGTGCCGGCGAGACCCCATGACTTTGCCTCGCTGGAACGGGCGATCGCCGGCGCGCGGGCGATGGGTATCGAATTCATCGCCGATCCGATCCTCGATCCCATCCATTTCGGCTTTGCCCACTCGCTGGTCCGCTATCATCGTCTGCGTCAGGCCTATCCGGACGTCGACATCCTGATGGGGACGGGCAACCTCACCGAGCTGACCGACGCCGACACGTCGGGGATCACCGCGACGCTGCTCGGCCTCTGCTCGGAGCTTGAAATCCGCAACCTCCTCGTCGTCCATGTCAGTCCGCACACGCGGGCGACGATCGCCGAGCACGACGCGGCTAGGCGGATGCTGTTCGCGGCGCGCGAAGATGGCGCGCTGCCACGCGGCTATTCGAAGGCGCTGTTGCAGGTGCATGACGTCAAGCCATTCGCGTCGACGCCGGAAGAACTCGCCGAGCAGGCGGCGGCGATCAAGGATCGCAATTACCGGATCGAGACCGCCGAGGACGGTATCCACCTCTACAATTGCGACGGCCATTTCATCGCAACCGACGCGTTCGATCTGTTTCCCAAGATCGCGGTCGAGGGCGATGTCGGTCATGCGTTCTATCTCGGTGCCGAGTTGCAGAAGGCGGAGATCGCCTGGTGGCTCGGCAAGCGCTACGCCCAGGACGGGGCGATCGATTTCGGCGTCGCCGCGCCGCCGGTCGAGGGAGACCGGACGAAGCTCGAAGCGGCGGGGCACACGTTAAAGGCGAAAAAGACGCCGTTATCGTAGCGGCCGACCGCCCTGCGGTTTCCATCAAGAGAGAGCGATGCCCTATATCCGCGAGACCATCCTCACTACCTGCTCCGCTTCGGGCGAGGTTCACATCGCGCCGCTCGGCATCATAAAGGATGGCGAGGGCTGGATCGTCGCGCCATTCCGCCCCTCGACGACGCTGGCCAATCTGGAGGCGACCGGCGTCGCCGTCGTCAACTATACCGACGAGGCCAATATCTTCGCCGGCTGCCTGACCGGGCGCAAGGACTGGCCGCTGACGCCGATCGACGGCTGCAAGGTGCCGCGGCTCGAGGCCGCGCTCGCCCATGACGTTCTGGAAGTCGTCTCCGTCACTCCGGACGTGCAGCGGCCTCGCTTCACCTGCCGGGTCGCGTCATCCGGTCAGCACCGGCCGTTCCAGGGGATGAATCGGGCCAAGGCGGCGGTGCTGGAGGCGGCGATCCTGGTCAGCCGGCTGAATATGCTGCCGGCCGAGAAGATCGAGGACGAAATCGCCTATCTGAAGATCGCCATCGACAAGACCGCCGGCCCCGACGAGGAACAGGCCTGGTACTGGCTGCTGGAGAGGGTGATCGACCATCTCGCAAAGGTCGAGGGGGAGAGGTGACCGGCGGGCGCCCGGTGCTCCCGCCGGCCGGGAATCGATCAGGCGACGATGGCCGCCTTGGTGCCGGCGACGATCGGTTCGGCGGTCGTCGCGATGATCGGTGAGAGGAAGCGGGATTCTGCCTGATAGCTGTACTGGTCCGTGGCCGGATCGTATTCGAGGACCTGGCTCTGCAGCGTGCCCTGATAGGTATAGGCAAGGGCGCCGGGCGGCACCGCAAAGCTGATCGTTTCCGAGGTTTCCTTGGAATATTGCTCGGTGAAGGAGATGGAAAAGCCGACCGTCACCTTGCCTTTGGCCAGCACGATCCCGGCCTCGAATTCCGCGCCGATGCTGATCTCCTGGGTGCTGGAGAAGGAGAAGCCGGTGGTCACGCTCTTGGCGTAGGTCGACGTCGCCTTGGAGCGGGTGTTGTCGATGCTGCCGATGTTCTGCAGGTCGGGAGCGAACAGCACGATCACCTCCGCCTTTTGCGAAGTGGCGACCAGGGGCAGGCTCTTGCGGAACGTATCGGCGTCGGCGGGCGGGCGCGTATCGAAGATCTTGACCGTCGTATCCTTGGCCGGGATGCCGCCGAGCAGATAGCCGCGACCGCCGAAGGACTTGCCCTTGAAATGCGCCTGGGCGGCGGCAAGGTCGGCGTTCATGGCGGCTATGCTGCTGTAGAGCACCGCCCGCGCCGTCACATCGAGCGTCGTATCGTGCTGCAAGGCCTTCTTCTTCTTCTTGTAATCCTTGATCACCAGGTGCCAGTCGACCCCAAGAACGCCGACGCCGTCGGCTTCCTTGGTGTTCGGATCGTAGTTCTCGACGAGAAAGATGACGCGGCTGTCCTTCTTGTCGTAATCCTTCGCCTCGGCATCGTTGAGAGGGCTGATCGCGTTGGAGAAGACAGACTCGATCGAGCCCTTGTCCAATCCCTTGACGAGAGCCGAGGACGCTGTCGTGGCGAGATTGGCGAAGGCGGTCTTGATCGACTCCACTGAATCGTAGCGCTGCTTGAAGTTCTCGGAATCGGCCGTGCCGGTGAAGCTTGGCCGATTAGCGCGCAGCCAGTCGAAATGCTCCTGATAGACGATATATTCCAGCTCCGGAGCGTAGCCGATCGCGGTGCTGCTGGGCTTCCAGTTGCCCACTGACGACACCGCGAGGTCGTCCATCAACCCCTCCAGGACGTCTTCGCCTTTCGCCGCCGGCTTGAGGATGCTGTAGGTCTGTATCGCGCCGTTAGGAATTCGGTCCTCGACTTCCTCGATGAATTGCTTCAATTGCGCGGGGTCCGTGTATTCACAAGTCAGGCCGATATTGGCCAGTTGCGTTTTCAATTCCTCCGGCGTGAGCGCGGTCGGCGTCGCCGCATCGAGGTCGATCTTGATGGTCTTTTGGGGGATTGGCATCGGGGCTTCCTTTCATGACAGAGCGATGAATCGGAAAGACCTGCACGCAACGGCGTCGCGACATGCGCGACAGGAGAGTGCGGGCAGCACCAAGCTTGCTGCAACTATGACGTTTGGTCAATATTGAAATACAATTTTAAGTTATAAAGTGGGCGAGTGGGAAAATCGCTTTCGCTTTCAAGTAATTATCTGTCACCGTTTGGTTGACGGAGCTGCGATTGAGGGGTAAGGGCGATATTCGGCGGCCGCGGCGTCATGGCGCGGGGCGGCCATTCGCCGTCTGATCGTGGCGAACGCTGGACTGGTTCAGCCGCGGCTTTCGGCCAATAGCGCCAGAGCCGCCGCTGGCGCGGCGCGGCAGATGTCGTCGCGCATTTCGCCCGGGCAATCGAACAGATCGGAGAAGTCGACGACGCCGCGGTCGAGGCGGGCCGCGAGGCGCCGCAGCACAGGCCGCCCGGCGCCGGCGACGACCACAGGCGCATCGTCGGACAGTTCCTCGCGCGACAAGACCTGCAGCGCCGCGTCGTGGATGTGCCGCATCTGCGCCTCGGCGAAGGCATGGGCGAGCCATTCCCAGGCGCCGTCGCCGGCATCCGCGGCATCCATGCCCACCATGCGGGCGAGGCGCCGGCGTGAGGCATCGACCGTCTTTTCCTGATTGTCGGCGGCCGGATGCAGATCGTCGGCCTCGTCGAGGATGCCGATGACGCGCTGGACGTCCGCCATCGTGGCAAAGGACTCGTTCATCACCGGGATTGAGCGACCGGCGAATGGGACACGCTTTTCCACCGCCATCAGGTGCGTGCGGGTATAGCCTTGGTAGACCAGTTCGCCGTGAACGAGGCGGTCACGGTCGGTGAAGCCGCGGGCGCGGACGTGGCCGTCGCTGACCGGCACGATGTCCGTCGTGGTCGAGCCCATGTCGAGAAACAGCGCTTCCTCGATCGAGGCGGCGGCGAGCGCCGCGCTGGCATGCCAGTTCGCCGAGGCGATCTCGGCCGCATGGGCGGCGGCATCGCCTGTCGAGACGAAGCCCGCGGCGCCGGCATAGAGCGAGATGTCGCCGGACAAACGCTCGGTGAAGACCCGGGTCAGCTGCTCGACGCCCTCCCGGCGCGAGGCGAAGATATCGGACAGTTCCCCGGTCATGGTGATCGCGTGGCGCTCGACGCCGGAGACCTCGTTGAGAATGGTCGCGAGAGCGGTATCGAGATGATCAAGGCCCTGCCAGATCGGGCTTGGCTCCTGCCAGACTTTCAGGACGCGGTCCCCCTCGGCCAGCGCCGCCTTTAGATGCGCGCCACCGACATCCCACCCCAGCGTTCTCGTCATGCTATTCCTGTCCGCTTCTGATACGCACCATCCTATACCATCGAATGTTCGCGTGACGCGACCCGGAGGTTTTATGCGGATCATTCCGGTGCTCGACATCATGGGCGGTCTCGTCGTGCGCGGGGTCATGGGCGATCGCCAGGCCTACCGGCCGATCGAAACCCCGCTCAGCGACAGCGCGGATCCCGTCGCCGTTGCCAAGGGGCTGGCGGGACTGGGGGACTTTTCCGCCTTCTATGTCGCCGACCTCGACGCGATCGAAGGGCGGCCACCGAATGCGGCCGCGCTGTCCGCGCTGGGCGAGGCCTTTGCGGACACTGCGTTCTGGGTCGATGTCGGCCTGCGGACGGCGACCGATGCCGAACGCCTGCAGTTGGCGCCGTGTCAGCACGCCGTGATGGGCACCGAATCGATCGCGGACGCCGCGGTTCTTGCGGCGCTCACCCGGCCGGAGCAGGCCATCCTGTCGCTGGATTTCAAGGGCGATGAGTTTCTGGGGGCGCCGGAGATTCTCCAGGATACGGCGCTCTGGCCGGACCGGGTGATCGTCATGACGCTGGCGCGGGTCGGCAGCGGCGCCGGGCCGGATCTCGACCGCCTTGGCGCCATCGTCGCGCGCGCTGAGGGACGGGCGGTCTACGCGGCCGGCGGCGTGAGGGGACCGGAGGACATCGAGGCGCTGAAACAGGCCGGGGTCGCCGGCGCGCTGGTGTCGACCGCGCTGCATGACGGGTGGCTGTCGCCGGAGGCGCTGCGGCGCTTTTGCCGCTGAGGGCAGCGAAAAGGGGCCGCTCGGGCCCCTTTTCCATTGATCTCTTCCTTGGAAGGTCGGTCTCTACTGGAAACCGAATTTGGCGGCCAATCGCCGGAGAAGGCCGGCGGGCATCGCCGGCTTGTCGTCTTTTCCGGGATGGTCTCTTGTCTAAGCCCCGGCGAACGGGTGCGCCGCCGTACCCTTCTTGGCAACAACTTCCTGCGCCGTCGGCGTGCCCTTGATGGCGCGCTCGATGGATTCCATCGTGGCCTGATAGTTGTAGTCGCGAATTTTCGCGTCGTCCTCGGCCTCCCAGTGGATGAAGACGCCGACGCAGATGAACAGATCGTCGGCCTCGGCCGCCGGGATGATGCCCTTTTCGACCGAGTCGGCGACGGCGCGCGCGACGGCGGTCTGGGCCGGGCCGAACATCTGGACGGCCTGCTTGGCGCCCTTGATGGTGACCTTGTTGAACATCACCGTGTTCGGCTTGCACGGCAGATTCGGGGCCACCACCGCGAGCAGCGTGGTGAAGCCGTCCTTGTTGTTGGTCAGCGAGTTGCAGAACGCCGATTCCGCCGCGCTGCCGCGCGGTCCGATGATGAGGTCGATATGGGCGACTTCGTTGCCTTCGCCGACGAGCGACTCGCCGACCATGACCTTGTTGACGGTTGCCATGAGCTATTCCTCCACAAATAGGCTGCTAACTGGTCCGGCGTCCCCGCCGGCCCGGTTAAAGAACTTCCGATTCCCGAAAGGCAAACACATCCACGCGCCTGGATTAGGCCGCACGACCGTTCCTCCTCCCGGTCGCCGGACCCGACAGGTCCGGCATACGGCTATCCTTGTTGGCGGCGTCCCGCACGGGACCGGTTAGCCAGATAGCAAAAGGGTCAAATGGCCCCCTATGAACGACAGTCAATCACCACCGAACGGCTTCCGCAAGGTTCATTGCGAAAAGGCTGGCGACGGTCAGATCGGCCGATGTGCCGGGATTGACGCCTTCGCCTTTGAGTTCGGCGTCGAAGCTGAGGGCGAGGGCGAGCGCCGCGTCCGGATTTGACTCTTGCTTCAAACGCTTGGCGAATTCGCGCATCCGCTTGCGGACGGATTCGGCGCGGCCTGGACCGAATTTGCGCCGGATATGGCTGTCGGGAAAACGGCTGGAGAAGGCGAGAAAACAGTCGAGGGCCGGACCCAGTCCCGGCGACGGTTTTCCGGCCGAATCGGCGGCTGCGATCGCGGCGACGCCGATCTCGAAGACCTCGCGAAACCCGTTGGCATATTGCCGGGCGACGAGGTCGTCCGCTTCGGCGAGGCGCATCGCCTCGACCAATCCGATCGACGGCGCGGAGCGGACGTCGTGCGATGCTCGTTCGCCAAGACCGCCGGGGGAGGCGAGTGCGATCGCCGCGAAGACGTCCCGCGCATCCTGCGGCCCGAGATCGGCGAGGACGGCTTCCAGCGCGCGGCGCAACGTGTCCAGGCGCGCGTCCGACTTTGCGGAGAGATCGCCGGCGATTTCTGCGGCCGCGGCGAGCGGCGCGGCAAGGAGCACGATGCCGAGATTGGTGTTCATGCCGGTCGCCGCCCAGCTTGCCTCGGTGGCGCCGCGAATGCGGGCACCGACGCTGACCCCCGGCATGGCGATGAAGGGGGCCGCCGCGAGCGCGCTGGCCTCGAATGTCGCCGCGTTCATGCTGTGGCCGGGGGCAAAACGGTGGACATTGCCGGGCTTGGCGGCGTCGAGTTCGGCCCGGCAGGCGGCAAGGAAGGCCGCCTCGACCATGGCCGGTTCGATGCTCATTCGGCTGCCGACAGAGGCCGAGAGGCGCCGGCCGCGCGCCGCGATTCAACGCGCGCCAGAAGATCGCGCGCGCGGATCGCGGCGAGGTCGCAGCCGGTGGCCTTTTTCAGCCCGGTCCAGGCTGGCATCGAATTGACCTCGATGATCTGGGCGCGTCCGGCCGCGTCGCGCAGGAGATCGACGCCGCAGAAATCGCCGCCGACGGCCTCGGTCGCGGCGACCGCGAGGGCCTCGAGGTCACCGTCGGGCGGCATCGGCAGCGGCTCGGCGCCCTGCTTGACGTTGGTGATCCAGGAGGCGGCCTGGCGCCGCATCAATGCGGCCGCGCGGCCGGCCGAGACGAGGACGCGGACGTCGCTCCAGCGCCCGGCCGTTTCGACGCCCGCAAAGCGCTGCAGATAATAGACGCCGCCGGCGATCTCATCGGCCGTCGGCAGATCGTCGGCGGTGCGAATCAGCTTCAATCCCTTGCCCTGCGCCCCGAACAGCGGCTTCAGCACCATCGGGGCCGCCTCCAGCTCCACGATCCGTGCGGCTTCGGCGCGGTTTTCGACGGCGTAGCTGCGCGGGCTCGGCAGCCCGGCACGGGCAAGAAGGAAGCTGGTCATCGACTTGTCGACACAGTTCTCGATCGCCTGCGCGTCGTTCGATACGAGGACTCCGAGCCGGGCAAGGGCATGCAGGACGCCGAGCCGGCGGGTGACCTGCTCGAAGCTTCCTTCATCCATCGTGCGGACGCAGACGGCGTCGGGAAGGTTTTCGCCGAAATGCGGGATTTCCAGGCCGCTGGCCGAGCCGGTATCGAAACCAATCTCGGCGAGACCCACTGTATGAACCTCCACTGCGAGGTCGCCGAATGCCTTGATCAGCTCGCGGGCGTGCCGGTCGATCCGCCCGGTGACGAGCAGAATCCGCGCCGGACCCAGGGAGCGCTCATCAATCAAAGGAGGCGTCGACGAGCTTGGGATCGACCGCGCCGCCTCTGAATGTCTCTCCAGTTTCCAAGGCTACGACGGCGACCTCGGCCGGTGAGAACAGCATCGGGTCTATCTTGTAGAAGTCGCCCTTGTACTGGCGGAAAATCTCCGCGAAGGGCGTGCCGTAATCCTTCGAGGTGCTGCTCGGAAGCTGTTCGGCAAGCTTCCGGGCGTCGGCGGCGGGGCCGGTGACGTGAAGGAGGATGCGGCCGCCATAGATCACCGCGTCGTTGGTGCGGCCCATCGCTGTCACGAAATCCGGATGCGGGGGGCTGAGCGGGGCGGTGCCCATGCCCTCGACGATGTGCGACAGGTCGAATTTCAGCTCATGCGCCTTGTGCAGGGCGACTTCGACGACGCGGCCGACGATCTGCACGGAGCCGGCGAGGCTCTGGGTCGGCGCGAAGACGATGACGAGATTGTCCGGCGCGACATCGCAGTCCGCGGCGATCTGGCGGACCAGCTTTTCAGGCGGCGGGCTGGCGGCTTCGAGCACCAATGTCGCGACGTCGCCGCGGTCGGCATAGGCGATGTGCTTGAACAACTCCTCCTTGCCGGCGAGCGCGCGGGCCGGGCCCGAGCCCATCGAGAAATAAGGATCCTCGCCGTCGCCGCTTTTCAGCTGCCAGCCGGCATACTGGCTGGCGAGACAGGCCACGACCGGCTGCGAGGAGCGGACGGTCAAGGTGAACGGCCAGCGCGGCAGATGGGACGCGGCCTCGAGGTTCACCGTGCCGAGGCCGCCAAGACAGATCTCGGTGATCAGCCGGCCGGCCTCCAGGCTGCCGGGAACCGATGCGCCCGCGTCGATCAGGGTCTCCCCGGCGGGGCCGGTCGCGATGGCGAGCCTGAGTTCGGCGGCCCGCGTCTTCATCGCCGCGACCAACGGGACAACGCCCTGGTTCACCGATAGCCTCTGCGCCCCGGTCATGCCGCTCTCCTCCCCACCCGTTCTTGCATGTCGGCGACGCGACTGTCGAACAGCCCCCGCGCCGCGGCCGGGGTCGCCGCCTCGGCGACGATCGTGCAAAGTGGCTGGCCGGCATGGAACACGACCGGCGGGGCGGAACGGTCGCGCGTCCAGTCCGGCCAGATGAAGTGCTCCGGCAGGGTGACCTCATCGTCCGCCCAGGCAAGACCGGTGGCGCGCACCTGACGCGGGCCGGCGAAGCGGTCCGGCAATCGCCCCTGACAGGCGCCGAGATGCAGGGCGAACAGCGGCTCCGCGTCGGTGTCGAAGACGTCGATGGTGGCGCCGCCGCGCGGATTGACTTCGAGCATGACCGGGTCGTCGGGGGTGAGTACGAAATCGACACTACAGAGGCCGGTGAGAGGGTGGCGCGCCACGAGGCGTTGGATCTGGGCCAGCATCCGGCGTCCCGCCGGTTCGGGCGCCTGCAAGGGGCCGACCGCGCCGCCATAGCGGTAAGGTTCGGCGACGGAGGGCGCGGACCATTGCCGGGTGAAGCCGAGCAGCGCGAGTTTTCCGCCGGCGGCGACGATGGCCGCCGACCACCGCTCGCCGGCGACGAAGCGCTGAAAATAACGGTCCGGCGCCGGGGGCGCGCTTGCCGCCGGTTGCACATGGCTGCCGCCGGCGCCGCCGATCTGCTTCGACAGCCAACGAGCCGCATCCTCAGGCGGCTCTCGGCGTATCCCGGGATGGGAGACGTCGGCCTCGACGCAGAGCGCGGCAAAGCGCTCGGGGTCCTTGAGCGTCCGCAGGGTAGCCGCGTCATTGCCGAGCAGCGGCCAGCGCGCCGCGATCGCCTCGATCAGCTTCGGCCGGTCCTCGAAGCCGGCGCCGTAGACGAAGCCGACCGGCGACCGGCCTTTCGCCAGCCGGTCCAGCGCGTCCAGAAGATCGCCGCCGTCGAATCCGTCCGGGTAATGGCCGCGCAGAACCTCGCCGCGAAGGGCGCTCTCCTTCAGGTCGAGATCACCGAAGAAATCGACCGCCAGCGCGTCGTAGCCGGCGCGCCGCGCGCTCGCGGCGATTTGCCGGGCCGAGAAGGCGGCGACGAGGACGGTCGGGCGGGTCATGGCGATGACTTGACCAGCGTTCGGGCCAGCGCGAAGGCGTCGCGAAAATCCAGGATTTGCGGCTCGTCCGCCTCGATCATGCGTTTGAACAGGCCGGATTCGGTTTGATATTTGACGTTGCCGATCGCCAGCGCCCCGACGCCGAGTGCTTCCGTGCCGCCGATCGGCTTGCCGTTGTCCATCACGTCGATTCCCTCGATGCCCGAGGGCGGAACAGCGTTGACATCGGCGGCGACGAGCAGCCCGGAGGCCTGTTTCAATTGGGCTTCATCGAGGACGCGCACCCCGGCCTTCGCGGCGGATAGGACCATTTCGACGTCTTTAACGATGGCGTTCTGCTTCGCCTCGTCGGAGCCGTCTGCGGCTTTCACCGCGACGCCGAAGCGATCCGTCATCTCCCGGGCACGATCCTCCACCCGCTTGAGGCCGCTATAGCCGACGATGGTCACCTTGGCGCCTTCGAGGGCGGCGATGACGGCGGCCGAGTAGCCGACGACGCCGGTGGCGCCGAAGACGGCGATCGAAGTGTCCTTCAGCGACCGGTCCTTCTTGTCCTTCAACAGCTTCTCGACGCAGGCGACCATCGCCGCGGCCGTCGTGAAAGAGCCGGCGGGGTCAGCGAAGAGGTTGGCGCCGAAGGGCCGCACCAACGCCTTCTTGGCCGCGTCGATCATGTCGAGGGCGAGGATCGCGTCATTGCCGCCGAAGAAAAGGCCTGACGCCCTCCCCCATTTCGGCGGGCGCGAGAAGATGACGTCCTGGACGAGATCGGCGATCTCGGCGAGTTCGACGTTTTCGTAGGGCACGACCGCGTCATAGCCGGCGTCGAGCGCCATGTTCACGTCGAACGGGCTGACGTGCTTGTGCGGGGTGAGCATGTGAAGAATGTTCTTCTCGGTCATTCCCGTCCTCCAGAAATTCGTTGTCATTCGCCCGGTCGAATGGCCGGGCGGGTCTCGCCGCCTCGCCGCGGCCTAGCCGATGCCCGCCAACTGGCGGCGCGAAGTGCGTTCGACGCTGGCACCGAGGTTGCGTCCCACGACGATGCGGATGTCGAGGTCATTCGCGGCGCCCTCGGCCCGCGCCGCTGCCACGAGCCGCTCGGCTTCTTCCACCGATGCGGCAAAGGCGAAGCCAGTCGGCCCCCAGGAACTCTGGCCGATCCCGTGCGCCCCGGCGGCGGCCAAAAAGGTACAGGCGCGGGCCACGCGCGGGCTGGTGAAGACGCCGCCTTGGGCTGGTGCGAAGTGACCGCCGACCATCTCCTGGATGGTCGCGACGGAGGCGCCGAAGGCAGCGATGTCTTCTTCGGCGAGGCCGGGCAGCGTCCGCATCAGCACCAGCCGGCAGATTTCCGCCGTTTCGCTTTCGGGAAACGGCGGCAGGGCGTCGAAGGCGGCGATTTCATCCGGCCCGTGCAGGCCTACGTTGCGCGGATCGAGAACGAGGATGACCCGCCAGTCCGTCGGAAAGGCAAAGCGCGAGACGATCGGTGGCGGCCGGTCTTGCGTGCCCTTGCCGCCGTCGACGGCAAGCCCGCCCTGGTTGAAGAACGCCGCGCCGAGGCCGGAGCGATTACCGCGTCCCAACCGGGTGGCATCGCCGGCATAGTCCGTCGGAAAGCCTTCGAGCGCCCTGACGCCGGCGGCGACGGCGAGCGCCAGCTGCGTGCCGGAGCCGAGCCCGGCATGGGCGGGAATGATCTCCTCGATCGTCATGTCGTGGGTCTGGTCGAGGCTGAGATGACGGCGCATGGCGGCGAGATGCTCCGTCGCCCGTTTGGCGTCCGCGCCTTCGACGCGATCGTGCCCGGCGCGGCGGATCGACAGGCGCGTCGACGGGCCGTCGAGGGCAAGGCCAATACCGCCGAACCGACGGCCGGACTGGCCACCGGGATCGAGAAAACCCAGATGCAGGCGCGCGGGCGCTGAGACGCTGACGACGTCTTCTGTCACGATGTCCCCTGCTTTCGAGGTGCCCGCACCCTATTATTGCGACTGAAACCGATCGGACAAGTCGAAGCGAGGGAGAAAACCATGGCGACCAGAACTTATTCGGACGCGGAAGTCGAGGAACGGCTGAAAGCGGAACTGCCGACCTGGCACTTGGAGGGGGGCTGGATTCGCCGCACCTACAAGACCGCCGGCTGGAAGGGCACGCTGATGGTGATCAACACGGTCGGCCATCTGGCCGAAGCGGCGTTCCATCATCCCGACCTGACCGCATCCTATGCCTGGGTGGAGATTCGGCTGAAGAATCATGCCGCCAAGGGCATTACCGATTCGGATTTTGCCCTGGCCAGAAAGATCGAGGAGGTGGTCATGTGGCAGCCAGGCAAGGAGGACGGCCCGCTGCAAGGCACGCCCGACGATCCGCGCTTCGCCTACATCAAATACGACAAGAAGTAAGCCGGAGGAACGATCGGCTTTGACCTTCTCCCGCAAGCCTGTAGATTTGGGCGACGGGCACAGAAAGCGAAGCGTCTTGCGCAAGGCATGGATCGATGGACGGCCGGTGTCCGTGGAGGAGGCGGTCCGCGCGACGGCCGATCGCATCGGCCGCAGCCGGTTTCCCGTCGTTACCGGACTGGCCACCGATCTCGCCGGTATCAATGCGGCGATCACGCTCTGCCGGGTCGCCGGCGGCGCGATCGATCACGCCGGCTCGGATGAGATCTATTCGCTGATTTCCGCGCTGCGCGACGGCGGCATGATGCTGGGCGCGCCGGCGGAAATCCGGCGTCGCGCCGACCGCGTGCTGATCGTCGGACCGGACGCTTTCGACCCGGCGCCGGATTTGCCGCAATTCCTGTTCTCGAACGGACCCGATCTCGGCGGCCGCACAAAGGGCAGCGGCCGACAGGCGCTGTGGCTCGGCGCGCCATCCGATGCCCCCACCTTGCCGAGCCCGGTCGCGGTCGAGCCGGTCGACTGTCCGGCGGAGCGGATCATCGACGCTCTCGCGATGATCCGGGCCGCGCTCGCCGGGCACCAGTTCGGCGACGGGCCGCTGCCCGAGAAACGGGTGAGCGATATCGCGGCATGGCTCAAGGGTGCGGCCTTCGGCTGCGCCATCTTCTCGCCGGCCGTGATGGACAGTCTCGGGGTCGAGATGCTCGCCGGCCTCGTCTTCGACCTCAACGCTGAGACCCGCTTCACCAGCCTGCCGGTCTTCGGCCCCGACCAGGCCTATGCGGCGGCGCTCGCCACCACCTGGTCGACAGGCTTTCCCCTGCGCACGAGCTTCGCGCGTGGGTTTCCCGATCACGATCCGCAGCTGTTCGAGGCCGGACGACTTGTCAGGACGGGTGAGGCGGATCTCGCCATCCATGTCGCGGCATTGGACGGCACAAACGTCGCCGAGCCGGAATGGTCGGGGCGGGTGCCGGTGATCGCCGTCACCGCGCCCGGCGATGCCTGGACCCATACGCCCGAGATCGGCTTCGAGGTCGCCCTGGCCGGCCGCGATCACGATGGCGTTCTTTTCGACGGCACATTCGGCGGCTTCGTGCCGGTTCCGGCCAGCGCGGACAACGATGCGCCTCCCGCGTCCGACATCCTGTCGGCGATCGCGGCGGCGCTTGGCGAGGCGGCGCCATGCTGATGCGGCTGAAGGACGGCCATGTCGTCGATCCGGCGAATGGCCGCGACGCCGTCGCCGACCTCTTCATCGAGGACGGCCATATCGTCGATGCGCCCGCTGACGGCAGGGAACCCGACGAAATCATCGACTGCAAGGGCCTGATCGTCATGGCCGGGGCGATCGACATTCACTCCCACATCGCCGGCGGCCATGTGAACACGGCGCGGCTGCTGTTGCCGGAATTTCACCGCGCCTTCCAGTCGCGGCCCGGCGCGACGGCGCTGTCGAAGGTCGGCTGGACGACCGAGGAAACCGGGCTGCGCTACGCCGAAATGGGTTTCACCACGGTGGTCGAGCCGGCGATGGCGCCGTCTTCGGCGCTGCACGCCCATCTCGAACTCGCCGATATCCCGATCATCGACACCGCGACCCTCGTCGTCCTCGGTAACGACGATTTCCTGATGGGGATGATCCGCGACGGCGAAAGCGAGAGCGCCATCCAGGATTATGTCGCCTGGACGGTTTCCGCCTCCCGCGCGCTCGGCGTCAAATGCATCAATGCCGGCGGATCGGCCGCGTTCAAGGAGAATGTCCGCCAGTTCGGCTTCGACGACGAGGTGCCCGACTACGGGGTCTCCTCGCGCAAGATCGTCAAGACGCTGCAGACGGCGGTGACCGGCCTCGGCATCCCGCACCCGCTGCACGTCCATTGCAATAATCTTGGCGTTCCGGGGGATTCGGCCGCGGCGGCCGAGGCGACGATCGCGGCGGCGGAGGGCCTGCCGCTGCATCTGGCGCATCTGCAATTCTATGGCTACGGCGCCGAGGGCAAGCGCCGGTTCTCTTCCGAGGGCCAGCGGCTCGCCGAACTGGTCAACGCGACGAAGGAAATCACCGTCGATATCGGCCAGGTGATGTTCGGACAGACGGTAACGGTGTCAGCCGACGAGTTGCGCCAGTTCGCAGGGCGCGGCCAGGCAAGGCCGCGCAAATCGGTGATCTTCGACCATGAGGCGAATGGCGGCGGCGTTGTGCCGATGGACTACAAGCCATCGAGCTATTTCAACGCGCTGCAATGGGCGATCGGGCTGGAACTGTTTCTCCTGATCAAGGATCCGAGCCGGGTGTTCTTCACCACCGATCATCCGAACGGTGCGCCGTTCACCGCCTATCCGGATATCTTCGCGCTGCTGATGGACCGGGGCGTGCGCCAGCGCTGGCTGGAAGCCCTGCCCAAACCGGTGCTGGAAATGACGATCCTGCCGGAGATCACCCGCGAATATACGCTGAAGGACATCGCGACGATGACCCGCGCGGCGCCGGCGCGGCTGCTCGGCACCGCCGATCACGGCCATCTCGGCAAGGGCGCCGTCGCCGATATCGCTATCTACCGGCCCGGCGACGACAAGGCGGCGATGTTCGGCCGGGCCGCCTATGTCTTCAAGGATGGCACCCTCGTCGTGCAAGACGGACGGGTGGTCAATCGTGTCTCCGGGCGGACCCTGTCACTGCGGCCGGAGGCCGACAAGGCGATGGCGACGCGTCTGGAGACCTATTTCGACGAGCGCTATGGCCTGCCGGCGCGGTGGTTCGAGGTGCCGGACTACGCGATCGGGCGCGAAGATCCGTTCAAGGTGGTGCCATGCCGGAGATGATCTTCAACGGCGTCGCCATCGATGACAGCTTCGCCGAGGCCTTCCCGATGCGCGGCACGGCGATCCAGGTGACCGCCGACAGCGAAAAATGGGCGCTGGAAGCCGCCCGCTCGTTCACCGGCTTCGCCACCTCGGTCATCGCCTGCGGCTGCGAGGCGGGGATAGACCGGGTGTTGACGCCACAAGTGACCCGCGACGGCCGGCCGGGCGTGCGTATCCTGATCTTCGCCATGGACACCAAAGGCCTGGCCAAGCAGCTTGGAACCCGGCTCGGCCAATGCATTCTCACCAGCCCGACGTCGGCCTGCTACGCCGATCTGATCAGCGACACGGAGATCGATCTCGGCTCGGCGATCCGCTACTTCGCCGATGGCTGGCAGATATCCAAAAAGTTCGGCGACAAGCACTTCTGGCGCATGCCGGTGATGGAGGGCGAATTCGTCTGCGAGGCGAAGACCGGCGTCACCAAGGAGGGCGTCGGCGGCGGCAATCTCCTGTTCATGGCGCGCGGCAGCCGGCAAGCGCTCGCGGCGGCGGAAGCGGCCGTCGCGGCGATGCGGGCGGTGCCCGATGTTATCATGCCGTTTCCGGGCGGGATCGTGCGCTCCGGTTCCAAGGTCGGCGGCAAGTACAAGGGCATGATGGCCTCGACCAACGAGGCCTATTGCCCGACGCTGAAGGGCGTGACGCCATCGGCCCTTGGCCCGGAGATCGGCTCGGTGCTGGAAATCGTCATCGACGGCCTGTCGGCCGAGGCGGTGGCCGACGCGATGCGGGCCGGGCTGAAAGCGGCGATCGATCTCGGATCGGAGGCGGGGGCGCTCAGGATCGGCGCCGGCAATTACGGCGGCAATCTCGGCCCGCACCATTTCCACCTCAAGGACCTCGTGCCATGAGCGGCCTGACCTTCAGCAAGACGGCGGAGCCCGACCAGCGCCTTGATCTCTCGATCCTGACGCCGGGCCATCTGGCGAATCTCACCGCGTTCGAGATTGCCGCGCTGCCAATCGGCACGACCAAGCAGCTGGTGACCGTCGGCGATATCTTCGCGCTGTCCGGCAACGACGCGACGACAATCCGCTTCGAGGGCGGCTCCGAACGCTTCGACCGGATCGGCGAGGCGATGGACGGCGGCGCGATCCATGTCGACGGCGACGCCGGCTGGCGGGTCGGCCGGTTGATGCGCGGCGGGCGGCTGACCGTCACGGGCTCGGTCGGTGGCTTTGCCGGCTCCGGTATGAGCGGCGGCTTTCTGTCGGTCGGTGGCGACGCGGGCGATTTTCTTGGCGGGCCGATGGCGGGCGAGATGGCCGGCATGCTCGGCGGCGCGATCCGGGTCGGCGGCAACGCTGGCACGCGGGCGGCCGACCGGATGCGGCGTGGCACCATCCTCGTTGACGGCGCGGTGGGCGACAATGCCTGTAGCCGGATGATCGCCGGAACCCTCGTCGTCGGTGGTCTGGCGCGGGGCGCGCCCGGGCGGCTGATGAAGCGCGGGACGCTGATCCTGTGCAGTGGGGCCGAGCGCCTCGCCCCGACCTTCCTCGACAACGGCCCGGCGGATCTGTTGATCTTCAAGCTGATGGCGCAAGAATTCGCGGCCGGCGACATCGGGCCGGTGCCGTTCGACGGCGCGCCGATGCGGCGTATCGGCGGCGACACCGCCGTTCTCGGCAAGGGCGAAATCTTCCTGCCGCTATAGGTATCCCGCGTCCGGCCGGACGCCCACGGGACGCTCGACCTTACCGATATGCCCTCGGTTGACCGGAAAACGACGCCTTGGTTTCGGTCATGCGGCACGATTTGCGAAACTCGAAATGACAACCCAGGATAGGTGTTTCCGGCTTTTCCTGAACGGCCACGGCTTCCTGAAATGAAACGGGCCCTCACCGTCTCCGCTGAAGTAGACGCGGCGGGACCGAAACGGCGCTTGACATTAATATACAACCAAGGGTAGAAATTTTATGCAATGACGCAACGGGAGATTGATATGGCGCAAGGTTTGGTAGCCGGCGTAACGCCGATCTGGGAAGAGTGCATCGATAAGGAAGTCTGTATCAAAGTTATTTTCAAGAAATTTTGCTTGAAAATTCACGCATGCATTCGTGTAATCGACGATGGCGGCTCGTATTTCATCGAAATCGATATCATGGGAAAGCGCTTCAAGTTCAAGGTAGGCGACGCTTGCTACGATCTTTATACCGTCGTGATCGGTTCGGTGAAAATCTGTATTTCCGCAATCACCGAAGGAGGAAATCTCAAGGGCGTGAAATTCGCCTTGGAGGCGTGCCTCGGGGTCGATGGCGTGAAGAAGTGTTTCACGATTTTCTCCAAGGACATCCGCTTCTTCAAGCTGGCCGATCTCAACAACGAAGAGGCGATGGCGATGGGGTTGCACGACGAAGGAGTGGAACGTCTCGCGCTGGCGGCGGACGTCGACCATTACGGCTTCATCGAATCCGATCTCACGATCGAAGAAGAGCGCGAGCTTCTTGGAATGGGCACGCGTCGTTAGCCTTCACGGTGCCGACGTCGGTGATCTAGGCAGCTTAGCCGGGCGAGTCTCTCGGTTCGCCCGGCGTGCCCACATGCAGGTCGTGCTTTGCCGAAGCTGTGCGGTCTTCGGTCCGGCCCGCCATCAAGGCCGCGTTAAAAGGCCGTTAGGGGTTTCGGCTCCGTTGCCGTGGTCGATTTTCCTTCCTGTAATCGCATCCGAATGGCTGGGTCGGTCGTATCTCACGACACCACGATGATGTCGGCCAGCCGCCGGCGCGTCCATCCAGGGAGAAGCGACGGACATGATGATCGATCTGATCCTGACAGTCTGCATGGCGTCCAACCCTGCGAGCTGCAAGGAGGAGCGGTTGTCCTACGAAAGCCGCGGCTCGCTCGCCCAATGCATGATGCTGTCGACGCCCTATGTCGCGGCCTGGGCCGGCGACCATCCGCAATGGACGATCAAGAGCTGGACGTGCGGCTGGCCCGATCAGCGCAAGCAGCCGATCTGATTGGCGGAGGCTGATCCTGCCTAAAAATGCACCAAAAAATGGCATACCCGGTATTTTTGCCTAATTTGTAGGCGGCTGCCTTTTGGCGAAGCTCCATCTACGCGTCGCGAAGTCCGCATTCCCGCGTCCATCGCGCCTCCGATCGCTTGCGGCGGCATTTGGCACGCGCTTTGCAATTCATCCAGTCGTGACCTCCGGCGACAACGGAGGCGAAACAACTGGAGAGCGCGTATGACATCCCCCATCACATGGCTTCGCGGCGCCGCGGCCGCGGCCACCATGGCCAGCGTGGCGCTGACCGGCGCCACCGCCCAGGAGAAACCTTCCGGCGACCCGATCAAGGTCGGCGTCCTGCATTCGCTGTCGGGCACGATGGCGATCTCCGAGACGACCCTCAAGGACGTCATGGAGATGCTGATCGAGGAACAGAACGCCAAGGGCGGTCTGCTCGGCCGGCCGCTCGAGGCGGTCGTCGTCGACCCCGCCTCCGACTGGCCGCTGTTCGCCGAAAAGATGCGCGACCTCGTCTCGGCCGAAGAGGTCGCGGCGGTGTTTTGCTGCTGGACGTCGGTGTCGCGGAAATCGATCCTGCCGGTCGCCGAGGAACTGAACACGGTGGTGTTCTACCCGGTGCAGTACGAGGGCGAGGAATCCTCGCGCAATATCTTCTACACCGGTGCCGCGCCGAACCAGCAGGCGATCCCGGCCGTCGATTATCTGATGGAGGAAGGCGTCGAGCGCTGGGTGCTGGAAGGCACCGACTATGTCTATCCGCGCACCACCAACAAGATCCTCGAGCAGTATCTGAAGGACAAGGGCGTCGCCGCCGAGGACATCAAGGTCAACTACACCCCGTTCGGCTTTTCCGACTGGCAGACCGAGGTGTCGTCGATCAAGGAGTTCGGCGCGACCGGCAAGAAGACCGCCGTGGTCTCGACGGTGAACGGCGACGCCAACGTGCCCTTCTACAAAGAGCTCGCCAATCAGGGGATCGAGGCGACCGACATTCCCGTCGTCGCCTTCTCGGTGGGTGAGGAAGAGCTCGCCGGCATCGACACCGGCCCGCTGGTCGGCCACCTCGCCGCCTGGAACTATTTCCAGTCGGTCGATACGCCCGAAAACGCCGAATTCATCGAGAAATGGAAGGCCTATATCGGCGACGACAAGCGCGTAACCAACGATCCGATGGAAGCCCATTACATCGGCTTCAACATGTGGGTGAAGGCGGTCGAGAAAGCGGGCACCACCGAGTCCGACGCCGTCATCGCCGCGCTGCCGGGCGTCGAGGTGCCGAACCTGACCGGCGGCACCGCCAAGATGCTGCCCAACCACCACATCACCAAGCCGGTGCTGATCGGCGAGATCAACGAGAACAGCCAGTTCGACATTGTCGAAGAGACCGATCTCGTCGAGGGCGATGCCTGGTCGGACTTCCTGCCGGATTCCAAGATGCTGAAAGCCGATTGGACCGACCCGATCAACTGCGGCAACTACAACACCGAAACCGAGAGCTGCGGCAGCGAACAGGCTGCGGCCAAATGAGGCTCAGCACCTCCTAGACGTCCGCCTTCCTCCCAAGGCGCGACCGAGCGGGGGCGGCCATGCCGGCCGTCCCCGTGACCTTCCATCCCGATCAGGACGCTCCATGAACGATCTTCTGCGCTGGTGCCTTGTCGGCCTTTTTGCCCTCGGCGGCGCGCTCCTGCCTGTCGCCGCCATGGCCCAGGACGGCGATCCGGCGGCGATCATCCAGAAATTCGCCGGCAAGCAAAGCTTCGACGACACCGAAGCGGTTATCGCCGAACTCGCCGCCACCGGCGATCCCGCCGTCGCCCGGGCGCTGCGCGCGCTGTCGGCCGGCGACCTTTACTGGCGCAAGTCCGACGAACAGGTGTTCATCGTGACCGGCAAGGGCGACGAGGTGACGCTGCGCGATCCGCTCACCGGCGCTGAGGCAGGCACCGCTCGATCCGGCGATCTCAAGAAGGTTCGCATCAAGAATTCGATCCGCAACGCGGTCACCGGGGCCCTCGGCAGCCTGACGCTCGGCGCCGCCGATCCGGCCGTGCGGCTGCGGGCCGCATCGACGCTGTTTTCCGACGCCGACCCCGACATGCTGGAGCCGATCGAGGCGGCGCTGGCCGAGGAAACCGACCCGGCGGTCAAGGTGCGGATGGAAGAGGCCCGTGCCTCGGCCATCCTTGCCTCCGACCGGCCCGCCGCCGCCAAGGCGGAGGCCGCCGCGATCCTCGAAGCACGCGGCGACCGGGAATCCCTGACGATGCTGACGCGTTTTGCGGCCGCGACCGACGATCCGGTGGCGCGGCAAGCCGCCGAAGCGGCGGTCGCGGGGATCGAGAGCAACATCGCCTTCTGGAACCAGATGCAGAACATCTGGTACGGGCTGTCGCTCGGCTCCGTCCTGTTGCTCGCCGCGATCGGCCTTGCCATCACCTTCGGGGTGATGGGTGTGATCAACATGGCCCATGGCGAAATGGTGATGCTCGGCGCCTACACGACCTTCGTCGTGCAGGAGGCGATCCGGGTCGACGCGCCCTGGCTGTTCCCCTGGTCGCTGGCGATCGCCCTGCCGCTGGCCTTCCTCGTCTCGGGCTTTGTCGGTCTGATCATGGAGCGCGGCATCATCCGCTTTCTCTACGGCCGGCCGCTGGAGACGCTGCTCGCGACCTTCGGCGTCTCGCTGATGCTGCAGCAGGCCGTGCGCACGATCTTCGGCCCGAGCAACCGGCAGGTCGGCAATCCGGACTGGATGTCGGGCGCCTTCGACATCGGCCTGATGTCGGTCACCTGGAACCGGCTGTGGATCATCGTCTTCTCGCTGGTCGTCTTCGCCGGGCTGCTTCTGGTGCTCAACCGCACGGCGCTCGGCCTGCAGATGCGGGCGGTGACGCAGAACCGGAAGATGGCGTCGGCGATGGGCATCCGTACACCGTGGGTCGACGCAATGACCTTCGCGCTCGGCTCGGGCGTCGCCGGGATCGCCGGCGTCGCGCTCAGCCAGATCGACAACGTCTCACCCAGTCTCGGCCAGGGCTATATCATCGACAGTTTCATGGTCGTCGTCTTCGGCGGGGTCGGCAATCTGTGGGGCACGCTGGTCGGCGCGATGAGCCTCGGCGTCCTCAACAAGTTTCTCGAGCCCTATGCCGGAGCCGTGCTCGGCAAGATCATCGTTCTGGTGCTGATCATCCTGTTCATCCAGAAGCGGCCGCGCGGCCTGTTCGCCCAAAAGGGAAGGTTCGTCGACGCATGATCCTTTCTCGTTTCCTCGGCCCCAGGGTCTTTATCCTCGTCGCGGTGTTGCTCGCCGCTGCCGTGCTCGTGCCGATGGCCAGCCTGTGGCTGCCGGCGAGCCACCCGCTGCATGTTCCGCCCTATCTGGTGCCGTTGTTCGGCAAATATGTCTGCTACGCGCTCTTGGCGCTCGCCCTCGATCTGGTCTGGGGCTATGTCGGCATCCTGTCGCTCGGCCACGGCGCGTTCTTCGCCCTCGGCGGCTACGCCATGGGCATGTATCTGATGCGCCAGATCGGCACGCGCGGCGTCTATGGCGATCCGGTGCTGCCCGACTTCATGGTCTTCCTCAACTGGCAGGAACTGCCCTGGTACTGGACCGGCTTCGACCAGTTCTGGTTCGCCGCGATCATGATCGTCGTCGCGCCCGGCCTGCTCGCCTTCGTGTTCGGCTATTTCGCCTTCCGCAGCCGCGTCACCGGGGTCTATCTCTCGATCATCACCCAGGCGATGACCTACGCGCTGCTGCTCGCCTTTTTCCGCAACGACATGGGGTTCGGCGGCAATAACGGCCTGACCGACTTCAAGGAGCTGCTCGGCTTTCCGCTGCAGGCCGCCTCGACCCGGGCCGGGCTGTTCGCGGCGAGCTGCGTCGCGCTGGCGCTCGGCGTTCTCCTCGTCGGCTGGATCACCCGCTCGCAACTCGGCAAGCTGATGGTCGCGGTGCGCGACGCGGAAAGCCGCACCCGCTTCATCGGCTGGCGGCCGGAGCATGTGAAGCTGTTCGCCTTCACCGTTTCGGCGGTGATGGCGGGCATCGCCGGGGCGCTCTACGTGCCGCAGGTCGGCATCATCAATCCCGGTGAATTCGCCCCGGTCAACTCCATCGAAATCGTCGTCTGGGCGGCCGTCGGCGGGCGCGGCACGCTGCTGGGGCCGGTCATCGGGGCGCTGCTGGTCAATTTCGGCAAGAGCACGTTTACCGCCATCGCGCCGGAATCCTGGCTGTTCGTGCTCGGCGGCCTCTTCGTCTTCGTCACGCTGTTTCTGCCGAAGGGTATCGTCGGCACCTTCGATCATGGCTGGCGGTCGTGGCGCGACCGCCGCGCCTCGACCGAGGCCGAGAAGGGGGAGGCGGCATCGACGGGCGACGCGCAGCCCGTCCCGAACCCGGCGGAGTAAAACGATGAGCGACATGAACCCTTCCAGCGAACCGACTCCGGCCATCCCGCCGGTGGTTTCGCCCCACCCTTACGCGACGCAGCGCGCGGCCCTGCTCGCCGAACAGGCGGCGGGAAGCAAACGCCGGGACACGCTGCTCTATCTCAACGGCGTCACCAAGAGCTTCGACGGCTTCAAGGCGATCAACAATCTCTCGCTGGTCGTGGCGAAGGGCGAGATGCGGGCGATCATCGGGCCGAACGGCGCCGGTAAGACGACGATGATGGACATCGTCACCGGCAAGACTCGGCCGGACGAGGGCGAGGTCTATTTCGCCGGCGATGTCGATCTGACCCAAGCGGACGAGGCGGCGATCGCCAACAGGGGGATCGGCCGCAAGTTCCAGAAGCCGACAGTCTTCGACGGGCATTCGGTCGAGGACAATATTCGCCTGTCGCTCGCCGGCCCGCGCTCGATTTTCGCGGCGCTGTTCCATCGCAAGGACGAAGCCGAGCAGGCGAAGATCGACGCGATTCTGGAAACCACACGCCTTAGCGAAAAGCGGCGCACGCCAGCCGCTGACCTCAGCCACGGCCAGAAGCAATGGCTGGAGATCGGCATGCTGCTTGCCCAGGATCCGGAGCTCTTGCTGGTCGACGAACCGGTGGCCGGCATGACCGATGCCGAGACCGAGGAGACGGCCCGGCTGCTCAGGGAGATCGCCCGGACGCGCTCGGTCGTCGTCGTTGAGCACGACATGCATTTCGTCCGCGCGCTCGGGGTCAAGGTCACCTGCCTGCACGAGGGTTCGGTGCTGTCGGAGGGCTCGCTCGATCATGTCTCCGCCGACCCGCGCGTAGTCGAAGTGTATTTGGGGCGCTAGCCCGTCCAGCTGCTGAGAGTCTGCACCTTTTGATTGTTTATGAAAATGTATCGATCCCCCATATCCACGACCTTTATAGTCGCCCCGGGTGCCTTGTCATGTATATGATCTCGAAGTTGACGCCACACGTTCTTCCCCAAGCGAACGTCGTCATTAGTCCGGTTCGGTCTGAACCATGCCTTCAGTTCCCAACGATTAAATACTGTCATTCCTGTCTCCGCGAATTCCTCTGCGTGTGCGACGATCGAGTCCATGTGTCTTCTCTCCATATGTCACCAAATTAGCGTTATTATCTAAACAATGAGACTAAAAATTTAGTACAGACTAAAAATGGTGTCAAGATGCTGACCGTTTCGAATGTCGACCTCTACTACGGTGCCGCCCAGGCCTTGCGCGGCGTCTCGCTGGCGGCGAAGCCCGGCGAGATCACCTGCGTTCTCGGCCGCAACGGCGTCGGCAAGACCTCGCTGTTGCGCGCCATCGTCGGCCAGCAGCCGATCCGCGCCGGCGCGATCGCCCTCGATGGCGACGATCTCGGCCGCTCCGCTCCCTACGCCCGTGCACGAAAGGGAATCGGCTTCGTGCCGCAGGGCCGCGAGATTTTCCCGCTGCTGACCGTGCGGGAAAATCTCCAGACCGGCTTCGCGCCGCTGAAATCCGCCGACCGGTCGATCCCCGAGCATGTGTTCGAGCTGTTCCCGGTCCTCGCCGACATGCTCGGCCGGCGCGGCGGCGATCTGTCCGGCGGCCAGCAGCAGCAACTCGCGATCGGCCGGGCGCTGGTGACCCGGCCCCGGCTGCTGGTGCTCGACGAGCCGACCGAGGGCATCCAGCCGTCGATCATCAAGGATATCGGCCGGGCGATCCGCTATCTGCGGGACCAGTCCGGCCTCTCGATCCTCCTCGTCGAGCAATATCTCGATTTCTGCCGGGAGCTTGCCGACCAGGTCTACATCATGGATCGCGGCGAGATCGTCTTCGACGGCCTCGCCGAGGGGCTCGACGATCCCGCTGTGCGCAAGCACCTGACGGTTTGAGCTGGCGGAAGCCGCAAGGATGCGGCAAGCACGGGATATGCAGACCCACCTCCCTCCACCGCCTGTGAATCGGCCGCCCGACTCGCCGCCGCTTCCGGCCGAAGCCGGGCGTATCGTTTCGATGCAGCGCGCGGCCGGCTCGGCGACGGCGGAATTCCGGCTGGTCGCGGGCCGCACCCGTCTGAAGCGCCTGCACCAGTCCGGATGCCTGAAAGTGCGGTTTCCCCGCCTGCCACGGCCGGAGGCCGAGGCGATCCTGATCAACACGTCCGGCGGGCTGACCGGCGGCGACCGCATCGACCAGGCCTTCACCATTTCCGAGGGCGCCAGCCTGACGGTGACGACCCAGGCCTGCGAACGCGTCTACCGTGCGGCGGACGGCCATGCCGGTGTCGCGACGCGCATCGCCATCGGGCCGGAAGCGAGTTTCGCCTGGCTGCCGCAGGAAACGATCCTGTTCGATGGCGGCGCGGTCCGGCGCGCGTTGGAACTCGAGGCCGCCGAATCCTCCCGCTTCCTGTTGTGCGAGAGCGTCATCCTCGGGCGCGAGCGGATGGGCGAAACTGTCGAGACGGGCCTGTTCCGCGACCGCTGGCGCCTGCGCGTCGGCGGCCGGCTCGTCTTCGCCGACGATCTGCGGCTTGACGGTGCGATCGCAGAGGCGACGGCGCGGGCCGCCAGCCTTGCCGGCAACCGGGCCTTTGCGACGTTGATCGCGCAGGGACCTGACACCGAACAGAGGCTTAACGAGATTCGTGCGATCGTAGGAGAGGCGGGGGGTGCGAACCTTGTCGACGGCTTGCTCGTCACCCGCCTCATGGCGCCTTCGGGTTTTCTGTTGCGCAAGCGACTGGTTCCGCTGCTGTCGGCTCTGGCGAACGGGCCGCTGCCGCTTGTATGGTCGCTCTGACGAACCGGCGAAGGATGGATGGATGCAACTGACCCCGCGCGAAAAGGACAAGCTCCTCATCTCCATGGCCGCCATCGTGGCGCGGCGGCGGCTGGAGCGGGGCGTCAGGCTGAACCATCCGGAGGCGATCGCGCTGATCAGCGATTTCGTCGTCGAGGGCGCGCGCGACGGTCGCTCGGTGGCAGATCTGATGGAGGCGGGCGCCCATGTGATCACCCGCGATCAGGTGATGGAAGGCATCGCCGAGATGATCCATGACGTGCAGGTCGAGGCGACATTCCCGGACGGCACCAAGCTGGTGACGGTGCACGAACCGATTCGCTGAGGAACGGCGCGGAGGGCGGCCGAACTCCCAGCCCATAGAAGACGATCGATCAGCTGCCCTGCTGGGCGTCCTCGTCGTTCCCGCCGGGCAGACCTTGGTCCAAGGCGTCGGCATTCGACACCGCCGTGATTGACGTGCCGGCCGCATTGTCGGCTTCATCGAGCGAGGAGACCGCGATCGGCGCATCCGCCGCGCGGGGGGCGTTCCGCGGCGATCCGCCGATAAAGCGATAGCCCTGCTCGATCGTGGAATAATAGGCGGCCCCGACAATTCCGTTCATGGTCACGGTGCGAATCATGACCGGGTCGCCGGACCCAGCCGATCCGGTCCATGCGAGAAGTACCGCCGCGATCACGCATGATCTCAGCATGAGTTCGACTCCCTTCTGTTGTCGGCCATCCCGATCCCGATCGTTGCGCGTCGGAATTTGCGATGGCCTTGGCCGATCCTATTCGGCGCCCAAGCGCGGCGTCGATGGGTGGGCTCTACGCTCAGAATAACAAATGCGTGTGTGGAGAGTTTCCTCCTTGGCTCGTCTACTTGGCCGCAGCGTTAGCAAACTCCTTCCTCGAGCAGGAAACCTCGTCCTTTGACGCGATGCAAAAAATGGCGAGAAACCCTTTGACAGCTGCATTGCGGCCTTCCATGATCCGCACAGCAACCCGGCAGAATGCCGGGCGGGACGCGACCCAATCCGGGGCGCCTGTCGACCAAACGAGGGACAATCATGCTCAAGCGCCTTTCACTCGCCGCCGCCACGCTTTTCGCTGCGACGGCCCCCGCCTTCGCCCATATCAATCCGGCCGAGCACGGCTCGCTGTTGACCGGCTTCGTCCATCCGCTGCTGGGCTGGGACCACGTGCTGGTCATGGTCGCCGTCGGCGTCTGGGCGGCGATGATCGGCGGTCGCGCCCTGTGGGCGGTACCGCTCGCCTTCGTCGCCGTGATGGGCGCCGGCTTTGCCCTGGCAGTCGCCGGAATCGCGCTCCCCTTCGTCGAGCCGGTGGTGCTTGCCTCGGTCGTCGCGCTCGGCCTGCTGATCGCCATGGCGGTGAAGCTACCGGTTTCGCTCGCCGCGATGATCGTCGGTGGCTTCGCGCTGTTTCATGGGGCGGCGCATGGCGCCGAACTCGGCGCGTCCGGGGCCGCTGTCTTCGGCCTCGGATTTGCCGGCGCGACGGCGCTGCTGCATGGCGGCGGATTGCTGCTCGGCAACGCTCTGGTCCGGACGGCGAATCCTATCGTCCTACGGGCGATCGGTGCGCTGTCCGCCGGCGCCGGCCTCTATCTGATGGCCGGCTGATAGCCCGCGACCGTCGAGCCGCGCCGGGCGGCGGGGAGATGTCATGCCGGAAGTCCTGCGCGCGCCGCAGCCGGTCGGGGAATATGATCTGATGGCGATCGGCCCGGTTCTCCTGGCCGTTCTCGTCATCCTCGCTATCCGCAAGCTCTGGAGTCACTGGTCATGATCCCCGGCGAAATCATCACGGCGGCGGGCGACATCGTCATCAACGCGGGCGCGACGCCGGTGATTCTGGAGGTCGCCAACACGGGCGACCGGCCGATCCAGATCGGCAGCCACTACCACTTCGCCGAGACCAATCCGGCGCTCGCCTTCGACCGGGCGGCGGCGCACGGCATGCGCCTCGACATCGCCGCCGGCACGGCCGTGCGCTTCGAGCCGGGACAAACCCGCGAGGTGACGCTGGTGCCGCTCGGCGGGGCGCGCAAGGTCTATGGCTTCAACGGCAAGGTGATGGGTGCGCTCTAACGCGCCGGTTTCGGCGATCTCCGGATGATCGCCCGGTGCGAGCCGGGCGTGCGTCCGCGCGTCACCGCGCTGCGGCCGACCGCGGTCGGACCGCTACGGGCAAAAGCGCCGGCATTGACGCTGTTGAGGTCGGAGCGGCCCTCCATCGCCCTGAGCTCGTTCGGCCCGTTTGTGCCACGCCCGAAGCGGGGAACGACCGGCCGCAGATAGCTGTCGTCGAAGTCGCGGCCATAGGCGCGCTCCTCGACCGTGTCGCCGAAGACATTGGCGCCGGGAATGCGCGGACCAGCCGGCGGGGTAGGCACGCTGACGATCGGCAAGCCGGACATCGACATGCCCGGCACGGCGGCGGGCGGGCCCGGATCGAACGCCTGGGCGAAGGCCGACGCCGGCAGGAGAAATGCTGCGAGAAGCGCGCAACGAAACACGGGACACTCCTTCCTTTCCGGCAAACGGCCGCTGGTAATCGGCGACGGGCGCGCGCGAGATCGCGGATGGCGGTCGGTCCATCCAGGAACGCGCCGGCAGTCTGCGCGATCCCGACAAATCGGGGAAGACAAGCTTTCGCGACCGACTTATGGTCTGGAATGGTGCGACGCAGCGACGGACGATGCGGAGCGCCGATCCTGTCCGGCCCCTTGACGCGAGATCGCCCATGCCCGCCACGATCCCCCGCTCCTCCTATGCCGCGATGTTCGGCCCGACCGTCGGCGACAAGGTGCGCCTTGCCGACACCGAGCTCATCATCGAGGTCGAGAAGGACCTCACCACCTATGGCGAGGAGGTGAAGTTCGGCGGCGGCAAGGTGATCCGCGACGGCATGGGGCAAAGCCAGCATTCGCGCGCCGACGGGGCGGTCGACACGGTGATCACCAACGCGCTGATCCTCGATCACACCGGCGTCTACAAGGCGGATATCGGCCTGAGGGACGGGCGGATCGCCGCCATCGGCAAGGCCGGCAATCCGGACACCCAGCCGAACGTCACCATCGTCGTCGGACCCGGCACCGAGGCGATCGCCGCCGAAGGCAAGATCGTCACCGCCGGCGGTTTCGACAGCCACATCCACTTCATCTGCCCGCAGCAGATCGAGGAGGCGCTGTTTTCCGGCGTGACCACCATGCTCGGCGGCGGCACCGGCCCGGCGCATGGCACGCTCGCCACCACCTGCACGCCCGGCCCCTGGCACATGGCGCGGATGCTGCAGGCGGCGGACGCCTTTCCGATGAATCTCGGCTTTTCCGGCAAGGGCAACGCCTCGCTGCCGGCGGCGCTGGAGGAAATGGTCAAGGGCGGGGCCTGTGCGCTGAAGCTGCACGAGGACTGGGGCACGACGCTGGCCGCCATCGACTGCTGCCTCTCGGTCGCCGACGATTACGACGTCCAGGTGATGATCCACACCGACACGCTGAACGAATCGGGCTTCGTCGAGAACACCGTCGATGCCTTCAAGGGCCGCACGATCCACGCCTTCCACACCGAGGGGGCGGGCGGCGGCCACGCGCCGGACATCATCAAGATCTGCGGCCTGCCGAATGTGCTGCCGTCCTCGACCAACCCGACCCGGCCCTACACGGTGAACACGCTGGAAGAACATCTCGACATGCTGATGGTCTGCCACCATCTCGACGCGTCGATCCCCGAGGACATCGCCTTTGCCGAAAGCCGCATCCGCAAGGAGACCATCGCGGCCGAGGACATCCTGCACGATCTCGGCGCGTTCTCCATCATCGCATCGGATTCGCAGGCGATGGGCCGCGTCGGCGAGGTGATCATCCGCACCTGGCAGACCGCCGACAAGATGAAGCGCCAGCGCGGCCGGCTGCCGGAGGAGACCGGCGATAACGACAATTACCGCGCCCGCCGCTACGTCGCGAAATACACCATCAACCCGGCGATCGCGCAGGGGATGAGCCGAGAGATCGGCTCGGTCGAAGTCGGCAAGCGCGCCGATTTGGTGCTGTGGGACCCGGCGTTCTTCGGCGTCAAGCCGATGATGGTGCTGCTCGGCGGGACGATCGTCGCGGCGCCGATGGGTGATCCCAACGCCTCGATCCCGACGCCGCAGCCGGTCCACTACCGGCCGATGTTCGGCGCTTTCGGCAAGGCGGTCGGGGCGAGCGGCGTCAGCTTCGTGTCGAAGGCCGCGAGGGACGAGGGGCTGCGCGAGCGGCTCGGCTGCGACAAGGCATTTCTGGCGGTCGAGAACACCCGTGGCGGCATCTCCAAGGCATCGATGATCCTCAACGATGCGACGCCTGAGATGGAGGTCGATCCGGAGACCTACGAAGTGCGGGCCGATGGCGCGCTTTTGACCTGCGAGCCGGCGAGCGAGCTGCCAATGGCGCAGCGGTATTTTCTGTTTTAGACTTACGATGCTGCACCGTTGAGAGCGAGCAAGTGCTCAATGACAGCTTTATCCGGACACGGAGCCATGAGACATGTCCGAGACCTCGACCCAAAACAACGATCTTTACGAACGCGACTTCTATGCTTGGACGCAGGATCAGGCGCAGAAACTGCGAGCCCGGGCCGGCTTTGACAATCGCGGCGACGTGGATTGGGACCATGCGGCTGAGGAGATCGAAGGCGTGGGGGCGAGTGAGAAGCGTGAAATTCGCAGCCGGCTGAAGACGCTTTTGGTTCATCTCCTCAAACGGCGTTTCCAGCCCGGCAAGAGGAAGGGCGGCTGGGAAGCGACGATCGGCGAGCAGCGTGAGCGTATCGCGATGGTGATCGAAGATAGCCCTAGCCTGCGTTCATTTCCCGGCGAGGCGCTTGCCAGCGCTTATGTGCTGGCACGGCGAAAGGCGATCGAGGAAACGGAATTGCCCGAGGAAGCCTTCCCGCTCGATTGCCCTTTCACGATCGACCAGATCCTCGACGAGACTTTCTACCCCGAGACCGACTGACATATGCGCCGGGACCGGCCAGCTCAGTCCCCGGCAAGATCGCCGACGCTCTGATGGACGGCGACGCGATAGCCGGCAGCGAGGGCCTCGACGCTGGGTCTTGGCGTGACCACCGTCAAGGAGCCGGCGGGCAAGTCCTGAACGCGGTCGTAGCCGCTAGCGCTCCAGCGCAGTAGGCGGCGCTTCCAGATCAGCCAGGCCGCGCCCTCGATCAGTACAAAGGCGCCGCCCGGGACATCCGCGGCCGCCCTCGCATGATGCACCTGCTCGCGTCGCTGTGATTTTACACGGTGGACGTGGAGGGCGTCGTCCATGGCTTTCGCCGACGGCGGTGAGTCGAGGTCGTGGGCCGTCGCCCAGGCGGCGCGGTAGGCGTTGAAGTCGGCGCGCCGGCATTCGGCGCAGGGGCGGTGGCCGGCTGCCAGCGCCGTCGCTTCGTCGAGAAAGAACAGTTCGGTATAGCGGCCCGGCGTCATCGGCGTGCGGCTTCGGCCGCGAGATGCAAGGACGCAGGCGATCCAGGCCTTGTGCTTCCAGCGGCTCTGGCCGAGTTTTCGGTCGCCATCGTGGAGGATGCCGCGATTGCCCATCAGCGTGCCCCGCGCCGGATCGGCGATGATCTCGCCAAGCGGGGTCATCCGATTTTGCAGCGGCATGTCGGCTCCTCGTGGTTCGTTGCTGCCGAGGGCTGGCGGCTTGCTTGCCGCCGCCGTATCCTTGACGCAAAGGCGACAGGGCGCGCGCTAGCGTGCGGCAGTAGGAAGATAGAATGATCGTTGGCACTTCGGTCAAGCGCGCGGGCGAATGGACGGACGCCGCCGACACCATCACGCTCGACGAGACCGCGCGGCATCGCAGGCGCATGGCGATGGTCTCGGACGACGGCATCGCCTTTCTGCTCGATCTGCCCGAGGCGACGCTGCTGAGGGACGGCGACGCCATCGGCCTCGACGACGGCCGGTCGATCGCGGTGCGGGCCAAGCCCGAAGACCTCTATGAGGTCCGGGGCAAGGACGCCCGGCACCTGCTTGCCTTGGCGTGGCAGATCGGTAATCGCCATTTGCCGGCGCAGCTTCTCGGCGATTGCATCCTGATCCGCCGCGACCCGGTCATTCGCGAGATGCTGGCCGGCCTCGGCGCGACGATCACCGACATCGAGGCAGGGTTCGATCCGGAAGGCGGCGCCTATGAGGCGCACGGCCATGATCATGGCCACGAGCCTTCACCAGAGACCCCAAACCGGTGAATCATATCGCACCCTCGACGACGCCGGAGGCGGTCGGCGTGGCCGGCGAAGCCCCCACCGCGCATCTACCGCAATTGCTGACGCTGTTTTCGCCGGCCTTTCCGATCGGTGGTTTCGCATGGTCGCATGGAGTGGAGACGGCGGTCGCCGAGGGGCTTCTCGCCGATGCAGACAGTGTCACCGACTGGATCGCGGTGCTGCTCGACCGCGGCAGCGGCTGGAACGACTGTGTGCTGCTCGCCGAGGCGTGGCACGCCGCCGAGGACGGAGACGCCGACCGGCTTGTCGCCGTGGCCGAACTGGCGCTGGCGCTGGCCGGAAGCGCCGAAAGGCGCGCCGAGACGCTGGCGTTGGGCACGGCCTTCGCGGAAGCCTCGCGGCCGTGGCTCGGTGTCTCGGGGCAGGGTGGGGACGTCGGAGGGCAGCAGGAAGATAGCGCGGCCGTGTCTTATCCCGTGGCGGCGGGGCATCTCGCAGCCAGTGCCGGACTGCCGCTCGCCGTTACGCTGCTCGGCTATGCTCACGGCTTCGCGGCGTCGCTCGTTTCCGCCGCCGTGCGGCTGATTCCGCTGGCGCAGAGCGACGCGGTGCGGGTTCTGCGGCGGCTGGAGCCGGTCATTCAGGCGACGGCCGAACGCGCCGCGCGATCGACGCTGGACGACCTCGGCTCGGCGGCGCTAGGGTCCGACATCGCCGCGATGCGGCACGAGACGCTGCGAACGAGGCTCTTCCGGTCATGATCCACACAAACGGCCCGCTCAGGGTCGGCATCGGCGGCCCGGTCGGCTCCGGCAAGACGACGCTGGTCGAAAAGCTCTGCAAGGCGGCGCGCGAGAAATGGTCGATCGGCGTCGTGACCAACGACATCTATACGCGCGAGGACGCCGAAGCGCTGGTGCGGCTGCAGGCGCTGTCCTCCGACCGCATCATCGGGGTCGAGACCGGCGGCTGCCCGCACACCGCGATCCGTGAGGATGCCTCGATCAATATTGCCGCGATCCGCGATTTGCGGGCGCGGCATCCGGACCTCGATCTGGTCCTGGTGGAATCGGGCGGCGACAATCTCGCCGCGACCTTCTCGCCGGACCTCGTGGATCTGTCGATCTACGTCATCTCGGTCTGTCAGGGCGACGATATCCCCAGGAAGGGCGGGCCGGCGATCAGCCGCTCGGACCTGCTCGTTATCAACAAGACCGATCTGGCGCCCCATGTCGGCGCCGATCTGGAGCGAATGCGGACCGACGCGGCGAGCGCGCGCGGCGCGCGCCCGACGCTCTTCGCCGACCTCTCGCGCACCAAGGGGGTCGGCGACATCCTCGCCTTTCTCGCCGCCGAGGGCGGCCTGCCGATGGTCGAGTCCGCCGCGTGACAAGGCTGTGGCTGAAGCAGCCGCTCGCGATCCTTGCCGACGGTGCGGATGGTGGAATCGTCGTCGAGAGTGGGCGAATCGTCGAACTGGTGACCTCCGGCGGCGCTCCGTCCGGGCCGGTCGACACGGTCTTCGATGCGTCGCGGCACGTCGTGTTGCCGGGGCTGATCAACACCCACCACCATTTCTACCAGACGCTGACGCGGGCGCATCCAGCGGCGATCGACAAGGCGCTGTTTCCCTGGCTGACAAGCCTCTATCCGATCTGGGCGCGGCTCGATCCTGACAGCTTCCGCCTGTCGGTGCGTTTGGCGCTGACCGAACTGCTCATGTCGGGCTGCACCACCGCCGCGGACCACCATTATCTGTTTCCGAGGGGCCTGGAGAGCGCCATCGACATCGAGGCGGAGGAAGCGGCGCGTCTCGGTATTCGCGTCACATTAAGCCGCGGCTCGATGGATTTGTCGGAAAAGGATGGCGGTCTGCCGCCCGATAGCGTCGTCCAGGACAAGGACGACATCCTCGCCGACAGCGAACGGCTGATCGGGCGCTATCATGACCGGTCCGACGGGGCGATGATCCAGATCGCGCTGGCGCCCTGCTCGCCCTTTTCGGCGACCAAAAGCCTGATGATCGAGAGCGCCGCGCTCGCCGACAAGCATGATTGCCGGCTGCATACCCATCTCGGCGAAACCGAGGACGAGAACGCCTTCTGCGAAGCGACATTCGGTTGCCGGCCGCTCGACTATCTGGAAGACGTCGGCTGGCTCGGGCCGCGGACCTGGCTCGCCCACGGCATCCAGTTTACCACCGAGGAATGTCGGCGCCTCGGCGCGCACAAGGTCGGCGTCTGCCATTGCCCGACCTCGAACGCGGTGCTGGCCTCGGGCTTTTGTCCGGTCAACGAATTGCAGGCTGCCGGCGCGCCGGTCGGGCTGGGCGTCGACGGTTCGGCCTCGAACGACGCCTCCAACCTGATCGAGGCGGCTCGCCACGCGCTGATGGTTGGGCGGCTGAATTACCGCTCGGCCGAGGCGATCACCGCGCGAGACGTGCTGGCCATGGCAACCGAAGGCTCGGCGGCCTGTCTCGGCCGCACCGACATCGGCCGTATCGAGGTCGGGCGGCAGGCCGATCTTGCCCTGTTCACCTTGGACGAATTGCGCTTTTCCGGCGCGCATGATCCGGTCGCGGCGTTGGTCCTGTGCGGCGCGACGCGCGCCGACCGGGTGATGATCAAAGGCGAATGGCGCGTCCTCGACGGCCATCCTGTCGGGGTCGACCTGGCCCGGCTCAGGGCCGAACATGGCGCGGCGGCCCGGCGTTTCGGCTGATGTCGCGCTCCTGGTGTACCGATGCCCGGCGTAACGAGGTGCGTAGGGCAAGGAGCGCGCCACGCTTTTCGTCGGACATGGGGGCTGGGGGCATGTGCTGGAAGCCGCCGGATGCTTTGCGCTTTACGCCGCCGCTCCCGGCGTTGCAGAATGCTTGACCGAATGGTCAAAAACGACGGAAAGAGCCTGAATGTCCGAACCGATCGACGCCCGGCTGACGACTCATGTGCTGGATACCAGTCGCGGCCGGCCGGCCTCTGGTATCGCGGTGGCGCTGTGGCGGCTCGGGTCCGATGGCGGAAGGCAGAAGGTGGCGGAGGCCGTCACCAATTCGGACGGGCGCTGCGACGCGCCGCTGATGGCTGGCGATGATTTCGCGGTCGGCGAATATGAGCTCGTCTTCGCGGCCGGCGCCTACTTCGACACGACGGGCCGGGACCTGCCGGAGCCGAAATTCCTCAGCGACGTGGTCATCCGGTTCGGCGTCGCCGACAAGACGCATTATCATGTGCCGCTGCTCATTTCGCCTTTCGGCTATTCGACCTATCGGGGCAGCTGATGGCCGACCATGACGCCCCTCGGCCGATCCGCTTCGTCCTCAATGGCGAGGAGCGTGCCGTCGCGGGGCTGAAGCCGACGACGACGATCCTCGATTATCTGCGCCGGACGGAACGGTTGACTGGCACCAAGGAAGGCTGCGCGGAGGGTGACTGCGGCGCCTGTACCGTCTTGATCGCGGAGCCGGACGGCGACGGCGGGCTCTCGCGCCGGGCGGTCAATGCCTGCATCCAGTTCCTTCCCTCGCTGAATGGCCGGGCGATCGAAACGGTGGAATATATCGGCCGTAATGGCGCCCACCCGATCCAGACGGCGATGGTGGAAAAGCACGGCAGCCAGTGCGGCTTCTGCACTCCAGGTTTCGTCATGCAGCTTTATGCCGGCTGGCTCACTGGCGCGATCTCGGACCGGCAGTCGGTGAAGGATTTGATCGCCGGCAATCTGTGCCGCTGCACCGGCTATGGGCCGATCGTCGAGGCGGGGTTGGAACTCGGCGCGGTGCCGCTGCCCGATACGGCGAGGGAGGATACGGCGCTCGCCGCCTGTCTGACCGAGATGGAGGGCGGCGGCGTCTTCGCCTATGAGTCCGGCGGACATCGCTGGTTCGCTCCGACCAATGTCGACGACCTCGCCGATACCTATGCGGCGCATCCGGACGCCGTGCTGGTTGCGGGAGCGACCGATGTCGGGCTGTGGGTGACCAAGCAGCATCGCGAGTTGCCGACGATCATCGACGTCAGCCATGTCCGCGATCTCCAGGTGATCGAGGAAGCGGCCGGCCGGGTCTTTATCGGGGCCGGCGTCACCCATCGCCGGGCCTTCGACATACTGGCGGGTATGCACACGGATCTTGGCGAGATGCTACGCCGCTTTGCGGGCTGCCAGATCCGCAATGTCGGCACGGTCGGCGGCAACATCGCCAACGGCTCGCCAATCGGCGACCTGCCACCCTGCCTGATCGCCCTCGGTGCGCGGCTGCATCTGCGCCAGGGCGATACGGCCCGCGCCATCGACCTTGAGGATTTCTTCATCGCCTACGGCCGCCAGGACCGGGCGAAGGGCGAGTTCGTCGCCGCCGTCGAGGTGCCGCGGCTGGGGACGAACCAGCGCTTTTTCGCGCACAAGATATCCAAGCGCTTCGATTCCGATATTTCCGCCGTCATGGCGGCGTTTTGCCTGACCGTCGATGGTGACAGGGTGAGCGAGGTGCGACTGGCCTTTGGCGGCATGGCCGAAACGTCCAAGCGCGCGGCGAAGGCGGAAGCGGCCCTTGTCGGCCGGCCGTTCGACGAAGCGGCCGTTGCCGCCGCGGCGGCGGCGTTGGCCGAGGATTTCACGCCATTGACCGACATGCGCGCCTCGGCTGCCTACCGCCTGAAGACGGCGCAGAATCTGCTGCGGCGGTTCTGGCTCGAACAGCAGGGCGGCGTGCGAACCCGGATCGAGGATGTCACGGCAGGCGCGGCCACTCTCGGCGAGGTTGCGTGATGGACGAAACCCGCATCCAGGACCGCGGCGGCGCGGGGGAGCCCGCCCTCGAAACCCTCGGCGAGAAGCCGCCAGCCGGCGAACGCGCGATCCGGGGCGGAGTTCGCTCCTCGCTCGCCCACGACAGCGGCGGCAAGCACGTCTCAGGCAAGGCGCGCTATGCCGACGACGATCCGGAACTGCCCGGAACGCTGCAGATCTACATTGCCATGTCCGAGCGCGCGCATGCGCGCATTGGCGGCATGGATCTCGACGCCGTTCGGTCGGCGCCCGGCGTCGTGGCCGTGCTGACCGCCGCGGACATTCCCGGCCAGAACGATTATTCGCCGGTGTTCGGCGACGATCCGATCTTCCCGGTCGACACGGTCGACTATGTCGGGCAGCCGCTGTTCGCCGTGGCCGCCGAGACGGAAGCGGCGGCGCGCGCGGCGGCGAAGCTGGCGCGGATCGAATACGAAGACCTGCCGGCTGCGATCGGCATCGATGAGGCGATCGCCTTCGCCGACGAGGCCGGCGAAGACCTGCTTCCCGCCCACGAGATGAATCTCGGCGACGCGGGCACCGCGCTCGATGCCGCGCTGCGCCGGGTCAAGGGCCGCGTTGAGGTCGGCGGCCAGGACCATTTCTACCTGGAAGGCCAGATCGCCTATGCGATCCCGCAGGAGGATGGCGACATGCTGGTGCGCTCTTCCACCCAGCATCCCTCCGAGGTCCAGCACAATGTCGCGAAGATGCTCGGCGTACCCGATCACGCCGTGACCGTCGAGGTGCGGCGGATGGGCGGCGGCTTCGGTGGCAAGGAAAGTCAGCCGGCGCTGTTTGCCTCGGTCGCGGCGCTTGTCGCAATCAAGACCGGCCGCCCGGCGAAATGTCAGCTCGACCGCGACGACGACATGGTGATGACCGGCAAGCGCCACGAGGTGCGGATCGACTACGATCTCGGTTTCGACGCCGACGGGCGGATCGCGGCCGTCGACTTCCAGCATTTCGTGCGCTGCGGCTATTCGAAGGATCTGTCGGCGGCGATCGCTGACCGGGCGATGTTTCACGCCGACAACGCCTATGCGCTACCCGCCGCGCGCATCCGTTCGCGGCGGCTGAAGACGCATACCGTTTCGAATACGGCGTTTCGCGGCTTCGGCGGGCCGCAGGGCATGGTCGGCATCGAGCGCGCCATCGACCGCATCGCCTTCGAGGCGGGGCTCGACCCGCTCGACGTGAGGAAGCGCAACTTCTATCCGGCTCCCAAGGACCGGGATAGTCCGGCCCTGACGCCCTATCATATGCCGGTGACCGACTCGGTGATCGGTGAGATCGTCGCGGAGCTGGAAGCCTCTTCCGACTATCGCGCCCGGCGCGAGCGGATAAGGGCGTTCAATGCCGACAACCCGATCCTGAAGAAAGGCCTGGCGCTGACGCCGGTGAAATTCGGCATCTCCTTCACCACCGCCCATCTCAACCAGGCGGGCGCGCTCGTGCATGTCTACAAGGACGGCTCGGTGCATCTCAACCACGGCGGCACGGAGATGGGGCAAGGGCTGTTCATCAAGGTCGCGCAGGTGGTCGCCGAGGAATTCCAGATCGATATCGATCAAGTGAAGATCACCGGCACGACGACTGCCAAGGTGCCGAACACCTCCGCGACGGCGGCCTCGTCAGGCTCGGACCTCAACGGCATGGCGGCGCAAGCCGCTGCCCGCACGATCAAGGACCGGCTGATCGACTATGCCGCCGAGCGCTACAAGGTGCCGAAGGACCAAATCGTCTTCGCGGCCAACCGCGTGCGGATCGGCAATGACGAGAAGCGCTTTTCCGATCTTGTCGGCGAAGCCTATCTCGCCCGCATCTCGCTGTCCTCGACCGGGTTCTATGCGACGCCCGGCATCAGCTACGACCGTGAGAACGCACGCGGCACGCCGTTCTATTATTTCGCCTATGGCGCGGCCTGTTCGGAGGTCGTCATCGACACGTTGACCGGCGAATACCGCCTGCTGCGCGCCGACATACTGCACGACGTCGGTCAGTCGCTGAACCCGGCGATCGACCTCGGCCAGATCGAGGGCGGCTTCATCCAGGGCATGGGCTGGCTGACCATGGAAGAGCTGTGGTGGGACGACAAGGGCCGGCTGAAGACGCACGCGCCGTCGACCTACAAGATTCCGACCGCCAACGATCGCCCGGACGATTTCCGCGTGGCGATCTGGGACAAGGGCGAAAACCGCGCACCGACGATCTATCGCTCCAAGGCGGTCGGTGAGCCGCCGCTGATGCTGGCGATCTCGGTGTTCTCGGCGCTGACCGACGCGGTGTGTGCGGCGGGAGACGGCAAGGCCTTCCCCGATCTGGACGCGCCGGCGACGCCCGAGCGCGTGCTCGCCGCGGTCGAACAGGTGCGGGGCAAGGGATGAGCATCGTCGCTGCCCTTCGCGCCGCCTTCGCCGCCGAAGAGCCATCGGTCCTCGTCACGGTCACCCGGGCGCTCGGCTCGACGCCGCGCGAGACGGGCGCGGCGATGCTGGTGACGCCGTCGCAGCTTGCCGGCACGATCGGGGGCGGACGGCTCGAATTCGATGCGATCGATCGGGCGCGGGCGATGCTAATTTCCGGCGAGACCGAGGCGGTGATGGACGTCGCGCTCGGGTCCGAAATCGGCCAGTGCTGCGGCGGCCGGGTGGAGCTGTCGCTGCGCCGGGCGAACGAAGCCCTGCTGTCGGAACTGGAGACGCTCGAGGCGCGCGAGAAGGCGGCGCGACCGCTGGCGCTGATCTTCGGCGCCGGGCATACTGGGCGGGCGCTCGTCGCAGCCCTGGCGCTATTGCCGGTTCGCGTGCGCCTCGTCGACAGCCGGCCGGAGACGTTGGTTGGCCTGCCCGAGGTGATCGAGACCGCCGCGACCGCGCTGCCGGAAGCCGAGGTCGCCGCCGCTCCGGCGGGCACGGCGTTCGTGGTGATGACGCATGACCATTCGCTGGATTTCCTGATCACCGCGGCGGCGCTGGCGCGCGGCGACGCCGCCTATGTCGGCATGATCGGCTCGGCGACGAAGCGCGAGCGGTTTCGCCGTTATCTCGTGGAGGAGGGGCGGGACGCCGACATCGCCCGCCTGACGCTGCCGATCGGCGGGGCCGCGCTGCATGACAAGCGCCCCGAGGTGATCGCCGCCCTGACGGTCGCGGAGCTGGCCGTCTGCCTGCTTTCCGATCAACAGGAAAAGCTGATCGATCGCTTTGCAGCGCGGAACGGGCGATGCCATAGTGCCGAGGTGAGATCAACGGGATGACCCACATCGACATGGCGCCGCGCCTGCAGCTTTCCGGCATCACCAAGCGCTTCCCGGGCGTCGTCGCGAACGATCAGGTGTCGTTCTCAGTGGCGCCCGGCGAGATCCATGCGCTGCTGGGCGAGAACGGCGCCGGCAAGTCGACGCTGGTGAAGATCATCTACGGCGTGCAGAAGGCGGACGAGGGCACGATTGCCTTCGACGGGACGCCGGTCGCGATCCACTCGCCGCGCGAGGCCCGCGCGCTCGGCGTCGGCATGGTGTTCCAGCACTTCTCGCTGTTCGAGGCGATGACGGTGCTGGAGAATATCGCGCTTGGGATGGACAACCCGCCGCCGCGCCGGGAATTGGAAGCGGCGATCCGGGAGGTGCTGGCCTCCTACGATCTGACGCTCGATCCCCATCGCGTCGTCCACACCCTGTCGGTCGGCGAACGGCAGCGGATCGAGATCGTGAGGGCACTGTTGCAGCGGCCGAAGCTCTTGATCATGGACGAGCCGACCTCGGTCCTGACTCCGCAGGAAGTCGAGCAGCTGTTCGAGACGCTGCGCCGCCTCGCCCGTGAGGGCTGCTCGATCCTCTATATTTCCCACAAGCTGCACGAGATCAAGGAACTCTGCGAGACGGCGACGATCCTTAGAGGCGGCAAGGTGGTGGCCACCTGCGATCCCCGCAAAGAGTCGGCAAGGTCGATGGCCGAGCTGATGATCGGCGGCGATCTGAAGGATCTGTCCGGCAAGGAGGCCGGCGTCAGGGGCGAGGTCCGCTTTGCCGTCAGCGATCTGTCGGCGCCGGGCGAGCCGCCCTTCGGCACCAGCCTCAAGGATATCTCCTTCACCGTGCGCTCCGGCGAATTGCTGGGCATTGCGGGCGTCGCCGGCAACGGCCAGAACGAATTGCTTCAGGTGCTGTCGGGCGAGCGGATGGCGGGTGTGACCGGCAACATGATGATCGACGGCGGCACGATCTCGAACCGTTCGGTCGACGGGCGGCGGGCCTTCGGGCTGGCGACCGTACCGGAAGAGCGCAATGGCCACGCCGCCGTGCCGGGCCTGTCGCTTACCGAGAATGCGGTTCTGTCGGCGCGAAAGCGCATGGGGCTTGCCGTCGGTGGCATCATCAAGGCCGGCGCCGCGCGCGCCTACGCGGCCTCCGTCATCGATGCCTTCTCTGTGAAGGCGACCGGGCCGGCGGCTCTTGCCGGAAGTCTGTCCGGAGGCAATCTGCAGAAATTCGTCATGGGCCGCGAGATCATGCAGGACCCCGCCGTTCTCGTCGTCTCCCAGCCGACCTGGGGTGTCGATGCGGGCGCGGCCTCCTTCATTCGCCAGGCGATGATCGATCTCGCCGCCAAGGGCGCGGCGATCGTCGTCGTCAGCCAGGATCTCGACGAGCTTCTCGAACTTTGCGACCGGATCGCCGTCATCAACGAGGGGCGGCTGTCGGAGCCGATGGACGTCCAGGGGATTTCCATCGAGCGTGTCGGTCTTTTGATGGGCGGCATCCACGGCGCGCACAGAAACGACCATGCCGGCACCGAGAGGGCCGCCTGATGGCGCTTGCTTTCGAGCCTCGCCGGGAGCCGAGCCGCGCCATGATGCTGGCGGCCCCGGTCATCGCCGTCGTCGCGACCCTCGTCGCGGGCGCGATCGTCTTCACATTGCTCGGCCATGACGGTCTCAAGGCGGTCTACCAGATTTTCGTCGTGCCGCTGTTCAACCCCTATCGCTGGCAGGATCTTCTGGTGAAGGCCGCGCCGCTGGCGATCATCGCGACGGGCCTGGCCATCGGCTTTCGTGCCAACATCTGGAACATTGGCGCCGAGGGCCAGTACATCCTCGGCGGGCTCGCCGGCACCGGCGTCGCCTTGCTGACACTGGATCTCCAGGGCGTCTGGATCCTGCCCGCCATGATCGCGGCCGGCATCCTCGGCGGCATGGTCTGGGCCGGCGTGCCGGCGTTCCTCAAGACGCGGCTCAACGTCAACGAGATCCTGTCCAGCCTGATGCTCAACTATGTGGCGATCCAGCTGCTCTATTATCTGATGCGCGGTCCCTGGAAAGACCCGATGGGCTTCAACTTCCCGCAGACCGCCATGTTCACCGCCGCCCAGACGCTGCCGATCGCCGTACCCGGCACGCTGATCCATCTCGGCATACCGATCGCGGCGGCGCTGGCGCTGACCGCCTGGTTTCTGATGACGCGGTCGATCACCGGGTTCCAGATCCGCGTCGTCGGTCTGGCGCCGAACGCGGCCCGCTATGGCGGTTTCCGCCAATCCTCGACGGTCTGGCTGGCGCTGCTGGTCGGGGGCGGGCTCGCCGGCCTTGCCGGGATCCTCGAGGCGTCCGGCCCGTTCGGCCAGATGGTGCCGCAATTTCCCACCGGCTACGGCTATACGGCGATCATCGTCGCTTTTCTCGGGCGGCTCAATCCGCTCGGCATCCTCGTCGCCGCGCTGGTGCTGGCGCTCACCTATGTCGGCGGCGAGAGCGCCCAGACAACGATCGGACTGCCGTCGGCCGCGGCCGGCGTCTTCCAGGCGATGATGCTGTTCTTCCTGCTTGCGACCGATCTTCTGGTGCGCTACCGGCTTGTCATGCGGCGCAAGGCCGGAGGCACGCCGCCGGCTGCTCCGATCATGGCGAACAATCCGAGCTCCTCGCCGGAGACGCGACGCATCCAGGTGGAGCCGACGACATGACCACGGCGCTGTTCATCTCCATATTGATGACGATCGCGGGGGCGGCGACGCCGCTCTTGATCGCCGCGCTCGGCGAACTGGTGGTGGAAAAATCCGGCGTTCTCAATCTCGGCGTCGAGGGCATGATGCTGATCGGCGCCGTTACCGGCTTCGCCATCGCTTTCACAACTGGCGTGCCATCGCTGGGCGCGTTGGCCGCGATGGTCGCGGGCGCCACGGCGTCGCTGATTTTTGCGTTGCTGACGCTCAGCTTGATGGCCAACCAGGTAGCGACGGGTCTCGCCCTGACCATCTTCGGGACAGGCGTCTCCGCGCTCCTGGGCGCGCCCTATGTGGGCATCACCACCGCGACCCTCGGACCGGTCTTCCCCGCCGCGCTCGCGAGCGATCCGATCGGGCGGGTGATCTTCGGCCATTCGCCGCTGGTCTATCTCGGGCTCGCGCTGGCCCTCGCGATCTGGTGGTTCCTGAGGCACAGCCGCGCCGGGCTGATCCTGCGCGCGGTCGGAGAAAGCGACAGCGCCGCCCACGCGATCGGCTATCCCGTCCTCAAGGTGCGCTATCTCGCCGTCCTGTTCGGCGGCGCCATGGCCGGGCTCGCCGGCTCCTATTATTCGCTGGTGCTGACGCCGATGTGGGCGGAGCGACTGACCGCCGGCCGTGGCTGGATCGCCATTGCGCTCGTCGTCTTCGCCTCATGGCGGCCGGGGCGGCTGGTGCTCGGCGCCTATCTCTTCGGCGCGGTCATCACGCTGGAGTTGCAGGCCAAGGCCGCCGGCTTCAACCTGTTCGCGCCGGAATTTCTTGCCAGCCTGCCCTATCTGGCAACTATCCTCGTCCTGGCCATCATTTCGGCCGGCAAGGGAAATGTCCGAACCGTGGCACCGGCCTGCCTCGGCCAACCGTTCCGGGCAAGCGCCTGACATCAACCCCAACCACCCCAAGGAGTCCCGCGATGTTCAACACCACTCGACGCCGATTGATGGCCGGAGCTGTCACGCTCGTTGCCGCCGTCTCGTTTGGCCTGCCGGCCACCGCCCAGGACGGCGAGAAAAAAGACAAGGTGAAGGCCGCCTTCGTCTATGTCGGCCCGGTCGGCGATTTCGGCTGGACCTATGCCCACGACCAGGGGCGCAAATATCTGGAGGAGCAGCTCGGCGACAAGGTCGAGACGACCTATGTCGAGAATGTCGCGGAGGGGCCGGACGCCGAGCGGGTCATCCGCCAACTCGCCCAGGACGGCAACGACATCGTCTTCACCACCTCCTTCGGCTTCATGAACCCGACCATCAAGGTCGCCAAGCAGTTCCCGGACGTGAAGTTCGAACACGCGACCGGCTACCAGACCGGCTCCGACAATATGAGCCTCTACAATTCGCGCTTCCACGAGGGCCGCGCGGTGCTCGGCACGATCGCGGGGAAGATGTCGAAGAGCGGCAAGGCCGGCTACATCGCCTCCTTCCCGATCCCTGAAGTAGTGATGGGCATCAACGCCTTCACGCTGGCGGCGCGGGCGGTTAATCCGGATTTCGAGACCCAGGTCGTCTGGGTCAACTCCTGGTACGATCCCGCCAAGGAAGCCGACGCCGCCAAGGCGCTGCTCAGCCAGGGCGCCGACGTCATCACCCAGCATACCGATTCGCCGGCTCCATTGCAGGCGGCCGAGCAGGAAGGCGCGATCGCCTTCGGCCAGGCCTGGGACATGACCAGCTTCGCGCCCAACGCCCATATGACGGCGATCGTCGACAAATGGGGTCCCTATTATGTCGACCGGGTCCAGGCGATGCTCGACGGCACCTGGAAGGCCGACAATGTCTGGCTCGGCATGAAGGAGGGCGAGGTCGAGATGGCGCCCTTCAACGACAAGATGCCCGACGACGTGAAGGCGGCCGCGCAGAAGATCGTCGACGACACCAAGGCCGGCACTTATGACGTGTTCACCGGCCCGATCAAGGACCAGTCGGGCGAGGTGAAGGTCCAGGAAGGCGAGACCATCGCGGACGAGGATCTTCTGAAGATGGACTGGTACGTCGAAGGCGTGAAAAGCTGAGGCGCGGGGCGTCCATTTCTCCCCGCCCGGGCGGGGAGTGCCTTTACGGCCTTAACGATGTTGCAAGGGGCGCTTCGGCGCCCCTTGCCGATACGACCAAACAGGCTCGCGCCTTCCCCGTCTCCTGAACGGCGGGCGCATGACAGCCTTATTCGAGACTTATCAGGAGGCACCGCGACAAGGGGGCGGCGCTTCGGGGCAACTCGCGAATGTGGACCTATTTCTCCGAATGGCTGAGCTTCGCCGTGCGCTGGCTGCACGTCGTCACCGCCATCGCCTGGGTCGGCTCGTCCTTCTATTTCATCGCGCTCGATCTAGGGCTGCGCAAGCCGCGTGAACTGCCCGAGGGCGTCGGCGGCGAAGCCTGGCAGGTGCATGGCGGTGGCTTCTATCACTTACAGAAATACATGGTCGCGCCGCCGGCGATGCCGGAGGATCTGACCTGGTTCAAATGGGAGAGCTATTCCACCTGGCTGTCCGGATTCGCGCTGCTTGTCCTGGTCTATTACGTCGGCGCCGACCTCTATCTGATCGATCCCGAAAAGGCCGATCTGCCGGTCTGGGGCGCGAGCGCGATCGGCATTGGCGGGCTGGCGCTCGGCTGGCTGGTCTATGACGGGCTGTGCAAATCGCCGCTGAAGAAGAACGACACGGCCTTGCTCGCCGTCCTGTTCGTCTATGTGGTCGCGGCGAGTTTCCTGTTCTCAGAGGTCTTCTCTGGCCGTGGTGCCATGCTCCACACCGGCGCGATGATCGCGACGCTGATGACCGCCAACGTGTTCCTCACCATCATCCCGAACCAGACGATCGTCGTCGCCGACCTCAAGGCGGGCCGCAAGCCCGAGCCACGGCTCGGCCAGGAGGCCAAGCAGCGCTCGCTGCACAACAATTACCTGACGTTGCCGGTCATCTTCCTGATGCTGTCGAACCACTACCCGCTGGCCTTCGCGACGGAGTGGAACTGGGCGATCGCCGGGTTGGTGCTTTTGATCGGCGCGGTCATCCGGCACTACTTCAACACCATGCACGCGACCGGCCGGCAGCTCTGGTGGTGCTGGGCGGTCGCCGGTCTGCTCTTCGCCGCCGTGATCACCCTGTCGGGCGCGCCGGGCTGGCGGGCCGGGGCGACGTCCGGGGAGGGCGCGGAAACATCGCGCCAGTGGGACGGCGACCCGGCTGTGGCACTGGCCGCCTCGCCGCATTTCGCCGAGGCGGAGGCAATCATTCTGTCGCGCTGCTCCATGTGCCACGCCAGCGAGCCGCTGTGGCCGGGCCTTGCCGTGGCGCCGAAGGATATCCGGCTGGAAACGGGAGACGACATCATCCATTACGCTTCGCTGATCGAGCGTCAGGCGGTGCGTAGCCACGCTATGCCGCCCGGCAACGTCACCGGACTGGAACCGGTCGAGCGCGAGACCCTCGCCGCGTGGATCGCGTCCGGCTCCGGCCGCTACGTCGCAGATGGCGGGCAGCCGTGAATCGCGCCGGCGGCAGCCTCGCGATCCGGGGGCGGTTGCTCTGGTACGATGCCGATCCGGCCGAGGAGGGCGAGGAGCGGGCGGTCCGTTACGTCGCGGATGGGCTGGTCGTTGTCGACAACGGTATCATAAGCCACGTCGGCGAAGCGTCGGCGCTGCTGCCCCGGCTGCGGTCGGAGACGCCGGTCGTCGATCACCGGCCGCATCTGGTGATGCCGGGTTTCATCGACCCGCATCTGCACATGCCGCAGACTCAGGTGATCGCCTCCTACGGCACCGAGCTGATGGAATGGCTGGCGAAATACACCTTCCCCGAGGAGAGTCGCTACGGCGATCCGGCGGTGGCGGCGGACGGCGCGCGGTTCCTCCTCGACGAGCTTCTGGCGAGCGGCACGACGACGGCCGGCGTCTATTGCACGACCCATCCCGAAAGCGTCGACGCGTTCTTCACCGAGGCCGCGCGACGGAGCCTGCGCATGATCGCCGGCAAGGTGATGATGGATCGTGGCGCGCCGCCGGCGCTGCTCGACACGGCCGAGACCGGCTATCAGCAGTCCAAGGCGCTGATAAGCAAATGGCATGGCAAGGGCCGGCTCGACTACGCCATCACGCCACGTTTCGCGCCGACCTCGAGCGACGCGCAGATGGAGGCCTGCGAGGCGCTGGCGGTCGAGCACCCCGACCTCCACATCCAGACCCACCTGTCCGAGAATGCTGCCGAGATCGCCTTCGTCCGGGAGGTGTTCCCCTGGTCGAAGGACTATACGGAAGTCTACGAGCGCTTCGGTCTCGTGCGACCCAAGGCGCTGTTCGGCCACTGCATCCATTTGTCGCAGCGCGAGCGCGCGGCGCTCTCCAAAAAGGGCGCGACGGCGGTGTTCTGTCCGACCTCGAACCTCTTCCTCGGATCGGGCCTGTTCGATCTCGCCGCGGCCCGCGCCGCCGGCATCAAGGTGGGGCTCGCAACCGACATCGGCGGCGGCACCAGCTATTCGATGCTGCGGACGGCGGCCGAAGCCTACAAGGTGCTGGCGCTGCAGGGGCAGAAACTGCCTGCCTTCGACGCCTTCCACATGCTGACCGCCGGCAACGCGGCGGCGATGGGGCTCGACAACCGGATCGGGCGCATCGCGCCGGGGCTCGAAGCCGACCTCGTCGTCCTCGACACTTCCGCGACCTCGGCGCTGCGCCGGCGCATGGCGCGGGTCGAGACGCTGGAGGAAGAGCTGTTCGCCCTGATGATCCTCGGCGACGAACGCACCACTGTCGCGACCTATGCGCACGGCCACCGCCTCTATGATCGCGGGGCGGCGGCTTCGAAGCCATTGCCGCCGCGTCCCGACCATGCGCCTCTGACAGGCTCAAAGCAGGCGGGCGAAGCGACGCAGTAGCAGGTCGCACCCGGTAAATATCGCGCACCCACCGCGACAAATGCGTGTTCGCGGCTATCTCCCCTGCAGACAAGGCTACGGCGCCAAATGGTGCTGGCCTGAAGCCGGTAAGCGATGGAGAAGCGGATGCGACTGGTACGATACGGTGAGAGCGGCGCGGAAAAGCCGGGTCTGATCGACGACGAAAACGTTCTTCGCGATCTGTCGGAGGAGGTCGAGGACATTGCTGGCGAGACGCTCTCTCGGGCGGGGCTGGAGCGGCTGCGCGCGCTCAATCCCAAGGGCTTGGCCAAAGTGGACCCGTCGCACCGCATCGGTCCGCCGGTCGGCCGGGTCGGGAACTTCATCGCGGTGGGGCTTAACTATGCCGACCACGCCAAGGAGTCCGGGATGGACATTCCGGCGGAGCCGATCCTCTTCAACAAGGCGCCGTCTTCGATCGTCGGGCCGCATGACGACGTGATCGTCCCGAAGGGCTCGGACCGGCTCGACTGGGAGGTCGAGATCGCTATCGTGATCGGCGAAGAGGCGCTCTATGTGTCGCAAGAACAGGCGATGGACCACGTCGCCGGCTTTTGCCTGTGCAACGACGTCTCGGAGCGCACCTTCCAGACGCAGCGTGGCGGCCAGTGGATGAAGGGCAAGAGCGCCCCCAGCTTTGGCCCGCTCGGCCCCTGGCTGGTCACGCCCGATGCGCTCGGCGACCCGCAGGCCGTCGATCTTTGGCTCGACGTCAATGGTGAGCGCATGCAGACGGGCTCGACCGCAACGATGATCTTCCCGATCACGACGCTGGTCTCCTACATCTCGCAATTCATGCGGCTGATGCCGGGCGACGTGATCATCACCGGAACCCCGCCCGGCGTCGGCATGGGGATGAAGCCGGAGCGCTATCTCAAGCCAGGCGACATCATCACGCTGGGCGGCCGCGGCTTGGGCGAGCAACGCCTGACGGTTCAAGCCCTCCCGGGGTGAACGTCGCCCACGGGGCCGGACTTTCACCGGGTTCGCTGGAACAACCTTCCTGTTTCGGCCCTTATACATCCCATACATGAGGTTGCTGCTCCCCGGCGGAGAGGCGAACCTTTCCGCTGTCGATATCCAGTAGGAA
>CANKZU010000020.1 GCA_947488615.1 uncultured Aurantimonas sp.
GATCGCCACGCCCGCCGCGACCGGCGCCCCGTAGCCCTTCAGCACTTCCTTGGCCTGATATTCGTGGATGTTCATCTGTCGTCTTCCTCGGCGGAGAGGGGAAAAGAAACGGGCCGCACAAAGGCGGCCCGGACAATCACTTCAGCTTCGGCGCGATCTCCGCGCAGGCTTCCATCAGGCCCTTGACCGCCGCGACGGACTTTTCGAATTGCGCCTTTTCGTCGCCGGCGAGATCGATCTCGATCACCCGCTCGATGCCGTCGGCGCCGATCACGCAGGGAACCCCGACATACATGTCCTTCAGGCCGTATTCGCCCTTGAGGTTCGCCGCGCAGGGCAGCACCCGCTTCTTGTCCTTCAGATAGGATTCGGCCATCTGGATCGCCGAGGCGGCCGGGGCGTAATAGGCCGAGCCGGTCTTCAACAGGCCAACGATCTCCGCGCCGCCGTCGCGAGTGCGCTGGACGATTTCCTCCAGCCGCTCCTTCGAGCACCAGCCCATCTTGACGAGATCGGTGAGCGGAATGCCCGCGACCGTCGAATAGCGGGTGAGCGGCACCATCGTGTCGCCATGGCCGCCGAGCACGAAGGCGGTGACATCCTCGACCGAGACCTTGAATTCCTCGGCGAGGAAGGTGCGGAACCGGGCGGAATCGAGCACGCCGGCCATGCCGACGACCTTGGCCTTCGGCAGGCCGGAGAACTTTTGCAACGCCCAGACCATCGCGTCGAGCGGGTTGGTGATGCAAATGACGAAGGCATTGGGGGCGTATTTGGCGATACCCGCGCCAACCTGTTCCATGACCTTCAGATTGATCCCGAGCAGATCGTCGCGGCTCATGCCCGGCTTGCGCGGCACGCCGGCGGTGACGATGCAGACATCAGCGCCCTCGATGGCGGCATAGTCGTTGGCGCCGGACAGATGCGCGTCGAAGCCTTCGACGGGAGCGGACTGGGAAATATCGAGAGCCTTGCCCTGCGGCGTGCCCTCGGCGATGTCGAACATGACGACGTCGCCGAGTTCCTTCAGGCTCGCCAGATGTGCGAGCGTACCGCCGATCATGCCGGAACCGATAAGTGCGATCTTCGAACGGGCCAAGGCCACTTCCCTCCTGCTGTCGGCCGCCTTCGGCGTCAGGCCGGGAGCGGACCGCTGGTTATGTCGTGGACCGGGCCAAGGAAGCCTCGCTCCGTCCGCCGAATCCATCGTCGTGGGGAGCCGCCACAGCGAATTCGGCTGAGCGCGAGGCCGAAAAGTCCCTCAACGGTGCCCCCGTTGCGGCGACGCAATAGACCGTGCCGCCCGCAGATGCAACCATGGCAAAAAGGCCCTAGGGAATTCAATCGGTTATAACAATTGGGTCTTACGTAAACGTAAGAATACAAGATGGTCCCGATCATCGGCGCGGTTGTTCTTTAGGGCTTCGTTAGCCCTGTTCGGCCGTCGCCGGTCCCGGCAGGGATCAAAACCGCCCGCCAAACGTAATTGCCGTGGATCGAGGATTGGCATCGCGCCGTCCGATCCCGGATCGTACCGGCTCCTGACCGGCCTGACCGCCAGACGAGGGTGCCGACGACTATGAACCTGCCTGCGAACCTGATCCTCGATCTGGCGAACGATGTCGGCCTGCTCGCACTCGTCGCCATCAGCTATGGAGGCCTTCGCCGCGCCCGATTGCCGGGCAGCGCGCAAGCGGCGATCCTGGGGCTGATCTTCGGCGCCGCGGCGATCGCCACGATGCTGCACGCGTCGGTTCCACTGCCGGGGATCATGATTGATGCGAGAATCATCGTGGTCGCGCTGGCCGCCGCGTTCGGTGGACCGTTGACCGCGGCGATCACCGCCGCCGCCGCCGGTCTTTACCGCATCTCCCTCGGCGGGGCGGGGGCGGGCTTGGGTCTCGCCGTTCTTGGCTTCGGGGTCGTCGCGGGTCTGCTCTGGCGGCATTATTGGCGTCGGCGCGGCCATGCCAGCCTCGCGAGCCTGGTCTTCCTCGGCCTGACGATCTCCTGCCAGGCCCTGCTCCTCCTCTTGCTTCCTATCCAGGCCTCCGCGACAACTATCAGCCTCTCGGTCGTCGCGATCATGGTCGCCTGCGTCCTCGCCACCCTCCTTCTCGGCGCGCTGATGCGCCGTGAGGATCGCTTGATCGCGCGGGAGGAATCCCTGCTTCTCGACGCCTTCACCGATCCGTTGACCGGTCTTGCCAACCGACGGGCGTTCGACCAGCGGCTTGAGGAATGGACCACGGGGCACCCATTGCAGCCGTTTGCTCTGATGATGATCGACGTCGATCACTTCAAGGCGATCAACGATCGCTTCGGCCATGATTGCGGCGATCGCGCGCTTGCCGCGGTAGGCGATGTCCTGAAACGCCTCGAAGGCGAAAAGGATATCGTGGCGCGGTACGGTGGCGAGGAATTCGCGGTTCTGCTTTGGAATTGCGATCTGCCGGCCGCGATGCGCCGGGCGGAGCATCTGCGGCGCCTTATCGCGGCGAAGCACTTCGGGGAGATCGACGACGCCGCCCCTCTGACCGTCAGCATCGGTGTCAGCCAGACCGACCGCTGCGGCAGTCCCGGCTCGGTCAGGCGTGACGCCGATGCCGCCCTCTATCGGGCGAAGGCCGCCGGCCGAAACTGCGTCGTCGCGGCCCGAAAACCGCGAACTATACGGTCGCACGACGGAGCCGTTACGCCTCCATCGGACCCGGTCGCGGCCTGGGCCGAGATGTCCCAGCGGCCAGCAGGCGAGCTCCGACGCGAACCCCGTCAACTGGCGCTTTAACCGGAGGCGCCGGTCGTCCGGGCCAGGTAATCGTCCGAGCGCATCTCGATGAGGCGCGAGACGGCGCGGTCGAACTCGAAAGCGACGGTGCCCGAGCTTGCCCGATAGAGCCGCTCCGCCGGTTCCTCCGCCGACATCACCAGACGGCGGCCGGAATCATACAACGCGTCAATGAGCGTGATGAAGCGCTTGGCCTCGTTGCGCTCGGCCTGATCCATCACCGGAACCCGGTCGAGCATCACCGTGTGGAAACGCCGGGCGATCGCCAGATAATCCTGCGCGCCGAGCGGGCGCTTCAACAGATCGTCGTAGGAGAACCGGGCGGCCCCGTTGCCGGCGCGTGGCACCTTGACCGTACGCCCCTTCACCGAAAGCGACGCGACGCCTTCCTTGGTGCCGTCGAGCAGCGTCAGCCAGATCGTGTCCATCCGGGCCTCGGTGGGCGGATCGAGGGGCGCCAGATAGACGTCGTCACGGCCGATCGACGCCAGCCGGTAGTCTTCCGCGCCGTCGAGCGCGACAATGTCGGTATGGGCATTGAGAATATCGATGAACGGCAGGAACAGCGGCCGGTTGAGACCATCGCGATAGAGATCGTCGGGCGCGACATTGGACGTCGCGACGAGCACCACGCCGTGCTCGAACAGCGCCTTGAACAGCCGCGACAGGATCATCGCGTCGGCGATGTCGGTTACCGCGAATTCATCGAAGCACAGCAGTCGAGCATCCGTGGCGATCTGGCCGGCGACCGGGCCGATCGGATCGTCGCCGCTGGCTGTCCCGGCCTTCACCGCCTTGCGATGGGCGCCGATGCGCTCATGAACGTCGCCCATGAAGGCGTGGAAATGCACGCGCCGTTTCGCCGACACCGAACTCTGGCGAAAGAACATGTCCATGAGCATGGTCTTGCCGCGGCCGACATCGCCGTGGATGTAGACGCCGCGAATCGGCTCGGCTTCGCGCTTCTTGCCGAACAGCCAGCCGAGGGCGCTCTTTTTCGAGGCGACGATGGCGGCCGAAAGCGTCTGATCGATGTGGTCGAGCCGGTCGGCAAGCGCCCTTTGGCCTGGGTCCGCCTCGATCTCCTTGGTGGCGATCAAATGCTCCAGCGCCGAGCGGACAGGTCCTTGCGCCTTCCTGTCGTCGCGCGTGGCGGTGCTCGGCATCGTTCCTCGAAGGGGTCGTTGGAAAAAACTGGCGGCAGGCCGGTTCCGCCGCATCCCGCGCCGAAATCACGGCGAAGGCTTGCGGACGAGCCGCAGAGCCGAGCTTGTTTCAAAGCGTGACCGGACAGCGCGGCGCGCGACACTGTCCGGCGCCGGTTGCTACCGGTAGAGGCTGATCTGCTGCCCGCTCTTGGTGCGGCCTTCGTAGCGCGATCCGCCGGAGGAGTTGAGATTGGCGACATTGGAGCCGCCGGAATCCTTCAACACTACCTGGTTGCCGGAGACGTCCCAGGCACTGACGTCGGCGACCGCTCCGGGGCAGCCGCGCGATGCCGCCCGATAGCCGCCCGTCCACTTGGTCAGCGACAGGATGATCTGGCAGTTGCCGCCCGTCGTGGTCACCTTGTAGGCGCCGAGCACAGAGTTGCGCGAGATCGGCCCGCTGCTGGCGGATGCGACCTTGGTCTCCTGACTTGTCGAATCGTCCGCAGACGCGTTCTGGTCCGTCTCGTTTGCCGTCACGTCGGTTTCGCTTTCGAAAGACGAATCCTGCGACGCGGCCGGTGCCGGCGGCGGCGGCGGTGGCGGCAATTGCCGGGTCGCAACCCGCTGCCGTGGCGCCGGCGTCAGCGGCGCCGGACCACTGCTCTCGAAGGACGGCATCGATCGCGAACAGCCTGCCGCCAGGAGCAGCGTGACGAGAACGGCTCCCGTTCTGGTCCAATTGGTCATGAGATTTCCCCGTGCATGTCTTGTCCCTTGCGGTCCCGGGCCGACACCGCCCAAAACATTCTTCGTCATAAAGCGGACCACTGCCACCCTTCGCAAGGCTCAATTGTGTCGAAATGCAACGGAACACCGATCCTGTGACCCGCAATCCACGAAATCGGGTTGGCGGACCGCCGCCCCGGTCGTGCATCGGCCGGAGGTCGATCAGGCCGCGTCGGCGAGCGCGCGCGAAAAATCCCCCGTCTCCGGATTCATCGCCCAGAGTTCGCCGGAGCGGATGTCGACCCAGGCCCCGTGCAGCGACAGCGCGCCCTCGCCTTCCAACGTCTCCACTGCCGGAAACGTTCTCAGATTGGCGATCGAGTGCCGGATGGAGATGCGCTCCAGCGCGGCCTGCCGTTCCTGTGCCGTCATGTGGTCGTTGGCGCCGACCGCGCGCGCCACCGGATCGAGAAGGCTCATCCACTTGCCGATGAAATCGCCTTGCGACAGCGGCTCGGCGGCCGGGGACAGCGCGGCCTGGATGCCGCCGCAGCCGCCATGGCCAAGCACGACCACATGCTCCACCTTGAGCGCGTGCAGGGCGAATTCCAACGCCGCCGATGTGGAGTGGTATTCCCCGTCAGGCTCGTAGGGCGGAACCAGATTGGCCACGTTGCGGACCACGAAAATCTCACCCGGCGCGGCATCGAAGATCGTCTCGGGCGCGGCGCGGGAATCGCAGCAGGCGATCATCATCGTTTTCGGTTTCTGGCCGGCCTCCGCGAGCTGGCGCATGCGCTGGCGTTCCTGCGGAAGCCGCTTGTCGACGAAAGCGCGATAACCGGCGAGAAGGTGGTCGGGAAGAAAGTGCGTCATGCTTCGTTCAATACCGTCTTGCTGCGGCGCAATCAATCGGCCGTGTCGCGTCGAAAGAGAGCGCGGCCAAATCGCCCCTCACGCCCGGCGGTCGCTGCCCGGATAGGCAAGCCGGCGCGCGTGCACCATCGCCATGGGATGTTTGAGACTGTCGCTGTCGGTTTCGAGCGTCAGTTCGTTGGCACCGCGCTTGGAAGTGCGCGCGAGGACCTCGAACACCGTCGCCGTGGTGGTCCTTAACGCCTTTTCGGCGGGAATGCCGGCAAGGATGCGGGCCAGATACACCGCCGCCGTCAGATCCCCGAGCCCGTGGGGCGGGTTCTCGATGATCCGATGCTCGGCCAGCATCACCTGAAAGTCGCGCACCAGAAGATTGCCGATTCCGCCCCTCAGCATCGCGAAGGCGGAGGTGACGAGGACGGTCTCCGGGCCGAGCGTGCCGGCGGCCTCGATCAGATCGGCGTTACCAGACAATTCGAGGCCGCAGAGAAACTCCAGCTCGAAGCGGTTCGGCGTCGCGATGTCGGCGAGCGGCAACAACCGATCCCGGATTGCCTCAAGCGTCGCCGGCGGCTGATACAATCGCCCGCCGTCGCCGAGCACCGGATCGCAGATGTAGATTGCGCCGGGATTGACGCGCTTGACCGCCTCGACCAGGCGCGCCGTGGGTTCGATCTGATCGCTCGAGCCGAAATAGCCGGTAAGAATCGCGCCGACCTCGCCCATCCAGGGCGCGCCGGACAGGTCGTCCATCAGCGCCGAGAACTCGGAGGCGTTCGGCACGATCCTGGTTGCCGGTCCGTGACCCGGGTGCCACGGCAAGGTGACGGTCGGCACGGACCAGACCGGGAAACCGAGGGTTTCCAGCGCAAATCCCACCGCGCGATTGCCGACGGTTCCGCGAGCGACATGGCTCGATACCGAGATGATGGCCGGCCGGTCGCGTCCTTGCAGGGGTTCGGCAGTCGACATGAGCGCGCGTTCAACCGCTTGAGAGCTGAATGGCGAGAAGGATCGCGAACACGATGAAGCCGCCGACCGCCGCCATACGACCGATGCGGGTGCCAAGAACGGCGATGCGATCCTCCGGGTCCGCGTCGCGCGCGAGGAAGTGGTCGCGCGTCCTGAACAGCATCGCCTCGGCATGCCCCCCGACCTGCGGTTCGGTCTCCTGGCGCACGCGGTTGAGGATGGCTTTCGCCTCGCGCTGGCGTTCGTCGTCGTCATGATGGCCGGTCATGACGAAATCTCTGTCTCAAAAGCCGCTCGAGAGCAACCATCCGGTCCGTGCGCGCCTTCTGGAAGCGACGCGTATGCTCTACATAACCGCCCGACAGGCCGCATCGCCCCTGACCGGAGATCTCCATGCCATCCATCGCCGCCGCTCAATCGCCTCGCCTTCGCCCCTTGGTGACGGCGTTCGTTCTCCTGATCCTGGCACCGCTGCTGTCGGCCTGCGGGATCAACGCGATCCCGACCTATGAGGAGCAGGCGAAAGCCACCTGGGCGCAGGTCGAGAACCAATATCAGCGCCGCGCCGACCTGATCCCCAACCTCATCGAGACGGTGAAAGGCTTCGCCGAGCAGGAACGCGAGGTGCTGACCGCCGTGGTCGAGGCGCGCGCCAAGGCGACGCAGACCCAGATCAACGCCGACCAATTGACCGACCCGGCGGCAATCCAGAAATTCCAGGCCGCCCAGGACCAGCTTTCCGGCGCCCTGTCACGCCTCTTGGTCACGGTCGAGCGTTATCCGGACCTCAAATCCAATCAGAATTTCCTGGCCCTGCAGAGCCAGCTCGAGGGCACCGAAAACCGTATCTCGGTGGCCCGCCGCGACTATATTGACGCGGTCCGCGTCTACAACACCGAGCTGAAGACCATCCCCGGCCGCTGGATCGCCGCCCTGTTCTATCCGGAGGCCGAGGAGATGCAGGCCTTTACGGCGACGGCCGGCGCCGAGACGCCGCCCAAGGTCGACTTCGGCCAATGAGGAGGGTGTCCCCATGCCGATGATGGCGGGCTCCGAAGCGCTCGCCTCCTCGCCCGGCGCTGAGCGGCGTCGCGCGCGATGGGCGGTGCGCGCGAACCACGCCTTGCCGGCGATCGCGCTGACCTGCCTCATAGCGGCCATGGCACCCGCCGCCGCGCAGGATTTTCCCCCGCTCACCGGCCGGATCGTCGACACCGCCGACCTTCTCGACCCCGGCACCGAGGCGGCGCTAACCGACCGGCTGGCCGCCTTCGAGGCGCAGTCGAGCGACCAGATCGTCGTCGCCACGGTTCCCGACCTTCAGGGCTACGACATCGCCGATTACGCCAACCGCCTGGCCCGGCAATGGGCGATCGGCCAAAAGGACGAGGACAACGGCGTCCTCTTGCTCGTCAGCCGCGACGATCGCAAGGTGCGGATCGAGGTCGGTTACGGCCTTGAGGGCACGCTGACCGACGCGCTGTCGACGCTGGTCATCCAGAACGACATCCTGCCGGCCTTTCGAAGCGGCGACTATCCGGCCGGCATCGTAAAGGGTGTCGACGGCATCCTGCAGGTCCTCTCGGGCGACGCGGCCGAGCTGGAGGCACGCGCCAAACGCAACGAATCCTGGTCCGGCGGCGAGGTGTCGGATTGGCTGTTCGCGCTGTTCTTCATCGGCGTCTGGGTGTTCGTGATCGGCAGTTTCGTGATGACCAATCTCGCCCGCCGGCACGGCAAAAAAATCGGCAAGAACCGCTATCGCTGGCTCGGGATGATCTGGGCGCTCAATGCCGCCGGCGCGTCGCGGCGGTCCGGCGGTGGCGGCTTTTCGGGCGGCGGCGGCGGCTTCGGTGGCGGTGGTTTTTCCGGCGGCGGTGGATCGTTTGGCGGCGGCGGATCGTCGGGGAGCTGGTAGAAATGGCGCATCTCACCTTCACCGAGGCCGATCATGCCCGCATCGCCAAGGCGATCCGTTCGGCGGAAGCCACGACCACCGGCGAAATCTACGCGGTTTTCGCGCGCACGAGCGACGCCTACGTCTTCATCCCGGCGACGGTCGCGCTCGCCCTCTCCCTCGTCGCGGCGTTCATCACCGCCCTGCTCGCGCCGCTTGCCGGCTTCGCGATCTCCGGCCTGGCGCTTGTGACGAGCCAGTTCGCCGCGACGCTTCTGCTGCTGGCGCTCTTTGCGGCCGTGCCGAGCCTGCGCATGATGTTCGTGCCGCGTCCAATCGCCGAGGACCGTGCGCATCGCATGGCGCTGGCGCAGTTCTTCGCCCACAACATCCACGTCACCGCTGGGCGGACCGGCGTCCTCGTCTTCGTCTCCGAGGCCGAGCACTATGCCGAGATCGTCGCGGACGCCGAGATCGCCGCCAAGGTTCCGCAGGAGGCCTGGGACGCCATCGTCGCCGACCTCATCGCCGCCGCGCGAAACGACCGGCTGGCCGAGGGCTACGTCCAGGCGATCGGAGCCGCCGGCGCGATCCTGACGGCGCATTTTCCCGGCGACCACGCCAATCCCAACGAAATCGATGACCGGCTGGTGGAGATTTGAGGAGACATCTGGCGGTAAGCTCAGCCATCAACCTGGATTGCTACGCAAGTTGCGCATATATAGAATAGTCAGCGGGTGAGTACCGATTCTATCGAATTGACGCTCGACGTCGATGGCACGGATGATCCCATCGTCACAGTCGAAGTTCGCTCACCCCATGGAACGCTGTCTGTGATGGGCGTCATCGAATTGACCGAGCGCTCGGTGGCGCTTCGCGAAGTGCACATAGGCGGCGCGGGATCAGGTCATTGGGGCACGGTGCGATTGCGCGGTTTGATGAAAGGCATCATGGAGAAGCTCGATGTCGACGAAATCGTCATTGAAGGAGCGGTTCGGACAACGGGTGCAAATCCGGGAAATCGGCCGCGTCCCCTGCGGTTCACCCGTAAGGCTGAGCCTTAGGCTTGGCGACTCGCCAAATACGCCCGAAGCCGCACGCATTTTGGCCCGGCGGCATGTTTCGCTTCGAACAGCCCATCGCGCGCTATCCGATCTCGTGGGAGGCGCAAGGCGCGCCGTCCTGCTCGCCCCTTGTGTCGAAAACCGCGACCGGCTTCTGTCCGAACTGGCTGCCGTCGGCGTCGTCGCGCGCCCCCATGAAACGCCGGAAGTCGACCCGCGCCTCGTGCGAGAGCAGACCGGCCTGTCACAGGATGAGTTCGCACTCCGCTACGGACTTGACGTCTCGACCATCCGCAATTGGGAGCAAGGCCGCTCGAAGCCAGACGCCGCAGGGCGTGCCGTTCTGTGGACGATCGCGTACTACCCGGAAGCAGTTGAGCAATCGATCGAGGCGAGCGGCGGCTCACACGACTTTTGAGCATCGGCTCCTTCGCATTCCCCGATCCGGTCACACGCCGACATGACCATCAATGATATCGCCTGAAGACGCCCACTGCTGCCCTACCGCGCCATCGCGTGATAGTCCGCGTTCGGCTTCATGTCGGTCGCCGAAGCGACCCGGTTCGACATCGCGAAGAACGCTGCGACCGAGGCGATGTCGAAGATCGCCCGGTTGGAATAGCCCGCGTCCCTCAGCGCCTGCCGGTCGGACTCGACGATGCTGTCCGGCCGCTCGGTGAGCTTGACGACGAAGTCGAGCATCGCCGTCCGCTTGGCGTCGAGCCCCGCCGCCCGCCAGTTCTGCGCGATCGTCTCGCCGAAATTCGCGTCGCCGGAGAGCTGCCGCACGGCGGCGCCATGCGCGGTCAGGCAATAATGGCAGTGGTTGATGGCCGAGACGACGACCGCGATGATCTCGCGATCCAGCTTGTCGAGTTCGCTCTCGCCCAGCATCAGCTCGTTGTAGAAGGCCGAGAACGCCTCGAGCTTTTTCTCGTCGAACGCGTAGGCGATCAGCACGTTCGGCACCAGGCCGAGCTTTTCCTCGCATTTGGCGAAATACGCCTGTGTGCGTTCCGACAAGGGCTCGGCGACGCCGAGATCGAGCGCCGTCACGGCGGCGGCGTATGAAGTCGTCATGCGTCCTCCCCAAGCAGTTTGCGCCGGCCGGGACGTGAACCATCGCAGAGCGGCCTCGCTCCCCTATGATAAGAGGGGGAAGCCAACAAAGCGACGCCGGGAGAAATCGCGACGATGGACCATCACGATATCGACAAATCCGCGATCCTGAGCGCCGTCGAGGCGGCGATCGGCGAAGCCCGGCCAGAGGCAATCCTGGCGCCGCTCTTGTTTGCGCGTCCTCCGGCCGAGGATCTGGCCGCCTTCACGCCGGACGCCCTCGCCGCTGCCGCCAAGGTCGGGATCGCCGCGCTGGAAGCGCATCGGCGCGGCCAGATCGTTGTCAGAATCGAAAGGCCGGACGCGTTTCTGCACGGCGACGAGCCGCAGGATCTGGTCACCGTCGTCAGCGACGACATGGCCTTCCTGTTCGATTCCCTGACGGCCGAGATCGCTGAGACCGCGCCGGAAATCCACTATATCTCGCATCCGATTCTCGACGTCGTGCGCGACAGCGACGGCGAGATCAGCAGTTTTTCCGCTTCCCATGCGAGCGGCGGGACCGCCGGGAAGCCGGACCGAACCAGTCTCATCCAATTCGCCATCGATCCGCTCGGCGACGACGACGTCCCGGCGTTGCGGGCGCGTCTCGAACGGATTCTCGCCCAGGTCGCCAGGGCCAACACCGATTTCGGCGCCATGCGCGAGCGCGTCAGCGACGCCGTCGCCGCCCTGCGCCGGCGCGCCGAGGGCCTGGACGATCTCGACGAAAGAACCATCGTCGAGGAATCGGCCAATCTGCTTGAGTGGTTGCGCGACGACAACTTCATTTTCCTCGGCTGCCGCGAATATGACTATCTCGGCGACGCCGAGGGCGAGGCGCTGGAGCGCCGCGACGACGCGGGCCTCGGCATCCTCGCCGATCCCGACGTCCGCATCCTCGGCCGTCCCGGCCGGCCGATGACCACGACACCTGAGATCCGCGCCTTCCTGAAGGTACCCAATCCGCTGATCGTCACCAAGGCCAACGCCCGTTCGCTCGTCCATCGCCGCGCCCACATGGATTACGTCGGCATCAAGCGCTACGACGAGGCCGGCAAATTCGCCGGGGAATTACGCGTCGTCGGCCTGTTCACGTCGAGCGCCTATACCCAGTCGATTCTCACCATTCCCTATCTTCGCCTGAAGGCGGAGACTGTGATCAGCCGGTCGGGCTTTCATCCCGGCTCGCATTCCGCCAAAGCGCTGCTCAACGCGCTGGAATCTTATTCGCGGGACGAAGTCTTCCAGATCGACGTCGACCTGCTCGAGCGCTTCGCGACCACCATCGTCGAGCTCGGCGAGCGGCCGCGCGTGCGGGTCCTTCCCAGGATCGACCGCTTTCACCGCTTCGTTTCCGTGCTCGTTTTCGTGCCGCGCGAGCGTTACGATTCGCGGCTGCGCGAACGCATCGGCCTATTGCTCGCAGAGGCCTTCGACGGCCGGGTGTCGGCCTATTATCCGGCGTTTCCCGAAGGACCTCTCGCCCGCGTCCATTTCATCATCGGCCGCGAGGAAGGCACCACGCCGGACGCCGACATCCCGCGGCTCGAGGCGCGGATCGTCGAACTCGCCAAGAACTGGGAGGACGCTTTCATCAGCGCGCTCGCCCAGGCGGGCCACTCGCACGAACTGGGCAAACTGGTGCCAGGTCTGCCGGAAAGCTATCGCGACGTCATTGCGCCGGAGGAAGCCGTTACCGATGCGCAGGTGATCGACGGCCTGACGCCGGAGAGCGGGCTCCAGGTGGACTTTTACCGCCGCCCCGGCGACCGGAGCGATTTGCTGCGGCTGAAGATCTATCATCTCGGAGCCGCCGTAGCCCTGTCGACCCGCGTGCCCATCCTCGAAAACATGGGCTTTTCCGTCGTCTCCGAACGCACGTTTCCCATTACGCGGCCCGATGGCGAGGCAGTGCATCTCCACGACATGGATCTGACCCGCAGAAATGGCGGCGACATCGAGCTCGACGATAGCGGCGCCGCCCTGCAAGCGACCTTCGCCGCGGTCTCCGCCGGCCGCATCGAGGACGACGGTTTCAACGCGCTCGTGCTGGAAGCCGGTTTCGATTTCCGCAAGGCGAACGTGCTGCGGGCCTATTCACGCTATTTGCGGCAAGCGGGGCTGTCCTATTCCCCCGATTATCTGGCCGCGGCCCTGCTGCGCCATCCCGCGATCGCCGCACGGCTTTGGGAGCTGTTCGACACCGCTTTCGACCCGCGGCGATCCGCACCACGCGCAGGGGCGACCGCCGACGCCGACGCGACCGACGAGCCCGATGCCCGTCAGGCCCGCCGGGCCGCAGAACGAGGGGCCGAGGCGGTTCACGCGGCCATCATCGAAGCACTGGAGGCGGTCGATTCCATTGATGACGACCGGATCGTCCGCCGTTTCACAGGCGCCATCCTTGCCACTTTGCGAACCAATTTCTACGCCGTCGACGGCACCTCGACCGAAGCGGATTCCGAGCCCGGCCGGGTTGCGCCGGCGCTTGCCTTCAAGTTCGAATCCGCAGCGGTCGAAGGCCTGCCCGATCCGGTTCCGTTTCGCGAGATTTTCGTCTTCGACGCACGCGTGGAAGGCGTGCATCTGCGCTTCGGACGCGTCGCGCGCGGTGGTCTGAGATGGTCCGACCGGGCCCAGGACTACCGCACCGAAGTGCTCGGTCTGGTCAAGGCGCAGCAGGTCAAGAACGCGGTCATCGTACCGGTCGGGGCAAAGGGCGGCTTCTATCCCAAGCGCCTCCCGGACGCCTCCGACCGCGATGCCTGGTTCGCCGCCGGCCGGTCAGCCTATGTCGTCTTTATCGCTTCGCTGCTGTCGGTCACCGACAACATCGTCGGCGACAAGGTCGTGCCGCCATCCGACGTCACGCGTTATGACGGCGACGATCCGTATTTCGTGGTCGCCGCCGACAAGGGCACCGCGACCTTCTCCGACACCGCCAACGCCATCGCACAGACAAACGATTTCTGGCTGGACGACGCCTTTGCCTCCGGCGGCTCCGCCGGTTACGATCACAAGGCGATGGGCATCACCGCGCGGGGAGCCTGGGAAGCCGTCAAACGCCATTTCCGCGAGATGAACCGTGACATCCAGGCCGAGCCCTTCACCGTGGTCGGTTGCGGCGACATGTCCGGCGATGTGTTCGGCAACGGTATGCTGCTCTCGCGCCAGACCCGGCTGATCGCCGCCTTCGACCATCGCGACATCTTCATCGACCCCGATCCCGACCCCGCGGCATCCTTTGCCGAGCGCCGGCGCCTGTTCGGAAAGCCGCGCTCTTCCTGGGCCGACTACGATACCGACAAGATTTCGGCCGGCGGCGGCGTGTTCTCGCGGCGCGACAAGCTGATCAAACTGTCAGAAGAAGCGGCGAGGGCGATCGGCTGGGAGCGTGGGTCGGGGACACCCGCCGAAGTGATCGCCGCGATTCTCAAGGCGCCGGTCGACCTTTTGTGGTTCGGCGGTATCGGCACCTATGTGCGCGCATCCGGCGAATCCAACGCCGATGTCGGCGACCGCGCCAACGACGCCGTCCGCGTCACCGGCTCGGATGTCCGCGCCAAGGTCGTGGGCGAGGGCGCCAATCTCGGCTTGACCCAGAAGGGTCGGATCGAGCTCGCGCGGGCCGGGGGGCGCGTCAACTCCGACGCGATCGATAACTCGGCCGGCGTCAACACCTCAGACGTCGAGGTCAACATCAAGATAGCCCTCAAGGGGGCCATGGAGACCGGCCGGCTGACCCGCGAGGATCGCGATGCTCTGCTGGCGCAGATGACCGACGAGGTCGCGGAACTGGTGCTCGCCAACAATTACGAGCAGACCCTGGCGCTCTCGCTGGAGGAGCGCGACGGGCCGGGCGCGTTGGCGCTCCAGGCGCGGTTCATGACGGTCCTCGAGGAGGACGGCGCCCTGGATCGCTCCGTCGAGACATTGCCCGGAGAAGCCGCGATCGGCGATCTCAGGGGCAATGGTCGCGGACTGACGCGGCCGGAGCTTGGCGTGTTGATCGCCTATGCCAAGATCACGCTGTTCGATCAGTTGGTCGCCGGAACGCTGACCGACGATCCCTATCTGGAAGATCGCCTGCTGGATTATTTTCCGGTCCCCATGCGCCGCGATTTTGGGCGGGACATTCGCGACCACCGGCTATCGCGAGAGATCATTGCCACTGTCCTTGCCAACGAGATCGTCAACCGCACCGGACCGACCTTCGTCACCGTCCTGCGCGAGGCGGGCGGCGCGTCCCCCTCGAAAATCGCGCGCGCTTTCGTTGCGGCCAGGGACGGTCTCGATGTCAGCGCGACCTACGAGCGGGTCGACGCACTCGACGGTCGGCTGTCCGGCGAGACACAGAACGCGCTGTACGCCGAGATCGGCCGCTTTCTTCGCCGCACGACCCGTTGGTATGCTCAAAACGAATCCTTCGAGGCCGGCCTCACCGGGGCGGTGGTGAGCAGTCGCGACGCGCTGGATCAGTTGAAGCCGAAGATGCTGGGCCTGGCGACCGAGGCCGCCCGTGCCGAGGCCATCGCGCGCGCCCAAGGCTGGGTCGAGAAGGATGTGCCCGAAGGCCTCGCCAGCGAGATCGCGCTTCTGCCCCTGCTCTCGCTGGTTCCCGACATTGCCTCTGTCTCACGTGAAACATCGGCGTCCCTGGAAGCGACGATCGAGTGCTATTTCGCCATCACCCGTCTGTTCGGCATCGGACGGCTGGAGGCAGCCCTGTCGACCCTGCAGACCCCCGACTATTATGAAACTCTGGCCCTGGATCGGGCCGCCAGCGAGATCGCCGGGGCCCGGCGATCGCTGACCGCCACGGCCCTGCGCCGGTACGGCGGTGGTGACGGAGACGCGGCCGAAGCTTGGGCCGATAGCCGCCGCGCCGCCGTCGATCGCATCGCGCGACAGATTGCCGCGCTCGCGGGAACCGGAGAAACCTCCGTCGCGCGGCTCACCGTCGCGGCAGGGCTCCTGTCGGATCTGGCGGGATAGCGGGCGTCCGCCTGCCAGCGGCGAGACGGTGCCCGGACCCGACTCCGTCCCCGCCTATTTTTTCTTGCCGTCGTTCTTCTCCTGCGGCGCGAACTTGCCGGGCACGGTGGCGGGGGCCACGGCCTTCGCCTTGTCCGCCTTCGGCTTGCGGGTTTCCTTGTTGCTGCGCATTTGACCCTTGGCCATGTTCGATTCCTTTGCGGCATCCTGATTGATGCGAACCGCAGACTAGCACGCACCAGGTGACCATGGGCAGCATTCGCGCCGATGCGGATGGATTTGCGCTAGCGCCATTTCTCGGTGCAAGGCTCTTTGGAACGCCGATCGACGAGGCCCCGGATGATCCCCGCAAGCGACTCCCCGCCCTATCGCACACCGCTTCGCCACCGGCCCGTCTGGGGCTGGATGGCCTTCGATTTCGCCGCCCAGCCCTTCTTCACGGTCATCATCACCTTCGTCTTCGGCCCTTATTTCGTCTCGCAACTCGCCCCCGATCCCGCTACCGGTCAAGCCTGGTGGAGCGGCGCCGTGGCGCTCACCGGCATCGCCGTCGCACTTTTGTCGCCGTTTCTCGGATCGATCGCCGACCGCGCCGGTCCCCGCAAGCCGTGGATCGCAAGCTTCGCTGTCGTGCAGATCGGCGCCCTCAGCCTCTTGTGGTTCGCCGCCCCCGGCTCACCGCTCGTCCTCGTCGCACTTTTGATCGTTCTGGCTCAGATTGCCGCCGAGTTCTCGATCGTCTTCAACGACGCGATGATTCCCCGGCTGGTCCACCGCGACTCGATCGGCCGCGTCTCCAACATCGCCTGGGGCCTCGGCTATGCCGGTGGTATCATCTTCCTGTTCTTCACCCTCGCCTTCCTCGCCGGCTCGCCCGCGACCGGCCGCACCATCCTCGGTCTCGAGCCGCTGTTCGGCCTCGATCCGGCAGCCGGCGAGGGTGCGCGCGCGACAGGTCCTCTGGCGGCGCTGTGGTATCTGCTCTTCGTCCTGCCGATGTTCCTTTTCACTCCCGACCGTCCGAAGGCCGAGCCGATCGCCGCCGCCGCGCGGGACGGTCTCAAGGACCTTCTGGCGACCTGGCGCGAGATACGCACGCGGCCGGCGCTGTTCCGCTTCCTGATCGCCCGGATGATTTATCAGGACGGCGTCAGCGCTCTGCTCGTTCTCGGCGGCGCCTTCGCGGCCGGCATGTTCGGCTGGTCGATCACCGAAAGCGGCCTGTTCGGCATTATCCTCAACGTCACCGCGATCCTCGGCTGCCTCGGCGCCAGCGTACTGGACGCGCGGCTCGGCTCCAAGGCGGTGATCACGATGTCGATCCTGTGTCTGGTCGTCGCGACGATCGGAATCGTCTCGACCGCCCCCGGTTTCACCGCCTTCGGTCTGGTCACCTTCGCGCCGGCCGAAGCGGCCGGCCTGTTCGCGACCGCGGCGGAGAAGAGCTACATCGCCTGGGGGCTGTTGATCGGCCTTGCCTTCGGCCCGGTGCAGGCCTCGTCCCGCTCCTGGCTCGCCCAGGTCGTCACGGCGGACGAGGCTGGACGCTATTTTGGCTTCTATGCCCTGACCGGCCGAGCGACGTCGTTTCTGGCGACGGGCGCGGTCGCCGTCTTCACCGCCATCGCGGCGGCGCTCACCGATCCGGTGACCGCCTCGCGCATCGGTATGTCGGCGATCATCCTGTTTCTCATTGTCGGCCTGGCGCTGCTGGGACGGACACGGGGGCCGGCACGCAGCGAAACAGGACGGTCGCCATTCGCTTGATTCAGGTCTGTTTTTGGGACTATATCTGATATCGTTTTCACAATGGGTTGGTCCAACCATGCAGAAGCTCGAAGCTGACTTGGCCGTCAGTGTCTCCGACCTGAAGCGCAGTCCCAGCGCGGTCCTTGATCAGGCCGGAGGAATTCCGGTCGCCATCCTGAACCATAACAGGGTCATGGCCTACATGGTCCCGGCCGCATTCTACGAGCGTCTCGTCGAGCAGCTGGACGACATGGCGCTCGCCGAAATCGCGCGCACTCGGGCTGACGAAGTCCCGGTGTCCCTCGATCTGAATGACCTCTGAATGACCTATAGGCTGGAGTTTCTCCCTTCGGCCCTGAAGGAATGGAAGAAGCTCGGCTCCACCGTAAAAGAGCAATTCAAAGCCAAGCTGGTCGAACGACTGGAAGCGCCGAAAGTGGCGGCATCGGCATTGTCCGGTATGCCCGCACACTTCAAGATCAAGCTCCGCTCTTCCGGTTATCGAATGGTCTATCGGGTCGACGATAGCCGCGTCGTGGTCATTGTCGTGGCAGTGGGCAAACGCGAGAAGGCCGGCGTCTATCGCAAGGCGAAGGCGCGGTAAGCCAAACTCCGCGCCATCAATGGCGGAAGTGGCGCATCCCGGTCAGCACCATGGCGATGTCGTTGTCGTCGGCGGCGCGGATAACCTCGTCATCGCGCATCGAACCGCCCGGCTGGATGACCGCCGTCGCCCCGGCCGAGACGGCCGACAGCAGCCCGTCCGCGAAGGGGAAGAACGCGTCCGACGCGACCGCCGAGCCGCGTGTCAGCGGTTCGGTGAGACGAAGGGCCTTTGCGGCGTCCTCGGCCTTGCGCGCGGCGATGCGGGCCGAATCCACCCGGCTCATCTGCCCGGCGCCGATGCCGACGGTGGCGCCGTCCCTGGCATAGACGATGGCGTTGGACTTGACGTGCTTGGCGACCCGGAAAGCGAATTTCAGGTCGGCGAGTTCGGCGGCGCTCGGAGCCCGCTTCGTCACCACCTTGAGCTCGAGATCGTCGACCACGCCGGCGTCGCGCGATTGCACCAAAAGTCCGCCCGCGACCGATTTCACGAATCGCCCCGCGGCGCGCGGGTCGGGCAGGCCGCCGGTGATGAGCAGGCGAAGGTTCTTCTTGGCCGCGATGATTTCAACGGCGTCGGGGTCCGCGTCGGGGGCGATGATCACCTCGGTGAAGACCTGGACGATCGCTTCGGCCGCTTCCCGGTCGAGGCGGCGGTTGAGCGCGACGATGCCGCCGAAGGCCGAGACGGGGTCGCAGGCCAGCGCCTGCCGATAGGCCGTCAGAATGTCGGGTCCCTCGGCGACGCCGCAAGGGTTGGCGTGCTTGATGATGGCGACGGCGGCGGTGCGATCGGGATCGAACTCGCCGACCAGTTCGAAGGCGGCGTCGGTGTCGTTGATGTTGTTGTAGGACAGCGCCTTGCCCTGCACCTGCCGAGCCGTGGCGACGCCGGGCCGCGCCTCGCCGGTCTTGTAGAAGCCCGCCGACTGATGCGGGTTCTCGCCATAGCGCAATTCCTCGGCGAGCATTCCGGCAAAGCTCGCGCGGCGCGGCATCGCGTCGCCGACTTCGCCGGCAAACCATTGCGAGACCGCCGCGTCGTAGGCGGCCGTGCGGCCGAAGGCACGGGCCGCGAGCCGCCGCCTGAGGGCGAGGTCGGTCTCGCCTTCGTTCGCCTCAAGCGCGGCAAGGACCTCGCCATAATCGGTCGGATCGACGACGACGGTGACATAGCCGTGGTTCTTGGCGCCGGCCCGGATCATCGCCGGGCCGCCGATGTCGACATTCTCGACGATGGTCGCGGCGTCGGCGCCGCCGGCAAGGGTCGCCTCGAACGGATAGAGATTGACGACCAAAAGGTCGATCCCGGCAATATCGTGGGTCCGCATCGCGTCGACATGGGCGGAATCGTCACGAATCCCCAGAAGCCCGCCATGCACGCCCGGATGCAGCGTCTTCACCCGCCCGTCCATGATCTCCGGAAAGCCGGTGAGGTCGGAGACGTCGCGGACAGCGAGGCCAGCGGCTTCCAGCGCCTTGCGGGTACCGCCGGTGGAGACCAGCTCGACGCCGAGCGCCGCGAGGCCCTTGGCTAGATCGTCCAAGCCGCTCTTGTCGGACACCGAGAGAAGCGCCCGGCGGACGCGGACACGGTCGGGAAGGGGTGTGACATTGGCCTTGACGGACATCGGCATTTCCTACGGGGATCGGAAGCGGGATTTCGGTCCCTGATACCGGGGCAAGGCCGCTGCGACAATGCCGCGGCGCGCGTCTGTCGACGCCGCTCGCTTCTGACGCCCCGATTGCGGCGGCCGATCAGCGCTCGCGCAGGAAGCGCCAGGCGATGCCGTCGGAGTCTCGCGCGTCGAACGACACCACGAGCTGGAGCGTGCGGCGAGCCCCGCCGGCGTCGGCGAAAAAGATCGAATCCTCGATCGCCAGATCGCCATCGGTCTCGAACAGCCAGCACTGGTCGCGCACGCTGAGCCGGACCCCGGCCCCCGCCGTCTCGACATTGACGCCCGGGTGGAGATGGAAGCGCGCGGTGGCGCTAAGCGCCGTCGCCGCACTTCCATGAACGCCCGCCGCCTCGAAACCGTCGGTGCCCTCCACCTGGTTTCCGTCGGGAGACACCACGAGCCTGCGGCGGTGCAGGAGACCGAACCCGCGCTCATAGCCGTTGTGGGTGGCGTCGAAACCGAGACCTGTGTTGCGCGGTTCGGCCAATGTCACAGCGGTGGGGCCTGGCACAAGCGGGGTTCCCAAAAACCGGTCGAGGCTGGCGGAGCGGGCGAAATGCGAGGAGGATCTGTCCGCCACTGTGACGGTCGAATGGGCGGCGGTTGAGCGCGAAAGCCGCCGCCAGTCGGCGTCCTCGGTGATCGGGCGGCCGCAATTGACGACGATGCGGCTGGCCTCGCTCGACAGTTCGAAGGCGAGCGTCCCGGCATGGGCGTTGCTCGACACCGATGTGTGCGCCGGGCAGCCGGTGTCGGCGATGACGGTGGTCCCGTCGGCCGTGATCCGGTGATAGCCCGACTGGCGCGCGTGGCTGATCGGCTCGCCGAGGGTCTCGTCGTAGCGCAGCAGTACGGTCATCAAATGGACGTCGGAGACACCTGCGCCGTTGAACAGCGCCAGCGTCCCGTCGCCATGGCGAAAGAAGCGGATCGCCGGCAGCATCCGGTCGATCGCCGAATAGAGGCCCTTCGGCAGCGCCTGGCCCTGCCCGAGATAGGTGTGCCGCAGCGGGATCAGATCCGCCAGGATGCGGATGATCGTCGAGGGGTCGCGGGAGATATGCCCGCCATCGGGAAAAATCTGTCGGTCGAGTTCGTCGGACAAAGACTGTGCGGCGATCTTGACGCGCCCGCTGGCCGTCGGCAGGCACAGCGTCGCAAAGGCGAGCGCCGTGCGCACGACGAGGCGCGGCATTCCTTCGGGCGCTTCCTGGGCGATCGCGCGGAGATAACGCGCCTGCGCCGACAGGCTTTTCATGAAGCGGCGGTAAAAGCCCGGTTCGGCCCCGGCGAGCAGCAGGTCGGCATGGGTGATCCAGGCGATGAGGCGCCGTGCCGCAACCGCCGGTTCGAAGGCCGGATCGCCGATCGTCTTGCCCTTGAGGCGGATCCAGTCGTCGACCAGCGCGCGGGCGTTCTGGGCCGCCAGCGCGTCACTGGCCGCCGCATGATGGGCCAGCCAATCGAATCCGTGCAGCTCGACCGAATAGGCGGCCGATGGCGGGGTCGACTGGAAAATCGAGGTGCGGCCGGGCTCGAGCAATTGTCCGGCGAAATGAAACCGCCCGGCATAGATCGCTTCGGCGATCATCGGATCGCCGTGGCGCAGATTGGGCGGCAGCGCGATGAGTTTGCCGGATGTTCCTCCGGCGAAGCGCCAGCGGTGGATCGGGCCGGTATGGAGCCGCCGCCGGACCCGCCGCCAGGCTTCCCGCAGCGTCAAAACCGCCAGCAGCGGATGATCCACCAAACCCGTCGACACTCCCGTACTCCAGCGCTATCGGATCATTTCAGGGGCGCTCACCGGTGTCCGGATCACGCGATGCCGCATTCAAGAGATTGATGGCGTTTCGTGTGTGTTCGAACGAACGCGCACCACTGTCACCATCGACTCGCAGGCCAGCCGACGCCGGCCCGATACCGACGAGCGCGTGGCGACTGCTCGATACGACCGAGTTTCGCGCGATATGGTAAAGGCTTTGCTAAGGCGCGAATGCGGGCGCGGCCGCCCGGATCACAGCCGCTTGAGCCGGGCCGCGTAAAACCCGTCGAGGCCGCCCTCGGCACCCTCGCCGGCCCCCAGCATCTCCGGAGTTGTCCGCAGATCGCCATCCGGCGTGACAGCGAATGCGAAGCCCGGCAGCTCCGCCGCCGTGACCGGATCGCGGGCGAAGTCCGGCCGCGCCGCGAGAAACGCCGTGATCACATCCTCGCCTTCCGCCCTGTCCAGCGAACAATTGGAGAAGACTAGCCGGCCGCCGCCCGGCGCCAGCAGCCGCGCCGCCTCGCCGAGCAGGCGCGCCTGGACGGCGGCGAGCTTGTCGATTTCGGCGGCGTCCTTGGTGTAGCCTACGTCGGGATGGCGGCGGATCGTCCCGGTCGAGGAACAGGGGGCATCGAGCAGGATCGCGTCGAACAGCGCCTCCGGCTCGTAGGCCGCGAGATCGGCGACGACCGTCTCGGCCTCCAGCGACAGACGCGCCAGATTCTCCTTCAGCCGCTTCATCCGGTTGGCGTTGATGTCGAGCGCGGTGACCTGGCCGCCGGAAAGAATCAACTGGGCGGTCTTTCCGCCCGGCGCCGCGCAGACATCGGCGACGCGCTTGCCGGAAAGATTGCCGAACAGCTTCGCCGGCAAGGCGGCGGCGGCGTCCTGCACCCACCATTCGCCGGGGGCGAAGCCGGGCAATTCGGTCACCGGTCCGTCGAAGCTGCCGAGCCGAACCGTCCCGGAGGCCAGTGCTACACCGCCGAGACGCTCCGCCCAAGCGGCGGGATCGGCCTTCACCGAAAGATCCAGCGACGCCGGCGACAGATGGGCCAGCGCGATCGCATCCGCGCGCGCCGCCCCATAGGTCGCGACGAGCCGGCGCATCAGCCATTCCGGCATGTTCTCGCCAGGCTTGACGACCGCGCGCAGCGTCTCCTTCTCCCGCGACAGGCGGCGCAGCACGGCATTGATCATCCCGGAAAAACGCTGGCTGCGGGAATCGACGCCGGAGGCCGCGACGGCGAGATCGACGGCGGCCGAATCGGGCACGTCGAGAAACAGAATCTGCGCCGCCCCGACATGGAGAATGTGCCTTAGCGCCACCGCGTTCGGCGGCAACGGCCGGTCGAGGCAGGCGTCCAGCGCCCGATCGATCGTGCCACGAAAACGCAATGCCGAGAGGATGATCGCCTTGACCAGGCCCTGGTCCCGGCGCTCCAGCGCACGAAAGCCCGCATGCCCGCCCTTGGCGTCGAGAAGGCCGTCGGCGGAGGTCTTCGTATCGACGATCGCCGACAACAGCTTGGCCGCGACCAGCCGCGCGCCGAGGCCGGGGCGATCGCCGGCCGAATAGCCATCGGGTACGAAGGCGTCGGGTCCCGCGGCGATCCGGGGCTGTCCCACCCCGTCGGCCGGGCCCCGCGCCTTGCCGGGCAATGGCCGCTTGCGCGGCGCCGAGCGGGATGCATCGAAATTGCCGCCGCGGCGAGGCTTTCGGCCGTCCGACCCGGCGCTCAACCCCAGGGGCCCCTACCGGAGCCGCCGGGCGGTGTTTGCCCCGACCGACCCCAGGGCCCCGAGGCCTGATCGTCGGGCGCGACCAAATTGCCGGGGCTTCCAGCCACAAAACCCTGCCCGCCACCGCCCATTTCGGTCGCCATCTGCCGCAGGGCGGCGATGCGGTTGCCGGTGTCCGGGTGGGTCGAGAACAGATTGTCCATGCGCTGGCCCGACAAGGGGTTGATGATGAACATGTGCGCGGTCGCCGGATTGCGCTCGGCGTCCTGGTTAACGATGCGGCCGGCGGAACTGGCGATCTTGGCGAGCGCCGAGGCGAGCCACTCCGGGTTGCCGCAGATCTCGGCGCCGCGCCGGTCGGCGGAATATTCGCGGGTGCGGCTGATCGCCATCTGCACCAGCATCGCCGCCAGCGGCGCCACGATGATCGCGGCGATCACGCCGATAAAACCGAGGGGATTGTTGCGGTTGCCGCCGAAGAAGAAGGCGAAATTGCCGAGCATCGAAATCGCGCCGGCAAGCGTCGCGGTGATCGTCATGATCAGCGTGTCGCGGTTCTGCACATGGGCGAGCTCGTGCGCCATTACGGCGGCCACCTCTTGCGGATTCAGGCGTTCGAGCAAACCCGTGGTCGCGGCGACAGCGGCGTTCTCGGGATTGCGTCCGGTCGCGAAGGCATTCGGCTGCGGATTCTGGATCACGTAGACCTTCGGCATCGGCAACCCGGCATTGCCGGCAAGACCATGGACGATGCGGTAAAATTCCGGTGCGGTGCGCGCGTCGACTTCCTTCGCGCGGTGCATCTTCAGCACCATCTTGTCGGCGTTCCAATAGGCGAAGAGATTCATCCCCGCCGCGACGACGAAGGCGATCATCATGCCGGCGCGGCCGCCGATCAGAAGCCCCAGCCCCATGAAAAGGGCGGTCATGAAGGCGATCAGCATCGCCGTCTTGATCATGTTCATGGGACGGTCCCACCCCGCTGTTCACGACGCGGGTGATCCGCGCCTTTCCGCCAGCAAATCTGGTGATTGCAGGTCGCCGCCGCAATGTCGATCGTCGCGGGGGCGTTTCAGCCGCTCCGGGCGATGACGATAGGGGTCACTCGCCGGCAGCGGTGGGCAATTGCCGAACGGGTCGCTATCTTGCCGGAACCGACCGCCGACCAGGACCATCCTGCCAATGACCGATTCCGCATCCTCCCACTCCCCGCAAACTGCCGCAACCAAAGGGTTTACCGATCCGGACCGGACGGACGCCTCGTCCGAACATCGCCCGCTGTCGGCCGCCGCTCGCCGCGCCCTTGCCGAGGCCGAAGCGCGGCGTCGCGATCGCGGCACACAGGCGATCGATCGGGCCGGCCGGCCGAAGGAACTGAATGGCCGCGACGGTCCGGAACCGGTCCGCTACGGCGACTGGGAGAAAAACGGCCTGATCTCCGATTTCTGATTTGCGGGGCGCCAAGCCCGGAAAAGCGGGCCGCACCCGGCATGTCAGGGCACCGGCAAAGGATGCGTTTCAGCCTATGATTGTGGGCACCTTGTCCTAACGGAAACCCGCACGATCCACGGCCCCCTCAGCGCGGGGGAGACACGACACCGGGAGTGACCCTTGTCACACTGGTGAACTAATTGACTTCTTCCAGATCCGATATAGGAATAATGTCCGCAACACAAATGATTCGGATCGCCCGCTGCCGTGAGATACTTCATCCATACCATTTCCGGTTGCATTGCCGTCCTGCTTGCGCTCGGGGGAGTGACCAGCACCGCCGAGACCGGCGATGCGTATCTGCGCGAGATCGCCGGGCCGGTGGAGGCGCGTGTGATCAAGGTGCGCGACGGCGATACGATTATGGTCGAGGCGTTCATCTGGCCGATGCAATCCGTCCATGTCGCGGTTCGCCTGCGCGGGATCGACGCGCCGGAACATCGCGGCGACTGCCCGGCGGAGAAAGCCGCGGCGCAAATGGCGACCGATCGGCTCAAGCAGTTGGTCGGCGGCGGAAACGTCACTTTGACCGGCATTTCCGGCGACAAATATTTCGGCCGCGTGCTGGCCAGCCTGTCGGCATCGAATGGCGGCGACGTCGCTGACCGGTTGCTGCGCGAGGGCCTTGTTGTCCGTTACGAGGGCGGTAAGCGACGCGACTGGTGCAATGGCGCTGTGCTGGGCGGCCTCGGCCCACCGGAACGTCAACAAGGCCAACGTGGATAAGCCTGGCCGGCGAGACATCCGCGACAAGCATTGTCTGGCTGGAAGTGTCGTCGACCGCCCCTTCGGTCACACGCTGTGGTAGCCTTTGCACGGGTTTCACGTGAAACAGGAGGCAGGTCATGGCAACGGGCGAAGCCAAACTCGAAGCCATCGTCCGGCAGGCGATTGCCGCTTTCCAGCCGAAGATTGCGGTCAGGCTGTGGACCGGCGAACGCATCGGTCCCGCGGACGGACCGGCCCTCGCACTGAACGACCCTGCCGCGATCGCTCGCCTGGCGATCCGCCCGACCATCGCCACCGCCGTCGAATTGTGGATGGCCAAGGCTGTCGATATCGAGGACGGCACGATCTTCGACGTCGCCGCCGCGCGTTCCGACATTCGCACCAAGGACGCGCTGAAAAAGCTCGATAAATTGCGGATCGCCGCTGCGCTGCCGGCGCTTTACGGTCTCGCGCGCAAGGGCGCGAAGTCCGCCAAATCGGTGCCCCAAGCGGGCGACGGGGCGGGCTCCAGCGGCTCGTCCATGGCGGCGATCCAGTTCCATTACGACATCTCCAACGATTTCTACCGCCTCTTCCTCGACGAGCGGATGCTGTATTCCTGCGCCTATTTCGACGGCTGGCACGACGACATCGACAAGGCGCAGCACGACAAGCTGGAGATGATCTGCCGCAAGCTGCGGCTGCAAACCGGCGAGAGGCTGCTCGACATCGGCTGCGGCTGGGGCGCGCTGCTCATTCACGCCGCCGAGAATTACGGCATCACCGGCCACGGCGTGACGCTGAGCCAGGCGCAATACGATCTTGCCCGCGAGCGCATCGCGGCGAAGGGTCTGGGCGATCGTGTGACGATCGAGCTCAAGCCCTTCCAGGAAGTCACCGGAACCTTCGACAAGATCGCCTCGATTGGCATGTTCGAGCATGTCGGCTGGGCCCATCACGACGCCTATTTCAGCGCCGTACGCAAACTGCTGCGACCGAACGGGCTCTATCTCCATCACGCCATCACTCGGCCCGCCAAGGCCACCGACAAGGCGTTTTTAAAGGGCACGAAGGAATATGCGGCGATCATCCGCTACATTTTCCCCGGCGCCGAACTCGACCATGTCGGCCACTCCGCGCAGAAGCTGGAGGTGCACCGTTTCGAGGTGCATGACGTCGAGAACTGGCGCGAGCATTATGGCCGCACCTGCCGGCTTTGGCACGATCGCCTGCGCGCCAATATGGATGAAGCGTCGCGGATCGCCGGCGAGCCCCGCGCCCGCCTGTGGCTGCTCTATCTCGCCGGGGTTTCGCTGGGCTTCACGCGCGGCGGATTGCTGATCTACCAGACGCTCGCATCGCGGCGGGCCAAGGGACCGGCCGAGCTGCCGCCCACGCGGCGCGACCTTTATCGCTAAGCCCATTCCCCCACCCCAAGCGGGACTGAAAAGGGGTCCTCTAGCCAAAGCAGAAAGCACAGCCGGCAAAAAAATTGATCGCCCGTCTTAGGGTTCTTCGGAACCGACCCTTCTCCCAATCATTCTTCCGTGATCATCAATGGGAGTAAGTCCGATGAGAAAGTCTCTCTACACGGCACTTCTGGCCGGCGTGGTAATCCCCTTCGCTGCGTTCGCGCAGGATGCGACCACGCCGCCGGCTACCGATACGCCTCCGGCCGCCGAGGCACCCGCCGACGCGACAGCACCGGCGGATTCCACGTCCCCCGCTGACTCCGCCGCACCAGCCGATGCGACAGCTCCTGCGGCGGAAACGGACCCGGCCACCGGCGAGGCTGCCGCGCCTGCCGAGAGCGAGCCGATGTCTCGGGAGGATGCCACCGCGATGCCAGATTCGGGAGCAGCCCCTGACGCCGCCACCGAGTCGGCTCCCGCCGATGCCCCAGCCACGGACATGGCCGCTTCGACCGACGCAACCATGGCCGACGGTCCGTTCGTCGTCGTCCCTCCGACCGGCGCATGGCGCGCCACTGACCTGGACGGCAAGGACGTCTACGATACCGCCGGTGAGAGCATCGGGTCGATCACCGACGTGCTCGTTTCCGAGGACGGTGAAGTGATTGCCGTTCTGGTGGGCGTCGGCGGCTTCCTGGGCATCGGGCAGAAGGACGTCGCGGTCGCCATGGAAGCGCTGGAATTCGGCCCGGGCAAGACCGAGGGCCTTCCAAAGCAGGCCGATGTCGCGGCGGCTCAGGCCACCGCACCGGTCGACCCCGCAACGGGCGGTGCGGCGACGGGCGTCGATCCCGCGGCGGGCGGTGCCGCTCCGCCGGCTGCCGAGCCGCCGACCCCGGTGGTCGGCGAGGACAACCTGCCGGACCGGATCGTCCTGAACGTGTCCCGTGAACAGCTCGAGGCCGCGCCGGCCTATGGCGAGCCGGAAGAGGCTGAGGCCGCCGAGGAGGCTGCGCCCGATGCGGGAATGACCCCGGTCGAGGGCGAGCCGCCGGCTCCGCAATAAGCGCAAGAACGCGCAAGCCGGAAGAGGCCGGCTGTCATTACCACCCGTCCCGGTTTGCGCCGGGGCGGGTTTTTTGTTGCTGGCTGGGCCTGGGAGGACCATCCTTCCATGCAAAAGGCCGCTCCCTGTTGCAGGAAGCGGCCCCGTGACTCTCGTATACCGGGGGTCCTTCGACCGTTACCCGGACCCGACTGTCTCAAGCGAAGCGAGAAGACTGCTCCATGGCTTGACCGAGACATTGAGACCCAACCGGCATCTGGAAATCACTCGACATTGGATCACCTCCTTTCGCTTCGTTAAACACCCCGCGAGTATGCGGGCATAAAACAGGCAAGGCAAGATGGTGGCGCATTTCGCGCCAGCCTGAGGTTCGCTACGGTCGCTACGTCTCAGACCTTGCGGTTCTCCCGGTTCTCGACCAGATCGTCGACCACGGCGGGATCGGCGAGCGTCGAGGTGTCGCCCAGCGCGCCGAAATCGTCCTCGGCGATCTTCCTGAGGATGCGACGCATGATCTTGCCCGACCGGGTCTTCGGCAGGCCCGGCGCGAACTGGATCTTGTCCGGCGAGGCGATCGGCCCGATCTCGTTGCGCACGTGGCCGACCAGCTCTTTCTTCAGATCGTCGGAGGGCTCCTGCCCCTCCATCAAGGTGACGTAGCAATAGATGCCCTGGCCCTTGACGTCGTGGGGATAGCCGACCACCGCCGCTTCGGACACCTTGGCATGGGCGACGAGCGCCGATTCGACCTCGGCCGTTCCCATGCGGTGGCCCGAGACGTTGATGACGTCGTCGACGCGGCCGGTGATCCACCAATAGCCGTCCGCGTCGCACTTCGCCCCATCGCCGGTGAAATACTTGTTCTTGTAGGTCGAGAAATAGGTCTGCTCGAAGCGGTCGTGGTCGCCATAGATCGTGCGCATCTGGCCGGGCCAGGAATCGGTGATGCAGAGATTGCCTTCGGCCACGCCCTCCAGCGCCGCGCCGTCATTGTCGACCAGCTGCGGAACGACGCCAAAGAACGGCCGCGTCGCCGATCCGGGCTTGAGGTCCGTCGCGCCCGGCAGCGGCGTGATCAGGATGCCGCCGGTCTCGGTCTGCCACCAGGTGTCGACGATCGGCGAGCGCTCGTCGCCGACGACCCGATAATACCAGTTCCATGCCTCGGGGTTGATCGGCTCGCCGACGCTGCCGAGTACTTTCAGGCTCTTGCGCGAAGTCTTGGTCACCTTGTCGTCGCCGGCGCCCATCAGCGCCCGGATCGCGGTCGGCGCGGTGTAGAAGATATTGACCTTGTGCTTGTCGACCACCTGCCAGAACCGCGAGGCGTCGGGATAGTTCGGCACGCCCTCGAACATCAGCGTCGTCGCGCCGTTGGCAAGCGGCCCGTAGACGATATAGCTGTGGCCGGTCACCCAGCCGACATCGGCCGTACACCAGTAAATGTCGCCGTCATGGTAGTCGAAGACGTATTCATGCGTCATTGCGGCATAGACGAGATAACCGCCGGTCGTGTGCAACACGCCCTTCGGCTTGCCGGTCGAGCCCGAAGTGTAGAGGATGAACAGCGGGTCCTCCGCGCCCATCTCCTCCGGCGGGCAGTCCGTGGACGCTTTATCGCGCGCCTCGTGCCACCAGACGTCGCGGCCCTCGGTCCAGGGTACGTCGGCGCCGGTGCGCCGCACGACCAGCACCGTCTTGACCGCATGGCCGGCCTTTTCGGCGATCTCGCAGGCCCGGTCGGCGTTTTTCTTGAGCGGCACCGTGCGCCCGCCGCGCAGGCCCTCGTCTGCCGTGATCAAAACGTCAGAGGCGGCGCCGTCGAGCCGGCCGGCCAGCGCGTCCGGCGAAAACCCGCCGAACACCACCGAATGGACCGCGCCGATCCGCGCCGAGGCGAGCATCGCATAGGCCGCCTCGGGCACCATCGGCATGTAGATCGTCACCCGGTCGCCCTTCTTCACGCCCCGCGCCTTGAGCGCGTTGGCCATGCGGCAGACTTCCTCGTGCAGTTCGCGATAGGTGATCGCCTTCGACTCGGACGGATCATCCCCCTCCCAGAGGATGGCCGTCTGGTCGCCGCGCTTGTCCAGATGGCGGTCGATGCAGTTGGCCGCGACGTTGAGCGTGCCGTCCTCGAACCAGCGGATGTCGATATGGCCCGGCGCGAAAGAGGTGTTCTTCACCTTGCTGAACGGCTGCATCCACTCGACGCGCTTGCCATGCTCGCCCCAGAAGCCCTCGGGATCCTCGACGCTGCGCCGGTACCAGGCCTGATAATCCTCGTTGGTGAGTTTCGCGCGGGCCTTCCATTCGTCCTTGACGTGGATGATGTTCATGCTTCGCCTCCCGTGTCGTCTCCCGGCGGTCCCCCGCCTCCGGAAGGCAACTTAGGGTGAAACCGCGGAGGCGGTCCAGCCACGCGGTCTCATACTTTCGCGGGTACGTAGCGCCGGTGTCGGCTCAGGGCGCATCGTCCGCGTATCCGCCGAGCGTATCTTTCACATAGAGGTCGCCCACCAGCGTCTTGACGATGGCGACGAATGGCACGGCGAGCGCCACGCCGATGAGGCCGAAGAGCAGGCCGAACACCAGTTGTGATCCGAGCGTCAGCGCCGGGGGCAGGGCGGTCGCCCAGCGTTGGGCCATCGGCTGTGTGACGTTGCTTTCGACGCCCTGGATTACGACGTAGACCAGAAGGCCATTGAGAGCCATCTGCGGACTGTCGGCAAAGCCCACCAGGACGATCACGACACCCGCAACAAACGGGCCAAGCGTCGGGACGAAAGCCAACAACCCGGCCTGCAGCGCCAGCAGAAAGGCGTTCGGCATGCCGATGGCCCACAAGCCGACAAGCGAGACCATGAAGACCGTTGCCATGGAGACCGCCTGCCCTGCCAGCCACATCGTCAATTGGTGCGCGCTGTTGCGTAGCGTCTCGCCAATGCGCTGCCGCCGGGTCGGAGGAAACAGGCTGACGATGCCGCGCCGGTAGAGGTCCGGCTGCCACGAGACAAAGATGGCGATGAAAACCACGACGAAGGCGTTGCCGAGACTGCCGAGGATGGCGTAGGCGGCCCGTGATGCGGAGGAAAACAGGCCGGACGCGCTGGGCAGGATGGTCCCCAGCCCCGGATCGTCCGACTGCCTACCGTCGGCAAAACCGGACTCCTGGAGAAGCTCTGCAAGGCGATCGATCTGCCCGGCCGCGAGTTGGACGAGATCGTTAAACTGCTGCACGATCACGACACCGCCCCCGATGAAAGCGGCCGCGATCAGCAGCAATAGCAGGAGATAGGCGACCAGAAGCCCGCCAATGCGCGGAACGCCGGCAAATTCCAGCCCGTAGGCCACGCCGCTGAACGCGGCTGCCAGCAACAGTCCGGCCAGGATCAGGAAGAAGGCCAGCGAAGCGGTCCAGAATACGAACAGCGCGATGCCGATTGCCGCGACAATTCCGGCGGCAATCACGGTCCGGCGGATGAAGGCCGCCTCGCTTGCTGCTTGTTCGGTCATGCGAAGGCCTTTGCGACGATGAAGAGGGCGGAGGACGGCTTCGCCCATGCCTTTTAGATTAGAAAGTTTGGCAAACTATTCACTCCACCCGTAGCCGGGCAAGATTTTCCCGCACCCCGCACCACCGCAGCCGGGGTATCCGCACCCCGGCACCGGGATGGCGCGCTCCTCTCGATTTGAGCTTCGAGGCGACGGACGATCTCGGTCTCGTCGGGTCCCGAGGGGCGGTCGCGCTCAGCCGTAATCCCGGTCGCCGAAGATCGCCGAACCGACGCGCACGGAGGTGGCGCCGAAGGCGATCGCCGACTCGAAATCCCCAGACATGCCCATGGACAGCCTGGCAACCCCCGCCTCACCGGCGATCTTGGCGAGCAGCGCGAAATGCGGACCGGGATTTTCGTCTGCCGGCGGGATGCACATCAGCCCCTCGATCGTCAGCCCATGCTCGGCGCGGCAGCGGGCGACAAAGGCCGCCGCCTCGCCCGGCGCGATGCCGGCCTTTTGCGGCTCCTCACCCGTATTGACCTGAACATAGAGGCGCGGATGCCGGTCCTGCTTGACGGCTTCCTTGGCGATCGCCGCGGCGATCTTTTCCCGATCGACGCTCTCGATGACGTCGAACAGCGCCACCGCCTCGCCGGCCTTGTTCGACTGCAGCGGGCCGATCAGCCGCAACTCGATGTCGGGGAAGCGTTCGCGCAGGGCCGGCCATTTGGCCTTGGCCTCCTGCACCTTGTTTTCGCCGAAGATCCGCTGGCCTGCGGCGATCACCGGCAGGATCGCCTCCGCGTCATAGGTCTTGGAAACCGCCACGAGATCGACCGCGTCCTCGGGCCGACCCGCGTCCTTCGTCGCGGTGGCGATCCGCTCGCACACCGCCCGGTAGCGTTCGCCTGTCGTGTCGTCCATGCTCATCCTTTTTGCCTCCGCGGCGGCATTCAGGGTCGATTTTGCCGCGATTCGGCGAAATCTCGCCGGTTCGTGTTGAACGGGACGCGAACAACGGAGTAAGTCAAGCCGCATTGCCCACGCCCGACGGCCGCAGATGGCCGCGCCAGGATACCGACCCGCCGCATGTCATCAGAACGCTACAACCCCCGCGCATCCGAATCCCGCTGGCAGAAGGCCTGGGAGGAGGCAAAACTCTTCGAGACGCGCACCGACGCCGGGGGCGAGACCTATTACGTCCTCGAAATGTTTCCCTATCCCTCCGGTCGCATCCATATGGGCCATGTGCGCAACTATGCCATGGGCGACGTGGTGGCGCGCTACAAGCGGGCGAAGGGCTTCAACGTCCTGCATCCAATGGGCTGGGACGCCTTCGGCATGCCGGCCGAGAACGCCGCGATGCAGAACAAGGTGCATCCGCGCGAATGGACCTATCAAAACATCGCGACCATGCGCGGCCAGCTCAAGTCGATGGGCCTGTCGCTGGACTGGAGCAGAGAATTCGCCACCTGCGACGTCGACTATTATCACCGCCAGCAGATGCTGTTCATCGACTTCCTGGAGCACGGCCTTGCCTATCGCAAGAAGTCGAAGGTCAATTGGGATCCGGTCGACCAGACGGTGCTGGCCAACGAGCAGGTGATCGACGGCAAGGGCTGGCGCTCCGGTGCCGAGGTCGAGAGCCGCGAGCTCACCCAGTGGTTCTTCAAGATCACCGACTATGCCGACGATCTCTTGGCCGCCCTCGACACCCTGCCCGGCTGGCCCGAAAAGGTCCGGCTGATGCAGAAGAACTGGATCGGCCGCTCCGAGGGCCTGTTGGTGCGCTGGGCGCTCGACCCGGTCACTGCGCCTCAAGGAAACCAGGACGTCACCGTCTTCACCACCCGCCCCGATACGCTGTTCGGCGCATCCTTCATGGCGGTGGCGCCCGATCATCCGTTGGCGACGGCGGCAGCCAAGGACAATCCGGACGTCCAGGCCTTCATCGCCGCGTGCCGGCGGCAGGGCACCACCGCCGCGGCCCTTGAGACCGCCGAGAAGAAGGGCATTCCGACCGGGTTTACCGTCACCCATCCCTTCGACGAGACGTGGCAGCTCCCGGTCTATGTGGCGAATTTCGTGCTGATGGACTACGGCACCGGCGCGATCTTCGGCTGTCCGGCGCATGATCAGCGCGACCTCGACTTCGCCCGTAAATATGATCTGCCGGTGCAGGCGGTCGTGCTCCCGCCGACTGCCGATCCCGCACGCTTTGCGATCGGCAACGAGGCCTATGTCGACGACGGCACGATCTTCCATTCGCGCTTCCTCGACGGCCTCTCGCCCGACGCCGCTTTCGAGACGGTGGCGGCAAAGCTCGAGACGACCGACCTGTTCGGGGCGCCGCAGGCCGAGCGCCAGGTCAATTTCCGCCTGCGCGACTGGGGCATCTCGCGCCAGCGCTATTGGGGCTGCCCGATCCCGGTGCTGCATTGCGAGGCTTGCGGCGTCGTACCGGAGGCCAAGGAAAACCTGCCGGTCAAGCTTCCCGACGACATCGACTTCGACAAGCCCGGCAACCCGCTCGACCGGCACCCGACCTGGCGCGACGCCACCTGCCCGCAATGCGGCGGCAAGGCGCGGCGCGAGACCGACACGATGGACACTTTTGTCGATTCCTCGTGGTATTTCGCCCGCTTCACCGCGCCCCATGCCGACGCGCCAACCGACCCGCAGGCCGCCAACGCCTGGCTGCCGGTCGACCAGTATATCGGCGGCATCGAGCACGCGATCCTGCATCTTCTCTATTCGCGCTTTTTCGTCCGGGCGATGCGGGCTTGCGGCCATCTGGATCTCGACGAGCCGTTCAAGGGCCTGTTCACCCAAGGCATGGTAGTCCACGAAACCTATCGCGAGGGCCGTGAATGGGTGCCCCCGGCCGAGGTGGCGATCGCGGAAGGCGAGAGCGGCCGCGTCGCGACCCGCATCGCGACCGGCGCGCGATTGGAAATCGGCGGCATCGAAAAGATGTCGAAATCGAAGAAGAACGTCGTTGATCCGGACGACATCATCGCCTCCTACGGCGCAGATACCGCGCGCTGGTTCATGCTGTCGGACTCGCCGCCTGACCGCGACGTCATCTGGACGGAGGCCGGCGTCGAGGGCGCTTATCGCTTCGTGCAGCGGCTATGGCGCCTCGTGGGCGATACGGCGCCACGCCTTGTCGGCGCGCCGGAGCAAGGCTCCGGCGACAATGCATCCGTGCTGACGATCCGCCGCGCGGCGCACCGCACGGCGGCAGGCGTTGCCGACGACATCGAACGGCTGGCCTTCAACAAGGCAGTGGCGCGGATCTACGAACTGCTCAACACGCTCGCCGCGTCCCTTCCCAAGGTCTCCGGCGACAGCGATCCAGCCCTGAAGGGCGCGGCGCGCGAGGCGCTGTCGATTCTGGTCCGCCTGATCGCGCCGATGATGCCGCATCTGGCCGAGGCGTGCTGGGCCGAATTGGGCGAGCTAGGGCTTGCCGCCGCGGCGCCCTGGCCGAGCGTTGACCCGACGCTTTTGCGCGACGATACGGTCACGCTGCCGGTCCAGATCAACGGTAAGAAGCGCGGCGACTTGACCATGCCGGTCGGGGCCGGCAAACCTGACGTGGAGCAAGCGGCGTTGGCGCTCGACTTCGTCCAGTCGGCGCTGGCCGGCAACGCGCCGAAGCGTATCGTGGTCGTGCCCGGGAGAATCGTCAATGTCGTCCTCTGATCCGCTTCGATCACGCGCCCTTGTCGCCGTCGGCCTTGCCTTGGTGGCCCTGGCCCTGCCGGCCTGCACCGCCCGCCCGCTTTATGCGTCCGCCGACAATTCGAGCATGTTGGCGCCGGGCGGCGCCTTGGCGGCGCTGCGAGGACGGATCGCGGTCTCCGAAGCCGGTTCGCGGACCGACCAGATCGTCCGTAATGCCCTCCTGTCGCGCCTGAACCAGGGAACGCGGGTGGCTCAGCCGCTCTACGAGGTCCGCCTCACCGTCAGCGGCAGCGAAACCGGCATCGCCATCGAATCGGGAGGCGCGCTCAGCTCCGCCCTCTACCGCGTGACCGCGAAATACGAACTTGCCCGGCTCTCGGACAATCAAGTTGTCGACACGGCCAGCCGCACGGCGACGGTTCCCTTCGATCGGACCGCGCAGCTGTATCAAACTCAGCGCGCGCTGATCGACGCGCGCCAGCAGGCGGGCGAGGACGTCGCGGCCCAGCTCGAGATTGCCCTCGTGCGCACGCTCGAAAGGGCCGGCGTCTGACGGCAAGGACCGTCACCGGCGGGCAGGGCACCGAATGATGAAGGAAATTGGCGCGACACATCGCAAGGACGGACGCGGATAATGGCGCAAAAGAAGGCGGGCGAGGTCGAGGCGTTCCTCTCGCGTCCCGATTTTTCGTTTCCGGTCATCCTGCTTTACGGTCCCGATCCGGGCCTCGTCGCCGAACGCTCCGCCAAGATTGCCGAGATGTCCGGCGTCGACCGCAACGACCCCTTCGCGGCGGTGACGCTTTCGGCCGACGAGCTGGAGAAGGATATCGGCCGGCTCTATGACGAGGCCCGGACCGTCTCGCTGTTCGGCGGACGCCGTCTCATTCGAGTGCGTGGCGCAGGCGCCGGCAAGGGTCTGGCGGAAGCAATCGGCGAACTCGCCGCTTCGCAGCTCGAAGGCGCCCTCGTCATCCTCGAAGCCGGCGATCTCAAGAAGAGCGCCGCGCTTCGCAACAACGTCGAGCGCGGACGATACGCCATGGCGCTGCCCTGCTATCAGGACGAGGGCCGGGCGATCGACAGGATGATCGACGAGGAACTCGGTCAAAGCGGGCTGTCGATCGACCGCGAGGCGCGTGACGAACTGCGCGCCCGCCTTGGGGCCAATCGCCTTGCCTCCCGCGGCGAGGTTCGCAAGCTCTGTCTCTACGCTTTGGGCGTGCCATCGGTGACCGAGGCCGACGTGCGAGCCATCGTCGGCGACGTCTCGGCGGATACGCTGGAAGAGACCATCGACGCCGCGGCGAGCGGCGACGTCAAGCGCCTGCCGCATCTCATCGACCGGCTGGTGTCCGCCGGCACCGCCACCTTCCAGCTGCACCAGAATCTGTTGCGCTATTTCCAGCAGCTGCAGACCATGCGCGAAATGATCGAACGCGGCGGCGAGCCGATCGGGCGCGTGGTCGAGCGGCGACGGCCGCATTTCCGGCGCAAGGCCGCTCTCGAGGCCGCGCTGGCGGCCTGGCCGCTGGACGCGATCACCGCCATTCTCCAGCGGATCGAGCGGGATATCCTGACAAGCCGCAGGGAAGGCGGACTCGCCTTGACGATCACCCAAAAAACCTTGCTCGACATCGCGGTGGAGGCGGCACGGTTGCGCGCCCGGGGCCCACGCGCCTGACACCAGGCCGGGCAACGTCGAACGCCATCCTTTGTCTCACGTGAGTCGTGCGGCCAACCCGGACGCGGTGGCTTAGAGCCCCCGCACCCGCGGCGTCTGTTCAACCCGGCGTTGTGTCCGCGTCTGCAACCGACCACAAATCTCGTCGAGCTGCTCGAGATCGGCATAGTCGATGCGGATCGATCCGCGCTCCCCATCGACGCGGATTTCCACCGCCATTCCGAGCGCCTGCGCCAAAAGATTCTCCAGCGCCACGACATCGGCATCGCGCTCGGCAGCCGCCTTGCGCTTACCTTTGCGCGCGGGCTTGAGCGGTCGGTCGTCCACCGTCTCGGCGGGTTTGCGAGCGAGATCCTCAGCCTCGCGCACACTCAGGCCCCGCGACACGATTTCATTCGCCAGCGCGAGCGGATCATCGGCGGTCACGACGGTCCGCGCCGCGCCGGGCGACAGCGTACCGGCGACTACCATGCCGCGTACTTCCTCCGGCAATTTCAGCAACCGGAGCGTGTTGGCTACGTGGCTGCGGCTCTTGCCGAGCACGTCGGCGAGATCGGACTGGGTGTAGCCGTGTTCATCGATCAGCGTCTCGTAGGCCTGAGCCTCCTCGACCGCGTTGAGATCGGCGCGTTGGACGTTTTCGATGATCGCGATTTCCAGCGACTGACGATCGCCGATGTCACGCAGTACGACCGGGACCTCGCTGAGGCCGGCGGCCCTGGCGGCGCGCCAGCGCCGTTCGCCGGCGACGATCTCGAACGATTCCGGCTGGCCCGGCTTGGGACGCAGCAGCAGCGGCTGGACGACGCCATGATTCCTGATCGAGGCGGCAAGATCGTTGAGATCGGCCTCGTCGAAGCGGCGGCGCGGATTGTTGGGATTGGGCGAGATCCTGTCCAGGGCGACGAAGCGCTCGGCCGAGATCGCAGCCGGCGCTGCCTCCGAACCGCCATAGCCGGGCATCGGCCGCGGCGGCACGACACCGCCCGTCCCGATCAGCGAGGCGAGGCCGCGTCCCAGCCGCTGCCGCGATTTGTCTTCGTTCATCCTCGTCTCCCCGCCTTTATCGGTCCGGTTTCCGGGAAAATCCACCCTGGGAGGCGGTCCGCCATCGCGCACCCCGTCACGCGGCCACCAGTCGTCGCTCGCGCTGAATGATTTCCGAGGCCAGGCGGATATAGGCCTGACTGCCCGGACATTTCATGTCGTAGAGAACCACGGGTTTACCGAAAGACGGCGCTTCCGATACCCGTACATTGCGCGGGATGATCGTCTCGTAGACATGTTCGCCCATATAGGAGCGCACGTCCCGAACCACCTGCGCCGCCAGATTGTTACGCCCGTCATACATCGTCAAGACGATCCCGTGCAGTGCCAATGTCGGGTTCAGCGTATCGCGAACCTGCTCGACCGTCTGCAGCAACTGGCTGAGACCTTCCAGCGCGAAGAATTCGCATTGCAGCGGCACGAGGATCGAATCCGCCGCCGCCATGGCGTTGATCGTCAGGAGATTCAGGGACGGCGGGCAATCGATCAGGACGAAATCGAACAGCGGCGTGTCGACCTGATGGAAATGCAGGGCGTCGCGCAACCGGTAGGCGCGGCCCGTCGCCCCGGAAATCTCCATCTCCAGGCCCAGGAGGTCGAGCGTCGACGGGATGATCGACAGGCTCGGCACCGCCGTCGCCGTAGCGGCCTCGGTGATCGAGGCCGCCTCCATCAGCACGTCGTAGGAGGAGACGTCACGGTCGTCCTTTTCGATCCCGAGCCCGGTCGAGGCATTGCCCTGGGGATCGAGATCGATGAGCAGCGTCCGCTTGCCGATCGCGGCGAGCGCGGTGGCGAGATTGATGGCGGTCGTGGTCTTGCCGACACCGCCTTTTTGGTTGGCTATGGTGATGATCCGCATCGGCTGCCCGCTAATCGCATCCATCGGTCGCCTCCCGCATCGTTACGATGGCCGCTCTCTCGCCAGCCCTCGCGGCCCCGTCCGAAGCCCCGCCGGAATGAAGGTCCCGGCCCCGCGGGAGCATGGCGTAGCCTAACGCCGCGCGATGTTACCGATGTCGAGGATGACCGAACCATCCTCAAGGTTCGATTCATGCTTTACCACGGTGAATCGCCAATGGGCAGCCGCTTGGTTAATTTCCTGTTCATGACTGCGGCCCTTTTGAAAAAAGCACCGCGCCGACGTCCGGATATGTGGCGCCACCATCGCCAACAGCTCCGGGAGCGGCGCCAGAGCGCGCGCGGTGACCAGATCCGCCGCTGCCAGCGCCGCGCCGCAATCCGCGATCCGCGCGGCGTGAACCGTTCCGCCGACACCGGTTCCGCGTTGGACGGCGCGCAGGAAAGCGGCCTTTTTGGCGTTGCTCTCGACCAGATCGACGGCGCCGCCTTGGTCCGCCCGCAACGCCGCCACGACGAAGCCGGGCAGACCTGCGCCGGAACCCAAATCGACGCAGCGCTGAAACGGCGGCAGCAGGCGCTCCAGCACCAGCGAATCAGAGATGTGGCGCGACCAGACATCGCCGATCGTCGCCGGAGCGACCAGATTAATGCGGCGCTGCCACTCGGTCAGCAGGGCGACATATTGATCCAGACGCGCCAACGTTTCACGTGAAACATCGTGGGTTTCAATAAAATGAGCGCGCCCCTCCGCCTGCTGTGACGCCACTTCAGCGGGACGCGGTGCCGCCTTGCGCTTTGGCTTGGCCACCAGCTCGCGCTTCGGCGGAAAAGGCGCCCGCTCACGCCGCACGAACGACCTCACTTCGCCGCATGGCGACGAGAATCAGAGCGAGAGCGGCGGGCGTCATCCCATCGATCCGTTCGGCTTCGGCAATCGAGGTCGGGCGACGGGCCATCAGCTTTTGTCGCAATTCGTTAGACAAGCCGGTGAGAGCAGAAAAGTCGAGGTCGTTCGGGATCGTGCGGTTCTCGTCCCGGCGCAGACGCTCCTGATCGCGCCGCTGGCGGTCCAGATAGACATCGTAGCCTGCTTCGATCTCGATCCGCTCCCGGAACGGCCCAGCGATATTCGCGAACTCCGGCCAGATCGCGGTCAGCCGGTCCAGATCGATTTCGGGTTGTGAGAGCAGCTGCCAAGCTGATCGCCGGCGCCCGTCCTGATTGACTGATAGCCCATGTCGCTGGGCTTCGGACGGCGTCAGCTGGGCGGCTTCCAGCAGCGCGCGCGCCTTGGCGAGCGCCGCCTCGCTTTGCTCGAAGGTCTGGCGGCGTTCCGCGTCGACAATGCCGAGCGACAGGCCGAGCGGCGTCAACCGGCGGTCGGCGTTGTCGGCCCGGAGCGACAGGCGGAATTCGGCCCGCGAGGTAAACATCCGATACGGCTCGGACACCCCTGTGCGGGTAAGATCGTCGATCATCACGCCGATATAGGCGTCGGCCCGCCCGATGCCGACGGCCTCCGCGCCGCCGGCAAGCCGCGCCGCGTTGATCCCGGCGACGATCCCCTGCGCCGCTGCTTCCTCGTAGCCCGTCGTGCCGTTGATCTGGCCGGCGAGGAACAGACCTTCGGCGCGCCGGACCGCAAGGTGGCGATCGAGCTCGCGCGGATCGACATGATCGTATTCGATGGCGTAGCCAGGCTTGAGCACATCCACCTGCTCCAATCCCGGGATCGAGCGCAGGAATTGCAACTGCACGTCCTCGGGCAGCGAGGTCGACACGCCATTCGGGTAGACCGTGTCGTCATCGAGCCCCTCCGGCTCGAGGAAGATCTGATGGCCGTCGCGGTCGCCGAACTTGACGATCTTGTCCTCGATCGAGGGACAATAGCGCGGCCCGGCACCCTCGATGCGGCCGGAATAGAGCGCCGACCGGCCGATATTTTCCCGGATGATCCGGTGGGTCTCTGGCGTCGTCCGGGTGATCCCGCAATCGATCTGCCGGTTGGTAATCGCCTTCGTCAGATAGGAAAACGGAACCGGCTCGGCGTCCGGGGCCTGCCGGTCGAGCCCGCTCCAGTCGATCGTACGGCCGTCGAGCCGCGCCGGCGTGCCGGTCTTCAGCCGACCCAGCGTCAGGCCAAGCCGCTTCAGCGTTCCCGAAAGGCCCGTCGAGGGATCCTCGCCCATGCGCCCGGCTGGGATCGTCCGGTCCCCGATATGGATCAGACCCGACAGGAACGTCCCTGTGGTCAACACCACGGCCCGGCATTGGATAGTGCGGCCGTCGCCGAGGACCACGCCGGTCACCCGATTCCGCTCGTCCAGGACAAGCTCGGCGACATCGCCTTCGACCACGTCGAGACCGGTATGGGCCTTGATCGCCGCCTGCATCGCCTCGCGGTAAAGCCGCCGGTCGGCCTGGGTCCGCGGTCCGCGCACGGCGGGCCCCTTGCGCCGGTTGAGCAGGCGAAACTGGATGCCGGCAGCGTCGGCAACCTGGCCCATCAAGCCACCCAACGCGTCGATCTCGCGCACGAGATGGCCCTTGCCGATACCGCCGATCGCCGGATTGCAGCTCATCGCGCCGATCGTATCGAAGCGGTGGGTGACCAGCGCGGTTCGAGCCCCGGCCCGCGCCGCAGCGCTGGCCGCCTCGCAGCCGGCATGGCCGCCGCCGATGATGACGACGTCGTAGTCGGACGTGGCGGGGAGGGACGGATCGCGCATGGGTCTCGGATACTGGTTGGGCGGGACGGGGGTGACGGCCAGGAAAGGGGCTTCGGCACCGACAGCCAAACATTTTTTGCGGTGAAGACAAGCCTATAAAGGCTCCATCGCTCGGAGACAACGCAAGCGGAAATGCGGCAACAAGCCCGCTTGTCCTCATTTGCCGATGCAGAACTCGGAAAAGATGACGTCCAGAAGATCCTCGACCCCGACCTGGCCGGTCAGCGCGCCGAGACGGTTACCGGACCGCCGCAGGGTTTCCGCCCCCACTTCCGGTGGCATATCCGGCTTCGACACGAATTGTTCGAGAATCCGCAAGGCATCGGCGACCAGCTCCTTGTGACGGGTCCGCATCGGTACCGCCTCGTCGGGATCGCCGGCAGCCTCAGCCGCCAAGGCGGCGACACGCGCGACAAGGGCAGACATCCCCTCGCCGGTCTTGGTGGAAATGGAAAAGTCGAAGGCGAAATCATCCCATTCGCCGCCGAGCCGGGCTGTCAGACCATGCGGCTCCGGGCGGTCGGCCTTGGTGCGAACGGTGAGGATATGTCTATGCGGCCGGGACATCCCCGCCGCGACGTCGTCCAGAGGCGCCTGCGATGCGGCGAGCATCATCGGATGTTTCACGTGAGTCAAAAGTTCCGAGAACCGCGCGAAGGGCCCATGTCCGGATTGGGTATCGACCAGCGCGAGAACCAGATCGGCCGAATCCATCACGGCCCGCGCCCGCTCGACGCCGATCGCTTCAACCGCATCGGACGTTTCGCGGATTCCAGCCGTGTCGGAGAAACGCACCGGGACACCGCCCAGATCGAGGGTCGCCTCGATCACGTCGCGCGTCGTGCCCGGAATTTCGGTGACGATCGCCACCTCGCGATCGGCCAGGGCATTGAGCAGGCTGGACTTTCCGGCGTTGGGCGCACCGACGATCGCCACGCGGTAGCCCTCGCGCAGGATTTCGCCGCGGTCCGCCTTGGCGAGATGGGTCCGCATCTCATCGACAAGCGCTGCAATCGTCGTCGCGACGCCGCCGGCAACGTCATCGCCGACATCGCCCTCGTCGGCGAAATCGAACGAGGCTTCGATCATCGCACGCGCTTGCGTCAGCCGCCGCATCCAGCCCTCGTAGATCGCGCGCAACGCTCCGCCCGCCTGCGCCACCGCCATGCGGCGCTGCGCCTCGGTCTCGGCCGAGATGAGATCGGCCAGCCCCTCGGCCTCGGTCAGGTCAATGCGCCCGTTTTCGAAAGCGCGCCGGGTGTACTCGCCGGCGACTGCGAGACGCACGTCGGGAAGCGCTGTCGCCGCGTCGAGAAAGGCCGCGACGACGGCCCGCCCGCCATGCAGGTGGAACTCGGCGAGATCCTCGCCGGTGACACTGCCAGGCGACGGAAAGAACAAGGCGATACCCCGGTCGATGGTCGCGCCGGCCGCATCGTGGAACCGGCGAAGGCTGGCGCGGCGTTCATTGGGGATTCCGCCGGCGAGGCTTTCCATGACAAGCCGCGCGGACGGTCCGCTGACGCGCACGACCGCGACACCGGAGGGCAGGGCGCCGGAGGAGAGGGCAGCAATGGTATCGGATGGGATCAAACGAGCGGCTCGGTATTTTCGGTGATGGTCGAGGGCGACAAAACCAGCTTCCTCATGTGTTCGCAACCGGCGGGCGCCGGGGCATTCAGGAGCGCGTTTCCACCACGAGACACCATTGCGCGGGAAGCCGCCCTCGAAATCGTCGATCGCTTCCCTTAGGCTTCCGGGCTCAAGGGGTGGAACCACGGGGTCTTCATGAACGACGCGCGCGACAACCGGCTCGGCGATGCCGTCAGTCCGTATCTTCTGCAGCATCGGGACAACCCGGTCGATTGGCGGGAATGGTCCGACACGACGCTGGACGAGGCGCGCGCACTCGACCGTCCGATCCTTCTGTCGGTCGGCTATGCGGCCTGTCACTGGTGCCATGTCATGGCGCATGAGAGCTTCGAGGACGAGGGCGTGGCGGCGGCGATGAACCGCGACTTCGTCAATGTGAAGGTGGATCGCGAAGAGCGCCCCGACATCGACCATCTCTACATGACCGCGCTGCAGGCGATGGGCGAACAGGGCGGCTGGCCGATGACCATGTTCCTGACACCCGAGGGCCAGCCGTTCTTCGGCGGCACCTATTTTCCCAGGGACGCGCGTTATGGCCGTCCCGGTTTCGTTCAGGTGCTGGAGGCCATCGCCAAGGCTTGGCGCGAGAAGCGCGCGGATCTGACGACCAGCGCCGGCGCGATCTCCGGGCGGCTGAGCGATTTCCTGTCGCGTTCGGCAGCACCGGGACCGCTCGCGGCGCTTGATCTGGCGGGTCCGGCGGAGCGCATCGGCCAGATGATCGATCCGGCGCAAGGCGGACTTCGCGGCGCGCCGAAATTTCCCAACGCCCCGTTTATGGAGATTCTGGCTCGCTCGGCCTTCGAGAGCGGCTCGCTGGACCATCGCCAGGCGTTTCTCAAGACTGTCCGGGCGCTCTCGCTCGGCGGCATCTACGACCATCTCGGCGGCGGCCTGCACCGCTATTCGACCGACGAACGCTGGCTGGTGCCGCATTTCGAGAAGATGCTCTACGACAATGCCCAATTCCTGCGCCATCTTGGCTGGGCCTACCGGATGACCGGTGACGACCTGTTTCGATCCCGTATCGACGAGACGATAGGCTGGCTGCGGCGCGAGATGCGAGTCGAGGGCGGCGGCCTCGCCGCGTCGCTCGACGCCGACAGCCTCGATAGCAGCAGCCATTCGGAGGAGGGCGCCTTCTATGTCTGGTCGGCGGGCCAGGTCGATGTCCTGCTCGGTGATCGCGCCGGGCCGTTCAAAGCGGCCTTCGACGTCGGCGAGGCCGGCAATTGGGAGGGGCATTCGATCCTGCATCGCCTGCATCCGGGCGCCACGTCGAGCGACCCCGACTTTGTCGAGGAACGCCGGATTCTCCTCGAGGCAAGAGCCGGCCGGCCGCGGCCCGGCCGCGACGACAAGGTGCTCGCCGACTGGAACGGTCTGATGATCCGGGCGCTGGCGGAAATCGGTGGCGCACTTGGAATTGACGCTGCCCTTGTCATCGCGCGCGATGCCTTCGACTTTGTCGTCCGGGACATGATCGTCGACGGCCGTCTGCGCCATGCCGCGCGAGCCGGGCGAACGACCGGCTTGGCGCTGTCCTCGGACTATGGTGCGCTGATCCAGGCCGCGGTCGCCTTGTTCGCGGCAACCCTCGACGCGCACTATCTCGATCGCGCCCGCTGGTTCGCCGACGAGCTCGAACGCTGGCACACGGATGGCGACGGCGGCCATTATCTGAACGCCTCCGACGCCTCGGACGTCATGATTCGCCTGCGCGGCGACCAGGATGACGCGATTCCCGGCGGAACCGCTCTTGTGATCGAGGGGCTCGCGATGCTCGCCCAGGCCAGCGGCGCGATCGAGATCGGCGAACGGGCCGAGCGGGCGGCCCTGCTCGCCGCCGGGCGCATCGGTCAGGGAGCGGCCGGCTTTCCCGGCATCGTCACGGCCACGGGGCGGCTAGGGCGCGGCAGCGAACTTTGCGTGATCGGCACAGCGGACGAAACCGGATTCGCCGAAATGCTCGCAAAAGCGCATCAAAGCGTCGATCTCGATCGCCTCGATCTGGTCCTCGCCGATCCCGATCGACTGCCAGAGCAACTGCCGACCGCCGCGATGCGGCCCTTGCGCCGGCCGGCGGCGTATTTGTGCGAGGGTCGCGTCTGTCATCCGCCGGTCTATGATGCCGCGGCGCTGGCCAAGGCGTTGAGCGGCGACAAGGATTAAAACGGGGGTTTTCCGCCGACGCGGTCTATGTCACCCGGCCGACGGTCGCGCCGGTGGCGCTGCGCAATTGCAGTGGCACGACCTCGAAGACGTGACGCGGCGTACCCGCGGCGGCCCAGATAGTGGCGTGCTGGAACAAATCCTCATCCATCAAGGTGGAAAGCTTGCTGGAGGCCCCCAGCGGCGAGACGCCGCCGATGGCGAACCCCGTCGCTTGACGGACGAAATCGGCGTCGGGCCGCTCCAGTGCCTCGCCGAAATGGGCCGCCATCGAAGCCTCGTCGACCCGGTTGGCCCCCGACACCAGCAGGAGATAGGCTTGGCCGGTCGCCGCGCCCTTGAACACCAGGGATTTGACGATCTGGCCGACGCTGGCGCCGACGGCCTCCGCCGCTTCCTCCGCCGAGCGGGCCGACTTGGCGGTTTCCACGACGGCGATTTTCAGGCCCTTGGCCTCCGCATCGGCCTCGACCCGCGCCACCGCGTCTGGTTTCTCGCTCATTCCAGATCCCTCCTTGATACCTGCATCAGGCTTCCCGACTGGTGCCGCTGCAGACAAGCCGAGTCGCGGCGCAACGACAAACGGCGGCCCGCAAGGACCGCCGTTTCACGTGAGTCACGCCATTGTCGCCCGGCGATCCGACAGCGATCAGGTGTTCATCGAATCGAAGAAGTCGGCGTTGCTCTTGGTCTGCTTCAGCTTGTCATTCAGGAATTCGATCGCGTCGGTCGTGCCCATCGGCGACAGGATCCGGCGCAGCACGAAAATCTTCTGCAAATCGCCCTTCGGGACCAGGAGGTCCTCCTTGCGGGTACCAGACTTCAGGATGTCCATCGCCGGGTAGATACGCTTGTCGGCAACCTTGCGATCAAGCACGATCTCGGAGTTGCCGGTGCCCTTGAACTCTTCGAAGATGACCTCGTCCATGCGGCTGCCGGTATCGATCAGCGCCGTCGCGATGATGGTGAGCGAGCCACCTTCCTCGATATTGCGGGCCGCGCCGAAGAAGCGCTTCGGCCGCTGCAGGGCGTTGGCATCGACACCGCCCGTCAGGACCTTGCCCGAGGACGGAACGGTGGTGTTGTAGGCGCGTCCGAGGCGCGTGATCGAATCGAGCAGGATGACGACGTCGCGGCCATGCTCGACCAGGCGCTTGGCCTTCTCGATGACCATCTCGGCCACCGCCACATGGCGTTGCGCTGGCTCGTCGAAGGTCGAGGACACCACCTCGCCCTTCACCGAGCGCTGCATGTCGGTCACTTCCTCGGGCCGTTCATCGATCAACAGAACGATCAGATAGCATTCCGGATGGTTCGCCGTAATCGAATGGGCGATGTTTTGCAGAAGCACCGTCTTGCCGGTGCGCGGCTGCGCGACGATCAACGCGCGCTGGCCCTTGCCGAGCGGCGCGACGAGATCGATGACGCGGGCCGACATATCCTTCTTGGAGGCCGGCTCGTCGAGCTCCATTTTGAACCGCTCGGTCGGATAGAGCGGCGTCAGATTGTCGAAGTGGCTCTTGTGGCGGATCTTCTCGGGATCGTCGAAATTGATCGTGTTGACCTTGAGCAGCGCGAAATAGCGCTCGCCGTCCTTGGGACTGCGGATCGGTCCCTCGACCGTATCGCCGGTCTTCAGCTGGAATTTGCGGATCTGCGATGGCGAAACATAGATGTCGTCCGGGCCCGGCAAGTAATTTGCCTCGGGCGAGCGCAGAAACGCGAAACCGTCCTGAAGAATTTCGACGACGCCCTCGCCAATGATTTCGACTTCCTGGGCCGCGAGTTGCTTGAGAATCGCGAACAGAAGCTCCTGCTTGCGCAGCACTGAGGCGTTCTCGACCTCGTTCTCTTCGGCGAACGCAATCAATTCGGGTGCGCTTTTGTTCTTCAGGTCCTGAAGTTTCATTCGGAAATAGGCTCTTTTGGGAGTTCGTGCCGACGGATCGCGTCGAAACAGATGAAGGCGACAGTGGGGAAACGCTGGGGGCCGGAAACGCGAAACGGTTCTGCGGCAGGGACGATGCGACCAAAAATGGTCACGCAGCGCCCGAGAAAGGCGGGATAGTCCATTGTGATATAGCGGTGGTTGCGAGACCGCGCAAGAGGCGCGTTGGCGCCGCCCGTGAGAGCCTCCTATCGCAGTTACCGCCTCGTCACCACCGGCAACCTTGCGGAGCCGGGCGGTGTAGGTTCGCGGCCGTTTAGTCTTCCCTGTCGAACCCGAGCGCTTCAAGGGCATGGCTAACAACCGCTTCGGGCGGGACGCCGACGGATACCGTCACGCCATCCTCGTCGGATTGCAGCGGTTCCAGATCGTTGAACTGCGACTGGAGCAGCGATTTCGGCATATAATGGCCAGTGCGGCGACCGATGCGGTCGCCGACGATATCCTGATCGGCGGTCAGCGAGACAAAGCGCACGCGCGCATTCGCCTCGCGCAGGACATCCCGATAGCGCCGCTTCAAAGCCGAGCAGGCGACAACGCTCGAAACGCCGTGACCGGCCTGGTCGGCGATCCAGTCGCGAATGGCCGCGAGCCAAGGCGCCCGGTCGTCGTCGTTCAGCGGCTCGCCGGATTCCATCTTGGCAATGTTCTCAGCCGAGTGAAACTCGTCCGCCTCGGCGAAAGGCCAGCCAAGACGCGCCGCCAGAAGCTTTGCCGTCGTCGTCTTGCCGACCCCCGAGGGGCCCATGACCACAAGAGCGGTCGTTTTTCGCCCCACCTGCCCGGCTCCCCCCTTCAAGCTGTCGTCAGCGATCAGAACGGCTTCACCACGACCAGAATGATGATCAGAATCAGGACCACCGCCGGCACTTCGTTCATCAGCCGCCAGAATTTGCCGGATCTGGTGTTCGCGTCCCGCTCGAACCGCTTGAACGAGGCCGACAGGTAGCCGTGCAGGCCGGACATCACCAGGACGAGGGCGATCTTGGCATGGATCCAGCCGCCCTGGAACTCGAAAACCTTCCAGGCGAGCCACAGGCCGAGCACCCAGGTCAGGATCATCGAGGGCGTCATGATGCCCTTGAGCAGCCGCCGTTCCATCACCTTGAAGGTTTCGGACTGTGGCGTGCCAGGTCCTGCTTCCGCGTGGTAGACGAACAGCCGCGGCAAATAGAGCATGCCGGCCATCCAGGCGATGATGACGAAGACGTGCAGCGCCTTGATCCAAAGCTGCCATTCGACCGGAACCAGGACGAACAGCGCTGCGACAAGCGCCAATGCGACGAGGGCGACGACGGCGGTCCGTCCGCCACTGGCCGGCTTGGTCATGGACTTGCTCGACGTTGGATTGTCCTGGTTCATGGCTTGGCGGTCCTGATGCGATCGAGAAGGGCTTCGACATGGGCGATCGGCGCCTCGGGCGTGATGCCGTGGCCGAGATTGAAGATCAACGGCCCATCGCCGAGGTTTTCGAGAATCCGGTCGACGCCGTCTTCCAGCGCCTTGCCGCCGGCGATCAGCCGCAGCGGGTCGAGATTACCCTGGACGGCGCCGGCTTTCTGCAATTCCTTCGCCTGGGACACCGGCACCGACCAGTCGAGTCCGACCGCATCGACGCCGGTCTTCTGGCGATAGGTGTTCAAAAGCGATCCCGCGCCTTTGGCGAAGCCGATGATCTTGGCGCCCGGCACTGCGGCACGGACCTTTTCCACCATCCGGGCGACCGGCCGGACAGCATAGGCGTCGAACGACGCTTCGTCGAGAACGCCGGCCCAGGAATCGAAGATCTGGACGCAGTCGGCACCCGCCTGCAACTGGCGGATCAGATAGTCGGCGCTCATCTCCGCCAGCAGATAGAGCAGCGTCTCCATCTCGGCCGGGTTGCGATAGGCGAACAACCGCGCCGGGGCCTGATCCGGCGTTCCGTGACCGGCGATCATGTAGGTCGCCACGGTCCAGGGTGCGCCGCAAAAGCCGATCAGCGTCGTCTCGTCGGGCAGTTCCTCGCGCAGCCGGCCGACCGTCGCGATCACCGGAGCCAGATGAGTTTCGCCGCGCGATGGATCGAGAGCGGCGATCTCGTCGGGGCGGATCGGCGTCAGCTTCGGGCCTTCGCCCTGGACGAAATGCAAACCCCGGTCGAGCGCATCCGGAATCACGAGGATGTCGGAAAACAGGATTGCCGCGTCGAAGCCGAAGCGGCGGATCGGCTGCAAGGTGACCTCGGTCGCCAGATCCGGATTGTAGCAGAGATCCAGGAACCCTCCGGCCTTTTCCCGGGTTGCCCGATATTCGGGAAGGTAGCGGCCGGCCTGTCTCATGAGCCACACCGGAGGGGGAAAGACGCTTTCGCCTTCCAGAACCCGGACGAGCTTGCGCGTCTGCATCAGGTTTGGGCTCCTAATAAAAAAGAAAGATTTCAAGAGAAATCGTTATTTTGATTCTATGAGTCGGTGGATAGCCGGAATTCACAAGCGGCGGTAGATGGCGGGCGTTTTGCACTCGTCCACAGCCTGCGACGATCGGTTTCAGAGCAGCGGTGTGAGAAACGTTAAACTTTTAGGGAATCCGCGAAATTCGTCAGGATGTTAGCGAGGCACCCGCGCGGCCAGAAACCGGTCCGGTAGCTGTGGAAAGCGTGGGATGAACACGCGCTGTCCACAAATGCCGGGCTACGCGCACACAGGCCGCTCCTCGTCGCCGATTGTGGACGATAACCGACTTACGCGCCTCGGCCCGGATCGGCGCGGCGGCGCGCGGGCTTAACTCTTCCTTAACCCACAGGCCCGGCGGAATTCCGGGGGTGGAGGCGGCCGGCCCCTTGCGAAGCGATGCCGAATCGAGTCCCGAGCCGCGCAATGGCGTTTCGGCCCTCGAGGCGCTATCAAGCCCCTCGGGCGTGAAGAAACGGTTAAAATGGGGACCAAATGGCTAAGGGCATCGTGCTCGCCTCCGGCAGCATCCACCGCAAGGAACTCCTCAAGAACGCCGGGATCGACTTCACCGTCGAGCCGAGCGAGCTCGACGAGCGGGCGGTCGAGGCGCCGCTGCTGCAATCGGGCGTCTCGCCGGAAGACGTCGCCGCGATCCTCGCCGAGGCCAAGGCCACCGACGTCTCGGCCCGCCATCCGGGCGAGATCGTCATCGGCGCCGACCAGACCCTCTCGCTCGCCGACGAGGTCTTCTACAAGCCGGCCAATATGGAAGAGGCGCGGCGCACGCTCCTGAAGCTCTCCGGGCGCACCCATACGCTGAACAGTGCCGTGGTCCTGGTCGAGGACGGCGTGGTCACCTGGCGGCATGTCGCCACGGCCGCCATTACCCTGCGCCAGCTCGATCCGGGCTTTATCGGCCGCTATCTCGCCGCCGCCGGCCAGAAGGCGACGACCAGCGTTGGCGCCTATCAGATCGAGAAGGAGGGCATCCAGCTGATGGAGCGGATCGAGGGCGACTATTTCACCATCATCGGCCTGCCGCTGCTGCCGCTCTTGAAAGAGCTGCGCGTACGGGGCGAGATCGATGGCTGATACCGAGGCGGAGTGGACGCCGAATCCTTACGTCAGCGGCGCGGACCGCCCGCGCGGCGAGGGCTCGATCTTCGATCCGCGCGGTGTCCAGGCGGCCTCCGACGGCCCCAAGGCCTTCGTCACCGGCTGGCCGGTGTGGCATTCGCGCTCGCCGATGATTCACAACGCCTGGCTCGCCGAATTCGGCCTTGCCGGCTCCTACAGCCGTGTCGGCGTGCCGCCAGAGGAGATCGCCGAATTCCTGAAGAGCTTGCGCAAGAACGGCTTCGTCGGCGGCAATGTCACGATCCCGCACAAGCTCGCCGCCTTCGCCGCCGCCTCGCGGCGGGATGCGGCGGCCGAGGCGATCGGCGCGGTCAACACGCTGTGGTTTGAAAAATCCGGTCGGCTCGTCGGCGGCAACACCGATGCTTATGGCTTTGCGGCCAATCTCGACGAGCGGCTGCCCGGCTGGGCCGACGCTGAGACGGCGGTGGTGCTCGGCGCCGGCGGCGCGGCGCGGGCCGTGGTCTTCGCGCTGTTGAAGCGCGGCGTCAAAGCCGTGCGGATCGTCAACCGCACGGTCGAGCGGGCCGAGGAACTGGCGGCGCGCTTCGGCCCCCGGGTCAGCGGCCATGGCGAGGCGGAGCGCGAGGCACAGCTGAAGGCCGCCGATCTTCTGGTCAACACCGTACCGATCCCGGCCAGGGACCCCGACGACGAGACGCCGGACTGGTTCGCGCCGAAGCTGCCGGACCTTGCCGCCTTGCCCGACCACGCGCTGGTCACCGACATCGTCTATGTGCCGCTGATGACACCGATATTGCAGGCAGCCGAGGCGCGCGGCCTTCGCCATGCCGACGGGCTCGGCATGCTGTTGCATCAGGCGGTGCCGGGCTTCGAGCGCTGGTTCGGCCAGCGCCCCACCGTCGGCGAGGCGCTGCGCGCCAAAATCATCCGCGACATCGACAGCGGGGTCTGACGGCGATGCGAGGCCATCGTGGACAGGGCGAGCGATGATCGTCCTCGGCCTCACCGGCTCGATCGGCATGGGCAAATCGACCGCCGCCGCCATGTTCGCCGACGAGGGCGTGCCGGTGCATGATGCCGACGCTGCGGTGCATCTGCTCTATGCCGGCCGCGCCGCGCCGCTGATCGAGTCGGCCTTTCCGGGCACGGTCATCGACGGCACCGTCGACCGCGCGGCGCTGGGTGCCAAGGTGCTGAACGACCCGGCGGCGATGAACCGGCTCGAAGCCATCGTCCATCCGCTGGTGCGCGCGGAGGAAGAGGCGTTTCTGGAAGCGGCGCGACAATCCGGCGCGCCTCTCGCCCTGCTCGATATTCCGCTGCTTTACGAGACCGGCGCCGAGACCCGCTGCGACAAGATCGTGGTGGTCAGCGCGCCGGCCGAGATCCAGCGCGAGCGGGTGCTGCGCCGGCCCGGCATGAGCGAGGAAAAATTTGCGGCGATCCTGGCCAAGCAGGTGCAGGACGCGGAAAAACGCGCCCGCGCCGATTTCGTCATCGACACCAGCGATGGCTTCGACGCCACCCGCACGGCGGTGAAGGCGGTGGTGGCGGAACTGGGAGGAGCGTGACGGGATACGGTCATCAGCATCTGGCCAGCGTCCATCGCTGACATCAACGTTCTCGCTTACCGTTTCGAAACCGGCGCCGCTTGGCCGGAGAGGCCTACGTTGATCGCATCAACCTTCGGACTTTTCGATTTTTTTAGGCACAGAGTGGAGAGATCGAAGGCTACCCCGACTGCCTGCGCTGAGTTAAGTTTCGTAAATGATGGAAGATTTGACCGCCATCGCGGATGACATGACCGACCTACTTCCGCTGTTCGTCGATGGAGGCAATATTTCGGGTCTTGTCCTCCCAACGAAGCATTCCGCGACTTTCAAAGCCCGTGCCGTTGAAGCAAAGTCAATGCTCGACGAGGAACTTGGCTACGCCAACCAATTCTCGATGAGCTTACTCCGCGCGGTGAATTCCGGCGCTGGCGGTTTCGTCGGCGGACCCTCCTACGCGTCGGTCGAAGAAGCATCTGAGATCGTCCGGGCAGCAGTTCGCGCGATCGAGCGCAAACGAATGCGGCCACCGCCACCACCACCAGGGGTAAAGCCCTACGTCGATCCAGTACGCATTCTCGCGCTCCAAGCGATTGGAAACGGCAAGTGGGATTTTTCGAGGCTCATAGAGCTTTGCCGTGAAATTAATGTGGCTGTGACCTGCCACTGAACTGTCATCCAGCGGCGATTAGAGCCTTTGTCGTTTTTGTTACGCCCTGATGCGTGGGTTGA
>CANKZU010000021.1 GCA_947488615.1 uncultured Aurantimonas sp.
TCAACCCACGCATCAGGGCGTAACAAAAACGACAAAGGCTCTAATCGCCGCTGGATGACAGTTCAGTGGCAGGTCAAACGGCATCCAGTTCGCCGACCTGCCGAAGAACCGTTCCGGACCGAACGCCCATGTGGCGCGGGCATCCGTTTGCCCGGGCCTGTCAGGCTCATGGCATCGAACACAGGCTGACAAAGCCAAAGCATCCCTGGACCAACGGGCAGGTCGAGCGAATGAACCGGACGATCAAGGAGGCGACCGTCAAGCGCTTCCACTATGACGGCCACGATCAGCTCCGAGCCCACCTCGAAAGCTTCGTCGCCGCTTACAACTTCGCCCGGCGCCTCAAGACCCTGAAGGGCCTCACGCCCTACGAGTTCATCTGCAAACAATGGACTTCAGAACCAGAACGATTCACGCTCAATCCAATCCACCAAATGCCGGGACTAAACACCTAAGGTTCACCCCGGACCACCCGGTAGGGGCAGGCCACATTCTGATGATCGCCGGCGCGTTTGAAGTCTTTCAATAGCGCCGGCAGCCATCGTGCCTGATCAGGGCTTTAGCGTGCACTCACTTCTGCCCGAAACGCAGGCGTCGATCCAGTCAACATAAGTCGCCACGCGGGTGTAGACGCCGAACTTCAAAGGCTCCCCACATCCGATGCCCCAGCTAGCAATGCCGGCAAGAACCGGGTTAGTGCCCGCCCCCAGTACCAGCGGCCCGCCGCTATCACCTTGACAACTATCGATACCGCCTTCGGCCTGACCGGCACAGATCATATCCTCGGTGATGTCACCGTCATAACTTTGCGGCGCATTGCAGATTTCGGTTATCACAAATGGTACGTCGACAAACTGCAGTCTCGAAACCACGTTCCCACCCTGAAACAAAGCACCAAAGCCCGACGTTGTCAGAACCGCATCCTCATTCAAAACAGTCGCTTCTTCCTCACTAAGCAGGGAAATACCCTTCACCTGCGGTCCCATTTTCAGCGGTTCCATGAGTTCCATGAGCGCTACGTCCGACCCATTGGAGGCATTCGAATAACCGTCCTTGATCAGGATCCGCCGCACGTTCACCCGTTGACCGCCGGAGTTGAGGTCCACGGTCCCTGCGGTAACGATGACGTCTTCGGGCCGATTGCGCACGAGACAATGGGCGGCCGTTACGATCCAGGTGCTGGAGTAAATTGAACCGCCGCAGAAATGGGCCCGCGCCGGAGAAGCAATCCAAGAAACGCCCAAAGAGACTTGCCAGGGGAATTGCCCGGGATCGGCGGGCTGGCCCCCGACAATTTTGTACAATTCACCGTTAACGTAACGGTCTATTGCCTCTTTATAGTCATCCGAGCCCGTCGAACGTGAAACAACTCCTTCCAGCACATCTCCTGCAATAGCCGTCCCTACGGATGGACTCAAAGCGAGCACAGTCGCCAACACAGCATCAATAATTTTAATGTTCTTCATGCGATACGTTCTCCTTACTGGACCAAAACCCGTACGCGAGCCGCAACAACATCAAGCTCAGGTACCTGGCTTACTGAAGTCATTTTGGCTCGATCGACTCCCAAGTCCTCAAGCTGCTTAAATATACTGCTTACCAAGAAGTCAAACGTGGCTTCGGAAATTTCATCTTCCGTAACGGGCGTTGCAATGGATATCCAGCTGATCTGCTTGGCTTCAGCGCGAGCCCGCCCGATTGCCTCGGCCACCGGAGTGATATCTGCAAGGCCTCGGGGGGCGCCATTTGCCTGGCTAACATTCACCTCCGCATAGGTAGAACCCAGCTCTAAGCTGTAGCTGGTGTTGGAGGTATCGATGGGAAGAAACCCATCAACGTCCGGTGTTTGGACCTGAGTCCAGACACGGGGAACGTAATCTGGATCGACAATACTTTGGAAGGTTTGCATTTGTACGTTTGTACATGTGGGAGTGATGCCCATGACGCTGCACACCTCACGCGTCTCCGAACTCGGCACCGAAACATAAGACGGCGCCTCCGCGAAGGCAAAATTCAGCGGCCGAGTGATTGCTGATCCTGACACGTCGAGCTGGGAACTAACAGAACTGGGAGCGTCGAAGATTGTTGTTCCTCGCGCCATGCCGAGGTCCTGCTGCTGCCCGACATAATCTGCCCAGGCTTGGAGAATATCCACATTTACCGAGGTATCCGTGCCGGCCTGTTCGACAAATTTGTTTAAATCGTAGCGCGTATTCCGCTGATAAGTCTCGGAGGTAGAAAAGGAGATCGGGGATTTAATAGCAAACAGGTCGCCGTCAAGGCGTGAGACGCGGTCCACGAAAGCTGGCGGCAAATCTGAGCGTGAAGCCGTCGAAACCGGGGTGTCTTCAAGCCATTTTCGGGCCGAACGCACGTAGGGGCTTAGCGTCTTTTGCGCCGCAAATTTCTTGACCTTAGCACGATTCCCTTCCGCGAGGATGCTTGACCAAAGTTGGCGCTCACCTTCCCGCCATTCGGCCGTTTTGTTTAAGACTATCTCGGTCATCGTGAAATCGTAAGTGCCGGGGACCTGCCGAAAATCGGTGGCTTCCCGAACGTAATATTCGACATCGTCATGCAAGAGGCGGAAGTCGGTGGGCTGCCCGATCTGCTCAACGAGAGCCTTGGTATAAACGCTCATTCTGCTGGGGTCTACAGAGGCCAGGGAGGGCTTCCCGTTTTCGACGCTCAGGGCAAGAAGGTAGTTCACGGCCTGATACTTGGCCTCCCTGCTCACCTCGCCCTTATCGATCACTGCTCCGCCGGCATCGCGGATCACCGGCGGCGCTGTCCGACATGCGTCGAAAATCAGTAGGACAGCACCCGCACCCTCTTTTGCAAACGTGTCCACGAGCCCTTCGACAGGTATGGCTGTAGTGGCGATCCGACCCTGCGTTAACTCGTCCGGCAATGAGGTTGGAGCAAAATACAAGTAACCGGCATGGGTAAACCCGTGGCCCGAAAAATATACGACAACTAGATCGTCACGCTCCACCTTGGCCCGGAAGGGCTTCAGCACGTCATATTGGAAATCAGTCCACGTACGGACGTTTGCATACGATTCGACAATATCAAATCCTAGATCTGCAAATGACCTCTGCATGTTGTCAAAATCACTTTTAACCCCCGGCAGTTCCCCAAGGTTTTCATAGTTACTGTTCGCGACAATGAGAACCAGCCGCTTTGCTTGGTGATCTGACATGTAGTCAGACTGACCGAAAGCGGGCAGACAAAAAAGAATCATCAATAGGGATAATGTTATGCTTATGCTCACCCCATTTCAGCGTCTTCCCTTAAGTTACAATTATTGAAAGCGAACTAATTGTGCAAAAATTTGCATTTTTATAACGATTAAGCGCCCGCCTTTATAGCCTCACCATTCCGGCATCGTGGTCATATCCGCCGTGGTTCTGTCGGTCTTGACGAAACCGTCAAAGGTGCCGTCATCATCGATGTCGGCCTCGCGCCAGTCTGCGGAATGGTCTTTGAAACGGGCGTTGCGCACGCGCTTGATCGAATTGTCAGCGACCCAGGACCATCCAGACCCATCTAAATATCGACAGCGGCGCTTGGCGATGGCCGGAGCATCTTCGTGGGCGGCGGTGAGCGCAGAGGCCTCGACGGTGGCGAAGCCGCGTTCAGAAAAAATGCGCGCCTTGCGGTCGGCCGCGATGACGCCATTGCCCCAAAAACCAAAATCGGTCTGTGCGACGTTTTGAATATTGGTGTCCATTGATAGTCCGCTCGGGCATTTGTCGGAAATTTCGAATATGCGGCGGTCGACCTGATTTTGAAACAAGTGCCAATTGCCGGAATTATAATAATTGTCGGTGTCGGCAAAGGCGACAGAGGCGCTGACCCAAGAGTAATCGATCAGATCGGCAGCGCGCAACAGCCGGTTGACGAGGCCGCTGCCGTAGACGCCGATCTTGTATTTGTCTCCGATCACTCGGCGCACCTCAGTGAAATAGGCGATCACCGAGCTGGCGCCAGCGGTGTCGGACGGAGACAAATCGAAATCGACGCCGAAGTAAATGGCGCTTCCGACCGGTTGGCCGACGATCTCGGCCTGTTCGAGCGCGGCCCGCGCATCGGCGCGGGCCTCGCCCACCGTGCTGCCGGTGTCGGGCAAGCCGTTGACGAATTTGCCGCGCTCGTTGTTTCGGTATTGGTAGATCGATAGAATGGAGAAGCCTCTGGCCAGCAGCGCTTTCGCTTCGCTGACGCCATTGACTTGGTTAAAGGCAAAGCGCTTTTCGGGTAGGAAGGATTGGTGCTTGCGGGCGAAATAGCGGCCGATCACTACGACGCCGGATTCGAGCAGCCGCTCAGCGAACGGCATGGCGTTGACGGCAGTGTCGATGATGGCGATACGGCCATCGCCCGTCGGTTCGGAAGCAGTGGCTTCGCAGGGCTCCTTGGCGAGCGGCGCGGCCAGCGCTTCGGCCAGCGTCGCGGCGGCGAAGGTAAAGCGCAGGCAGGTCGCTCGCGGCAGCGACACGGTGCATTGTCCGTCAACGAGATCGATCACCGGGCGCTCTCCGGACAGCGTTACACCAAGCCCGTCCTCGTCGATCGGACCGGTTACCGTGTAGAAACGATCGCCGCAGGCAGTGTTGAAATGGATCGTCTCGCCAAAATATTGCCGGCCCTGTTTGGCGCCGTCGAATAGTAAAGCCTGACGATCGATAGGGCCGACCAGCTGCGCGCGCGGGCGTACATAATAAATCTTGCGGCTGTCGCCGGGACCGTCGGCAAGGCCGACAATCGAGCAATTGTGGAACCAATAATTGGCGAATCCTTTGCCGGCCACCGAGGCGGGGATCGGAGCAAGCGTGGTGCCGCCACACGAGGAATCGATCTCCACCGGCTGCATCGTCGCCGGATCGGCGGGTGCAGGCGTGCTTTCACCAGCCGGCGTGCTATCTTCTGAAGGCATGTTGCCGCCAACGGCGGGTCCAGAAGGAGCGCCACCGTCGAAGGAGGTCATATAAAAAAACTGCAGTGTCTCGTCGGCGAAGGAAAAGGCGCAGTTCCCTGGCTGGTCAAAGACCTTGCGCCGGCCGGTAACGCTAACCTGGCGAAAATCGGCGGCGACCGGGCCAGACGCGTCGAACAGTTTGTTGCCGCAACGGCTGGAATAATGCCGGGCCTCGCCGATATAATCATTGTTATCGGTGCGGCCGCTGAACAATTCCGGATCGTCGGAGACGAAAGCGGCGAGCCCGCCGCGCGGCTTGTAATATACGAACAGCCGCTGCTCGCCATCGGCTACCAGCCCCATCACCGAGCCGTTGTGGCACCATAGCGAAGAAAAATTATAGCGATTTTCGGTGCCAATGGATGGGTTTGCCAGCGCACCGCCGCAATCGGCTACTGACGGGCTGATATCGGATACACCGGTCTGACCGGGCTTGATTTCATAGCGAGGGTCGAAAACCAGATCGCCGCTCCCGTCGATTTGAAAGGAATGACCCAGCGCCTTCTGATTGGCGACGATCAGCGATGGTAGCACGTCAACGGGTCCGTAGACGCCGTCGAGCTGGGTCCAGGCCTCCAAATGCAGGTGGATTGATGTACAGCTTTCGGAGAAATGTCCGCCGCAATTATTGGTGCGAAAATAGTTGGACACATTGCCAAGTTTAGCCCTTTGCGCTTTCGGCCCCTTCGGTTGGCGGTCGCGCATATGCAGATATTTCCACAATATCTGGCTATCGCCGGTAAAGCGTACCGTATGGGATTTGTCCGTGCCGACACTGTCGATCTTACCCTTTTCGACGGCGACCGCCTCGTAATGGTTGTTTTGTGGCTGGGGCGGGCGGCAATCCTGGCCCTGGTGGATGCGCTTTACCGGGCATGCGCCCTTATACTGTTTGGAGCCTCTATCCTCGCAGAGATTATCCATCCACGGATAGGCATAGTTTTTGAGATCGTTAGCGTTCGTGCCGGCCGGACCCATGCCGCCGCCGAAGCCGTATACTTGAGAATTGCAATACATATGCTCGCCGGCAGCCGGGCTAATTTTCATCGGCAGCACGATGCTGTCATTGAGTACAAAGCGCGAGCGGCGGATCGGCCTGTGACCTGAATTTTGCGGCACATGGTGGCCGAGCGCATAATAGGAAAAACTGCCCTTGGAGCGCTGCACATCTTTGAGTTCTATGGCGTTGAGCGGCGCACTAAGGGATGCGAAGGCGAGGGCGGCAAAAATGACGCGGATGCCTTTGGTTGCAGAAAAACTACGCATCATTCGCCTCCGGAAACAAGTCGCACGCGGGAGACTATGTCCTGCAATATCTCATTGGAGCAGGGAGCGTCGATATCGTCGCAATAATAGGTGATTAGGCAGGGTATGCCGGCGACGCGCAAACTTTGATGCAGCCCATCGGAGCTTTCTAGGGCGGTGCCGTCGGTCTCGTTGGTGCGGACGGTCTGTCCGCGCTCTTCTTCGCGGTTTGGCGGTTGCAGATCGATCGGATCTTTTTGCCTGCGGAACTCTTCCTCAAGAGCGGCTTCGCGCTCGAGCGCCGTCTGTTCTTGCAGCGCGGTTTTCAGTCGCAGATTTTCCGACCAGTCGCAGCGAAGATTGGCGTTGATCTCCGGATAATCAGTGGAGAACCAGCCGCGGCCAGGCGGCGAATAGATGGTGTTGGGACGAATCTCGCGGACCGCCGCCTCTGGCTCAAAAGAACGACCCAAGCTGTTAGCGCGCGCCATGGCTCCGACATCGATGGCGGCAAAAAACCGGCTTTCCTCGCTGCGCCGATACTCCTGGGGAGCATTGTTGCGGCGCACAGTATCACGCAGCGTCAGCTCCATCAATTCTGGGCTTCGTGAGAAATTGCGGGAAATGTCGACGGCAAAGTTGCGTGACGACAACTCGCCCACGATCGAATTGTCGCGCTCGAATTCGCGGAAGAGCGACCGCTTCATACTCTGCAATTCGACATAGTCCGGCGACTGTCTGTCGACTGGAATGAACACGAAAACATCGTCGGCCGCATCGGCCGCGCCCGCCGCCAGCGACAATGCGAAGAACGAAAGGAGCAACATCCGTTTCCCCGGCTCCGACCCTTGTGTTGACGCTAATCTTATAGTGCCAAAGTCTTCGGGCCGCGTCAATCACACGGCGCCGGACGATGTGAGATGCAGCAATGTTATAGGATAATTCGAGAATAAATTTCCCTAGGATCTTATGCATACTCTTTTCTGTTTCCCAGGCGGGGAAGCAAGCAGGCGTAAGCCAACGGTAGCTATCGGTATAAGAGTCCGCCCGGAAAGGGTTGAATGGCTGGAGTGGCCCCCATTTCGCCGGACAGGCGGCGGTTGGTTTAGGCACTGAGCCTGATGAACTCGCGGGGCGAGCGGAATTTCAGGCCTGAGTGCGGGTGGACCTCGCAATAATCCTCGATCCATTCTGGGAGCAAGGCGAGAATGGTTTCGGCGTCGGGCAGAATGCTGATGCCGGCGTAGTCGCGTTTCAGCGTTTTGACGAAGGCTTCCGACATGCCGTTGGACTCCGGGCTGCGGACCGGCGTGAACAGGAGCGTCAGGCCGAGAGCCCTTGCGGTGTCGGCGGTATCTCTGGCGATGTAGGCGCTTACCGTTGTCCGATAGCCATTCGACGGCATGGGGCGTCCTTGTCGTCCCAAAGCGGCGTTCGACCGCAGCGATCATCAGATCGCGCACCATCTCACCGGAGATCCCGGCCTGCGCCACTGCCGACCAGGCGATGATCTCGCGGTCGCAGGCATCGAGAACGAACAGGATGCGCACGACCTCGCGGTTGCGGGCGTGGATCTCCAGCTGGTCGGAGCACCAGCGCACGTTCGAGCGCAGGGCAATGACCACTCCGTCGTGCGTTCGGCCAGACCGCCTGGCGGTATGGCGCTCCAGCGTCAGGCCGTGATGCTGCATGATCCGCAGCACTCGCTTGGCATTGACGGTAACGCGCCCCTCGGATCGCAGGCGCCGGTTCAGCAACGCCGTGACGCGCCGGTAGCCATAGGTTGGCCGGGCGTCGACGATGGCCCGGATCTGCGCCAGGAACTCGGCATCCTCGGCCTTGCGATACGGACCCCGCGGCGTCACCGCCCTGCCGCGTCGCTCGTTGATGTGGGAACGAGCGACGTTGAGCATCCGCGCCACGGCACTCACCGTGAACCGTCCGTGGGATCGCTCCAGGACAGCAAGGGCGATGTCCGTTTTTTTGGGCGAGCGACGTCGAGCGCCTCTTTCAGGATCTCGTTCTCCATCGTCTTGCGGCCGAGCAGGCGCTCGAGATCGCGGACGCGCTTTTCCAGATCTCGGATCCTCGACGTGCCGACGACGTCCTCGTCCGCCTGGACAGCGGCATGTGCGCCCTCCAGCATCCGCCGCTTCCAGGCAAACAGTTGCGCCGGGGAGACGCCCGCCTGCCGCGCCACGAAAGACACGCTCATTCCCGGCTGCATTGCCTCCTCGACGAGGCGGACCTTCTCGGCCGTCGACGATCGGCGCCGGCGCTGCACGGAGGTGATCACTTCAACCCGCGAAAACGGGCCGTCAGGAGCTTTCGACATAGTCTTACTCATAGGCGGATGCCTATGCCTTATCGGCTATGCCACCTGGCCGGTCAAAACGGGGTGCGCTCCAAATTCTGTGCCATAGGTGCTGACGGGGAAAACACATATGGTATAATCTAGATCGACCAGTCGCGGTGTCGACTAGTTGAGGTCCTCTTGATAAAATACAAGGGCCGCGCAGACCGGACCGTCAGGCGAGCGTCGATTGGAAGCACAATGGGCAAGTTGGCGCGTACTTCCAGCCTGCCACTGTTCACTGTCGCGTATGAATGAAGGCTTCGTTAGAGGATGTCGTGATGAAGTTCATTGGACCGTCTTTCGTCGTGGCAATCTTTGCCGTCGTCGTGTTGCCTTCGGCCGCGCCTGCGCAGCCCGACGTATTTGTAGGAAAACCGGCGAACTTCGAAGATTTCGGGTACCTTGTCAGGGGCTCAGCGTGGGAATTCGGCCCCGACGAGCCCCGGCGGATCTTCATCTGTTGGGAAAACCCCAATGCTGACAACGAGGAAGCACGGGGGTGGACGCGCGACCAGATCGAAAGGACATGGCAGGCGAACAGCGCGCTGGAGTTTCGCGGCTGGGAGGCGTGCGCTCGGGGTAATTCCGGCATCCGGGTCCGTTGGGAGGACAGCGGGCCGATGGTGAGAAAGTTCGGCCGTCATATCGACGGCGTCGAGAACGGGATGATGCTCAACCACAAGCTAGAAACATGGAAGCCGGCCTGCCCGTACTCGCTGGAGCGTTGCGTCCGCTTCATCGCGGTGCACGAGTTCGGGCACGCGCTCGGCTTCGCGCACGAACAGAACCGCCCCGATCGCGAGGGCGAGTGCGCCGAGAGGGAGCAGCAAGGGCAGGAGAACGAAACCCCCCTGACCCCGTACGACCCGCTGTCCGTGATGAACTATTGCAACGACGAGCACGCGACCGGGCTGTTGAGCGAGCGCGATGTCGCGTCGGTGCAGAAAGTATACGGGGCGCCGAACTAAATATCGTTTCGATGTTTCGGGTGCGAAGGTGGTTCCATGAAGACTTGCGCGGAGAGGCTGCTGGCGGCGTTGGCCGTCGCGATCGCGATCGCGATCTTGGCGATGCCGGGTCCGGTCGAGGCGGAGGAGTGGTTCCAGAGGGCGGTCGTCTACTTCGAGGTCCATTGTGTCAATCAGAACAATGGCACCCCCGACCTTCGCGTCGGAAGCGGGGTGATCGTCGACCAGAGGGGGACGGTCTTGAGCGTCGCACACGTTTTCGAGTGCTTGGCGAGAGACGGCGTGGAATATAAGAGAAAGGGATTTTCCGCTCGTCAGGGGCGCAAGGACGGCCCCCTTTTAGAACTGGATCTGCTTGATAAGAGATACAAGGAAGCGGGGCAGCCCGGGGCGATCGACGTCGCGATCCTACGCTTCACCGGGCCGGACGAACCCAAGGACTTCCTGCGCGCATGCCTGGTGGACGAGGTCAAGCCGCAGTCGGGGTTCTGGTCCTACGGATTTCCGCTCGGCGGCCCCTACCAGCCCGTCAACGGGACATTCGGCGCGCCGACTGACGACGGCCAGTTCTGGTCAGCGGCCTCGGTCTTCGACTACGGGATGAGCGGAGGCCCCGTCGTCGTCGGCGACCGGGTGATCGGTCTCGTGAAGGGCGGCGCCCAGAATGCTCCCGCCGTGCGGACGGTTCAACCGCTCATTCGCGGCAAGGAGATCTTTGCGCAACAAGGCCTGAACCTGAAATTGTGCAGCGAGGACATTCCACCGAGCGGGCCCGTCAAGTTCGTGGTGCACTTTGACCCTGCGCCGTCGACCCAGGACCCCACCGAGACGCGCAAGTACACCAACACGGTGCAGAACTTCACTGAGAGCATGCTGCGCAACGCCCTGCCGTTGAAGGAAGGGTCATTCGACTATGTGCAGGGTATACGAGAGGACGACATCAAGAACGTCATGAGGGTGAAATGCATCAACGAGTACACTCTGTTCGGCAGTGAGTATTCCATATTCAACCAGAGCCAGGACAAGCTGCTGGACGCGATCGGGGCGTGCCCGCCTTTGCTCAACCTAATCATTGCTGATATTTCGATAGGAAAGGACGTCGTCGGCAATGGCGTCATCCTCGGCTATGTCGTGCGCCGGCTGAGACGCGACGGCACGGTGGCCAGAATAGCGCTGGACGACCCGATCATGTTGGAGGGTGACAAGCCGGACTACGGCAAGCTCGCGCGAAAGCTCCTGTCGCAGCTTGACGAGAACGGGTTCGTCTCCCTTCCGGTCGAGCACGTCTATCTCGATTGCTTTCTCCCCGATTTCGATGAGATGAGCGGGGGAGCGCGCAACCCGCTGCGCGAGGAGGCGTTGAACCTCATGCCCCTTGCCAATAAGCATCCGAGCCTCGGCGGGGCACGGCACTGGTATCCCGCGCCGCTCGCCGGCTGTTACGACCTAGTTAGGCCCGACCTGATGATGATGGAGCGCGCGGCCATGTTTTTCCAAGACACGTTCAACAGGATGCAGCTGTTCCTCAACGTGACGCTGAGCGGCAAGAACGACAGCGACGAGAACATGAAGGTGTACGTCAGCGCGGCGCGGCGGTGGTCGGACAGAGTTCCGATCGTCAACGGTTCGCGCATTGCGGATGTTGACGCACCCCAATGCGCGACAGCCGCGCAGGACGCCGAGAAGGAGCGGCTGTGCCGCCTGCTGCCGCTGCTTGAGGACGGTCTGCGCAGGAACCGGCTGATCGCGCCGGCGCCGGCGCAGGGGCAGGGGCAGCGGTGATGTGCGCCGCGGTCCTGCGCGCGCTCGCGCTCCTCGTCCTCGCCGCAGCCGGCGCGACGCCGGCGTCGCCCGGCGCCGCCCAGACCCCCGCCGACCCCTTCGTGCCGCCGCACGTCCAGATCGAGACCGTGGCGCCGACCGGGATCCCGTCGAGCTGGCTGTCGCGCGAGCTGTTCGACGGCGCGCTGCAGGCCGAGCTCGCCCGGGCGTTGGGGGCACTGGGGGCGCCGGTCGAGGCGGGCGCCACCCGGCCCGACTTCTACGTCCTCAACCAGCTTCAGGCGTCGGCCGAAAGGGTCGTGTGGATCGGTTGCCTCGACCCCGGCTTCGTCAAGTCCGCGAACGGGTGCAGCCACACGTTCGCGCCGGTCGAGGTCGGGTCCGTCGGCGACATCGCCACCATCGCGACGATGATCGCCGGCGAGATCCGCAGCCGGATGTCAGCCCGGACCGTGCGGCTCCACCTCGGTTGCCGGGGCGAGGAGAACGGGCTCGACCCGCTGACCCGCGGTCTCCTCATAACCAAAATCGCCGAGCACGTCGGCAAGTCATTGAATATCGAGATCGTTGCGTCAGAACCCAACTGCAGCGGGTCTCTATCCGGCACCGAGGCGCGGCTGCTTGTAGTGGCAAATCGGTCAGACGACCGGATCACGTTCACGCCGGAGTTGTTCTTCGGCTCGAGCGTGTACGGTCTCATCCCGATCACGGTCCCCTACGACGAGGATAGCGGGATCAAGCCCACCCAGCTCGGCGAGCTCGCGTGGGTCTACGGAGAGGATATCCTGTCGCACCTGTCGACCGGCCAGCGCTCGTCCGGCGCGTCCGCGCTCCTTGCGACCAACCGAACGAACGCAGCGCAACCTGCCGCCGGCGCGGGGGATCTTACCGGGCTAGTCAAGGCACAGGCGCTGCGCGTCGCGGGGCAGAACGAGCTCGCCGCCGTCACGCTGCCGCGCCCGGAGCACCACGCCGGCAGCGATCTCTACCAGGCGCTGCGCCTCGAGCGCGGGCGGATCAACCTTGGGCTCGGGCGGATGGGGGACGCGCTCGCTGACCTAGCCCCTATCGCGCTCGGGTTCTGCGACGAGGCCCCGGCGGAGTGGTCGGGAGAGCGGACGCTCCAGCGCATGCGCGCCTTCGCGGCGGGACCTCAGGCCGTCCAGGATGCGAGGGCGTGTCTGGCGCGGGCCGGCCCCGTGGGCAGTGGCGCGCAACTCGGCCTGCTCGGAGACGTGGTTGAGGCCGCCTACTTCCTGGAGCACTTCGACGTCATTGGACCCATCGAGGATCTGGCGGCCGCGATCGATGCCCGGGGGCTCGCCACGACGGACATCCCGATCCGCAGCGCGCAGGCCGCCATCGTCACCAGCATCAGCTGCCAGGCGGTCGTCGAGGGCAACCTGACCTCGGCCCTTTCGCAGGTAATTAATTTGCGTGTGGATGCGCGTGCGGCCGCAGAGCCAGAGCGTCGAAACAAGCTCGTCCATCTACTAGACTGGGCGTTGACCGTCGCGCTTGACTCTGCCCACAAGACGCTAGTCGCCTACCGCGGGCCAGCAGAATCGGCGGTCGGCGAGCTGCTGGAGGCGGTTCGACGGGGTGCGGAGCAGCTCGATCTCGAAGACCCGGTTCGGGCGAACGTCCTGCGGGCCCGCCACCTCGTCGTACGGGCGCTAGCGAACCCGTCCGAAACTGGTGTCCTGCCCGAGGCACAGGCGGCGTTCGAGAGGGCGATCGTCGACCGCGAGACAACGATGCGGCTCGGAGGCCCGTTCCGCCATCCGCTTCTCGATTTTGAGCTCGCCGAGGCTGAGGCGATGCAACGCCTGTTCGTTCCCGCTCGTGCTAGCGCGGAACGAGGGCTGGCCTTCTTACGGACGGAGCGCGTCCAGCAGCAGTATCGGGAGGACTCGACCGACATTATCGTGGCAGTCTTCAGAGCCTTGGCACGGACGGGGACCGCTCCGGTCGAAATAATCCGGCGCGACTTTGAGCAGATTTTAATGGCCTCCGGCGGTAACCACCCGTCGGTCACGCCGGTGGGATCCACCTTTCCATCTAGGTGGAATTTTGGTACACTGCACCAATACGCAACTAAGGCGTTCGAGGGTGTGGATCGCGACGTCACAGTCGCGGTTCATCAGGCGTTAATGCAACATATGGAAAAACGTTCTGTCGGCTGTCGGTAGCGTACCGTACGCGACTAATGACACGTAGGAGGCCCGTGATGACGATCAAGTTAATCTGTAGATTGTTTGTTTGCGCTCTGCTAGCGCTCACCTCTGCTGCCACGACAGCGAGCGCAGGGCCGGACTCGTGCGGGCACGGAGGCTTTTGCGGCCACTTGGGAATTTAAGTGTCTGCATCAGAATGAAGGTGGCGTTTTCAGTGCCCTGCGAGCCGTCGGGTAAGCATGTGGATGTTTGCGATGAAGAGCCAGGCCTGGGCGGAGGCGATGGTGCGTTAGATACAGAAGCGCGTTCACGAATTCGCGCAGATCCGTCTTGCGCGGCCGGCCGATGCGGTTCGGCGACGGCATCAGCGGCGCAATCAGCCCCCGCTCCTGATCTGTCAGATCGCTTGTATAGCGCGGCAGCGCCGCTCATAGTGCAGGCGGGTGATTTCGGTCCAGGGCATCCTGATCTCCGTCGAATCTCAGCAATCCGACAGAATCACAACCCACTGAAATCACTTGCCTCGTTTTGGAACAGACACTTATATTCTCGATACGAACGTTACGATGATCGGGGTCGGGTTGCCGATCTCCGGGATCGCATCGGGAGATTTGACCGAGGCGAGTGGATTGACTACCGACGGCGAGTTACTATCCTCACCGTCACACTCTGCTGTCACAGGCGGGTTGGAAATTTCGACGAAATTTTTTTCAGATCAATGGTTTGGGCATAAATCGGGGTAGAATCCCCCCCTCTCCGCCAGTCCGCTTCGTAAATAACTGATAAGAATGCGGGTTTGGCGCAGCGATCGCATGTGCCCTACTTGCTGCGTCCGCATCAAGCTGTCGCGCGATAGCTTGCGGCTACGATCTGCCAGACGGGCCCTGAATGACCGCCAAAACCTCGGACAGGTCGCGCCGATCGTAGGCTGGCGTGAAGGCCGGATCGAGGACGATTTCCTGGTTGCGGTTCGACCAGTAGCAGTCCAGTCCAGCCGCAACGGCGCCGAAAACGTCGCTGCGGCTGCCGGCGACGTGCAGGATCGCCTCCTGCGGCACGCCGAGCCGGTCCTGCGGAAGCCGGTACATCGCGGGATGCGGCTTGTAATGGCCGGCATGTTCGGAAGAGAAGATGTGGTCGAACGGGTCGCCGATCCGCCGCGCCACGGCTTTCAGCATCGCCTCGTCGCCATTCGACAGAACCGCCGTTTGAAAGCCGCGTTGTTTCACCGCCTCGACGACGCCTCGCGCTTCCGGCCACGGATCGATTTCGTCCCAAGCGGCGATCAATTCGGCCCGAACGTCCTCGGGTGCCGACACGCCCTTCTGGTGGACGGCATAGTCGAATGCCTGACCGGTGGCGGTACGGAAGGGCACACGCTCGCCGCCCAGCGAGTTGCTCAGCTGGAGGCGCTCCATTTGCCGATCGCGCCACAGGGCGAAGAACGCCTTGGCGTCGGCCTCGCCCAGCGACAGACGCGCGGCGAGCCGGGGCGCGATGCTGCCGGCGATGTTGAACAGCGCGCTGTACAGGTCGAAGGTGATCAGTGTCTTCATGACATGTTCTCCGAATGGCGCCATTCCAGCGCTGTGAGCAGTCCGACCACATCCGTGGATCCTGGCAGCGCCTCGACGCACTCGAAGAATCGCTCGACACGATCGTCGTCGAGCAGGCCTTCGGCGCAATTGCGAAACTTGCCGCGAACCTCCTCATCGCTCAGCGGGTTGTGCGGGCTGCCACGATATGCCTCGTCTGCCCAGCGTTCGAAGCGCCGACCGTCCTTGGTGACGAGTTCGATGCGCGAGCGGATGCGATCCCAGCCCATATTCTCGATGGATTGGTCGAAGCGGGTTTCGATCCTATCCTGCATGGCCTGACATTCCGGCGATAGAACGAATTCGTCGGTGAATTCGGCCTTGCCGGCCGCGCGCCGCAGAATGATCGCCGAGAGCAGGAACGCGAAGGAGAACTTCCCCTCGAGCTCGCTGCTCGCAATCCGGTAGCGGATCGGTCCCAGCACGTTCCGGCCGGCATGCAGCGTGACCGCTTCCACGTCCTCGGCCGCGATATCGTTCTCCCGCAGCAGCGCCAACAGCGCGTCCATGCTCGGATGGGTCAGAACGCCGGAGGGATAGGGTTTGATCGAGAGGCCCGGGTCGACCATCGAAAATGGCTTGCCCAGGCGATCGCGCACAAGCGACGCGTTGCCGCCGCGCCCGGCGACCGCGAGATAGCCCCACTTCCCGTCGAGGGCTTCTTCATTGCCGGTGAACCCCTGGCGGGCCAGTAGCGCGGCGGTCACTCCATTCTCGGCCGCCCGGCCGACATGCAGCGGCTTCGTCATCGTACCGAAGCCCGCGCGGATGCCGGACGCGGAAGAGGCGGCGATTCCGATCGCCTGCGCGAGTTGCCGTTCATCGAGCGCCAGAAGCTTCGCGGCCGTCGCTACGGCGGCGAAGGTGCCGATGGTGCCGGAGGTGTGGAAACCCTTCATGTAATGGTCCGGGTTAATCGCTTCGGCGATCTTGCAAGCAATCTCGAAACCGGCGTTGAACGCGGTCAGAAAGCGCCGTCCGTCGACGGGCTTTCCTGTTTCCTCGCGAACCAGATCGCTGACGGCGAGCGCCGCCGCGAGCGGGGGCACCGTCGGATGCATCAACAGGCCGTAGGGGCGGCCGGGGCCCTCCGCCAGTTGGGTGTCGTCCCAGTCCATGGCATGACCGGCGGTGCCGTGCCAGAGTGCCGCCCTTGGCGCCGGGACTCGCATGGAGGCATCGCCGAGAAGGCGGCTCTGGATGGGCCCCCCCTGCGAGGCGATGAAGCCCCTCAGCGGCGCCATCAGCGGCTGCTCACTGCCGGCCAGCATGACGCCGCAGCCGTCGATCAGACAACGCTTGGATAGTCCGATGCCCTCGTCGGGAATGTCCTCGTAACGCAGGTTTCGGACAAAGCTGACACAGGCCGCCGTCAGACCGGCCAGGTCGTCTTCGTTGCCTGGCTCGATCGATGCGATCATCGTCATCGTCATCGGCGAATCCCCCTCCAAAACATGTGCGCGATGTCGCTCCGCCACCCGACGTCCGTCCACCCGCTCGCCGCCCATTCGCGAGCCCGGAGACGATGCCGCGAGACCCGTATGTCCGTCCTGCGCGAGAGGGAAAGACCCCCGGCGTCCTCGGCCATCAGGGCTTGCGTTCCGCCGCCGTCTCGGTCGTGTCCGGCGGTTCGTCGAGTGTCGACAGAAAGCGGAGCTTGGCTCGCTGTACGTGCCGGAAAAACGCCTCATGCGCGCGATTCACGTTGCCGGACGCGAGGGCATCGACCATCTCGCGGTGCTCGTAATTCGAGACCGACAGCCCCTTGGCCTGTACGAGGGTTCGCGCGCGGCACAGATGCAGTCGGTCGACAAAGCTCTGATACTCCCGCACAAGCGTCTTGTTGCCCGTTGACGTGACGAGGAAAGAATGGAACCGCAGGTTGACGGGGTAGTAGGCATCGAAGTCGGCATTCGCCGCGTGTTCGTCCATCGTCTTTAGGAACGCCTGGAGTTTCAGAAGCATTTCGTCGGTCAGCCGGTCGGCCAGCAAGCGGCCGGCTAGGCCGAAGATCGCGGAGCGCAGATCATAAATCTCCAGCGCCTCGTCGACCGGGATTTCCCGCACGAACACCCCGCGATTTCGAACCACGTCGACGAGGCCTCGCGCGTTGAGACTTCGCATCGCTTCCCGTAACGGGCCACGGCTCATGCCGAAGCGGTTGGCGAGCTGGAACTCGTTCAGCCGTTCGCCGGGCCGCAGCTTGCCGCCAAGGATCAGGCGTTCGATCTCCTTCTCGACCACGCTGGTCAACGAGGACGTCTTCAGGGTCACGAGTTCGCTGTTCTCGTCCAGACGTTCGATTACGGACATTGCTTCACTTTCCCAATCGCTTTTGCTCCGACACCTTCTACGCGAAGTGTTAGCGGTTTCCCAAAGAAACCACGGCCGAAGGTCGATGATTGCCGACAGCCCGTCCCGCCGCATGTGCTCTCCGCTGGGTGTTCTGGATCGCTGTCATGTCGCGTGCGCGTCCTGGTGGATGGTGGCGAGAACAGCGTCAACCATATCGCGCTGGGATCCGGTTCCCTTGATGTCCCGTGTGCGCGTATCGGGACGCGACAGAGCCTGATCGATGCCCTTCTTCATCAACGCGGCGGTCCGCACGGCCGCAGGGATATCGCGGCGGCGGCCGAGCCAGTCGAACAGCATGCGTGTCGAGTCGATCATGGCAAACGGGTTGGCGAGTCCTTTCCCTGCGATATCGGGGGCAGATCCGTGGGTCGCCTGCGCCATCGCGATCGCGCCGCGCCCGATGCAAAGGCCCGGAGCCATGCCGAGACCGCCGACCAGACCCGCCGCTTCGTCGGTCAAAATATCGCCGAACATGTTGGTGGTGACGACGACGTCGAAGCTCTGTGGATCGCGGATGAGGCGCATCGCCATGGTGTCGACGATGACCTCGTCGACGGTCACGTCCGGAAACTCCCGGGCGACATCGTAGCAGCTGTCGACGAACATGCCGCAGCCGAGCTTGAATACGGTGTTCTTGTGCACCAGCGTCAACCGTTTGTCGCGGGCCTGCGCGATTTCCAGCGCCGCTCGCGCCACCTTTCGGCTTCCCTCCTTGCTGATCACCCGCACGGAAATCGTCAGATCCTCGGTGGGGCGAAACTCGCCGGACCCCATGACGACGTTGCGGTCCGGCTGAAACCCCTCGTTGTTCTCGCGCACGATGACGAGGTCGATATCGTCGCGAAGGCAGCCGATATCGGCAAAGGACCGGGTCGGGCGGACGTTGGCAAAGAGATCGAAGTGCTTGCGCAGGATCGGATGCGGGTTGATGGCTTCTGGCATCTTCGGATAGTCACGATGGCCGATCGGACCGAGAATCCATCCGTCGAGTCCGCCGAGCGTCTCCAGCGTCCCGTCGGGCATGGTGTGACCGTGCGTATCGAGGGCGCGCCGGCCGATCGGCACTTCGGTCCAGTCGATGGAAAGGCCGGCGGCGTCGGCCGCCGCGCGCGCGACTTCGACGGAGGCGGGCACGACTTCGTGGCCGATATCGTCGCCTTCGAGAATACCGATCTTCAAGGGCTGGCTCATGGTGATCGAAACCCGCTTCTATTCGGCTGCCGAACGGATCGAACCGACGGCTGCCTGCCGCGCCACATCGCCCGCGTCGTTCAGTGTCTCGATTCGCCAGGCGGTATCGAGGATCGTTTGGGTTTGCGCCTCGCCGACGACGAGGTCCGACTGGTGGGTGAACTTGGCATTGAGCTGCTCGTTCGTCAGCGGAACGTCGCGGCTTCCGATGGCGCGCTCGATCCGTTTCTGCAGGATCGAGCCGTCCTGAAAGGTCACGTCGATGATGACGGAAGCCTCGTGGATGCTCGGGTCCGAGGCGGCCTTCACCTTGTCGCGAAGGGCAATGATGTCGGCCCTTTTCACCATCTCATCGGTGAAGGCTGTCGGTGATCCGTCGCCCTCGATGAGAGCGCTGGCCGCGGCGTGATAGACGCTGAACTTGCCCTCGAGCCCGGTTTTCGGGCTGGTTTTTCCGGTCAATTCCAGCACCAACGGATGCGTGGTCAGTTTCACGGACTGGATGTCACCGACCTTGTCGCCGATCTCGTTTCGGATCTGCTGGCAGCCGTCGATGGTCGGATGGATGACGATACCGCAGGCGAAGGGCTTGTAGCTGTTGAGCGCTGCTTCCCAGCGGGTGCCGAGCTCGTCGAGGATCTCGCCATAGTCCTGCTTGTCCGAAAGAACGTTGGCAAAACCCCGTGGCGCCTCGATTCCCTGCAACGAACTGTCGAAACCGGCTTCCGCCAGAAACGCCGACATCGCGCCGTTCTGCGCCGCCCGGCCAGGATGGAAGCTCTTGGTCATGGTGCCGAACATCTCACGAAGGCCCGACGACTGGGTTGCCGCAAGGCTCAGCGCCCACTGCATCTGGGTCTTGTTGAGACCGATGGCGTGCCCGACGGCGGCAGCGGCGCCGAAGACGCCGGTGGTCCCGGTGATGTGCCAGCCGCGGTCGTAGTGCTGCGGGTAAACACAGTTTCCAATCCGGCACTCGACCTCGACCCCCACCAGCATCGACGTGATGAGGTCGCGGCCGCTCATCGATCTTGCTTCGGCCAGCGCGAGCAGGGCGGAGGCGACTGGCCCCGCCGGATGGATGATCGTCTTCAGATGGGTGTCGTCATAGTCGAGGACGTGGGACGCGATCCCGTTGACCAGAGCGGCATGCAGAACGTCGAGCCGCTCCTCGCGACCGAGTATGCTCGAGGTCCGCGAGCCCGAAAATGGGTCGACGGCCTTGATCGCGGCGTCGACGGTTTCGTGGCGGGCGCCGCCGACGGCACAGCCGAGCCAATTGACGAAAGTCCGAACACCCTCTTGGCGCACGTCCTGAGGAATGTCGTCATGCTTGGCGCCGACGATCCATTCGGCCAGGGCGCTTGTGACGTGTGGTGCGGTCATGATTTCTCCGTTCCAATGCTTGCGGCCGGTCGCGTCTTCGAAAGTCCGGCAAAATGAGAAAGGGCTAGAGGAGCCCGCGGGCGATGCCGCCGTCGACATTGACGGCCTGCCCTGTGACATAGGAGGCGAGGGGACTCCCCAGCCAGGTGATCATGACAGCGACCTCGTCCGGATCGGCGAAACGACCCAGCGGAATTTCGCTGGAAAATTCCGCCAGAATCGTTGTTCGATCGGTTCCGCGCTCGGCGGCCATCTTGTCGGCCCGCGTTGTCCAGAGCGGCGTCAAGGTGCGGCCGGGCGCGACGCAATTGACGCGAATGCCGGCCTCGGCGAATTCGCTGGCGAGCGTCTTGGTTAGGCCCAGAATTCCAGCTTTATGGACATTCGAGACGATCTGCTGCGCATAGGGCATCTTCGACGCCGCCGCGCCGAGCGTGACGATGGCGGGTTTTTCCCCAGCGCCGAGCAGCGGGCGCAAGGCGCGGATCGCGCGCACTGTGGACAGGATGTTGAAGCTGTAGTTCCCGAGCCAGTCCTCATCGGTGAGCTCGGCGAAGGGTGAGCGGATGCTGCCGCCGACGGCTGTCACGAGAACGTCGATGGCCGGCCAGAGCGAGCGGGCGGCATCAGCGATGATCTCGCCGGCGTCTGGTTCGGTTACGTCGACCGCGACGGTTTCCGCGCGCCGCCCCGAGCTTGCCTCGATCGCGCCGGCCGCTTCCGCCAGATTGCCGGCGTTGCGCGAGGCGATCAAAACATGTGCCCCTTCCTCCGCCATCTGTGTCGCGGCCGCCCGGCCGATGCCGTAGGAGCCGCCGACGACAACGACGCGGCGACCTTCAAAGCCGAGATTCAAGTTTTCCTCCCGTGAGTTTCACGTAGAATCCGAAAACCGCCAGGATCGTCGACGAGACGATGGCGATCCGCATGATGTGAAAGCCGGTAACCAGTTCGGCGTCGAGATGCATGTATTGCGCGGTCAGCACCATTTCGGTGACCGCCGCGGGCGCCAAGGCCAGGAAGCCGGTGGTGTAAGGAAGCCCCGTCGTACCCGACAGGACCAACGCGCCCAGTGCCGCTGCCGATATCATGAACAGGGAAACGACGAGACCCGCTGCGGCCACCCGGGGGAGGGTGACGATGACCTCCCGCTTGAACTGGCAGCCGAGCCAGGTCCCGATGGCGATCTGCGCCGCGATGATCAAAAGCGGTGGGATTGCGAGGCTGAGAATGCCGGATGCGCCGAGAAAGAGGCCGAGAAAAATCGGCCCAACGAGCCAGGGATTGGGAAGCGGTGTTGGCTTGAGCGCGACCGCGACGAGATACCCAGCCAACAACGTCAGCATCAGAAGCAGTGGGTTGGCGTTCGCCTCGGCGTACGGAACGTCGATCTGGCCGGGGGTCCCGAACATGACGGCAAGAATCGGCACGAGTGACACGACGCTCGACACCCGCAGCGCATGAACGATCGCGACGGCGTTCGGGTTACCGCCCTGTTCCTGCGCGACGATCGCCATGTCCGCCACCCCGCCGGCCGCCGTCGCGAAAAATGCGGTCGTCGTATCGACGGCGGCGAGACGTCGGAAGATCAAGGCGGCGACCATGGTAAAGGCGATCACGTAAAGGGTGGCGATCACCATTGCGGGGAGCAGGGCAAGCATCGCCGCCAAAATGGCGGGGGTGAACCGCATGCCAACACCGATCCCGATCGCGACTTGACCCATTTCCCGGCCCATCGGCAGGAAGGCCAGGCGCCCGCCGACGGCCGAGATCGCGCCGCAGGCAAAGAACGGCCCGAGCATCCACGGAAGGGGTAGGGAGACGCGAACGGCCACGTAGCCCGCAATGGCGGCGATGACGTAGGTGGCGAGTATCCGCGGAACGCCGCCGGCGCGTGCGAAAGGCGCTGCCAGCCACGGGCGTTGCCGCTTGCCTCTCGGCTCCCTAAGCGGGTCTTCAACCTCCACGGAATCGCTCCTCGCCGGGTCATCCAAAGTCTTCGCCGTCGATCGGGGGGAGGCGATTAGGTGCAACGCACCTGTCACCGCTGATCGTCCCAGCCGCAAGGGAGCTTTGGGCGGAATCGCATCGGGTGTCTCGCCGTTTTCGCTAGGATCGGCTCGGCCATGGAGCCATCCAGTCCAACACAATACGGCGTCTATAGACAGGCGTGCCCCAGAATTGTCAACAGATGGCAAAAACGCCAATGCGGGCCGTTTGGACGCAGTATCGGATCGATGCAACCCGCATGAATGCCGTGCGATGCAAGAAGCGCGTCATGCCGCAAGGGGCCCAAACTCTGAATTGTTGACAGTTGGTCTGAGGAAGCCGTAGAACCGAATTGGGCCACCGGAACCGGTTGCCTGATATTTCCGGACCGCTCAGGGAGGAGTCATGTCCACCAAATTCACACGTCGCGATACGCTGCGTCTGGCCGCTGGAGGGGCTATCGCAACGACCGCGCTTGCCGCGCCGGGCATCGTCAGGGCACAGTCGGCCTATCCCGATCAACCGATTAACGTCGTCGTGCCGTTTGATACCGGCGGCTACAACGACCGTCTGGCCCGCGCCTTCACCCCATTCCTGCAGGAGCGCCTCGGCCAGCCGCTGATCGTCGTCAACCGCGGTGGTGCGGGCGCGCTGCTGGGACACACGTACTTTCTGCAACAGCCCGATGACGGCTACAGCATTCTCTGCACCTCGGCCGCGCCGTACATTCCACTGAACATTCTGATTCAGGACGCACCCTTCAAGGTGTCGGACTTCCAGATGATCAATCTACCGTCACGCGACTACACGCTGATGGCGACGGAGGCGGGGAAGGATCTCGACTCCGTCGAAGCCGTCGTCGAAAAACTGAAAGCGGACGCCGGCAGCCTGAGCATCGGCGTGCAGCCGGCGTCGGCCGACTTCGTCAACCTGATGCTCTTCGCGGACGCCAACGGCATCGACCGCGAAGGCCTGCGGACCGTGACCTACGACGGCGGCGGTCCGACCCGCAACGCGACCGCTGGCGGCGTCGTCGATATCGGCCTCGTTGGCGGACAGGGTTTCCTTCCGCTCGCGGAGAAGATCCGTCCGCTCCTGGTCTTCGATGACGCCAAACGCGAGCCGTGGGACGCGCCGAGTGCGGCCGACTTCGGCATGACCGAGTTCGTCGCCGGTTCGCAGCGGGGTTGGGCAGTTCAGTCCAGCATGAAGGAGAGTCATCCCGATCGCTACCAGATCCTTGTCGACGCGATCGAGGAAACGTCGAAGGATCCGAAGGTCATCGAGTCCCTCAAGGGGCAGCAGCTCGCTTGGGAGTGGTTCGGTCCCGACGCATCGCAGGAAGCCCTGCGGCGCACCGCGGAAGTGATGGAGACACATGTCGATCTCCTCAAGGGATCCTGAGCCGCGCAAGCAGGCTTAGGGGCCGCGGCCAATTGTTGGCCGCGGCCGTCTTTCACCTGTAACCGGGGGTCGGCTCCATGCGTAATGGCGCAACACGACGCGTCGTCGATTGGGGCCATCTCGGCTTCCTGGCATTTATGGGTGTCGTCGTCCTTGCCTATCTGTTCGACGCCCGCGCGGTTTCGCTAAAGATCAACAATCTCCTGCTCGTGGAGCCGGCCGCGGTTATCGCGCTGGTATTGATCGCCTGCGTCCTGCCCCAGTGCTTCAAACGGCCACCGCTGGACAATAGCGGAACGACCTCCGACGTCGTCGCAGCCGCCGACGACCCGGTCGTCGATCAGGATTCCGCCCGACAACGGCGCGACCTGATCAAAGTCGGCGCCCTGGCCGCATTGCTGGGCATCTTCACCGTTTTTCTCGAAGAGATCGGTTTCGACGTCGCGACCTTTCTGTTCATGGCCCTCGGCCTGGTGCTCTGCGGCGAACGCAAATGGTGGCTCGTCCTGCTGTTCAGCGCGGCTTTTACTTTGTTCGTTGTCTATGGCTACAGCACCCTCGTGCCGTATCCGTTTCCGATGCGAATCCTTTGAGGCCGTCCGATGCTTGAGATGGATGCCCTTTACGCGGCCTTTGCCATCCTGACCTCGTCGTGGTCGGCTTGGGGGTGGCTCCTGCCGGGGTTGCTGATCGGCCTGTTCTTCGGCGCAATGCCGGGTATCTCGATCACCATGGCTATGGCGATTTTCCTGCCGCTGACGCTCTACATGGATTTCCTGCCGGCAATCATCTTCCTGACCTCGATCTATACCGGGGCGGGGTTTGGCGGTTCGGTGCCGGCGATTCTGATGAACATTCCCGGCACATCCTCGGCCGTCGCAACGACCTTCGACGGTTATCCGATGGCGCGCCAGGGACGTCACAACGAGGCGCTGGGCGTGGCGCTCGCCGCGTCTGTCATTGGCACTTTGTCGAGTTATGTCCTGCTTGCCTTCCTGATCGCTCCGGTTTCCATGCTGGTCCTCAAGATGGGCCCGCTCGAAATGTTCGTCGTCGCCGTTTGGGGCATGCTACTGCTCGGATCGCTGGCCGGAACCTCGATCGCCCGCGGACTTTTGGCGGGAGTCTTCGGAGTTCTTCTGGGCACCATCGGCATGAATACCGCCGGCTTCATCCGCGGGACGATGGGCGTCCCCTGGCTTCTCGATGGCATTCCGACGATCCCGGCGATGATGGGACTGCTGGCGGCGAGCCAGCTCCTCAATCTCGTCAATGTTCATTATCTGATCGAGGACGAGGGCTCACGAACGATCAGCTTCGCCCGTATCATCGCCGGCGTAAAGTTGGCGTTGCGCTACCCGACCATCATCGCCCGTGGCGCGACCGTGGGCGTCCTCGTTGGCGCCGTGCCCGGCGTCGGTTCCTCGATTTCGAATCTGATTTCCTATTCCGAGACCAAGCGGAACGCCCCCGATGGAGATACCTTCGGCAAAGGCAACCCTAAAGGCGTGATCGCGGCGGAAGCCGCCAATTCGAGCTCCGAGGGAGGCGCGATGGCGACCATGCTGGCGCTCGGAATTCCGGGCGGCGGCGCCACTGCCATCCTCCTCGCCGCGTTCGCGATGCACAACATCGTCGGCGGGCCGAGCTTCATCGGTCAGAACAAGGACATCGTTTACGCGATCATCTTCTCGAACTTCGCCCAGGCCGTGCTGCTTCTCTTCGTCGGTCTCGGATTTGTCTATCTCGCGAGTTCGATCGTTCGTGTTCCGCTGCGTTTCCTGATTCCGAGCGTCCTCGTCGTGTCTGTGTTTGGCAGCTACGCACTGACGGGATCGTCATCAGGTCCGATCACGCTGTTCCTCTTCGCCGTGCTCGGCTGGGTGATGCTGCGCTATGATTATCCGGTCGCCGCGACGGTGGTGGGTCTGCTGCTCGGCCGGCTGCTGGAGACCAATCTGCTACGCTCGTGGCAAATCAGCGGCGGCGATCCTGCCTACGTCTTGGAGCGGCCGGGCGCGGCGGTAATCCTCGCGCTCATGCTCCTGTCGATCGGCCTGACGGGGCTGACGCGGTTCCGCCGGCGCCGCACGGCAGCGGTCACCCCTGAGATCGGTTCCTGACGCCAAGGGCCTCCACACGACCGGCACCAGTGCACGGTGGCTCCATGTTGCAGCCGCGACTTCGGAAGGCCTCGTCGCAGGGCGTGGTGCATTACAAGGGATATGCCTGCGGCAGTTGAAACTCGTTCCGCTCGGCCGCGTCGAGTTGCGCGACGAGACCCATCTCCCAGGCAAGATATTGCCGAGATGCGTCGAGATTGCCGTCGTGCCGGTCGTGAACAAAGCGGAGGAAATCGATCGCTTCCTCGTCGCTGGGGCTGGAAGGCGACGCAACTGCCCGGCAACCCGACTCCAGCAGGGCTGTATGGCCGCCAGCGACGACGGCGAAATCCGCACCATCTGGCCGATCGAGCTCGCAAACAGCTCCAGCAAGGACCGCGTCGTCCCCGGCAACCAGCAATATCCGCCGCTTGTCCTGCGCGATGACCTGATTCAGCCGCGCTCTTGTTCCCCAGACCGCGCCCTCCGGGTGGCTCTTGCGATAGGCGCGTGAGGGCCGAAGGTCGATCAGCAGAGCCGTGCCGGCGATTGCCTCACCGAGCGCGGTGTGGGCGTCGACGGTGATTGGTGCGAAAGCCGGCGTCGGAGCCGGCGCGCCTTGAGGTTCCAATGCCCGCAGCCCTGCACCAATGAGCGCGACCACCGGCTCGTAGCCAAGCTGGCGCAACCAGAACGCCGCAAGACCGGCGCGGATGCCGATATCGTCGCAGAGCAGCAGCCTGGCGTGCCGGACGCCGACATACTGGTCGGTCGCCTGTACGAGCTGGCCACTCGGCGCGTGTGGCGCGAAGGCGAGCGGGTCGGCGCACGCCTCGGCTTCGGACCGCACGTCGAAGGCGAACGTCGTCCGCGTCGGATCGGCGAGAAGGCCGCACACGTCGTCGGACGATATGACAGGAATGTTCCATCGGTCGAGAAAGGTGCTCGCTCGCTCACGTCCCGCAGCCTGAGATGCCGCGTCGAGCCCAGGGAAAGGAGTCGCCGCCACTCCGCGCTCCAGATCGTGGCCAGCCAGTGCCCAGCCTTGGGTCCCGTTTTCGAGCGCGTAGACGGGTCCGGCGTGGCCCATCAGTTTCAATCCGATTGCGCCGACGATGCCGCGCGTGCGTCCGGCGCAGCCGACGACGACCGGCTTTTCGCCGGGCAAGCGAAGGGCTGCCACGCGGTAGGCCAATTCGCCATTCGGAAGGCAAACCGCACCCGGGACATGCATCTTCGCGAACTCGCCCGGCGGCCTGGCGTCGAACAGCGCCACATTGCCGCCGTCCGACCATTCAACCAATGTCTCTGGTGTGATGACATCCGGACGCCACTGGTGCTCAGCGAGTTCACCCAAGGTCTTGGAGGGGACATTGACCCCCTTGAACAGGGTGAATCCGGCCTGGCTCCAGCCGGGAGTGCCGCCGGCGACAATCATGATGTCGGTGTAGCCGAGACCTGAAAGATAGGCGGCGGCTGTTTTCGCGACACCGTCGCCATCGTCGATCAGGAGCAAGGGCACGTTCGTCCGCGGCACCAGACGAACCACTTCCCGCTCAAGACGGCTGTAAGGGCAGGGCACCGCGAATAGCGGATGTCCCTCGCCGAACTGTCCCGCTTCGCGGATGTCGAGAAAGGCGACTTCCTTGCCAGAATGGACGAGAGCTTTCGCGGCGTCTGGATCGATGGCGCGGATCATTCCGTGTAGGGCTCCGGCTCATCGCCCTGGAAAAAGGCGCGGAAGGCCGGTTCGACCAAATCCGGCCGATGCTCGGCCGGGTAATGGCCGGTCGGGATACTGTGGCCGCGGAGATCGTCGCACCACTCGCCCCAGGCTTCCAGAGGCTGGAAGTGGCGGCCGCAATGGCTGTTCGACCCCCAGAGTACGAGGACGGGACAGGCGATCTTGCGTTTGCCGTGCTCGGCCGTGTCGAGGGGAAAATCGATCCCGATGGTGGCGCGATAGTCCTCGCAGACCGCGTGGATCTGTTCGGGCGTCGCGCAGCGCTTGTATTCGGCGATGGCTTCCGGCGCGAAGATCGACAGGCCGACGCCCTTCTTGTTGAGCTTGTAGTCCATGTAATAGCCGAGGTCGGCCGACAGCAGCTTTTCAGGAAACGGCGCCTTCTGCGCCATGAAAAACCAGTGATAGCTCTCCATCCCCCAGCCGAGCGTGACCTTGGACAAGACGTTGTAGGTCGGCACGATGTCGAGCGCCGCAAGCCGCATGATCCTCTCGGGCTGGTCCAGCGCCATTCGGAAGCCGACGCGCGCGCCGCGGTCGTGGCCGGCGACGGCAAAGCGCTTATGGCCGAGCGCGTCCATCACGTCGAAGACATCTTCGCCCATCGGGCGGAAGCCGTAAGCGGCATGGTCCTCGCCGCCGTCCGGCTTGGAGCTGTCGCCGTAGCCGCGCAAATCCGGGGCGATAATGGTGAATTCGCGGGCGAGGGAGGCGGCGATCCGGTGCCAGCTGAAATGGGTCAGCGGGTTTCCATGCAGGAGGACGAGCGGTGGACCGCCGCCCGCTGTTGCCACGTTGATCTCGGCGCCCCGCGTTGCGACCCGCGTATAGGAAAAGCCGGCGAGCGGGCCGTCCGTGCCATCAATGCGGCGATCGATTGCGGGCTGGGGCTCTTGCATGCGGATCGAACTCCATTGTTGATAATATCTGGGAAGTCAGCCGGAGCCGCTTGGCACATAAGGAAGCCCTGGCGAAGAGGGCTTCCTCCGACGCCCATCGATAAAGCCATACGGCTTTTCGTGCAATTGTTGACACTTGACAATTTCCCGAGGGGCCGTGAATGCTGTCGATGGGAGAGCGATCGGATCGTATCCGTTCGACCAACAGGGAGGATGACTATGATCGTCAATCTGAGAGCGGCCGTATTTGCCGCGGGCCTCGCCATGACGGCGGGCCATGCATCGGCGCAGGATTATCCCGTCGATACGGTGACGCTGGTCACCCATTCGAGCGTTGGCGGAGGCAGCGACGTCTTCCTTCGCGAGCTCGCCAAATATCTCGGCCCCGCGCTCGGCGCCAATGTCGTGGTCGACAACGTCAAGGGCGGTTCCGGCGCCAATGCGATGGCGCATCTGGCAGCGTCACCCGCCGATGGATCGGTGCTGTATGCGACGACGCCGACCTTCATCTATACCTCGCTCCTGTCGAGCCCCGAGGCGACATATAAGGATCTGGAGCCCCTCGTGAACGTATTCTCCGATCCCGAGGTGATCTACACGTCTGCCGATAGCGAATTTCAAAGTCTCGGCGACGTGATCGCCAAGGCCAAGGATAGTCGCGGAACCTGGGGGGCGGCCAATCCCGCGTCGCTGGAGCGGCAGTTGCTGGAGCGGCTGAAGACGACCGCCGACGTCGATGCCGCCGTGGTGACCCACGAGGGCGGCGGCGACATGATGATCAACGTGCTCAACGGCACGCTCGACATAGGCGTCGGCGAGGTGCAGGAGCTCAGCTCGCAGCTGGAGGCCGGTCAGGTCCGTATCCTCGCGACCTTCACGGAGAATCGGCTGGACGCCTACCCGGATGTGGAGACAGTGTCCGAGGCGGGCTATGATATCGTCGCCCGCAAGTTCCGCGGCATCGCCGGGCCGAAGGGCCTGCCCGACGACGTCATCGCCGCTTGGGAGAAGGCGATCCCGCAGCTCCTGGAGGACCCAGACTACAAGGCCGCCTACAGCAAAGCCAGTCTGCGGCCGGAATACATTCCTCATGCCGAGTATGTCGAATTCATCCAGACCTTCGCGAACGAAACGGAGTCCTTCCTGAAGGAATCCGGTGTCATCCAGTAAATGCGTTTGAGGCGGCGCGACGTCGCGCCGCCTCGGACTTTCGGGCCGGGAGACTTACTTGAGTTCACGGGATTTCGTTGGCGGAATCGCGGCGATCGTGATCGGGTTCGGTTACCTGATTATGACGCTGGATATCCGGGCAAGCGCGCTCGACGATACGGTCGGGCCGGCCGGACTGCCGCGGGCGCTGGCCATGCTGATGATCGCCCTTGGCGTGGTTCTTTGCCTCAAGGCAATGGTTGCTGGCCGCATGTGGCGAAAGATCGGCCCTGTCTCCGATGAGGGCGCGACAGCTGAAGCCGGACGTGTCGGCATCGGCGGCATTCTCAAGGCGGGCGGACTTCTCGTCATCGCCGTCGGCTATCTCGTGGCCGTGCGCCCGCTCGGTTATCTGCCGAGCGTTTTCGCGCTGATCGTGGCCGCGTCGCTGTATGGGGGCGTGACGCTGAATTGGCGCGTCTTCGCTATCGCCGCGGGCGGCGCGGTTTTCTATTGGCTGCTGTTCGTCCTCGCGCTTGGAATTCCGCTTCCCGCCGGCGACTTCTGGCTCCTGCTTCGCTGATTGGTGGTTTGATGGACGTCATATCCCAAGCGCTCGACGTGCTGCTGACGACGCCCGCGGGACTGTTCGCGATCGTCGGCGTCGCATGGGGGATCCTCGGCGGCGCGCTTCCGGGCCTGTCTCCGTCGATCACCATGGCGCTGCTTCTACCGTTCACCTACAGCCTCGATCCGACCTCGGCGATCGTGCTCCTCGCTTCGACCTATATCGGCGCGGAATATGGCGGCTCGATCCCCGCCATCCTGATCCGCACGCCGGGGACCAACGCCGCGGCGGCCACCGTCATCGACGGCTTCGAGATGAACCGCCAGGGCAAGGCCGGACTGGCGCTTGGCATCTCCCTCTATTCGGGCGTTCTCGGGAGCCTCTTCGGCCTGGTGATGCTCGTCGTCCTGAGCGAGCCGCTGTCGAGCGTCGCGCTGTCCTTCCGACCGCCCTCCTATTTCGCGCTCGGCATTCTCGGGTTGAGCGTCATCGCCTCGCTATCCGGCGGCTCGCTGGTGAAGGGCCTCCTCGCCGGGGTGCTCGGCATGATGGTCGCGACCATCGGAACCGATCCGGTCACCGGCGGCAACCGCTTCACCTTCGGCACCGCCGACCTCCTTGGCGGCATCGAACCGGTCCTGATCATGGTCGGGCTCTTCGCGGTGAGCGAACTTCTCGTGCAGACGGCGCAGAAGGGCGAAAATCTGCGGGTCGAAAGCCGCGCGCGGATCGAGTTTCCCGGCCGCAAGCTGGCCGCCCGGCTCATCCCCTCGCAGATGATCGGCAGCGTCATCGGTACATTCGAGGGCGTCATGCCGGGTGCCGGGGGAACTGTCGCGTCCTTCATGTCCTACAACGAGGCACGGCGCTGGTCGCGGCACAAGGACGAGTTCGGTCACGGCTCGCCGGAGGGCATCGCGGCGCCCGAAGCGGCCAACAATACCGTGGCGGCGACGGCGATCATCCCGCTCTTGTCCTTCGGCATACCGGGATCGAACTCGACGGCGATCCTGCTCGGCGGTTTCCTGATCCACGGGATAAGCGTGGGACCGATGATCTTCATCAAGTCCGCGAACGTCGTTTATGGCCTCTATGGCGGGATGCTCATCGCCTCCGTGTCGCTGCTGTTCATCGGCATGGCGATGATGGGGCCATGCATCTGGCTGGTGAACCGGCCGCGCGCCTATCTCAATGCCTTCATTCTCGCGCTGATCTTCTCCGGCGTCTTCTCGATCCACCAGAGCCTTTTCGATCTGGTGATCGTGTTGATCGCCGGTGTGGTCGGCTTCGCGATGCGCCTTCTGAAGTTCCCGTTCCTGCCGACGGTCCTCGGGCTCGTCCTCGGCTATCTCGTGGAAAGCAATTATCGCCGCTCCCTCGTCCTGTCGGGCGGCGATCACGCGATCTTCCTGACCGATCCGATCTCGCTCGGCTTCCTCGTTGTCGCGGCGATCTTCATCCTTGGCTCGCTGATCCGGCCGCTGATCGCCTCGTGGGCAGATCGTCGCGCGGCCGCGAACTGAGCGATACCGCACATACATATGGCCCTTATCGAACGGAGAATGCCATGACGGACGCCACCATTTCGGAGCGTCTCGCGAACTGGGGGGCCGGGCTGTCGCTGTCCGACGTTTCTACGGCTATGGTCGAGACGACCGAGGCGATCCTCGTCGATGTCGTCGGCCTTTGCCTCGCGGCGAGGCGTTCGGGCTACGTCGCCGCTGTCATCGCCTCTGCCGAGGCGGGTAATCACGTCGCCATTGGTCATGCCCGGCGGTTCAGCGCCGCCGACGCCGCGTTGATAAACGGCACGGCGGCCCATGGCGAAGATTTCGACGATACGTTCGAGGGGGGACCGGTGCATTCGGGCGCCGTCATCGTCCCGGCGATCCTCGCCATCGCGGAACGCGAGAAGCTGGCCGGTGGACAGGTTCTGCTCGGGATGGCGGCCGGCATCGAGCTGATGTGCCGGCTCGGCCTCGCGGCACCGAAGGCCATCCATCGTGCGGGTTTCCATCCGACGGCCGTCCTGGGCTCGCTCGCTTCGGCCTTCGCGGTGGGGGTCGCGACCGGGACGAACGAGGCCGGTCTTCGCAACGCTCTCGGCATTGCCGGTTCGACCGCCTCGGGGATCATCGAATATCTGGGGGACGGAAGCTGGACCAAGCGGATGCATGCCGGCTGGGCAGCGCAGTCCGGCATGCGGGCGGCGCTGATGGGGCGGGGCGGGTTCCTCGGCCCTCGCGCTGTGATCGATGGGAAGCACGGCTTCTTCAAGGCTTTCGCGCCGTCGATCGATCCCCTCTACGACAAGATGATGGACAAGCTCGGCGAACGCTGGGTGGCCGAGACGATCACATTCAAGCCGTATCCCTGCGGGACGATGGTGCAGCCTTATATCGACTGCGCGATCAAGCTTCGATCACAGGGTGTCCCGATCGAAAACATCGTAAAAATCCACTGCCTGACCTCAGACGGCTACGTCCACCGGCTCTGGGAGCCGCTCGACCTGAAGCGCAATCCGCCGACCGACTATGCGGCCAAGTTCAGCCTGCCCTTCGGCGTGGCTCTTGGCCTCGAGCGCGGCCGCGCCGGTCTCGAGGATTTCTCGGAACAGGCGATCTTGGACGAGGCGCTGCTGCGTCTCAGCCGCCTTGTGACCTACGAAATCGATCCGGAAGACCCCTATCCGGCACGCTTTACCGGCCATGTTCGCGTCGAGACCGAGGACGGCGCGGTCTTCGAGGCAAGGCAGGATCATATCAGGGGAGGCGCCGAGGCACCGCTGAGCCGCGCCGAGATCGACGCGAAGTTCTTGGCTAACGCCCGCTATGGCGGGGTGGAGGAAGGGGAGGCGATCCTCGCCGGCTGCGCCGGTATCTTCAAGGCAACCGACAGCGCAACCGCGATCGCCAAGCTCGCGGGCGTGTGACCATCAATCGACGGGGATCAGACATGAGCGAGTGCAAACTGGCGGGCCGAGTGGCCCTGGTAACGGGGGCTTCACGCAACATCGGGCGGAAAATAGCGGTGGCGCTCGGCCGCGCGGGCGCGTCGGTCGTCGTCCACGCCGCGCGGGACCGCGATGCCGCCGAGGAGACGGTCGCGGCGGTCGCGGCGGTAGGCGGGAAGGCGACCGCGATTATCGCGGACCTCTGCGACCCGGCGAGCGCCGAGACGATCGTCGGCGCGGCGCAGTCGGCGTTCGGACGGCTGGACATCCTCGTCAACAACGCCGCGATCCGGCCCGAGGCCAAGATCGATGATCTGACTTACGAGGCCTGGCGACAGGTGATGACCGTCAATCTCGACAGCGCTTTCCTCGTCACAAAGGCGGCGTTGACACTGCTGCGTTCGAGCGATGCCGCCGCCATCTGCAATATCGGCGGCCTCACGGCCCATACCGGGGCGCCACATCGGGCCCATGTCATCGCCGCCAAGGCCGGGCTCGTCGGTCTGACCAAGGCACTGGCGCACGAGTTGTCGCCCGAGGGCATCACGGTGAATTGCGTGTCGCCGGGCCTGATCGAGACGAGCCGGGCAGCGACTGGTGGCACGGCGCCGAAGCATCATGAGACGCGCACCAATCTCGTCGGGCGGAGGGGCCTGCCGGAAGAAGTCGCGGCGGCCGTGCTCTATCTCTGCGGCCCGGGCGCACGCTATGTGACGGGAGAGACTCTCCACGTGAACGGCGGCGCCTATCTTTCGTGACCGTCCGCTCGGCGCTGGTCGCCGCCGGCGGCTTCGCCGCATCGGCGGCAACGGCATGGGTGTTTCATTGGCTCGGTCTGCCGCTTGCCTGGATCTTCGGGTCGATGCTGGGCGCGGCAATCTATGCCAATAGCGTACCCGGCATGGGCCGCACGCATCTCATCCGGCGCTCCGGACAGCTCCTGATCGGCTCGTCCGTCGCCTCGGTCCTCGACGTCGAGACCATCTACGATGTGGCCGCGTTGCTGCCGGTGATGATTGGCGCGGCGGTCGCCGCGAATCTGATTGCGGTCGCGATTTCCTTGCCGCTTGCCCGCCTGGCCGGCGTCGATCGATTGAGCGCCCTGCTTGCCGCGCTACCCGCCGGTATGGCCGAGATGTCCTCGCTGGCCGCCGACCTCAATGCCCGCGCCGACTTCGTTATGGTCGCGCACAGCCTGCGGGTGGTTCTGGTCGTCGTTACCGTGCCGCTTCTGATCGGGCCCGACATCGATGCAGCCATCGCTGTCGCACCACCGGTTGGTGGGAGCCACGCGGCGCTGGCGACATGCTTCGTCCTTGGCGTCGCATTGGCCTTCGTCGCGAACCGCTTCAACCTCCTCAACCCGTGGATCATCATGCCGATGTCAGTCGGTGTCGCTTTGGTGCTTTCGGGCTACGCTCTGGCGCCGATGCCGCGACCGCTGCTGATTCTGGCGCAGATCGCCATCGGCTTTTCGCTCGGCATGCGGCTTCGGCGTGAGGATCTGACGCGGCTACCGCGGGCGACCATCGCCGGGCTCGGCGCGAGCCTGACGCTGGTCGGCGCCATGATGGTTTTCGCGGCCTTCGCCCTACCGATATTGGCGGAGCTGTCGTTTCCGACCTTGGCGCTGGCTGTTGCACCCGGCGGTCTCGGCGAGATGATCGCGACGGCCAAGGCGCTGGGCCTCGCATCCGCCACGGTCGCGAGCTTCCAGTTTGTCCGTTCGTTCATGACGAACCTCATGGCGCCGTTGATCATCGTCCGATTGATGGGACGCCACGGCAGCCGGAAATAGGCGCCACTTTCACGATCTCGCTTCCGAATACACCGGTCGGCGCTGCCGGCCCGTGTCGAGGTTTTCGCATTCAGGCCGCGAGCGCGGCCGCCAGCTTGCCCATATCCGTTGCCTCTTCGAGCGTCGCGACCATGTCGATGATCGTCTCGCTCTTCTCCTTCGGCCATTCCGCGAATTCCGCGCAGCCACGGAATTTGTCGGCGACCTCCTCGTAGCTCATCGGATTGGCGGGCGATCCCTTGCCAAAATCGGCCCGGCCGGAAATCGTTCGCCCATCCTTCATGTGGATGTCGATGAGCGTCGTCATCTTGGCGTAGCCGGCGGCTTCAGCCTCCGGATGCACGGCGAAATGAACCCGTTCGATCATCGCCCGCACATCATCGCGCAGCACCGTCTCGTCGGTGAATTCGGGCAGGTTCGCCCGCCCGTCCAGCAGCAGGATCGCCATACAGAATTCCATCGAGAATTTTGCCTGGAGCTCGTTCCGGGGCCGCCGATGAATGAGGGCATTCTGCATGTTGTGGTTGGTGCCGACATCGACCCGTTCAACGTCCTCGGCCTTGATGCCATGCGCGGCGATCAGCGCGAGCATCTCGGTCATGCCGGGATGGGTGAGGGAGCCCGAGGGGTGCGGTTTGATCGAAATTCCCGGATCGGCGAAGCTCCAGGGCGCGCCGAGCTTGCCGCGAATGGCGTTGAGATCGTAGCCGCCGCCATGCGCCTGGAAGAAGCCGCGCGGCGCCTCGAGGATTTTGTCTGTCGCGCTCCATCCCATCTCGGCGAAATCGCAGGCGACGATGCCGGATTCCGACGAGCGCCCAGCGTGGAAGGGTTTGGTCATCGTGCCGAAATTCTCGCGCAGACCGGCGCTTTGACTGCCGGCGATGGACAGCGCCCGCTGCAGCGTTTCCTGGTCGAAGCCGCGTAGCTTGCCGGCGGCCGAGGCCGCAGCGAAGGTGCCGCAGGTCGCGGTCGCATGGAAGCCGTGCTGGTAGTGCCGCGGCGAGATCGCCTCGGCGATCTTGCACTCGACATCAACCCCGACGAGATAGGCCGCCAGCAGATCGCGGCCGGACAGCGACCGGGTCTCGGTCTCGGCGAAGGCGGCCGGCAGGCATGGCGCGGTCGGATGGGTGAGCAGACCATAGACGCGATCATGGGCGACGGCGAGTTGGGTGTCGTCGTAATCGTCGGCGTGAATGCCGACCCCGTTGGCGAAGGCGGCAAAGCGCGAGGGCACCTTGATGTCGGTCCCTATCACAATGGCCGAACCGGCGCCGGCGACGTCCTTGAGATGCCGCTGCACATAGCGTCCGGACGCCGCGACGGACCCCGACAGCGCCAGGCCGAACCCGTCTAGGATCGACTTCTTGGCAAGGTCGACGACCTGCGAGGGAATGGCATCGTAGCCGGTATCCAGAACGAAGGCGGCGACCTCGGCCGTCAGCCCTTCGCCGACGGACGGGTCGTTCTGCGGGGTGAAGTGGGTGGGCGTGCGCTGGTCCATGCAAAGACTCTCGTTTCGAATTCTCAGTCGAAGATTCGTCTTCGACGATCAACCCGCCTCGGCGGGCCGGTGCTGTGCCTCACGCAAGGACGGTTTTGCGAGGAGACGCTTGCATCAGCTATCAATCGACGCTGTCTATTGTCAACAATATGTCCATGGCTGGCTCATATTGCCCATGCTGCGCCGGAGAGCCAAGATTAGGGGATTTACAGCTATCCGCCGAGCCAGAATGCCGGCAGACCAATCGGCAACTCTCTTTGGCGCGTAACTATTGTTAACAGTGGAGCAATGGGGTAACGCCGTGAGCGAGGAGGCCAACCAGGGACGCGCGCGAATGCGTCGCGGCTGGGCTGGATTTGCAGCGGGGGCGGGAGAACCATGAAGCACTACAAGATTGCCGCCATCCCGGGCGACGGCATCGGGGTTGAGGTGATCGAGGCCGGAATCGAAGTGCTGGGAGCACTTGCGGCGCGCGACGGACGCTTCGCGCTGGAATTCGAGGGTTTCGATTGGGGCTCCGACTATTATCGCCGCCACGGGGTGATGATGCCGGCCGATGGCCTGGAGCGGATCGCCGACTTCGACGCGCTTTATTTCGGCGCCGTTGGCGCGCCGGACGTACCCGACCATGTGACGCTCTGGGGCCTGCGCCTGGCGATCTGTCAATCCTTCGATCAATACGCCAATGTTAGGCCCACGCGAATTCTGCCGGGTGTCGAAAGCCCGCTGCGCGACGTCGGCCCGGAGCGGCTCGACTGGGTCATCGTGCGCGAGAATTCCGAGGGCGAGTATGCCGGGCAGGGCGGACGCTCACATCGCGGCCTTCCGGAGGAGGTGGCGACCGAGGTCGCGATCTTCACCCGGGCGGGTGTCACGCGGATCATGCGCTTTGCCTTCGATCTGGCGCGCTCGCGTCCCCGCAAGAAGCTGACCGTGGTCACCAAGTCCAACGCCCAGCGGCATGGCATGGTGATGTGGGACGAGATCGCCGCCGAAGTGGCAGCCGACTATCCCGACGTCGAATGGGGCAAGGAGCTCGTCGACGCCATGACCATGCGCATGACGCTGCGGCCGGAAACGCTCGATACCATCGTTGCCACCAATCTCCATGCCGACATCCTGTCGGATTTGGCCGCCGCCCTGGCCGGATCGCTCGGGATCGCACCCACCGCCAACCTCAATCCCGAGCGACGCTTTCCCTCGATGTTCGAGCCGATCCATGGCTCGGCCTTCGACATCACCGGCAAAGGCATCGCCAATCCGATCGGGACGTTCTGGACGGCGACGCTGATGCTCGACCATCTCGGTGAGCCCGAGGCGGCCGCTCGATTGATGCGGGCGGTCGAAAGGGTGACCGCCGACCGCGCCTTCCATACGCCGGATCTTGGCGGCGATGCGACGACGCGCAAGGTCACCGACGCCGTGATTGCCGCCATCGACGGCGACAACGAATAGGCCGATCGTGGCGCCGCCTGGCTTGTGCACAGAGAGGAAACCGATGACCAACCGCGATGACGAACGCCCCTTGATCGCTCTGGTGCCCGGCGACTGCACCGGGATCGGGCCGGAGCAGACCGCCCGCATCCTGAGCGACCGCCGGATGGCGAGTGTGGCGCGGCTGGTCGTCGTCGGCGATCGTCGTGTGGTGGAACGCGGCGCGCGCCAGGCCGGGGTGCCGCTCGACTTCGCCGTGGTGACGTCGCCGGCCGAGGCCCGTTTCGATAACGGCGCGGTTCCGATCGTGGATCTGAGGAATATCGATCCCGACGCCCTCCCTGTCGGCGAGATGAGTCCGGAGTCAGGCCGTCTGACCGGCGAGACGCTCGCGCGGGCCGTCGACTTCGCCAAGGCCGGCGCGGTCGACGCCATCAGCTTCGCACCGCTCAACAAGCAGGCGATGTACAGGGGTGGGTGGAAGTTTCCCGACGAGCACAAGATGTTTGCCCATCTTCTCGATCACGTTGGTCCGTTCTCGGAGATGAACGTGCTCGAGGGCCAGTGGATGACCCGCGTCACCTCCCATGTATCCCTGCGCGAAGCGATCGATCAGATCAATTTCGAATCGATCTGCCGGGCGCTGCGACTGGCCGACGAGACCATGCGGCGCGCGGGGATCGAAAGCCCCCGGATCGCGGTCGCGGCGCTAAACCCCCATGCGGGCGAAGGTGGTCTGTTTGGCCGCGAGGAGATCGACATCATCGCACCGGCGGTGAAGGCGATGCAGGCGGAGGGGATCGACTGCAAGGGACCATATCCCTCCGACACGGTCTACCTGAAGGCCTTCGCCGGCGAATTCGACAGCGTCACGGCGATGTATCACGACCAAGGCCAGATCGCGACGAAGCTGAAGGGCTTCAACAAGGGCGTGACGGTCACGGCGGGACTGGCGACGGTCTTCACCACCCCGGCGCATGGCACGGCCTACGACATCGTTGGCAAGGGTATCGCCGACGTCGGCGCCTTTGAGAGCGCGATTTCACTCGCCGCCATGCTGGCGAGACAACAAAAGGCCGGCGCGGCCCGCCCGCGCGCCGAGGGCCCGGACACGACCTGACTCCTCACAACACGCCTCAGGCCGAAACGATAGCAGAAGCCGCTATGGTGATGAGCGTCGGCGGATTGTCGGCCTTCATCACGCGGGTTCTCAGGGCTTGTCCGGAATGGCAGTTCGGGCTCATCGCGGACATCGTCGCCGTGCGTTCGCTGGAGATCACACGGCGCCTAAATTAGATATCGTCGACAAGGTCGAGGGCGGGCTGGTTGTCGTTCGGCGCGAACAGCGAGATGTCGAGGGGGATCGAGCCGTGGCGCGCGGCAATGCTCACCAGGTTTCCGGAGGCCAGATCCCGCCGGCACATCGAATGCGGGATCCACCCCAGTCCGACACCGTTTCGGATGAGTTCGAGCACGCCCAGCGTAAAAGCCGACTCGACCCGCATCCAAGCCCCGTCCTGGACAAAGGGTTCGTTGAGACCGGTCCGCTCTATCAGACGACCGAAGTGGCTACTTTGCGGATAGCCGACGAGCGGCAGTGCCGTCCCCGTGCCACCATCCCCGTCGATCCGATAGCGTAGCGAACCGCCAACGACCGGGATCAGCGTATCGCGCATCCAGATCCGGCGTTCGATCGATGCATCAAAGGGAAGGGGCGGAAAATCCCGCGCCTCGTAACACAGAAGGAGATCGGCTTCGCCATGCAGGAAAAGAGAAATACAATCCTCGCGGTTCTTTGTTCTAAGGCGCAAGGTGAGGTCGGGACTGCTGGCCTGAAAACGATCGAGAAGCGATGCGAACACATCCGTCGCGAGCGCATGTTGGGTAGCGAGGACCACGGTTTGCGGTCGCCCGCCCTGCGCGATGATTTGGCCACGTAGACGCGACAATCGTTTGAGAAGTGCGCGGATATCTGCTTCGTTCTCCGTCAGGCTGGCTCGGAGCACGACGCTGTTTGCCCTGCGTTCGAGAAGCGGGACGCCGGCCCAATCCTCCAGAGCCCTGATACGACGGGAAAAAGCCGGCTGAGTGACATGCCGCCGCGCGGCGGCACGGCTGAGGGTTTTTTCCTCCAGCAAGGCCAGCGCGTCTTCCAGAAGCTTTAGATCCATGCGGCCCCACCCAAACGTTAAGTATGAGTAGGCAAGAATATCGGCATTATCAATCCGGTCCGTACCCGGCTATCGATTGGCGGAGATCGAAACATCCCAAGGGGCGACTTCCCATGATGGCGAGCGAGACACAAAGCGCGGCCCACAATACCATGAGGTGGCGCTGCGATGTGTTGGCCCGGACTTTGCAGACCTTTCCGAGGCTCGCTCTGGGACATCTGCCGACGCCGCTGGAGCCGATGGACCGCCTGAGCGAACATCTCGGGGGGCCACGTATATGGGTGAAGCGAGACGATTGCACAGGACTCTCCACGGGTGGCAACAAGACGCGCAAGCTTGAGTTCCTCATGGCCGACGCGCTGGAGAAACAGGCGGACTGCATCGTTACGCAGGGGGCCACGCAGTCAAATCATGCGCGCCAGACCGCAGCCGCAGCCGCAAAGCTCGGCCTTGCGTGCCACGTCCTGCTTGAGGATCGGACCGGCTCGAACGACCGGCAATACAATCTGAACGGCAACGTTCTGCTCGATCGGCTCCACGGAGCCAGCGTGGCAATGCGTCCGGGGGGCACTGACATGCCAGCCGAAATGGAGGCGCTGGCCGACGAACTCCGGGCTGAGGGGCACAGGCCCTACGTCATTCCTGGCGGCGGATCGAACCCCGTGGGCGCGTTGGGTTATGTGGCCGCGGCCGAAGAATTGATGCGCCAGGCGGATCAGACCGGTTTCGTGATCGATGCAATCGTCCACGCGACCGGGAGTTCGGGCACGCAGGCGGGACTTGTCGCCGGCCTTGCGGCCCTGGAATCGGACATTGATCTTCTGGGGATCGGCGTGCGCGCGCCACAGGAAAAGCAGGAAAACATGGTCTATGACCTTGCCTGCCGGACGATGGAACATCTCGGGGCGGGGTTCGCGATCGAGCGTGAGCGCGTGCGCGCGAATTGTGACTATGTGGGGCCCGGATACGGCCTGCCCACGGACGGGATGCGCGAGGCTATCAAACTTCTTGCTCGGCTGGAGGGCCTGCTCTTCGATCCGGTCTATTCCGGCAAGGGGCTCGACGGGCTCATCGATCTCGTTGCCAAGGGACGATTCGATGGCGCGCGCAACATCGTGTTCCTGCACACCGGGGGCAGTGCCGCCCTGTTTGGCTACCCGGAGACATTCAACCTCGACGATCCTCAATCCTGAACAGCAAGGAAGTTCGCTATGAGATATACATCCGTCGTTCTCGCCGCGGTGCTCGCCGCAGGCTCGGCCCTGCCCGCAGCGGCGCAGGAGCTGACCGGAAAGCTCGCCAAGATCGCCGAGGCGGGCGAGATCGTGATCGGCCACCGGGAAAGCTCAGTGCCGTTCGCCTATCTGGACGAGAACCAGCAGCCGGTCGGCTACACCATCGACCTGTGCATGAAGGTCGTCGAGGCCGTCGAGGAGACCGTCGGCAAGGATGTCGAGGTTCGCTATGTCCCGGTCAATCCGAAAACCCGCATCGCGCTCATGGCCAACGGCACCATCGACCTCGAATGCGGCTCGACCACGAACAACCTGACCCGTCAGGAGCAGGTCGAGTATCTGCCGACCACGTTCATCACGGGGACCAAAATTCTGACGCGCAAGGATTCGGGCATCCAGTCGGTGGATGATCTGGACGGCAAGGCCATTGCGCTCGCCCAGGGCACAACGAATGAACGCGCCGTCAAGGCCGCGGTCGAGGAGAAAGGGCTCGAGGTCAAGATTCTCCCGGTGCGCGACCACGCCGAAGGCATGCTGGCGCTGGAGACCGACCGGGTGGATGCCTATTCGACCGACCACATCCTTCTTTTCGGCCTCATCTCGAACTCCAAAACCCCCGATGATTTCGCCGTGGTCGGCGACTTCCTCTCCTTCGATCCATACGCGATCATGGTGCCGCGCAACGACAGCGCCTTCGAGCTTACCGGCAAGAAGGCCCTCGCTGCCTTGTTCCGGTCCGGTGAAATCGATGACATCTACGAGAAGTGGTTCGGACCGATGGGCGTGGAGCAGACCGATCTGTTGAAGGCGGCGTTCCAGATCCAGGCGCTGCCGGAGTAAGCGGCAGTAGCCGCGCCACCGTGTTCATCACAAGCGGGACGACCCGACAATGAACTACAACTGGAACTGGGGCGTCCTGTTCGAGGAACCCTATCTGGGATGGCTCATTTCGGGCGTCCAATGGACATTCGCCGTGGCGCTCGCGGCCTGGATCATCGCACTCGTCGTGGGCGTCATCGTCGGCGTCGGGCGGACCTTGCCCTCTCGCCCGATTTCTATGATCTGCACGGGCTACGTCGAACTTTTCCGCAACGTACCGCTGCTCGTGCAAATGTTCCTGTGGTACTTCGTCGTGCCGGAAATCGTGCCCGAAGATGTCGGTCGCTGGATGAAGCGGGATATGCCGAACCCGGAATATGTGACGGCGGTCGTCGCGCTCGGCCTTTATACCGCGAGCCGCGTGGCCGAGCAGGTGCGCGCCGGGGTCGAGTCGGTCGGCAGCGGGCTGACCAGCGCGGCCTACGCCAACGGTCTTTCCGTCGCACAGACCTATCGTTATGTCCTTCTGCCGATCGCCTTCAGACTGATCGTGCCGCCCCTCACCTCGGAATTTCTGACGATCTTCAAGAATTCGTCGCTTGCGCTGACGATCGGTCTTCTGGAACTCACCGCGCAAAGCCAGCAGATCGCCGAGTACACGTTTCAGGGGTTTGAAGCCTTCACGGCCGCGACGGTCATCTACGTCTGCATCGCACTTCTGGCCACCGTTGTCGCGCAGGCCATCGAGAAGCATACGCGCATTCCCGGCTACGTCGGAGGGGCATGAGCGATGGGCAATTTTGACATCAGCGTCATCACGGACAACCTGCCGTTCCTTTGGCAGGGACTGCAGCTTTCGCTTCTGCTGACCGGTCTCGCGATCATTGGCGGCATCGTCCTGGGAACGGTTCTGGCATTGATGCGACTATCCGGCATCCTACCGCTGGCGCTTTTCGCGGCGGGCTACGTCAACCTGATCCGGTCCGTCCCGCTCATCCTCGTGATCTTCTGGTTCTATTTTCTGGTACCGCTGGCCTTGGGCCGTCCGGTCGGTGGCTTCCAATCGGCGCTGATCGCCTTCGTTATGTTCGAAGCGGCGTACTACTCCGAGATCATCCGCGCCGGTATCCAGTCGATCCGCAAGGGGCAGGTCCACGCCGGTCAGGCGACCGGTTTGTCCTATTGGCAGATCCAGCGCTACATCGTGCTGCCGCAGGCATTTCGCAACATGATCCCCATCCTCGTGACGCAAGGCATCATCCTGTTCCAGGACACGAGCCTCGTATTTGTCGTTTCCTTGCGTGATTTCATGACGGTTTCGTCGATCATCGCGCGGACCGAGGGCCGGCTGGCGGAGATGTATATCTTCGCCGCTCTTGTCTATTTCGTCATCTGTCTTGCCGGATCGCTGTTCGTCCGCCGGCTGCAAAAGGCCAAACCCGCATGATCGACCTTCAAAACGTCTCGAAGTGGTACGGCGACTTCCAGGTGCTTGCCGACTGCACGACCCAGGTGGCACGGGGCGAGGTGGTGGTGGTCTGCGGCCCCTCCGGTTCGGGCAAATCCACCTTGATCAAATGTGTCAACGGGCTCGAGCCGGTGCAGATCGGCTCGATCACCGTGGACGGGACCGAGGTCACGGGACGCAAGACCAACCTGACCCAACTGCGCGCGCGCATCGGGATGGTGTTCCAACATTTCGAGCTCTACCCGCACATGACCGTGCGGGAAAATCTTTGCCTTGCGCAGGAAAAGGTGCTGGGACGCAGCCGGGCCGAGGCCGTGGCCAAGGCGGAAAGCCTGCTCGAAAGAGTGGGGCTGGCCGAACACATCAACAAACATCCCGGCGCGCTGTCCGGCGGTCAGCAGCAGAGGGTGGCGATCTCGCGCGCACTCGCAATGGACCCGATCGCCATGCTGTTCGACGAGCCGACCTCGGCGCTCGATCCGGAGATGATCAACGAAGTGCTCGACGTCATGGTGGAGCTTGCGCGCGAAGGCATGACGATGATCGTCGTCACGCACGAGATGGGCTTTGCCCGCAAGGTCGCGGATCGGGTGGTCTTCATGGATGAGGGTAGGATCGTGGAGGAGCGACCCACCGAAGAGTTCTTCGGCAATCCCGAAAGTGAGCGGGCGCAGGAGTTCCTGTCAAAGATCCTCAACCACTGACGTCCGCGTCGGCGGAGTTTTCGCGATCTTGCGATCGAGAAAGGCCCGGAGGCATATGGTATCCTGTTCCAATGCCGGGACAGGGCCAGTGCAGCAGTTCGAGATGTTTATAGGCTCGGGATATCGCCCCGACTGGAGTGCCGAAGCGACGGACGCGACCTTTGTCGGAAGCTGCCCCAGCACCCCGTTCTGTCAGTCCAGGCCATGAGCGGTCAGGAAATTCGCGATCGCCCGCTCAATGATGGCATCGACATCGTCCGGGACCCGCACCCGATACACGAACTTTCGAATTCCAAGATAAACGATGCTGCCGTGAAGGAGCCAAATATCCTCTACGGAGACGGTAACTCCTGGCGATAAACGATCGTTCATCTCCGCAAGCAGTGGGTCGAAAAACAGTTCGGCGATATGCTTCAGATACCGTGCATTGAGATCGGCGCCCGCAAGACCGGCTGAAACGAAGATTCGCATCCACTCGTAGGTGAAGATCGCCGCTGCATATTCCTTGTAGAAATCGGTCAGCCGCGTTTGAAGCGGATGCGAGCGATCGGCGAGCCGGGGGGCCCATTTCGGCGAGACGCGGTTGAGATAGACCTCGTTGTAGACCGCCTCGATCAGTTCGGACTTGGAGTGGAAATAGTTGAAGATGAGCGATTGCGTGACCCCGAGCCGCGCCGACAGCTCACGGGTGTTTCCACCGAGCCCCACCTCGGCGAAATAGGCGACCGCGCCGTCGAGGATTTGCTGCCGTCGCTCGTCTGGCGATAGCCGCTTGCGTCCGGCTACAGGGTGCGTTCGATGATTCATCGCCCCTTCTATCCCCGCGAAAAGCCCGAGGAACAAGCGATTTTCCGTCCTTCAGCGAAGGCGATCGAAAACCGCTTGCATTCGTCGCCGGCATTATAGATCATTTGATCAATTAAACCGGATTTTGTGGAGGCGAAATCCGGCTGGTTCCGCAGGTTGAACTGCCGGCCATTCAAAACGGGAGGGAGATCCGATCCATGAAGGCTTCGAAGGTCGCATATGTGCGTGCCGAGACGCTTGACGACGTCTTCGACCTCATGGACGAGGCGGGAGAGCGAGCCCGGATTCTGGCCGGCGGACAGAGTCTCGTCGCCGCGCTCAATCTGCGCCTCGATGAGGACGTCGCGCTGATCGACATCAATCGCGTTCAGGAACTTTCCGGAATCGCGGATCGGGGCGAAACCTTGCGGATCGGCGCGCTCACCCGTCATGTGGAACTCGGCGCGTCGAAGCTCATCGCCGAGCACGCTCCGCTGCTTCACCAAGCCGTGCCGCTGATTGCCCATGCGGCGATTCGCTCCCGAGGCACGATCGGTGGCTCTCTCGCCAATGCTGATCCTGCCGCGGAGCTCGCCGCATGCGTCGTGGCGCTCGACGCCGAGATCGTCGCGACGAGCCGGGCCGGCGAACGTCGCATCCCCGCCTCGCGCTTCTTTACCGGTCTGTTCGACACCGCACTTCGGCCCGGCGAACTCATCAGTGCGATCGTTGTGAGGAAGGCCGAACCCGGAGAACGCCAACAGATTCTGGAACTCACCCGGCGTTCGGGGGACTTCGCGATCGCCGGGCTGGCCGGGGTGCGGCGCGGGCAATCGACGCGCCTAGTGTATTTCGGTGTGGGCGACATGCCGATTCTCGCCACGAATGCGATGAAGGCGCTCGACGCGGGAGCAACTCTCGACGCGGCGGTGGCGGCGCTTTCGAATGATCTTGATCCGCCTTCCGACGCCAATGCCAGCGCGCGCTATCGCATGCATCTTGCCGCGGTTCTTTTGCGGCGGATGGTCGGAGAATTGTCGTCCGGATCGCGTATGGGAATGGCGGCATGAGCCCGACGGCAGCGAAGAGCATCGCACGCACCGTTGAGATCGCGCTGACCGTCAACGGCGAGCGCGTCGAGGCACGTGTCGACGCCGGCCGCCACCTCGTCGATTTCCTGCGCCTCGACCTCGGACTCACTGGCTCCCATGCCGGCTGCGAACATGGCGTGTGCGGCGCCTGCACGCTGGAGGTCGATGGCGCCCTCGTGCGCGGCTGCCTGATGCTTGCCGCGCAACTCGACGGCGCCGATGTCTGGACGATTGAAGGCGTCTCGGAGACGAACGTCATTCGCGATCTCCAAGACGCCTTTGTTGTCCGCAATGCCCTGCAGTGCGGCTTTTGCACACCCGGAATGCTGATCGCGGCCAAAGCGCTGCTCGATGAATCACCCTCGCCGGATCGCGCCACGATCCGTGAATATCTCGGTGGCAATTACTGCCGCTGCACAGGTTACGAAGCGATCATCGACGCAATCCAGACTGTCGCCGAAGCGCGCGCCAAATCTCCAACCCCGGGAGACGCCGCATGAACATCCGTTTCGGCAATCCCGACCGGCCGAACAGTTATATCGGTCGCACCGTGCCCCGCCCCAACGCTCGCCGGCTAGTGGAAGGACGCGGGCGTTATGTGGACGATCTCGTTCTGCCACGCATGCTGCACGTCGTCTTTCTGCGCAGCCCGCATGCACATGCAAAGATCAACGCAATTGCACTAAACGGCGCCGACAAGGCCAAGGGCGTAAAGCGCGTTTTTACCGGCGGCGATCTGGTGCCGCTCTGCAAGCCATGGGTTGGCGTGCTCCAACATCTGAAAGGTATGAAGTCGGCGCCGCAGCACGCGCTGGCTGTCGATCGTGCGACTTGGGTCGGCGAAGCAATCGTCGCGGTCGTTGCCGATACGCGGTTAGCCGCCGAGGATGCGGTTGCTCTCATCGACGTCGATTACGCGCCGCTCGACCCGCTGGTCGATATGCGCACGGCACTCGATCCATCGACACCTGTGCTGCACGAAAGCCTTGGCGACAATCTCACCTTTCGTCGCCTGCACGAGGCCGGCGATGTGGATGCCGCCTTCAATTCCGACGCCACAATCGTCTCGGCAAGCTTCAAGACCGGTCGTCACACCGGCGTGACGCTGGAGCCGCGCTCGATTCTGGCGGATTACGACCCGTCCGAAAACCAGCTGACGGTGCACCATTCGACCCAGGCGCCGCATATGATCCAGGTGGTGCTTGCCGAACAACTTGGCCTGCCGGAATCCCATGTGCGGGTTCAATGCGGCGATGTCGGTGGTTCCTTCGGCATCAAGGTCCATGTCTATCCGGATGAGGTCGCGACCGCCGCGATCGCCAAGACAATGGGGCGGCCGGTGAAATTCATCGCCGACCGGGTCGAGAGCTTTTCCACCGACATTCATGCCCGCGATCACGAGATCGACGCCAAGATCGCGGTAACCAGTGAAGGCAAGATCCTGGCCATTGATGTCGACGACTATACCGGCATCGGCCCCTATTCGGTCTATCCGCGCACCAGCGCGATCGAGGGCAATCAGGTCGTCAACCTTTGCGGCGGACCCTACGACTTCGCGAACTACCGCGCCCGCACCACGGTCGTCCTGCAGAACAAGACCCCGACCTGCCAGTACCGGGCGGTCGGCCACCCGATCGCGGTGACGGTCACCGAGGGGCTCGTCGATATGGCCGCCGAGGCGATCGGCATGGACCCGGTCGAGATCCGCCGACGCAATCTCTACCGCGACGACGCCTACCCCGTTACCTCCGTCGCAAATCTACGGTTCGAAGGGCTGTCCCACCATCAAAGCCTCGATAAGATCATCAAACTGATGGACTACGACGGCCTTCGGGCCGACCAAAGGGCGCACCGCAGCAAGAGCATCCATCGCGGCATCGGCATCGCCAGCTTCATCGAGCTGACAAATCCCAGCCCGTTCATGTACGGCATCGGCGGGGCGCGCATTTCGGCGCAGGACGGCTGCACCGTCCGCATGGACCCGGACGGCAGCGTCGTCGCGCTATCCGGCGTTACCGAACAGGGCCAGGGCACCGAGACGATGCTCGCCCAAATCGTCGCCGAATCCGTCGGCGTCGCGATCGGTCAGGTCAAAATCGTCACCGGCGATACGCGTACAACCCCGTTCGGTGGCGGCACATGGGCCTCGCGCGGCACCGGCATCGGCGGCGAAGCGGCTTTGCAGGCCGGACGTGCGCTCAGGCAGAACATCCTCGGCGTCGCGGCAGTGATGCTACAAGCGACACCCGACGATCTCGACATACGGTCTGGTCAGATCGTTGATTCGGCTAGCGGAGCCGAGCGAATGACGCTCGCCGAGCTTGGCCGCGTCGTCTATTTCCGCGGCGACACGCTGCCGAAAGATCTGCCGCGCGAACTCGTCGTCACGCGCCACTACATCACCAGCGAATATCCCTTCGCCTTCACCAACGGTGTGCAGGCGAGCTATGTCGAGGTCGATACCGAAACCGGCTTCGTCAAGCTGCTCGGGCATTGGTGCGTCGAGGATTGCGGCCGAGTGGTCAACCCGCAATTGGTCGATGAGCAGATCCGCGGTGGCATCGTGCAAGGTATCGGTGACGCGCTGTATGAAGAGAGCCTTTATGACGCGAGCGGCCAGCTGATCAACGCCACCATGGCCGACTATCTCGTACCCATGTCGGCGGAAATGCCGGATATCGTCATCGGCCATGTCGAAACACCGACTGCCGAGAGCGAGCTCGGCGCCAAGGGGGCGGGTGAAGCCGGCACCGCCGGAGCGCCGGCTGCGATCATGAATGCCATCAACGATGCCATCCGCCCCTTCGGCGGCAGGATCACCGAGATGCCGATGACGCCCGAGCGGGTGCTGACGGCGATCGGCGCGATGGCGGACTGACGTCAGGCAATGTCACGCAACAAACGAGACCAACGTTCTGGGAGGAACACATGAAACACTTCACATGCCACGCCGCCGCCGCAGCGCTTCTGGCCGGTTCGATGCTCGCTTCACCGGTTGGCGCGCAGGAGATGATCACCGCTAATATCGGCTCCAGCCATCCGGAGGCCAATATCTGGGTCTGGGCGATGAAGAACGTCTTCCAGCCCGAGGTGAACCGCATCCTGAAGGAGGGCGGCAACGAATATCAGGTCGACTGGGTCGAGAATTACGGCGGTACCCTTTATAAGTACACCGACACCCGCGAGGCCGTGCGCGACGGCATCGTCGATGTCGGCATGGTCGGCACGGTCTGGGAGGGCTCGGAAATGCCCCTCCAGAACGTGACCTACTTCACGCCCTTCGCCACCTCCGACCACACGATGATCATCGACATCTTCGACAAGCTCTCCGATGAGCTGCCCGAACTGCGCGACAGCTGGGCGGCCCAAAACATGGTTCACCTCTCCTCGCTGATTACCGACAGCTACGACGTCTACGCCAATTTCGAGATCGACACGCTCGCCGATCTCGCCAATCATCGTATCAACGCGCCGGGCACTTCGGCGAACTGGCTTGCCGATACCGGAGCGACGCCGCTTGATGGCGCGCTGACGACTTACTACACCGACATCCAGACCGGCGTCTCGGAAGGCGCCCTGTCCTTTGCCAGCGGCATCCTGCCGACCAGGGTCTACGAGGTCGCGCCGAAGCTGACCCGCGTCGGCATCGGATCGATGTATTTCGGCGGAATCGCGGTCAACAAGGACTTCTTCGACAGTCAGCCGGACGCCGTCCAGGCCGCATTTCGCGAGGCCGGCAAGATCACCTCGAAGCGCCACGGCGAATACGTCACCGAGAAAGCAACAAGCGCGATCGACGAAATGCAGAAGGCGGGCCTTGCGATTACCGAATTGCCGGAAGCTGAGAAGACGGCCTGGGTCGAAAAGCTTCCCGATATCGTCCAGCCTTGGCTCGACCAGACCGGCGAGGCGGGCAAGACCGTGCTGAAGGCCTATTTCGACGCGCTTCGCGAACGCGGAGCCAAGCCGCTGCGGGCCTGGGACGAAAACCGCTGAAGGTTATCGTTTGATCGGTCCTCGGGAGACCCCGGCTAGCACCCCACGTCTTGACGAGGTCACAAAAGCGCTCGCCTTCTTCCCGCTGGGGAAGAAGGCAGCCCCAAGGACCGGAGGAGGGGGCTTCGCTGAGTTTGGTGAGTTGACGCAGATTGACCCAGACCTTCTGGGATCAGCGTAAGCCCCTTTCATTCTCCGCCGGGATTTGTCCCTTGGGGGAGAAGTACGCGCTGACATGGATCTGGAATGCCGCTGACTTGCCGTGCCAAGTGATTTCAAGCAAATGTTCGGTGCCTTCGTGCGTTCATTGCCAGCATCCTCCTTTCTCGGGCTTAGTTGCGGGCATTTCACCATCCACTCTATCTTGGAGAAACGCGTGACGGACGAAACGCGGCCGGAACCGCCGATAGCAGAGACCAGTCGGAGCGACAGGGGGTTGTTGGGATTGATCGCCTCGGTCTTCGCCGCGATCGGTACACTCTGGATCTTCGGTTTGATGCTGCTCGTCGTCGCCGACGTGCTCGGGCGCAACTTCTTCAACCATCCGATTACCGGCGTCGCGGAGTTCTCCGCCCATTCGGTGGTCGCGATCGTCTTCCTGCAGATGTCAGCCGCCGTTCTGGCGCGGCGCATGACCCGAGCGGACTTCGTTTCCCGCATGCTGCGCACACGCTCGCCTGGGCTGGTGAAGGGGATCGACACGCTCTTCGCGCTGACCGGCGCGGCAATTTTCGGCGCGATCATCTATGCGACCTGGCCAGGGATGGTGCGTGCTTGGCGCAACGACGAGTTTTTCGGTGTTCAGGGTGTCTTCACCCTGCCGACATTCCCGTTCTGGGCGCTGATCGTCGCGGGATCGGCGATCACCTTGATCGCCTACCTGAAGGTCGCCCTCACCGAAATGCGCCGGGCGCCGGCCGGTGACGCATGACCACCCTCACCGTCGGTTTCCTGCTCATCGGCGCGTTGGTCCTGCTGGTGCTTCTCGGCATGGAGATCGCGATCGCACTCTTCGCCGCGGGCTTCGCGGGAATCTGGATCATCCGCGAGAATTTCGAACTGGCGATGCGGCTGTTATCGCTCGCCGCCTATAGCGGTGTCTCCGATTTCCTGTTCGCCACGATTCCGCTCTTCGTCCTGATGGGACTGATCGTCAGCGTCTCCGATGTCGGCAAGGATACCTTCCAGGTCGCCGAAACGCTTCTGCGGCGCTTGCTCGGCGGCCTTGGCATCGCGACGGTCGCCGCCAACACGGTCTTTGCCGCCGTTACCGGCGTATCGATTGCCTCGGCCGCTGTCTTCACCAAGATCGCGGTCCCCGAGATGCGGCGTCACGGCTATACGGCGGGCTTTTCCGCCGGCACCGTCGCGGGTTCATCAATTCTCGGGATGCTGATCCCGCCGAGCCTGTTGATGATCATCTACGGCGTGCTTGCCGAGGTGTCGATCGGCGCGATGTTCATCGCCGGCATCATTCCTGGCATCATCCTCGCGCTCGGCTTCGTCGCCGCGATCTTGTTGATGGCAAGGTTCCGTCCCGCGAGCGTCTTTACCGATCCCGCCCACGCGAAAGAGCGGCGCGGCGAAGCCGATACAGTGCTGAACGCCCAGGAGATGGCGTTGAAGCTCGTGCCGATTCTGCTTCTCGTGGTTCTCGTCCTTGGCGGGCTTTATACCGGCTTCTTCACGCCGACCGAAGCCGGCGGCGTCGGGGCCTTCGGCGCCCTCGTCATCGCGCTTGTCCGCCGCAAGCTGAACCGCGCCAGGATGTGGCAGGTGTTGAAGCAAACCGGCGTCGTCTCCGTCTCGATCCTCGTCTTGCTGATTGCCGCCGGCTTCTACAGCCGCATGCTCGCCGTCGCCGGCATCCCCAATGCCATCGGCGAGCTTGTCACGGCCGGCGGTCTCGGCGCCTGGGGCTTCATTCTGCTCTACGTGATCATCGTCCTCCTGATGGGGATGATCCTCGATTCGACCTCTATCCTCTTGATCCTGGTTCCGATCGCGGCGCCGATCGCGAAAACCTTCGGTTTCGACCTGATCCAGTTCGGTGTGGTGACGGTGCTCGCGGTTGAGATCGGCCTTCTGACACCGCCTTTCGGGATATCGGTCTTTACGGTTCACACGACACTCGACGACCCGGATGTGGGCGTCGAGACGATCTTCCTCGGCGCCATGCCTTATATTCTTGTCATGCTGGTGACGCTTCTTGCGGTTGCGACAGTGCCAGTCCTGACGCTCGCTCTCGTCTGAACCAAGCCCTTCACGCTTGTCGTAGGCGGAGGACAAGCCTGCCCTGAGCCGACAGCGGACCGTCTGCAATCGGAAAACGCGGCTAGCCAAGCGGCCGATCTGTTGAAGAGTATCCACCGTCCACCGTCCACCGCCCACCGCCCACCGCCCACCGCCAAGCCGCGGTTAGCGAAGCGCCTCGTCCCTCCGCTACACGTGGCAGTCTTCGGTTCGATCTAAGAGTCCTCTCTGATTGGGGTCGTTGTGGTCAACGTGCTCCTGCACTTTTTCTCGACCGTTCCGCGGGTCACTCGCTTCTCTTC
>CANKZU010000022.1 GCA_947488615.1 uncultured Aurantimonas sp.
ACATTCCACACCTCCCGAAAGCGCAAGGTCAGTGAATCACGTCAGAGCGAAATCCGCCAGTTTCCGGAGGCGTCCAGATGCGCGTCATGTCCGAAAGTGTTGAAGAATGGATGGCCGCTAACTTCTCCTACCAGATCGCTTCCATATAGATCGACATTTTGGGATGCGTGGAATCGAACAGGGAAGACCGTCTCATAAGCGGCGAAACTGACTGGCGGTAACCGGACCGGTAGATGTTGGTGAAACCGGATTCTTTGAGATAGCGCTCGATTTTCGCGTGTGTCCACCACGAGACATGATTGCCGGGACGATTGGGATCGAACTGCACCATTGATTCGAGTTTGTAGAGCGTCGGTTCCAGCGCTCAATCGACCCAGGTTGCGGGAAACAGGAGAACGAGAACCGTCACGATTTCGAGCCGCCCGAGCAGCATGATCGCCGAGAGCACCCAGAGCGTCAAATCGGAGAATTTGCCGAAATTTCCGGCCGGGCCGATGATCTGGCCGAATCCCGGGCCGACATTGGCGAGCGCGGTGAGCGATCCTGAAAAGGCCGTGAGAAAATCGTGCCCGAGCAGGGTCAGCACGACGGTACCGATCAGCAGGACACCGAAAAACAACAAGACGAACAGCGTCACGGTCTGCAGCAATTCCGGCGTGACCTCCTGATTGCCGTAGCGCAGCCGTCGGATCGCATGCGGGCGAAACAGCCCCCGGGCGCTGGCCTTCACGAGGAGGAAGAGGATGACCAGCCGGTTGGCCTTGATCCCGCCGGCGGTCGACCCGGCGCAGCCGCCCAGAAACATCGCGAGGAAGAAGACGCCCGTCGCCGCGTTCGACCAGAGCGTATAGTCCTCGGACGCAAAGCCGGTGGTGGTGATCACCGAAATGAGATTGAACGCCGAACTGGCGAACGCCTCGTTGAAGGGCGTCGCGTTGAGAGAATGGCGGGTCGCGGCCAGAGCGACGCTCAGCACGAGGCAGGTCGCCAGGAAAACCGGAACCTGCGGATCGTTCCAGCGCTGGAAACGCAGCGGCAGAAATGCCCGGACGTAGATGACGAAGGGAAGCGAGGCGAGCACCATGAACAGGCTCGAGACGACAAGCAGCCTGTTGTCGTCGAAATAGCCCATCGACGAATCGTGGGTCGAGAAGCCCCCGGTCGCCAGCGTCGTCATGGCGTGGTTGATGGCGTCGAAGAGGCTCATCCCAAGGGCCGAGTAAGCGATGACGCAGAACACGGTCAGCACGGCATAGGCCAGCATCAGGCCCGCCGCCAACTGGTTGACGCGCGGCAGGATCTTCTCGGATTTGTCCGAGCTTTCCATATGGAACAGGGAGAGGCCGCCGCCGCGGATGGAGGGCAGGATCAGGATCACCATGCCGATGATGCCAATGCCGCCCAGCCACTGCAGCAGGGAGCGCCATAGCAGCAGGCCGGGCGGCAGCGCGTCCAGACCGGAGATTACGGTCGAACCAGTCGTCGTCAGGCCGGACATCGATTCGAAGAAGGCGCCGGCGAAGGTGAGGTGAACGGAACCGAAATACAGCGGCAGGGCGCCAATGCCCGCCGTAAACAGCCACACCGAGGTGACCAGCAGGAAACCGAGGCGCGGCGTGAACGGAACGTGTGCGCCGCGGGTGGCGACAGCGACCAGGACGCAAACGATCGCGACGGCGGCGGCCGAGAAAACGAAGACCCGCCAGTCGTCATTCGCCTTGGCGAAATCCGTCAGCGCCGGAATCAGCATCGCTCCAGCCAGGGCCAGTCCGAAGATCGACGCCGTATGAAGGGTTGTCCGGAGGATGGGAAGCTCCCGCGAGGGTGACCACCATCCGGCCAGCCGGGTGGCGTGGGCGTGCTTTTATACCTGCGCCCCGACGTCGACAACTGTGCGTTTTCGTCATCAACGCGCCGGCTTCGTCCGGGTCACCCGGCGAACGCCATCGAAATCGCGGCTGTTCGACTCCGCAGCGCCGCCAGACGGGGGCGTCGCGCCGTGCCGTAGAAATCCATTCCGCCGAAGCGCCCATGCCGCGACATGCTTTGCCCTTGTCAGCCTTCGAGCGAGCGGCTACGTCCGGGCGAAACGAGGATGCGCCGGAACCCACACCGGTGCGGTCGCTCGCGCAAGGACCGGCCCCTTTTGAACGGGGTCCGACAAGACCGAGGTTCCGTGATGACCTATTTGGTGACCGACAACTGCATCAAGTGCAAGTACATGGATTGCGTGGAGGTCTGTCCGGTCGACTGTTTCTACGAGGGCGACAACATGCTCGTCATCCATCCGGACGAGTGCATCGACTGCGGCGTCTGCGAGCCGGAATGCCCGGCCGAGGCGATCAAGCCGGACACCGAGCCGGGCCTCGACAAATGGCTGACGATCAACACCGAATATGCCGAGAAATGGCCGAATATCACGATCAAGCGGGAAGGTCCCGCCGACGGCGAAAAGTTCGACGGCGAAGAAGGCAAGTTCGAGAAATACTTCTCGCCCGAGCCTGGCGAAGGCGACTGAGCCGTCGCCGTCGGTTGCGGCTTGGCCGGAACCAGCAAGACGCGATCAGCCCCAGCGCAGGCGCTCATGGGCGCGGCGCTCTTTCTTGTTCGGTGGCCGCTTCGGCGGCGTGTAGCCGGCCTTGGGCGGCGCGTCGTCCTTGCGCTTGGCTTTCTCTTCCGGCGGCGACAGATCCTCGTACAATTCTGCCGCTTCGCTGGCCGGCCCACGGCGGGTGCCGCAATCGCAAATCTTCAAAATGCGAACCGTATCGTGGATCGACACGGTCAGCGTGTCGTCCGCACGCACCAGACGCGCGGCATTGGTGGTCTTGTCGCGGTTGATACGCACGGCGCCCGATTGGACGAGCTTCTGGGCAAGGCTGCGAGACTTCACAACCCTCGCGAAGAAGAGCCATTTGTCGATACGCTGACCCGTTCCGTCAGCCATCGGAACCGTGTTCGGGCTTATTTGCCAAGCTTGTCCTTGAGCGCCGCGAGCTTGGCGAAGGGCGAATCGGGGTCGACGCGCTGCGGCCTTGCCTGCACCGGCTTGTTGTAAGAGGTCTGCGGCTTGTCGGAGCGGCGCCCGCCGCCACCCTCCTTGCGTTCGCCGCGCTCTTTCCAGTCACGATTTGGCCGACCCTTGGCCTGGCGCTCGTTCTCGGTCCGGCCGTCGCTCTTCTGGCCACCCTTGCCGAAGCGCTGACCGCGCTCCGGCGCGGCCGCGCCGTCGCCGGTCTCGCGCGCCCTGCCACGCTGACCTTGGCGATGGCCCGCCCGTCCGCCGGCGCGCTGCGGTCGCCAGACCTGCACGAGCTTCGGCGCGGTCGGCTCGCCATCGGACTCCGAGGCCGGGGCGTCAACCGGCGTTTCGTCCGGCGCCGTTTCCGCCACGAGCGCATCCACCGAACTTGTCGCGGCAGGTGTTTCGTCGGTCGCTACAACCGGGCCAGCCGCGCTGGCAGAAGGCTCTCCCTCGGCCACTTCCTCGAACGCGCCCGCGGCCGGCACAACCGCCTCGGCGGTGGGACCATCGCTCGGCTCGACGGAGAGCTCAGCTGTCGCCGGCTTGTCCGTGGCTTCGCTCGTGGCCGGTGCGTCGCTAGCATCGTCCTGCGGTTGCGGTGTTTCGAGCGTTGCGACAGCCTCCGCCGCCTTTCGCTCGGCTTCGGCCCGGCTTGCCTCGTCGGCGGCTTTGGTTTCGGCGTCGAGACGCTGAAGTTCGGCTTCGACCGTGCCCGCCTCGACGCCTTCGGGACGATAGCCGAGGCCTTTGAGCACCTCTTCCATGTCTTCGGCGGTCGCGCCGAGTATCGACATCATCGCCGGCGTCACCAGGAATTGCGCGCCGTTATAACCACCCTCGGGGCGTTTTCCCGTTCCCGGCTTCCAGGCCAGCGCCGGCCGGATCAGGTCGGCGAGACGTTCCAGAATGTCGACCCGCACCGCCCGGCGGCCGAGCAACCGATAGCCGGCAAGGCCGAAGAACACCGGATCGATGGCCGGATCGGCGACTGCCGATGTGCGGCCGGTCGCCAGAAGATGCGTGACCTCGCCATAGCCGGGCCGGTCGCGTCCATCCTTGTTCACCGCCCAAAGCAGCGTCAGCAAGGCCGCCGGCGCCGGCTTGATCAGTGCCGGGATGAAGATGTGATAGGCGCCGAAGCGCACGCCGCATCGCCGCAGCGCGGCCCGCGCGTCCTGATCGAGCGAGCGGACTTCCTCGGCGACGTCGCGGCGTTGCACCATGCCGAGATTCTCGGACAGGCGAAAGGCGAGCCCCTTCGCGGTCCCTTCCAGACCCTCGGCCGTTTTCAGGTCGACGAGCGGCTTCAGCACCGTCGAGACCTGGTAGGTAACGGAGCGCTCGGCCCGCGCCGCGACCTTGTCGCGCTCCGGACCGGTCAGTTGTTCGTCGGCGAAAAGGACGATTTTCGGCTTCAGCGGATCGTCGCTCGCGGCAAGGCTGGCCACCGGCGCGCCGAGCCAGCGGATCAATCCGTCGGAGCCCAGCGCAATGTCGCCGTTCGGCGCGTTGGCGAAGCGCTCGGCCCGCTTTTCGAACTCGCCGGCCAAGGCTTTCTGCGAGGCCGCGCGCACCGCCTTGCCGTCCTGACCCTCGGCCTTGCCGTCAAGCGTGAACCTGAACCCTTGCAGCTCCCCGACAGTGTGGCCCTCGACCACGACCGTGCCGTCGCCGCTGATCTCAGCTTCCATGAACGCGTTCTCTCTCAGCCGCTTCATCAAGACGCTTGTCCTGCGGTCTACGAAGCGTTTCGTCAACCTGTCGTGCAGCGCGTCGGAAAGACGGTCTTCGATGGCGCGTGTCTTTTCCTGCCAGTGTGTCGGATCGGCCAACCATTCCGGGCGGTGCGAAATATAGGTCCATGTCCGGATTTCGGCGATGCGCTGGGACAGGGTGTCGATGTCGCCCTCGGTACGATCGGCACGATTGACCTGGCTTGCCATATAGTCTTCCGCGACATGGCCGCGGACGGCGAGGTCGACATAGATCGCGGCGATGATCTCGGCGTGCTGCGCCGGGGCGATGCGGCGATAATCGGGAAGCTTGCACGCTTCCCAGAGGAGTTTCACCCGCTCCCGGCCCCGCGCGAGATCGGCGACATTGGCATCGCGGGACAGGTACTCCAGCGCCCGCTGATCGACCGAGGGCAGGGATTTCGTCAGTTCCGGGCAGGGCGGCGGTCGGTCGAGACTGTCCTTCAGCGCCGCGATGGAGGCGAAGTCGAAGTCCCGGCTGCGCCACTGCAACACCCGCACCGGCTGAAACGCGTGGGCTTCCAGCGCCTCGACGAGTTCGCCCGGCAGCGGATCGACCCGGCCGGTGACGCCGAAGGTTCCGTCGCGCAGATGCCGGCCGGCGCGCCCGGCGATCTGGCCGAATTCGGCTGCGGTCAGCTGGCGGTACTGGAACCCGTCGAATTTCCAGTCCTGGGCGAAGGCGACGTGATCGACATCGAGGTTCAGCCCCATGCCGATCGCGTCGGTCGCGACCAGAAAATCGACGTCGCCCGACTGATAGAGCGCGACCTGCGCGTTGCGGGTGCGTGGGCTGAGCGCGCCGAGGACCACCGCCGCGCCGCCGCGCTGGCGGCGAATCAGCTCGGCGATGGCGTAGACCTCGTCGGCGGAGAAGGCGACGATGGCGGTGCGGCGCGGCAGGCGGGTGATCTTCTTGGAACCGGCATAGACAAGGTTCGACAGGCGCGGCCGCGTCACCGTCTGGGCGCCCTTCAACAGGCGCTGCAAGACGCCCTGCATTGTCGAGGCACCGAGCAGCAGGGTTTCCTCGCGGCCCCGCGCATGCAGGATGCGATCGGTAAAGACGTGGCCGCGTTCGAGGTCGGCGGCCAACTGCACCTCGTCGATCGCGACGAACGCGGTATTCGGTGCGCGCGGCATCGCCTCGACGGTGCAAACCGAATAGCGCGCATTCGGCGGCTTGATCTTCTCCTCGCCGGTGATCAGCGAGACCGCCGCCGGCCCCACCCGGTCGCAGACCTTCTGATAGACCTCGCGCGCGAGCAGCCGCAGCGGCAGGCCGATGGTTCCGGACGAATGAGCCACCATCCGCTCGATCGCCAGAAACGTCTTGCCGGTGTTGGTCGGCCCCAGCACGGCGGTGACATTGGTTCCGTCGAAGCGGATGGTATCTTGGACGGGGGGAAATTGAGCCATGCGTATCGCTATGTGGGATCACGCATCGTTTGGAAAAGGTTCCGCGTTGATTTGCAACGGCTTCGACCGCTCGCAACGCCGCCGACGGCCCACCATGATGGCCTCGCGATCGGAGGGCGCAAAAAAGTTTTGTCTGGGTCGATTTTTTTTGGAACCTCTTTCATGGCCCCGCATTATTCAGACACCCCAAGCGATCATCCCCCTCGATCGCGATATGCAGACGAAAAAAGGCAGCTCCCCCCTCGCTGCCTTTTTTCGCGTCTGGAGGTGGGCATCGCGACACAGGCCGCGAAAAAATCCGGGTAGCACCGTGAAGGCGGGCGAATTGGGTTGCATCATAAGACGGGGTTAGCATAGCGACGGGCTCCCGCCCCCATCTCGGACCCTTCTCCATGCAAGCCGGAATCCTGCTGGCCTTCGCCGCCTATTTTTCCTTCGCCGGCGCCGATGCCAGCCTGAAGTGGATCGGCGCCGACCTGCCGATCTTCGAGATCGGTTTTTTCGTCTCGCTGTTCGCGCTGCTGCCGGCGCTGTTCACCAAGCGCCCGGAAGACAATTGGGGCAACGTCTTCGTGCCCAAGCGTCCCGGCCTGCTGGCGCTGCGAATGCTGAGTGGCACGCTCGGCGGCATCGGTGGGGTGATCGCCTTCACGACTCTGCCGCTGGCCGAGGCCTACGCCCTGATCTTTCTTCTGCCGATCTTCGTGACGGTGTTTTCCAGGGTGGTGCTGAAGGAGCCGGTCGGCTGGCGGCGCTGGCTCGCCGTCTTCGGAGGCCTCATCGGGGTTCTGCTCGTCGTCAGGCCCGGCTTCCGGGAAATCCTGCCGGGCCATTTCGCCGCCATCCTCGTCGCGATCTGCGGCGCCGCGACCGTCATCATCCTGCGCGTCCTCGGCCCGTCCGAACGCCGGATCACGCTGATTGGCTCCGTTCTCACAGCCGCGATCATCGTCAACGGCGTGTTGATGATCCCGAATTTCGAAACGCCCGGACCCGCCCTGTGGCCGGTTCTCCTGCTCGGCGGGGTGTTCGCCGGCATGGGCCATCTGCTGATCGTCTTCGCCACCCGCCTCGCGCCCGCAGCCCGGGTGGCTCCTACCCAATACAGCCAGATCGTCTGGGCCGCCGTCATCGGCGCCACCTTCTTCGGCGAATATCCGGACGGTCTCGCCATGGTCGGCATGGCGCTGGTCGGCGTCGCAGGCCTGTTCACGCTAGTGCGCGAGGAGCAGCGCTTCGGCTGGCCAAGCCGCATTCCACTGATTCGCAACCGCTGACGAGCGGTCGCAGTGCCTTTCGCACTTGCGAAATCCGATGCGGCGCCGCAATCTTGAGCGGTCACCGAAAGCGACTATAAGTCGTGCGACTTGAGTAGGGGGAACAGTCCTTGGCCATCCGCAAAATCCTTGTCGCCAACCGATCCGAAATCGCCATCCGCGTCTTCCGCGCCGCCAACGAACTCGGCCTGAAGACCGTGGCGATCTGGGCGGAGGAGGACAAGCTGGCGCTCCACCGCTTCAAGGCGGACGAGAGCTATCAGGTCGGCCGCGGCCCGCATTTGACCAAGGATATGGGACCGATCGAGAGCTATCTGTCGATCGAGGAGGTGATCCGGGTCGCCAAGCTGTCCGGCGCCGACGCCATCCATCCGGGCTATGGGCTCTTGTCGGAAAGTCCGGAATTCGTCGACGCCTGCCAAGAGGCCGGCATCGTTTTCATCGGCCCCACTGCCGACACCATGCGCCGGCTCGGCAACAAGGTCGCCGCGCGCAATCTGGCGGTCGAGGTCGGCGTGCCCGTCGTGCCGGCGACCCAGCCGCTGCCCGACGACATGGCCAAGGTCCGCGAGATGGCCGCCGAAATCGGCTATCCTGTGATGCTAAAGGCTTCCTGGGGCGGTGGCGGGCGCGGCATGCGCGCGATCCGCGCCGAAAAGGACCTCGAACGCGAGGTGATCGAGGGCAAGCGCGAGGCCATGGCGGCGTTCGGCAAGGACGAGGTCTATCTCGAAAAACTGGTCGAGCGCGCCCGTCATGTCGAGGTACAGATTCTCGGCGATACCCACGGCAACGTCGTCGATCTGTTCGAGCGCGACTGCTCGATCCAGCGCCGCAACCAGAAGGTCGTCGAGCGCGCCCCCGCGCCGTATCTGAACGACGCCCAGCGACGCGAGATCGCCGGATACGCCCGCCAGCTCGCCGACGCCACCAGCTATGTCGGCGCCGGCACGGTCGAGTTCCTGATGGATGCCGACACCGACGCCTTCTATTTTATCGAGGTCAATCCGCGCGTCCAGGTCGAGCACACCGTCACCGAGGAGGTGACCGGCATCGACATCGTCAAGGCGCAGATCCACATCCTCGACGGCGCCGCGATCGGCACGCCGGAATCGGGCGTGCCGCGTCAGGAGGACATCAAACTCAACGGCCATGCTCTGCAGTGCCGCATCACCACCGAGGATCCGGAGCAGAACTTCATTCCCGACTATGGTCGTATCACCGCCTATCGCGGCGCGACCGGGTTCGGCATTCGCCTCGACGGTGGTACCGCCTATTCGGGCGCCGTCATCACGCGCTTTTACGATCCGCTGCTGGAAAAGGTGACGGCCTGGGCGCCAACGCCGCAGGAGGCGATCGCCCGCATGGACCGGGCGCTGCGCGAGTTCCGCATTCGCGGCGTGGCGACCAACCTGACCTTTCTCGAGGCGATCATCGGCCACGAGAAGTTCCGCGACAACACCTACACGACCAAGTTCATCGACGACACGCCGGCACTGTTCAGCCAGGTCAAGCGCCGCGACCGCGCCACGAAGCTGCTCACCTATCTCGCCGACGTCTCGGTCAACGGCCATCCGGAGACGAAACATCGGCCCCGCCCCACTGAGGGCCAGGTCGCCCCGGTACCGCCGCTGTTCAAGGCACCGATCGTCGATGGAACCCGCCAGAAATTCGACGCCCTCGGTCCGGTGGGCTTCGCCGAATGGATGCGCGCCGAGCCGCAGGTCCTGATCACCGACACGACGATGCGCGACGGGCCGCAATCGTTGCTGGCGACCCGCGTCAGGACCCATGACATCGTCGCCATCGCCGATGCCTATGCGCGCGCCCTGCCGCAGCTTCTCAGCCTCGAATGCTGGGGCGGCGCGACCTTCGACGTCGCCATGCGCTTCCTCACCGAAGATCCGTGGGAGCGGCTCGCGCTGATCCGCGAGAAGGCGCCGAACATCCTTCTGCAAATGCTGCTGCGCGGCTCCAACGGCGTCGGCTACACCAACTACCCCGACAATGTCGTCCGGCGTTTCGTTGCCGAGGCGGCGAAGGGCGGCGTCGATCTCTTCCGGGTGTTCGACTGCCTCAACTGGGTCGAGAACATGCGGGTCTCGATGGATGCCGTGTGCGAGGCCGGCAAGCTCTGCGAGGGGGCGATCTGCTACACCGGCGACCTGTTCGATCCGGACCGGGCCAAATACGACCTCAAATACTATGTCGCCCTCGCCAAGGAGATGGAGGCCGCCGGCGCCCACATCCTCGGCGTCAAGGACATGGCGGGACTGTTGAAGCCCGCCGCCGCGCGCGTCCTGTTCAAGACGCTGCGCGAGGAAACCGATCTGCCGATCCACTTCCACACCCACGACACCTCCGGCATTTCCGCGGCCACCGTGCTCGCCGCGATCGAGGCCGACGTCGATGCCGTCGACGCGGCAATGGACGCCTTCTCCGGCAACACCTCGCAGCCCTGCCTCGGCTCCATCGTCGAGGCGTTGAAGGGGACGGATCGCGATCCGGGCCTGTCGGCCGACGCGATCCGGCGCATCTCCTTCTACTGGGAGGCGGTGCGGGCCCAGTATGCGGCCTTCGAGAGCGACCTGAAGGGGCCGGCTTCCGAAGTCTATCTGCATGAAATGCCCGGCGGGCAGTTCACCAATTTGAAGGAGCAGGCCCGCTCGCTCGGCCTCGAGGCGCGCTGGCACCAGGTCGCGCAGACCTATGCCGACGTGAACAGGATGTTCGGCGACATCGTCAAGGTGACGCCTTCCTCAAAGGTCGTCGGCGACATGGCGCTGATGATGGTCAGTCAGGATCTCGCCGTCGCCGACGTGCTGGACCCGGCCAAGGATCTCTCCTTCCCCGATTCGGTGGTGGCGATGATGCGCGGCGACCTCGGCCAGCCGCCCTCCGGCTGGCCGGCGGATATCCAGACGAAGGTGCTGAAAGGCGAGACGCCGATCACCGTGCGGCCCGGCTCGCTGCTCGGCGAGGCCGATCTCGATGCCGAGCGCGCCGCCATCGAGACGAAGCTCGAGCGGCCGGTGAGCGACCCGGAATTCGCCTCCTATCTGATGTATCCCAAGGTCTTCGCCGATTTTGCCGCGATCCAGGATCTCTACGGCCCGGTCTCGATGCTGCCGACGCCGTCCTATTTCTACGGAATGGACCAGGAGGAGGAGGTTCTCGTCGACATCGAGCGCGGCAAGACCCTGGTCATCCGCTGCCTCGGCTTCGGCGAGACCGACGAGAAGGGCATGCGCACGGTGTTCTTCGAGCTCAACGGCCAGCCGCGCCGCGTCAAGGTGCCCGATCGCGCCCACGGGGCGTCCGGCGCCGCGGTCCGGCCGAAAGCCGAGATCGGCAACGCCGATCATGTCGGCGCGCCGATGCCGGGCGTCGTCTCGACGCTGGTCGTCGCGCCCGGCCAGGCGGTCAAGGCCGGCGACGTCTTGTTGTCGATCGAGGCGATGAAGATGGAAACCGCGCTGCACGCCGAGCGGGATGGCACGGTGGAAGCCGTGCATGTGACCGCCGGCGCCCAGATCGACGCCAAGGATCTGCTGGTGGTGTACGCGGCGGGCTGACCGAACCTACCCTCTCGCCGCTCATAGATGCCGCTGGAGATCTCCAGCGGCATTTTTTTGTCCGCGATATCGCTCCGATTTGCCGTCGGCCGTCGAATCGTGCAACAACGTGCAAATTCGAATGGGAATCGGCAATATGACGAGCCAGTTGTTAACCGGTCAGAGGCATGCGGTCATTCGCGAGCGTCTGTCCAAGGAGGGCCGGGTGATCGCCGCCTCCCTCGCGCACGAATTTCAGGTTTCGGAAGACACGGTTCGGCGTGATTTGCGTGAGTTGGCGGCGTCCGGCCTATGCGAACGCGTATATGGCGGGGCGTTACCGATCGCGCCGCGGACGGGAACGCTGGCCGAGCGGAGCACGCAGGCAACCCATGCCAAACGCCGATTGGCGCAGGCCGCCGCAAAGTTCGTTGAGACGAAGATGACTCTGTTTATCGATGCGGGTTCGACCAACGTCGCCGTCGCCGCAAATCTTCCGGCCTGCGAAAATTTGACGGTGGTCACCAATTCGCCTGCTGTCGCCTTGGCGGTCCCGTCGCGACGGGGCACGGACGTTGTGTTGCTTGGCGGACGATATGATCCGGGGATCGGGGCCTGCGTCGGGGCAAAGACTCTCACCGATGCCGCGCGCTTCCGACCGGATTTGGTTGTTCTTGGTGCCTGCGGCCTCGACCCGGCGATCGGGGTCACGGCTTTCAGCCAGGAAGAAGCCGAGTTGAAGCGCCTCATCGCGCTGTCTGGCCAGGCAGTGATGGTGGTTTCGACCAGGGAAAAGCTGGGAACCGCCGCGCCCTTCGTCGTCGTGTCTTCGGCGGGCCTGACGCGGCTCGTCACGGACGCGGGTGCGGACCAAGCATTGCTCGCCGGCTTCGAAAGCGCGGGCTCACACGTCGTCCGAGTGAACATTCCTCAATCGTAGCGTCTCGCCTCAGTTTTCACATCAGCTCGTCAGAAAGCCGCCAATGGCCTCCCCTCGTTTCGGCATCCTATCTCGCGCCTCCACATCGACCCGCACTGCCGCCGCCATCGCTTTTTTCGTCAATGGCTTCGTGCTCGGCAGCTGGGCGCCGCAAGTGCCGGTGCTGGCCGACCGCCTCGCCATCTCCCAGTCGACCCTCGGTCTCTTCGTTCTGGTGCTCGGGCTTGGCGCCATGACCGCGATGCCGCTGATCGGCGCGACGATCGCCAAGGGCGGCTCGCGGCGGCCCGTTCTCGCGACACAGGCGTTGCTGGCTTTTGCCCTGCCGCTGCTGGCGCTGGCACCGACCGTGCCCCTCGCCGCTCTGGCGATCTTCTTCTACGGCATGACGCTGGGCGGCATGGACGTGGCGATGAACGCCAACGCCGTCGCCGTCGAGCGTCGCGCCGGCAAGGCGATCATGTCGTCCTTTCATGGCTTCTGGTCGATCGGCGGATTTGTCGGAGCCGGCGCCGGCGGGGCCGTCATCGCGGCGATCGGGCCGGTCGGACACACGCTCATCGTCGGCGGCTTTACGCTTGCGATGCTGTGGCCCGTATGGCGGAACATGTTGGAAGACAGGCAAGCCGCCCCGATCGATGACGACCGGAAGACGGTTGGGCTGGCCGGCCTGATTGCGGCCGCGAGGCGGGATCGCACGGCTCTCGCCACGGCGCTCGCCATCGGCGTTTTTTCGTTGTTCGCGATGGTACCGGAGGGCGCGGCGATCGACTGGAGCGCGATCTATCTGCGCCAGGATCTGAACGTCGATATCGCCGCATCGGGCTTCGGCTTCGCGGCGTTTTCGGCCACCATGGCCCTGTTCCGCTTCGTCGGCGACAGGATCCGGAACCGGATCGGCGCGGTCGGCACCGTGCGGCTGTCTCTCCTCGTCGCGGTGGCGGGTCTGACACTGATCGGGCTGGCGGTGAATTTGCCCGTGGTTCTCGCCGGTTTCGCCCTGCTGGGCGTTGGCCTGTCCAACATCGTACCGATCGCCTTTTCGGCCGCCGGCAATGTCGATGGGCTGAAGCCGGGCATCGGCATCGCGATCGCCACGACGTTTGGCTATTCCGGTATCTTGATCGCGCCCGCCGCGATCGGCGTCTTGGCGGAGCGCTTCGGTTTTCCGGCCGTGTTCCTGGGGATGTCCACGCTGCTGGTGGTCATTCTCGCCATGTCGGCTCTGATGGCCGGTGCCGACCGTCGAAAACACGATCAATGTCAGGAGACCGGCGCAAAGCCGGTCCCCTGATATTCGTGACCAGTCAGGCTATGGCCGTCAGATCCGCCCAAGCAGAAGCAGGATCAGGATCACAACGACGATCAGGCCGAGAATACCCGATGGGCCATAGCCCCAGCCGCGCGAATAGCCCCACGACGGCAAAGCGCCGATGAGGAGAAGAATGAGGATGACGAGGAGGATAGTACCGATGCTCATGGCGAAGTCCGATCGTTTTTTTGACAACAGTCTCCATCACAAACCGTTGAACGCCGTTTGGGTTCCCGCCTAAGGAAGCAAATGATGCTGTTGGTTAAGCCGAGGCAAATCCGTCGATCGTGACGACCATTGCGTCCGACCTGAAAGCTGCGGGACCTTTGCGTTCCGTGCCTGGGAGCCGACGCATTTGACAAGCCGGCGCCAAGACGCCACCTCGCAGACCGAAGCTATTTTTTCTCAGGGTTCGCCATGACCGTTCAGCCTTCGATCGACACCATCGACGCCGATCCTTCACCGCGCCGTCGTGCCGTCGGGGTGGATGTCGGCGGTGTGGTGGTCGGCGGCGACGCGCCGGTCGTGGTGCAATCGATGACCAACACCGACACCGCCGACATCGACGCGACGGTGGCGCAGGTCGCCGCCCTTGCCGAGGCTGGCTCCGAGATCGTGCGGATCACCGTCGATCGCGACGAATCCGCCGCCGCGGTGCCGAAGCTGCGTGAACGGCTCGACCGGTTGGGCGTTTCCGTGCCGCTGGTCGGCGACTTCCACTATATCGGACACAAGCTTTTGGCCGACCACCCGGCCTGTGCGGAGGCACTCGCCAAATACCGCATCAATCCCGGCAATGTCGGCTTCAAGGACAAGAAGGACCGGCAGTTCGTCGCCATCGTCGAAACGGCGATCCGCTACGGCAAGCCGGTGCGGATCGGTGTCAATTGGGGCTCGCTCGACCAGGCGCTCTTGACCCGGCTGATGGACGCCAACAACGCGCTGCCGCAACCACGTTCGGCTCGTGCGGTGACCCGCGAGGCGATCATCCAGTCGGCGCTGCTGTCCGCCGCACTGGCCGAGGAAACCGGGCTTGCGCGCGATCGCATAATCCTCTCGGCCAAGGTCAGCCAGGTGCAGGATCTGATCGCCGTCTACCGGGACCTCTCACGCCGCACCGACCATGCACTCCATCTCGGCCTGACCGAGGCCGGCATGGGCTCGAAGGGGATCGTCGCCTCCTCGGCAGCGATGGGCATCCTGCTCCAGGAGGGGATCGGCGACACCATCCGGGTTTCGCTGACGCCGGAGCCCGGCGGCGACCGCACCCGCGAAGTGCAGGTCGCCCAGGAACTCCTGCAGACGATGGGGTTTCGCCAGTTCGTGCCGATCGTCGCCGCCTGTCCCGGCTGCGGCCGCACTACCTCGACCGTCTTTCAGGAACTCGCCGAAAAAATTCAGACGGACCTACGTACCAACATGCCGGTCTGGCGGGAGAAATATCCCGGCGTCGAGGCGCTGAACGTCGCGGTGATGGGCTGCATCGTCAATGGGCCGGGCGAATCCAAGCACGCCGATATCGGCATTTCGCTGCCGGGCACCGGCGAGACGCCGGCCGCGCCGGTCTTCGTCGACGGCAAGAAGACGGTCACGTTGCGCGGAGCCGATATCGCGGCTCAATTTCAAACGATGGTGGCGGACTACATCGAGCGCCGCTTCGGCGCCAAGGTGGCGGCGGAATAAACCCCGCCGGAGGACGCCGGAAGTCTCCCGCATTCTTCGCCGGCCTTTTCCCTGGGACGCGGCTTCGGCATAGTGGCGGGGAGCCGAGGCTGGTTTGGCCGCGCGCCCATCGACCCGCTGCGGATCAATCCGATGCAAGACGACCTTTCCCCATTTCGGCTTGCCTGCCTCTGCCTCGCCGCAGGGGCCTTTGCTCTTGCCGCCATCACGCCGACTCGGGCCGCTCCAGTCGGTGAGGATGCCGGCTCATCGCTGACCCTGCCTGCCCTCGCCTATCCGACCACCGCGCCGGGGATCGTCGCCGACCCGAGCCAGACGTCCGACGAAAGCCTTGCGAAGGCCGCAGCACTCCTGGCCGCGAAGCCGGGCTCAGCGAAAATCTGCGCGTTGATCGCCGCCAATGCCGACGCCGTCGGCATGTCCAGGGACTTTTTCGCCCGGCTGATCTGGAAGGAAAGCCGCTTTGACAGCGGCGCGATCTCTCCCGTCGGCGCGGAAGGAATCGCCCAGTTCATGCCCGATACGGCCGACGAACGCGGCCTTGCCGACCCTTACGATGTCGCCTCAGCCATCCGGCACTCGGCGCTCTATCTTGGCGACCTGAAGGCCGAACTCGGCAATTGGGGCTTGGCGGCGGCCGCCTACAATGGCGGCATCAACCGGGTGAAGGGCTGGATCGCGAATGGCGGGTCGCTTCCCTATGAAACCGAGGAATACGTCAACGCCATCACCTTCCGCCCGGCCGACTGGTTCAAGGAAGACGGCAACGAACTGGAGGAGCGGCGGCTCGACTCCAAGCTCGACTTCCTGGAAAGCTGCGCCAAGCTGCCGGTGATGAAGACGCGGGCGATCTTCGCCACCGCCGTCGAAAGCGCCCCGATGCGCCCCTGGGGCGTGCAGGTCGCCGGCCATGTGAAGCAGTCCGTCGCGATGAAAATATTTCGCCGCGTCCAATCGGCCCATCCGGCGATACTCGGCGGCAAGGCGCCGCTCGTCCTGCGTGATCGCGCCGGTGGGCGGGCTCGGATCTACGCGGTGCGGATCGGCGCCGGGACTCGCGGCGAGGCCGACCAGCTTTGCCAGCGCCTGCGCGGCGCCGGCGGTTCCTGCGTGGTGATCAAGAACTGAAGCTTTCACCTTGCGGACATTGCCGGATGGGCTACGCTGCTTTTGCGAACTGGAGATGCCGATGCGTACGACGATCGCCCTCGATGATGACTTGGTTGCAAAGGCACAGGACTTTACGGGGCTTAAAGAAAAAAGTGCGCTCGTACGCGAAGCGCTGAAGGCCCTGATAGAGCGAGAGAGTGCGAGACAGCTGGCGCGCTTAGGCGGCAGCGAGCCGGACCTGGCCATCGCCAAACGAAGGCGCACGCCACCGAAATGATCCTTGTCGATACCTCGGTCTGGATCGATCATCTCCGACGCGCAGATGCGAAATTGTCGGAGTGCCTTCTCCAGGGACAGGTCTTGACGCATCCTTTCGTCATTGGGGAACTGGCCCTTGGAAACCTGCGTCAGCGCCAGACCATTCTCCAAGCATTGGATGACCTTCCGCGAGCCATTATCGCCTCTGATGCGGAGGTGCTGCGCTTCGTCGAAGCAGAAAAGCTGTTCGGTGCCGGTATAGGATATGTGGACGCACACCTGCTCACCTCGGCCCGGAATACGCCAGGAGTCACCTTATGGACCGGGGACAGACGCCTCCGCGCGGCGGCCGAACGCTTGTCGCTCGCCGGCGATGGGGGTGCATAGACGGCGCCCTTGTCGGATAGGCCCGGCCCGAATGATCGACATTGCGTCAACTGCTCCGATACCGCTCGGTCCCGTCGCTCAACTGCGCCGCTCCGCCACGAACCGCGCCGCCTCGATCAGCGTCGCCGCTCTATCGCCATAGGGCGCCAGTTCCGCTTCGGCCTGCGCCACGAGTTCGGCGAGGCGGCTTTGCGTCCAGGCGATGCCGTTGAGCGCGGGCAGCGTCTTCTTGCCACGGCTCCGGTCCTTGCCCGCCGCCTTGCCGAGCGTCGCCGCGTCCGCCGTCTCGTCGAGAAGATCGTCGGCGAGTTGGAAGGCGAGCCCGACGATCTCGCCGAAGCGCCGCAACCGGGCGCGGTCCGGCGCCGCCGCGTCGGCGATCACCGGCCCGGCCTCGCAGGCGCAGGCGATCAGCGCGCCGGTCTTCATCGCCTGCATCGTCGCGATCTCATCCTCGGATAAGGCGCGTCCCTCGGCCTCCAGATCGAGCGCCTGCCCGCCAGCCATGCCCGCCGCCCCTGCATCGCGCGAGAGCAGCGCGATCAGCCCGAGACGCGCAGACGGGGAAAGACTGTCCTCATCGGCGATCAGCCCGAAGGCGAGCGTCAGCAGGCTGTCACCGGCGAGAATCGCTGTCGCCTCGTCGAACGCCTTGTGAACGGTCGGCTTGCCGCGCCGCATCGCGTCGTCGTCCATGGCCGGCAGATCGTCATGGACCAGCGAATAGCAGTGGACGCATTCGAGCGCGGTCGCCGCGCCGAGCGCCTCGTCCGGATCGGCGCCGAACAGGCGGGCGCTTTCCATAAGCAGAAACGGCCGCAGCCGCTTGCCGCCGTCGAGCGCACCGTGGCGCATAGCCCTCAGAAGCCGATCAGGGGCAACCGCCAGCAGCGGGTCCGAGCCGTCGAGGCGGCGCGTCAAAGAGGCTTCGACCGCCTTTGCCGAGGCGGCCAGCCGCGTTTCGAAGTCACTCGCGCTCATTCGCGTATCCCTGCTCCCCAACGTCGCGTTCGGCTTTGCCCATGTCGCGCCACCGGTCAAGCAAAGCAGCGTTGCGGCACCGCGGCGAGCCGGCTAGAACGCTCCCCATGAGCCTTCGCCGTCGCCTTCGCATCTTGGATAGTCCGGGCGCCCGTCGCGGCGGTCGGCTCTGATGCGCCGCATTTTTGCCGGCGCTTTTCTGATCGTTCTGCTGCTCGGAGCGATTCCGCTCGTCCTGACACCGGTCTATGCCATCCGCGCCGTGCACCCGGTCTCGACGCTCATGCTGGCCGATCATTTCACTTTCCGACCGATGCTCCGCGAATGGGTCCCAATCGACGACGTCGCACCGGTGATGGTCTATTCGGTAATGATGTCGGAAGACGGCCAGTTCTGCCGGCATGACGGCATCGACTGGGGTGAAATGCGCGCCGTCGTCGAGGAGGCGTTGGCGGGCGAGGAGACGCGCGGGGCCTCGACCATCCCGATGCAGACTGTGAAGAACCTGTTTCTGTGGAACGGGCGGTCCTATCTGCGCAAGGGACTGGAAGCGCCGCTGGCGCTTTACGCCGATGCCATTCTGTCGAAGCGCCGCATCATGGAAATTTACCTGAACATCGTCGAGTGGGATACCGGCGTTTATGGGATCGGCGCGGCGAGCCAGCACTATTTCGGCCGCACCGCCGCCGAACTCAACGCCCGCCAGGCCGCGCTTCTCGCCGTCACGTTACCAGCTCCGGCAGCACGCAGCCCGGCCAACCCGAGCAAGAGCCTCGATCGCCTGGCCCGCCGCGTCGAACGCCTCGCGAGCAAGTCCGGCGATTATATCAGCTGTCTGAAACCGGCGAAGGTGAGCTGACGGATTTCGCCTCGCCCCCTTTCCAAAGACGCTGGGCTTTGCTATGGGCACCCTCGAATTCCCGTCATGGTGAAGCCTTGCCGCGATCGCAGCGTGATCGCAGTGGCTTTGGACGTGAAAGCGCGGCGCCAGGAACCGGGACGTTTTCTCGCGTTGGCGCGCAACAGATCAGACTGACGTCGCCGATGCGCCTCGCGGGCCATCGCCCGACAGCCCGAACGGAGCAGAACATGGCCGTACCCAAACGCAAAACATCCCCGTCTAAGCGCGGCATGCGCCGCTCGATGGATGCGCTGAAGGCGCCGACCTACATCGAGGACAAGGATTCGGGCGAGCTGCGCCGGCCGCACCACGTCGACCTGAAGACCGGCATGTATCGCGGTCGTCAGATCCTGACGATCAAGGAAAAAGCCTGACACCGAAGCTGGCGCCATGCGTCATCGGGCGCACGCGGCAGATCGGCGTCTGGGCATGATGGCGTGAAGCCGGCCGCGATCCGTTACGGATGTCGGCTCCCGCGACGCAATAGTGCAGCCAGATCCTGAATTAGAATCGAAAAAGGCCGGTTTCAGCAACCGGCCTTTTTCGCGGCTGGGGGTCAAGCAAGCGGGCGTGAAGCGTTTCCGGCCTCGAAACGCCAAGCCTCTCAATCCTTCTTCTTGCCGTCGAGGGCCTCAATGCGCTTTTGCATCTCGGCAAGTTGCTGGCGCATCGCTTTCAGGTCCTCCTGGCCAGACGCCGCGTCGCTGTCCGCGCCGGGCGCGGGCTCGTCCTTCCCGGCCTCGTTCAAGGCCCCCGCGACGAACGGATTGAACACCGCCATGGCCTTTCGGAACATCTCGGTGTTGCGGACGACCTGCGCCTCCATCATCTTGATTGGCGACTGGGCCATGGGCCCGGCCATCTTGTCGCGAAACCCCTCCTGTTCCCGCGTGAAGGCGCTCATCGTCTGTTCCAGATAGCCGGGGATGACCATCTGCATCTGGTCGCCATAAAACCGGATGAGTTGGCGCAGGAAGGCGATCGGCATCAAATTCTGCCCGCCCTTGTTCTCCTGCTCGAAGATGATCTGCGTCAGCACCGAATGGGTGATGTCCTCGCCGGACTTGGCGTCCTGGACGACGAATTCCTCGTTGCTCTTGACCATCGCGGCCAGGTTTTCCAGCGTCACATAGGTGCTGGTCCCGGTATTATAGAGCCGACGGTTGGCGTATTTCTTGATGACCGTAACGTCCGAATTCTTGGCCATGCCTCACCCCTTGTCCACAATACCGTCGGCGCGCCGGCGTCGCTTTGTGCGACTGCTTCGTTGCGCCGCATAAATGATAGGCACAAAACCGGGCGCTTTCCAAACCTTTCGGCCATTGGCAGGGTGGAGTAGCCGGTTTTCGGCCACCCACGGTAAATGCATGGCGTCAATTCTTCCGCCGGCGGCACCCGGCGCCCGGAAGGGCGTTTGACAGCAGCGAACCGCCTCTGCGACAAAAGTGAGACAAGCTATGGCGGGTGCCCTATCTGCCATTTCAACCAAAAGCACCGGATTCGGCACGGCGCTCATTTCCAGGGAAGGACATGCCATGAATAACGGACAATCGGTCGTCATCGTCGGGGCCGCGCGCACTCCGGTCGGCTCGTTCAACGGCGCCTTCGCGACCGTGCCCGCCCATGAACTGGGCGCCGCCGTGATCCGCGAGGCCCTCTCGCGGGCCAAGGTCGACGCGGGCGAGGTCGACGAGGTGATCATGGGCCAGATCCTGACCGCCGGCGAGGGTCAGAATCCGGCGCGGCAGGCGGCGATGCTGGCGGGTTGCCCGAAGGAAACCACCGCCTGGGCATTGAACCAGCTTTGCGGCTCGGGTCTGCGCACCGTCGCCATCGGCATGCAGCAGATTGCCTGTGGCGACGCCAATGTAATCGTCGCCGGCGGTCAGGAATCGATGTCGATGGCGCCGCACGCCGCGCATCTGCGCTCCGGCCAGAAGATGGGCGATCTCAAGCTGATCGACACCATGCTGAAGGACGGGCTGCTCGATGCCTTCAATGGCTATCACATGGGCACCACCGCCGAGAACGTCTCGCGCCAGTGGCAGATCACCCGCGAGATGCAGGACGAATTCGCGGTGAAATCGCAGAACAAGGCCGAGGCCGCGCAAAAGGCCGGACGGTTCAAGGACGAGATCGCGCCCTTCACGGTCAAGGGCCGCAAGGGCGACACCATCGTCGAGGACGACGAGTACATCAAGCATGGCACGACGCTCGACAAGGTGCAGAAGCTGCGCCCCGCCTTCGACAAGGAAGGCTCGGTCACGGCGGCCAACGCCTCCGGCATCAATGACGGCGCCGCGGTGACGGTGCTGATGAGCGAGGCCGAGGCCGAGCGGCGCGGCCTGACCCCGCTGGTGCGCATCGTCTCCTGGGCGACCGCCGGCGTCGACCCGTCGATCATGGGCACCGGCCCGATCCCGGCCTCGCGCAGGGCACTGGAGAAGGCCGGCTGGAGCGTCGAGGATCTCGATCTCGTCGAGGCCAATGAGGCCTTCGCGGCGCAGGCCTGCGCGGTCAACAAGGATCTCGGCTGGAACCCGGACATCGTCAACGTCAACGGCGGAGCGATCGCCATCGGCCATCCGATCGGCGCCTCGGGCAACCGGGTCCTCAACACGCTGATCCACGAGATGGTCCGCCGCGAGGCGAAGAAGGGCCTCGCCACGCTCTGCATCGGCGGCGGCATGGGCGTCGCCATGTGCTTCGAGCGGATGTAGGACGACGAGAGCGAAAGCCGACGGGCGGATGGAGGTCCGCCCGTTTGATGCCGGCATGAACACGCAATGGGAGGAAACACATGGGTAAAGTAGCAATCGTGACGGGAGGCTCGCGCGGCATCGGCGCGGCCATCTCCAAGGCTTTGAAGGCGGCCGGTCATACGGTGGTCGCCACCTATGCCGGCAATGACGAGAAGGCGAACGCCTTCAAGGACGACACCGGCATCCCGGTCTATAAATGGGACGTGTCGTCCTTCGAGGCGTGCTCCGAGGGGATCGCCAAGGTCGAGGCCGAACACGGTCCGGTCGATATCCTGGTCAACAACGCCGGCATCACCAAAGACGCCATGTTTCACAAGATGACGCCGGAGCATTGGCAGGCGGTCATCGGCACCAATCTCTCCGGCCTGTTCAACATGACCCGCCCGGTCTGGGAGGGTATGCGCGAGCGCAATTTCGGCCGGATCATCAACATCTCGTCGATCAACGGCCAGAAGGGCCAGACCGGCCAGGCCAACTACTCCGCCGCCAAGGCCGGCGACCTCGGCTTTACCAAGGCGCTGGCGCTGGAGGGCGCCAAGAAGGGCATTACGGTCAACGCGATCTGTCCCGGCTACATCAACACCGACATGATGGCGACGATCTCCGACGACGTCATGCAAAAGCACATCCTGCCGCAGATTCCGGTCGGCCGGCTGGGCGAGGCCGATGAAATCGCCCGCTGCGTGGTGTTCCTCGCCTCCGACGATGCCGGTTTCATCACCGGCTCGACGCTGTCGGCCAATGGCGGCCAGTACATGGATTGAGTTCGGTCTGGGGCGGCCGGTCATCGCGCCGCCCCACTCCCCGTCAGCCGACAGGCAGCATCCGCCGCTCCGCATCCGACACGAAGCAGAGATCGAGCAGCTTCTGGACCTCGGCGGCATGACGGAAATCCGGCTCGCCATTGACCCCCGATAGCAACGCGATGACGAACCGATCGGCGTTGCGCGGCGTCGGCGGGCATTCGAGCGGTTTCCAGGTCTGGGTCTCGATGTCCGACCCGAGACAGACACGCAGCATCGAATCGGTCTGGTTCGCCCAGATCTTCAGGGCGCCCTTGTCGCCGTGGATGGTCAGATCGAGATCGTTGGCCCGGCCGGTGGCGTAGCGGCTCATATGGACGACGCCGAGCGCGCCGTTCGAAAACTCCACCGTCATGGCGCAGGAATCGTTGGCATCGAGCTTGTAGGCGCCGATGGCCCCACCCTCGGCCTTGTCGAAGGTCTTGAGCCGTGCCTGCAGAGCGACGATGTCGAGGCCGGTGCCATAGGTGGCGAAGTCGAGAATGTGAATGCCGATGTCGCCGAGCACGCCCTTCGAACCATGCGCCGTCGACAGGCGCCACAGCCATCGCTCGTCGATGCGCCAATCGCCCCAATGCTGGCCGGTCAGCCAGCTCTGCAGATAACTCGCCTCGACGTGGCGCACCGTGCCGATTTCGCCCGCTTCGATCATCCGCCGCGCCATCTGGATGCCGTGGGCGTTGCGGTAGGTGAGGTTGACCATGTTGATCAACCCCGCCCGCTCGGCCGCCTCGGCCATCTCGAAGGCATCGTCAGCGTCGACGGCCAGCGGCTTTTCGCAGAAGACTGCCTTGCCGGCGGCCAAAATCTCCAGCGTCGTCGGCTTGTGGACGTTGTCGGGCGTCGAGTTCACGACGGCGTCGACCTCGCCCCATTGGAGCGCGGCGCCAAGGCTGTCGAAGGACTTTGGAATGCCGTGCATATCGGCGAAGGCGCGGGCCCGTTCGCCATTGGTGTCGCAGGCCGCAACGATCCGGCAACCGGGAATTGACAGGAAATGCTCGGCATGGCGGTGCGAGATGCCACCGGTGCCGAGGATCATGATGCGCTTTTCGCCGGCAGCGGCCCCAGACGCGCCGTCTTGCCCGGTGCTCATCGGTATCCGGCCTCACCGGCCTTGTGCAGCCGCGGCCCCTTGACCTCGAGTGTCTCCGGCGCCTTGTCGGCCGGCACGTTCGGCGCCGCCGCGACATCCTTCCAGGCGGGCACCGGATTGTAGGCCCAGCGCACGGCATTCTGGATGACTGTCTGGATGTCGGCGTTGTGATAGATCGGGTAGGTCTCGTGGCCGGGCCGGAAATAGAAGATCTTCCCCGCCCCGCGCTGATAGGTCAGGCCGGAGCGGAACACCTCGCCGCCCTCGAACCAGGAGATGAACACCGTCTCCATCGGTTCGGGCACCAGGAACGGCTCGCCGTACATTTCCGCGTTCGTTAGTTCGATCGCCGGGCCCACCCCTTGCACGATCGGGTGCGAGCGATTCACTGCCCACAGCCGCTCCCGTTCGCCCGCCTCGCGCCAGCGCAGCGAACAGGGCGTACCCATCAGCCGCTTGAACACCTTGGCGAAATGGCCCGAGTGGAGAACGATCAGGCCCATGCCCTCGTGCACGCGGGCGGCAACGCGGTCGGCGACGTCGTCCGAGACCTGGCCATGCGCCTTGTGTCCCCACCAGACGAGCACGTCGGTTTCATCGAGGCAGGCCTGCGGCAGACCATGTTCCGGCTCGTCGAGGGTCGCGGTCGAGACCGCGAGATCCTGCCCGGTCGACAGGAATGCGGCGATGGTGCCGTGGATTCCGTCCGGATAGATCTCCTTGACGACCGGGTTTTCCCGTTCGTGGATGAACTCGTTCCACACCACGGTCCGGATCGTCATGGCTTCCTCCGCTCAGATATCGATATCCACCCGCTTAAAACGCGTCCATTGAGGCAGGCGGCACCACCCTCTCGTCAGTTCACCTCGAGAAGTGCGAAGGGCAGCTTGGCCAAAATCGCGTCGAGCGCAAGGTCGCCGGATGCCTCGACGGTCTCGTCTGAGAGGATGTTGCGCCAGGATCGAGCGGCCAGCGCCTCCGGCAGGCTGATCCGCGTGTCGCCCCAGCGCTCGGCCTGAACGTCGATGGCCTCGCGCCCGTCGAGAAGCGTCAGGCAAAGCCGCGGCGCCACGGCAATCGCCGCGCCGCCGGTCTTGTTGGTCCGCGCGAAGGCGACGAGGTGCCGCGCCATGTCGCCCTCGACCGCCAGCGGCACATAGCTGCCGGTGGTGAACAGTGTCGGCGACCGGCCCCGCATCGCCAACCCTTCGGCCGTCAGCATCGCCTTGATGCGGCCCGTGCGCCAATCGGCCAAGGCCTCCTCGAACGTCACGCCACCGGCAATCGCCTCGCTGCGCGCCGAAAAATCGACGTCCCGCCGGTTGTCCGGATCGACGAGGGAGAAATCATAGAATTCCGTGCCCTGATAGATGTCGGGAACACCGGGGGCGGCGAGCTTGATCACCGTCTGCGATAGCGATGTCAGGGCTCCGGCGGCGACGAAGGGCTGCGCCGCCGCCCAGAAGTCGGCAAGGAATGTGCCTGACTTCTCCGGATCGAGCGCCGCGTCGACGAAGTCGCGCAGCGCGCTCTCGTAGAGCTCGGCGGGGGATGTCCAGCTGGTCCAGCGCTTGGCCTCGCGTACGGCCTTTTCCGCGTAGGCCGCCAGACGACCGGCGATCGCCTCCCTCTGCGCCCCGTCGGTGGGGTCGAAATCGGCGGGCAATACGCCGAGCAGCGATTGATAGAGCCCCCATTCGGTGGCCGGTTCCGGCGCCTCGAAGCCAGCGCCGATATCCTTGCGCCACGGCGCCATCCGTTCGGCGAACTCCGTGATGAGATCGCGCCAATGCTCCGGCGCCTCGGACAAGGCGTAAAGGCGGGCGCGGGCATCCTCGCCGCGCTTGGTGTCGTGGGTCGAGGTGGCGAGCTGGCCTTCGGGCTGGTCCTCGACCCGGATTTGCATCGCCGCATGGAACGCTTCCAGATCGGCGCCGTAATGATCCGGCTCGCCGCCCACCTCGTTGAGGGCGATCAGGCGATTATAGCGGTAGAACGCGGTATCCTCGACGGCCTTGGCCATGACCGCGCCGGTGGTCTGTTGGAACCGGCGTGTAAAGTCCAGCGAAGCGGCGACATCGGCGCCGTCCTCGAAATCCAGCTTGAGCAGGCGTCCGATGAACTGGATCGGCTCATCGGCCTCGACCTCGCGCCAGGTCATGGCAAGGTCGACGGCATCGTCGATGATCGCGATATCGCGCTGCGGCACGCCGTCCACCGAGACATAGGTGCGGTAGACCGGCAGCGCGGTCGCGACCTCGACGATCGCTCGCGCGATAGTGTCCTGTCCCAGATCACGCGTGGCGAGTCCCCGTCCCGCCACGGCCAGGGCAAGACCGGTCAGGTGCGACAGTTCGCCGGCGAGGTTACGCTGGAAGATCGAGCGCTTCTGCCGGGTGATCATGCCCCGCAAATCCTCGTCCTCGCCGAGGAAATCGTGATAGGCCGCCGTCATCGCCTCTTCCTGCCCGGCATCGACGAACAGGCCTGACAGGGCGGTGATGAATTCGTAGCCGGTGGTCCCCTCGATCTCCCACGATCGGCGCAGCCGCTCGGAGCCGGTCAGGATTTTCTCGACATGGATCGTCGGCGAGCGGCGAACCGAATGGAACGCCTGCTTCAGCTGTTCGAGATAGCCCTTCGGGTCGGCCAGACCATCAACGTGATCGATCCGGATTCCGTCCAGCCGGCGCTCGCGGGCGAGCCGGATGACCAATTGATGGGATTCGCGGAAGACCCGCCGCGATTCCTGCCGGACGCCGATCAGGTCGGCGATCTCAAAAAACCGCCGATAGGTGAGTTTCTCGCGGGCCGTCCGCCACCAGGCGAGCCGCCAGGCCTGCGCTTCATGCAGATCGTGCAGGGCGTGTTGGTCGCCATTGATCGTCTCGAGCGCTCGGTCGAGGGCGTTGCTGAAGTCCTTCTCCGTCAAATGCTCCGAAAAGCGCTCCGCCAGTTCCTCCGCCTCGGCCGGCGTCGAGACCGAAAAGCGCCGCACCATCCGGTCCTTTTCCGAGTGGTCCATCAAGCCGAAGACATGGCCGTAGGTTCTGGGATCGATCGGCAGTCCATAGCCAGAGGCATCAAAGCGCAGCTGAGCGTTCGCCGCGTCGAGCTCGACCGAAAGATCGCCCTCGGCCAGTGCCTCGCCGTACGGCTTGCCGAGCACCGGGACGAGGATCTTTTCCGCTTCCCAGGAAATGTCGAAGGTCTGGGCGTAGCGGCTTTCGGCGCCCCAGCGCAAAACGTCTTCCCACCAATGGTTCTTCGGCGAGACTCCCATGTGGTTGGGAACGAAATCGACGATCAGCGCGAGATCCGAAGCGACCAGGGCATCGCTCATGGCGGTGAAGCCGCTCAGTCCGCCGAGATCGTCCTCGAAGGCGTTGTAATCGGTGACGTCGTAGCCGTGCGTCGAGCCGGGAGAAGCCGCGAAGATCGGCGAGGCATAGAGATGGCTGACGCCGAGCCGCGCCAAGTAGGGCGCGAGCTGCCCGGCCGTTTCGAACGTCGTGCCCTCGCGAAATTGCAGGCGGTAGGTGGCAACGAGAGGGCGGCTCATGAGGCGATGGGTCTTTCTTCACGCATGGCGGCGGCAAGCGCCCGGAAACGCACGTTTCCTGGCAGATCCTCGATCGGGACATCCGAGCGGATACGCCAGTTCGGATATTGATCGGTCGTGCCGGGAAGATTGGGCTGGCGCTCGGCTCCGACCATGTCGTCGAGTTGCACCGTCACTAGCACGGATGGCGTGCGAGCGACGAAGCGGTGGATCGCGACGGCCAACGCGGCGGGCAATTCCGCCGGCAGGTCGTCCGTCCCGGCCACCGCTGGGCGCAGATCGTCGGGCAGGATCCCTTCCTCCGCCAATGCCACCGCCAGCGCCCGGCGATCGTGCCGGCGGCTGTCGCGGTCGCGCTCGGTGGCGGCCGCGTCCTGAGTGCCCATCTCGGCCCGCAACGCGATGTCGGCACCCTGCCACCATCCCGCGAGGGTGGCGAGATCATGGGTCGAGACGCAGGCGAGCGCGAGTTTGGGATAGGCGCTCGGCGGCAGGAACTCGGTCTCGCGGTGGCGCTCGAAATACAGCACCCGGTACGACAGGATTCGCGCCGCTTCCATATTGTGCCGGAAGCCCGGCGGCACGGTACCGAGATCCTCGCCGATGACGAGGCAGGCATTCGCCTCGGACGCAGCTGCAACTGCGTCGACCATCGCGCCGAGCGGGTAGCGGACATAGCCACCGCCAGACGACGCAAGGCCCTCGGGAATCCACCACAGCCGCGCGAGCCCCATAACATGGTCGATCCGGATCGCCCCGGCGTTGCGGGTCAGCGCCTCGAAGGAATCGCGCAGCGGCTGATAGCCGCGTTCGGCGAGTGCCTTGGGCGACAGCGGCGCCAGCCCCCAGTCCTGTCCCTGGCTGTTGAACATGTCCGGCGGCGAGCCGACCCGCGCCGCACCGACCGTCAGCGAGGGGTCGGCCCAGGTCTCCGCCCCGTCGGGCGCCACGCCCACGGCCAGATCGAGATAGAGGCCGATGGTCATTCCTGCCGCCGTTGCCCGCGCCTGCGCTTCGGCCAATTGCTCCTCAGCGATATATTGCAGCCAGCAGTGAAACAGGACGAGGTCGGCATTGTCCTCGGCGAAGCGTGCGACTTCCGAACTGTCCCGATCCTTCAGAGCCGCCGGCCAGGAGTGCCAGCCGGCGTAGGCTCCGGCCTCGACCTGCTGTTCGGAAATCGCCTCGAACAAAGCGAAGCCGGCGAGGGCCTCGTCGCCGCCGGCGCAAAAACGCTCGAACCCCTGGTCCGCGCGGATGGCGTCGATTCGATCGGCAAAGATTTGCTTCAATAGCGCGCGCTTCACCTTGCCGGCCGCCGGATAGTCGACAAGCGCTCCATCGAGGTCAGCGAAAAGACTCGGCTCAGAATCCCTCAGACGCGCGATCGCCTCAGGTCCGCCCGCCAGTTGGTCGATGGCGATGTAAAGCGGATTGAGGAAGCGTCGGCTCGACGGCGAATAGGGGCTGTAACGGCCGGGGTCGGCCATGAACAGCGCATGCAGCGGATTGACGCCAACGAAGGCGGCGCCTTCGCTCGCAGCCGCCTGCGCCAGATTGGCCAGATCCTCGAAATCGCCCATGCCGAGATTGCGATGCGAGCGCAGGCTGTAGAGCTGGCACGCGACGCCCCAGGCGCGGTTTGCCGCGATCGCCTCGGGCAACGCGCAGCGCCGCGTCGGCGCGTCCTGCGCTTCGTCGAAGTCGCCGGCCTTGCCATGATCGGGATCGACGCCCAGAACGGCGAGCAGCGCCCGCTTGGCTTCGTCGGATATGACCTGTCGCTCGCCGAGCTCCGAGATATAGGCGAGTTGGATGCCGTGGCTCGCTGCAAGCCTGTCGAGTTGCTCCTTCACTGGGCCGGCCCCACGATCAGACGTTGCTCTTCAAGCCGGAAAACCACGGACGGTCCGGGCAAGATGCCGGTTTTCAGATCCGCGTCGGCGCCCTTCGGATGGGCCTGGATCAACGTCCCGCAGGTCAGGTCGCCCTTCATGACATCAGCGGGGATCGCCCAGGGCTCGTCGTCCAGATTGGCGAAGAGATGTAGGATCGCGCCTCCCTTCAGCACCCAGGAGACGACGAACGCCTTGGAATTATCCGAGACGTGATAGCTGCCGCAATGGGGCGGAATGTCCTCGAGAAGCGGGACGATGATTTGCCGGCGCTTGGCTAGCAGCGCCTTGGTCATGGCGAGCCGGCGGGCATAAGTCGGCCGCGACATCATCGACCAATCCAGACGGGAATCACGGAAGGTCGTCTCGGCGTTCGGATCGGGGATCAGCTTGCGCGCTTCCTCATCCCGGAACGCCCCGAACTTGCGGAACTCGCTGCGGCGGCCTTCCCGCACGACGTCACCGAGTTCGCCGTCGAAATCCGTAAAAAAGCTGAATGGATGGGTGTCGCCGTATTCCTCGCCCATGAACATCAGAGGGATCTGCGGCGACAACAGCAGGATGGCCTGGAGGCATTCGTTCACCCGGCGCGAGGCAAGGTCCGTCAGCCGATCGCCGAAGGCGCGATTGCCGATCTGGTCGTGGTTCTGCAGGAAGTTGACGAAGGCCGTCGGCGGCAGATGGCCGGACGGTTGACCCACCTCACGGTCCCGCGTTCGCGAATATTGACCTTGGTACACGAAGCCGGTGGCGAGACACTTGGCCATCTGCTCGACGCTGTGGCGCACGTAATCGGCGTAGTAGCTCTCCTCTTCATGGGTGGCGAGCACATGAGCGCAATGATGAAAATCGTCGTTCCACTCGCCGGAGATGAGCTTGGGCTCGCCCGATGCCCCGCGTTCGATGTGCCAGGTGATGTTGCGGTCGTCCTCGCTGGTGAGATGGACATGCCGGTCCGGGAACGCCGCCCGCACCCGCGCCGCCAGTTCCTCGACCAGCGGCGTGTCCGTCGTGTCCTCAATGGAGTCGATCGCGTCGAGGCGAAGTCCGTCGAAGCGGTATTCCTCCAGCCAATAGAGCGCGTTCTCGATCATGAAGGCCCGCACCGGCGTCTCGTCATAGGCGATCGCGGCGCCCCAAGGCGTATGGATCTCCTCGTGAAAGAACTCCGGCGCATAAGAGCCGATGTAGTTCCCGTCCGGGCCGAAGTGATTGTAGACGACATCGAGGAAGACCATCAGCCCGCGCGCATGCGCGGCGTCGACGAGCCGCTTCAAGCCATCGACCCCGCCATAGGCCTCATGCGGACAATAGAGCAGCACACCGTCGTAGCCCCAGCCCCGCCGGCCGCCGAACTGGGCGACCGGCAGAAGTTCGATCGCGGTCACGCCGACCTCGCGCAGATAGTCGAGCTTGTCGATGACGGCATCGAACGTGCCCTCCGGCGTGAACGTGCCGATATGCAGTTCGTAGAACACCGCCTCCCGCCAGGGCCGTCCGCGCCAGTCGGCCGATTTCCACGCGAAGGCGGCGGGATCGACCAGCTTCGACAGTGCGTGGACGTCGCCGACCTGCGCCCGCGCCGCCGGGTCCGGCACCACATTGTCGCCATTCACGCGAAAACCATAGCCGCCGCCGACCGCGACACGATCCGTGGTGACGCGCCACCAGCCCTCCGCGTCCTTGTCCATGGCAAGACAGCCCAGCTTCTCGTCATCGGCCTGGACCGCCAGCTCGATAGAGCGCGCGCTGGGAGCCCAGAGCCGGAACTCCGTCAGATCGCCGCGCCGGGCGGTTCCCCAAGAGGTTTCGAAGGAAAATCCGTTGCTGCTTGCCATGTCCACGGGCCTGCTACCTGTCTCATTTCAAGCCCCGGACCGCACGCATCCGACACGCGGGCAGCGATCTGAGGATCGATCAAAAATTCGCGGGAAAAAGCCAGCGACGCGCGACAGCTCAATGGCCGTTGCACGCAATCGCTTCAATCACCCGTCCCACGAAGGCTAATTGGAGCGGCAACGGATCGTTCCACCCTCAGGCGCCGTCTATTTTTTCCATGACTGGCGAATCCGGCGCCTCGGGGCAGCGTGATCGCGCGCTCGCTTCAAGGGGATGTCGCGTCATTGCGCCCGCCACGTCTGCTTGCCGTGACCAATCCGGCCGTGGACCAGATCGTGAATGAAACCGAGCTTACCGATGACGGCCTGGTTGAGGACGAACGGATAGAGGTCGGAATGCCCCATCGAGCGATTGAAGGAGTTCAGCGCTGCCGAGAGTGCCAGCCAAGCCTCCGCGACTTCCTGGATCGTGATCTCATGGTCGAAGACGTCGAAATCGATGGTGGTCGTCAAGAGACCCTGGCCGTCGACCCGCGGATCGACCGTCACACCCCAACTATTGCCGGTCTCCAGCGTATCGACGATGTGGAAATAATGCGCCCAGGTCTCGGCGAAATCCTCCCAGGCGTGCGAGCCGGCATAGGACGAGACGAAAAAGTTCTGCCAGTCGGGCCTCGGCCCGTTGGCGTAATGCGCCTTCAAGGCGTCGCCGTAATCCTGTTCATCGTCGCCGAAGACCGCGCGGCAGGCATCCAACGCGCCGCCGTCACGCACCAGCCGGTCCCAGTACCAGTGACCGACCTCATGCCGGAAGTGTCCGAGCAGCGTCCGATAGGGCTCGCCCATGGCGGTGCGACGCTTCTCCCGTTCGGCGTCGTCGGCCTCGGCCAAGGCGATGGTGATCAAACCATCATCGTGGCCGGTCATCACGGCCTCGCCGGTCGCGGTATCGCTGGACAGGAATTCGAAGCCGAGCCCCTCGGGATGCTCCTCGCGGGTTTGCAACGGCAGGCCGAGCCGCATCGCGGTGTAGACCATCCGGTGCTTGGCGCCCTCCATGCGGCGCCAAAGCGCGATGTTCTCGGTGTCGGCGAGGTCGGGTACGGTGATATTGTGCCGACAGGCGCCGCAAAGCCCGTCGTCGCTGTCCGCGCCGATGAGCCAGTTGCAGACCCCGTATTGATGGTTCTGGCAATATTTCCAGCGCCGTCCCTGCGAATGGCGCCCCGCCTCCACCCACAATCCATCGGCAGGCTCCAGAGCGAGCATCCGGTTCGCCCGCGGCTCGTAGCCGAGCGCATGGTTGCAGCGTTCACAGACCACGTTTTCAAAGAACACCACCTGGGAGCAGGACGGGCAGGAAAAAAGCTTCATGATGTCAAACCCTGAAATGTATCTTGCGGCAGCCACGCAACGCCTGTGAATGCGCCAATCACCCGGTGGTTCCGGCCGCACGATGGCGATCACCCCTCCTACCCGCCCGTTTGACCGGGCCGGGCAATTTGCCGGGCGGCGCCAAAGCCCTATTGTCCAATGGCCGTCCCACCGGAACCGGTCCAACGAAAGCCCCGATGTCGATCCTCGCAGCCCTTCACCACGTCACCCACTACCGTTACGACCGGCCCGTGCGGCTCGGCCCGCAGGTCGTGCGGTTGCGGCCAGCGCCCCATTCGCGGACGAAGGTCCCTTCCTATTCGCTGAAGGTCCTACCCGAGCCGCACTTCGTCAACTGGCAGCAGGACCCCTTCGGCAACTATCTGGCGCGGTTCGTGTTCCCCGAGCCGGCGACGGAATTCCGCATCGAGGTCGATCTCGTCGCCGACATGACCGTCTACAACCCCTTCGACTTCTTCGTCGAGGAGGCCGCCGAGGCGTGGCCGTTCGACTATGAAGAGCCGCTGAAAACCGATCTGGCGGCCTATCTCGACGCCGAGCTCGCCGGGCCGCTGCTGATCCGGTACCTGGAAGAACTCGACCGCAGCGAAACGCACACAGTCGATTTTCTGGTCGGCCTCAACCGCTCGCTCGAACAGAAGATCGATTATCTGGTGCGGATGGCGCCGGGCGTCCAGACGCCCGAGGAGACGCTCGAACGGGGCTCCGGCTCCTGCCGGGACACTTCCTGGCTGCTGGTGCAGATCATGCGCCATCTCGGCTTCGCGGCCAGGTTCGTCTCCGGCTACCTGATCCAGTTGAAGCCCGACACGGTGGCGCTCGACGGACCCACCGGCACCGACGTCGATTTCACCGATCTGCACGCCTGGGCGGAGGTGTATCTGCCGGGCGCCGGCTGGATCGGGCTCGACCCGACATCCGGACTGATGACGGGCGAAAGCCACGTTCCGCTTGCCGCGACCCCGCATTTTCGCTCGGCCGCGCCGATCACCGGCGCCGTCAGCTTCGCCGAGGTCGATTTCGACTTCGAGATGACGGTGGACCGCATCGCCGAGCGACCGCGCGTCTCCCATCCCTTCTCCGAAGAGAGCTGGCAGGCTCTCGACGCGCTTGGCGAGCGGGTCGATGCCGATCTCGTGGCTGGCGATGTCCGGCTGACCATGGGCGGCGAGCCGACGTTCGTCTCGATCGACGATTTCGAGTCGCCCGAATGGAACGCCGACGCGACCGGACCGATGAAACGCGGCCTCGCCGACGACCTCATCCGGCGCCTGCGCGACCGTTTCGCCCCCGGCGGGTTCCTGCATTACGGCCAGGGCAAGTGGTATCCCGGCGAGACCCTGCCGCGCTGGACCTTCTCTCTCTACTGGCGCAAGGACGGCGTGCCGATCTGGAAAAACGTCGACCTCGTCGCCCGCGAAACCGACGCGCAGCCGGTTGGTGCCAAGGAGGCCGAACGTCTCTCGCGCAAGGTCGCCGAAGTTCTCGGCATCGATCCGGATTATGCCGCCCCGGCCTTCGAGGATTCGGCCTATTGGCTGGCCCGCGAGGCGCAGCTTCCCGAAAACGTCGAGCCGACCGATTCCAAGCTGGAAGACCGCGAGGAGCGCGCGCGTCTCGCCAAAGTCTTCGATCGCGGCCTGTCGCAGCCGGCCGGCTACGTGTTGCCGGTCCAGGCCTGGCAAGCGAGAGGCAATATCCGCTGGCAGTCCGAACGCTGGACGACCCGTCGCGGGCATCTGTTCCTCGCCCCCGGCGACAGCGCCCTCGGCTACCGCCTGCCGCTCGGCGCCATCCCGCATCTGGATGAGGAGGATTATCCCTACACCCATCCAGCCGACCCGATGCAGCCCTTCCCGCCGCTGCCGCCGCAGAACCGCACCCAATACGGGCGCGTCGAAATGCAGCCACGGCGTGGCAGTGGCGGCGAGCGCCGGACGATGACCGAGCCCGTCACCAGCAACGATACGCCTCCAACCGGTCGCTTGTCAGCCGGCGCCGGCGCGCCCGACGCGTCGCCGACCGAGATCGAAGGCTCCGTGCGTACCGCGCTGGCGATCGAACCGCGCGACGGCAAGCTCTGCGTCTTCATGCCGCCGCTGGAGACGGTCGAATCCTATCTCGACCTGCTCGGCGCGGTCGAGGAGGTGGCCCAAGCCGAAGGCCTGCCACTACAGATCGAGGGCTACCCGCCACCCGAAGATCCCCGCCTCAACGTCATTCGCGTCGCGCCGGACCCCGGCGTCATCGAGGTGAATATCCACCCGTCGGCCTCCTGGCGGGACAGCGTCGACATCACCACGGCGGTCTACGAGGAAGCGCGGCTGTCGCGCCTCGGCACCAACAAGTTCATGATCGACGGCAAGCACGCCGGCACGGGCGGCGGCAACCATGTGGTCGTCGGCGGCGCGACACCGCTGGATTCGCCATTCCTGCGCCGGCCCGACCTGTTAAAATCGTTGGTTCTCTACTGGCAGCGGCACCCGTCCCTGTCCTATCTGTTCTCCGGCCTGTTCATCGGGCCGACCAGCCAGGCGCCGCGCATCGACGAGGCCCGGCACGACCAGCTCTACGAGCTGGAGATCGCCATGGCGCAGATCCCTGCCGAGTCGTCGCTCGTGCCGCCGTGGTTGACCGACCGGCTGTTTCGCAACCTCTTGATCGACGTCACCGGCAACACTCACCGAGCCGAGATTTGTATCGACAAGCTGTTTTCGCCGGACGGGCCGACCGGCCGCCTCGGGCTCGTCGAGTTTCGCGGCTTCGAGATGCCGCCAGAAGCCCGCATGAGCCTTGCCCAGCAACTGCTGATCCGGGCGCTGATCGCCAAGTTCTGGAAGTCTCCTCAGACCGGCAAATTCGTCCGCTGGGGAACCACGCTGCACGATCGCTTCATGCTGCCGGAATTCGTCTGGCAGGATTTTCTGGACGTCCTCGCCGATCTCGGCGACGCCGGCTATCAGATGCGGCCCGAATGGTTCGAGGCGCAGGCCGAGTTCCGCTTTCCGTTCTGCGGCAAGATCGAACGCGGCGGCGCCACACTCGAACTGCGTCAGGCATTGGAGCCGTGGCATGTGATGGGCGAGACCGGCGCGATCGGCGGCACGGTCCGCTTCGTCGACTCCTCGGTCGAGCGGCTGCAGGTCAAGATGACGAATTTTGATCCGGCGCGGCACATGGTGACCTGCAACGGCCGCGAAGTGCCGATGACCGCCACCGGCAGCGGCAAGGACGCCGTCGCCGGCGTCCGCTACAAGGCGTGGCAGCCGGCCTCGGGCCTTCACCCGACGATCCCAGTCGACGCACCGCTGACCTTCGACATCTACGATCGCTGGTCGAAGCGCTCCCTGGGGGGATGCATCTACCATGTCGCGCATCCGGGCGGGCTCAACTACGACGTATTCCCGGTCAATTCCTACGAGGCCGAGGCGCGCCGGCTCGCGCGGTTCGAGGACATCGGCCATACGCCCGGCAGCTTCGAGCCGGCCGCCGAGGCACCGAACCCGACGTTCCCGATGACGTTGGATCTGCGGCGTCCGCAAGGACTGGTCTGATGACGGCAGCCGTTCGCTGAGAGCCGTTCTGCCCCGTCCTTGCAAACAGACCGACCGGAGTTGCCCGTGATATTCGACAGTTGGTACGACCTGTTGCGCATCCTCGTCGTCGGTGTCCTCGCTTACGCGGGCCTCGTCGCGCTTTTGCGGACGACGGGCAAGCGCACCCTGTCGAAAATGAATGCCTTTGATTTGGTGGTCACCGTCGCTTTGGGCTCGATCCTCGCGACAGTTCTGTTGAGCAGGGACACGACGCTCTCTGAGGGCTTGTTCGCCTTCGTTCTGCTCTGCGGACTCCAATACGCAGTGGCATGGGCGTCGCTGCGATGGAACACGGTGCGGAATCTCGTGAAGGCGGAACCGGCGCTGCTGTTCTTCGACGGTCGGTTTTTATCGGCGATTTTGTCGAAGGAGCGCGTCACGCAACCGGAGGTGATGGCGGCGATCCGCTCGCAGGGGATCGCCGACCTTTCCAATGTGAGGGCCGTCGTGTTGGAGACGGACGGCTCGTTCAGCGTGGTGGAAGCGCCGGCGGGATCGCCCGATGATACGCTCCACCACGTGCGAGGGTATCCGGGCAAGGATTCCCCCGCCGCCTGAAAGCTAAGACTGCAGCCGCGTGGGTCAGCCCTCCTGGACCAGCACGATGGTGGCCAGCGGCGGCAGCGTCAGCGACACCGAATACGGTCGGCCGTGGACCGAGTGCTCCTCGGCCACCTTGCCGCCGAGATTGCCGACATTCGAGCCGCCGTAGATTTCCGCGTCGGTGTTCAGCCGCTCCACCCACTTGCCGCCTGACGGAACGCCGATCCGGTAGTCATGCCGAGGCATCGGTGTGAAGTTCGACACGATCAGCACCGGCCTGCCGTCGCGGTCCTTGCGCAGGAAGGCGATGACGCTCTGCTCGACATTCGAGGTGTCGACCCATTCGAAACCAGCCGGATCGCAGTCGAGCTGGTGGAGCGCGGGAATCTCCCGATACATCGTGTTGAGATCGCGCACCAGGCGCTGGACGCCCTTGTGCTCGGGATTGTCGAGCAGATGCCAGTCGAGCGAACGGTCATGGTTCCACTCCCCGGCTTGGGCGAATTCGCCGCCCATGAAGATCAGCTTCTTGCCGGGATGCGTCCACATGAAGCCGAAATAGGCCCTGAGATTGGCGAATTTCTGCCATTGGTCGCCGGGCATCTTGCCAAGCAACGAGCCCTTTCCGTAGACGACCTCGTCGTGGCTGAGCGGCAGGACGAAATTCTCCGAATAGGCATAGACCATGCCGAAGGTCATCTGGTGGTGGTGATAGCGCCGATGCACCGGCTCCTTCGACATGAACTCCAGCGTATCGTGCATCCAGCCCATGTTCCATTTGAAGTGGAAACCGAGGCCGCCGGCAAAGGTCGGCTTGGAGACATCGGGGAAGGCGGTCGACTCCTCGGCATGGGTGGTCGCCTTCGGATAATACTCGCCGACGCGCTCGTTGGTGTCCTTCAGGAACGCCATCGCCTCGAGGTTCTCGCGCCCGCCATGGATGTTCGGCTCCCACTCGCCATGCTCGCGCGAATAGTCGAGATAGAGCATCGAGGCGACGGCATCGACGCGCAGCCCGTCAATGTGGAAGCGGTCGAGCCAGTAGAGCCCGTTGGCGACCAGATAGTTGTCGATCTCAGGCCGTCCGTAATTGTAGATCAGCGTGTCCCAGTCCTTGTGGAAGCCGCGGCGCGGATCGGGATGTTCGTAGAGCGCCGTCCCGTCGAACTGGCCGAGACCGTGAATGTCGGTCGGGAAATGCCCCGGCACCCAGTCGAGCAGGACGCCGATGTCGGCTTGATGCAGCGCATCGACGAGGCGAGCGAAGGCCTCGGGCGAGCCGTAGCGGGACGTCGGAGCATAAAGGCCGATCGGCTGGTAACCCCATGAGCCGTAGAAGGGATGCTCGGAGACCGGCAGGAACTCCACATGGGTAAAGCCCATGTCCTTGACATAAGACACGAGCTCCTCGGCCAGCGAGTCGTAGTCGAGGAAGCCGTTATCCTCGCCCCGGCGCCATGAGCCCAGATGCACTTCGTAGATCGAGATGGGCTTTTCCCGATCCTGCCAGTCGGCGTCATGCTTCTGGAATTCGCCGTCCTGCCAATCGTGCTCGACCAGGCCTTCCACGACCGAGGCCGTCGATGGCGCAGCCTCTTGCAGGAAGCCGACGGGATCGGCCTTCAGCGGCATGACGTTGCCGTCCGGCCCGGTCAGTTCGTATTTGTAGACCTCGCCCTTGCCGACGTCGGGAATGAACAACTCCCAAACGCCGCACTCGTGGCGCTTGCGCATGACGTGGCGTCGGCCATCCCAGGAATTGAAATTGCCGACCACCGACACACGGCGCGCGCTCGGCGCGAGGACAGCAAAGGCCGTTCCCTCGACGCCGTCCATCGTGGTGGGATGGGCGCCGAGCTTTTCGTAAAGCCGATAGTGATTGCCTTCGTTGAGAAGATAGACGTCCTGTTCGCCCAAAATGGTCCCGAAACGATAGACGTCCTCCTCCTCCCAAGTATCGCCGCCATGGGCGTATTGCAGTCGATAGACGTCGCCGGGCTTGAGGCCTGGGACGAAACCGGAATGAAAGCCCGCGGGGCCGAAGCGTTCGAGCTCGCCGAGGACCTTCCCCTTGCCATCGATCACCGCCGCGGTTTCAGCGCCGGGCCGGAATACCCGGACGATTGTGCCGCCCTGGGCTGGCCGCGGCCCGAGCACGGCGAAGGGATCGCCATGCACGCCGCGACCGATCTCATGCGCTTCGTGCTCATTCGGGCGATGGTCGACCATGGCCGCTCCACCGCTCTGTTGTGCTGTCTTGTTCATTTCAAAACCTGTCGTTTTTCGAGAAGCGCGATGATCCCGCGCAGCGGGATCGACAGCCAGGCCGGCCGCATCGCCGCCTCGTAGCGAAGTTCGTAGAAAGCCTTCTGCAGCACGAAGAGATCGAGCAGTTGCGCCGTGGCCGGATCGTCCAGAGCGATACCGGACGCGGCACTCCAATGGACGAGGAAGCTGTCTGCTACCTCATCGCGCCAGCTTTCCGCCATCTCGCGCAAACGCTCCACCGTGGCGTCGTCAGCCGGTCCCGCCTTGTCGCGGGCCGCGAAGGCAGCGTAATCGAAGGACCGTAGCATGCCGGCCACATCCCGCAGCGGCGAGGATTTGCGCCGCCGCTCCTCGAGCGGCCGCCCCGGCTCGCCTTCGAAGTCGAGGATGACCACGTCGTTCTTGGCGACCAGCACCTGGCCGAGATGGTAGTCGCCGTGGACACGGGTCCGATGGGTCGACACCGCAAGGCCCGAAAAACCGTCAAACCAGGTCAGGATATCCTTTTCTGCGCCAAGCAGCCGCTCCACCCCGTCAGCCGCGGAGTCACCGCCCGTGTGTTGCATGCGCGACAGCGCAACGAGCGTATCGCTGACCTCGCGCTTGGCTTCCGCGACGATCTCGGCAAGTGCCGCGGCGTCGATGGGCTCGGGATCGAAAGCGGCGTCGCCGGTCTTCGTCGCCAGCGCCGCGTGCATCTCGCCGGTTCGTGTGCCAATGACCTCGCCGGGATCGATCTGGATCGCCAGTTTCGGCTCGCTGAGCGCCCCCACCTCGCCATTCTCATCGGCGATCGGCGGCTGCGTATATGCGTGATCGCGCAGATAGCGGGACAGCGCATCGGTCACCACGGTCCAAGCGTCGCCCTGATTCAACACCTGCTCGAACAGGGCGGCGATCGCCGTCCGGCTGCCATCCTGGCGAACCAGGTCAACCGAGCCGAGCAGAGCCGGGGCTGCTTCGAAATCGGTCTTTTCGGTCAGGAAGCGCGTGACCTCCAACTCCGGCTGGATGCCGTCGCGCAAACGGCGATAGAATTTCAGGATCGCCTCCTGGCCGATCTGCAGCGAGGTGTTCGACTGCTCACCGCTCAGCGCATGGATGTCGTCGGCCTCGACCTCGGCCGCTCGCATCAGCGCCTCACGCGCCGATTGCGATGTCGCGATCTCGAAGGCGCCGCCAGCGAGATCGACCGTCTTGCCGTCGGCGATCATGGCCACCACGAGTTTGGCGAGATCCGGATCGCGGGCCCCGTCGACGACGGCGCCGATCCGCGGCCCCTGGCGAATCTTCATCAAGGTGTAAGGCAGCATCGGCGCCTGATGATGGAGATTGTCTTCTCCCCACCTGGCGCTGAGCGGCATCAGATACCGCTGTTCGCCCTCGGCCGTGGTCACGGTCAGTTCGGTGAAGAGATGCCGCCGCGATCCCATCGGCGGAGGACCGAGCACGTCCACCTGCACCCTGCCCGGCCGCTCGGATTTGCCTGCGAACCAGCGTTGCCCCGCGATGAAGTCCGGCAGCACGGATTCCATCTCACGCAGGTTGCGACTGTTGATCGTACCTTGCAGGTCGTTGGCGGCGACAATCGTCGAGAAGGCCGGAAGCGGCGCCGGCTCGGCGGATTCGCGCCCCGAGGAAGCCAGGTCGAACCAGAAGAAGCCGTAAGCCGGCAGCGTCAGAACGTAGGTTCCCGGCCCCACTGTCGGAAAAACGGAAAGCCCGAGCATTTCCACCGGCGTCGCGCCGGCGTGGTCGGACAGATCCAGCTCCACAGCCTGGGCCGAACTCGACAAATTGGCGACACACAGGATGCGCTCTCCACCATATTCGCGCAGATAGGCGAGGATCTTGCGGTTGGAGGGATAAAGGAAGGTTATCTCCCCGCGGCCGAAGGCCTCCTTGGTGCGCCGAACCTGAATCAGGCGCCGCATCCAATTGAGCTGCGAGGACGGGTTGTTGGACTGCGCCTCGACGTTGACTGCCTGATAGCCGTAGACCGGGTCCTGGATCACCGGCAGATAGAGCCGTTGCGGGTCGGCGCGAGAAAAGCCGCCATTGCGGTCGGCAGACCACTGCATCGGGGTGCGCACGCCGTCGCGATCACCGAGATAGTAATTGTCGCCCATGCCGATCTCGTCGCCGTAATAGATGGTCGGCGTGCCCGGCATCGACATCAACAGGGCGTTGAGGAGTTCCACCTTTCGCCGGTCGTTGCCCATCAGCGGCGCCAAGCGCCGGCGAATACCGAGATTGATCCGCGCCCGCGTATCGCTGGCATAGGTCGACCACAGATAGTCCCGCTCTTCCTCGGTGACCATTTCCAGCGTCAGCTCGTCATGGTTGCGCAGGAAGATCGCCCATTGGCAATTTTCCGGGATTTCCGGCGTCTGCCGCATGATGTCGGTGATCGGGTGCCGATCTTCCTGGGCCAGCGCCATGTACATGCGCGGCATCAGTGGGAAGTGGAACGCCATGTGGCACTCGTCGCCGTCGCCGAAATAGGGGTGCGTATCCTCCGGCCACTGATTGGCCTCGGCCAAAAGCATCCGGTCGGGATAGTGTTTGTCGAGATCCGTGCGGATGGCCTTCAGGACGACGTGGGTCTCGGGCAGGTTCTCGTTGTTGGTTCCTTCCCGCTCGACCAGATAGGGAATCGCGTCGAGCCGCAATCCGTCGACCCCCTTGTCCAGCCAGAAGTGCATGACCGACAGCACTTCCTCCAGAACCTTCGGATTGTCGAAATTCAGATCCGGCTGGTGCGAATAGAAGCGGTGCCAGAAATATTGCCCCGCCACCGGGTCCCAGGTCCAGTTCGACGTCTCCGTGTCGAGGAAGATGATGCGGGTCTGGTCGTAACCCTCGTCGTCGTCGGCCCAGACGTAGAAGTCGCGCTCCGGCGAGCCCTTCGGCGCGTTGCGTGCCGCCTTGAACCAGGGATGCTGGTCGGAGGTGTGGTTGATGACCAGCTCGGTGATCACCCGCAGGCCGCGCTTGTGCGCTTCCTCGATCAATCGCTCGATGTCGTCCAGATTGCCGTAGGACGGATTGACCGAGCGGTAGTCGGCGATGTCGTAGCCGTCATCGCGCAGCGGCGAGGGATAGAACGGCAACAGCCAGATAGCCGTGACCCCGAGTTCCTGGACATAGTCCAGCCGGTCGAGCAGCCCGGCGAAGTCGCCGATCCCGTCGCCATTCGAATCGGCGAAGGTCTTGACGTGGAGCTGGTAGATGATCGCGTCCTTGTACCAGTCCATGGCCTCGGGATCGGGGCCTGGGGTCGGCTCGTTGGGAGCGATGGAGACTTGCTCGTTCATGTTGGTTGCAGCTTCCGGCGTTGGGGTGTCAGCGAGAAATCTTGAAGACGGCATAGGGTCGGTCGTGCGGGTTCATCCACCAGTGCTGGACCTTGCCGTTCCAGGCGAAACGCTGTCCGGTGACCATGTCCTCGACCATCACCGACCCATCATCGGGCAGGCCGAATTCCCATAAGGGCACCTCGAAATGGCCGCCCTGTGGGGCGTGCGGATCGAGGGTGACGGCGAAGAGCAGGAATGAGGAAAGGTCGGCCGTCCGCTTGCCGTAATAGAGGATGTTGTCGTTGTGAAAATTGTAGAAGGCGAGGCTGCGGAAATCCTGCAGCGCCTTCTCGGAGCGGCGCAGCCGGTTGAAGAAGGCGATGTCGTCGCGAATATTGCCCTCGGCCTTCCAGTCGAAGGCGCGGATCTCGTATTTTTCCGAGTTGAGATACTCCTCCTTGCCCGGCACTGGCAGGAACTCGCAAAGCTCGAAGCCCGAATAGACGCCGTAATTGCCGGCGAGCGTCGCGGCGAGCGCGAGGCGCGTGCGAAAGCCCGGCCGGCCGCTGACCTGAAGGTAAATCGGGTTGATGTCCGGCGTGTTCACGAAGAAGTTCGGCCGCATGTATTCGGCGCATTCCTCCTGCGTCAGCTCGGTCAGATACTCGACCAGCTCCGCCTTGGCGTTGCGCCAGGTGAAGTAGGAATAGGACTGGTTGTAGCCGACCTTGCCGAGCCGCTTCATCACCTTCGGCCGGGTGAAGGCCTCGGCGAGGAACACCACGCCGGGATCGACCTTGCGGACCTCGGCGATCATCCATTCCCAAAACGGAAACGGCTTGGTGTGGGGATTGTCGACGCGAAAGATCCTGACGCCCTTGTCCAGCCAGAACAGGACGATGTCGCGCAGCTCGTACCAGATCGAGGGAAGCGCGCCGCGATAGAAATGGACGTTGACGATGTCCTCGTATTTCTTCGGCGGGTTCTCGGCGAATTTGATCGTCCCGTCCGGCCGCCAGTCGAACCATTCCGGGTGTTGCTTGATCCACGGATGGTCCGGCGAGCACTGGATGGCGAAGTCGATCGCGATCTCCAAGCCATGTTCTCCCGCCGCTTTGATGAGCCGCGCGAAATCCTCGAAGGAGCCCAGTTCCGGATGGATGGCATCGTGACCGCCCTCGTCGGACCCGATCGCATAGGGGCTGCCGGGATCGTCAGGCCCCGGCGTCAGCGTATTGTTCTTGCCCTTGCGATTGGTGCTCCCGATCGGATGGATCGGCGGAAAATACAGAACGTCGAAGCCCATCTCCTGAATGTCGGGCAGACGCTTGATGACGTCGTCGAAGGTTCCGTGCCGATCCACGTCGCCGGATTGCGAGCGCGGCATCAGTTCGTACCAAGCCGAGAACGCCGCGGCGGTGCGATCGACCCAGACCGGCACCTCGATCGGATAGCGCGACAGATGCGTGCGGTGGCCCGCGGCTTCGAGCAGGGCGATCGTGTCGGCGGCCTGCATCAGCGCGTACTGGCCGTCGGCGTCGCCCTTGGCGCTGAGCTTTTCCAGCTTGTCGTGAAGCTTCGCCACCGCTTTCTGATCGGCCTTGGAGCCACGCCCTGACGTCGCTGCGTTTTTGACGAGTTCACGCGCTTCGGTCAGTTCCAGGTCGCTCAGCTTTCCCGCGTCGCGCTTCTTCGTCGCCTCGTCGCGCCACGTCGCGTAGAGGTCGCGCCAGGCGATGATCGAGAAGCGGTGGGGCCCTGGGACATCGAAGACGATGTCCGCCGACCAGCGATCGTTCGCGATAAACGCCAGCGGCGTCTCGCTCCAGGCCTCGGCGTCCGCCGAGCCGTAGACGACCGCCGCAGCGATCTCGTCATGTCCGTCGGAAAACACATCGGCGGAGACGACCAGCTTTTCGCCTTCGGCGCGCTTGACCGCGAAGCGTCCGCCATCGATCTCGGGTGCCACGCCTTCGATGGCGATGCGGTTTTCGGCCAGCGCCAGCAGACGCGCTTCGCTCTCGGCGTCCTTGGCTTTCGGGGCTTTTTTCGGCTGACGGGCTGCGGCGACGGGTTTGTCCATGGACGACCTTCAGGTTCAATAGTCAGGAAAGACGATGCGCGAAGGCGAACGCTCCCGCGCGAGAAATCTCTGGACCTTAAGGGATAGGAAACCTTTGTCCCATGTCCAGTCTCGGCTACCGATACGGAATGCGAAATGCCCCATTTGAGCTGATTAATACCAAGCTGCGGTGATAGGAACCCATTCGACCGGGAGGATCGCCGATGCCTGGCGAGGAGCGGAACGACGCGCGATGCGCCGCATCGGACGAGGCCCGCGACGAAGCCAGGCGCGGCGAGCGCCCGGCCTTCGGTGGGCTGGACGGGCTCGCCGGACGGCGTCGCA
>CANKZU010000023.1 GCA_947488615.1 uncultured Aurantimonas sp.
TCTCTTCATCTGTCCGTCCTTCAATCAAGGGCCGGACTCTAATCTCAGATGGAGGAAAAACTCAGTGGCAGGTCATCACCAGCATGCTCCTGTCGAGGACGCCGTCCTCGCCGTCAGGCTTCGGCTCGCAGTCGGTCACACAATGCAGTCGGAAAAATAGGCGCCGCCCCCGACATGCCGCGCCGACAGCCTAATCGCAAAACAATATCCCCGCTCATCCCCGCTCGCGCCGGAAAACGGGTTGACGGTTGCTCGCCGCCTGTCGCGCGCCGTGCTAAGCCCTCGCCGGCACGATGCCGGAAGCCGGTCGAACACCGACCGCCGGCGAGATAAGCAGGGAGCGAAAGAATGAGCGGACCGGGGTTCGAGACACTATCCATCCATGCCGGCGCCCAGCCGGATCCATCGACGGGCGCCCGCGCGACCCCGATCTACCAGACCACCTCCTTCGTGTTCGACGATGTCGACCATGCCGCCTCGCTGTTCGGGCTGCAGCAGTTCGGCAATATCTATACGCGCATCATGAACCCGACCCAGGCCGTGCTCGAGGAGCGCGTCGCCGCGCTGGAAGGCGGCACCGCGGCCCTGGCGGTAGCGTCGGGTCATGCCGCCCAGCTCATCGTCTTCCAGGCGCTGATGCAGCCGGGCGACGAGTTCGTCGCCTCGCGCAAGCTCTATGGCGGCTCGATCAACCAGTTCGGCCATGCCTTCAAGTCATTCGACTGGCGGGTCAAATGGGCCGACCCCGATGATGTGTCGAGCTTCGAGGCGGCGATCACCGACAGGACCCGCGCGATCTTCATCGAATCCTTCGCCAATCCCGCCGGCGCCGTGGTCGACGTCGCGGCGATCGCCGCGATCGCGCAGAAACACGGCATCCCGCTGATCGTCGACAACACCATGGCGACGCCATATCTGTGCCGGCCGATCGAGCACGGCGCCGACATCGTCATCCATTCGCTGACCAAGTTCATGGGCGGCCACGGCAATTCGATGGGCGGCGCCATCGTCGACGCCGGCACGTTCGACTGGTCGGCGAGCGACCGCTACCCGATGCTGTCGCAGCCGCGGCCGGAATATAACGGCATTGTCCTGCACGAGACCTTCGGCAATTTCGCCTTCGCCATCGCCTGCCGCGTTCTCGGCCTGCGCGACCTCGGCCCGGCGATCTCGCCGTTCAACGCCTTCATGATCCTCACCGGGATCGAGACGCTGCCGCTCAGGATGCAGCGCCATTGCGACAACGCGCTCAAGGTGGCTCAGCACCTCAAAGGCCACGACAAGGTCAGCTGGGTGTCCTATGCGGGTCTCGAAGACGATCCGAACCACGCCATGATGAAAAAATACGCGCCCAACGGGGCCGGGGCCGTCTTCACCTTCGGCCTGAAGGGCGGTTTCGAGGCGGGCGTGACCTTCGTCGAGGCGCTGGAGCTGTTCTCCCATCTCGCCAATATTGGCGACACGCGCTCGCTGGTGATCCACCCGGCTTCGACCACCCACAAACAGCTCGCCGACGAGCAGAAGATTGCCGCCGGCGCCGGACCCGATGTGGTGCGGTTGTCGGTCGGCATCGAGAGTGTTGCCGACATCATCGCCGATCTCGATCAGGCGCTCGCGAAGACCTGACGCGGTCGCCGGTTTCGAACTCAGACCTGAAACGGTCGCCCGTGGGGCGGCCGTTTTGGCTTTCCCGTCCTTGGCGGAACCACTGCCGCCGCCGCGCATTCCTGCCGGCCCGACAGCCTCTTCTTCCTGCTGAAAGATCCGAAATGGCCGAACATTTCCTGAAATTCGACAAAACCGGCATTGCCGCCGAGACGGGCGTGCCGGCCAAGGAGAAAATCAAGAGCGGCCGCCCCAGCAACAAGACCTGGAATATCGAGGACGATGGCAACGGCCTTTATGCCGGCATCTGGGAATCCACCGCCGGCGAGTGGGCGATCGACTATACCGAGTGGGAGTTCCTGCACATTCTCGAAGGCGTCTCGGTGTTGACCGAGGATGGCTGCGAGCCGGTCAAGCTCGTCGCCGGCGACAGCTTCGTCATCCGCCCCGGCTTCAAGGGCCGGTGGAAGGTCGTCGAGCCGACCAAGAAGCACTACGTCATCAAGGTCTGAGCCAGTCAGAACCAGCATCCCGAGCGAGGCCGGAGGAATCCGGCCTCTGCCTACGGTTCGACACGACGCCCGTCTTATTTCTCGTCCATTTTCCGGAAGGCCTCGAGCGTGTCCTTGTGGGGCTCGCGCTTGGCACCCGCCTGGGTCGTGCGCTGATTGTGCTGATCCAACTGGTTCTTCGCCTGCAAGGCGTTGTCGCCCATGCGCTCGGAGGCGATCTGGTCTTCGCTCAGAATATCCGGGTCGATCTTTCCGGCGGGCATGTCGCCACCTTTCGGCGCGGTCTGGTGATGGTCGTCCTGGGCCATTGTCATCTCCATTGGCTAGCGTCTCGTCGCAAGCGTCTCAGCGCTCGATCTCGATCAGGATTTCGTTGCGCTTCATGAAACCCGGCGTCCAGGGCGGATTGTAGAAGGCGTATTCGGGATCGCCCTTCTGCTTCAGATTGTTGTCCGCGAGATAATTGTAGAGGCTCATCAGGTGCTTGCTGGCGAGCGTTGCACTGAAATTACCGGAGAAGCGGATCGCCGCGATGCGCCGCGCCTGAACTTCCTTGATCGCCACGTCGCCATTGCCCGGCGCGGGGAGGCTGGCCAGGGTGAATTTCTTCGGCATGACGAAGCGCACGGCCCACCCCTTTGTCCGACCGTTGCCTTCGGCCAGCTGCTGGGTCACGGGGGTCGTCATCTTGATCTTCTTGCCGGGACGGCTGCGGGCGAAAATGTAGTCGGCGAGCGTCTGGAAACCCGCGCGACGGGCCTTTTCGTGGTAGCCGCTCTTGACGGTCTCGGCGACGATCATCGCGTCATAATCGCGGATTTCGATCGCCCCGTCCTCGCGCACCACGTCATAGTCGGGTTCCTCGGTGTGTTCCTGCACCTTCTTGGTGACGAAATAGGCCGTACCGACGACTGCGACGGCACCGCCCACCACGAGAAGCGCGGTCAGTTCCGGCCTGTCCCGCAGATAATCGATCCCGCGCTGCGGCTGATTTCCGCTACGAAAGCCCGGAAGGCGGGCCAGGCGGAGGTCGGGAAGATGCTGGCGAAAATCACTCAGATAGCCGCGCGCAGTGTCGATGCCCTCGCCGGCGTCATCGCGAAGCGAACGAATGTGGCGGCGGGCCTCCGGGCCCGACGGCATCGACAAGCCGGTCAGAAAGTCCGGCATGTAGCGCGACAGGCCCGTCGGCTCGGTGTGGAACGGCATGTGCCGGGAAATCGATCGCCGCACACGTTCGGTCCGCGACGGTCGTGGATCGAAACGGTCGACGACCCGCCCCTCAAGCTCTTCAATGCGTTCGCCGATATCGGTGAGGGCATCGGAAATGCGGTCATAGGCGGTGGGCTTGTCGCGGAACATGGGCTGGGACTCCTGCGGTCGTCTGTTGGGCTGCGCCGACTCTGGCTCCGGGCATCTAGGTCATGCTGATCGGGCGGTGGCGCAAGAGCATTCGCTGCGATAACGCCACCATCCGCGGTTGGTTGCGTCTGCTAACGACTTTGCGGCGTGTGCGCGGGCGGGTTCGAACCGAATTGGCGGCGCGAACGCTTCGGCCCGGATCAATTATTTCCGGCAAGGGTGCAACCGAACCGGCGCTGACGCATTAGCAGAACATCGGGTTTTCATGGCCTGATACTCCAGCCAAAATTCGGGCGGCCTCGTGCCGCCCATTTTTTTGCCCGCTTATGTCGAGCCGCGGTCGCGTGCCGTCCGCCAGCGATGTCAGCCGGACGGCCCCGTTCGGCGATGTCAGAAGCGATCGGCCGAGCGTGCCGGAGCATCCAGGACGGTGCCCAGGCCGCGGTCGAGACGCACTGGTTCGACGGCCGCGAAGCCACCTGCGGCGGTGGCGGCGAAAAACTCCAGTTGCTCGCTGTCCCGATCGATGACCACGGCCGAGAGCCGGCCGGTAAAGACGGCGCCGGTGTCCATCGAGATACGGTTTTCGGTGATCACCGGACGGCCGCCCTTTTGGGGCTGGTGTCCATGCACGACGACGTGGCTGAGCCGCCCGACATGGTTGAGGAAGGGCGCGCGGATCCATAGGCAGTCCTCTGCGTCCTGCCGGTCGACCGGCCGCCACGGATCGATCCCCGCGTGGACGAAGGCGAACCTGCCGTCGACCGCGATCGTCGCGGCGCCGGACAGGAGTTCCAAATGCTCCGGCCGATCCTTCAGGATGCGTCTGCGCGTGGCGTCCAGGTCACTTTCCGTGGCCTCGCCGTAGGAGGCGAGGGTGGCGGCGCCGCCCTGATCCAGCCAGTTGTCGATCGCGTCGCGGTCGAGTTCACCTTTAAGAAATTGCAGCAACCACCAGTCGTGATTGCCGATCAGCAGTCGGGAATTCGGATGGGTGGCGGTCGCTTTGAGGACGAGATCGAGGGCGCCGCGACTGTCTGGTCCCCTGTCGACGATGTCGCCGAGGAAGATGATCTCCATGGTGGCCTTCCGGCGCGCCGCGACCGTGTCGAGGCCGTGGAGAAGCGTCGAAAGCAGCCCCGCCGCGCCATGCACGTCGCCGATGGCGGCGATCAAGGAGGGAGATGACGACATGGCGGAAACTCTCTTCGCCGCGACGGTCATGTTTTTCCGCCAGCGTTAATTCGCTCGAAAGCAGAACAACCTAAATTGGTATCGCTCTAACCCGGATTGCGGATACTGGCTCCGTCAACTCTTCTAGACACTGGACTGCGGACGTGTTCTTTTTCAAGCCGTTGAACAATTTCCGCCTGAATCCGTTGGAGCGGGCCTATACGCTGGCCGGGCTCGGGCTGGGTATCCTGTTCGCGGTCACCGGACTTTTGATCGATACGCAAGTGCGTCGCTGGCAAGGACTCGCACCAGGCCTCGGCGCAACCTTCACGGCGACGGCGATGCATGTCTTGGCGCTGTCGGCGCCGCTGGTGATCGGGCGGATCTTTCTCGAGATCGGCCGCCGCCAGAGCAAGTTGGAGGATCGGCTTCGGCAAATGCATCAGGCCGAGGTCTTGATGCGCGCGCAGGCCCATTGCGATGACGTGACGGGGCTGTTCAATCGCTCCTACCTCACCAGCCGTCTGGAGGAGGGAATAGCGAGCCGGCTGTGGCAGAAACGCGGTGCGCTCCTCTACATGCTCGACCTCGACAAATTCAAGAAGATCAACGACACCTTCGGCCATCGCGCCGGCGACGTGGTCCTGATCGAAGTCGGCCGACGATTGCGCGAGTTGTGCCGTGATGACGATTTTCCCGTGCGTCTCGGCGGCGACGAATTTCTGGTCGTGCACTTTCCCAAACCCGGCGAGGGTCCCGACCGCTTCGCAAAAACCCTGATCGCGTGCCTCGGACAGACCATCGACTTCGAGAATGTGCCGCTGACGCCCGGACTCAGCATCGGGATCGCGCGTGTCGGCGACGATGGCCGGACATGGTCCGACGTCATGCGCTCGGCCGATATCGCGCTCTACCGGGCCAAGTCGAAATATGCCAACGCGTTCGAAATCTACCGACCCGAGATGCGACGTGCCAAGGACGCGGAGGCCGAACTCGTCAGCGAGATGAAGCGTGGCCTCGAGCGGAACGAATTCGTGTTGCAATTCCAGCCAATCATCGCGGCACGCGACGGCGCCATTCGAAGTTTCGAGGCGCTTGTCCGCTGGAACCATCCGCACCGGGGTCTGTTGGCACCGGCCGAATTCATCCCGGCGGCGGAGAATTCGGGACTCATCTTCCACTTGGGCAACCGGGTGCTCGTCGATGCGTGCACGGCGGCAGCCAGTTGGGTGGCGCCGATCGGCGTTGCGGTGAACCTGTCGCCGATCCAGTTCCATGATGGGCAATTGGCATCGCGGGTGCGGGACGTGTTGGAGGAGAGTGGCCTCGCGCCGCATCGCCTGGATCTCGAAGTGACTGAATCGCTCCTGCTCGATCCGACACCGACCGTCATTCGCATGATCGCCGAACTCCGCGAGCTCGGCGTCAAGATCACCATGGACGATTTCGGAACGGGATTCTCCAGCCTCGGCAATCTCAGGCAGTTCCGCTTCGACCGCCTCAAGATCGACCGCTCCTTCACCCAGGAACTGGCGTCGGGCGAAGAAACGGCCGAGATCGTGCGCACCATCGTCCGCATGGCGGCGACCCTGCGCATGGAGACGGTGCTCGAAGGGGTGGAAAACGAGCGCCAGGAGGTCTTCGCCAAGCTCGAGGGACTCGATGAGGTGCAGGGCTTCTTCTATGCGAAGCCGATGGACGGCGATGCTGTCCACCGGCTGCTGGCCGAACGCGCTGAGGGAGCGCGACTGGCTGGCGGAAGCGTCGCTTGATACCAACCTGCGACTGGGTTCCTATCGCCGCAGATTGGTATGGGCCGTCAGTCGGCGCATCGGAACCGCCGCTTCAAAAGGCCCAGGTCCGTGCCTTCGAGATCAGAAAATCACGGAAAACCTTGAGCTTCGCCGCGTTGCGCATCTGCTCGGGATAACAAAGATAGGTGTCGAATGTCGGCATCTCCATCTCCGGCAGCACCTGCACGAGCTTGGCCCGCTTGTCGATCATGTAATCCGGCAGCAGCGCCACGCCGATCCCACTCTCGATGGCCGAACGGATCGCGATCAGATTGTTGATCTGCAGGATCGGGTGGCGCACCTTGCCCTCGGGAAGGCCGACCGTTTCAAGCGTGTTCAGGTTGCGCAGATAGTTCGGCGCCGGCTCGCCGAATGTGATGATCCGATGGTTGTCGAGATCCTCGATCGTCTCCAGCGGCCCGAAACGTGCCAGATAGGACGGCGCGGCGTAGACGTGAAGATGCACGGTGAACAGGCGGCGCTGGATCAGGTCCGGCTGCTGCGGCTGTCTGAGGCGGATCGCCGCGTCGGCCTTGCGCATCGTCAGGTCGATCTCCTCGTTGTCGAAGACCAGCTGCAGCTCGAGTTCCGGGTAAAGCTCGAGGAATTCCTTGGAGCGTTCCGTCAACCAGCCGGAGCCGAGGCCGACCGTCGTGGTCACGCGCAGCTTGCCGGTCGGTTTCTCGCGCGTTTCGGTGAGCTGCATGCGCACCTGTTCCAGCCGCTTGAGAACGTCGTTGGCGGTCTGGAACAGCAGTTCGCCCTGTTCGGACAGCACCAGGCCACGGGCGTGCCGGTGAAACAGTGGCGCGCCGATTTCCTGCTCCAGCGCGGCGACCTGTCGGCTGATCGCCGACTGGCTGAGGTTCAGAGCGTCGGCGGCGTGGGTAAACGAGCCAGCTTCGGCGGCCGCGTGAAAAATCCGCAGTTTGTCCCAGTCGAGCGCCATGGGGTGTCATCTCCAGACGGCTGTGGGGCGCGGCGTTCCAAGACGCGCGCCCGTTGCCGCTATTCCGCCGCTTGGCGTTCGTTGTCGAGCACCTGGGCAGCGAGCCATTTCTCGGCTTCCAGCGCGGCCATGCAACCGAGGCCGGCCGCGGTCACCGCTTGGCGATAGACCTCGTCGGCGACGTCGCCCGCCGCGTAGACGCCCGGCACCGAGGTCTGTGTCGTGCCGGGTTCCACCCAGAGATAGCCGGACGGCTTCTGTTTCAATTTTCCGACGAACAACTCGACCGCCGGCGCGTGGCCGATGGCGACGAACACGCCGTCGGTCGCCCGCTCGCTGACCTCGCCGCTCACGCGGTTTTTCAGGCGAATGCCATTGACCGATTTCAGCGGCTTGACGGCCCCCAGAATCTCTTCGACCTCGGTGTCCCAGACGATGTCGATATTGTCGGCGGCAAACAGGCGGTTCTGCAGGATGCGCTCGGCCCGCAATTCGTCGCGGCGATGCACGAGCGTGACCGATTTGGCGATATGCGACAGGTAAAGCGCTTCCTCGACGGCCGTGTTGCCGCCGCCGACGACCACGACGTCCTTGCCGCGGTAAAAGAATCCGTCGCAGGTGGCGCAGGCCGAGACACCAAAGCCCTGAAAGATCGTCTCGCTTTCCAGGCCGAGCCATTTGGCCTGGGCACCGGTGGCGATGACCAGCGCGTCGCAGGTATAGACCGCGCCCGAATCGCCGGTCAGCCGAAACGGCCGCCGGTCGAGATCGGCCTTCACGATAACGTCGCTGGCGATCTCCGCTCCGACATTGAGCGCCTGGGCCTTCATCTGCTCCATCATCCACGGACCTTGGACGGCTTCGGCATAGCCCGGATAGTTCTCCACATCCGTGGTGATGGTCAGCTGGCCGCCTTCCTGGAGGCCGGCGACGAGCAGCGGCTTCATCATGGCGCGCGCCGCGTAGATCGCGGCGGTGTATCCTGCCGGACCCGATCCGACGATCAGAATGTCCACATGGCGTTCGGTCATGGCGGCCTCGCTCGATTGGCGTCTGGCAGATGGCATCGCAAGCCGGCCCGTTCAATAGACGAGGGGGTGCGGTGCTGCAACACAAGGCACCCGAGAGCTGTTGACGGCGGCATGCAGCGTCGCACCGATTGCCGATCCGGGGCCGAGAGGATAAGAAAGCCCGCTGTTTCATGGCCCTTTAGCGCTGGCCTGCATTTCCCGGAGCCGTTCCATTTTCAGGACCATCGCCCACGTTACCTCGATTTTCGGGCTCGCACTGGCGGCGGCGATGATCATTCCAGCACTGGTGGATTTTGCCGACGAGAACGAGGAATGGCGGGTCTTCATCGGTTCCAGCCTGCTGGTCGGCATGGTCAGCGTGCTCGTCGCCGTGGCGACGCGCGGCGAACGGCCCAAATTCACCCAGCGACTCGGCTTCTTGCTCGTCACGACCGTCTGGCTGGTGGCGGTTCTCGTCGGCTCGCTGCCTATCTATTTTTCGGAGGTCAACGTCACCTTCGCCGGTGCCTTCTTCGAGTCCATGTCGGGGCTGACGACGACCGGTTCGACGGTGATCTCCGGCCTGGACGCGCTGTCGCCGGGCATCTTGATGTGGCGGTCGCTGCTCCAGTGGCTCGGCGGTATCGGAATCGTCGGCATGGTGCTCTTGATTCTGCCCTCGCTACAGGCCGGCGGACTGGCGCTGTTCCACATGGAAAGTTCGGACAAGTCGGATAAGGTCCTGCCCAGGGTCAACCAACTGGTCGGCGGACTGGTCACGGCTTATGTGGTTCTGACCACCCTGTGCACAGTAGCCTACACCGCCCTCGGCATGAGCTTCTTCGATGCGGTCAATCACGCCATGACGACCGTGGCGACCGCCGGCTTTTCGACGCATGATGGTTCGATCGGCTATTTCGAGGACAATCGCATCCTGCTTGCCGCCATGGTGTTCATGATCCTCGGGGCGTTGCCCTTCGTGATCTACATCAGGGCGTTCCTGCCGAGACGCTTCCAGCTATGGCGCGATCCGCAGATCGCCGTCTTCCTGATGATCTGCCTGGTGATGAGCCTCGCCATGGCGGTGACGCGCCGGGTCGTGAACGACACGCCCTTCGGCGAGGCGCTGCTGTCCTCGGCGTTCAATCTGGTCTCGATCATCACCACCACGGGTTATGCCTCCGAAGACTATACGCTGTGGTCGAATGCCGCGATCGGGCTGTTCTTTCTGGCCACCTTTCTCGGCGGCTGTGCGGGGTCGACGACCGGCGGCATCAAGGCCAACCGGCTGGTCATCCTTTTTCTGCTGGTTCGCTCGAGCTTTCGCCGGCTGGTGCGGCCGCATGCGGTCATCCGGTTGAAATACGGCAATGACGACATCTCGCCGCAGACCATCCAGACGGTGACGATCTTCTTCTTCCTGTTTTTCGGCGCGCTGTTGATGGGCACGGTCTTGCTGACGATGTTCGGCCTCGACATCGTCACCGCCTTTACCGGATCGTTGACGGCGCTGGCCAATGTCGGTCCCGCCTTTGGCCAGATCATCGGACCTGCGGGCAATTTCGGCTCGCTCCCGGATCCGGTATTGTGGATTCTGTCGATCGGTATGTTGCTCGGCCGGCTGGAACTGGTGACCGTTCTCATCCTGCTGTTTCCGTCGGTCTGGCTGGATTGATGGTCCTGTGCCCCGCCCCGGCTGCCGGGCCGTCCCTCGATCGGAGCTGACCGCGAGCCCCGCATGCGCATCGTCTATATCAATCTCGACAGGGCCACCGAACGGCGCGCCTTCATGGAAGAGCAGAGCGCGGCGCTCGGGCTGCGCTTCGAGCGTTTTCCGGCCGTCCGGGCCGACGCTATCTCGGACGAGACCGCACGGACCCTCGGGCAGGGCTGGGAGCGGCCGCTGACCAGGCCGGAGCTGGCCTGCTTCCTGTCCCATCAGGCGCTGTGGTCCGAGTTGGCGCGCGCCGAGGAGCCCATGCTGGTGCTGGAGGACGACGTGGCGCTCGCCGGCCGACTTGCCGCGGCGTTGCCGCGATTGGCCGGATTGACCGATGTCGATCTTCTCAACCTGGAGAGTTTCGACCGCAAGCGCTTCGTCGCGCGCAACGGGCGTGCGCTCGGCGCGGTCTCCATCGTCCGGGTTCATCGCGACAAGTCAGGATCGGCCGCCTATCTTCTGTGGCCGAGCGGCGCGCGGAAGCTGCTGGCGCGAGCCCGGCGGGGGGCCGCGCCGGTGGACGCCTTCATCCATTCGCTGAAGCGCCTCCTCTCCTATCAGGTGGAGCCGGCGCTCGCCATGCAGCTGCACGTCCTGAAGGCGAGGGGCATCGAACCGCCGATCCCGATCGGTTCGACCATTCAGGCCTCCCGGCAACGGCTTGCGGCCACGCCCGAAAATCTGCCCTTCCACATCCGACGTCTGACGACGCAAGTGAAGCTGGCGGGAGAGCATGTCATGCGCCTGTTCGGCCGGCGGTATCGGCGAACCCGGGTCGACGATGGCGATTTTCAGCCACGCTCCGCAGCGGACCAGAGCCGTTCATAGACATGCTGGATTTCCGCGGCCTCGCGCGCCAGCGGGAATTTCGCCCTGACATGGGCCAGCGCCGAAGCGCCGGCGCGGGCCGCAGCCTCGGGGTCCGATAGATAAGCCTCGACGGCCGCCGCGAGCGCTCTTTCGTCGCCGACCGGTACGATGTGTCCGGTCTCGCCCTCGATGATCATGTCCCGAAAGGCGCCGGCGTCGCTGGCGACGACCGCGGCGCCGGACGCCATGGCCTCCAGCGGGGTCAGGCCGAAGCCTTCGTTGCGTGGCGGCGCGACGTAAAGATCGAAGGCCCGGAACCACGCCGTCACGTCCTCGACCTCGCCGAGGAAGCGGATGCGTTCGTGGAGCCCGGCGGCTTGGACACGGCGCCGCAGATCGGCATCGAACGCTGCGTGCTCCGCCGTGGCGCGCCCGGTGACGATGGCCGTCCATTCAGGATAGCGCGGCAAGAGGGCGATCATCGCGTCAATGAAGAGGTCGGTGCCCTTCTGGTGGCGGATGCGCCCCGAGCAACCGATCAGCCTCTGCCCGGCGAGACCGAGCGCGGCCTTCTGCGCCTCGCGCGACGGCGTCGGATGAAAGCGGTCGAGGTCGATGCCGTGCAGGACGATCTCGGCCGGGACGGTGAGATAGCCGGCGCTCCTGCCGCTCGTCGCGATGACCGCGTCCATGCGCCGGATGAGCGCGCGCGTCCAGCCGGTGTGCTGGCGTTGCGCGGCGGAGGTGAAGACGAGACGCATCGGCATCCGCAGGATGTCGCGCAGCACGATGCCGGCCAGCATCTCGACGTTGCGGCGCGCATGCCAGATGCGAAACGGCCGGCCCGTCGGAGGCGACCAGAGCCCGGGCATATCGCGAAGACGCAGCTTCGGCAGATGGTTCGGCAAACCCGGTCCGAGCGCCGCGATGCCGAGCGAGCGTGCCTGGAGGGGGACGAGCTGGACGATCGTCGAGGTCACGCCGGACAGCCGGCGTTTGAAGTTCGGCGCGATGACCGCGATATCTCGAACGTTCATCTGGGCAACTCCGTCGCGGCGGGTTTAGCCACTGCGGCCAGCTCAGGCGACGGCGAAGGGCAGGGGGACCGTTTCAATGCCGCCAACCTCGCCCATGTGCTTGCACACACCCCATCCTCGGTCTCTCTGAGGACAGGGTGTGCCGTCTCGATGGTCCTTTGCGCCTACGCCCAGCTGACCTGAAGGATCTCGTAGGACCTCGCGCCGCCGGGCGCCGCGACCTCGACGGTGTCGCCTTCGCCCTTGCCGATCAGGGCGCGGGCGATCGGCGAGGAGATCGAGATGCGTCCCATCTTCACGTCGGCTTCCTGGTCGCCGACGATCTGATAGACCTTCTCCTCCTCGGTATCCTCGTCGACGAGCTTGACCGTCGCGCCGAACTTCACCTTGTCGCCGGACAGCTTCTTGACGTCGATGACCTCGGCGCGGGCGGTCAGGTCCTCCAACTCGAAGATGCGCCCTTCGTTCAGGCTCTGGGACTCCTTGGCCGCATGGTACTCGGCGTTTTCCGACAGGTCGCCGTGCGCGCGCGCCTCGGAGATCGCCTGGATGATCCGCGGCCGCTCTTCCTGTTGGCGACGGCGAAGCTCCTCCCGCAGCGCATCAAATCCGTGGGTCGTCATCGGGACCTTATCCATGGCCTCCACCTTTCCCATGCGCGGCTGTGCCGCGACATCGTCTTTTCGTTGGTTGCCGGCAGGCCGAGGCCCGACGCCGGAGCACAATAATAAACCGGCCCCAAACGGCAGCGGCCGTTCGGAACCAGCGAGACAATCCGGACTGTAACGGTGCCTGACGCCCCGTCCGAAGGGCGTGTTTTAGTCAGGCAGCCGTAAAGTACGATTGCAACGGCCGAACTTCAAGATTGCCGGTTCTGAGCGCGGCGATCGCCTCGGCGGCCGCACTCATCCCGGCCAAGGTTGTGTAGTACGGCACCTTGTGGATCAAGGCCGCGCGGCGCAGCGAGCGCGAATCGGACAGCGCCTTGGCGCCCTCCGTGGTGTTGAGGACGAGCTGCACCTGACGGTTGCGAATCGCGTCCTCGATATGCGGGCGACCCTCCAGGACCTTGTTGATCTTCTCGGCGGCGATCCCGTTGTCGATGAGGAAGCGCTGGGTGCCGCCCGTCGCGATCACCCTGAAGCCGAGTTCGTAGAGTCGGAGGATGGGAGCGAGGGCTCGCTGCTTGTCCCCGTCACGAACCGAGACGAACACCGTGCCGTCGCGCGGCAGGTCGACGCCGGCGCCGAGCTGCGACTTGGCGAAGGCGACGGCGAAGTCGTAATCGAGACCCATGACCTCGCCGGTCGAACGCATCTCGGGGCCGAGCAGGGTGTCGACGCCGGGGAAGCGGGCGAACGGGAACACCGCCTCCTTGACCGCGATGTGCTTCAGGCCGCGCGGGTCGGGCGCGCCGCCATAGGCCGCGAAGGCCGCGTCGAGGGTTTCGCCGGCCATGATCCGCGCCGCCACCTTGGCGATCGGCGAGCCGATGGTCTTGGCGACGAAGGGCACCGTGCGCGAGGCGCGGGGATTGACCTCCAGGACATAGATGTCGTCGCCCTTGATGGCGAACTGTACGTTCATCAGGCCGCCGACCTTGAGCGCCAGCGCCATGTCGCGGGTCTGGCGGGCCAATTCGTCGGTGATCGCCGTCGACAGCGAGCGCACCGGCAGCGAACAGGCCGAGTCGCCGGAATGGATGCCGGCTTCCTCGATATGCTCCATGATCCCGGCGACATAGGTGGAGGTGCCGTCCGACAGGCAATCGACATCCACCTCGATCGCGTCCTTGAGATAGGAGTCGATCAGCACCGGCGATTTGCCCGACACGACGACGGCCTGGGTGATGTAGCGTTCGAACTGCGGCTCGTTGCGGACGATCTCCATCGCTCGGCCGCCGAGCACGTAGGACGGGCGGATGACCACCGGATAGCCGATTTCGGCGACGATCCGCCTTGCTTCCTCGACCGAGCGCGCAATGCCGTTGCGCGGCTGGCGCAGACCCAGATCGGTGAGCAGCTTTTGAAAGCGGTCGCGATCCTCGGCGAGGTCGATCGCGTCAGGCGAGGTCCCGAGGATGGGAATGCCGGCCTTTTCGAGGGCGTCGGCGAGCTTCAATGGCGTCTGGCCGCCGAACTGCACGATGACCCCGTGCAGCGTCCCCCTGGCCTGTTCGATCTTCAGGATCTCCAGCACGTCCTCGGCCGTCAGCGGCTCGAAATACAGCCGGTCCGAGGTGTCGTAGTCGGTCGAGACGGTCTCGGGATTGCAGTTGATCATGATCGCCTCGAAGCCCGCGTCCTTGAGGGCGAAGGCGGCGTGGCAGCAGCAATAATCGAACTCGATGCCCTGGCCGATCCGGTTCGGGCCGCCGCCGAGGATGACCACCTTCTTCGCGTTGCTGACCTCGGCCTCGGACCGCGGCGCGCCGGCGAAGGGCCGCTCATAGGTCGAGTACATGTAAGGGGTGGGCGAGGCGAACTCGGCCGCGCAGGTGTCGATCCGCTTGTAGACCGGATGAATGTCGAGCCGGTTCCGCAAGGCGGCGACATCGGCCTCATCCTGACCGACGAGCTTCGCCAGCCGGCCGTCGGAAAAGCCGACCGACTTCAAAAAACGCAGATTGTCCGCGTCCTTGGGCAGCCCATGCTCGCGAACCCGCGCCTCGAGATCGATGATCGACTTGATGCGGGCGATGAACCACGGGTCGATCTTGCAGGATTGGTGAACCTGTTCCGGACTGGTGCCCATGCGCAGTGCCTGGGCGACCATCAGCAGGCGGTCGGGCGTCGGCGTGCCGAGCGCGGCGCGGATCGCGTTCTTGTCGTCGCCTTCGCCGATGCCGGGAATCTCGATCTCGTCGAGCCCGTCGAGACCGGTTTCCAGGCCTCTCAGCGCCTTTTGCAGCGATTCCTCGAAGGTCCGGCCGATCGCCATGACCTCGCCGACCGACTTCATCGCCGTGGTCAGATAGGGTTCGGCGCCGGGGAATTTCTCGAAGGCGAAACGCGGGATCTTGGTCACGACATAGTCGATCGAGGGCTCGAACGAGGCCGGCGTCGCGCCGCCGGTGATGTCGTTGTCGAGTTCGTCGAGCGTGTAGCCGACGGCAAGCTTGGCGGCGACCCTGGCGATCGGAAAGCCCGTCGCCTTGGACGCCAGCGCCGAGGAGCGGGAGACGCGCGGGTTCATCTCGATGACGACGAGGCGGCCGTTCTCCGGGTTTACCGCGAACTGCACGTTCGAGCCGCCGGTCTCCACCCCGATCTCGCGCAACACCGCGATCGAGGCATTGCGCATGATCTGGTATTCCTTGTCGGTCAGCGTCAGCGCCGGCGCGACGGTGATCGAATCCCCGGTGTGGACGCCCATCGGGTCGATGTTCTCGATCGAGCAGATGATGATGCAGTTGTCCGCCTTGTCGCGAACGACCTCCATCTCGTACTCTTTCCAGCCGAGCACGCTCTCCTCGACCAGCACTTCGGTGGTCGGGGAGGCATCGAGCCCGCCCTCGACGATCTCGAAGAATTCCGAGCGGTTGTAGGCGATGCCGCCGCCGGTCCCGCCGAGAGTGAAGGACGGGCGGATGATGGCCGGCAGGCCGACCGCGTCGAGCGCCTCGGCGGCGGCGGCCAGCGCCCGTGTCATGTAGCGCTGCTTGCGGTCGGCTTCGCCAAGCTGCCACGCGTCCTCGAGCGCGGTCAGCGCCGCGTCCCGATCGGCCGGATCGGATATCGCGTGGACGATCTCGGCTTTCTTGTCGTCATGGACGCGGCGATCGGCGGCCTTGGCTTCGGTCGCGTTGGCCAGAACCGAGCGCGGCGTCTCCAGGCCGATTTTCGCCATCGCCTGGCGGAACAGGGCGCGATCCTCCGCCTTGTCGATGGCGTTCGCGTCGGCGCCGATCATCTCGACACCGTATTTCTCCAGGACGCCCATGCGCCGCAGCGACAGCGTCGTGTTCAGCGCCGTCTGTCCGCCCATCGTCGGCAGGATTGCGTCCGGCCGCTCCTTGGCGATGATCTTGGCGACCACCTCCGGCGTGATCGGCTCGATGTAGGTGGCATCGGCGAGATCGGGGTCGGTCATGATCGTCGCGGGGTTCGAATTGACCAGGACGATCCGGTAGCCTTCCTCCTTCAGCGCCTTGCAGGCCTGGGTGCCGGAATAGTCGAATTCGCAGGCCTGGCCGATGATGATCGGGCCCGCACCGATGATGAGGATGGTGTGGATGTCGGTGCGTTTCGGCATGGGAAGCTGTCGTCCGGTTTGGTTGCGCGCCAAGATTCCGCCCGCATCAGGGATGCGGCCGGTTGCGGCGGGTTCTGTCGAGGCTGAGGCCGGCTTATAGGCAAGCGGATCGCAATCCGAAAGAGCCGCCGGCGCGGAATCTGGTCACCTGCTCGAAACTTTCCGGACCTGTACTGTCGTTTCTCACGTTTCGGCGTGGTCGCCTTTGCCAGCGCGCCGGCCGGGTGCCGCGTGCGACAGGACATCGTCGCGATAGGCGTCATATCCCAGAGCAAGGGCGAGGCAGGCGAGTTCGACGGTCTTCGGAATCTCGACCGCCTTGCCGTCGCGGTGGCCCTTTTCGTAATACTGAATGACCCGCTTTTTCAGGCCGAGCCGCTCGGCGGCGTCCTTCTGCTTCAGCCCGAGCGATTTCCGCCAGGTTCGAAAAGCTTCCGGGTCCATCGGAACTCCCCTTCCTACAGCCACGTCGTGGGCCGCGCCGCCGCGGCGACCAGCTTCGAGAAAGCCGGGTCTGCTTAGATCGTCGCCTCGGCAAAGTCGATTCGACGGTCGCGGATTCCCTTGGTCGACGCTCCCGAAAAATGCACCTCGTGCGCAATATTCGCTTGACTTAACGCACAGAGTGCGCATTTATGAATGGATTGCAATCGGGCGACGATCATTCCTTCAGGTTGAAGTTAATCGGATGGAAGGCTTCGGGCGCTAGGGTGCCAACTTCGAACGAGGAGCGCGAACATGCTTTCGGATATCATCGTCGGCCGCTCTTCCTATGGCGGCGACCGGGGCAGGGACGATCTGCACCGCCACGCCACCTTCAGTTGCGGCTTCCGCAGCTGGGTGAAGCGGATCTTGACGCGGTTCCGCGCGGCGTAAGCCGCCGGCGGACCGACACCCATCAGGGAACAGCAAGAAGGCGTCGGATCGCTCCGGCGCCTTCTTGCGTTTGGGCTTTTGACGGGACCGCCGGTCAGGCGGCGATCTTGCCGGCCTTGTGATCGTCGATCATCCGGAAGAACCGCTGGAACAGATAGTGCGAATCCTGCGGGCCGGGGGAGGCTTCGGGATGATGCTGGACCGAGAACACCGGCTTGCCGGCAACGCGCAGACCGCAGTTCGAGCCGTCGAACAGCGAGCGATGGGTCTCCTCGACGCCGGCGGGCAGTGAATCGGCGGCGACCGCGAAGCCGTGGTTCATCGACACGATCTCGACCTTGCCGGTGGTGAAATCCTTGACCGGATGGTTGGCGCCGTGATGGCCCTGATGCATCTTCTCGGTGCGCGCGCCGAGCGCCAGCGCCAGCATCTGGTGGCCGAGGCAGATGCCGAATACCGGCACGCCCTTGTCGACCAGCGCCTTGATCGTCGGCACGGCGTAATCGCCGGTCGCGGCCGGATCGCCCGGACCGTTCGACAGGAACACCCCGTCCGGCGCGTGCGCCAGGATCTCCTCGGCGCTGGCCGTCGGCGGCACCAGAACGACCCTGGCGCCCTGGCCGGCCATCAGCCGCAGGATGTTGCGCTTGGTGCCGTAGTCGATCGCCACGATGGTGTAGCGCGGCGCGGCCTCGGCCGCGTAGCCTTCGTTCCACACCCAGGGTTTTTCGTCCCAGACGGTGGTGTCGCCGCTGCCGACCTGTTTGGCCAGATCGAGCCCGACGATGCCGCCCCAGGCGGCGGCGCGGGCCTTCAGCGCGTCGATGTCGAAATTCCCGTCCGGATCGTGGGCGATCACCGCATTCGGCATGCCGGTCTCGCGGATCAGCGCCGTCAGCGCCCGCGTGTCGACGCCCGACAGCGCGATGACGCCGCGCTCCTTCAGCCAGCCGTCGAGATGGCCCGACGAGCGATAGTTCGACGGTTCGGAAATATCGGCCCGGAAGATCGCGCCGACCGCCCCCGCAGCGTTGGCCGGGGTCAGGTCCTCCTGGTCCTCGGCATTGGCGCCGACATTGCCGATATGGGGGAAGGTGAAGGTGACGATCTGGCGGCTGTAGGAGGGGTCGGTGAGGATCTCCTGATAGCCGGTCAATGCGGTGTTGAAACACACCTCGCCCTCGATCGCGCCGGACGCGCCGAGGCCGAAACCCTCGATCACGGTTCCGTCCGCGAGCACCAGGAGCGCGGTGGTTTTGCGCGTCGTCCAGCCGTCGGTCATGGTCTCACCTTTCAGTCGTCGGATATGTCGGCGCATTGCCACAATCGGGGCGCCATCTGCCACGCTTTGCGTCGGTTCGCCATGATATCGGCGCATGGCAGCCTTGGCGCAACCGCCCTTGCGCGCCGCCCGGCAATTCTCTACATCCGCGCCGCATCGCACTGCAAGAGGCGGCGTCGTCATTGGCGGATGGCCGCCGGTGCGGCATATTCGGGCGCCATGTCCGATGCAATTGAGAGACAGGCCCGGTCAAGATCGAAGCCCGCCCCGGCTTGCGGGGGCGCCGGGGCTTTACCTACGTGAAGAACAGGTGTCGATTACGCGCCACGCTGGCCGATTTCGGTCGGCGCGGGCGGATTTGACGAAACACGAAAGTCATGACCATGCGCGAGCATCTCGCGGACGCTCTCAACACAGCGACCAAAAGCCAGGACAAACGCCGCATGTCGACCCTGCGGCTGATCAACGCGGCGATCAAGGATCGCGACGTCGCCAATCGCAATGCCGGGCGCGACCCGGTCGGCGACGAGGAGGTGCTGCACATCCTCGCCAAGATGATCAAGCAGCGGATCGAATCCGCCAAGGACTATGAGGACAGCGGCCGGCCGGAACTGGCCGAACAGGAGCGCGAGGAAATCGCCGTCATCCGCGATCTGTTGCCGCCGCAGCTCGATTCCGGCGAAATGGAACAGGCCTGCCGGCAGGTGGTCGAGGAGACCGACGCCAAGGGCCTGCGCGACGTCGGCCGCTGCATGAATGCCCTCAAGGAACGCTTCCCCGGCAAGCTCGATATCGGCAAGGCCTCGACCGTGGTGAAGGGGTTGCTCCGGTAAAGGGGGAGGCTAGTTCCGAGTCATCCAGGGCATTCGTGACGAGTGGTCGGACAGGCAGCTACGCGCCCAGTTCGGTCGTTCGCTTTGGTGCGACAATTGCCCGACAAGCTGACATATCCAAGGCTGCACCTAGCGGCACCTTGGCGCCACTAGCAGCAAGCCACGAGGCGCTGGTCCAGCGAACTTCCTAGTGGCGCAAGCGGCGTCGAACCCCGGCCTCAGTGTCGTGTTGGTTCGCTTCCCACTCATACGTCTTGACCATCCCTCTGAGCAGCGAGGAAGAGAGCATGGGATGCGTGAATTGCAGTGCATCGGCCCAGCCTCGATACTTGTCAGCGAGTTCGCGCTCCTGCTCCCCGCCTTCCCCGCGGAAGTGGACGCCGCGTAGATTGTAGAGACCGGTGTGTGCGCCTTCGAAAATCTTCTCGGACTGAAGCTCCTCCATGACGTCTCGCACGGGCTCGCAAGGCCAAACACCATCGTCCCCTGTTGGCGCATGTGCGAAAAGGTGCCCTATATAGACGTCGCAGATGTCGAGGCGATCAATCGTGGCGCTGGTTTCTCGAACTTTTGCGATCCAAGCCGAGAGTTCTGCCTTGCTTAGATCGTCATTTGCGTCGTGTCCGGGGATTCTCTTCATCCGGTTCAGCAAGCTATAGCCTTTTTGCGACAGATCGTGCCTGCCTTCGGGCATCATGTATTCCGGCGGGTCTTCGCCGCCACTCTTTCGCCGGGTTGCCCAGGCTAGAGCCTGAACCCACATCTCAGGGTGGGTTTCGACATAGCGTTCCAGATTGATGATGTTGCCCTTCTTACGGCCGAACGCCTCCGTCAGCACGTCAATATACGCGAATTCCAATCCGGCTTTCTCGTCGAGCGTCACATCGGGATTGCCATCTAGCAGGGCGAACGCCTCTTTGAGGTGATGGCTGCTCAGCTGATACTCGCCGGGTTTGTCATTTCCACTCTGGGCGATCCCCCGAAGGATTTCGACTAGCAGCGCGGGCCTCACGGCCGCGAGCTTGAAGTGAATGGCCGCGAAAGCGGCGCGCGGGCGTTTGGCGCGCAAGAGCCGTTCTACGGACTCGTTGTTGCTGTCCTCAGAATCCCAAATCCATGTCGGATGCACGGCCTGCCAGTAGTCAGCTTGGCCTTTCGTAGATAATGCATCGACATGGCTCCACGTCGCCGGCTCGTAGAGCGCTAGTAGCAAGAGTCGCACCCGGTCTGGTGCCTCGAGATCTGCCAGAACAGCCCTCATCAATTCCTCGCGGTCTTCGAGCGGTACGCCTCTCAGCGATCCGAACACCAAGTTCTGGCGCTCATTGGAAAGCTGGTTCGCGCCCGGACGCAGCGCCTCGATGATGAAGGTAGCAATGCCCTCTCTACTCAGTACGTTTTTGACGAAGTGAGCGCCAATCAGGCCTTGGGCGCTGCCTTTTTCGGCCAGCGCGAAGATGCCGTCCAGACCGCGGCTTTCGTAGATCGCGCGGAGCGCGTCGATCTGCAGCTTCTCGATCCTTTCTTCGCGTGCGCGAAAGTCGAAATCAGCTTCCTCACGCTCATCTGCGGATTCTTCGACCCACGCCTGGCGGAATAGCCACTCATGCTTGCTGACAACGTCGGCGGGCTCGAGGGAATCGTAGACCTTTCGCGCCGTTCGCGAGAGCGCAGCAAAGTCAGCAGTGGAGCCGCGTTTCCGCCCCCGGCGCGAGAGAACGGTTACGCGAATCTTCTCGCGTACTACAGCGATGTCGTCATCACTCGGCTTGATGGCATGCCAAGCTTTGAGGATGTCCCACACCTGCTTCTGGTAGTCGGCACTGAGAATGTGGAGCCGCTCGATCAGGTCGCAGATCATCGCCGCAGTATATGCTGGCTGCGACAGCGCCATCTCTACCATGGCCCTTTGAAATTCGTAGGCCGGTCCCATCATTTTGAAGGGCTCGCCTGCGCCGTAGCCATCGGAGCGCCACTTAGGCTTGTGGGAGTAGTGGCCGACATCGTTGCCGTAGGTGCCGAACTGGCCAGTCACAACGCTCCAGCCGGCACGCGGGTATTTTTCCATCAGCTTCGCTACGGCGCGGACCCGATCGTCATGCGCCGCCGCGGTTTGCGGCATCCATGATCGGAAAATCCCCCCGAGTGAGTTGATTGGTTTGTTGGACCAATTGTCCTTGAGCTCGACCTCCGAAAGCTTTCCCAGAACCAGAACGGTACGAAGAAAAGTCTCCTTACTCCAGGCAAGCCCCTCAAGTGCCCAGAGCAGTCCTGTGCGCACGATTGCAACCCCTAGAAGACCATCGTCCACCGGACGGAGCAGCCCGAACACTTCGGGGTTGTCTTCGCGAAGATCATCTTCGAGAATTTTTAGGAAGGCGTCCGGCGAGGCCTCCGCATAGACGGGAAGGTCGCGGTCGTTTGCTTCGAGTTTGCGTGTCGTCAGCGGCAGTAGCACGTCACGCACTAGGCGATCAGCCTGCAATGCGCCGTCAAAGCCAAACCGGCTTCCAAAGAGGTGCTTGCCGTGAACCGCCAGCAGCACCAGAGTTTCACCAAAGCCACTTCGTAGCGCGCCCGAAAATTCGCGGCGTTTGCCTTGGGCATCGGCCCACCAGCGATCTTTCTCAGGGATATCGAGCGAAGGATCATCCTCGCTGAGCACGATTCTCGCCAAGCCGAGGAAGTGCTCCAGATCGGCAAGGGTGATGGCGTAGGCGATCGCGAACAGAGCGTCGATCTTCGAGATGACGCCGCGATAAGTGCCTACTGACCAGACCGGAGAGTCATTGACGCCGAGCAAGTCCTGCAGGCGACGTTCAATATCGTCATAGGAGAGAGTTCCTCCAGTGAGCAGACTCACCGCTTCCTTGTCCGACACGTTGGACGAATTCCATGCGCCGACCAGAACGAGCGGGACGAGGGAGGCAGCCAAGTGGGGATCGGACGCCCAGCCCGGCGTCCTTACACCTTCAACCTTTGCGAGCCGGCGGCGGAGCACGGTGAGCGAGTGGCCAGATTCATGTTCCAGCCGCTTGATGTCGTCGCGCTCCATCCCCATCGCTTCGAGGCCCTTTTGGAAGACTTCGTACCCGACCGGCTCCAGCGTTATGTCGGGATCTTCGTTGGTCGCATTCCTGGGATAAATCACGATGGAGCGCAGCTTGTGGACGAGGGGACCGAGCTCCTTCTCGACGTCCCGCGTATACACGACGGCGATAAAGTCCTGGGTGCCCTGCGCGAGCTTGGGGAGCGTTCCTGTCTGATCGAAAACCAACACGCGGTCTCGGTCCGCGAGCAGCTCGGCGTTCCCAAATGCCTGCGCCAGCAGCGCGAGCGCCTCTTCAACGGAATCCGCTGAAATTACGAACGGAGCGCTGGCCGGCTTGGCAAGGAAGGCTTTCAGTTTCGGCACAGCCGATTCCGTCGCCGTTGCTAAGAGTTCGGGCGCAAGTGATGGGTTGGCGACGCCTGCCCATTCGTCCCACGCCTTGTCGAGCGATTTCGCCCCTTGCGAAGGCCTCAGCGCTTCACCCGCGAACCACGCCTGCGCCGATGGCGACTGCTCGAGCCATTGCTCGAGGTCGCTGGCGTCATAGGCCCTGACATCCTTCCAGAGTTTCTTGGAACGCATCTCCTTGATCCATTCATCTTTCCCGGGCCAGCGGCGCGGGGTAGCAAAGATGAAGGTGATGTTCTTCCGCTCAGCAGGCTTGTGAGCCTTGACACTCTTGGCGAAGTCGCCGTCCGCCTTTCCCTTAACGTCCTGGGTGACACCAAATTCCCAGCCCGACTCGCCCGCTGGGACCCACGGCGTGCCGGCCGTGGCCCTGGTAAACCCGTCCCAACCCGGACGCTCAGCGTCATCATTGCCGGGGAAGTCCACCTGCTCGAGTCCGGCGCCTGTCGAATGGACAAGTGTGCGCAGCAGCACGGAGAGGCGAATCCGGGCCGGTATGTTGTGGCCCGCCCATGCCACGATCTCATTTGCCTTGATCGCAAGGAAGGGCGGGACATATCGCTTTGTGCCGGCTGGAGCCCCTTCCGTGGCGGCGGCTGCAGCGTCGTGTTCAGCCTGCATCTTGAGAAGGGTCGCTTTCGGTATGGAGAACGCAGCCTCGATCCGCGAGGCCATATGGTCAGTGGCCGATACCTTACCGTTCAGGAAGTTGGACGCCCCCGGCCTGCTGATGCCTATGAGCTTGGCCGCCTCTGTGACATTGATCTTGCGCGGAGCGAGATAGGTCTCGCGGAACCACAGGCCGGGATGCTGTGGGGTGTCTTTCACGTTGGGCGTCCTCGGCTAGGGGCTGATCTCGCATTTTGTATAGTGTAAGGCAACACCTAACATAAGACAAGTGTGGTGATTAGCCTCCCTGTTCGACGCAGAGCCTGCGGCGAATGCGCTTGCCTTTTGCGTGGAACACTAGGGCTCAGCCAGTGTCCGCTGGGGCCCAGTTGCTGCCACCGACGATCGTCAGGGATAGGTCCGCTTTTCATTAGCACAGGCCAGTACCGGCCATTCCGCTTCCGGCCTAATATTGTCAGACTACCAAGCTGACGCGTATGCTCGCTTCTCACCCCAACCCGCCGCCCTCGCTCCCCTCAAAACACCGGCGCTCGGATCAGCGGCAGATAATCGCCGCCGCCGGGGCGTTGAGCCCTATCGGGAGGGCGGAAAACGCCCGCCCCCCTCGCTCTCCCGCGGCGCCGGCGCCGTGCCGACGTCGTGCGACGCGGTGCCCTGGGCAAGACGTCGTCGCCGCATCGCGCTGGGCGCCACCGCTCGCAGGCGCTTGCGGCGCAACCGTGCTAGGGTTACGCGGGGCGAGGTGGCGGGAACGTGGAACGACGAACCGATCATAGCGCGGCGACCAACCATCCCGAAGGGCTCGAGGCCTGGCTGCGCCTCGTCGGCCTGGAAGCCCTCGCGCCGCGGCTGATCGAGGAGGATGTCGATCTCGCGGTGTTGCGCGAGCTCGACGAGGCGGACCTGAAGGAACTCGGCCTGACCCTCGGCCAGCGCCGGCGGCTGCTCAAGGCGCTTCACCAGGAGATGCCGGCGCCGCGTGACGACAGCGCCGGCCCGGCCGCGGACGGCGCCGCCGAACGGCGGCAGATCACGGTCATGTTCGTCGATCTGGTCGGCTCCACCGAACTCGCCGCGCGGCTCGACCCGGAAGACATGGCGGCCGTTATCCGTGCGTTCCAGGACACCGTTTCCGGCGAAATCGCACGATTCGGAGGCCACGTCGCCAAATTCATGGGCGATGGCGTGCTGGCCTATTTCGGCTGGCCGCGGGTGCGGGAAGACGAGGTGGAGATGGCCCTGCGCGCCGGGTTGGCCGTCATCGAGGCGGCGGCGCGTCCGGCCTCTCCGGGGGACGTCCCCTTGGCCATTCGCGTCGGCTGCGCCAGCGGTCCCGTCGTCGTCGGCGATCTCATCGGGGACAACGAGGCACGCGAGCGCACCGTTGTCGGCGACACGCCCAACCTTGCCGCGCGCCTGCAGGCGATAGCCTCAGCCGGAGCGCTGGTCATATCCGGGACGACACGCCAGCTCGCCGGCGAACATTTCGAGGTCGCACCGTTGCCGGCGTTGACGCTGCGCGGCTACGACCGGCCGGTCGAGGCCTTCCGCGTGCTGCGCGAAAACATGCTGGCCAGCCGCTTCGAGGCGAGGGAGGGTCAGCGGGTGCTGCCGCTTTGCGGCCGCGCCATGGAGCTTTCGCTCTTGCTCGAGCGCTGGGAGTTGGCGCGGGGCGGCGAAGGGCAGTGTGTGCTCCTGACCGGTGAGGCGGGCATTGGCAAGTCGCGGATCACGGCGGAATTGCTGCGTCGTCTGGAAGGCACGGATCATTTCCGTATTCGACAGCAATGCTCGCCCTATTATGCCGACACGCCGCTCTGGCCCGTGATCCAGCAACTGCGCCGGGCGGCGGGGCTCGATCCCGACGCCGGCAACGCCGAGAATCTCGATCGCCTCACGGCTCTGTTGGCGAAAGGCGACGGCGACGCGAGGGGCGCGCTGCCGGCGCTGGCCGACGCGGTCGGACTTGTGCCCCGGGACGCCGAAAGTTTCGAACGGGTCGGCCCGCAACAGCGACGTATGATCACCCTGCAGGCGCTTGCCGCCCAGCCCGTGGGCCTTGCCCGCAAACGCCCGGTCCTCATGGTGCTGGAAGACGCGCATTGGGCCGATCCCTCGACCCTTGAGCTCTTCGGTCTGGTTCTCGATGCGATCGGCGACCGGCCGGTGATGATCCTGATGACCAGTCGTCCGGACGGGGAGCCGCGATTGGCGGCCCATCCCCATGTCACCCGTCTCGCGCTCAATCGACTGAGCCGCGCCGCCGCTCAGCAACTGATCGAAGAGCTGATCGGCGAGACGTCGGCGTCGAGCGAGATGCTGGAACAGATCATCGCCCGCACCGACGGCGTGCCGCTTTTCGTGGAAGAACTGACCAAGGCCGTGGTCGAGGCCCATGACCACGATGCTTCCCCTGCCGGCATTCCCGTTTCGCTGCACGACAGCCTCCTGGCACGGCTGGATCGGCTGCCCGGCGTGCGGGAAGTGGCGCAGATCGCCGCGTGCATCGGCCGCGAATTCGATTACGCGCTGCTTGTCGCCGTCGCCGATCTGCCCAAGGTGCAGATCGACGAGGCACTCGACCGGCTGGTCGAGGCCCAGCTGGCGTTTCGGCGCGGCGCCTCTCCCGCCGTTCATCATGTCTTCAAGCATGCGTTGGTCCGCGACGCGGCCTACGCCAGCCTGTTGCATTCGCGCCGCCGCTCCATCCACGGAGACATCGCGGCGGCGCTCGCCGCGCGTCCTGATGGGGCGCCCGACAGCCTGATCGCGCACCATGCCGCCGAAGCAGGCGATCTTCCACAGGCGATCGAGCGCTTCGTGGCCGCCGGCCGGGCCGCCGCCCACCGCAGCGCCAATGAAGAGGCGGTCAGCACCATTTCCAACGCGCTCAACCTCTGCGAGAGGCTCCCCGAAGGGCCGGCCCGCGCGGTGCGGGAACTCGACGCGCGCGTCGCCCTCAGCGTGCCGCTCATCGCGGTGCGCGGCTATGCCTCGCCGGACGTGGAGGCGGCCCTGACGCCGGCGGTCGCGCTCGCCGAGCAGCTTGAGGACGAGTCCTGCCGCTTCACGGTGCTTCGCGCGCTGTGGAACTGCATCTACGATCAGGGTGAGCTGACGCGTAGCGCCGCGCTCGCCGATCGGCTCTTCGCTCTGGCCGAAACCAGCGGCCGGGGCGATTGGCAGCGCCTCGCCCGGCGTGCCCTCGGCTCCAACCGCAAGGCGGAAGGCCGTCTGCCGGAGGCGCGCGCCGCCTTCGAGGCCGTGCTCTCGGACACCACGCCGTGGTCGCCGGAGCAAACACTTTTTGAGCATGGCGAGAGTCCGGAATTGATCGCGCGCCTTTACCTCGGATGGATGGATACGATCGAGGGAATGCCCGACACGGGGTTGGCTCGCATCGAGGCGGCCGTCCGCGATGCCGACGCGCTGGAGCTCCCGATCGCCAGCGTCTTCGCCGGCGCCATTCGTAGTCTGGTTCTTTCTTTGCGACGGGATGTGGAAGGCTGCCTCGGCAATGCGGAGAAAAATCTTTGGCTGAGCGAGAAACACGGTTTCGTTTTTTGGGTCGCGCACGACAACATTTTCATCGGCTGGGCCAAAGCCCTGCTGGGAGAAGGAATCCCCGCCCTGAAACAATCGCGCGACGGTATCGAGCGATGGAAGGCGACGGGCGCGCGCCTGCATGTTGCCACCTGGGATTCGGTCGGCGCCGACGCGGCGCTCCATCTCGGATGCATGGAAGACGCCGCGGAACTGATCGACGAGGGGTTCGCCTGCACCAGGTATGCCGGTGAGGAGCTGATGCTCTCCGAAATCCAGCGTCTTCATGGCCGCAGGCTTCTCCACGGAGGCCACGTCGATCTTGCGGAAGAGGCCTTTGGCCGCGCCTGCGTCACGGCAGACCGACAAGGTGCCCATTGGTTCAGGTTGCGCGCGGCCCGCGACCTCGCCGCGCTCCGCATGGCCAGGGGCGATTGTCGGGAGGAGTTGGCACGGAAGCTCGCGGACGCCTTGGCCGACATTGCCGAGGGGGCGAGTTTGCCGGATGTCATTGAGGCGCGCGATCTGTTGCACCGGCTTCGCGCATGATCCGCGTCGGGGTCGTCCCCCCTCAAAACACCAGCGCCCAGATCAACGGCAGGATGATTGCCGTCGCAAGCGCGTTGAGGCCCATGGCGAGGCCGGAAAACGCCCCGGCCACCTCGCTCTCCTGCAGCGCCCGCGCTGTGCCGATGCCGTGCGAGGCCGTGCCCAGGGCAAAGCCGCGCGCCGCCGCGTCGCGAATGCCGAGGCGGTCGAGCAGCACCGGCCCGAGCGCGGCGCCCAATATGCCGGTCGCGATCACCAGCACCGCCGTCAGCGAGGGCAGGCCGCCGAGCTTTTCGGCAATGCCCATGGCGACCGGCGCGGTCGCCGATTTCGGCGCCAGCGCGATCAGGCTCACCGGATCGGCCCGCAACAGCAGGCCGAGGCCGACGGCCGACACGACCGCCGTCAGCGAGCCGGTGAGAAGGCTGGCGGCGATGGCGGCGGCGCTCTGGCGGACCTTGTCGAACTGGCGGTAGAGCGGAATCGCCAGCGCCACCGTCGCCGGGCCGAGCAGGAAGTGGATGAACTGCGCCCCCTCGAAATAGGTCTGGTAGCGCGTGCCGGTCAGCGTCAGCACTGCGACGACGAGGATCACCGTGATCAGGACGGGATTGAGCAGCGCCGTCGATCCGGCCTTCTGATAGACCCAATTCGCGCCCTGATAGGCGATCAGCGTCATGGTCAGCGACAGGAGCGGGCTCGCGGCCAGATAGACCCAGACGTCGGTCAGCCGGTCAGGCATCGTTGCGCTCCTTCCGGCCGGGGCCGAACCGGTTCATCACCAAGGCGGTGACGGCGATGGTCAAGAGGGTCGAGACGATGAGGGTGATGCTTATCGCCAGCGCTTCGCCTTCCAGCCGGGCGAGATGCACCATGATGCCGGCGCCGGCCGGCACGAACAGGAGCGAGAGATTGGCCAGCAGCCCGTCGCCGACCGCGCCGAGGTTTTTCGGCACGTCGCCTTTGATCAGCAGCGCGGCGAATAAAAGCGCCATGCCGATGACCGGGCCGGGGAGCGGCAGGGCGGTGGCGACGCTGATCGCCTCGCCGGCGAGCTGGCAGACGAAGATGGCGGTGATGGCTTGCAGCATGGTCTGTCGATTTACCTCTGTCGGCGGCACTGGCGGGATTTTCGCGGCGGAAGCAGCGATTGCAGCATCTTTGCTCCGAGCGAATCCAGACCTAAATTTGTCATATGTGTGTGCACACATCGACGGAGCGTGTGTGTTTTGGTGGGCTGCCGAAGCAGATCAACGGAGATTCCGATGAGCAAGTACGATCCCTTGGGACAATACCTGGAAAGCCGATCTGACCGTCATATTGCGATGAGCTTTGCGGAAATCGAACGTATTGTCGGGTCCCGGCTGCCGCGATCGAAGATGCACCGCGCCTGGTGGAGCAACAATCCCAGCAACAATGTCATGACCCGCCAGTGGCTGAGCGCGGGGTATCAGACCGAGCAGGTGGACATCGCCGGCGAGCGGCTGGTTTTCTCGCGTGTCAGGGCCCGAGGCGACGCGCCGAGCCGGAGCGCGCCATCCGCCCCGCCCACCGATGGCGGCCAGACCGGAGGCGGCCCGGCGCGCGATCGTCTCTTCGGCTGCATGAAGGGCAGCTTGTCGGTTGCGGAGGGGGTCGACCTGACACGGCCGGCCGAACCCGAATGGGGCCTGTGTTACGAGGATGGCTGACGGATTGCTGCTGGATACCTGTGCGGTCATCTGGTTGTCGCAGGATGCGCCCATCGCTGAAAGTGCTGTCGAGGCGATCCTGGCGGCGCGATCCGGCGGCGCCGGCATCTTCGTTTCCGTGATGACCGCGTGGGAGTTGGGAATGCTCGTGTCCAAGGGGCGCGTGGCATCGACGAAACATCCGCTCCGCTGGTTCGAGGAGTTTGTCGACGCCGCTGGTGTGACCGTGCTGGAGGTGTCGCCGGCCGTGCTCGTGGCGGCGTCGTATCTGCCGATGCCGGTGCACAACGATCCGATGGACCGGATCATGATCGCCACCGCTCGTGAACATGATCTGGCTATACTCACGCGGGATCGCGCGATTTTGGCGTAGGGCGAAGCGGGGCATGTCAGGACGCATGCCTGTTAGCGAGCAGGCGAACCGACTATGCTGGCGCCAGTGAGGCGGAGGCGACGGGGAAAGTTTTAGAATTTCGATCATCCCGCCGTAGCTACTTCGCCCAGTCCATCATACAGACCGGCCCCATGCGCTTTCCGCCTTCCTTCCTCGACGACATTCGCGACCGGGTTCCGATCTCGGACGTGATCGGGCGTCGCGTCGCCTGGGATCGCCGCAAGTCGCAGCCCGGGCGCGGCGACTACTGGGCCTGTTGCCCGTTCCATGGCGAAAAGACCCCGTCCTTCCATTGCGAGGACCAGAAGGGCCGCTACCATTGTTTCGGCTGCGGGGTCTCGGGTGACCATTTCCGCTTTTTGACCGAGCTCGAGGGCCTGTCCTTTCCCGAGGCGGTAGAGCGGCTGGCCGGGGAGGCGGGGCTGGCCATGCCCGACCGCGATCCGGCGGCGGAGCGGCGCGAGGAGGCGCGCGCCACCATCCTCGACGCCATGCGCCATGCGGCGGCGTTCTTCCAGACCACGCTGCACGAATCGGACGGCGCTAAGGCGCGAGCTTACTTGCGCGATCGCGGCCTCAATCCGCAGACCCAGAAGCAGTTCGGCCTCGGCTACGCGCCGAATTCGCGCAATCGGCTGAAGGAGCATCTGGCCGCCAGGGGGGTCGGCAAGGCCGAGATCGAGGCCGCCGGGCTCGTCGTCCACGGCGAGGGGATCGCCGTCTCCTACGACCGGTTCCGCGACCGCATCATGTTCCCGATCACCGATCTGCGCGAGGCCGCCATCGCCTTCGGCGGCCGGGCGATGGCGGCGGACGCCCAGGCGAAATATCTCAATTCCCCGGAATCGGAGATCTTCCACAAGGGCCAGGTGCTGTTCAATCACGCCCGCGCCCGGCGCGCGGCGCGGGCCGCCGAAACCCTCGTCGTGGTCGAGGGCTATATGGACGTGATCATGCTCGCCCAGGCCGGCATCGAACACGCGGTCGCCCCGCTCGGCACGGCGCTGACCGAGCGCCAGCTCGACCTGTTATGGCGGACCACCGGCGAGCCGATCCTGTGTTTCGACGGTGACGCGGCGGGGCTGAAGGCCGCGCATCGCGCCGCCGAGCTGGCGCTTCCGGCGCTGAAGCCTGGCCGCTCGCTGCGCTTTGCGCTGCTGCCCGACGGCAAGGATCCCGACGATCTGGTGCGCGAGGGCGGCCCGGACGCCGTGCGGGACCTGCTCGGCGCGGCGCGACCGCTCGCCGACCTTTTATGGATGCGCGAGACCGCCAGCGGTCTGTTCGACACGCCCGAGCGCCGCGCCGATCTGGAACATCGGCTGAAAGCCTTGCTGCGCCATGTGGGCGACGAGAGCGTGCGCCGACATTATCTGCAGGATGCCGACGAGCGCCTACGTTCGTTCTTCGCCGGCAGCGGCGGTCATGGCGGCGGCAAGGCGCGCAATAATTCGCGCGGCCGCCGCGAGGATCGCGCCGGTTCCTCCGGTCGGGGCGCGGCGGGGGGCGGGCGGCGTTCGGCGATCTCCGACCGGCTGGCGCGCTCCAGTCTGACCAAGCCGTTGCGCGTGCCGGAGCCCTCCTTGCGCGAGATCGCGATCGTTCTGGGTTTCGTGAATCATCCGGTCTTGATCCACGAGGCCTTCGATTATTTCGCCGATCTGGAGTTGCCGGAGGGCGATCTCGATCGCCTGCGGTCCTCGGTCCTCGACGCTTATGCCGAAGCCCCGCCCGCCGATCGCGAGGCGCTGCTGGCGGAGCTGGCGCGGCGCGGCGCGCGCGCCATTTTCGACGGCTACGAGGCCAAGGCCCGGCAGGTCCGGCTCTGGCCGTTCCTCGCCGATGCCGCTCCCGAGGACGCGCGGGAAGCCGTGCGCCAGGCGCTGCACTTGCAGCATCGCTCACGATCGCTCAGTCTGGAACTGAAGAACGCCGAGGAAGCGCTCGGGCGCGAATCCTCGGAAGCGTCCTTCGCGCATCTGATCGAGGTGAAACGCGAGATCGAGCGGGTGGACGGCACCGAGGCGTTGATCGACGGATTTGGAACATTATCCGGGCGACCCGCCAAGGCGATTTGACGGCGATCGCCGATCTCCCATCGACGGCCGGGGCTTTCGATGGGTGGGTAACCATTGCCTTTAAGCGGTTGACGCCTCATATGACGGCGATCGGCCGGGTGCAACTGTGAGCCCGGAACTTGAATTTTTTGCAATTCGCCCTTTGTAGGGCGCCGCGACGCTGTCTGGTGGGCATGACGACGCTTCCATGGGTAAGCCACTTCGGGTTCGGTGGAACTATGGTTAAGCGAACGTTTACGGGTGCCGCCGCATAAAGACAGCCATGATGACCGCTGCGTCGACGGCCCGCTTCTGGCGGCCCGTTCCCGGCGCGCGAACTGGAGAAGATAGCGCATGGCGACCAAGGCCAAAGAAAGCGAGGCGCCGATCGAAGAGCGGCCGGATGCCGCCGCTCCCGACGGCCCTTTGCTCGACCTGTCCGATGATGCCGTCAAGAAGATGATCAAGGCCGCGAAAAAACGCGGCTTCGTGACCATGGACAAGCTGAATTCGATGCTGTCGGCCGACGACGTCACGTCGGAGCAGATCGAGGACATGATGTCGATGCTCAGCGACATGGGCATCAATGTGGTGGAGAGCGACGAGGACGGCGAGGCCGAGGACAACGCCGAGACCTCCGAATCGACCGAGGTCGCGAGCACCGGACGGACCCAGGTCGCGACGACCACCAAGAAGGAAGCCGGCGACCGCACCGACGACCCCGTGCGCATGTATCTGCGCGAGATGGGCTCGGTCGAACTGTTGTCGCGCGAAGGCGAGATCGCCATCGCCAAGCGCATCGAGGCCGGCCGCGAGACGATGATCGCCGGGCTTTGCGAAAGCCCGCTGTCGTTCCAGGCGATCATCATCTGGCGTGACGAGCTCAACGACGGCAACATCATGCTGCGCGAGATCGTCGATCTCGAGGCGACCTATGCCGGCCCCGAGGCGAAGACCCCGACGCCTCCGCCACCTTCGGCCGACGGCACCACGCCGCAGCCGGTGCGCACGCCCCAGCCGGGCGCGCGAGCTCCCGGTGAGGAAGAGGAAGAGGAAGACGACGATCTCGAGAACAACCTCTCGCTCGCCGCGATGGAGGCCGAGATCAAGCCGCAGGTCATGGAGATCTTCGACCAGATCGCCGACGCCTATCGCCGGCTGCGCAAGCTGCAGGACCAGCAGGTCGAAAACCGCCTCGCCGCGCAGGGCACCCTGTCGCCCAGCCAGGAGCGCTCCTACAAGAAGCTGAAGGAAGAGCTGATCACGGCGGTGAAAAGCCTGTCGCTCAACCAGAACCGTATCGACGCACTCGTCGCCCAGCTCTACGACATCAACAAACGGCTCGTCGGCAACGAGGGGCGGCTGCTGCGGCTTGCCGAATCCCACGGCGTCAAGCGCGACGAGTTCCTGCGCGAGTATCAGGGCTCGGAGCTCGATCCCAACTGGACCCGCCACATCGCCAATCTCTCCGGCAAGGGCTGGCTCAAGCTGGTCCAGTCCGAGAAGGACCAGATCAAGGCGCTGCGCCAGGAGATCCAGAATCTCGCCACCGAGACCGGCCTCGAAATCACCGAGTTCCGCCGCATCGTCCACATGGTCCAGAAGGGCGAGCGCGAGGCCCGTCAGGCGAAAAAGGAAATGGTCGAGGCGAACCTGCGCCTGGTCATTTCGATCGCGAAGAAATACACGAACCGCGGCCTGCAATTCCTTGATCTCATTCAGGAAGGCAATATCGGCCTGATGAAGGCCGTGGACAAGTTCGAGTACCGGCGCGGCTACAAGTTCTCGACCTACGCGACCTGGTGGATCCGGCAGGCGATCACTCGCTCGATCGCCGATCAGGCCCGCACCATCCGCATCCCGGTGCACATGATCGAGACGATCAACAAGATCGTCCGCACCTCGCGCCAGATGCTGCACGAGATCGGCCGCGAGCCGACCCCGGAGGAGCTGGCCGAAAAGCTCGCCATGCCTCTGGAAAAGGTGCGCAAGGTTCTCAAGATCGCCAAGGAGCCGATCTCCCTCGAAACGCCGGTCGGCGACGAGGAGGATTCCCATCTCGGCGATTTCATCGAGGACAAGAACGCGGTGCTGCCGATCGATGCGGCGATCCAGGGCAATTTGCGTGAGACGACGACGCGCGTCCTCGCCTCGCTCACGCCGCGCGAGGAGCGCGTCTTGCGCATGCGCTTCGGCATCGGCATGAACACCGACCACACGCTGGAAGAGGTCGGCCAGCAGTTCTCGGTGACCCGCGAGCGCATTCGCCAGATCGAGGCCAAGGCGCTCAGGAAGCTCAAGCACCCCAGCCGCTCGCGCAAGCTGCGCTCGTTCCTCGATAGCTGATCGTGACGGGGCGATGCCGACGATCGCGGTTTTCTACGGGATCGTCGTTCGCATGTATTTTTACGATCACAACCCGCCGCACTTCCATGTGCAGTATGGCGGTGCGCGGGCGCTGGTGAGCATAGCCGACGGAAGCATCATGGCGGGCGAACTTCCGCCGACGGCCGCGAGGCTTGTGCGGCAGTGGGCGCTGGACCGCCGGCCGGCTCTTGAACTAAACTGGCGTCACGCCGGCGCGGGAGAGCCCCTCGAACGCATCGCCGGTCCCGATGGTGATGGCGATGGATGACACTGCATTTCCGATGGTCGATGTCGTAGCCGTGCGAGCGCTTGCGAACCACCGGCTGCATCTGCGGTTTTCGACCGGCGAGGAGGGCGAAATCTCCGTCGCACCGCTGATCGAGACCGGCGGCCCGATGGTTGAGCCGCTGCGCGACGAGACCGAATTCGCGCGCGTGTTTATCGAACTCGGCGTTCCGGCTTGGCCGAACGGTTTCGATCTCGACGCCATCGCCCTCTACATGGACATGCGCGACCGTGGCCTGCTGGCGAGGTCGGCGGCATGAGCTTCCTCAAACGGATTTTTGGCGGCGGCACCGCCGCCACCGAACCGAGTGCGCCGCGTGTGGCCGCGGAGGAAACCTATGAGGGCTTCGCCATCGCCGCGACGCCGATGGCCGAGGGCGGGCAGTACCGGCTGGCCGCGACGATCACCAAGGAGATTGGCGGCGAGACGAAGACGCACCGGCTGATCCGCGCCGATCTGTTCGCCTCCGAGGAGGAGGCCGCGCGCTTTGCGCTGATCAAGGCCCGGCAGGTCGTCGACGAGCAGGGCGAGCGCCTGTTCGGCTGAAGGTGCTCCTTCTCCCGCTGAAGGAGAGAAGGCCTTTGAGGTTTTCCATGCTGTTCCACGTCGGGAAAGAGCGTTTCCGGGATCCCGGGAGCGCTCTTTGTCCATGCGGTCTCGGTTTGCGGGCACGGCTTCAGTAAGGAGCGTGCTCTAGCGCGCCGTGCGTCCATCCGGACGCCAAAGGATGCGCTGACACTTTGATCGAGCATCGGAGTTATCCAAAAACCGAACGCCACTCTCTGGTCCGAAGCACTTAAGCCCATCCTAATGAGGACATCACCGTGGACCACTGGGGAACATGTCTCAAGGCCGCGTTGCAGGTGCGCCAGATCGGCAAGCACTACGCGCTCGCGGTCGAACTGGGCGTGCATGAAAGCGCGATCAGTCGCTGGCAACAAGGCGGGTCCATTTCAGTCCCTCACCTGGTCGCTCTTTGTCAGACCCTCGATATCTCCATCGACTGGCTGCTGACCGGACAAGGAAGCATGACGCAGCACAAGCTTCCGGCGGCGGATACTGCCGCAGCAGCCAGGATCTTGTTCCAGGATATCACGCTTCAGGACATGGCGACGACGGCGAACGTCCTCGCCGTGCTGCTCGAACGCATGACCGCCATTGAGCATTGACGAGGAGCCTCGCCCTTCTTTCCTGTGCAATAAATTCCGTTAAGTCATGCGCTGCATGCAATAGAAATACAACTAAAAAGTGTAATATTGCTTCAATATTGCTTGGCTAGGTTGTGGTCCGCCATGCGGCTCGCAACCGGTCGCCGGCCGGAGCAGCTTTGTCCCAGCCGCGCGTGATTCCCGTCAGCCAAGGAGAATTTCGATGACGACTCCCTATGAAATCAAGATTGCCTTATCCGGCCCTGACATCACCACCCTCAAGAATGAGGGCTGGTCGCTCTTCGCGTTCAAATCGGTGAAGACCACGGCGGGCGGCGCCGAGCCGGTTTTGTGGTTCAAGACCCAGACCTTCATGCAGTCGACAAAGGTCGACTGGACCGAGAGTTACCAGGCTTACGTGTCGACCAGCGCCATCGTGCCCAACGGCAGCATCGACGCGGAGACGGACCTGGGCGTCGACCTGGGGCAGACTGTCACCGTCGACAAGGACGGCAACCTCAGCGCGGCATCGTCCGGCGAGGACGGCGTGGTGACCTTGTCGAACCCGGTCTCCGGCGGCCAGTGGACGAGTGGCCTGTCGCAGGAGGCCGAGGGCGTCTTCGTGCCGATGTGCGCGTTGACCTTGCACGGCATGACCGAGGAATTGATTGCCCCGATCGAGAAGGTCCTGCTGATGTTCGCGACGGCGAAATTCAATACCGGGCAGGTCATCTATCAATCATTCTCGCAAGGGGTGCTGGTCGATTTGACCAGCGCACCCACTGTCGATGGCAAAAAGACCCGATCGGTCGGCTACGTGCTCAATGACGGCTGGAACTGGAATGACGCCACCTGGGCTCAGCCGACGCCGGCCAAGGCTGTTCTGGGCGACCTTCTGATCGAACAGGACAGCGGCCTGGCGCGCTCCGCGCGACTGCGCCGGCACAGGGCCGCCGCCTGATCAACGCCTGTCGAGGCTCGCTTCGCGCGGCTTGCGGGCCGCGCGGAACGCGCATCGGGCAACCCAAAGCAGGTCGGGGAGGCCAAAATGACTGGCGAGACGCTGACGATCAAGCTGGCTGATGGGAGCGCGGCGCGGCTCAAGGCGAGCGGCTTCCAGCTCTATGGCTTTCGACAGGTCATCAGCTCGAACAAGAGCGGCGTGCCGCTGGTCGCAAGCCGCCTCGGCGACGCGCAGTTCGTCGATACGATCTCCGTCGATCCATCCCCGCACCATTTCAGCGTCTACATCTCACTCGACCGGATCGCCGTCGATCATGCCGTTGTCGCCGGCGATCAGGCGGCGATCCGCGAGGGGGAACTCGCCGAGGTGTCGACCAACGGTATCGAACCCAGGTCGGGCGGAACCGCCGGGACGGTCACGGTTTTGAGCATGGCCGAGCGCGCCATGGTCTGCGGTCTGTCCGCCGCCGCCATGTTTCCGGCCAACGATGGACCGGCGGTTCCCTACAGCGGCTTCGATATCGAGGTCGGAGCGCAAGTCGTGATCGCGCCGACGGCCTCGATCCTGCTGATGTGGGCCACATCGACCTATGATCTGAGCGTCTTCATGGCCAAAAGCCTCGGGCGAAGCGTCCTTTTAGCGACGGATCTGGCCGACGCCACGATCGGTTTCGACATCGACGTTGGCTGGCAGTGGCCCCCCGGGGCGCTCTGGGCAAAGGCGATCCCGCCGAATACCGAACTGAAGCCTCTGCTCGTCCTGGATCCGGGCCACAACCGACCATTGGGATACTAACTCCCCAGGCGGCGCGGCAAGCAACGACAGTCAAGCGAGACAAACCCTCGTCAACCCGTCGAAGCCATGCTTCGACCACCCACCATAGGAGAATTCGCGATGATCGAAATCCAGGACTCCGTCGAGCGCCAGTTGGTCGCGACAGGAACCGACATCATCGCATTGCCGGGCGCCGGCAATATCGGCGTCCGCAATTGCCACAACGAGCCCGACCAACGATTGCAAACTGCCTATTCGTATCTCCTCGTGGATACGGTGGGCGGCGACCGCATCTCGGCCGAATGCACGGCGTTGCCGGGCCGCGGCATGCAAACCGCGAGCTTCCATCGCAACTGACGTGGCGCCCAGCGGCCGCCGCACCCCTCATCCGACCTCGCTTTGCTCGGCCACCTTCTTCCCTTCTTGGAGAAGCTGGCCCGAAGGGGTGGATGAGGGGTCTTGCCACTGGTGGGAAGACTGAACCCCGGATGAACGGCGGGTTCCGGGGACATTCAGTCGCCATCTCCTAGGGTCTGGTCATTCACCGGCGAAGTGTTGGCGAATGATCGCCTGGGCCGGCTCGACCGGCGGCGATCGCCCCCCGCGAAACCGTGGTCCGCGACAGAGGATATCGCGTCGACCCGAATGGAGACCAACCCATGTTCAAGTCCCTGACCCGCTCGATCATCGTGGTTGCCGCGCTTGCCACCGGCGGCACCGCACTTACCGCCGCGCCGGCCGCCGCCGACGGCTTTCGCTTCGGCATCACCATCGGCGAGCGCGCCCAGCCGGTTCACGGCCGGAGCTATCGCGATCATCGGGCCTACCGCGATTACCGGCCGGCCTGCTCGCCACGCCGCGCCGTGCGCAAGGCGCGCCGGATGGGTGTTAATCGGGCACGCATCGTCAGGGTCAATCGCCGCGCCGTCGTGGTCAAGGGGCGTTCGATGGGCGATCGCGTGCTCGTGCGTTTCGCGCGCGAACGGCGCTGCCCGGTGCTGAGCTTCCGCCGCCGTTGAGCCCTTGGGCCGGCTAGGGCGTCCGCAGGCGAACCTCGCCCGGACGCCCGCGCGGCCTCAGTCGCGGATGTCGTAGATCATCCGGACGCTCACGCTGAAAATGTTCTCGCCGGTTTCGACGGGAACGACGCTCGGCGCCGCTTCCGCCGCCATCATCTTCATCGATCGGTTGAGCGGCATCGGCGGAATCACCCCAAGATCCTCGCTGATCTCGCGCACCGGGCCGAGCGTCACCCCGGCGGCCTCCGCCAGCACTGCGGCGGTCGCCGCCGCGTCGGCCACGGCCTTGCGTCGCGCCGCGTCGCGAGCCTTTCGCGGCTCGGCCACGTCGAAGCTGATGTCGCCGCCCTGGTTGACGCCGAGCGTGACGGCCCGGTCGAGGATCTCACCGAGCTTGGCGATGTCGCGGACCCGGACGGCCAGCGTGTTGCGGACCTCGTAGCCGACGATCGCCGGCGGCGTCTGGACGCCGTCAGGGCGCTGGTTGTCGTAGCGATATTGCGGCACGATCGAAAAGCCGGAGGTCTGCAGGTCGCGATCCTCGGCGCCGAATTGACGCATGCCGGCCGTGACCTCGCTCATCGCCGCATTGGCCTGATCGAGCGCGGCGCGCGCCGTCTCGGCCGAGCGCAGCACGGTGAAGGACGCGATGGCGAGATCGGGTTTCATCGTGGCCTCGCCGGTGCCGGTGACCACCAGAGTTCGCGGCGCGGGCGCATCGGGCTCCTGCGCGCCGGCGAAAACCGGTGTCGCCAGGACCAGGAGGGCGGCGATCAGATAGCGGTGACGGTGTCGCATGGGCGCGGAACTCCGGTTCGAAGGATGTCGACGATCTTGCTAGGCCGCCATTGCGGCGTCAAAGCGGAGATTGGAAGAAAAGCCGGCGCCGCGGTATTTGGCGCCTTGAGGCGCCGCGGTGTATGCGCTAGGGCAGGGCGCGTGGGGCCTGTAGCTCAATTGGTTAGAGCCGGCGGCTCATAACCGCTTGGTTGTAGGTTCGAGTCCTACCGGGCCCACCAATTTCCTTAAATTACAGAGCCTTAGCTACGGGTTTGTGTCGATGAGACATAACGGTGAGACATCTCCGTGCGCAATCCTACGTATCTCTCGTTGTCCCGCGATGGGGTCTACTACTTCCGTTTCCCGATCCCGAAATCCCTGCATCCGAGTCAGAGGGCAACCACGGTCAAGGTTTCTCTGGGTACTCGCGATCCTAAGCTAGCCCTGTGCATTGCTCGCCGTATGAGCTACGCGTCAGAGCGTGTGATGCAGCAAGGATTGGCCACGGGTATGCAATACGAGGAAATCCGAGCTGTCCTGAAACAGCATTTCAGCGCAATGCTGGTGCGGCAAAAGACGCAGATTGCTGAACATGGCAGGATGTCTTCATTAGATGCGTACGACGCGGCCGCCACTTTCGCTGACGAAGCCGTACAGAATGATTGGCCGCTCATTCCCGGCGGGGACGATGCAGAACACCTCGCTGGTTTTATTGAGAGATACAATCTGCCGATTGCCGCTGGCACTGCACCGTACGAGAGCCTACGTGCAGAGTTTCCACGAGCGTGGCGCGACTATTGCAAATCCGTGCGTGCGTATGACCAGACGCTAGATCGATACGACTACAGCGGACCTGCCGCTCAGCCCCAAGTTGAGCAAGTGCCTTCTACAAAAGGCATGCCGCTCCGGGAACTGGTGAAGTGCTATACCGCAGAGAAGCTACGCGGGCATGCGTGGGCAGCGAAAACCGAGATAGAGAAAGCAGACCATTTCAGGCTGCTAAGCGAAATCCTAGGAAATGATACCGACGTTCGCGCACTCACTGCTACAGACGCAAAGCGGGTAAAAGACATACTGCTAGAGTATCCGAGAAACCGGAACAAAAACCCAAATACACGCGGCTTATCTCTATCTGATGCGTTAGCTGTGCAGGGCTGTGAAACGTTAAACGCAAAAACAATAAACAAGTACCTGCAAAGCTACAGCGATCTGTGCAAGTGGGCCAAGACGAACGGGCATGTTGATGCGTCTCTCTTTGCCGGGTCAACGGTGCGGTTAAACAAGGGAAAAGCCGCAGGCAATCGTGACGGTTTTAGTGGAGAGCAGGTACAGAAAATAATACAGGCGCTTCTTCGAAACGACATCGTGTCTCAGAATAAGCCGTACCAAAAATGGGGACCGCTGCTCGCACTGTACACTGGCGCTCGTCTGAACGAGATCGCGCAGATACACCTATCGGATATTAGGCAGGACGCGGACGGCCTCTGGTACTTCGATCTGAACGACGAGGGAGACGACAAGCAGCTTAAGACGCGAGGCTCAAAGCGGTTCGTGCCGATACATTCGGCTCTGATCGAGATCGGCTTTCTGGATCATGTACAGGCCCTGCGGCAGTCAGGCACGACGAAGCTATTCCCGGATTTCACCTACTGCCCGAAAAACGGATGGGGACGGGCGCTGGGGCGCTGGTTCAATGACACTTTCTTGGTGAAGCTCGACATCAAGACGCCGGGACTGGTTTTTCACAGCCTGCGCCACACGGTCATCACGTCGCTGATGCAGACGGGAGTACCGGAGCCGGTGACACAGGCAATAGTCGGCCATGCGCAACAGGGCGTGACGCATCAGCACTATTTCAAGCAGGGCTACACGCTGACGCAGTTATCCAGCGCAATCGAGAAGCTGCCGTATCGACCTGCGGGAACGCGCCCTGTGGCGTAGAGATGGCGCGATGCACCCGATGCAGCAATCGCGCTCACAATTTCCAGCGATAGGGATAGGAAACCCGCACTGTTCTCTTGTTTGGTGTACGAGCTTAGGAGAAGATGGAGTCCGACATGTTAACTAGTAGATGCTAAACGCGTACCGCAATGAAAACGTAGGGGCTAGTCATGTTCTTCTTTTTAGCTTTATGCGCGCTAATAATAGCCTCCTACGGCTTGTTGAAACGAAATCACAGGAAGGAAGGGCACAAAGAGATGGGCGGGCTTCTCGTTCAAGATGTGCACGAGGAGTTTGCCCTGTTCTATGTTGCTTCGGAGATTCAATATGCGTACAATAGCTTGCCATCTTCACTGATGCAAATAGCGAATGGGAACATTGATGGGCGGACACAGCAAAGCCTGCTTGTCGCTCTTTCTAGCTTCATTTCGTACAGGTCTGGCAGAGACAGAACTATCGAAGATTATTTACCTGCTGTGAAAGAATGTAAGATTTTGTTACGCACAGAGATTAATACGAACGATTCAACTCTCGCTTTGCGCAGGTGGGTTAGAAAAGAGGCTACAGAAGAAACCCCTGAGATCACGGAGAATGAAATCTCGAGACGCGTCACAGAGATTGCTTCACATATCCGATCGGATGACCGTATTGCTAGAAGTATGCAAACTACGCTCGTCAAGGACAGCATCATGCACTTGTTTACGGTCAAGTTCGGACAGCCGTTCGACCAATACACAGAGAAGTTGAGTGCGGCTGCCTATACGAGCATGCAGGAAACTTAGTAGACAGATGTACGGACACGCTCGCGCAGTTCAGTCTGATGTGCGAGCTCTCCCGGCTCTTCTGCCCTTGAACTCGCAAGTTCATCGCAGGAGCCTCGCCTGAAATTGCTCTGGATCGTCAGGGCGGATTGGTGGGGGCGGGCGGCGCACCGGAAGCACCCAATCCTTCTTTTCATCGCTCTTGCTCGTCAGCGACCTTCTATGGCGATTTTGATCGCCAGCGGCCGACTTGTCACGGCTGCTCCTACCCGGCCTGTAATCTCTGTGCGAGCCTCTGCACCGTGGTAGCTGACCACTGCTTGCCGCGAGGAGAGAGGATACCCTGTTCATTCAGCACAGCCGCTATTGCTCGTGCAGAAGTCGTGCCGCTCGCTCTGATCCTATCGAGCGTCTTCCGTAGCCGCTCTGCTTTTGCGTCCGCCTTCGTAACGATTGCCTGCACAGCCTCAGCGTTGCCGTGTCCTAGAAGGTGTGCCGCCCCCTTTGGATTGCCAAGCTTTTGCCCTCGGGCTTTCGCAGCCTGTAGGGCAGACCTGGTACGCTCACCGATCATTTCGCGCTCGTGCTCCGCTACAGCAGCAAGGATATGCACTGTAAGCTTGTTCGCATCAGGCATGTCGGCGGCCACGAAGTCTACGCCTGCATCCTTCAATCCCGATAGGAAATGCACGTTCCTCGACAATCGGTCCAACTTGGCGATCACTAGCCGAGCACCGGCATTTACCGCGTGTTCGATGGCTTCCCGCAGCTTCGGACGATCCGCCCGCTTCCCGCTCTCGATTTCGCAGTACTCCGCCAAGATCACAGCCCCCGGACCCGCCCGGCTCACATACCGGGCTACAGCCTCTCGCTGTGCCTCAATACCTAGTCCGCTGTCACCCTGACGGACGGTCGATACCCGGAGATACGTGACGTATCGGCTTCTGGGCTCAGGCTGCGTATGGGACATGAATAGCGCCTTTCGTTCGGGTGTATCAAAACCCCTAACGACCGTTTGGCAATTTGTAAATGTAAAAAGCGGTGCCGGATCATGCGGCGTCCAAGATTCATTCCAGCCGGGATTGGTCCAGTCAGGCATCCTATACCGGAGAATTGTACAGATACCGATGTAGCTGATTGCATACCATTTTCCGACGACGTGCGTTCGTTATATGGTAGCAAATAGGTCAAGCCAAATTTCCTCTAGGTCGTGTCCCACGAGGTGGTGTAGCTGAGCGGTCATCGAGGGTTCCGCGGTAGGGTCGAGTTGCTGACCACAACCG
>CANKZU010000024.1 GCA_947488615.1 uncultured Aurantimonas sp.
CGCCAACCAAAAACATCGCCATAAGTCCCAGCAATTCGCCTTCAGAACGAAATTGCGGCGTTTCCGGAGGCGTCCAGATGATCGTGTCGGTTCGCATACGAGTTCCTTAATGTCTGAGTCTTCGGTCCGGCATGCGGCGAAAAGGCCGGCGATGCGAGGGCTGAGAAGGCGCGTTCACCCTCCACCACACCCTCGACCGCTTGATGGCCAGACCTTTCCAGCTCGCGCTGGAATTGATCGCTGGTTCGCGTCGGCATCACGAGCGGGTGCAGTCGCATGATGTCGCCGAAGCGATCCCGCCTCCCCGCTGATGATCCGCGGCCGCATCGGGGTCAGCGGACACTCGCCAGAAAACTCCGAAATCGTTGGGACGTCTGCGCGCGGAACAGGTCGGCTGATGGCCCCTCTTCTTCGACCTTGCCCTGATGAAGAAACATCGTGCGGTTCGAAACGTCTCGCGCAAAGCCCATCTCATGGGTCACCACGAGCATCGTCCGCCCCTCGTCGGCAAGGTTGCGTATGACTGTAAGAACCTCGCCCACCAGTTCCGGATCCAATGCCGAGGTGGGCTCGTCAAAGAGCATCATGTCGGGTTCCATTGCCAGTGCCCGGGCAATGGCCGCCCGCTGTTGTTGCCCGCCCGACAAATGTGCCGGATAATGATCGGAGTGCCGTTCCAAACCAACGCGCGCAAGAACGGCCTCGGCACGTTCCCGCACCTCGTTTTTTGGTTGCCTCAACACCCGTAACGGTCCCTCCATCACGTTTTCCAGGACGGTCATATGGCTCCAGAGATTGAACTGCTGAAACACCATTCCAAGTCGGGCGCGCAGCCGGCTCAACCTGCGCGGATCGACCACGCGGCCGTTGCGTATCTCGATCTCCTCACCATGCACCTCGATTCGACCCCGGCTTGGCATTTCCAGGAGATTGAGACAGCGCAGAAAGGTACTTTTCCCCGAGCCGCTTGATCCCAGGATAGCAATCACGTCGCCTTCGTTCGCCGTGAGGGAAACGCCCTCGAGAACCTTATGGCTTCCAAAGGATTTGTGGATATCTCGGGCAACCAGAACGGGTGACGTTATACCGGGTTCGACCATAACTAGGCACCAACCATTTGAGTGTTTTCATTCTCTGATGCCGGCCGATATTGCCGGGTGAGCCTTACTTCCAGTAGCTGCCAGACCCGGCCGAACGTGAAAGAAATCACCAGATATAGGACCGCCGCCTGTACATAGATGCTGAAATCGAAGGTGCGTGAAAAGATCTGCCGAGCTTCACCAGTCAAGTCCAGGATGGTCACAACGGAAGCGATCGCCGAACCTTTGACCATAAGGACGAATTCGTTGCCCAGGGCCGGCAATGCGATCCGATAGGCATGCGGCAAGATAATCCGACGATAAAGCAGGCCCCGACCCATTCCGATGGCCCTGCCTGCCTCGATCTCCCCACCAGCGACACCGCGAATGCCGCCGCGCAAAATCTCGACTTGATAGGCAGCCGTGTTAAGCCCAAATGTAAGCAAGCAACAAAATAGTGGGTCGCGAAAATATCTCCAAAGACCTAAAACTTGAAGTTCTTCTCTGAATTGGCCAGACCCGTAGTAAATTAGAAATAACTGCGCCAGCATTGGAGTGCCACGCAGAATGGAGACAAAGAGCGCGATCACCCCCCGGGCGACCGAAGGGCCGTTGGCCCGTAGGATCGACAGCGGAAGCGCGATCATCGCTCCTGCCAGGGTGGAAATCACCGCCAATTCCAGCGTTACGAACATGCCGTGCAGCAGCTTGGGCCAGTATTCCGAAAGAATGTGAAAAAAGCTCATTCTAAGCCCGCACGACGCCGCGGTTCGCGCGACGTTCCAGCTTGCCGATCAGGGTTTCCGATATCAGGCAAAGCACCCAGTACATCAGGCAAATCACGAGATAAAACGTAAACGGTTGTTTGGTGACACCGACGGCAACGTTGGCCGCTCGCATCAGGTCATCGAGCGCGATGATGGAAACCAGTGCAGTATCCTTGATGAGATTGATCCACAAATTACCGAGGCCCGGCAGCGCGAAACGCCAGACCTGTGGCAGGGTGATGCGACGAACGATTTGCCAATGGCTCATCCCGATGGCATGGGCCGCTTCCGCTTGCCCCGGGTCGAGCGCCTGAAGTGCCCCGCGCAGCACTTCCGACGCGTAGGCACCGAAGGCCAGACCAAGGGCGGTCATCCCCGCAATGAACGGCGAGAGCTCGACAAATCTTGCTTCTGGGTCAATGGAACGCAACGCCGCGTTCAGCAGCAACGCCGCGCCGTTATAGACCAAAAAAACCGTGAGAAGCTCCGGCAACCCGCGAAACAGAACGACGTACGCTTTGCCGAGCCCTCGTGCCGCACGGTTTTTCGAACGAGAGGCAGAGGCGATGACGAGACCGATGAGCAGCCCAAGCGGCAAGGTCATAACCGCCAGCCGGATCGTCACCCACAATCCGGCCAGAAGTTCGTCTCCCCATCCGGTGTCGCCGAAAGTCAGCAGCGAAACAAATGCCATTCTGCTATCCAAGCCGCCAACGGCGAGATATCATTGAATCCGGCCTTCCGGCTCAGTCCAGGGTATAAATGTCGCGCGAGAAATATACGTCGTTGATCTTCGCGTAAGTCCCGTCCGCGACGATCTGGGCAAGCGCCTCGTTGAGTTGCTTGCGCAGATCCTCGTCTTCCTTGCGCACGGCCATCCCCACGCCATCACCGACATATTCAACGCTCGTGATCGGCTCGCCGACTAATTCGCAGCACTTGCCGTCCTCGGTCTTCTCGGTCCATTCGAGCATCGGGATCAGATCAGACACCTGTAAGTCCAGGCGACCGTTAGCGAGGTCGAGATTCACCTCGTCCTGGCTGCGATAGAGGCGAATGTCCGCGCTCGGATGGACTGCCGAAACATACTCGCCCTGGGTAGCTCCGGCCTGTGCGCCGATAACCTTTCCTTTCAGACCCTTGTCACTGAAGTCGGTGATGTCGGAGCCTTTCGGGACGACATAAGTCATGGCCGCCTTGTAGTAGGGCTCAGTGAACGACACCTTCTGCTTGCGTTCCTCCGTGATAAACATGGAGGCCACGATCACGTCGTATTTTCCCGCGAGCAAACCCGGAATGATGCCGTCCCAATCCTGTGCGACGATCGTGCAATCTGCCTGCATTTTCTCGCATAGGGCGTTGGCTATATCAACGTCGAAACCAAACAGCTTTCCCGACGAATCCACGGCATTGAAAGGAGGATAGGCTCCTTCCGTCGCGATGCGAACCTTATCCCAGTCCTTGGTCTGAGCCTGTGTCGAGGCAACCGCCAATACGGTTAGGGATGCCGCAGCAAAGCCGGTCAACATTCTCAATACGGTCATTTATAATTTCCTCCACTATTAAGGTGTCTGATGCTCTTTCTCGACGCCGCAACTGCAAGGGCGCGGAAATCTCAAGCCGATGGTGCTGGAATGAGAACTTCTCTGCATCGGAACAAAGCCCTCCGAAATCGCTAGTCCCATTTGAGCGTTACACGAACGGGTTCGCGCATCTCGCGATCGGCTCCTCCGTTCGAGACGGATCATGCACTCCAACGGCGTTTAGTATAACGCATGAGGGCACATATAAAAAATCTATGTCGTGAATGCGATATATAATATTTGTGAATGAATAAAACATCCCGATCTACGGCCTCTCCTCGATGTCGTCTTCGTCATCATGACCCCATTCTCTCGGGAATATGACCCGTCCCCATTGGGTGGTGCAGGGTAAATCTTAACGCATGAAGGGCGGGGCCTAACCTTGGTTGTGGTCCAGTCGGCCTGCGACCTTCCGGGGGAGGAGTGACGGGCTCATTGTCCGGCGCCACCTCATCTGTTTTGCTCTACAATGCGGTGAGGATTGCCCGTGCCGTCATCAAGTCGAGATGCGCGCCGCCACCATTCTTGAAAAGAGTGATGTCGTCCTCACCGCCTCGCCCACTCTTGCCGGCGACGAGATCGTAGAGATCGCCGCGCACGTCCGAGCAAGTGATCGTGCCGGCATCTAGCGGGATCGCCAATTCGCCAATGTGATCGAGTACGGTCTCGCGCGCATCGACATGGATCGCAGACTTAACGAGAAGCCCGTCATCGGCCTCGCGCATATCGCGCCGGAAGGCTCCGACGAGATCGACATGGGTGCCGGGCGAGACCCACGCACCCTTCAGGATCGGCTGGCGAGACATGGTCGCGGTCGAGACAATGTCGGCGTCCGCCGTGTCCTTCTCCAAATTGCGGCTGCGGCGAACGGGCAAGCCGTCGGCGCTCAACCGCTGGACGAGGGCCTCGACGCGCTCTGGCGTCCGGTTCCAGAGGGCTATGTCCTCCAGTTCCGCGAACAGGGACGCGTAAGCGCATGCCAGGTTGCCGGCCACTTCGCCGGCACCGAGAATCACGAGCCGCTTCGATCCGGGCCGTGCGAGGAGCGTCGCGCCGAGCACCGAGTCGCCGGCTGTCTTCCAACTCGTCACGAGGTCGCTGTCGAGGACCGCGGTGAGCGCGCCGGTCCGATCGTCAAAGAGCAGCATGGCGCCCTGGACCGTCGGCAGGCCCGCCGCCGCGTTGCCCGGCATCACCGTCACCGACTTTACGCCGACGCCGATGCCCTCGATCCAGGCCGAGCGGCTCAGCAGCGTGTCCGACCCGCGGGTCAGGAACGTATCGTCGATCGCAGCCTTCGGCCTCCAGTGCCCCTCGCGAAGGGCCTCGACGATCATGGGCCATGTCAGTCGGCCCTCGACGTCGGCTTTCGTGATGTGCCGCGTCATGCGAGGCGCTCCGGCGAGAGGTCCTGCGGGCGGATGCCGTGGCCGAGAAGATCAGTCGGCCATGAGTCCGACGCGATGAGGCTGGCGGCCGCGCGCCCTAGCACCGGCGCCATCATGATGCCGTAGCCGCCCTGTCCCGCCAGCCAGAAGAAGCCCTCGGCCTTGGAGTCGAAACCGACGACGGGCGCATCGTCGGCGACAAAGCTGCGCAGGCCCGCCCAGGAATGGCCGATCCTGCGCACCTTGAGCAGGGATTCGGCCTCAACCCATTCGACGAGAACCGCGATGTCGTACTCGTCGGGCTGCACGTCCTGCGGCTCGATCGGCGTCTCGTCGCCCAGCGAGACCATGATCTTGCCAGCGTCGGGCTTCCAGTAGGCCTCCGTCGTCAGATAGTCGATGGCAGGCATCGCGGTGACATCCATGCCCACCGGCGGATCGAGCAGGATGCCGGTCCGCCGCTTCGGCACGAGGCCTATCTCGGCGGCGCCGGCCATGGCGCCAATCTGGCCGGCCCAGGCCCCGGCGGCGTTGACGACGACGCGGGCCGTCAACGCATCGCCGCTCGAGGATGCACGCCAGCCATTCGTTTCGCGCTCGATGCGGTCGATCCGACGATCGCAAACCAAACGCCCGCCCCGTGCCTTGAAGGCACGCAGGTAGCCCTGGTGCAGCGAGGCCACGTCGATGTCCTGGATGCCGTCCTCGTAGAACGCCGCTCCGACGCGCTCCGGATTCAGAAGCGGTGCGAGGGTGAGCACGCGCTCCCGGGAGATATTTTCGATGCCGTGATCCGCACCGGCCTCCGACACGGTTCGCGCCAGCATCGCGGCAAGCGCTTCCTCCTCGCCGGGCGCCGCAATGGTCAACCCTCCGCGCGGCGTCAGGAGCGGATGGTCGGCGAAGCCGGGCGGCGGTGCGACGAGGAATTCCGCGCTGGCCCGGTTGAGGCGTCGCACGATCGGGCCGCCGAAATGGCGCGTATAGAGAGCCGCCGAGCGGCCAGTGCTGTGATAGCCGGGCAAGGTCTCTGCCTCAAGGAGGACGGTCGAGCCATGCGCTGCGAGCTCAAACGCAGCTGCGGCGCCCGAGATGCCGCCGCCGATCACCAGATAGTCGTCCATACCGTCGCCGATTCGTGTTCGCGCATCGCTCGCGCACCGACGCGGCCTCTCGCACGCCCAGCAAGCCTCTTCCTTGGGCAAAATGCAAGAAAACAAATATCATTTGACTTTATGTAAGAAATATATCTTAGCTTACGCAATGAACATCGATCCGACCCTCGAGCCCGTCAGGGACCGGCTGACCGCCGCCTCTTGCAACGGCTCGAAGGCCGACCAGAGCCTTGCCAGCTACATGCTCGCCGAGCTCAACGGCATCGCCTTCGACACAGCCGCGAGCCTGGCGGCCAAGGTCGGCGTCAGCGAGCCGACTGTCGGCCGCTTCTGCCGCTCGCTCGGCTACAAGAGCTTCAAGGATCTCAAGAGCCATCTCCAAGCCGATCTCGGCGATAAGCCTTGGCTGATCAGCGATCGGCTGCGTGAGATGCAGGCCCGGGCGCGGGCCGGCGAACACCAGCTTTCGCGCGGGATGGAGATGGAGATGGCCGGGCTCGTATCGGTCTACGAGCTGGCTCACACGCCGGATTGGTCTCGCGTCGCGAAGCGGCTCGCCACAGTCGAACGCGTCTACGTCGCCGGATTCCAGACCGAGCGCGGCGTCGCACAGATCTTCGCCAACCAGTTGCAATACCTACGCGACGGCGTCCACCTGATAGACCTCGCCGGCGGCAACTTCGCCGAGCTTCTGGCGTCTGATGAACCCGGCCGCTGCCTCGTCGTCTTCGAGGCGCGCCGCTATTCGCGTCTCGCCCGTGTCCTCGCGGCGGAGGCGAAGGCGGTCGACATCCCGACCACCCTCGTCACCGACCCCTTTTGCGACTGGGGCCGCGCGCTCGTCGACGAGATGTTCGTCGTGCCGACCCAGTTCGGCCAGTTCTGGGAGTCGAGCGCGCTGATGGCTTCGCTCTCCAACCTCCTCGTCAACAGCGTCTTCCTGGAGATCGGTCCGGCCGTCGAGGCGCGGCTGGAGCGCATCCAGGCGCTGCACGCCCATTTCACCGGCTATGTCGGAGGGTCCAGCCCTTCGGCTGGCGACAACCCTCTTTCCGATACTTCGTCTCCGCGCTCCGACGCCATCGAGTGCCCGAACAACAACGATAACAGGGATACAGACGATGACGATTCAGATACGAATGATGCGCGGAACGGCGCTGGCGACCTTGGGCCTGGCGGCGACGCTGACGGCAAGCGCGGCGATGGCGCAGTCCGCGACGGTGGTGCTGCCGGCCGGTGAGCTAGGCGCCACGTCCTACGATCCCATCCGCGCCTCCAAGCTGAACACCGCCAACGCGCTGATCTACGACCGGCTCGTCGAGCAGGACGCCGACCAGTCCTACCACCCGCATCTCGCCACCTCCTGGGAGGAAGCGGCGGACGGCATGAGCTGGACGTTCAAGCTGAAGGAGGGCGTTACCTTCCATGACGGGTCGGCGTTCGACGCGCAGACCATCGTCGACTGGATCCCCGATTTTGCCGGCACGGAGAACGCGTTCCTGGCCGAAGCCATTGAAAGCGTCGAGGTGATCGATCCGCTGACGATCAAGTTCGTCATGAGCCGGCCTGAGCCGAACCTTCTCTACAATCTTGCCAGCACTTTCATGGGCGTGCCGGGACAGGCGGCCTACGAGGCAGCCGGCGAGGACTACGGCGTCTCCTCCGCCGTCGGCACCGGACCCTTCAAGCTGGACAGCTTCTCGATCGGCCTGGAGACGGTGCTGAGCCGCAACGACGACTATGCCTGGGCGTCCGAGCTCTCCGAGAACCAGGGCCCGGCGCATCTCGAAGCCATCACCTTTCGCGAGATCGCCGACCAGTCGACGGCCTTCCTCGAATTGAAGACTGGCGGTGTGGACGTGTTGCTCGGCGTGCCGACCGACTTCCTCGAGATCCTGAAGGCCGAACCGAACGTCAAGATCGTCACGATCCCCGGCACGGGCATCAACTACATGCCGATCAACGTGACGGCGCTGCCCTTCGACGACATCAAGGTGCGCCAGGCTACGGCGCTCGCGGTCAATCAGAAGGCGATCCTCGACAGCGTCTATAACGGCGTCGGCGCCGAGGCGCACAACTTTCTGATCTCATCGCTGCCCGAGGCGGACGTCGCGCCCGAGCTCAACGTCTCCTTCGACGTGGAGAAGGCCAACGCCCTTCTCGACGAGGCCGGCTGGGCGATGGGCAGCGACGGCATTCGCGAAAAGGACGGCAAACGCCTCGAGGTCAAGCTCTTCACGCAGAACGACACTGAGTTCAAACGCCTCTCCCAGGTCATCCAGGCGCAGCTGAAGGATATCGGCATGGCGGCCGACATCACGGTCTTCGACGCCAGCACGATCCGCGATGAATATAAGCGCAACACGCACCAGCTCGCCGTGCGGAACTACGACTGGAACAATTCGGACATCCTCGATTGGTTCTTCTCCGGTGAGCGGCTCGGCTATCCCAACGTGTCGATGTGGAACGACCCGGAATCGGAGCGTCTCAACAAGATCGCGATGACGGAATCGAAGACGTCCGAAGAGCGGATCGCCAATTTCCGTGCCCTTCACGAATACATCCTCTCGCAGTCGCTCTTCGTGCCGATCTACGAGCCGACGACCAACATCGCCTACAACACCGACACCATCCAATTGCCGGGCGCCATCCGCGGCCCGCGCTTCCGCTCACAGACGGTGCTGGACATGAAGCCGGCCGAATAGAGCGCACCCAAACGGTCCGACGGGAAGGGAGACCGGGATGATCGCCAGATATGCGGGCCACAGGCTCTTGATGCTCATCCCGGTGTCGATCTCGATCTCGATCGTCATCTTCGCGATCGTCCACCTCCTGCCGGGCGACCCAATCGATAACCTCATCCGGGTCGGCTCCTCGCCGGAGGATCGCGCGGCGCTGACGGCGAAATACGGCCTCGACCGCTCGCTTCTCACCCAATACGCCTTCTGGATCGGCAATATGCTGACCGGGGATTTCGGCGAGGCCATCGTGTTGCGCCGACCGGTCGCCGACCTCATCGCCCAGAACCTGCCCTATTCGTTAAAGCTGGGCGGGCTCGCCTTCATCTTCTCGTCCATCGTGGGCATGATCCTCGGCACCATCGCGGCGGTGACCAAGAACCCGGTCACGACGCAGGTGGTACGCGGCTTCATCCTCATAGGGTCGACCGTGCCGGGTTTCTGGCTGGCCCTCCTCCTCGTCCTCCTCTTCTCCGTCACGCTCGGCTGGTTCCCGGTCTCGGGCGCAAGGGACTGGACGGCGCTGGTTCTGCCCGTGCTGACGATCGGCGTCGGCGGCGTGGCGCTCGTGGCCCGTGTGACGCGGGTCGCGCTGATGGACGTGGCGCGCGAGGACTTCGTGACGCTGCTCCATGCCAAAGGGCTGTCCAAGTCCACCATCCTCTTCAAGCACCTCATGCCGCATGCGCTGTTGCCGGTCGTGACGATCTTGGCGCTCAGGATCGGCTGGATCCTCGGCGGTGCTGTCACGGTCGAGTTCGTCTTCGGACGACCGGGGCTCGGCTCCCTCCTCATCCGCGCGCTCGGCCAGCGCGACTATCCGGTCGTCCAGGGCTGCCTTCTCATGCTGGCGCTCGCCGTCATGATCGGCACGCTCATAGGCGATCTGGCGCAAGCCGCGATGGACCCACGCGTTAGGGAGGCATCGTCATGAGAGCTCTGGCCGTTCGCATGGTGGGCATGAAAGGCCCGCGCCTCGCCACCTTCACCCAGTCGGGTGTGGGCCGGGCGATGTCGTCCTGGCTCGGCCTCGTCGCCGGCGGTTTCCTCGTCCTCCTCGTCCTCGTGGCGATCTTCGCGCCCTGGATCACGCCCTATGACGTGGCCGAGCAGAATCTGATGAATTCCAATGCGAGCCCCAGCCTCGCGCACATCATGGGCACGGACGAGTTCGGCCGCGACGTCTTCAGCCGGGTCCTCTATGGCGCTCGCACCTCGCTCTCGGTCAGCGCGACGGCCATCGTGATGTCGGTGCTGGCGGGCATGACGCTCGGTGCGGCGGCCGGCTATTTCGGCGGCCTCTTCGAGCGCGCCGTCATGACGGTCGTCGACCTCACCTGGTCGTTCCCCGACATTCTCATCGCGCTCATCTTCGTCGCGATCCTCGGGCCGGGCCTCACCTCGACGATGTTTGCCATCGCCATCGCATATCTCGCGCAGTTCACACGCCTCACCCGCGCTCAGATCGTCCGCCTCAAGCGCGAGACTTTCATCGAGGCGACGGTCAATCTCGGCGCGACGCCGACCCACATCCTCCTCAAGCACCTGATGCCCAATGCCATCGCGCCGGTCATCGTCGTCGCCATGCTCGCGGTCGGCGACGGCATTGTTCTCGAGGCGACGCTCGGTTTCTTCGGCCTCGGCGCGCAGCCGCCGACGCCGAGTTGGGGGGCGATGATGAGTTCCGGCACCGCCCAGCTCTTCCTCGCGCCCTGGGTCATCATCTTCCCCGGCGTCGTCGTCGCGCTCACCGTCGTGATGGTCAATCTTTTCGGCGACGAGCTCATCCGCGCCCTCGACATCCACGAGAGGCTGCGCGGCTCATGACCATGCAGCTCGAAGCCGCAACCCTCGAGAAGGCCCTGCCCAGCGGTACGGCCCGCCAACCCATGCTGGTGGTCGAGAATCTCGGTGTAGCCATAGGCCCGATCAGCCCGCTGGCCGGCATCACCTGCGAGGTCGCCAAGGGCGAGATCCTCGGCATCGTGGGGGAATCGGGTTCCGGCAAGTCGCTGACGGCCATGGCCGTGATGGGCCTCCTCCCCTTGATCGGCGGGCGCATCACCTCGGGCTCCGTCGTCTTCGACGGGGAGGACGTCACCGCCCTCCCGGAGGCGCGCTACCGCAAGCTGCGCGGCGGCCGGATCGGCCTCATCACGCAGAACCCGATGACCTCGCTCGATCCCATGAAGAAGATCGGTCCGCAGGTCGATGCCGTTGCGATCCTCCACCTGGGGCTCGGCAAACCGGCGGCGAAGGCCCGCACGATCGCGCTTCTCGGCGACCTGCGCATCCCCGAAGCCGCGTCGATCTACCATCTCTACCCGCACCAGATGTCGGGCGGCATGAGGCAGCGCATCGTCATCGCCATGGCGCTGGCGGCCGACCCCGACCTTCTCATCGCCGACGAGCCGACGACGGCGCTCGACGTCACCGTCCAGGCGCAGATCATCCGGCTGCTGCGCGATCTCGTCAAAGAGCGCGATCTCAGCCTCGTCCTCATAACGCACGACATGAGCGTCGTCGCGCAGACCTGCGACACGGTGATGGTGATGTATGCCGGAACTGCGGTGGAGACGGGAACGGTCGATGCCATCTTCGCCGACCCGCGCCATCCCTATACCCAGGCCCTCATCGGCTGCATCCCGAAGGGGCTCGGCGCCGACGAGCGCCTGACCGGCATTCCGGGCACGGTGCCGAGCGTCGCCAACTACCCGAGCGGATGCCGCTTCCACCCGCGTTGTGCGCGCGCCGAAGACGTCTGCGCGCGGACGCCCCCTCCGGCCGTGCGCGGCCGAAACAGCGTCGCCGCATGCCACTTCGCCGAGGAGGCCGCGCGATGACCGCGCTTCTCGAAGTTCGAGACCTCTCCAAGGCCTTCCACAGCGGCGGCGGGCTCTTCAAGAAACCCCGCTCGATGCACGCCGTCAACGATGTCTCCTTCGATGTCGGCGAGGGCCGCGTGGTCGGCGTCGTCGGCGAATCGGGTTGCGGCAAGTCCACGCTCGCCCGCCTCATCCTGCGGCTGATCGAGCCGACCGAGGGCACGGTCACGTTCGACGGTCTCGACGTCCTCCACCAGAGCGCCAGCGACATGCGCAGGCTTCGCGCGCGAATGCAGATGGTCTTCCAGGACCCCTATTCCGCGATCGACCCGCGCTACACGATCCAGGACGCCGTGATGGAATCCTACAAGATTCAGGGCAAGGGCCTCTCCAGCGAGGAGACGATATCGACCGCCGCCGAGCTCCTGGAGACGGTCGGCCTCAGCCCGCAGATGGCGTCGAGCTATCCGCATCAGCTCTCGGGCGGCCAGAAGCAGCGCGTCGGCATCGCCCGCGCGCTCGCCCTGCGGCCCGCCCTCGTCGTGCTCGACGAGCCAACGGCCTCGCTCGACGTTTCCGTGCAGGCCCAAATTATCGGCCTCCTCGAGAAGCTGCAGGACACGTACAATCTCACCTATGTCTTCATCAGCCACGACCTGTCGCTGGTGAAGTATTTCTGCGACGAGATCCTGGTGATGTATCTCGGGCGCGTCGTGGAGCACCTGCCGCGCACGGAGGTCGCCCCGCGACATCCCTATACCCGCACGCTCATGGATAGCACCTTCTCGCCCGATCCGAAGAAGCGCCGCGAGATCGAGCCGCTCAGCGGCGAGATCCCGAGCCCGTTCGATCTGCCGCCCGGCTGCGCCTTCGCCGCTCGCTGCCCCAAGGCAACCGACGTCTGCCGCGTGGAGCTGCCACCGTTGACCGCATCCGATGGGGGCCATCCGGTCGCCTGCCACCACCCGTTGTAGGGTCCAGCGCCTGCGAGGTTTGAGAATGGGCTTTTCCGTCCTGACGGCGGAGGTGGCGCACGAGACGAACACTTTTTCGATCCGCCCCACCGATCTCGCCGCCTTTCAGCGCCGCATCCTCCTCCCCGTCGAGGCCGCGATCGCGGCGCGCGGCGATGCCAACACCGAATTGGCCGGCTTTCTCGATGTCGGCCGTGAGCGGGACTGGCGCATCACCCACGCGATAAGCGCTGTCGCCGGCCCCGGAGGGCGCGTGACGCGTGAGGCGTTCGACACGCTGTGCGCGCCAATTGTCGAGGCACTCGGTGCACAGCGTTTCGACGGCATTCTCCTCGCTCTCCACGGCGCGATGGTGCTGGACGACGACGAAGACGGCGAAGGCGCGCTCCTCGCCCGCATCCGCGCCCTGACGGGTCCCGACATCCCCATCGCGATCACCCTCGACCCGCACGCCAACGTGACGGCCGGGATGTGCGAACTCGCCGACATCATCGTCGCCTTCCGCACCTATCCGCATGTCGATATGCGCGAGACCGCCGTCCGGGCCGGCCGCATCCTTGAGCGCACGATGGCCGGCGACATCGCGCCGCGCACCATCCGCGTCTCGCGGCCTATGCTGGAAGAGGTCAATGGCGGGCGCACCGATATTGGCCCGATGATCGATCGGCTGAGACGGGCGGAGGCCTTCGAGGGCCGACCGGACGTCTTCGCGGTCAGCATCAACGCCGGCTTTGCGAGCGCCGACATCGCGGAGGTCGGACCGACGGTCCTCGTCACGGGCGAAGGCCCGCCGGCGGACCACATCGCTTTTGCCGAGACGCTGGCGGACGATATCTGGGAACACCGGCGGGAGGTGCTCAACGACTATCTGAGTCCTGAGGACGCCTGCGCCGTCGCGTCGGAGTATAGCAATGCGTCCCGCCCTCTCATCATAGCCGACTACGCCGACAACCCCGGCGCTGGGGCCTATGGAGACTCGACCACGTTGCTGGGCGCGATGGTGGATGCCGATCTTAAGGACGCCTGCTTCGGCCCGCTCGTCGATCCCGCCTCCATGGCGCTGATATCGAACGCCGTGATCGGCGATCGTCTCCGCACTGCTCTCGGTGGTCGCACGGCGCCCGATTTCGGCGGCGGGCCGCTCGAACTCGACGTCACGCTCGTCTCCAAGAGCGACGGCGTCTTCGTCGGCGACGGCCCCATCCTTGGCGGGTTGCGGGGCACGTATGGGCCGACGGCCGTCGTGCGGGCCAGAGGTATCGATATCCTGATCACGTCCATCGCCGACCAGATGCGCGACCTTCAGCAGTTCCGGGCCTTCGGCATCGACCCGGCGGCGAAGCGCATCGTGGCGCTGAAGTCGATGCAACATTTCAGAGCCGCCTTCGAGCCGATCGCCGGCCGCATCATCGTCTGCGACACCGGAGCGCTCGGCACGACGCGATACGGAAAGCTCGTCTATACGAAAGTCCGCAGACCCATCTTCCCGTTGGATGATCTTTGAAAGGTTGGGCCCTGATCTGCCTCGGAAAAAGTGGTCCGACTTTAGAGCCTCGTGCGGTTGAGAGGACGCTGGGGTGGTGGATCGGCAGCGAGAGTGATCAACTCCGTCGGGAGGTGCCGATCGATGGGCTACGGTTATTCCTTGGATCTTCGCGAACGGGTTGCCGCTTTTGTGGAAGCGGGCCATTCGCGCCGGGCGGCAGCTCTGCATTTCGGGGTCAGCGAAAGTTGCTCCTGCCTCGAGAAAGTGGCTCTTGCGCATGTTGTGTGGTCTTGAGGCGTCGCGACTCTTTCTGATCCTCGCGGGACCGCCGTTCAGCTATCGCTTTCCCCATCCGGTTGGACGAGCTCGACGTGGCTGACCTCCAGCGCTTGGGAGAGCTCGAACAGCGTGATGACCGTAGGATTGCGCTTCCCTCGTTCCAGACTGCTGAGGTATTGCTGACTGAACCCGGAACGTGCCTCAACCTCCTCCTGGGTCAGGCCCTTTACCCGACGCAGGCGAGCAAAGTTCCTGCCGACCAACTTACGCATATCCATGCGATAAGGGGTCGCGCGTTACACACTTTGAGGTTATGAACTATAATATGTAATGATGGCGCAGTGGTAGGAGTGAGCTCGTGACTGCGGGACGGTGCGAATAGAGAAGTCGTATTCGTGGCGCGCACACCTGAGTCCGTAGGAGGTGATCATGCATGATTACCTCCCGACAGACGCGGGCCGCACGCGCGTTGCTGAGTTGGAATCAGGAGACGCTCGCTGAGCGGCAGTGGCCGATTGCCGCCGAACCAGCACTACATCAGGATCACCCTCCCAAGGGGGCTGACCTACGAGATTTTTTCCCCGCCTGCGCTTCCGGATTGGGACCACATGTCGGCGACCGCCAGCAAGGACTTTGGCGAACAATGGTGTCTCGAGAAGAGAAGCGTGATCTCAATCGTGCCGAGCGTGGTTGCTCGACTCGACAGCAACATACCGATTAATCCAGCACACCCCGAATTTCCTAATCTTGAGGCAGGCTTGCATCAACCCGTCTTCTGGGACCGTCGGCTGTTCGGTTCATAGCGGACGAGCGCGTCAAGGTCTGGGCACGACGGTAGAGCTTCCGTTGATGTCAAAGATGGAGTGTCCAGGATGCCAAATCTTGCGCGAGATGGGTAGCGGGCTACTCGTCACGGTCGGCGCGGCGATGGCGGCGGTCGGGGCCACTCACGGACTCTCCTTTCGACACGAAGATCCAGTTCGCGCTGCGGATGCGGCGGACAGTCAGACTTTAAGACGGCGAAGATCTGACCTGAGACGTGTCGCGACGTGCACGCTTCGGTCGATTGCCGGACCCGCCGCCGATCGAGGCGATGGCATCGCGGAGCATATCGATCGGAACGGGAAAGACGATCGTCGAGCTTTTGTCGCCGGTTGGGGCGCTCCGAAGACGTTCATTGATCCGTCAGCGGTTGCGCGACGGAGAATCCGACCGGTCTTCTTTATTTCGTCGGGAATCCCACGCTGTCTCTCCCTGTTCCCCGCCTTCCCTCACTGGCCTTTGGTCCAGCCGGCGAAGATTGCGAGCAGCGCGGCCATAGCCAAAGCTGAAAATGCACCGTTCCAACGCCATGTCAGGATGCGGCCCGGAATGCCGCTCAGGCGTTCTATCAGCAGCACGATGGTGGCGAAGGGCGACAACGTCATCGACAGCGCCCAACCGCAGGAGATCGACAGCGCCAGCAACGTCGCGTCGACGGGAAGCACGGGAAGCGCGCCGAAGATGCTACCGAAGAACACGGCCAGCATGATCGGGCTGAGCGCCGTGAGAGACAGCGCGGCGATGACCGGCGGCAGCAGGCCGAGCAGGACGAAGTCGGGGATCGTTTCCAGACGAAGAAGCGTCGCGAGGCCCGCGACAGGAACGAGCGCGGCCGCCGTGACACCGACGAAGCCGGCCGCCGCCAGCGTCACCGCGATGGCGGCCGACCGCGGAAGCCCGGTCCGCGCGAGGTTCAGGAGCCGCGCGCGCGTGCTAGCTGCCGGATTCGGTTCCGGCGACCGGGCGTATTGAACAAAGAGCCATCCCACCAGTATCACGGGACAGGCGGCCATGAGACCGAATATGACCGTATCGCCGGTCGCCCATGAGATTGCCGTCGCAATGCCGAAGAGCCAAAGACAGGTAATCGTCAGTCGCCAAACCGCGCGCCAAGGAACCGGCATGGCCGGCCGCTGTGAAGCGGCCGCAAGATGGCGAAATCGTATCCGGTCTTCGATCGCACCGACGAGCAGGATCACCGCAAATACCGCAATGCCGAACAGGCTCCACCGAAGCCGCGAGATGTCGGGAATCAGTTCCATCACCACTAGCGGCGCGATGGCGGTGGGCGACCAGACGACCGACCAGGCGAAACCACGCTGAAGAGCGCTGATCTGCCGTCTTTCGCGTACGGCATTCAGTGTGTCACCGGGGGTCGAGACAGCGATGCCGCGCTGGACCAGCGGAACGAGGAATGCGATTGTGCCGAGATTGAAGAGCACCGAAAGACCCCCTGCCCCCCATATAGAGCTAGGTAGCGACGCCCGGGCGACTGCCCGGTCAGAAACCGGCCCACCGCTTCGATCGCCGGCGATGTCGAGGCCGCCTCCTGCAGGAGACCGAGGAGCAGGATGAACGCCATCAGGAAGCTCGCCTGATCTAACGCCCGGACCAGCACTTCCTGCGCGTCGGGATGCGCCCACCCGATCGCGGCGGCGATGCCCAAGCAAAGCGTGAGGAGATAACGCTCGCGCAGGCCATAGAAGGGCGCCGCCGCAACGATCACGCAGCCCATCGCGATCCAGCTTGCAAGTTGTGCCCAGTGCGCGCCGCTGAGCCGGGCGAGCAACTCGAGCGCCATGACCACCGGAAGCACAACGGCCAATACCCGCCGACTTGGAGCCACGGCGGTCGCCGCTTGTGCAAGTGTCGGCACGTGCCTGCCTTCCTCGCGCTGCCCGGCGCTCAGCCCCCGATACGCAGGGACAGCGTGAACATCAGCCACACCACCAGGGCGCCCAAAGCGAGCCCGGCGATCCAGCTCCAGGGACGATAGTTCGGATCGGTCTTCTCGCGCTCGTCAGGGGTCATGGCGGCGTCCTAATTCGACAAGAGCTCGGGCAGGAAGAGCGCGATCTGGGGAAAGGCGATGACGAGCGCCAGGCCGATCACCTGAAGCACGATGAAGGGAAGCATCGCGACGAAGATCTCTTGAAGCTTGATCTCCGGCGGTGCCACGCTTTTGAGCCAGAAGCAGGCCGGACCGAAGGGCGGCGAGAGGAAATAGATCTGCATGTTCATCACGAAGAGGATTCCGAACCAGAGCGCCGCCTGATCTGGCTCCAGCCCAAGGCCTGGAGCCAGATCCTTCACCACGGGCGCGAAGATGGGGACGGTGATGAAGACGATGGCGATCCATTCCATGAACGTGCCGAGCACCATGAGCACCGCCATCATGAGCAGCACCACGACCAGCGGCGGCACGTCGAGCCCGGTGAACATCTCCCGCATAAAGGCCGCACCGCCGATGACGTTGTAAATGCCGACGAGGCTCACCGCGCCCAACACCAGCCAGATGATCGTGCCGACCGTCGTGGTGGTGCGTAAGAGCGAATCGAGCAGCATCTCCCAGGTCAGCTGCATACGGATCGCCGCAACGATGCAGGCGCCAATGACGCCGACCCCCGCCGCCTCGGTGACGGAGGCGATGCCGGCATAGATGGAGCCCATCACCATCGCGATCACCACGAGTGCCATCAAGACGGCGATGAGCCGGTGGCGCGCCAGCGTCACCTCCTCGCCCTCCACAATCGCGCGTTCGGAAGCGGTCGGGGCCATATGCGGGCGCAGCCGGCAGATGATCAGGATGTAGACGATGTAGAGCCCCGCATAGAGCGCGCCGGGCACGGCACCCGCCATGAAGAGCTCGCCGATGCCGACCTGCGCCGCAAGGCCGTAGACGATCATGATGATCGAGGGCGGAATGAGGGTCGCGAGCGACCCCGACGCGCAAATCACCCCCATGGCGAGCTTGCGGTCGTAGCCGAGGCGGAGCATCTGCGGCAACGCGACGAGACCCAGCATCACGATCTCGCCGCCCATGATCCCGGTCATCGCGGCGAGCACCACGGCGACGACGGTTGTCTGCACCGCCACGCCGCCGCGTAGGTTGCCGGCAAAGATCGACATCGCGTCGAAGAGGTCCTTGGCGACGCCCGAGCGCTCGAGGATGCAGGACATCAGCACGAAGAGCGGCACCGCGACGAGCGTATAGTGCTCGAGGAGTCCGAGCACGTTGGACGAGACGAGGAAGAGCCCGCGCGGGCCGAAGAAGAGGATGGCGCAGAGAATCGACACCGTCAGCGTCGCCACACCGAGCGGCATGCCCGTCAGCATCAGCGCCAAAAGTGCCAGCACGATCGCCACGGTGACCCAGCCGAGGGGAACCGAGCGTATGTCCATGGCTCGTCCGAAGCCGCCGATGAGGTCGAGCGGCGCGAAGATCGACCAGACCGCGTCGGTGAGCGCACCGGCGCCGAAATAGTGCTCCAAGACGAGCGCGACCAGCCGAAGGAGAAGGAGCGCCCCCACCACCCCGACGACGGCCCGCCAGAACCGTCCCGTGACGTCCTCGAAGAGGTTCGCGACGAGCTGCACGGCGTAGAGCAGTGTGCCGAGTGCCAGCCCGGTCTTGAGGAAGGTCGGCATGGGGGAGTTGAAGCCGCTGCCCGTGCGCTGCACGAGGTCGATCGCCTTCAGCATCGGCTCCATAGTCGATTCGAGAAGGATGTAGATCGCGAAGAGGCTGATGATCGTTGAGACGAGGGCGAGCCGGTGGCGCGTTCGCGGACCCGCTATGTCAGTGATGACGGTGATGGCGATGTGGCGCCGGTAAAGGGTGATGTAGCCCGACGACAGCACCCAGGCGAGCGCGCACAAGGTCATCACCATCTCGAACGCCCACTGAGTGGGGGCGTTGAAGACGTAGCGCATCATCACCTCGTAGACGGTGATGCCCGCCGAGATGAGGTAGAGGGGCGCGATGGCGTGGCCGACGAAACGGCTGACATGCGCTATGCCGCGCGTCGCGGCATAGCGCGGCGCCATGGTCGGCGGGCCGTGCGTGGCCATGTCGTGCGCCGCCGTGTCCTGACGCTCGGGGTTGGCGACCGCGTCCACCGCCATCGCTTTGGTATCGGTCGGCATTGCCGCGTGCTCCTCTCGACGGGTAGGGAGACGGCGCCTGGCGGCGCCGTCTCCGGGCACGGGCCTATTGCTCAGGCGTCGCCGTAGCGTCGTCCGCATCGTCTTCGCTCAGAAGCCCGGCGTCCTTCAGATACTGGATCTGGACGTCGTAGGCCTCCTGGCTTAGCGGCGAGAGCTCGGCATAGTCCTCCCACACGGACTGCGCGATCTTGCGGAACTTAGCGCGCTCCTCGGGAGCCCAGTCGATGATCTCCTTGACGTCGCTGCCGCCCTGACGGTCGCGGTTGAGGAGTTTTTGGTCTTCGAGCGCCGCGTGCCGGCGCAGGTCCGGCAAGGCCGCCATGTACCAGACCTCGATCATCGTCTGCTGCTCCGGCGTGAAGCCGTCCCAGACGTCCTTGTTGAAGGCGAGGAAGAGGATCGCCTGGCTATGGATGCCGGGATAGATCGGATAGGGCGCGACCTTGTGGATGCCGGTCGCGTCGTTGTTGACGTAGGCGCTAGCGTCGGCGGCGTCGATGACGCCCTTCTCGAGCGACGTGTAGACCTCCGAGAACGGGATCGGCACAGAGGTCGCGCCGGCCCGTTTGAAGAGTTCGGCCGGCAAGCCTTCCGGTGCGCGGATCTTGAGCCCGGCAAGGTCCTCGACGGTACGGATCGGGACCTTGGAGGGCAGCGACTCACGGGTGTAGGCCCCGCAATTGACGATGTGGACCATGCCGCCAGTATATTCGTCATTGAGCTTTTGCAGGAACTCCTTGCCGCCGGCGTTCATGCACATCGTCTGGCCCTGGTCGGGGTTGTCGTAGGCCGCGACCATATCGGCGAACATGCCATAGGCCGGGTCCTTGCCGGTTGAGCGCGACACGGTGTCATGCAGGCCGTCGAGGATGCCGGCCGAGACCGCGTCGATCCCCTCCGCCGGTGGCACGACCGATCCAGTCGGCAGGAGCTCAAGCTCGATCTCCCCGCCCGACATCTCGGTCAGCTTCGGCACCCACTCGTTCTGCAGGTATTGCAGCGTGAAATCGCCGGCGTTCTGGCTGGTCTGAAGCCGGTAGACCTTTGCGTGCGCGGTACTTGCGATGGCGAGGGCCACCGCCGTGACAGCCAATGTACTTTTGTATTTCATCGTTCTTCCTCCCTTTGTGAACGCGTCGTCTTGTTAAGTCTCAAGCGAGCGGCTCGACTTCACCTCCTCCAGGGGCTCGCCTCCGCCAGCATGCCTTGCTCCACTCGCACCGGCAGCGACAGCAGCCGGAACGACAAGGTTTTGCCGTGCCCGTCGAGATTCAGCGCCGTATTGACCCCGCCCTCGAGCACGTCGTCGATCACGAAGTTGAAGGCGCCGAGCCTCGGCAGGTCGTAGCGCCGAACCGCGCTCGCGCCGCGATGGGCGAACAGCGCGAGCACACGCGCCTCAGTCACCTGTTCGGCCAACGTGTACCAAGCCTCGCGGACATAGGGGATCAAGCTGATGTTCAGGCGGTTGCCCTTGTCACCCGCGCGCCCGTGCGCAACCTCGTGCAGTGGCACTTCGATCATGTCGCATCCTCCAGCATGACGGCGCGCGCGGGAACGTCGGCGCGCGGCACGAGGCAGGATCGGGTGGCCACCCGGCGCGTGGTGCTCCATCGCGCACCGCCGGTGCCCGCGGGCCCGCAACAGAGCATCGCCAGCGCCTCGCGCGCCGCCTGGTCGACAACGTCGCGCTCCGCTCCGGCCGCCGCGATCCGCACCCGTAACTCGGCGGGCTCGGGTCCGGTCTCCGAACGGGTCAATTCGCCCGCATCGTTGTCGTGCAATGCGCCCAGCCCGATCACGTCGACCCTGAGACGCACGTCAAGTTGCCGGCGTCGCACCCGCTCGCGCAGCACATCAGCCATCGCCATTGCGCGTGCGCGGCAGTTGAGACCGGCGACGCTCACCTCGCCTTCGCCCAACCAGCCACCATCGTGACTGATCGTAACCTTGAGCCGCTCGGGCCGCGGCGCGCCCCGGACGCCGTCGATTCGGACGCGGTCGGGGCCTTCCTCGCTCAACGCGATGCCCGTCATGTCCACGGTGACGTCCGGCGTGACGTAGGCGGCCGGGTCGTGGACCTCGTAGAGAAGCTGCTCCGTCACGCTGGCGACGCTGACTCTTCCGCCGGTGCCTTGAGCCTTGGTAACGACCAGCGCTCCGTCCTCCCCCACCTCGGCTATCGGAAAGCCGATATCCGCAGGGTCGGGAATCTCCTTGTAGCCCGGCTCGAAGAACACGCCCCCGGCGAGTTGCGCACCGCATTCCAGAAGGTGCCCGGCGGTGGCGCCCGCCGCCAGACGGTCCCAGTCGTCGGCGGTCCAGCCGAAGTGATGAATCAGCGGAGCCAGCGCCAGCGACGGGTCCCCCGTGCGGCCGGTCACCACGACCTCGGCACCCCGGCGCAGAGCGTCGACGATGGGCTGCGCGTCGAGATAGGCGTTGGCCGCGATAACCGCGCCGCCGCACATGTCGACTCCGACATCCGCGTCGAACGCCTCATAGCTGTCGAGAGGAAGGCCGCGCACGTCATCGCCCTCGACCACGCCGATCCGCGGCGTTCTCAAGCCGAGTTCGGCGGCCAGGGCGGCGATCCGACGGGCCGCTCCGAACGGATTCGCGCCCCCAAAATTTCCGATGATCGGGATCTTGTGATCGAGGCAAAGCTCCAGGACGGGCGTCAGGAGCCGGTCGAGCATCGGCTCAAACCCGGCCGAGGGATCGGCCTGGTGCGCCAGTTGAGCCAGTGCCACGGTCCGCTCTCCCAGCACTTCGTAGAATATCGCCGCGGGTCCATCCGCCGCGACGAGACACCGCACCACCGCGAGGCCCGCATCGACCCGATCGCCCGAAAAGCCGGCGCCGTTTCCCACATGGAATGTCTTGTTGTTCATGAGGTCACCAGCCGGCTACGTGACCCGCCGCCATGCCGTCTCGGCTTCACCGCGCCGCTCTTCCCGCCTGCCGGTGTCCTGGCTGTACGGTCCAGCGTCCGCCAAGGGTCCGCCGGTGATGCCGTCGCGATCTCGCCCGACGCCTTGGCTCCATGCTTGACCATCCAGGCTCGCCGGTAAGCCTCGGTCGAGGCCGGCAGATGCGAGCGCACGGCCTCCGCGTATCGTGCCGTATCGTCGCTTGCGAGCGCGGCGACGATCTCGCGATGCTGAGCGACGACCCGGTCCAGATGACCCGGATTTCCATAGGCGGCAGCCCGGACCAGATGCACCTTGCGTTCATATTCCTTGATCGCCTCGCGCAATTTGCAGTTGGGACAGGCTTGGAACTGCACTCTGTGGAACTCGACATTAAGCCGGAAGGCCGCCCGCATGTCGCCCGCCTTGTTCGCAGCCGCATGAGCGTTGCCGAGCGCTTCGAGTTCCTCGAGCAGCCAAGGTTCGGCTGGCAGAGGCGTCAACTCGGCTGCCCTCACCTCCAGAAGCTCTCGAACCGCATAGAGTTCGTCGATCTCGTCCGGACACGGCTCGACCACCTGCACCCCCCGATTGGGAATCTTCTTCACCAATCCGCTCTGTTCCAGTTCCGTCATCACCGCGCGAAGAGTATAGCGCGACAGCCCGAAGCGTTTTTGGAGCGGCTCCTCGACCAGATGCGTTCCGGGCGCATAGATGCCGAAGACAATGTCCTCCTCGATCTGTTCGGTGACGGAACGTTCCATCTCAATCTCCTGCGAAGCGGTCAATAGACAGCCCGCACTCCCCGTTCGCTACCGGGCCGGACAGCCTTGAGCGCGTCGGCCATCGTCGCCGAGAAGAGACGGGTATCGGTGGAGAGCGAAGCCAGGTGGAACCCTTCATCCAGCATCCGCGCAACGTATTGAGGCGAGCCGCAATGAATTCCAGCGAACAGGCCGGCCGCGCAGGCCTTTTCGCGGATCGTCGCGATAGCATCAACGACCTCAGGTTCGTCCGGGGTCAGGGACGGCGCATAGCCGAGCGAAATCGCCAGATCGGACGGTCCGATATAGACCGCATCCAGGCCCTTGACCGCCAGGATATCGTCCAAAGCGTCGATGGCCGCCCGGGTCTCGATCATCGCGATGGTGGTGATGGCCCCGTTGGCCTCACGCAGATAGTCAGGGCCATATGCCATCGATGCCCTTGTCGGCCCGAACGACCGGGCGCCTTCGGGTGCATAGCGGCAGGCCGCAACGAAGCTGCGCGCTTCCTCGGCCGAGTTGATCATCGGACATATGATACCCGTGAACCCGGCATCGAGCAGCGCCATGACGAAGCCCGAATCGTTCCACCGCACGCGTGCGAGCTTGGGAGCCCCGCTGACTTCCATGGCCTGCAGCATCGTAAGCGCGGTCTGATAGTCGATGAGTCCATGCTGCAGATCGACGGTCAGCGTGTCGAATGGCTGACGCGCGATGATCTCGGCCGTGATCGTGGACGGGATCGAGCACCAGCCGTTCACGCAGCGGGTACCGCTGCGGCAGAGTTCGGCCAGATTGGGAATCGCCATGGGGTCTCCTCGCAAAAATAAATCGCTATCGTCGTGGAATTACGCGTGCGGCGGGATCGAGCCGCCCATCGAGAAAGTCGAGAATGTTTTGGGCCGAATGCATCGCCATCCGCCGCGCGCCTTCGCGCGTCATTGCGGCATCGTGGGGCGTCACGGTCAGGTTGGGTGCCGAGAGGACCGGATCGTGGATCGACACCGGCTCGCGCGCGAACACGTCGAGACCTGCGGCAGCGAGAGCTCCGTTTTGCAGCGCCGCGATCAGTGCGGGCTCATCGACGATGCCGCCGCGCGCTGTATTGATCAGAATCGCGTCCGGCTTCATTCGGGCGAGTCGCGCGGCATCGAAAAGACCCTGGGTCGCCGGACTCAATCCAAGATGCAACGTCACGAAGTCGGCTTGCCCCAGCGCGGTGTCGAGGTCGCCGACCATTTCGACGCCGGGAACGGACGTCCCCTTTGGCAAAAGCGGATCCACACCCATCACATTCATGCCGAAGACAGCGGCCCGGCCCGCGACCGCGCGCCCGATCCGTCCCAGTCCCACGATTAAAAGCGTGGCGCCCGACAACTCGACGGGACGCAGTGTCTCGCGCCGGGCGAAGTCACCCGCGCGCACCGCGGCGTCAGATGCGACGAGCCCGCGCGCCGTGGCCAGCATCAGCATCATCGCGTGCTCGGCAACCGAGACGGCATTGGCATTCGCGGTGATCGCGACTGTGACGCCCCTGGAATCGAGCCGGTCGAGCGGCAGGTTGTCGCATCCCACGCCGTGGCGTGACACCATCTGCAGACGCTGCGCTGCATCCCAAACCGTCGGATCGAGAGTGCGGCCGCGAAGAAGAAGACACTCGGCCTGCGCCGCCGCCTCGGCGATAGTGGCAGAATCGGGCCGCGGCAGATGTGTCAACTCGACATCGGCACGAGCCCGCAACAGCGCCAGACCATCCCCATGGATTTCGTCAAGGACCAGAACGCGCTTCATGAGGGCGCCATCGTCAGTTCGCCGGCCTCGAGTCCAAGGCGGCCAGCCAACGTGACGATACCCTTTAGGACCGCGTGCGGCACCGGCAGCCCACGCGCCAGCCTCTCGCGAAGACGGGCGCGCTCGGGATCACCCGGAATCATCACCTGGGTGATGCCGCTTTCGGGCATCGAGCCCTGTACATAAGCCACGTAATCGGCAACCTCGCGCCCGAAACCACCACTAACGTCAAGCCGCGACGGATCGACCAGGATTGACAGCATCCCGTTGCCGAACGGTGCCTCGCTGGGACCGTTGGTCCCGTTCCCGGTCATGGCTCCGGCCAGCAGCTCGCAGGCCAGCGCAAGTCCGGAACCCTTGTGTTCGCCCATCGCACGCAGTGCACCAGGGCCAGCCCGGGGATTGGGTACCTCGCTTTCGATACTGTCACCGTAAAGGGCGCGGGGGTCGGCGGTCCGGCGTCCGTCGCTGTCGATCAACGCGCCTTCCGGCAGCGACTTGCCGCCGCCGGCGGCGACCAATGCCTTGCCCTCAGCTACGAGCGAGGTGGCGAAGTCGAGGACGAAGTCGTCACCGCCGGAATTGGGAACACCGATCGCGATCGGTGCGGTCGAAATGCAGCGCTGCCTCGAACCGAAGGGCGCGACGAGACTCGAGGCCGCCACGTTGACGAAATGGACGCTGACCAGCCCGGCGGCGCAAGCCTGCTCGGCGTAGGCACCGAGCCGGCCGATATGTCCGGCACGCCGCATGGCAACGAGCGCAGTCCCATGCGCTCGTGCCCGATCTATGCCCATTTCAATGGCGTTACCTGCCAGTCGCTGCCCCATTCCCGACTGTCCATCGAGATGCAGGATCGTACCAGTATCTGCGATGACTCTGACAGCTTGATTGGCGCGAATGAGTCCGGTTTCAAGCCATTGATGATAGCGCAGAATACGGATCACCCCGTGGCTGTCGTGCCCCTTCAGGCTGGCATCGACCAGATGGTCGGCAACAATCCGCGCCTCTTCGGCCGCACAGCCATCATGCTCCAGAATCGCGCGCAGAAGGTGCGTCAGACGCCCAGGATCGACCCGCCCTTCCTCCATTGCGTTCCTCCAACTTGCGCAATCCGCCATCAGTGTTCGATAGGGGTACGGTAGCTGTTCGCAGATTGCAAGCAAGATCGTTAACAATCTCGCGGTGTAAGGCCCGGACGCGGCAGCGTGTGTAGGGCGGTGAGAAAATAGGTCACGAAGCGGCGCCGTTTTGGGCTGCTGCGCCGGTGCAAAACCCGGCCAGTGGTTAGGCTGTTTTCCTTTGCGGGGAGAGCGGCCGGGAATGTTGCCGTGGAAGTTTACGCCGCCGTCCGTCGTTTCGTTCATCTTGAGGGCAACAAGCCAGCGCGATGCGGCCAGGTCGTTCTGGATGCCACGGACGAACGAAACGAGAAGACTGGAGCCGGCGTCGGCGATCCACGGATAGAGATCCACGACGGTGCGACTACGGATCATCGTCTGGAAACGGTCGATCAGGGATCGAGCATATGCCAAGGTCGGAACGCCGGCCTCGATCGCAGCTACCATGACGGTTTCCGCCTTCGTGAGATGATTGCGCTTCAGCGTCGTCAGGCGGGCGATCGATCGAGCCGATGGGACCTTGCGAAGTTGGGCGGTCGTCATCATCTCCGATCGTCGCCGCCGCGTCGCCCATTCGCTGACAACGCGGGTCGAGCCGCAAAAGCCGAGTTCCCGAAGACGGCGCCATAGTTCAGCGCCGTTGCGGCAGCCGGCCTCCCATTGCGCGTCGAGGAAGGGCAGATACGCATCGAGCGAGCCTTGCCGGGTGCGAAAGACGTCGGTGCGTTCGCCGCGGACGATCTGGCGAACCAGCCCTCGGCTTCGCCCTGTCCGCCGCACGATCTCCTTGACCGGAACGCCATCGGTGGCGAGGCCGGTGATGATGGCGTTCGTCTCCTCGCGCCGGAGATAGCCTTCATATTGCAGGCGTTCGGCCGACGTCAGGAGTTCCGGATCGACGACGGTGGCGCCGATCGCGGCACGGATCGACTTCATCGACTTCTTCACGGCGTCGAGGAAAGCGGCGCTGGCGTTCTCCATCAAATGCCAGCGATCAGCAATCTGAGCGGCATTTGGCAGGGCCCGCGCCGTGGCCTCTCCATAGCCGCCGCCGCGATCGCGGGAGACGACGGTGATCTCGGGATGATCCGACAGCCAGCCCGCGACAGTCGCAATCTCCCGATCCGGCAGGAGCTTCACGATCCGTCGCCGTTCGAGATCGCAGACGATCGACCCGTAGCGGTGATTTCGGCGAAAAGCGAAGTCATCAATGCCGACGAATTTCAGGGTCTCCCGAGGCGATCGTGCTCGTCGCCGCACCACCCGAAGCAGCGTGTCGTTGCTGACCGGGATCATCAGCCGTTGGGCAAAACATGCTGCGGGCCGTCCGCCGAGAGCCAGGCCCAGGTGATGGACGATGCATTCCATTCGGCCGGTGCGACGCGCCCTCTGCGCGACGACCTCGTCGCCGAAGCGTTCGGCGAAGATCTTGCGGCGACAACTTGTTATGTCGCAGCGAAAGCGGCGCGTGATCAGAAACAGGCGCACGGATCGCCCAGCCGAGGAAAGATCCGAAACGTGGCGGACGTATCGACTGTGCCGCCGGCGCGAGGGGCTTCCGCATGACGGGCATGCGGCTTCTCGCGTTCGAGCCGAAGCGGTGACGAAAAGCACTCTGTCGACGACCTCGAAACGTTCGACCGAAAGCCCGGCCGGAATCAATGACGAAAGCGAAATAGCGGTCGGCATGTGGCCGTTCTCCTCTTCGGAAAACCGCCACACGGCCCGGTGACGAAGGTGGCAAAGCGGTCGATCCGGGCGTTGTCGAGCGCAGCCCATTTAGAATGGGTGCCCGGCAAGCAGACGATCCGACGGCTTTCCTCGTATGGCAGTCCGAGGTGCAGCGTCTCCTCGCCGCGCGTCACGTCGGGCTCGCCAGTCACGCGCTGGGCCACCCCCGGCAAGATGAACAGCGGTCGGGCATGATCCGGGACGCGGCGGGATGTCGAGACCGAAGACCGCCACCGGCTCGTCGAAATCCACGACATGAACGAAGCCATGGCTCGGGCCGATCGATCCCGCATCACCCCGTTGGTCAGCGCGCCGGCAACGCCCAGGCCCTTGTGCAGCGTCGTGTTGACCTCGCCCCAGAAGGCGCCGACGCAGTCAGGGTGATCGAGGTCCTCGATCACGGCGACTGACGGGGACGGCCCGCCGGCCATATAGCGGTAGTAGTCCATGCGCCGCGATCGGATCGCCTCGGGCGACTCCGTCGACGCGACCTTGCCGCGGATACGGGCGGTCTTGGCATAGCCGACCATCGCAGGCTCCTGCGGATGACTGGCGATGGGCGTGCCGCGGGTAAAGCCGGCGAAACCGCGCTTCCCCTCGGCGACCTCGATGGCGTTGCAGACGGTGGGCGTGTCGACCCGTTTCAACAGTTCGAGAAGGTCCTGGTCCATTCATTCCTCCAGCCAGCGGCCGAGGGCCGCCGTTGTCGCCTCCGGTTGTTCCAGCGTCGGCAAATGGCCGGCGCCGGCGATGATTTCGAGCCGCGAACGAGGAACGAGTTCATGCATGCGTTCATGCCGCTCCAATGGACAGAGCGCGTCTTCGGCGCCGCAAAGGACCAGTGTCGGCACGCGGACGTCGGCCAGCGTCTCCTGTTGATCGGGCCGCGCCGCGAGCGCGCGCGACTGACGCACGAACACCTCCGATCCGAGATCGAGCGCCATATCCATGCACAGATCGAGGAGCTCGCCGCGCCGCGCCCCGTCGGCAAGATAGTTCGGCTTCATCTCGTCGCGCATCACCGCGCGCAGTTCCCCCGCCTCGATCCGCGCGATCTGCGGCGCGCGCATGGCCCGCACCTCGTCCGTCTCGGCCAGCGGATTGGTGTCGAGCAGCGCCAGCCGTTCGACACGATCCGGCGCCTGCGCGACGATCTCCATCGCGACGATGCCGCCCATCGACAGGCCCGCGAGGGCAAAGCGCGGTGGCGCCTCGGCGAGGATCGCGGCCGCCAGCTCGGCCATCGTGTCATGCCGCGCGATCGGCGCGAGATGCACTGCCCGCGTGCCGGAAAACGCCGCGATCTGCGGGGCGAAGAGCCGCCCGTCGCACATCATGCCGGGGACCAGCACCAGCGGCAGCATCAGATTCGGCCGCCCGCGATGCGCGCGCCTTCGGAAAGAGCCGTGAGCTTGGCATAGGCGATGTCGGGATCGACCGCGCCGAAGCCGGCGAAAGTGCCGAAGCCACAGTCGGAACCCGCCATCACCCGCTCCGCGCCGACGATCGCGGCGAAGCGCTCGATCCGCTCGGCCACGAGCTCGGGATGCTCGACGAAGTTCGTGGTGGTGTCGACGACGCCCGGCACCAGGATCTTGTCATCGGGGATTTCGCGGCGACGGTCGCGAAAGACGGTCCATTCGTGACCATGACGGGGATTGGCGGTCTCGAACAGAAGATAGCGGGCACGCGCCTTCATCAGCACCGGGAAGACCTTCTCCATGCCGATATCGCAGACATGCGGGCCCTCGTAATTGCCCCAGCAGATGTGGATGCGGACTCTTTCGGCGGGGATGCCGTCGAGCGCATGATTGAGCGCCTCGACATGCATGTTCGCGATCTTGACGAACTCGGCGTCGCTAAGATCGGTGAACAGCATATGCCGCGAGAGCGCGAGGTCCGGGCAGTCGAGTTGCAGGTCGAGGCCGACGGCGACGATCCGGCGGTATTCGTCGCCCATCGCCTCGGCCAAGGCCTCCAGATAGGCCTCGCGCGAGGGGTAATGCTGGTTCTGCAGGAACAGCGAGATGACGCCGGGGCTCGCGGCATTCATGAAGCCCCGCCTGGCGCCGTGCCGCTTCATCGCGTTCAAGAGGTTGGTGGTGTCCTTCTCCAACTCGTGCTGGCCCTTGGACCGGATTTCGCCGGTGCACATCGGGCGGGCATATTGCGGCGTCCCGCCGGACTCCGCCAGCCGCTTCAAAAAGCCCGGAAAGCGCTTGAGGTCGGCCGGCGCGTTGCGGGGGCTGTCGCCGGAAAATCCCTCGTAGCGATCCTTGACGTAGGTGGCATAGGAGATCTTCGAGGTCTCACCGTCGGAGACAACATCGATACCCGCCTCGACCTGTCTGCGGACGGTCTCGGAACAGGCGTCCGCCATCACCCGATCGAACGCCGCCGCATCGTAGGGCTCGCCGCGCTCGCGGGCAAACAGCATGTCGACGACAGCCTGCGAACGGGGTAGTGAGCCGACGTGTGTGGTGAGGATTTCCGTCATTGCAATGCACAGCCTTTGCACAGCTTATCCACAAGGAGCGAAGGGGTGTCTCGGCGACCAGAGGACGGGACTTTCAGCCGCCTCGCGGGCACAACCGGCGCGGCCCCGTCGGCCCGCGCCGCGCTTTCTCAGTTTCGCCGAGTGGCTCCCGCCGGATCGTCGGTGTTGCGCACGCGGTAGAGCGAGGCCTCGCCCGACATCGACGGCGCCAGCGCGCGGGACAGCCCGGGCGGCACCGCGCAGGTGTCGCCGGGCGCCAGCGTCGCCGCGCCGCCGTCCCAGGTGAGCCGCCAGTGACCGCGCATTACCATCAGCACTTCGTGGCTGTTCGTCTCGTAGGGTTCTTCGGGGATGGAACCGCGAGTCAGCAACTCGACCGCGAATCCGGGCCGATCGCGGATCACGCCGTCATCGGCGATCACCCGGGCGGGCCGATCGCGCGCCAGCGCCATCAGGTCCGAATAGCGGGCGACGTAGCCGGGCAGAACCTGTTCGATCGGCGTCTCGGGAAACGCCTTCAGTTCCTCGTCGGTCAGCAGCGGCATCGGCTTCACCCCCTCGGGCAGGCTTTGGCCCTTCTTGCTGTCATAGAGCTTGCCATTCTCGCCGAGGACGAGGCCGTGGTCCCTGGCGTCCTCGATCACCTGCGGCGCCCAGATGACGCCGCCGCCGGCGTCGTCGCCGCCAAGGATCGCCATGATCATCCCGTAATCGATGCCGATGTTCTCAAATCCCCGGAAGATGCCGGTGGGGATGTTGAAGATGTCGCCTTCCTCCAGCGTCACCTCGCCCGCGGTGCCCCTGCGGCCCCAGAAGAAGCGCCAGCGGCCCTTGAGCACGTAGAACACCTCCGCCGTGCGGTGCGAATGCAGGGAGTTGCGGCAGTAAGGCGGCTGCCCGGCCGCGCCGATGTTGAAGCCGGGAGTCTCCTTGATGTGGACGTGCTGGTCGGGACTCTCGGAGACACCGCCGCCGATGATGGTGAAATTCTCCTTCTGGTTCGAGCCCGGCGTATGGGCGTCGATGAAGGCGGTCTTACAGGGGCGGAGGTCGCCGTAGCGAACGATGCGCTGTTCCATATCCGCGGCGGTCGGGTGCGGGCGTTCCATTGTGAGCGTGGTCATGCCACATCTCCCGTCTCGAGGATGATCTGTTTCCAGATCGCGGCTTCGTCATAGAGGACGTATTCGCGGCGAAGACCCCAAGGGCCGAACTCCGCGTGGCTCATGCCGAGGACGAAGACATCGGCGCCAGTCGGCGTGCCGAAGGCGCCCCATCCGTCATGCTTGCCGTGCAGCGACCAGCGAAGGGCGGTGCGCGGCGGGAACAGGGGATCGTCCCGCCCGATGACATGGTGGATCTCGAACTTTGCCGAAGGAAACGAGGCCCGAAGGCCGAGCCAGAACTGATCGGCCGCGGGGCGCCCGTGGGAAGTGACGCCGCCGGGATGCTCCAGATGGCAGGCGCGATCGTATTCGCGCTCGATTGCCCAGAACTCGGCGCCCATGATGCGGGCGAGAATGTCGGCGTATTTCGCGCCCCATTCATTGTCGTTGCCGCGGCCGGTGTAGACGGCCGGCGCGTCGGTTTCCGGCGTCATCGGCTTGACGCAGCTTTCCGGGCCGCCCTCGCGGACGATGAGATCGCGGGCGAAGTCCTTCGGCTCCCAGCCCACCTGGCGGACGATGGCTCCCTGATCGCGGATCAGCCATTCATCATAGATGGCGTTGTCCCGCACCGCGCAGTCGGCGATGATCCGGTAGACCAGCTTCTTGCCGGTAGCCTTCCCATACATGCCGTCACGGGCATGGGTGGCGGTCGAGAGCAGGCGGTGGGAGGACAGGAATCCGGCCTCTTCGTCGCCGGACCAGATCACGTCCTCTCCCAGCAGGGTGCGGTCCGGAAATTCGGCGAGCGTCGCCATCGTCGCGCCGATGACGTTCTGATTGCCGATCACCACCGAGGCCGGCGAGCGCACCGGCATATCGGGACCGTAATAATCGTGGAGAGTATGGATTCCCCTCTCTTCCCAGATCTCCTTGGTGATTCCGATTATGTAATCGGGAAGATCGGCCCAGCGTGGGTCGAAACCTTTCATGCCTGATCTCCGCTTGGTCGGCGTGTGGTCCCGCGCAGGATCAGGGGACCATCGATGAAAATGCGGCGGGGTTCGGTGTCGCCGTGCTCGATATGCGCCGTCAGCGCCTCGACCGTCGCCTCCACCATGCGGTTCGCGGGCTGGCGAACGGTCGTCAGGTCGTAGGCGGGCCATGCGGCGACCGGCGTATCGTCGTAGCCAACGACCGCGACGTCCTCCGGCACCCGGAGCCCGAGCTCGAAACGCAACGTGTCGAGGACGGCGAAGGCCATGTGATCGTTGCCGACGAAGACCGCGTCGGGGCGGTCGGGTCCGGCGAACAGGCTGCGCGTCGCCTCCGCCGCGACGCCGCGGTCATACATGCCGTCAAGCCGGGCATGAAGTTCGCGGCCGTGTGCGGCGAGTCCCGCGCGAAAGCCCGCTTCGCGATCGCGGCCAGTCGAACTCTCCGCCCAACCGGCGATATGGGCGATCCGCTGGTGCCCGCAACGGACAAGAAACTCCGCCGCCTTGTACCCCCCAGCCACATTGTCGGACGTCACGGCCGAGAGCCGGTCGTCGTCCTGCGCGCGGTTGAACAGTACCACGGGCACGCCGGCCGCGTCGCAATGGGCGGCCAGGGCGTTGGACATGGAGACCGACGCCATGACGATGCCATCGACCTGATAATCGAGAATCTCCTGCAACGCCTTCTCGACCGTCTCGGCGACGTTGGAAACGAGAAAGATGAGGATGTGATAGCCGCGCTCCTGCAAAGCCTTGGACAGCTTCTCGATCGCCAGCGGATAGAACTGGTTGTCGAGGTAGGAGACCGCCAAACCGATGATCCGGCTGCGACCCGTGATCAGCGAGCGCGCCAGAACGTTCGGACGATAGCCGAGTTCTGTCGCCGCCTCGAGCACCCGCCCGGCCGTCTTCTTCGACACGCTCGCTCCCGGCGTGAAGACACGGGAGACGGCTGACTGGCTTACCCCGGCCAGCTTGGCGACGTCCTGCGATGTGACCTTGACGTTCATCAGTCCGCCGTCCAGCCGCCATCGACCATCAAGGCCGTGCCGGTCACCAATGCCGACGCTTCGGATGCGAGGAAGACCACCGCTCCCATGATGTCTTCGACTTCGCCGACGCGCTCAAGCTTGATCTTCGCTTCGATCCACGCAACGCGCTCGGGGTTGGCGAAGGTCGCCTCGGTCAGCGGCGTGCGGATGAAGGTCGGGCAGATGGTGTTGACCCGGATGCCGTGCGGTCCCCATTCGATCGCCATCGACTTGGTCATCCCCTCGACGGCGTGCTTGGAGGCGGCGTAGACGGCGCGGTCGATGCCGCCGACATGGGCCATCTGCGAGGAGATGGTGATGATGGAGCCGGGTTTGCCCGCTTCCAGCATCCCCCGGGCGGCGGTCTGGGCGAGGAAATAGGCGCCGCGCAGGTTCACATTGATCACCGCGTCGAAATCCGCCGGCTCGGTTTCCAGCGCTGGCGAATGCCGCGCGATGCCGGCGGAATTGACCACGATGTCGAATGGGTCTTGCGAGCGAAGCGCGCCGGTCAGGCCGGCGGGATCGGCAAGGTCCATCGCCAACGCCTCGGCGGACCAGCCCTCGCCGCGCAACGCGGTGACCGCCTCGTCGAGCCTGTACCTGTCCCGCCCCGCGCAGACGACATGCGCCCCCGCTTCGGCCAGGGCCGCCGCGCAGCCGAGCCCGATGCCGGACGACGCGCCGGTGACGAGAGCCCGGCGTCCGTCGAGGCGGAAGGATGGGGTTCGCGGAAGCCTCATTACTCCGCCGCCTCGCCATAGGGAATATTGCGTCCGCCATAGCGGCGGACACGCAAATTGGCCTGCTCGGCATGGCCGACGAAGCCCTCCAGCAAACACAGCCGGGAACAGTATTCGCCGATCTCGGCCGCCGCCTCGTCGGTGGTGATCTTCTGGTAGGAATGGGTCTTGAGGAACTTGCCGACCCACAGGCCGCCGGTGTAGCGGCCCGCCTTCTTGGTCGGGAGCGTGTGGTTGGTGCCGATCACCTTGTCGCCATTGGCAACGTTGGTGCGGGCCCCGAGGAACAGCGCGCCGTAGGAGCGCATGTTGTCGAGGAACCAGTCGTCGCGGTCGGTCATCACCTGCACGTGTTCTGACGCGATGTCGTTGGCGACGTCGAGCATCTCGTCATAGCTGTCGCAAAGAATCACCTCGCCGTAGTCCTCCCAGCTTTTCGCGGCGGTTTCGGCGGTCGGCAGGATCTGAAGGATCCGATCCACTTCGGCCAGCGTATCCTCGGCCAGCTTGCGCGAGTTGGTGACCAGCACGGCCGGCGAATTGTAACCGTGCTCGGCCTGGCCCAAGAGATCGGTGGCGCAGAGTTCTCCGTCGACGGTCTCGTCGGCGATCACCATCGTCTCCGTCGGCCCGGCGAAGAGGTCGATTCCGACGCGGCCGTAAAGCTGGCGCTTGGCCTCGGCCACGAACGCATTGCCCGGGCCGACCAGCATGTGGACAGGCTCGATCGTCTCGGTCCCCAGCGCCAGCGCGCCGACCGCCTGGATGCCGCCGAGGACGTAGATCTCGTGCGCGCCGCCCAGATGCATGGCGGCGATCACCGCCGGGTTCGGCTCGCCCTTGAACGGCGGCGTCGCGGCGGCGATGCGGGGCACCCCGGCGACCGAGGCGGTGAGCACCGACATGTGGGCTGAGGCGACCATGGGGAACTTGCCGCCGGGCACGTAACAACCGACCGATTCCACCGGAATGTTGCGGTGGCCGAGGACGACGCCCGGCAGCGTCTCCACCTCGATATCAGTGATGGAAGCACGCTGCGCCTCGGCGAAGCGGCGCACCTGAGCCTGCGCGAAGCGAATGTCCTCCATGTCGCGCGCCGAGACCTTGTTGATCAGGCCTTCGATGTCCGCCGGTGACAGACGGAACGCGGCCGGCGCATAATTGTCGAACTTTTCCGACAGCGCCCGCACAGCGGCGTCGCCCCGCGCCTCAATGTCGGCGAGCGTCGCCTCGACAACGCCGCGGACCTTCGCGTCGTCCTCGGAGCGCTCGGCATCCGGCTTGCCGCGCTTCAGATATTCAATCGCCATGATGCTACTCCGGTTTCGGCGGCGTTTTCTCGCCACGATCGAAGGCTTCCCAGCCGTCGCCCCCGAAGACGTCGCGGCCGAGCTGGGCGAGGACGGACGGAAAATCCACGCTGACCCAATTGTCGGCGATGCGTCCGTCCTTGACCTGCCAGAAATCCATATACGGGATCGTCACGCGCTTGCCGCTGGCGGGAATCCCCATGAACTCGCCGGAATGGGTCGCTTCGATATGACCAAAGCAGGAGGCCCACTCACCCTGAACGACGAAGCGCTCGGTCTTGTAGTCGCGCTCGGTGAAGGCGGCGCGGATCGGCAGCTGCCAGTCACGGCGAAAAGCGTCGAGGCCTTGCTTGATGCCGCAGCCATAATTGCCCGTCCAGCGGAAACCCTCTTGGAAATGAGCCGCCATGTCGTTGGAGTTGGCGGCCAGCGCTTCTTCCATCGCGCGGATCGCCGCAAGCGTTTCCTGCGACTTCTCGGGATCGGTGTCGGTTTCGTATTGCGGTTCGGTCATGGTGGTCTTCTTCATTCGTATGCAAGGCAGGGCGGATCGGAGGCTGGAAAGGTCTAGGTCATGGTCTCATCCCTTGACGGCGCCGGCGGTGAGACCGCTGACGATCTGGCGCTGGAAGACCATCACCAGAACGAACAATGGCGCGGTGATCGAGACGGCGGCGGCGACGGCTCGCACCTGATCGGTTGTGGTCGTCTCGCGGTTGAAATACTGGGTGATCGCCGGAACCATGGTCATGTTCTGCGAGTCGAGCAGCAGCGAGGTCACCAGATAGTCGTTGTAGGCGAGCAGGAACGAGAACAGCCCGGTGGTGATCACGCCCGGCCACATCACCGGCATGATCACCAGGCGGAACGCCTGGAACGTCGAGCAGCCGTCGACGCGGGCGGCCTCGTCGAGTTCCTGCGGGATCGACATGAAGAACGAGCGCAGCATCCAGATGGTGAAGGGCTGGTTGATCGCCACCAGCACAGCGATCACCGCCAGGGGCTGGCCGTAGAGCGTCGGCGCGGCATCGCCGAGCCAGGGGCGCAGGATTTCGGCGGAGTTGATGAACACCGGCAGATAGCCCGTGACCAGCACCGAATGCGGCAGCGCCCGGAAGATCAGGGCAATGATCAGGATCCAGAAAGCGAGCTGTGACCCCGTCCGGGCAAGCGCGTAACCGGCGAGCGTGCCGACGCTCAAGGAAATGGTGACGACGCCGGCGGTGACCATCAGCGAGTTGAGGAAGTTGCGGTAGAACGCGTTGCCCCACCACACCGCCCGATAATGTTCGAGCGTTCCGCCGATAATCGGCTCTCCGAGCGGCCCGAGCGCACCGTCGAACGCGGCCAGTACCGGCGGCAGGACGACGCCGACGAAGAGGACGACGCCGATCACATAGATCGCGGCTGCGAGGATCCAGCCGAACCAGACGGCTCCGAATGGCGCCAACCAGGCGGCGAGACGCCCGACATGGCGCGCGCCGATCCGGTAGACGCCGACGAAGGTCGCCAGTCCGATGGCGATGTCGATCAGCGAGATGCCGTCGCCGCCTTCCCTCGTCACGGGTCCGAAGATCACCGCCAGGGGATTGGAGGAGAAGGCGTCGATCGGCGATTTGAAGCTCATCACCGCGATCCAGAACAACGGGAAGGCGGCGATCAGGCACCAGAAGGCGAGAAAGCCGTTCGAGGCGAGCCGAAGCGAAAAGGGCTGGCGCAAGGCGCGGGGGGTCGACATGTCAGCCAGTCCTCCGGTGGTCGCGCCAGGTGCGCCGCAAGAGCGGAATCAGCAGGATGACGATGCCGATCAGCGTCAGCATCGAATTGGCCGAGGCGCGGCTGACCGAGCGGTTGCCGGCATCGTCCGGCGTCAGAAGGTCGTAGGTCAGCCATTGCAACGAGATGCGGTGCGCCTGGGCCGAAAAGGCGATGATCTCCTCGAACACGCGATAGCTGTCCATCAGATGGATGAGTGCGATGAAGATGATCAGCGGCATCAGATGCGGGATGACCACGTAGCGCAGCCGCTCCCAGCGGGACGCGCCGTCGATGACCGCGCTTTCCAGCGTGTCGCGGTTCACGGTCTGAAGACCGGCGTAGAACACCACGAAGGCGAAGGGCGCGACATGCCAGACCCGATAGAACAGCATCAGGAGCTCGATCGTCCAGCCCTCGGCGAACATGTAGACGGGATGGCCGAGCAGGCGTTCAAGCGCTTGGGTGAGGATGCCGTCGCCGATGAACAGCCAGCGGATCGACAGGGCGCCGATGATCGGGGTGATGATGAATGGCAGCAGCGAGATGAAAATGACGGGACCGCGGATCGAACGGACCGCGTTGTTGACGACGATCGCGATGGCGAGCCCAAGACCGATCACGAGCGGCAGGGTCACGAAGGTGAAGGTGAGCGTGAACCGCAGCGCCTTGTAGAAGTCCAGCGTCAGCAGATCGCTCACCCCCCTGCCCGCGCCGGAAAACGCGGCGGCGACCCTCTCCGGTTGCAGGAGCTGGCGATAGACGTCGAGGCCGGCGAATTCGGTGACGGTGACCGGCACGCCATTGTCGTTCAGCACCGGGCGGTTGCGGATCGCGGTGGTGCAGACCGGATCGGGAAAACCGGGCGTGCAGCTTTCGATTTCCAGCTGCTCATAAACCGTGCGGGTCTGGTGGAAACTGCCCCAGAAGACGGACGCCAGCGGCAGCGCGATGAAGACGAGCATCATCGCGAGGGACGGAAAGACGAACCAGAAGAACGTGCTGCGTCGCATGGGGCTGCCCTTGAGGCGCGATGCCGGACATACGCCGCCCGGCATCGCGGCGGATCACTGCAGGAGACCGGCCTCGCGCGCGGCCGTTTCGTAGGCGCGCTCGGCATCGGCCAGCGCCGCCTCGGCGGATTTGTTGCCGACGAGATACTCGCTGATCGTGTTGCCGATCGCCGTATGCAGAAGCCCCATTTCGGCGGTCGATGGGTAGGCCGGCGCGCCTCCCGCCTGCAGGGTCTGGATCGCGCCCTCGGCAAGACGGCCCGGCTCATAGCCCGGCAGCAGCCACACCGCCGCGGTCGGAGCCCGCTCGACGGTGGCCGAGCTCAGGCCTTCGAGAGCGAGCCGAAAGGCGGCTTCGGCGTCCTCGTCGGGGATGTTCTTGGCGACGACGATGCCGTCCCACCAGATCAACGTCGCCGGGCGGCCGTCCTCGGTCCCGAGCGGTGCCGCGGCAGTGGCGATCTTACCGACCACCTGGCTTTCCACCTCGTCGTCATTCGCGCCGGCGCGGCTCTGCCAGAAGTTCGCCATGGCGATCTTGCCCTGCTGAAACTGCTGCTGAACGTAAGTCGAGTCGGACACCGTCCATTCGGGGTCCATGTACGCCGTCATCTCCTTCATCATTTCGAGCGCTTTCACGCCGGTTTCGTTGGCGACCGTCGCCTTCGACCCATCGAACAGGTCCCCGCCCATGCCGGAGTATAAATTCACGAAATCGAGCGCCTGGTTCCAGCCGGTCATCATCGTCGCGCCGAGCGGATATTCCATGACGCCGGCTTCCTTGATCTTCGCGGCTGCGGCCAGCATCGCGTCGTAGGTCTTGGGCGGCTCCAGACCCAGATCGTCGAAAACGTCCTTGCGGTATTGCAGGTGATGCATGTTCACCATCATGCCGATCGCCATGATCTTGCCGTCGACACGGATGAGCTGGTTGGGGGTCAGGTTCTGGCCGTATTTCTCGACCAAGTCGTCGAGCGGGCGGATCGTACCCTCGGCGAGCAGCGGGGTGATGGTGCCGTTGGAGACGCCACCAAGCTCGTAGAGCGAGGGACTGGCGGCGAACGCCGTCGGTTGCTTGGTGCGGAATTCCTGGTCGAGTTCGGCCTGAAAGTTCGGCGCGCATTCCGACATCGTGTCAGCTACCGCCTTCCAGGCCTCGAAGGCCGCCGCAAGCAGCTTGATCGGCTTGTCGGTCGTGAAATCGCAGGTCTGGGCACTGGCCGCCGTGGAGGCCGTCGAGAACGCCACCGCAGCGGCGAGGGCAAATTTGCGAAAGGGCATCTGATTTGGTCTCCCTGTTGTAGAACGGCTGGTGGCCGCGCGGCTGGTGCCTGGCCGGGACTCAGGCTGGGGTCATCGATCGCCCGGTCTCGGCATCGAAGAGGTGGCAGATCGTCGGGGGGATGCGAATGGCGACGGGATCGCCGATTTCGGCGCGATAGTCCTTGGGGGCCTTGACCGAGATGAGGGCGTCGCCAGCCCTGACGCTGACCATGGTGGCGTCGCCGAGAAGTTCGAGCGTATAGATCGGCGCATTGATCTCCGCCTCGCCGTCGACCACCGATGCGTCTTCGGCGCGAAATCCGAGGATGACGGGGCCATCTGGTCCGCCGAGGCTCGCGATGCGGACGTTCCTTCCGGTAAAGACACCTCCAGCCAGCGTCCCTTCCATGAGATTCATGGCGGGCGAACCGATGAAACCGGCGACGAAGGTGTTGGCCGGGTGGTCGTAAATCTCCGTGGGCGTGCCGACCTGCTGCACCACGCCCTTGTTCATCACCACCACGCGATCGGCGAGCGTCATCGCCTCGATCTGATCATGGGTGACGTAGATCGTCGTCACCTTCAGTTCGTGCTGGAGGTTCTTGATCTGAGCGCGAGTCGAGACACGCAGTTTCGCGTCGAGATTCGACAGCGGCTCGTCCATCAAAAAGACCGTCGGCTCGCGGACGATCGCCCGCGCGAGCGCCACGCGCTGGCGCTGACCGCCGGAGAGCTCGGCGGGCTTGCGATGCAGAAAGTCGCGGAGTTCGACTCGGTCGGCGGCGCGAAGCACCCTCTCCTCGTGGGCGGCGGGATCGACCTTTCTGACCTTCAGCGGGAAGCGGATATTCTCGAAGACGTTCATGTTCGGGTAGAGCCCATAGGACTGGAACACCATCGCGATGTCGCGGTCCTTCGGATCGAGGTCGTTGACCACCCGGCCGCCAATGATGATGTCGCCCTCGCTGGCTTCCTCGAGGCCCGCGATCATCCGCATTGTGGTGGTCTTGCCGCAGCCGGACGGCCCGAGCAGCACGAGGAATTCGCGGTCGGCGATGGTCAGATCGAACTTGTCGACGCCGACGAAATTGCCCCAGCGTTTCGAGACGTTGCGAAGTTGTATCTCAGCCATTCCATGCCCTCGAACCCGCTAAGGACAATTTCTTGCATACGAATGCAAAAATACTAGACAGGTTTCCGGCAATTTGGCAAGCTGTTTTTGCATTCGTATGCAAAACCCAATGCGCCGGCCTCTCTCACTTGGCACGAGGTGGTGGCTGAGGAGGAAGAAACCTTGCCCGATCATTTGACCGGACCTGCCGAAACAACGCCGCCCCATGGGGAGACCCCGGCATGATGGCGTCGACCAAGCAGCAGATTCATAGGGGGCTGCACGCGCTGGCAAGCGGGGCCGACCGTGCGGACATTTATCATGAAGACGCACGGTTCTGGGGAAGCCACCCGATCAACGAGCGAGTTGGAGTCGAGGCGATCCGTGGCGTCTGGGGGGATCTGCGGCGAGCGCTGCCGGACCTGGAACGGCGCGACGCGATCTTCGTCGGCGGCGAGAGCGCGCCGGATGACCGCTCGCCCGCCGAGATCGCGGGGCGGTCCCTGCTGGCCTCCATGGGCTGCTACCAGGGCACCTTCGCGGCCGATCTATGGGGGATTCCGGCGACCCAGGGGGTCGTGCATCTGCGTGCTTGCGAAGTCCATCACGTCGTCGATGCGAAGATCGCCCACTCCTATGTCCTGCTCGACCTGCTCGACCTGATGCGACAGGCCGGCGTCTGGCCCCTCGCCCCCTCGCTGGGGGCGGAAGGCATGTGGCCCGGACCTGCGGACTCGTCTGGCCTTCGCGCCGACGCAAGCGATCCGGCGCGTGGGGCCGAGGCCATGAGGACCGTGCTCGCCATGCATACCGCCCTCGGAGAGTTCGACGGCAAGTCGATCGAAAGCATCCGTCACGAACGCTACTGGACCGAAAACTTCCTCTGGTACGGCCCGGCAGGTATCGGCACGACACGCGGAATGCGGGGCTTCCGGGCCCATCATCAAATCCCGTTCCTGATTGGGTTTCCGGACCGCAAGGGCGCCGGCCATTACGTCCGGGTGGCCGATGGCGACTATGTCGTCACCGGTGGCTGGCCGTCAGTCGTCGGCACGCATCTCGGCGAATGGCTGGGGCTGCCGCCAACCGGGCGGCAGATCGAGATGCGGGTGATGGATTTCTATCGCCTCGAGGGCGAGCGGATCGCCGAAAACTGGGTACCGATCGACGTCATCCACATCCTCAAGCAGATGGGATTTGACGTTTTCGGGCGGCTGGCGCATCGGCGCGGCGCTGCGCGCCTGGAGCTGCCGCGATGAGCGATCCTCGCCCCTGGATATCGCGCGGCATCCCTGGTCTTTCCGGGGCGACCGCCCTTGTCGCCACGACATCCAACGTTGCCATAAAAGACGGAATGCGATAGTTCACACCCAGACATCAAGAGTTGGGCGTGTCCCAACACCAACCTGCCAATCCGGGCAAGGTGGTGCTTCCTTCGGGAAGGATGTGGCCGGACCGGCAATTAAACGGATTCCAGCGACATTTTGCACGCCCGACCTCCACGAGAGGATCAATGTTCGTGTGTCGGTCTCAGTTGGTTTCCCGCCTGCATCTTCATCCTGGCGACACGGCCGTCCTGTTCGGTTACGCCGAACGTCGGCAGCGCGACCGCATCGTCGTGGAAGCGGTCTTTGGGGTCGTGCATCGCAAGCGCGAAGCCTTCACCCATGTCTACAGGATGCCCTGTCACGCAGCGGCCGGGCGGACGGAAGTGTATCTGGAGAAGGTCATCTGCGGAGAGCGGTTGCGCGAAGCCAGGCATTGGGCGTCGACGGTCTTTGCTCTCAATGCCCCGGCGACCTACGGCTCACGAATTTCTGACACCGAGAACCTTTGCAAACACGCAGTCAGATCCGACGTTCCTGAAATTCTTGGTAACGTTGATCGCCCAGGATTGCATTTCTCAACGATCTCGTGGGCGAATCTCAACGATCTCGTGGGCGAAATATCGGCGTCGGCTGACGTGTGACCTACCCGGAACTTTTCCAGAAGTGACAGCTAGACGGATCACCTCATAAAGTCACGTCTTGCGGAATTTGCGCTCGATATCGTATTCCTCGGCGAACCCGAAACCGCCATGGACCTGCATGCAGACGTTGGCCGCCT
>CANKZU010000025.1 GCA_947488615.1 uncultured Aurantimonas sp.
AAGCGCTCGAAGCCGACCTCCACCACACCGACGAAGGCGCGCAGATCCTCGGCCTTGGCCTCTTCCAGCGCCGCCTGACGATTCTTCGCCTGTTCCTGGTCGATCCGCGATGCTTCGGCTTCGCTCTCCAGACGCTCGCGCTCGATCGCAGCCTGCTTGAAGCTCTCCACTGCCGCGGCCATCGAACCGATCTCGTCCTTGCGGCCAGCATACGGAACCTCGATCGTCTTACGGCCGTCGGCGAGTTCCTTCATGACATCGGTGATGGTGCGGATCGGCCGGGCGATGGTGCGAGCGATGAAGATCGCGATACCCAACGTCGCCAGAAGCGTCACCAGTCCGCCGATGATCAATGTGGCTTCAGTCGCCGCCATAGCGTCCTCAGCCCGCTGGCTGCGCACCGTCAGCAGCGAGGCCTCGGCGTCATACAACTCGCCGATGACACCGCGAATATTGTCCATGAGGGCCTTGCCGGCACCGCTACTTTCCAGGGCGCGCGCCTGCTCCATGGTCAGGGACGACCCCATCAGGGCGATTTCCTTCTCGGAAATCTTCGTGTGCCAATCGTCGATCGCCAGGCGCAGCCGGCCGATGCGCTCTTGCTGGGTGGCGTTATCCGAAGTCAGGGTCTGCACGGAGTCCAGTGCTGCGGTTAAGTCGACCGCACCAGCCTTGTAAGGCTCAAGGAAATTCTCTTTGGCGGACACCAGATAACCGCGCAGGCCGGTTTCCTGATTGACGATACTGCTCTCGATTTTCTTGATTTCGCCCAACACTTTGTAAGTGTGGTTATTCCACTGGATGCTGTCTTCGATTCGATTGCTCTGCATAAAATTCAGAGAGCTGACGATCAAGACGACCACCATTACCGCCGCAAGTGACAACGATATTTTCTTTGTGATGCTAAAACCATTGCGGGGCATTTGAAGCTCTTTCTCGTTCTTGATGGCCTGGACGCAGCGCCGGGTCAACTTGGTGCCTAAGAGCTTGCTAGGTTTTGCCGTTTAAATAATGATTAATTTTGTGGGCCGTCGGCTTCCTCTACTTGACCTCTTCAAAATGGCGTGATGATTATTTGCTACCCGTTACAAACAATCGGAAAAAATATGGGAAAAGCGATGATCTTATCGATCGAAGTCGTGCCCAATGCATTGATCCGATGACGGAATTTGACCCTCCCGCAAAACGCCCCGTCTCTTTCCCGCGACCTTCTTCGTGCCCAGGTGCCGCAATCAAGGGGCTTTGAGGCGGCCGCATTGCATGATTCGAGGCTCTTTTAAGGCCCATACCATGACGCTGCGACAAATCACCGCGTCGTAAATTTTTGCCGGAAGGGCAGCTTTGGCCTGACCGGTGTCACGCCCATTGGTTCACATGCAACGAAACCGATTCGATGCCGAGCGATCTGAAGCCGCGCCCTATCCGCTCCGACAGCCGCCGGGTGTGAGCGTCCTGACGATCACCCCTCGCCGGCTTCAAGAACGGTATGGCGCAACCTGCAATAACGCGACGCGGCCAGCTTTATGTCGCCCTTCGGTCTCGACCATGCTCGCCGGATGCCCCTCCCGGCGATCCTTTTGTCTTTAGGGGCATTGAGACGAGGAACAGACCCGAATTGAAAGGGCTAGCAGGTAACATTCACCGGCCTGACCCTCCCGATCCGCCTGACGCTGGTCACCGCCGCGCCCTTTGCCTCCAACCGCGCGGTCGCGGCTGACAGCGGCTCGATCGCGGTCAGCATGTGATGGGCGTTGGCGTGGAGGAGCCGGGTACCATCCAGCATGATCCCGACATGGCCCTTCCAGAAGATCAGGTCGCCGCGTTGCAGCGATTCGATGCCGGCGATCCGCGTGCCGAGGCCGCGCTCCTGCATATCGGTATCGCGCGGTGCATCGATGCCGGCCATCGCACAGGCGATCTGGACGAGGCCGGAGCAGTCGATGCCCGACGCGCTCTTGCCGCCCCACAGATAGGGCACGCCGACAAAACGCTCGGCAACCGCCACGACGTCCGGCTCCACGGTTCCGAGCGGCGTCAGATGTTGTTCCACTACGGCGCGGTGGGGCTGGGTCATCGCGTAGCGCGCGTTGTGATCCTCGGCCGCGCCGGTCACGGTGACCAACGCGCCCATCGGCAGATCGTGAAGCGGCGGCAGCTTGATGTCGGGACCGGGAAACAGCAGCGTCCGGGGCACGCGAACCCGGTGGGTCGGCGCGGCGCCGAGCCGGCCGATCGCCACGCTCGGAACGTAACCGACATAGCCGTCCGTGCCGAGCTGCACCCAGGACCAGCCCTCGGCGTCGGTCTCGAAGACCGTCACTGGTTCGCCGAATAAAGCTTCGGTGTCGAGCGGCGCGTCGGGCGAGGGCCGGCGGCGGACCGGCGCCACCGGGCTGACGATGCGACATTCCTCGCCGGCGACGAAGCGCGTGGCTTCCACCCGCCCCTGCAGTCGGCCATCGGCGAGATCGTCGCGGAACGCGTTGAGCCGGGGATCGAGCGGCGATGTCATGGCGTCAGTCTCCTCACCGTGCCGGAAAGCGCGTCTTGAGAACCGCGAACAGCGCCCTGATCGCCTGCGCCTCGCCGCCGACCGGCCCAATCGGGCTCGGCTTCGGCCGCCAGCCATAAATGTCGAAATGCGACCAGCTTTTCGCCTTTTCGACGAAGCCCTGCAGGAACAGCGCGGCGGTCACCGATCCGGCGAAGGCGTCGCTGGTGACATTGTTGGTGTCGGCGATCTTGGAGGCAAGGTTCGCAGCATAGGGTTGCCAGAGCGGCATCCGCCAGACCGGATCGGCGACATCAAGACCGGCTTGCGCGATCTCGCCGGCCAGCGCCGTATCCTCCGTATAGAACGGCGCGATGTCGGGTCCGAGCGCCACCCGCGCAGCGCCGGTCAGCGTCGCCATGTCGATCAGGAGATCCGGCGCCTCCTCGTCCGCCAGCGCCAGCGCATCGGCGAGCACCAACCGCCCCTCGGCGTCGGTGTTGCCGATCTCGACCGTCTTGCCCTTGCGGCTGGTCAGCACGTCGCCCGGCCGGAAGGCATCGCCGGAAATCGCGTTCTCGACGGCCGGGATCAGCACGCGCAGGCGCACCGGCAGCTTGGCCGCCATCACCATGCGGGCGAGGCCGAGCACGTTGGCGGCGCCGCCCATGTCCTTCTTCATCAGCAACATGCCGGACGCGGGCTTGATGTCGAGGCCACCGGTATCGAAGCAGACGCCCTTGCCGACGAGCGTCAGCTTCGGGTCGTCCGGCCGGCCCCAGCAAAGATCGAGCAGTCGCGGCGCCGACGCGCTCGCCCGGCCGACGGCGTGGATCATCGGAAAGTTCCGCTCCAGCAGCGCGTCGCCCGCGATCGTCTCGACGCGCGCGCCGAACCCGTCGCCGAGCGAGCGCAGGGCGCCCTCCAGTTCGGCCGGCCCCATGTCGCTGGTCGGCGTGTTGATCAGATCGCGCGCGAGAAAGACGCCCGCGGCGATGCTTTCGATGTCCGCCCTGTCGCACCCTTCGGCGGCAAGAAAGCGGATGTCGCCGTCACCGCCGTCGGCCGTCTTCGACGACCGGTAGCGGTCGAAGCGATAGCCGCCGAGAATGAGCGCCAGCGCGGCGAGCGGTCCGCCGACGGCCGTCTCGTCGGCGAAATACCAATCCCCGGCCGGCAACTTGCCGGCGAGCGCCCCCGCCAACAGCGCGCGGCGTTGCATCACGCCCTCTTCGGCGCCGCCCTTGCCAAGACCGAGAATCGCGCCGGCGACGTTGCCCTTCGTGTCGGGCACGATCAGCACTGCTCCCGCCTCGGCCGAGAACCGCGCGATCCTCGCCCAATCCGCGGTCGCGGCCGGCAGGGCCGCGAGCCCGACCTTGTCCGCGGTCCAGACAGGTAGGGCGGCGGCGGTGTCGCTGACGAGGGTAACGGTCATGGGCCGGGTTCCTTGGTTCGGCGGCGACGGATTAACCGGCCGTTAGGGTTAACAAATTATTCTCGCCGCCACGGGCCGGAGCATCAGCGCCGGCCAAACAATCATCCGCGGACGAAACGGGAGCAGATCATGGTCGGGCGCGAAACTAGACCGATTCGTCGATCGAGACAGGGGCTTCTCGTCAGTGCCGCCCTGGTTCTCGCCCTGACCCAGGGCTGCGCCTCGGTATCCAACGAGATCACAGGCTCGGTCAGCAAGCCGGCGTCAGGCCGCACGGTCGCACAGATGTCGTCCGGCGAGCTGCAGAACGCGGTGCGTTCCTACGGCCAGGCGTATGAAAAGAATTCCAAGGACAAGGCGACGGGCCTGTCCTATGCCGCGACCCTTCAGATGGCCGGGCGTAATGACCAATCCCTGGCGGTGATGCAGCAAATGGCCATCGCCCACCCCAAGGATCGCAACGTGCTGGCCGCCTATGGCAAGGCGCTGGCGGCCGCGGGCGATCTGTCGAAGGCGCTGGAGACGGTGCGCCGCGCCCAGACGCCGGACTATCCGGACTGGCGGCTTTATTCGGCGGAGGGCGCGATCCTCGACCAGCTGGGCCAATCGGACGAGGCCAGGGTGCTGTACCGCAAGGCGCTGGACATGGCGCCCGACGAGCCGACGATTCTGTCGAATTTGGGCATGTCCTACCTCTTGGCGAACGATCTGCCGGCGGCCGAAAAATACCTTCGCGCAGCGGCCGCGCGGCCCGGTAGCGACAGCCGCGTGCGCCAGAACCTGGCGCTGGTGGTCGGCCTGCAGGGCCGCTTCGCGGAAGCCGAGACGATTGCCGCAGCGGAGCTTTCGCCCAAGGAGGCGCAGGCGAACGTCGCCTATCTCAAGGAGATGCTGGCCCAGCAGAACACTTGGTCGATGCTGAAGGACAAGGATGGCGGCAAGAGCTGACGCCGCCCGTCACCGGAAGCAAACGCAAAAATGAAAGGGCGGCGCGCGGGCTTCGCCCTTTTTCACGTTGTGGACTGCCCGTCGCCGGCAAGTGCGACGCGACGATGGCGGCGCCCTGCCCCGCCTGGCCTATTGCGTTTCCATCACCTGGATGATCGCCGGGCCGATAATGACGGCGAACAGCACCGGCAGGAAGAAGATGATCATCGGCACCGTCAGCTTGGGCGGTAGCGCCGCGGCCTTCTTCTCCGCCAGGTTCATGCGCATGTCGCGGTTTTCCTGCGACAGCGTGCGCAACGCGGTGCCGAGCGGCGTACCGTAGCGCTCGGCCTGGACGAGCGCGGTACACACAGCCCGCACGCCCTCGAGCCCGGTGCGGGCGGCGAGGTTGTCGTAGGCGACCTTGCGATCGGGCAGATAGGACAATTCGGCGCAGACCAGAACAAGCTCTTCAGCCAGCGCGATCGACTGGATGCCGATCTCCTCGGCAACCCGGCGGAACGCGGCTTCGATGGAATTGCCCGATTCCACACAGATCAGCAGAAGATCGAGCGCGTCGGGCCAGGCCCGGGTGATCGAAAGACGGCGCTTGGACGCCTGGTTACTGATGAACAGGATCGGCGCGTAAAAGCCCAGATAGGCGACGCCGATACAGCCCAGGACCCGAAACATCGTCGGCTGCGCCGCGAAAAGCCCTAGGCCAAAAACGTAAAACAGGGCGAAGGCCAGCATGATCAGAGGCATGATCGCGCGAGCGAACAGGAAGAGGGTCAGCGGGCGCTGGCCCCGATAACCGGCGACGCGCAGATTGGCGACCGTCTTGTCGTCGACCAGCGCCTTGCGCAGGTTCAGGCTGTTGACGACCAGCGCGACGAGGCCGGTGCTGTCCTGCTGGCGCAAGCCGCCGCGGCCCTGTTCTTTTTCGATGGCCAGACGCGCGCGCTCTCGCGCCCTCACTTGCTCGCGCTCCAGCGCCACCGCATTCATCCGGCTTTTCAACTGGTTGCCCGCGAGCAGGGGCAGCGTAATCGTGACGAGGGTGGTGAACACCGCGACCGCGATCACCACGCTGACGACGAGCGACCCCGAGACGCCGAAATATTGAAACACCGATTCCATTGTCGGATGCTGCCTTTCTGCCGGTCTCTTTTGGCCCGTGGCCAGGCGTCGGCGATTCGTCGCCGGTCAGAAGTCGAAATTGATCATCTTCTTCATGGTGAAGATGCCGAGCGCCATCCAGATGGCCGAGGCGATGAGAATGATCTTGCCGGTATCGGTGGTGAACAGGATCGAGATGTAGTCGGGGGTCGTTATGTAAACGAGACCGCCGACGATGATGGGCAGGGAACCGATGATGCCGCCTGAGGCCTTCGCTTCCATCGACATCGCCTGAATCTTGCCCTTCATCTTCTTGCGGTCGCGCAACACCTTGGACAAATTGCCCAGCGCCTCGGACAGATTGCCGCCGGCCTGCGCCTGGATGGTGATGACGATCGAGAAGAAATTGGTCTCCGCGATCGGCACGCTGCGATAGAGCCGCTCGACGGATTCGGAGATCGAAACGCCCATCTGCTGCGTTTCCATGATCTTCTGGAACTCGCCGCGCACCGGCTCCTGCATCTCGCTGGCGACCATTTTCAGCGTATCGTTCAGCGGCAAGCCGGATTTGACGCCGCGCACGATGAGATCGACGGCGTTGGGAAACTCGTTGGTAAATTTATCCAAGCGCCGCTTTCTCGCACGGGCGAGCATGAAGCGGGGAAGCCCGAGACCCGCGAAGATCGCCACGCCTAGCGTCAAAATCCACGAAAGGCCGAAGAGCAGCGCGATCAAGACGCCCAGAAACGCCAGGCCGACGCTGATGACCGCGAACTGCCTGACCGTCAGCGGCAAGCCGGCCTGCTCCAGCCTGCGCTTCAAGGTCATCTTGCCGGTATGCTTGTCGCGCTCTTTCTGACGTTCTTCCAGATCCTTGAGCGACGACTGGATCGTCTTGCGTCGCTTGGATTGCTCCTGAAGCCGGTCGCGCGCCACTTTCAGCGAGGCGCGGTCGCCTTCGTCGCGCGTGTATTGCGAGCGCCGGGTCTCGACCTTCTTCTCGGCCGCGATGCGAGGCTGCAGGAAGGCATAGGCGAGACCGCCGGCCGCGACCATTGACAAAAATATGAAGAGCAGACCCGCCGCCGACGTCAGCATCACGTGTCCCTCGCCGGTTCGGCGGCGTTGCTCGCGTCGAGCGCCGCCGCGAGGCGTTGCTCCTCGTTGTAATAGCGCGCGCGATCCCAGAATGCCGGCCGTCCGACCCCGGTCGAACGATGACGGCCGAGAATTCGGCCCTGCGCATCCTCGCCGACCATGTCGTAGACGAACAGATCCTGGGTGGTGATCACGTCGCCTTCCATGCCGAGCACTTCGGTGATGTGGGTGATCCGGCGCGAGCCGTCGCGCAGCCGCGCGGCCTGGACGATGACATCGACGGAGCCGACGATGATCTCCTTGACCGTCCGGGATGGCAGCGAAAAGCCGCCCATGGCGATCATCGATTCCATACGGTTGAGGCATTCGCGCGGCGAGTTGGAGTGGATCGTGCCCATCGAGCCGTCATGGCCGGTGTTCATCGCCTGCAGGAGATCGAAGACCTCCGGTCCGCGCACCTCGCCGACGATGATCCGCTCGGGACGCATGCGCAGGCAGTTCTTGACCAGATCGCGCATGGTGATCTCGCCCTCACCCTCGATATTGGGCGGGCGGGTTTCCAGCCGGACGACATGCGGCTGCTGCAACTGCAGCTCGGCCGAATCCTCGCAGGTGATGATGCGCTCGTCTTCGTCGATATAGCGGGTCAGGCAGTTGAGCAGCGTCGTCTTGCCCGAGCCGGTGCCGCCGGAGATGACGACGTTGCAGCGCACCCGGCCGATGATCTGCAGGATCGTGGCGCCTTCCGGCGAAATGGCGCCGAAATTGACGAGCTGGTCGAGCGTCAGCTTGTCCTTCTTGAACTTGCGGATCGTCAGGGCCGCGCCGTCGATCGCCAGCGGCGGCGCGATGACGTTGACGCGGGACCCGTCAGGCAGGCGCGCGTCGCAGATCGGCGAAGTTTCGTCGACGCGCCGGCCGACCTGGCTGACGATCCGCTGGCAGATGTTGAGGAGCTGTTGCGTGTCGCGAAACCGCACATTGGTCTGCTGGACCTTGCCGGCGACCTCGATGAAGGTCTGACGCGCCCCGTTGACCATGATGTCGGAGATATCGTCGCGGGCGAGCAGCGGCTCCAGCGGTCCGTAGCCGAGCACATCGTTGCAGATATCGCTGAGAAGATCCTCCTGCTCGGCGATCGACATCGCGAAGTTCTTGATCGACACGATGTCGTTGACGATGTCCCGGATCTCCTCGCGGGCGCTCTCGACATCCAGCTTGGCGAGCTGCGAAAGGTCGATCGTATCGATCAGCGCCGCGAAGACCTGGGTCTTGCGCTCGTAATAATTGTCGGATCGGGCCATCGGGGCGCTCTCGACATGTCGAGGCACCTCCACTTGCTCCAACGCTGGCGGCGCTTTTGCGCGCGCGGGCGGCTCGGCCGGCCGAGCGCTCTCGGCTTTCGGCGCGGCCGGCTTCGGCGGCGGCGGCAAGGTGGCCGCGCCGCCGAGAGGCTTGTCGTTCCCGCGCTTTCCAAACATGATGATGCTGCTCCCGAAGGTGGTTTGGCTGCGCCTATTTGCGACGGAGACGGTCCAACAGACCCGATTTTTTCGGTTTCTTCGGCTCGCCACGCCCGGTCAGGACGTGGGCGATCTGATGGAATGCCTCGACGGCGGCGTGCCTGGCGTCGATCTCGGCGATCATCTGACCGTTATTGGCCGCATTGCCGAACACCAGCGGATCGAAGGCGATCCGTGCGAGCGGCTCGACCCCGAGCGGCTCGGAGAACTCATCTGGCGAAATTTCAGGTCGCTTGGGAATCGCCAGCTGGTTCAGGACGAGATGCGGCGCATGATCGTTTGGCCGCAGCTTTTTCAGCATGTCGACAAGGTTCTTGGCGTTGCGCAGATTGGCGAGGTCCGGCGTCGCGATGATGACGACCTGGTCGGCTTTCGCCAGAACGTTCCGGGTCCATTCGCTCCACACATGCGGCACGTCGAGCGCGACGATGGGGGCTCCACGCTGGGCCGTTTCGATCAGCGCGGTGAACGCATCGGCGGAAAAGTCGTAGGTCCGGTCGAGGACGGACGGCGCCGCCAGCAACGACAGGTGCTCGGCGCATTTCGACAGCAGCCGATCGAGCAGGACATCGTCCATCCGTTCGGCGGAAAACACCGCTTCCGCGATACCCTGGGCCGGGTCCTGGTCAAAATTGATGTTCGCCGTGCCAAATGGCAGATCCAGATCGGCGAGCACCACGTCGTTCGAAAACAGTTTGGAGATGGACCAGGCGACGTTATGGGCGATCGTCGAGGACCCGACACCGCCCTTGGCGCCGACAAAAGCGATCGAACGACCCAGCGGCTCGGCGTCGGGGGCGGTGAACAGCGCTCCGATCACGGTCATGACGTCGGCGATCGATATCGGCGCGACGAGATATTCCGAGATGCCCCGGCGCACGAGATCGCGATAGAGCGGGACATCGTTGTAATGGCCGATGATGACCACCTTGGAGCCGGGGTCGCAGACCTCCGACAAGGCTTCGAGCTCGGCGATGAGTTCACCCGGCGGGAGCTTCGATTCGAGCAGTACCAGATTGGGCGTCGGCGCACCGGAAAAATGCTCGACCGCCGCGCGAATGCCGCCCATGTTGACGCGCAGATGCGCCTTCGCCATCCGGCGATCCAGGCTGGCCTTTTCGATCGGCTTGGAAACCCCGTCGGTTTCGCAGAAGGCCTGGATCGAAATCCGCGGCATCGGCCGGACCCGGTCGAGTGCCGTGCCTTCCTCCTGCAGTTCCTCGGGCGCGTCGAACGACACGTCGTCCCTGATCGTCTCCGCGGTCACCATTGGTAGTCAGCCTCCGTGTCGTTCGGCTGCGCCATCGTCCGCTCGCCCTTGCGATACTTCTCGAGAATCGTGGTCCGCCGTTCGGCGTCGCTCGAATCCATGCCGCGCGGCGACAGGAGATCGCGCGGATCGGCGATCTGGGCGGCGAGATTCTGCTGGCTGGCGCAACCGAAGTTGAAATAGTTCTTGTTCTCGGAGGTGTTCCCGAGATCCTCGGGCCAGCGGCCACAGGGACCGGTCTTGGCGACCAGTGACGAATAGGCGAGGCGGATCGGCGTCGGCCCGCTCGCTCCGGCCGCCGAATAGGGCTGCACGAAGATCCGGTCGCGGGCGATCTTGCGTCCGCGCAAGGCCTTGACGATCCCGCCGGAGAGTCGGTCGGCGGCGTATTGATTGGCCGATCCCATCGGCAGCAGCACCTGGATCGTGTCGGCGCCGGAGGCGCGGAACCGGTCGGCAAAGTCCTCGACGCGGCCGCGATCGGCATAGGATAGGCGCGCGTCGGAGGCGACGACCGGAATATCCACCGCGGTCTGGGCTTCCGAAACCACGATCGGATGGCGTGTGCGATAGTCGTCCGGGATGGAACCGACCTCGACATGCTGGACATTGGCGCATCCACCGGCGATCAGCAGCGCTCCGAGCGCCAGGATCGTGTTCGCACGCAGACGAACCGACCGTCGGTTACCGCCCCGGCATTCGAAAAGGTCTTTCATCTGCGATCTCCTCGAACCGGTCATTTGTAGATAAAGCCGACGACGCCGTGATACCGGCCGGGGGGCAGCTTGGTTTCCATATGGCCGTAAACGCGATTGATCCGGCCAAGGAAGTTGCCGGCCCCGTCGCTGGAAAAGCCGAGGCCGTCGTCGGGCCGCGCCAGTGCCTGGCGCGCAACCGGCCGCACCAGATAAGGCGTCACGATGATGACGAGTTCGGTCTCGTAGCGCTGGAAGTCGCGGCTGCGGAACAAGGTGCCGAGGATGGGGATCTTGGAAAGGCCCGGCGTTCCCGAAATGACCTGGCGCACCTCGTCGCGGACAAGGCCGGCGATGACCAGCGAGCCGCCCGAGGGAAGCTCGACCGTGGTGTCGGCGAGGCGCTTGCGAATGCCGGGCGGCGTCACGCCCGGCGCAACGCCGCCTGGAAAGCTGAAGGGCGTCTCGAAGGTCGGCTCCGACACGCTGGTGCGGATTTTCAGGCTGATGCGACCGGCGGAGAGCACTACCGGGGTGAAGTCCAGACCGATGCCGTAATCGATCTTCGAGGTCTCGTATTCGACCGAGGCGGGGGTCGTGTCGAAGCCGACGATATTGCCCGCCGCGTTGAGGATCGGAGTCCGCGTTTCGGGCGTCTCCGATTTTCCCTGGGGAACGACAAACTCGCCGCCGACTTTGAAACTCGCCTTCTCGCCGGAAATCGCCGTCAGGCTGGGCTCGGCCAAGGTCCGCATGACGCCGGCCTGCTCCATGGCGTTAAGTTGGCCTTCAACGTCAAAGCCGCCGATGCGGCCGGCCGCGCCGAGGACGTTGTTGGCGATCGCCTTTCCGAGTCCGAATGGGTTGTCGACATTGCTATAGAAAATACCGTCACCGGCTGAGCCATTCAGCCCCAACTGCTTGACGACCGAGCGCTGCACCTCGGCGACGGTCACCTTGAGCGTCACCTGGTCCTCGCCCTGGATCTGCAGCAGATTGACGATCTGACTCTGGCGCCGGTCCTCCTGGGCGAAGGCGACGTCGCTGTTGCCGCCACCGGCGCCACCGGTCGCGGTTGCCGACTGGATATACTGGCCCGTCGTGCCCTCGCCGCCGGTGACGAAAATGCGCGCCAGCCTTTCGACCTTGGCCGCGTCCTGGGGCGTCTGCACCATGCCGGTGAGAACGACATTGTCGTTCAGCATTTCGATCGTGACCTCGGACGCGGGCACATATTTGCGGATCGACGCCTCGAGACCGCTGATGTCGCGCTCGATCTTCAGGTCGATCGAGGCGATCTGGCGGTTCTGGCGATCGAAGACGACGATATTCGTCTCACCGATCTGCTTGCCGAAGATGTAGATGCGGCGCGCGTCCCTGGTCACCGCGTCGGCCACCGCCGGATTGGCGACGAGGATATCGTGGGCGTCCGCCGCCAGCACGATGACCTTGGTCTTGTTGAGACCGAGATTGATCCTTTGGCTCGCCTGCCGGACGTTGACGACGGTGGGTTCTGCCGACGCGGGGAGCGGCGCGAAGACGGGCGTCAATGCGGTCGAGACGGCGGCAAGTCCCACGACGGCCCGGCGTAACAGGGCAAGCAACATGTCGGATCGGTTGGAAGAGCTCATCGACCTGCCTGTCATTTGGACGTTGTGATGTCGGTGGATTGGCCGTAGCGCACGACCTTGATCTTGCCGCGCTGGGAGTTTTCCTGGGCCAGCAGGAAAGCGGCGTAGCCGGGTGAGCCGGGGACCGAGTCGGCTAGGGAGCGCAGTGACAGCACCAGCCGATCGGCAATCTGCTGGGCGGCGGTCAGCGCTTCGGCCTGATCGGGATCGACCTCGAGCGTCGCCGTCGATCCGACGACAACCTTTTCCCCGTCCTTCTCCTCGATCGTCTGATCGATCGCGAGAACGCGGAGATTGCGCAGCACCGTTTCGGTCGTGACTTTTTCGCTGCGGCCGTCCGAGCTGGCGGTCCGGCGGCTCATGATGATGTCGACATGGTCGTTCGGGAGCACGAAGCCGCCGGCCGACGTATCCGCCGCGATCTGGATGGCGACGGCGCGTTTGCCCGCCGGCAGAATCGCCGACATGAAGCCGCGATCGGCGCGGATCAGCTTGGATTCACGGACCGGTTCGCCGGCGAAAAAGGATTGCCGCGCGATCGAGCCCTTGAGCTCCTCGATCGCCTCCGGGCGATCGGCCCGCACGATCAGCGTCGGCCCGATGCCCTCTTCGGGCCACTTCTGCCAGTCGAGGACCGCGTCGATCGACCCACCCATCGCGACCTCTGTCGTGGTGACGAGCACGTCCGCGAGCTTGATCGGGGGTTCGGCCGGAGCGGCCGTGATGATGACCGGTTCAGCCGGCGCCTGCTGGGAGAGATTGAGGGCGACGAAGCCGGCACCCGCAGCCGCGACAAGGGCGACCGCCACGACCGCGATGCGTGCAAGATTCATCGGACAACTCCCGCAAACTGAGCCGCACATTCGCGGCTGTTCGCATCGGTTATTGCCGACAAACCCTCAATGTATGGTTAACAAACCCTGACGCGCGGCGCCGGGATGCGGCTGAAGCCCGTCAGAATGGGGAGCGCGCCAGGCCGCTGAGCGCGGTGTTCATCCAGCCGCCGTTGGAATAGACGGTCAGGCCGGCGGCGCCGAGCGCGATGCCGTAGGGAATTCCGGTATCCCGGTCCAAAAGCCGGTCGATGAAGAAGACGCCGGTGACCGGAGCCAGCATGACGCGCGAGATCAGAAGTCCGATCGTCAGAACTCCGCCGAAGATCGATCCGAGCAGAAGATACTCGACAAGGTCGGCCGACGGGCCGAACCAGATCGCCGTAGCGGCCAGTAGCTTGGCATCGCCGCCTCCCATCCACCCTGCGGCGAAGAAGCCGAAGGTGACCAACAGGCACAGGAGGCCGATGCCGAAATGCAAGCCGATATCGCCGAGCGGCAGCCCCATCGCCAGAGCGATGACCGGAAAAACCAGGACGAGGGCGATCGAAATGCGGTTGGCGATCGTCATCGACACGAGATCCGAACAGGCCGCGTAGACCATGGCGAATGGAAAAATGATCAGGATAGCGAGATTAAGCATCGCGGCATCGTGGCTCCCGTCCACCTGAGAGACAGAGCCAGCTCGCAAAAGCTGATTGCTGTCGACCCATTCCCCATCAAGGCAGCATTAACCGCCTCGGTGCGATACGAAAAAGACAGGAAACAGCGTTTCCCGTCTTTTGCGCTCGATAACCGACTTAGGCATACGCCACGCGTCAGTTCTTTTTGGTGACGGCTGTTCCGATCGACGTGAACGTCGCCGACAGATTGGTGCCGACCGTGGTGACGGCGGCGATGATGGCGGTACCGATCAGAGCGGCGATGAGGCCGTACTCAATCGCGGTGGCGCCGGACTCGTCCTTGATGAAACGTGCGAAATGCTTGGACATGGGAACTCCTTGAAATCCGATTGGCAGCAAACCCGCCGACTGTTTTCGTCGATCGGATTATGGGGACGTTACCGCCACGATGTTGCATTCGGCTTAAGGTTTTTGGTTGATTTTTTATTACATGCGCCTCCCTAAAAAGTACTTAAGAAATTCTTATGAAGACCGATTAATCCTCCGTTTACCGCATTGTCGTATAGATCATGCTGATCGTAATCCGAGTAACCGGGACACGTCTCATGAATCGCCTTCTCCGCCTCGTGTTGCCCGCTATGGTCCTGGGTCTTCTCTCCGTCGGAGCGCATGCCGGCGATCACCGCGCGACCCTTGGCGTCGCGGTCGACCATGCCAGAATTATCGAGATCGACCGGCCCGCCACGACGGTCATCGTCGGCAACCCGGCGATCGTCGACGTCGAGGTTCTGAGTTCGAAACGGCTCGTCCTGACCGGGCGCAGTTACGGCATTACCAACATCGTCATCCTCGACCAGGCCGGCGAAATGATCCTCGATGAACAGGTCGCGGTGCAGACCTTCGAGAACAACACGGTCCGCGTCTATCGTCAGGCGAGCCGGATCACCTATGCCTGCGCGCCGAAATGCGAGCCGACCGTGACCATCGGCGACAATCCGGAAAGCTTCCAGCAGGCGAACCAGCAATACGCCGCGCGTCAGGCGATGGCGACCGAAGCCGCCGCGCGCTAGGCACCGAATCGCGAAAGACGCACAATCGGTCTCCGGTGGAAATTCGGCGCGCCCCGGCGCCCCTATCCAACTGAGCCCGACGAACTATCTTCGCCACCGAAGGATTCACGGAAATCCACCGCAGCGGAGACAGGCCTTTGGCGCGCGCGATTCTCATGGTTCTCGATTCCTTCGGCATCGGCGGCGCGCGCGATGCGGAAAGCTTCGGCGACGCGGGGGCTGATACGTTCGGCCATATCCTGGCGGCGGCGGAGCGCGGAAAAGCCGATCAGGGCGGCCTGCGAAGCGGCCCCCTCGTCCTTCCCAACCTTCGCCGGCTCGGCCTCTTCCGCGCCGCCGGTCGATCATCGAGCGAGGCGTGCGCCGGCCTTTGGGGCTCCGCGGGCGAGGTCTCCCGCGGCAAGGATACGCCCTCCGGCCATTGGGAGATCGCCGGGGTTCCGGTGCTCTTCGACTGGGGCTATTTCCCGCAGGAGATTCCCACCTTCCCGGCGTCCCTCATCCAACAGATCGCCGACGACAGCGATATCCCCGGCGTTCTCGGCCAATGCCACGCCTCGGGCACGCAGATCATCGCCGAACTCGGCGAGGACAGCATCCACACGGGGAAGCCGATCTTCTACACCTCGACCGACAGCGTTTTGCAGATCGCCGCGCATGAGACGCATTTCGGCCTCGGCAGCCTTTACGATCTCTGCGCCATCGCGCGCCGGCATGTCGATCCGTTGAATATCGGCCGGGTCATCGCCCGGCCCTTTGCCGGCGAAACGGCGCACGACTTCCGCCGCACCGCAAACCGGCGCGACTATTCCGTCCCGCCGCCGGAACCGACGCTGCTTGACCGCGCCGTCGCCGCCGGCCGGCGGGTGCTGGCGATCGGCAAGATCGGCGACATCTTCGCGCACAAGGGCATTTCCGAAGTGCGCAAGGGCGACGGCAACGATGCGCTGTTCGACGCGATGCTCGGCGCCCTCGACGACGCGGCGGACGGCGACCTGATCTTCGCCAATTTCGTCGACTTCGACATGCTCTACGGTCACCGCCGCGACGTCGCCGGCTATGCCGCCGCTCTCGAAGCCTTCGACGCCCGCCTGCCCGAACTCGAAGCCCGCCTTCGACCGGGAGACATTGCGATCGCCACCGCCGACCATGGCTGCGATCCAACCTGGCGCGGCTCCGACCACACCCGCGAGAATGTCCCGGTGCTGGTCTTCGGCCCCGATATCGAGGCGGGGAGCATCGGCCATCGCGAGACCTTCGCCGATATCGGCGAGAGCGTCGCAGTCCATCTCGACCTGCCGGCCGGGCAGCACGGAAAAAGCTTCCTTTGAGCCGAGATGTCCCACCGGCCGTCGCCCGCGCGAGCCGGAGCGGCATATTGCCCATGGCCGAGCTGCACTGCCACATCGAGGGCGCCGCCGATCCGGCCCTGGTCCTCGAATTGGCGCAGCGGCACGGCATCGATCTCGGCGGCATCATTCGCGACGGCGCCTATGTCTGGCACGACTTCACCAGCTTCCTCGCCGCCTACGACCGCGCCGCGACGGTGTTTCAGAGCGAGGACGACTTCGCCCGGCTCGCCGAGGATCATCTGACGCGGCTCGCGGGCGTCGGCGCCATCCATGCCGAGTTCTTCATCTCGCCCGATCACGCCGAGGCGGGAGGAACCGCGCCGGAGACGTATCTGGCGGGCCTCGCCGAAGGCGTCCGCCGCGCCCGCCATGCCACCGGCATCGAAGCCCGGATGATCGTCGTCGGAATCCGGCATCTGGGCGCCGAGCGGGTTGAGGCCGCCGCGCGCTTTGCCGTCGCCGGCGCCGTGTCGGAGCCGCTTCTGACCGGCTTCGGCCTGGCCGGCGACGAGCGCAGCTTCGCGCCGCGCGAATTCGCCAAGGCCTTCGACATTGCCCGCGACGCCGGCCTCGGCCTGACCGCCCATGCCGGCGAGTTGTGCGGCGCCGACAGCGTGCGCGAGACCATCGCGGCGCTGAAACCGCAGCGCATCGGCCACGGCGTCCGCGCCATCGAGGACGACGATCTCGTTCGGCGGATCGCGGCGGACGGCATCGTGCTCGAAGTCTGCCCCGGCTCGAATCTGGCGCTCGGCATCTTTCCCGATGCCGCCGCGCACCCGCTTCGCCGCCTGGTCGAGGCGGGCGTAAAAGTGACGCTGAACTCCGACGATCCGCCCTTCTTCGCAACCGATCTTGGCGCCGAATACCGCTTTGCCGAAGATGCCGGGATCGGCCGGGCCGGGCTGCTCGCCTTGACCCGCAACGCCATCGAGGCCGCCTTCGTCGATCCGGCGACCCGCCAGCAGCTTCTCGACAGGCTGATGCTCGACGCCATTTCGCTTGGCGCGCCGCCGACGGCGCAGTAAGCAAGCGTATCCGCAGGCAGAAAGCGAGGCCCCATGGACGGCGTTACCGTCATCGACCACCCGCTGGTCCAACACAAACTCACCATCATGCGCAAGAAGGAGACCTCGACGGCGAGCTTTCGCCGGCTGCTCCGCGAGATCTCGACGCTGCTCTGCTACGAGGTGACGCGCAATCTCGACCTCACCACCATCCGCATCGAAACGCCGATGGAGGCGATGGACGCGCCGGTGCTGGAAGGCAAGAAGCTGGTCTTCGCCTCCATCCTCAGGGCCGGCAACGGTCTCCTGGAAGGAATGCTGGACCTCGTGCCGGCCGCGCGGGTCGCCCATATCGGCCTTTATCGCGACCATGAGACGCTGCAGCCGGTCGAATATTACTTCAAGGCGCCGGACGATCTGGCCGACCGGCTGGTGATCGTCGTCGATCCGATGCTGGCGACCGCCAATTCCGCCATCGCGGCGATGGACAAGCTGAAGGAGCGCGGCGCCCGCAACATTCGCTTTCTCTGCCTTCTCGCCGCGCCCGAGGGCGTCGCGCGGTTTTGCGCCGCGCATCCGGATATTCCGGTGTTCACCGCGGCGATCGACAGCCATCTCAATGACAAGGGCTATATCGTGCCCGGCCTCGGCGACGCCGGCGACCGGATGTACGGCACCAAGTAACCGGTCCCATCGCCATGGCAGACGCCGGGATTCGGGCCGGCGGAGCGTTAACGTTTTCGCAACCGCGTCGACGAAATCCGCCGGCGGGCCGTCCCTCGCTTCGGCGGCTGTTAACGGCGCGGGGCTAGGCTGATCCGGTTTCCCGAAACGGCGCGGATCGGCCGATGCAGAAATTCCTTTTCGTCCTCGTCCTGTCGTCGATGGTGGCGCTGGCGGCCCCGTCGGCCTTCGAGGAATATCGCGCGCGCATGCTCACCGGCCAGGTCGAGACGATCGATCCCCCGCCGCAGGTGATCGAGGCCGCGGTGGAAGCACCAACGTCCGGTCGCCTGGCGCTGCTGCGCGCCGACCCAAGCGGTCACTTTCGCGCCGACGCGCGGATGAATGGCCGGCCCGTCCCGGTGCTCGTCGACACCGGCGCGACTTACGTCGCGATCGACCAGACCACCGCGCGCCAGCTCGGCATCGTCCCCGGCATGGCCGACTATCGCCACAGGGTGCAGACCGCCAATGGCGAGACCAGGGCGGCACTCGCCAGCATCGCGCGTCTCCAACTCGGACCGATCGAGTTGCGCGACGTCGAGGCGCTGGTCACCCAGGACGGCACCTTGCCGGTCACCTTGCTCGGCATGAGTTTTTTGAGCCGCCTGTCGAAATTCGAGATCGCGGACGGCCGGCTGACGTTGCGCCAGTAGGCCGGTCGACAGGAGGTCGCGTTCGCGAACCATGTTGGTCCGCTGTGCGGGCAAAGCGGAACCTTTCTACTCCTTAGCTTTTAGGTTACTCATGGCTGCGAAGGCCGGCGTTCGCGGCTTCGCCGACTGCGACCTTGGTTTCACCGAGCCTGAGGTCGATCCTAGCATCTCAGAGCCGCGGTCCTGAGCCGCACAATACTTTCGCTTGAAAGAGACCAACGTTGCCGAAGCGTCAGAGCAACAATCCCAAGAGGCGGATTGCACCGCCCGAAGCGTTTCCAGAGTCCTTCTACGACGCGGTCGCGGCCTCATCGCGGTATGGTGGCTCGGCCAACCACAAGAAGCGTTGGTCTGACTATGGATTTGAGCGCCCGGCGAGCCCTCGTGGGACAAAATCGCTCTGCGATGGGATGCGCAAGTTGCTAAAGGCTGAGGCCGAGGAACTTCTGGCTCGTGGGATTGCGCGACGAATGGTAAGCAAACATCTTGTGGATGACCTGCCGAAATACGTCTGGGCTGTGGACGATGCCGGCGAACCTTACGAGGCGAAGCTCGGTGAAGACGGCCGCAGCTATCATGGCTATCGCCTCGAAGAGAATGAACACGAGATGCGTGAACTGGTCCAGAAAGAGTGGAAGGCGCGTGAGTGACTGACTTTCGGATCAGCCTGACACCCGAACACCTTACCGAAGGCTCGGCCGAGGAGCGGGCGGCATTCGGCCATATCGTCATTGAGGCAGGCGGAACACTCCTATCGGAGGGTTTCGATAATCTCGTTAATCTGCGTCGTGATGGCCCGCTCGCGTCCGGTTACCACTTGGCTGAGTGGCTTCTCTGGAACTGGTGGCGATTGCGTTACGAACCTTACCCATCTGGTTCGCCGTCAGCTGATTGGCGCAGGTCACATTGCATGGCCGAGATCGGCGAAGGCTATGTTTGGCCTAACGTCACGATCGTCTCCGACGGCCATCGTTCCATTATTCATTCGAAGCCTTCCGAATCAGGGAATATTACTTCTTTCAGATACTACGGCGCGCCCTATCCAATGATATTTCCGTGGTCCGTTGTGGAGCACGGGATTGACGATTTCGTCGAGAGCGTCATGGCGCATATGGCTGAGAACACTCTTCTCGACACCAACCTCGACCGTCTCTGGCGGGACCTTATGGCCGAGCGACGAGACCCTGAGATCGCTCGATTCAGACGGTTTGAGGCGCTGCTCGGCGCCGATCCCGACGAGTTGCCCGACGGGGCCGTTGAAAGTCATCTCGCCGACGCGACAGTGCTTGGTGAGGAGGCGGTCGACGAACTCGCCGCGGCGGCGGCTGGATTGGGTATCAGCTCTGTGCTGACAGCAGCGCAGGTCCGCGAAAGCGCCGAATCGCACGGAGTAGAGATGCATGTCGCCGATGCACTTACGCTCGAAGGCGAGGGTGCCGCTCTCGCAGCATTGGAAGACCGGTCGGCGGCAGTGGTCGGCGTCGATGCGGCGCGTGAAGCGCGGCGGCTCGCCGGACTGCGACACGGCGCGATCGACGATCGCAAGCTTGCTGACATCGCCGGCGTTCTGCCAATAATCCTAGGGCCTTCGGCGCAGAAACTGCCAATGTCATTCACCCTGCGCGGTGGCAATGAAGGCGGCCGCGCTGTCTTGCGCGGCAAGCGCCGCGAAAATCGCCGCTTCGACCTAGCCCGCTTGATTGGTGACCGGCTCTTTTGGAACCACGCGCCCATGCGTCCTTCGACGGACACAAAAACTTACCGTCAAAAGGCGCAGCGCGCCTTCGCTGCCGAATTACTCTCCCCAATCGAAGCCGTCGTCGACCGCGCGAATGGCGACTATTCCGACGAGAGAAAAGAGGAAATTGCTCGGTATTTTAAGGTCTCCCCTATGGTCATCGACCGAATCTTGAAGAACAACGGCATCATTGAGCGAGACGCTACCGACTTTGCGGATGTTGCCTAAGGCCTCTTTAACGAAGTTTCTCGCCAGATGTGCGTTGATCCATTGATTCTGATCGAAGAAGTTACTGTTGCATCGGCGGTGGATAAATCGATCCCAAGCGGTTTTCCCTCGAAGCCGCATCTGTGATAGGGCGACGCAATCAACTACCGCTCCAGGCCCAAATCCGACCAACACGGTTTGCTAACGTTTCCCCTCCATCACCGCCCCCCGCTCAGCCGAAGCGTTCGAGGACGGCCGAGGCGTCGCGCTCGACCGCTTCGCCGGACAGCCCGTAGGCCGCTCGCACCGCCGCAGCCGCCCGTCCGGCGGCCGCGTCGTCGCGGGCATGCACGCGGGCCAAAGGCTCACCACGCATCAGCCGGCGGCCGATCGGCGCCAGATCGCTCAAACCGACGGCATGGTCGACGGCATCCTGCGGCCGGGTCCGCCCGCCGCCGAGTTCGACCACGGCCAAGCCGAGCCGGCGCGCGTCGACCGTCGCGATAACACCGTCCTCTTCCGCCACGATGTCCCGAATGATCGGCGCGGCCGGCAGATAGTCCTCCATCCGCTCGACGAAGTCGGACGGGCCGCCCAGCGCGGCGACCATCTTGGCAAAAGTCTCGGCCGCACGCCCGTCGCTCAGCGCGGCGTCCGCCTTTCTCCGCCCGTCGGCGAGATCCGGCGCGAGACGGGCCAAGAGCAGCATTTCGGCCGCCAGCGCCAGCGTCACCTCTTCGAGCGCGCTATCGCGCTGTGCGCCGGTGAGGAAGCGGACGGCGTTGCGGATTTCGACGGCATTGCCGGCGGCAGAGGCCAGCGGCTCGTCCATGCGCGTCAGCAGGGCCGTCGTTCGAAGGCCCGCGCCGTTGGCGACCGCGACGAGGTTCGCCGCCAGCGCCCGCGCATCCTCCTGCGACGTCATGAAGGCGCCGGAGCCGGATTTCACGTCGAGCACCAGACCGTCGAGCCCCTCGGCGAGCTTCTTCGACAGGATCGAGGCGGTGATCAGCGGGATCGATTCCACCGTCGCCGTCACGTCGCGGATCGCGTAAAAGCGTCCGTCCGCCGGCGCCAGTCGCCCGGTCTGCCCGATGATGGCGCAGCCGATGTCGCGCACGGTCCGGCGGAAGGTTTCGTTGTCGGGCGTGACGCTATAGCCAGGAATCGCCTCCATCTTGTCGAGCGTGCCGCCGGTGTGGCCGAGCCCACGGCCCGAGATCATCGGCACGGCGGCCCCGCAGCTCGCGACGATCGGCGCCAGCATCAGCGAGACATTGTCGCCGACGCCGCCGGTGGAATGCTTGTCGACCACCGGCCGGTCGAGGCCGGCCCAATCCAGGATATCGCCCGAGTGGAGCATCGCCTCGGTGAGTGCCACGGTCTCATCCTGGCTCATGCCGCGAAAGAACACCGCCATGGCGAAGGCCGCGACCTGGCCCTCGGTGACAAGCTCGCCGTCAAAACCGTCGATAAACGCCTTGATGTTGGCCGCATCCAGCGTTTCGCCGTCGCGCTTGGCGCGGACGATCTCCTGCGGCAGCCGCATCAATAGCCGGCCTTGGCGCCCGCCCGCGCCTCGCCGGCCGCGACCGCTAAAAGGTCGCCGAGAACGCTGGAGGCGCCGATCCGGAAGCGCGCGGGCGTCGCGTAGCCCGTCCCGCAGATCGCCTCGGCAAGCTGGTAGTAACCGTCGGCGTCCTCGAAACGCTTGATTCCGCCCGCCGGCTTGAAGCCGACATGGCCGCCGGCCTCCGCGATCGCCTCGAGCAGGAGCCGCGCCGACGCCGGCGTCGCGTTCTCCGCGACCTTGCCGGTCGAGGTCTTCAGGAAATCCGCGCCGCCCTTGAGCGCCGCATGGGCGGCCTGCCAGATCGTTTCGGCCGCCTTGAGCTCGCCGGTCTCCAAGATCGTCTTCAGCCGCGCGGCGCCGCAGGCGGCCTTCACGGCTCGCACCTGTTCCTCGACGAAGGCGGGATCGGCCGGCAGCCGGCAATAGGCGATGACCATGTCGACCTCGTCGGCCCCGTCCGCCACGGCCTGTTCGGTTTCGCTCACCGTCGCCGCGATGTCGTCACCGCCTTGCGGGAAATTCACCACCGTCGCGATCTTGATGCCAGGATCGAGGCGGGTCCTGGCGAAGGCGACGAAGCGCGGCCAGATGCAGATCGCAGCCGTCGGCCCGGCGGGCGTCGCGGCTCGCTCGCAAAGCGCCGCGACATCGGCTTCCGTGCAGCCCTCGTCGAGATTGGTGAGATCGAGACAGGCGATCAGATCCGACGCCCTTTGGCGCCGCGCGGTCTCATCCATCGAAGCCTCCCGATTCGAGCATTTCGCGGACGATGCGGGCCAGTCGCGCGCCGCCCTGCGGCGCCATCTCCTTGGTCTCCGCGTGGGAGAGTTCGGCGCCGGTCATCCCCGCACCGTAATTGGTGATAACCGAGGCGGCCAGCACCCTGAGGCCGAAAAACCGGGCGAGGATCGTCTCCGGCACGGTCGACATGCCGACGGCGTCGGCGCCGAGAATGCGGGCCATGCGGATTTCGGCCGGCGTTTCGAAGGACGGACCGGAAAACCATAGATAGACGCCGCCGAACAGCGTTTCGCCGGTGACCTTCGCCGCTTCCGCGAGACGGCGCCGCAGCTCGGCATCGTAGGCGCTGGTCATGCCGACGAAACGGGCATCGGACGTTTCGCCGATCAGCGGATTGCGGCCGGAAAAGCCGATGTGGTCCTCGATGACCATCACCGAGCCGGGCGGGATATCCTCGCGCACCGATCCGGCGGAGTTGGTGAGGAAGAGCGTCTTGACCCCGAGATCGCGCACCGCCGCGATCACCGGCCGCATCGCCGCCGCGTCGCCGGTCTCGTAGTAGTGGACGCGCCCCGACAGGATCAGCACGCCGCGGCCGCCAAGCCGCCCGGCGACGAGTTCGCCGGCGTGGCCGGTGACGCCGCTGACCGGAAATCCGGGAATGTCGGCGAAGGGGATACGCACGGCGTCCTCGACCGCGTCGACCAGCGCGCCGAGGCCGGAGCCGAGCACCATCGCCGCGACCGGGCGCCGGGCGCCGAGCCGCTCGCGCAGGAATGTGGCGGCCGGCGTCACGACAGGCTCTCCGTCGCGAAGGCGCGCGGCAGGAGTTCGCCCATGGTCACGGTTTCCTGAACGCCGCCGTCGATGTCGCAGAGATGCACCTTGGTCTCGGGCGAGGCAAATTCGGCGATCCGCTGCCGGCAACCGCCGCAGGGGCTGCACAGCGGCAGCTTTTCGGCGACGACGGCGATCTCCGCGATGCGCCCGCCGCCGTCCATCACCAGATGGCCGATGGCGGTGGTCTCGGCGCACCAGCCTTCGGGAAAGCTGACGATCTCGACATTGCAGCCGGCAAAGATGCGCCCGTCGGTCGTCCTGAGCGCCGCGCCGACCGGAAACCGGGAATAGGGGGCGTGGGCGCGCCGCATGGCGGACTTCGCCAGGGCGAAGAGATCGTCCGCCATCGTCTATCGTTCCTTCAGATAAGGCACGCCGCCGGCCTTGGGCGGCGTCGCCTTGCCGACGAAGCCAGCGAGCAGCACCACGGTCAGGATATAGGGCAGCGCCGATACGAACTGCGCGGAGATCTCGCCGATGATCGGCAGTTCCACCCCCTGGATGCGGATCGAGATCGCGTCGAGAAAGCCGAACAACAGGCAGGCCAGCATCACCGGCACCGGCTTCCAATTGGCGAAGATCAGCGCGGCGAGCGCGATGTAGCCCTTGCCGGCGGTCATGTCGCGGGTAAAGCCCGCCGCCTGCGCCACCGCCAGATAGCTGCCGGCAAGACCGGTGAGGATGCCGCAGATGATCACCGCCCGATAGCGCAGCCACGCCACCGAGATGCCGGCCGTGTCGACCGCCGCCGGGTTCTCGCCGACGGCGCGAAGGCGCAGGCCGAAGCGCGTGCGGAACATCACCCACCAGGTGATCGGCACCATCGCGAAGGCGACATAGACGAGCAGCGTGTGGCCGGAGAGGATGTCGGCGTAGATCCGCCCGACGACCGGGATATCCCGCATCGCCGCCGCGCCCGGCAGGTCGATCGCCTCGAACCGGCCGCCGCCGAACAGGCTCGGCGTGCGTCCGCCCTGGCCGAACCAGCTCTGGCCGAGAATGATGGTCAGCCCGGCGGCGATGAAGTTGATGGCGACGCCCGAGACGATCTGGTTGCCGCGATAGGTGATCGAGGCGAGGCCGTGGACGAGCGAGAAGCCGACCGCCGCGAGAATGCCGACGAGGAGCCCGACAAACGCCGACCCCCACACCGCCGCGGCCGAGGCCGAAGCGAAGGCGGCGATCAGCATCTTGCCTTCCAGGCTGATGTCGAAAATGCCCGAGCGTTCCGAATAGAGCCCCGCCAGCGCGGCGAAGAGCAGCGGCGTCGACAGGCGGATGGTCGAATCGATGACGTTGATCCAGGCGCCGAAATCCATCATCGCGCCTCCTCCACGTCGACCCCGGCCGGCTCGCCGGTGCGCATGCGGATCCACTGATAGGCGGCGCCGACGCCCGGCCGGAACATGTTCTCCAGCGCGCCGGCAAAGAGGATGACGAGGCCCTGGATGATGACGATCATGTCGCGCGAGATCGTCGGCATGTCGAAGGACAGCTCCGCACCGCCCTGATAGAGCACGCCGAACAGGAGCGCCGCGGGAATGATGCCGGCCGGGTGGCCCCGCCCCATCAGCGCGACGGCGATGCCGACGAAGCCGGCGCCGCCCGGAAAATCGATCAAGAGGCGGTACTGGTCGCCCATCACCGGGTTGAGCGCCATCAGCCCGGCAAGACCGCCGGAGATCGCCATGGCGACGACGATCAGCCGCGTCTCCGACATGCCGGCATAACGCGCCGCGCGCGGCGAAAAGCCGAGGGTGCGGATTTCATAGCCGAGCCGCGTGCGCCAGATCAGCACCCAGACGAGGAAGGCGGCGAGAAGCGCGACGAACAGCGAAACGTTGAGCGGCGCGCCGCCGAGCGACACGCCGAACAGGTCGAACAGGCCGCGCAGCTTGGGCAATTGCGCGCCGGCCTCGAAGGTGCGGGTTTCCGGCGCCATCGTCCCGGCCGGCTTCAGCACGTTGACGAGCAGATAGACCATCAGCGCGGCGGCGATGAAGTTGAACATGATCGTGGTGATGACGATGTGGCTGCCGCGCCGCGCCTGCAGCCAGGCGGGCACGAACGCCCAGGCCGCGCCGAAGGCGAAGGAAAGGCAGACGGCGAGCGGCAAATTCAGCCACCAGGGCAGCGTGCCGCCGAGGGCGAGCGCCACCGTCGCGACGCCGAGCCCGCCGACATAGGCCTGGCCCTCACCGCCGATATTGAACAGCCCGGCATGGAAGGCGACCGCGACGGCAAGGCCGGTGAAGATGAAGCTGGTCGCGTAATAGAGCGTGAAGCCGATCCCCTCGCCATAGCCGAAGGCGCCGCGGATCATCAGCCCCGCCGCCTCGACCGGGCTTTCGCCGACGATGAGCACGACGAGGCCGGCGACGGCAAAGGCGACGATCAGATTGACCAGCGGAATCAGCCCGTAATCGATCCAGCGGGGCAGTTTGGCGTAGGGGCGGCTCATCGCGGCGTTAGTCTCCGCTCGTCAGAAGGTCGAGATGGCCGCGCGCGTCGAGGTGGAAGAACGGGTTGTGGGCAAACTCCCACAGATGGCCGTCCGGGTCGCGGAAATTGCCGGAGAAGCCACCCCAGAAGGTTTTCGCCGGCGGCTTGACCGCCCGCGCTCCCGCCGCGACCGCCCTGTCATAGGCCTCGACGACCGCTTCCTCGGAGGCAAAGTTCACCGCCAGCCCGGCGGAACCGGAACCGGCCGGCAGCTCGCCCTCGCCGCCATCGGCGATCATCTCGTCCCGCTGCCAGAGGGCGAGCACGATCGCCTCGCCGACCATGAAGGCAGTGGATTCCACACTCTGCGGCGCCTTCGTCCACCCGAGCGCCGCGTAGAAGGCGACGGAGCGGGCGACGTCCTCGACGCCGAGCGTGACCAGACAAATGCGGGCGTCGTTCACTCCGCCGCCTCCCGCTGTTCCACGCCCGCCATCAGGCAACCGAGGTCGCCCTCGTCCGCGTCCGGGCTGCGTTCGCCGACGATGCGGCCGGAAAACATCACCAGCACCCGGTCCGACAGCGCCCGGATCTCGTCCAGCTCGACCGAAACCAGCAGGATCGCCTTGCCGGCATCGCGCATTTCGATGATGCGCCGGTGGATGAACTCGATCGCCCCGACATCGACGCCGCGCGTCGGCTGGCCGATCAACAGCAGGTCCGGGTCGCGCTCCATCTCCCGCGCCAAGACGATCTTCTGCTGGTTGCCGCCGGAAAAGCTCGCGGTCTTCAACCGGCAGTCCGGCGGGCGGATGTCGTAGGCGGCAATCTTCTTCGCCGCGTCCCGGCGCATGGCGTCGAGATCGAGCAGCCAGCCCTTTTGAAAGCTCGGGTCGCGCTGATAACCGAGGATCGTGTTCTCGTTCTCCTCGAAGGCCAGCACCAGCCCGGTATTGTGGCGGTCCTCCGGCACATGGGCGCAGCCGATGTCCCGGATCGCGGCGGGGTCCGCCTCGACGGTCGGATCGATGGTCCGGCCGAGCATCTCGATGCGCCCAGCTTCCGCCTTGCGGATACCGGCCAGCGCTTCCAGCAGCTCGGACTGGCCGTTGCCGGCGACACCGGCGATGCCGACGATCTCGCCCGCCCGAACGGCAAAGGAGACGTTGTCGACCATGACCACGCCGCGCCGATCGCGCACGGTCAGCCCGTCGACCTTGAGCTTCACGTCCTTCGGCGCCGCGTCGCCCTTGTCGACGGTCAGCAACACGCGCCGCCCGACCATCAGCTCGGCGAGTTCCTCGACCGAGGTCTCGGCCGTCGTTTTCGTTGCAACCATTTCGCCCTGCCGCATCACCGACACGGCGTCGGTGATCGCCATGATCTCGCGCAGCTTGTGGGTGATCAGGATGATCGTCTTGCCCGCGTCGCGCAGCTGTTTCAGCACGGTAAAGAGGTGATCGGCCTCGGCCGGGGTCAACACGCCGGTCGGCTCGTCGAGGATCAGGATGTCGGCGCGGCGATAGAGCGCCTTGAGGATCTCCACCCGTTGCTGCCGGCCGACGGGCAGCTCCTCGACGATCGCGTCCGGGTCGACGTCGAGCGAATGGTCGGCTTCCAGACGCTTCAGTTCGGCCCGCACCTTGGCGATGCCGGCGGCCAGCAGCGGCGATTGCTCCGCGCCGAGCATGACGTTCTCGACGACGGTGAAATTCTCGACCAGCATGAAATGCTGGTGAACCATGCCGATACCCGCGGCGATCGCCGCGTTCGGATCGGCGATTTCGATCGTCTTCCCGCCGACGCGGATTTCACCGGAATCGGCCTGATAGAAACCGTAGAGGATCGACATCAGCGTCGACTTGCCGGCGCCGTTCTCGCCGATGATGCCGTGGATCGTGCCGCGCGCGACGGTGAGGTTGATCCGCTTGTTGGCCCGGACGATTCCGAAGCTCTTGTCGATGTCGATCAGTTCGATCGCCGGATCGGGCATACGCTCACTCTGGACTGACGCTGATCGCGGGAGCCTATAGCATCGCTTTGAAAAGTGGGAACCGGTTTTCCCACAAAACAATGCCGGGTATGGATGAGCGACGGCGTTCGTTACGCATGAACAAAAGCGCGGGCCACCGAAACGGCTGACGAGAGAACCAATGATGAGAGACCAGGCAGCAGACATGTCGACCGACAGAAAGGCGGCAAAGCGCCCCGAGCCCGGCGAGCGCGGCGCCTACCGCGCCTTCATGCCGCTCACCACGCGCTGGGCCGACAACGACGTCTATGGCCACATGAACAATGTCGTCCATTATTCCCTGTTCGACACGGCGGTGAATGGCTGGCTGATCGCCAACGGCCTCCTCGACATCCATGACGGCACGCAAATCGGCCTCGTCGTGGAGACCGGCTGCCGCTATCATGGCGAACTCGCCTTTCCCGACCCGGTGACGGCGGGCATTCGGGTTGCGAAGCTGGGACAGTCGTCGGTGCGGTACGAGGTCGGCCTGTTTCGCGGCGAGGCTGAGATCGCGTCGGCCGAGGGCTTCTTCGTCCATGTCTATGTCGACCGGGCGACGCGGCGGCCGTCGCCGATCGCGGGCCGGTTGCGGGCCAAACTTGCGGAGATCGCGGCATGAGCGAGAAACAGGCAGAGATCAGCGAGCGCGTCCAGGATCTGGAAATCATGGTGGCGCATCAGGCGCAGACGATCGAGGAACTGTCGGAGGAGCTGCGCCGCGCCTTCGAGACGATCGAGCGGATGCAGCGCACGCTGAAATCCCTCGGCCATCGCTTCGATGCCCTCGAAGAGGTCGCGACGCCCGGCCCCGAAAGCACCAAGCCACCGCATTACTGAGGGGGTGTGTTCCGTCTCCCGACGAGCGGGCTGCTACTTGGGCGCCTTCTGCCACTTGGCCCAGTCTATCGCTTCCGCCTCGATTGGCTCGATGACATCGAGATCGCAGTTGATCGGGAAGACCACAAGATTGACGCTGTTGTGCCGGGCATTCGGGACCAGCATCGCCTCAAACCCCAGAAAGCCGACAGCCTCGCCGATCTTCTGCGTCTCATCATAGAGTATCTCGTGGAACCTTGCCGGTTCGACCCCAAGCCTAGTCAGCAGCCCCATGTCTGTCAGATCCAGCACTTTCTCGAAACGCGCACGCATCTGATAGGCGACTGACGTCAGGCGGCTTGGAAAGACCGGCTGCGCCCGTCTGATGTGGAAGTTTATCTCCGCCAGCGCGCCGTCCTTCTCGAGCGCGCAATAGAGCACCTCGCTTTCTCTTCGATTCCAGCGACCAGCGCCTTTCGACCCATCAATCGGCGACCGCGTACCGTGGACGACCCGCCAGAATGGGCCTTCGAAGGGAATTTCCGGAAGTTCGGTAAGCGCGTCGAGCAGCGCGACGTTATGGCTTGCCCGCCGCGCAGTCATTCAGAGGTATACCCCGCTTTCCAAGCGGTCGATGACCTCAAGAACGTCAGCTGTCCGATCCTCGTTGATGAGATCGTAAGGCTTCTCACCAGCGAGCTGGGGATGTCCGGTTTGCAGCCACAGTCGCGCCTCGTCGGGCTCATAGAAATCGGAAAGCCGTTCTGCGATCCAGCGCAGCTCGGCGATGACCTGCTGCTTTTCAATGGTCGGGCTGCCCTGCCCCTTGCTCCACCGATGCACGGTCGGAGGCGACACGCCGACAATGTTCGCCAGATCGACGTTCTTCAGTCCGCTCAGATCGCGCAGCTCCTTGACCATGCGGGACACGGCCGTCGACTTTGCGGCCAGAGCGCTCACGGGTGCCTCCGATGGATTGATGCTTGCGATACGAGACCCGAAGGCAGCTTCGCTTCCGGGGCATCGAATACCAACCCGAGGTGCAATAGGCGTCCTTCGGACCGCATCCTATCGGCCAGTACGTGCTCTCGATGTCCGACCCCCAGATAGTGGGCGATACGAGGGGGTGTCTTGTGAAGATGTACGACATTGGACATGACGAGGTTCTCCTCGCAAACCTATACCATATAAATTTCATGCCATGCAACATATGAAATTTATATGTGAAATTTTCGCCTGCGTGCTGGAATCAACTTCTCTCGTCGCTACAGCTGAAGCCTTGTGAAGCACGTCTTTCGTTGCCGGTTATCGAAATTTTCTCCCCACCCTTTCCCCCTCCCGCATACTCTGATCATCGCCAGCCCACGGAACGGGCGCGAATGATCACCGGGATCGTTCGGGGGCTGGCGGGCGGTGTCCGCGGCGCTTCGCTCTTCCGGAGGGTGTGCGACTCGGACGGCCCCGAGCGCCCGCCGGACCGTCCCCCACTAGGAGGGGTCTGTGGATCGGTCCACTTGAACGTCCCGCAAGGGGCGTGAAGATCCGGCAGCATGGGGCCTCGCCAGCGAGCGGCGGAAGCCGCGAAGCTTAAGGGCGGGGTGAGGAAACTCGCTCCGCTTGAAGGCCGAGGGTGTCACATCGCAGCGGGCGTGTCCCGCCAGCGAGGCGCAGCCGAAGCTTAAGGGCGGGGCACAGTGTTCAAGGGGTTGGTCAAACACCGCGCGGGATGCCGGAGGCGGACCGTATTGACTTAAAACAGTCGGAGGGTTCGCCTCCGGCGTCCCGCCGCTTGTTACGAGCGGCAACCAGGGACCCGTCAGTGAGCGGCAAAGCCGCGAAACTTAAGGACGGGACAGAGAATCGAAGATTGGGTCGAGGCGAGAAAGAAGGAAGGCGATGACAGCTTTGGAGATTGCACGACCGGCCGCGAGAGCGGCGCGGGCGATGCCGCGCGCCCCGGTCCCCCTTATGGCAGCCGGCCAATCCGCTCGGTCAGCAGCGCAAAATAGGCGTCGGCATCGCCGGAGCGCACCCAGACGGCGTTTTTCGGCCGGTCGGTGACGCCCCAATAATCGCAGACGGTCATCCCCCGCGTCAGCGGGCTGGCGGTTTCGATCGCCACATTGACCGACCGGCCGGTGAAGATGTCAGGCTTGAGCACGAAGGCGGTGACGCAGGGATCGTGCAGCGGCGCGCCCTCCCAACCGTATTTCTCGACGTCGAACCGTTCCGAAAAGCCCAGCATCGCCGCCACCGCCGCGCCGGAGCGGTTGCCGAGATCGCCGAAGGCGGCAATCCGCGACCTTGTCGCGCGCATCTGGTGGGTCACGTCGAGCGGCAGCACCGTGATCGCCGCGCCGCTGGCAAAGACGATCGCCGCCGCTTCGGGATCGACGAAGATGTTGAACTCGGCCGCCGGCGTGATGTTGCCGGCCTCGAAACAGCCGCCGCCCATCAGGACGACGTCCTTCAGCCGCGCCGCGATGTCCGGCGCCTTGGTCATGGCAATGGCGACATTGGTCAGCGGCCCGAGCGCCAGCAGCCGGATCGTGCCCGGCGGATGCGCGCGGATCGTCTCCACCAGGAAATCGACGCCATGGCCGTCCCGGGCGGCAAGCGTCGGCTCCGGCAGGTCCGGGCCGTCGAGCCCGGTCGGTCCATGGACGTGCTCGGCGGTGACCAGATTGCGCAGCATCGGCCGCTCGCATCCGGCGTGGACCGGCACCTCGGTTCGCCCGGCGAGTTCCAGGAGCCGCAGTGCGTTGCGGGTGGTGTGATGCAGCGGGATGTTGCCCGCGACCGTAACGATGCCGAGGATGTCGATCTCGTCCGGCGAGGCCAGCGCGGTCAGGATCGCCACCGCGTCGTCCTGTCCCGGATCGGTGTCGAAGATCACCTTTTCAGCCATGCGACGTCACTCCAGCGCGTTGATCCGCGTCCCGGTATCACCGGAACCGTCGGGCAGAAAGAGCCTGAGCTGATGCATGGCTGCTTCGCACCCGGTCGGCGCGGCGCGGCCGGGCACCGCGGAAAAAAAGGCGCCCCCGGGAAGGGACGCCTCGCCATTTGGGGATTTTCCTGCGGTCAGTAGGGGCAGGACGAATCCGTCGAGTAGTCGTGGACCGCGATCTCGCCGGCGATGATCTGCGCCTTGGCCGCTTCGGCCGCCGCCTTCATCTCTTCGGTGACGAGTTCGGCGTTGTGCTCGTCCATGGCGTAGCCGACACCGTCCTGTTCCAGTCCGAGCGTGACGGTGCCCGCCGACCACTGGTCTTTCGCCGCGTCCTCGAAGGTCGAATAGACGGCGTTGTCGACGCGCTTGACCATCGAGGTCAGCACCTTGCCTGGAAACAGGCCGTTCTGGTTGGAATCGACGCCGATGCCGTATTTGCCGGCGTCGGCCGCTGCCTGCAACACGCCGATGCCGGTGCCGCCGGCCGCGTGGAACACGACGTCGGCGCCCTGATCGATCTGCGACTTGGCCAGTTCGCCGCCGCGCACCGGGTCGTTCCAGGCCGCGCCGGTGCTCCCGGTCATGTTCTCGATGACCTTGGCGTCGGCGGAAACGGACTTGACGCCGCCCTTGTAGCCGCAGGCGAATTTGGAGATCAGCGGGATGTCCATGCCGCCGACGAAGCCGACGGTTCCGGTCTCCGACTTCATCGCCGCGAGAATGCCGACGAGATAGGAGCCCTCTTCTTCCTTGAACAGGATCGAGCGCACGTTCGGTGCCTCGACGACGGCGTCGATGATGGCGAATTTCGTGTCGGGATATTCCTTCGCCACCGCCTCCAGCGCGGCGGCCTGGCTGAAGCCGACGGAAATGATCGGGCTCGCGCCGTCGCGGGCGAAGCGGCGCAACGCCTGCTCGCGCTGGGCATCGTTCACGATCTCGAATTCGCGGTATTCTGTGCCGGTGTCGGCCTTGTACTTCTCGGCGCCGTCATAGGCGCTCTCGTTGAAGGATTTGTCGAATTTTCCGCCGAGGTCGTAGAGGATCGCCGGGGCGAATTCTGCGGCCGACGCCGCGGTGACCGACACGATGGAGGTGGCGAGGAGTCCGGCCAGGAACTGTTTCATGAAGTGTCCGATCCCTGTTGCAGATGATGGGTCTCAAGACCGCCGGGTTACCGGCAGCGGCGGAACGCCACGGCGCCGCAGGGCGCGCCGTGCCTGCCGAGAGACTGGCACGGCGCGCGGCGAGAATCATCTGAAATCCGCGCCTTCGGCAACGAACGCACCCGGCGGGGGAACCACCCCGGCTCATCCGGCAAGACCCGCCCGCGCGGCGCGCGCTATTCCGCTGCCTCGGTCTTCAGCCCCACGGGACAGGCGACGCCAGTTCCGCCGCCACCGCAATAGCCGCTCGGATTCTTGGCGAGATATTGCTGATGGTAGCCCTCGGCGTAATAGAATTCGGTCGCGGGCTCGATCTCCGTGGTGATCGTGCCCTTGTGGCCGGCCTTGGCGAGCGCCTGCTGATAGGCCGTTCGCGATGCAACCGCTGCGTCGAACTGCGCCTGCGAGGATGTGTAGATGCCGGAGCGGTACTGCGTGCCCATATCGTTGCCCTGGCGCATCCCTTGCGTCGGATCGTGGCCCTCCCAGAAACTCGTCAACAGGCTTTCATAGGAGATCACCGCCGGATCGAAGACGACCAGCACCACCTCGTTCTGCCCGGTCTGGCCGGTACAGACTTCCTGATAGGTCGGGTTGGGCGTCGCCCCGGCCGCGTAGCCCGCCGCCGTCACATGGACGCCCGGCAACTGCCAGAACTTCCGCTCCACGCCCCAGAAACAGCCCATGCCGAAGATCGCCGTTTCGAGGCCATCCGGGAAAGGCGGCTTCAATGGGCGGCCGTTGACGAAATGGGTCTCGGCGGTCTCGATCGGCTCGGCCCGTCCCGGCAGCGCCTCTGTGCCCACCGGCAGCTTCATCTTCTTGGAAAACATATCGAGAATATACATGAACGACTCCTTGTTCAGCCTCCTTGGGCGTCAGCGGACCAGACGATGACGCATCTTGCGCTCGCGGCCGGCGAAAACCAGCACCAGGCCGGCGATTCCGGCGGCGATCGAGACCGACCAGCGGCCGACCTCGGCGACGATCATGCGGGTCGTCGCGCCGTCGAAACCGGATGGGTCGAAGCGGATGTCCATCATCGCCAGCGCCTCCGTCACGCTCACCAGACGCGTCGCCTCGTCGGCGAGGGAGCGGGCGATATCGCCCACGGCGAAGACCACTGCCACGGTGACGACGAGGCTGCCGATCAATCGCAGCAGAAAACGCACGGATACGAGGAGGCTGCCGATCAGACGCACCAGAAACCGCATGAACCTGTCGCTCCCATCCTGTCACCCGGCGACCCGTCCCGCCACGGCGCCGCCCTCCGCCTGCGCGGAGATCGAAATGGCCGCGGGACCGCGGTCACCTGCTTCGATACCATGTGGGGATTGCCCCCGTCGGCGGCAATGTAGCGCTCTTGCGACCATCCCGGAAGTTTGCTGAATTCGCGGGTTGAACCGCGGAGCGTTCTGGCTATAGTCCGCGGCTGTTCGAGACAGGGCATCAGCCCCGGCGTTTCGCTTCGTCGGCCTGTCCGGCGCGGATGAATTCCGGAAAGGGATGTCGTTGCCGAGAGGTGACGAGAGCGGGCCGCAACCTCCCGCTAATCGGCTCGAACGCACGGAGAGGTGGCCGAGTGGTTGAAGGCGCACGCCTGGAAAGTGTGTAGGCGGGAAACCGTCTCGAGGGTTCGAATCCCTCTCTCTCCGCCAGTTAAATTACTGATTTCCTTCGATCTTCCCTTCTTGAGAAAACGCCGATCGACGCGCGCTGTTTACCAACGCCAGTTCAGTAGGTTTTCGACCTGACGTTGCAGAACCTTCAGCGACGCTCCAGATCGCGGCCATGGTGTCAGGCCATCGATATCGCCGGGACCGCAAACCGTTGAGGGTGGGGGACCGAGCACCGGAACGTCGATCGGCGGCGCGATTCAGGGCGCGCGCCGACCATCGAAGACAAGCTGAGCGAACATCCCGCGCCCCGCTCCTCCTACGGGCCGGGGTTGGCCGCGGCGCTTCATCGGGATCCAGATCTGACCTCGGGACCTTGGGTGGTCATCGGCTATCCAGGAGCCGGGGCACCGCCCGTGACCTCGGACGCCTGGCCTGGCCGAGGCGGGCAGACCATCTGAGCCCGATCCTCGCGGGGTCCGGGCTCCTTGGCCGCCACATGTCAAACGTGATAGCATGCCTTGCTTGGCACGCCACCATTTCAAGATGCGACCGCTGATAAGACGGGAGGTATCGTAATGGCACGGAAGGCAAAGTCCCCAGACGACAAGGACGACCCCGTCCCGGAACTCTCCACCAAGACATTCCGGTTCGACGAAATCACGCTCAACGGGTGCTGCGATGTCTTCAGCCCCTTGCTGATACGGTTTCCCCCGCGCATGGGCGGCGGATCCTGCACGGCCCGCCTCTTCGGCACCTGGACGGCGATGTTCGAGCCGGACGGCGATTTCGAGATCGTCGAGGCCGATCTGACCATCTCGTCGATCCGCGTTCCCCTCCCGATCCCGAAGACCGACGACTGGCGATGGGTGGACACGGGCAGGATGACGGTTTTTCTCAATGACGTGGACATCGAGAAAGGCCTTAAACGGCACATCGGCCCGCTGAACTGTGGGCATATCGATTACGAGACCGGTTTCACCAAACTCACCTGGGGCATGTTGATCCACTCGCCGGAACTGGCGGCCCTGGAGATCGATCCGGTTCCGATGGTCTTCTCCGAGCTCGGTTTCTACGACGCCAAGACCGGCAGGTTGGACACGGCCGGACCGGGGATCGTCACCGGCGGCCTGTTCGAGGAATTGGTGGCGTTGAGCTCGAATGGGGGCACGCCACCGCCAGTGCCCGTTGTGCCGCCTTCGGTGCTGACGGTCACCATCAATCCCAATCCGCTTGCCGCTCCCCCGCCACGCGGCCGCAGGGCGACGGTCACGATTACCGAGACGCCGGCGCCGCCGAACGGCACGCCCTTCACACTGACATTTGCGCGGGGCGGAGGACGACTCAACGCTCGGCTTAATGCGGCTCCGCGGGTGCTCACCGGCGGCACCGCGACCGTCGGGCTGACCGCGGTCGGTCAAGCAGGCAGCCGCGGCACCGTCACCGCTACGACGACGACGGCGAGCGGAACCGGATCGTTCACCCTTGCATGAGCGGGAGCGCACGGCGTCGCAAGCGATTCGCCTTTCTGCTGCACCCGAGAGGAAGAGCCGACATCGAGCGCTTCAAGGGGCGCCTGCCCGCCGACGTCACGCGGGCGGCCCTGCGTGACTGGACACCGGTCATCCTCAGCAGGCTGGTCCTGCCGATCGGCGGCGACGAGATCGAAGGCCTGCTGATCGTCGTACCGATGACCCCGGCGCAGCTGTTCGGGCTGCCGCGCCGGTTCGTACGCGCCAAGATATTGGAGGCCGCCGAATTAGCTGCCCAAGAGGGTTGCCAGGTCATCGGCCTCGGGGCGCTGACCGCCGTGCTGACCGTTTCCGGCCAGTGGCTGGTGGGGCGCGTTCCCGGGGTACTGACGACCGGGAATGCCTATACCGCCGCGGTCACGGTCGAGCTCGTTCGTGCGCTGGCCGGTGGAAAGCTGGCGGGTTCGACCGTCGCCATCGTCGGCGCGACCGGTTCCGTCGGGCAATGCTGCGCGCGGCTGTTGTCCGGGGCACGGATCTCGCTGATCTTGATCGGCCGCAACGTTCATCAGCTCGAGATGCTGGAAGCCGACCTCACGGAGCGCGGCCCTGTCCGCACGTCCACCAAGCCGGACGCGGTCGGCGGCGCCGATTACGTCGTCTTGGCGACAGCGGCACCCGAGATGACGCTCAGATCGAGCGATATTCGAGACGGCTCGACCGTGATCGACGTGTCCGAGCCGACCAATTTCGAATGGAACTCCGAAAGACGTCCCGAGGCGCGCCGAATATCGGTCTGTCATGGCGGATTGGTCCGTATCCCCGAACTGCGGCTCGGCCTGGACCTATATGGCGCGCCGGACATCTTCCACTCCTGCTTCGCGGAATCCGTCCTCATGACCGTCGATCCGGGTTTCCGCGACCACCAGTTGGCTCGTCCCACGCCGCAAATCGCTCGCCGGATGGCAAGCCTCGCTGCGTCGTACGGTATCGCGCCGGCAACGCTGCGACGGGACATCTCGCGGTGACCATGCGCGATCTTGGGGGTGTCGTGGTTCTCCCACTTTACGCTACCGCTTCATAGCAACCTGCGGTGATAGGGACCTATTCGATGGCGCTGAACGGGCTTGTCCGGCCAGGAGCGACGCGCGGGTCGATGCGGCGCATCGGGCAAGCGGTGCGACGCCGTCCGGCGAGCCCGTTCAGCCCACCGAAGGCCGGGCGCTCGCCGTGCCCTGCTTCGTCGCGGGCCTCGCCCGATGCGCCGCATCGGGCGTCGTCCCGCTCCTCGTCATGCATCGGCGCCAAGGTGCCGGGAATGGCCGGTCGAATGGGTTCCTATCACCGCAGGTTGGTATGAGCCGGCGCCCGTCAGGGTCGCCATTGCAACGGTGCATCGCTCGCCGCAGCGCCGCGGGAGCCGGTCGCATCCAATCAGCGACCGGTAAAATTGCTTCGGCCCGCGATCGAGGCGATAGTCGCGTCGACGATGGCGCCCCCTCTCGTGGCGTATGGAGGAATGCTTGTGGAAATCGGCAGGGAAAACCCTCGGACTGACGACGAGCCCACCTGGTTGGCACGCAACGATCATCGACCGATGATCGCTCGCCGCGGCAACGCCTTCGCCAAATCCACCGCATCGACGCTGTTGTTAGCCGTCGCAATCATCGCCGGCACAACGGCGGTGGCGCCCGCGGCCGAATGCACCGCTTCGCCAAAGGCGGCGATCGACTGGAGCGGGTGCGACCGCAGCAATCTCGTTCTGTCCGGAGCCAATCTCGAAGGCGCAAATCTCCAGAAAGTCGATTTCACCCAGACCGACCTCAGGAACGCAAAGCTCGCCTCGGCAAACCTGGAAAAGGCGGCGCTGGTGCGCGCGTCGCTCGCCGGCGCCGTTGCCGACAAGGCCAATTTCACCAAGGTCGAAGGTTATCGGACCAATCTTTCGGGTCTGTCAGCGCGCGGCGCCTCGTTCCAAGGCGCGGAGCTCCAGCGGGCGGACTTTCGCAACTCCGACCTGACCGGCAGCAGTTTCGAGAAAGCTGAATTGGGACGCGCGATTTTCGCCGGGGCCACGCTGACCGGCACGGTATACCCTCTCGCCATTCTTGCCCGCGCCGATTTCAGCGGTGCCATCCTTTCAGGCCCGGTGGACTTCACCGGCGCCTATATGTTTCTGACGCGGCTGGAGGGCGTTGATTTGTCGGCCGCGATCGGTCTGGAGCAGGGTCAGATCGACATCGCCTGCGGCGATGCGTCGACGCGGCTCCCTGCCGGCCTGTTTTCTCCGTCGGCGTGGCCCTGCGCGGTGGATTGAGGCGGCTGTCGGTTGGCTGTGCGTTTGCCGCGTGGCGCCCCCGCCGCGTGGCGCCTGCGCCTCGCTTGGAGTGGCGCGATGGGAGGCTTTGCGGCGGACGGGGCGGTGGCTTGTGGGGGCTGGGCGAAGCGCCCATTCAAACGCAAAGCGTGGTTTTGAACGCAAAACGCCCCTCGGCTTTGGGGCGCGAGGGGCGTTTTGGTGATGGGCTGGTTTTTTTGTGAAGAT
>CANKZU010000026.1 GCA_947488615.1 uncultured Aurantimonas sp.
TCACCGCCAGACTGGGCTACACGACGGGAATGGATACCGGCGCTGGCATCAAATGGCTCTGGAACATAGAAAACCTCAGCGGCGGATCGGGAAACGATTACCTTTTCGGTGATGCCGGCAACAATCACCTGGAGGGGGGCGACGGCAATGATGTCCTGGTAGGCGGGGACGGAATGGATATCCTGGTGGGCGGTGACGCAGGTGACCGCTTCCTTTTCCAGTTTGTCAGCGATTCGCTTCCCGGGATGCAGGACGAAATCCTTGACTTTACTCCCGGACAGGATGCCGTCGACCTGACGGCTATCGACGCGAACAGCAAGCTGGCCGGGAATCAGGCATTTACTTTTGTTGGCGACAAGCCCTTTAGTGGCGGAGCCGGCGAGCTCAATTTCCAAAACGGTGTTGTGTCGGGTGACATCAACGGTGATGGCGTTGCCGATTTTCAGATCAATATTCTCAACGTGTCAGCGCTCGTTGAGAGCGATTTCTACCTCTGACGATCAGTCCGGGAGAAAAGCAAGTGAGTGAGTGGATCGATATCGATAGGTGGCCGGATTGTGCAAGTATGGAACGCCCCGGCATCATCTTCGAGGTCACTAACAACGAGCAAACATTGCTCACGACCTGTGTGGTTCCTTTGCCGCTTCCTTTCGACTGGAAGTCCGAGCCGGTGCGGTTTCGACCTGTTCCTGAACCAAAACCTCGTCACTCACCGCCGCTCCCAAAACCCGCAGAATAGTGGAAGCTCTCGTTCTCTCGAGCGAACGGCAATCGAAGCTGCCCAGGTATTTGTGATCGACACGGGTGAAAAGCGCTCCTAGCGCTCGCATTTGTCGGTATTTGAGGAATTTCGCCGGACGCGGTTCTGTTTCTCGGTTCGCCGCGGTGATCCACGCGGAGGACGGCGAGGGACGTAGCGGCGCGACGGTCGAGCCGTCCGACAGATCGAGGGTCAGCGAACAATAGGACCCATGTCCGCTCGAAAACGGCGACCGGCGAGCCAGGGGGCCAGGGGGCTGGCAGAGCACGCAATTATCGTCCGCGTCCTAAGCCGTCGATGTGACGCCTTGCCTGGCACCATTCCTCTATTCGAGAGTCAGGCCTCCGTGCCTAAGCGATGCCGTGAAGATTCGGCATGCGGCCAGGCAGCGCATTCGTCTGCGCATATCTGAGCGCCTGGAGACGCGCGTAAGGCTCCCAGGTCGCGAGCACTTTGCGCGCCGCGTCGGAAACCTCGAACTCGCCGCATCGCGGACAGCGGATCATCGCGACATGCGCCGCTTCGGCCTCGCCCCGCTCCGCCGGTCCGTCGCAGATGATGCACTGCATTGATCGCTTTCCTCCCGGGCCTTCGATGAGCCGTCATCCTGCCCCTCATTGCCCGGTAATGGAATAGCGGTGGCGGCTCGCACCGCCGCATCATGGCGAACGCCGCCGAGAATCTGTCACCGCCTGGTTCGAACGTAAAAAAGGGCGGCTCGGTTGCACCGGACCGCCCTTGATTGTGGGAGCCGCATTTGCGGCCGCGTCAGAACTCTTCCCAGGTCTCGGTCTCGTTGGCGGCGACCGGCTGCGGCTTGCGGGCGGTGTTGCCAACGACGGCCAGTTGCGGCGCATGGGCCGCCGGACGGGTGCCGGGCTTGCCCTTGCCGGAGGCCGGCTTGGCGGCGCCGAGTTCGAAACGGTCGACCAGCCGGACCAGCTCGCTGGTCTCCTGGGTCAGCCGGTGCGAGGCGGCGGTGGATTCCTCCACCATCGCGGCATTCTGCTGGGTCACCTGATCCATCTGATGGACCGCCGTGTTGACCTCGGCCAGACCCGTCGCCTGTTCCTGCGCCGAGGACGAGATCTCCTGCACGATCGTGTTGATCTCGCTGACCTGGTCGGCGATGTCCTTCAGCGCCTGACCGGTCCGCGCCACCAGCTCCACACCCTGGCCGACCTGCGCGGTCGAGGTCGAGATCAGCGTCTTGATCTCCTTGGCCGCGTCGGCCGAGCGCTGGGCGAGCCCCCGCACTTCCTGGGCGACGACGGCAAAGCCGCGGCCCGCCTCGCCGGCCCGCGCCGCCTCGACCCCGGCGTTCAGCGCCAGGAGGTTGGTCTGGAAGGCAATCTCGTCGATCACCCCGATGATCTGGTTGATCTGCTTGGACGAAGCCTCGATGCCGGTCATCGCCTCGACCGCGCTGCCGACCACGACGCCCGATTCCTCCGCCCCGGTCTTGGCCTTGGCGACCACGTCGCGGGCGTGGTTGGCGCCCTCGGCGGTGCGCTTGACCGTCGCGGTGATCTCGTTCAACGCCGCCGCTGTCTCCTCCAGGCTCGCCGCCTGCTGCTCGGTGCGCCGGGCCAGATCGTCCGAGGCCTGGCTGATCTCGCCGGTGCCCGATCGGATCGAGCCCGTCGTCCCGGCGATCGTCGACATGGTCTCGCTGAGCTCGTCCATCGCCGCGTTGAAATCGTCCTTCAGCTTCAGATAGGCGTCGGGGAAATCCCGCGCGATGCGGTAGGTCAGATCGCCATCCGACAGCTTGGCCAGACCCGCGCCGATCTCGCCGACCACCAGATCCTGCTCCTGCGCCGTCATCTGCTGACGCTCGCCGTTCCGCCGGCGCTCGGCCTCGGCCTCCTCGCGCCGTGTCACCGCCTCGGCTTCAACCCGTTGCTTCTCCAAAGCCGCCTGCTTGAACGCCAACACCGCGTTCGCCATCCGGCCAACTTCGTCCTCGCGCTCGACATGCGGAACCTCGACGGAATTGTCGCCCTCAGCCAGCGCCGTCATGACGCCGGTCACCGTGCGAATCGGTCCGGTCACGCTGCGCTTGAGGAAGAACGCGACGACGCCCACAACCATGCCGGCGATGATGATACCGAAAAGGGCACCCTTCCACATCTCGGCTCGAGCCAGCGCGTCCAGGCGCGCGAGGTCCCAGGCCATGGCAACCGTGCCGATCTGTTCGCCGCCGGGGGCGATCGGCGCGGCAATCAGAAGATGTTGGCCGACCCGGCGCGTGCTGATCTTGCCGTTGGCGAGTTCCGTAGCCGAGTCGGCAACGAATCCCGACAGGTCGCCGGCGTTCGTCAGCACTTCGTCGGCGAACTGGGTGACGGTCGCCCCGTCCTTGTTCAGGACCAGGACGTCCGACATTTCGTTACCGGGCTGCGCCGCAAGATCGGCGTAGACCTTGTCGACGACCTCAGCCTTGCCCCATTTCACACCGCCCGCCATCTGGTCGGCCATCAACTGCACGATGGTGACCGTGCTGCCTTCGGCTTCCTGATAGATCGTGCTCTTGAGGTTCTGCACCTGGATCGCGACGAGCGCCGCGATACCAAGCAACACAGGCACCGCTGTCGCCAGCGCTGCCTTCAACCCGACGGAGCGTGCGGGACTGGTTAGTTGCGGTAGAAACTTGGACATGGCTGAGGCTTCCTTACCCGATAGGGCTTACAATCAGAGCATCTCGAGATTGATGCCGGCAGTCGCCGCACCGATCGGCTCGCCGGTCTCAGGATCGGTGATCGTGAAGCTGGCCTGCGACTGCAGCTGCTGAGTCGATTCGTCCTGCTCGATCTCGTCGACGAAGACCGCATCGGCACCGGCACTGAAGGTCTTCTGCCATTTGGCTTCGTCGCCCTGCCAGTAATCCGATGTCGGGTCGCTCTGACCGACATTCAGGCCCTTGGCGTCCATGACGAAGAGTTCGGTCAGCGCGCCCTGCTGCTCGTCCTTGACCTTCTTCAGGTAACTCGACACTTCCGAGGAAAGCGTCCCGTCAACCATCGCGCCACCGCCGGCGTCGACCTCACCGCGCCATTTCTGGTCGAGCGCGTCGATATCGGCCTGGGAGATCGCGGCGTTCTTCTCATTCTGCGCCTTGATAGCGGCGATGACGATCGGATCGTTCAGAGCCGCCTTCAGCTTCGCTTCCACCAATTCCTTGATCGGCGCCTCATGCTGGTCCGCAAGCGCGGGCGTCACCAGGCTTGCGCCGCAGAGCAGAGCACCAGCGGCGGCAGTCATCATCATGTTCTTGAGCATTGTTTCCCCTTGATCATTTATGTGAAGCATTCCGATCCGAACGTCACCGAACCGCGAATGGATTGGATACGCATTTTCCGGCCGACCCTTCGCGGCACAATGCCGACGTCGCGTCCCCGATGACGGGCAACGATTACCGGCGCTTTGCTCCCCCTCGAGCGCCCGACCGAGGCAAACCTTGTGTTACAAACATGAAGAAATCGTTTTGACTTTCGATGCTTACGCGAACCCTATGTAAGGCGCATCGATTTCGTCAGTAATCAGTCTTTTCAATGCGGTCCAGCCGGCTTTGCGGCATGCATTCGAGGCCATGTAAGAAACGCATGATCCGCAGCGTTCCTGCGGCCGTCCCGCACGAACGACCCGGCGCTCTCTGGCCGGCCGGGACGGCCTTCGGCGGGCAGGAAGCCTTTTGCCTCAGGGCGAAAATCCGCTAGAGCGGACGGAACGCATCCTCAGAACGAAGGCAGTCCATGACCATCCGTGTCCACAAAGGCGATATCCCCGACATTTCCCGCTATACCGGCCCCGTCGCCATCGACACCGAAACGCTCGGCCTCGACACGCGCCGCGACCGGCTTTGCGTCGTCCAGCTGTCGCCTGGCGACGGTACGGCGGACATCGTGCAGATCGCCAAGGGCCAGCGCGAGGCGCCGAACCTGACGACGCTGCTCAAGGACGCGTCGCGGACCAAGATCTTCCACTATGCCCGCTTCGACATCGCCGCGCTCTATCACGCCTTCGGGGTGATGACTGACGGCATCTTCTGCACCAAGATCGCCTCGAGACTGACGCGGACCTATACCGACCGACACGGGCTGAAGGATCTGGCGCGCGAGATGGCCGGCACCGACCTGTCCAAGCAGCAGCAATCCTCCGACTGGGCCGCGGAGACCTTGTCGCCGGCGCAGGTCGAATATGCCGCCTCGGACGTTCTGTATCTCCACGACATCATGGGCGGCCTCTACAAACGGCTCGAGCGCGAGGACCGGATGGATCTCGCCAAGGCCTGCTTCGCCTTCCTGCCGACCCGGGCGAAGCTCGATCTGGCCGGCTGGGACGACGAGGACATTTTTTCCCACTCGGCCTGAGCGCTGGAGGCTGGGCGGAAGAGCAAAGCTCGCGCGGAGCTGATTTGCCATTGCGGCGACGAAAAATGTCGCAAAGCGGACTGGTACGACACGCTTGTGCATCGCACATGCGCCGCATCACCCACGCGCTCACATGAAAGGCGCCAACCATGATCCGCAGCGAAGTTTTCCAGACCCTCGCCGTTACCGGCATGATCACGCTAGCTTTGGCGGCAACCATCGTTTTGCTGTCGTTCATCGGCTGAACGGTAGGTCATTGGCCGGCGGCGAACGGCCGCCGCGGATCGCAAGACATTCGAGGCGTGGCAAGCCTGGCTTGCCGCGCCTTGATTCGTTTTAACGCTACTCTCAGCCCGCCACGGCCCCGGCCTTGGTCGGTGCCGGCTCGCGTGACGCCCGGCGGAGCTGGCCCCAGACGAGCAGGCCCAACAGGGCCAGGGCGGGCAGGAACATCCAATATTTCGTCGGCTGTTCGGTCGGCGTTCTGACCAGCGTGATCTGCTGATCCCAATCGAGCCCGACAGCCTCGGCCGGCGAGCCGAACGCCACATTGTCGATCATCGTCTTGCCGTCGGTCTCGACGAGCTCGAGCCCGGCATTCGCCAGTCGCTCCTCGCCGCTCGCCCCATCCGGCAAAGGCAGGTCGACCGTGCGCTCGGAGGGAGCGCCGAAGGCATCGAGATAGGCAATCCGCAGCCGCAGCGGCTGACCCTGCGGCGTATTTTCGGCCGCCACCACCAGCTCGCTCGCCGGCCGGTCGTTGTAAGGTGGCACCACCATGTCCATCCAGAAGCCCGGCCGGAACAGGGTAAAGGCGATCAAAAGCAGGGCCACACCCTCCCAGACGCGGTTCTTGGTCAGGAACCAGCCCTGCGTCGCGGCGGCGAACAGGAGCATCGCCACGGTCGCGACGATGAAGATGAGGATGCCCTGAATCCAACCGACATTGATCAGCAACAGATCGGTGTTGAAGATGAACAGGAACGGCAGCGCCGCCGTGCGCAGGGAATAGAAGAAGGCGATCGCGCCGGTCTTGATGGGGTCGCCGCCGGAAACCGCCGCCGCCGCGAAGGAGGCCAGCCCGACCGGTGGTGTCACGTCGGCCATGATGCCGAAATAGAACACGAACAGATGCACCGCGATCAGCGGCACGATCAGGCCGTTGGCCTCGCCGAGGGTGACAATTACCGGGGCGAGCAGCGCCGAGACGACAATATAATTGGCCGTGGTCGGCAGCCCCATGCCGAGGATCAGCGACAGGACCGCGGTGAGCAACAGAATGGCCATCAGATTGCCGCCCGACAGCACCTCGACGACCTCCGCCAGCGCCGAACCCACGCCGGTCTGCGACACCGCGCCGACGATGATGCCGGCGGTCGCCGTGGCGATGCCGATGCCGATCATGTTGCGGGCACCGGTGATCAGCCCGTCGATCAGATCGATCAGGCCGCGGCCCGCCTCAAGGCCGTAATTGCCGGTCCCTCGGAAGAAGGCGGTGATCGGATGCTGGGTCACAAGGATGAAGATCATGAACGCCGCGGCCCAGAAGGCCGAAAGGCCCGGCGACAGGCGGTCGACCATCAGCGCCCAGACGAGAACCACGACCGGCAGGATGAAATGCAGGCCGGATTTGACCGTCGGGCCGGGCAGCGGCAGTTCGGTGATCGGCTTGTCTGGGTCGTCCAGTTTCGGCGCCGGATATTTCGCGCCGTACCACAAAAGGCCGACATAGACCGCGATGAGCAGCGCGAAGACGATCCAGCCGGCATTCTCGCCGAAGGTCGGGCGGATCCAGCCGATGCCGTAATAGACGCCGAACGACACGGCGCACAGCACCAGGATTCCGAAAACGACGCCGACCAGCCACTGCAGCCAGGGCTTGGGCACATAGGCGCGGGGCAGGCCCTCCATGCCGGCCTTCAACGCCTCCAGATGAACGATGTAGACCAGCGCGATATAGGAGATGACCGCCGGCAGAAAGGCGTGCTTGACCACGTCGAAATAGGGAATGCCGACATATTCGACCATCAGGAACGCGGCGGCACCCATGACCGGCGGCATGATCTGGCCGTTGACGGACGAAGCGGTTTCGACAGCGCCGGCCTTTTCGGCCGAGAAGCCGACCCGCTTCATCAGCGGGATGGTGAAGGTGCCGGTGGTCACGACGTTGGCGATCGAGGAGCCGGAGATCAGCCCGGTCATCGCGGAGGAGACGACTGCCGCCTTGGCCGGGCCCCCGCGCATGTGGCCCATCAGCGAGAAGGCGACATTGATGAAGTAGCTGCCGGCGCCGGCCTTGTCGAGCAGCGAGCCGAACAGCACGAACAGGAAGACGAAGGACGTGGAGACGCCCAGCGCGATGCCGAAGACACCCTCGGTGGTGATCCACTGGTGGTTGATCACCTCGGAGAGCGAATTGCCCTTATGGGCGATGATCGACGGCATGTAGGGGCCGAGGAAGGTGTAGATGAGGAACACCGACGCCACCACCATCAATGCCGGGCCAAGCGCCCGGCGGGTGGCTTCCAGGAGCACCATCAGCCCGACCGTGCCGACCATGAAGTCGGTCATGTTCGGCGCGCCGATGCGCCCCGAGATCGATTCATAAGCGAAATAGAGATAGGAGGCCGTCGCCGCGCCGGCGATCGCCAGCACCCATTCATGCGGCAGCACGCGCTTGTTCGGTGACGGCAGTGCCGCGGCGACGATCATCGCAATCGTGATCACCGGGATGTACCAGACCGGCAAGACACCAGTCGCGCCTTCCAGAAACAGAAAGCCCAGAAGCAGTGGCACGCCGATGCCGAGGACAAGCTGGAAGATCGACCGAGACGCCGGGAAGGCCAGAAAGGCCAGGAACAGCGCGAGGGCGAGATGGATCGACCGGGTTTCGGTGTTGTTGAAAACGCCAACGCCGACCATGAAGGGCAGCGGCGAGGCGATCCACAACTGGAACAGCGACCAGACGAGCGCCGTGCCTGAGATCAGATACGCGACCGGCTTCGCCGGACTGCGGCCGCCGGTATCGGAGGAGGCGACGAGTTCATGCAGCGATTCCTGGCGTGAGGTCGCCGCTTCGACGTCGACACTGTCGATCTCGCGGGGGCGCTCGTCGTCGAGGCTCTCGGAATGACGCGGAGTTTTGGTCATTGCAGGAGCTCGCTTTGCCTGATGGTGGTCCGGCCGGGACGACGCCCCGAGCCGAGCCGGTCGGGACCGGAGACAATCGGAGGGTCATCGCGGGGTGACGCGGCGGGGCCGATTTGGGTCCCGCCGCCGATATGAGCGCCTACAGAAGCCCGGCTTCCTTGAAGTAGCGCTCGGCACCCGGATGCAGCGGGGCGGAGATACCGGCTTCGGTCATCTCTTCCTTGGTGAGGTTCTCGAAGGCCGGATGCAGCTTCTTGAAGCGGTCGAAATTGTCGAACACCGCCTTGACGACCTGGTAGATGGTCTCCTCGTCGGCAGCTTCGGAGGAGACCATGGTCGCCCGCACGCCGAAGGTCTGGGTCTCCGCGTCATTGCCCTCGTAAAGGCCGCCGGGGATCGTCGCCGCCGAATAATACTGGTTCTCCTCGACCAGCTTGTCGATCTCGGGGCCGGTCACCGGAATGAGCTTGGCCTCACAGGTGGTCGTCGCCTCCTGGATCGAGCCGTTCGGATGGCCGACCGTGTAGATGATGGCGTCGACATTGTTGTCGCAAAGCGCCTGCGACTGTTCCGCCGCCTTCAGCTCGGAAGCCAGCGAGAAGTCGTCCATGGTCCAGCCCTTGCGGTCCATGATGATTTCCATGGTCGCGCGCTGCCCGGAGCCGGGATTGCCGATATTGACGCGCTTGCCCTTCAGATCGTCGAAGGTCTCGATGCCGGAATCGGCGCGCGCCACCACGGTCATCGGCTCGGGATGGATCGAGAACACTGCCCGCTCGCCCTTGAACGGGTCGCCTTCCCAAGGATCCAGGCCCTCAAGCGCGTTGTACTGCATGTCGGACTGGGCAACGCCCATGGTCTGGTCGCCCGCCTTGACCGCGTTGACGTTGGCGACCGAGCCGCCGGTCGAGGGTGCCGTGCATTTCAGCCCGTGCTCGGCCTGGCCGCGATTGACCAGCTTGCAGATCGACTGGCCGACCACGAAATAGACGCCGGTCTGGCCGCCGGTGCCGATGGTGATGAATTTTTCCTGCGCTGTTGCGACGCCGGCGGTCAAGGTCATGGCCGCGATGCCCGCGGCAACCCATCCAAATGTTTTCATGAGACTTTTCCCTTATCGTTCCGCATCAACCTGATGAGGATCATCTGGCGGGCAGCGGGCAATCGTCAATATTTTAATAACGCAAGATTCGCCGTGACGTTCAAGTTGTGATTTCCGCGCGGCATTGCCCCACCCGCCAGCCGCCCTTTCTTGCAGCGACGTGGAGCAGGACAAATGCGGGAGATTGAAACATGAAGAGAGCCAGTGCGATCCGGACAATGCTGGCGGTGCTCGCCGCGAGCCTCCCGGCGTCCACCGCCCGGGCCGCCGGCGAGGACGCGGCTAGGCCTACGCCCCCGATCGTCTTCGTCCATGGCGAGGGCGATTCAGCCGTCTTCTGGATGCCGGTGCTGTGGCGGTTCGAAAGCAACGGCTATCCTGCCGACCGGCTTTTCGCGGCCGATATAGACCATCCCTCGGCGCGGGCCGACGACACGGTCGCCCAAGAAAATCGCTCCTCCACCAAGGACGCCGCCGACGGGCTGTCGCAGGCGGTCGAGAGAGCGCTGAACGCGAGCGAAGGCGACAAGGTCGCGATCGTTGCCCATTCGCGCGGCTGTCAGACGGCGCGCAATTACGTGAGGAATTTCGGCGGCGCCGACAAGGTCGCCGGGATGGTGCTGGCCGGCTGCGTCCATCACGGCGTCTACGCCAATTCCGAGGAACGCTTGAACTCCGAATATAACGGCGCCGGCCGGTTCCTGACCGCTCTGAATCAGCCGCCTGAGGTGCCGAAGGACATACCGGTAACGGTGATCCGATCCGACCGCTTCGACCTCTACGCCCAGCCCGATGCGCGGTTCCTCGGCCTGCCCGGCCAGGCAACCGGCGTCTCCTTCGACGCCCCGGAACTCAAGGGCGCCGACTCGGTCGTCATCGACGGCATCGACCATCGCGAGACGGCGACGTCGCCCGAGGCCTTCATCGCGATTTACAAGGCCATCACCGGCCAGGTGCCGACGACCCTCGACATCGAACCGGAGGACTCGCCGACCGTCGCGGGAGAGGTTTCCGGCTACGCCAACGGCGCGCCGACCAATCTGCCGCTCGAAGGCGCGCGGCTGACCGTCTTCGCCGTCGATTCGGAGACCGGTGAGCGCCAGGGCGAGGCGGTGCTGGAGACGACCGTCGGCGCGGACGGCCGCTTCGGGCCGTTTGCGGCGGAACCCGGCCAGCGATACGAATTCGTCGTCGCGGCCGAGGGCTATCCGGTGACGCGCATCTATCGCTCCAGCTTCCCGCGCTCGACCGACATCGCCAATCTCAGACTCTATCCGGGCGTCGCCGGCGCGATCGCCGGAACGACGCTTCCCGGTGAGGTGGTCAACGTGATGCGGCCGCGCGGCTATTTCGGCATCGATGACAACGCGACGCTGGGCGCCATTCCGATCGCGGGGCGGCCGGAAACGGAGGAAGTGCCCTCGGTCTGGACATCGTCGTTGCCGGTCGACGGCGACACGCCGGAAACGGTCGTCGCCGGGTTCAACGGCGAGACCATCGCGGCGCGCACGACGCCTGAAAACGCAGACGACGTCGTCTGGATCGAATTCTTGTATTGAGGAAAATGGTGGAGCCAAGCGGGATCGAACCGCTGACCTCTACAATGCCATTGTAGCGCTCTCCCAGCTGAGCTATGGCCCCACGCCGCCGGCAACCGGCGAACTGTCGGCGGGCCCTGGGTGCGGCCCGCGTCGGTATCGGCGGGTTCTTAATCAAGCCCGCCGCGAAGATCAAGCGAATTTCGATGAGCCGCGGGCGCGACGCGGACGATCAAACGACCGTGCCGTCTTGCCCGCCGCGATCAATCGTCGTCGTCGTCCCGGCCGCCGCCGATGATGTCGGCGACGTCGTCGTCATCGTCATCATCGTCGTCGGTCGCCAGGAAGGTGTCGTTGTCGTCGCTGTCGTCCTCGTCGTCCGTCACATCGACGTCGGGCAGATCGGACTTGTCGGAGGTCGAGTCTTCCTCCTCCTCGACGTCGGTGAGGGACACCGTGTTCTCGGTCCCCTCCACCTCGACCGTCTCCTCCTCCTCATCATCCTCGACGGGGGCCTTCGGCTTCGCCTTCGCCTTCTCCTTCGGCACGGAGCCGCGCGTCGGCTCGACCTCGAAGAAGGAGAGCGGATAGGATTTACCGGTGTAAGGTGAGACGATCGGATCCTTGCCCAGATCGTAGAATTTGCGGCCCGTCTCTGGGTCGGTCCGCTTGGTGCCGAGTTCGGATTTCGCCATCATTGCCTCGTCGTCGATTGGGGTCGGCGCGTCCGCGTCCGCCCAGGTCGCTCTCGGTAGGAAAGGCTCGCGATCCGGCTGGTCACCGCCGCGGCTTTGCCGCCGCGAAGAGGTGGCCGGCTGTCTTGATGCCGCAATTCCGCTCCGATGAAAATCGGTTGGTCCCTTACGGCCTCGCCCGGCCCTTGTCAAAGCCGGATTACGGCGACAGAAAGAGCGCGCCGCGGTCAGGCGATCAAAGCCAGGCGCGCGAAGCCGGAAATGACGGGGACGAAACGCATGCACGCAATGGCGACGGCAGCACGGCCGATCAGCGCTCGCAAGGCCGGCGGGCTCACCGGCCGAACGGCAGTGCCGGGCGACAAGTCGATCTCCCATCGCGCCTTCCTGTTCGGCGGGATCGCAGCCGGCACCACCCGGATCACCGGACTTCTCGAAGGCGAGGACGTGATCGCCACCGGCAACGCCATGCGGGCGATGGGCGCGCTGATCGCCAAGGACGGCGATACGTTTGTGGTCGAGGGTGTCGGCAATGGCTGCCTTCTGGAACCCGAGGGGGTTCTGGATTTCGGCAATGCCGGTACCGGCGCGCGGCTGACCATGGGCCTCGTCGGCGCCTACGACTTCGCCACGACCTTCGTCGGCGACGCGTCGCTGTCGAAGCGGCCAATGGGCCGGGTGCTCGATCCGCTGCGGCTGATGGGCACACAGGTGGTGGCGCGTTCGGGCGACCGGCTGCCGCTGTCGATTCGCGGGGCCCGCGTCGCCGCGCCGATCGCATACCGGGTGCCGATGGCCTCGGCGCAGGTGAAGTCCGCCGTCCTCCTCGCCGGCCTGAACGCGCCGGGAATCACCACGGTGATCGAGCCGGTGATGACCCGCGACCACACCGAAAGGATGCTGCAGGGCTTCGGCGCGACGATCGCCGTCGAAACCGACGCGGCCGGGGTGCGGCATATCCGCCTCGAAGGCCAGGGCCAACTCACCGGCGTTGCCGATTTTATCGTGCCGGGCGATCCGTCCTCGGCCGGCTTTCCGATCGTCGCGGCGCTGATCGTGCCGGGCTCGGACGTCACCATAGAAAACGTCCTGATGAACCCGACCCGCACCGGCCTGATCGAGACGCTCGTCGACATGGGCGCCGCGATCGAGGTTCTGAACCGGCGCGTGGCTGGCGGCGAGGATGTTGCCGACCTGCGGGTGCGTCATTCCGAGCTGACCGCAATCGAGGTGCCGCAAGCCCGCGCGCCGTCGATGATCGACGAATATCCGGTGCTGGCGATCGCCGCCGCCTTCGCCAAGGGCACGACGGTGATGCGCGGTCTCGACGAATTGCGCGTCAAGGAGAGCGACCGGCTGGCCGCCGTCGCCGCCGGGCTCGCAGCCAATGGAATCGCCCACGAGGAAGGTGCCGACTGGCTGACCGTGAGCGGCGATCCCGAGGGTCGCGGCTATGGCGGGGGCACCGTCCCCACCCATCTCGACCACCGCATCGCCATGAGCTTTCTGGTTCTTGGCATGGCCTGCGAGAAGGCCGTGAGCGTCGACGACGGCCGCATGATCGCCACCAGCTTTCCCGAATTCGAGGCGATGATGACCGGCCTTGGGGCGCATATCGAGACGCCGGAGGCCTAGCCATGAAACGCCGGCTCGACTTTTACTACGATCTCCTGTCGCCCTACGCCCATATCGTTCTGGCGCGGCTGCCCGATCTGCCGGCCGATGTCACGGTGCGGCCGCGGGCGATTCTGTTTGGCGCGGTGCTGGCCCATCATGGCCAGCTCGGTCCGGCCGAGATCGACGCCAAGCGCTTGCATACCTACCGCCAGGCGGTGTTTCTCGGGGCGACGCTGGGCCGCGAGACGGTGTTTCCGCCGCGCCACCCGTTCAACCCGCTGGCCGCGCTGCGCCTGCTGGCGGGCGCCAATGACGGCAAGGGCGCGGATATAGAAACGGTGCGCGGCGCCTTCGATTTCGTCTTTTCGCAAGGCCATCCCATCGATACGCCGGGCGGCCTAGCAGCACTGGCGGAGCGCCTTAGCGTCGATCCGGCCCTCGCCACGGCCGAGGCCTCGAAAGCCGCGCTGAGGGCGAATACCGAAGACGCAGTTGCCGCCGGCGTCTTTGGCGTTCCGAGCTTCGTGCCCTACGATTCGGCCGGTGTGGCGGGACCGGTTTTCTGGGGCGTCGATGCGTTCGATATGCTGCTCGCCTTTCTCGACGACGCTAAATTCTTCGAGCGCCCGCCCTATGCGGCGCTGGACCGGATCGAAATCGGCGTCCGGCGCGAGAAGGCGAACCGCGCATGATCGCGGCGATCCTCGCCATCGTGTTCTTCTCCCCGGTCGCCTTCATCTACGGCCGTTACCGCGCGCGACATCTTCGGGCACGGTCGGGAACGCTCGCCAGCCGTCTGGCCGCACTTTTGCCGATGCCCGCCTTTTTGGCCTTCTGCGGCGTAATCGCGGTGGTCTACCAGACCGAAAAGGGCGCCGCCGAGCGGCTGGCGCTGCGCGGCGAGATCGCGCCGCCCGGCCTCCTCGACACCGGCAATGGCGTCATCGATTTCGCGCTGCGCCTCGCCCGCTGGATCGGTGAACTCGAACTGATCCTGTTCATGGTCGCCGTCCCGTTTCTGCTCGGCGCCGTCGTCGCCGCGATCCTGCTGGTGCTGGACGCGCGCGGCACCCTTGCTCTCGACCCGCCGGTTCCCGAAATGGAGCCGGACCGGCCGTCCAACACGGATCACGCCCTATGACCGCGCCACTGACCATCGCCATCGACGGCCCCGCCGCCGCCGGCAAGGGCACCCTCGCCAAGCGTCTGGCGGAGCATTACGGCCTGCCTTATCTCGACACCGGCTTGCTCTACCGCGCCGTCGGCAAGCTCGCCGAAGATTCCGGCATCGACCTCGACGACGCCGCGGCGGTGGCACCGATCGCCGAACAGCTCGACACCTCGCATCTCGACGACGGAAGCTTGCGCGGCCGCGAGGCCGGGGAACTCGCCTCGCGCGTCGCCGTGCATCGGCAAGTCCGGTCGGCCCTGACCGAGTTTCAGCGCGGTTTCGCCGCGCGGCCGGAAGGCGCCGTTCTCGACGGACGCGACATCGGCACGGTGATCTGCCCGAACGCGCGGGTGAAGATCTTCGTCACCGCCTCGGCCGAGGTCCGGGCGCGCCGGCGCACCGACGAACTTGCCGCCAAGGGCCGCGACGTCGCCTATGAGCGGATTCTCGCCGAAGTCCGCGAACGCGACGCACGCGACGCCGGGCGCAGCGTCGCGCCGTTGAAGCCGGCCACCGACGCGCACTTGCTGGATACCAGCGAATTGGATATAGAAACCGCGTTCCGTGCGGCCTGCGCGATCATCGACCGGTCCCTGGCCTGACGGAACGGAGTGTAAGGGCGGCCTTTCGTAAGAAGGCACGCCCTTTACGGCTATCGGCCAACGGCTTGTCCTCCGCCTGATTTTCTCGGCGCCGGATGTCTCCACGGCCCGCCATGCTTCGATCGATCCTGCCCGGCCGCGGTCTTGCGCGCCGAACGGCGCGGTGCCGCAACGGCGAAACCGCTCCGGGTCTCTCCCGTTTTCGGGACAGGCCGGACCGCGACATCGGGCGCAACGCAATGTCTGACCCGGGGCATTCGCCCCACGGCGCGCCGCTTTCCCACGGATAGTGGGAGAGTTCCCAAGGAGTAGGAATGTCTAACTTAAACCCGTCCCGCGAAGATTTCGCCTCGCTGCTCGAAGCCTCGTTCCACGAACAGGACGTCGCCGAAGGCGCCGTGGTCAAGGGCACCGTCGTCGCGATCGAAAAGGACATGGCCGTCATCGATGCCGGCCTGAAGGTCGAGGGCCGTGTCGCCCTCAAGGAATTCGGCGCCAAGGGCAAGGAGAGCGATCTCAAGGTCGGCGACGTCGTCGAGATCTATGTCGAGCGCATCGAGAACGCGCTGGGCGAAGCCGTGCTGTCGCGTGACAAGGCGCGCCGCGAGGAAAGCTGGGTCAAGCTCGAGAGACAGTTCGAAGCCGGCGAAAAGGTCGAAGGCCAGATCTTCAACCAGGTCAAGGGCGGCTTCACGGTCGACCTCGACGGCGCCGTTGCCTTCCTGCCGCGCTCGCAGGTCGACATCCGGCCGATCCGCGACGTCACGCCGCTGATGAACACGCCGCAGCCTTTCCAGATCCTCAAGATGGACAAGCGCCGCGGCAACATCGTCGTCTCGCGCCGCACCGTCCTCGAAGAGAGCCGGGCGGAGCAGCGCTCCGAGATCGTCCAGAACCTCGAAGAGGGTCAGACCGTCGACGGCATCGTCAAGAACATCACCGACTACGGCGCCTTCGTCGACCTCGGTGGCATCGACGGCCTCTTGCATGTCACCGACATGGCCTGGCGCCGCGTCAACCATCCGACCGAGATCCTGCAGATCGGCCAGACGGTGAAGGTCCAGATCATTCGGATCAACCAGGAGACGCACCGCATCTCGCTGGGCATGAAGCAGCTCGAGGCCGATCCGTGGGATGGCATCGGCGTCAAGTACCCGATGGGCGTCAAGGTCACCGGCCGCGTCACCAACATCACCGACTACGGCGCGTTCGTCGAGCTGGAGCCGGGCATCGAGGGGCTCATCCACGTCTCCGAGATGTCCTGGACGAAGAAGAACGTCCATCCGGGCAAAATCCTCTCCACCTCGGAAGAGGTCGAGGTGGTCGTGCTCGAGGTCGACCCGAACAAACGCCGCATCTCGCTCGGTCTCAAGCAGACGCTCTCCAACCCGTGGGAGTCGTTCCGCGACCAGTTCCCGGTCGGCACGATCGTCGAGGGCGAGGTCAAGAACAAGACCGAGTTCGGCCTGTTCATCGGGCTCGACGGCGATGTCGACGGCATGGTCCACCTCTCCGACCTGGACTGGAACCGTCCGGGCGAACAGGTGATCGAGGAGTTCAACAAGGGCGACATCGTCAAGGCCCAGGTGCTCGACGTCGATATCGACAAGGAGCGCATCTCGCTCGGCATGAAGCAGGTCGGCGGCGATCCGTTCGTCGAGGCGGCGGAAGCCGGCGACGTGCGCCGCGGCGCCGTGGTCACCTGCGAGGTCACCGAGGTGAAGGATGGCGGCCTGGAAGTGAAGATCGTCGATACCGACCTCACCTCCTTCATCCGCCGGTCGGATCTCGCCCGCGACCGCGACGAGCAGCGCCCCGAGCGCTACTCGGTCGGCCAGAAGATCGACGCGCGCGTCACGCAGTTCGACAAGAAGGCCCGCCGCGTCGGCGTGTCGATCAAGGCGCTGCAGATCGCCGAGGAGAAGGAAGCCGTCGCGCAGTTCGGTTCGACCGACTCGGGCGCTTCGCTCGGCGACATTCTCGGCGCGGCGCTGAAGAACCGCACCGACGAGGAATAGGCCGCAGGGCCGTTACGCTCCGCGCCTTCGGGCGCGGGTCGTTCCACGTGAATCAGAAAGGCCCGCGGCGAGCGCTCGCCGCGGGCCTTTTTCATGGGTTGATCTTTGCATCAGCCGAGCGAGCGGGCTGTGGGCCCGATCCCCGCAACCTTCACCCCGACGTATCGAGGCTCTCCATAACCACATTGCTGTTGGTGTAGATGCAGATCTCGGCGGCGATCTTCATCGCCCGGCGGGCAATCTCCGCGGCGTCGTAATCTGTCTCGGCGAGCGCCCGCGCGGCGGCCAGCGCGTAATTGCCGCCCGAGCCGATGGCGATGACGCCGTTCTCCGGCTCCAGCACGTCGCCATTGCCGGTCAGCGTCAGCGTCACCTGTTTGTCGGCGACGATCATCATCGCTTCCAGTCGCCGCAGATAACGGTCGGTCCGCCAGTCCTTGGCGAGCTCGACACAGGCGCGCATGAGCTGGTCGGGATATTGTTCGAGCTTGGCCTCCAGCCGCTCCAGCAGCGTGAAGGCGTCGGCCGTCGCCCCGGCGAAGCCGGCGATCACGGCGCCCTCCTTGCCGATCCGGCGGACCTTTCTGGCGTTGCCCTTCATCACGGTGTTGCCGAGCGACACCTGGCCGTCGCCGGCAATCACCACCTTGCCGCCCTTGCGGACCGTGACGATGGTGGTGCCGTAGATCGTGGCCGGGTCGTGGTTCTGAATGCTCATAGTCGCGTCCTTTTCATCCGCGTCCCATGTGGACCCGGCAAAAGGGATTGCCAAGTGGGGTCGGATCACCCAACCGTCTTACGCGGCCGACCGCCCTTGGCCCCGTTCGTTCGAGACGCGGCGATCTTCGCTGCTGTCCGGGCCTTTCCGCCTTTGCGCGCCACGTCGACGAAGGAGCGTGTTCCGAACACCCCGGCCATCAAGCCGGCAATGGTGAAGTCGGCGTCGAGCCTTTCCCAATGCAGCCCGTCATCTCCGAGAATTTCGACATCCGCCAGTTCGGCGTCCGACGCCTTTTCCAGCCCCTGGAGGGACCGGGCCGGGACCATGAAAGCGGCTCCGTTGAGGAATTCGACGATGATCAGGCCGGTCTGCGGGTCATAGTAGACCGAAGAGGGTCGCGGTTGCCCGGCACCGGCCTGCTCGCCGCGCCGCGTCGCTGCGTCGTACTCGGCATCTGTCAGGTCGAACTCAGCCATGAATTTCCTCCCACCGCCGGAGCAGCGCTGCCTGGTGTTCCGCCACCAACGCGAGCGCTTTGCGCAATTCGCCCCTCGTCATGCGCCTTTTCTCGATCACCGTCGGGCGTGCACCGGTCAGATCGATACGGGCCTGCCCATCGCCGTAGACATGAACGTGCGCCGGTTCGTGGTCGTTGAGGTAGATAACGACGCGCATTGCGAGGGCGCGCAAGACAGTCACCATGCCGGTATTTAACCCAACTTGTTGGGTTTTTCAATGACGCGCCGATTTGGGACAGAGGCGGTCAATCTACGTGATTGCAAGGGAATGTGCCGAGCTCTCCGGCATATGACCCCATGACAGCGCCACGGCCCCGGTGCTAGAAGCCGGGCGACATCCGCGAGAAGGTGACATCATGGGCGAGACAGCCGGGCGGCGCGACGCCGTCGTCGAGAGAAAGACCAAGGAAACCGAGATCCGCGTCCGCGTCGATCTCGACGGCACCGGCCGGTCGACGATCGCCACCGGCGTCGGCTTCTTCGACCACATGCTGGAACAGCTGTCGCGCCATTCGCTGATCGACATGGACGTCGCCGCCAAGGGCGACCTCCACATCGACGATCACCACACGGTCGAGGACACCGGCATCGCGCTCGGCCAGGCGATCAGACAAGCGCTCGGCGAGCGGCGCGGCATCCGCCGCTACGCCTCGCTCGACCTGGCCATGGACGAGTGCCTGACACGCGCCGCGATCGACGTGTCGGGCCGGCCGTTCCTGGTGTTTTCCGCCGATTTCACCCGCGACAAGATCGGCGACTTCGACACGGAGCTGGTGCGCGAGTTCTTCCAGGCGCTGGCCCAGAACGCCGGTGTGACGCTGCATGTTACCAATCTGGCCGGGGCCAACGCCCACCACATCGCCGAGACCTGCTTCAAGGCGGTGGCCCGCGTCCTCGGCGACGCCGTGGCGATCGATCCCCGCCAGGCCGACCTCGTTCCGTCCACCAAGGGCACGCTGGCGTGAGCCGGGGCGCCCGACCGAGGCGAGCATGGCGCTGACCCGCTTCATCGTCTTCGAGCCGCCGGAGGGCCAGCGGACGAAGGACGCCGTGTTCGTGCGCGACGCGTTTTCGTTCTGGGCGCTGCTGTTCACCTTTCTCTGGCTGTTCCGCCATGGCCTCTGGATCGCGGGGCTTGCCGCGCTGGGCCTGTCCGTCGCGATCACCCTGCTGGGCGAGCAAGGTTTCGAGCTCACGGCGGCTGTCCTGCAGGCGCTGCTTGGAATCCTGATCGCGCTGGAGGGGCCGAGCCTTCGCGCCGCGCGCTACCGGCGGAGAGGCTGGCGCGAGGTGGCCGCCTTCCAGGCCGGCGATCTGGCGGAGGCGGAACTGAGATACTATGGCGGCCGGCCGGGCTCCGGCGGGCCGGCGACACCCCCGGCGCTCGCCGCCGCGCCGTGGACGACCGAGCGCCACAAACCGGCGCCAGCGCGCACCGGCGGGTTCTTCGACGCGACGGGAGCGCGATAATGCAGACGGTGGCGATCATTGACTACGGCTCGGGCAATCTGCACTCGGCGACGAAAGCCTTCGAGCGCGCCGCGCGCGAGACCGGTATTGCCGCCGAGATCGTTCTCACGGCCGAGCCGGAAACCGTGCGGCGGGCCGACCGGATCGTCCTGCCGGGCGTCGGCGCCTTTGCCGATTGCCGCGCCGGGCTCGATGCCGTCCCCGGCATGGTCGCGGCGCTGCGCGAATCGGTGGAAGCCAAGGCGCGGCCGTTCCTCGGAATCTGCGTCGGCATGCAGCTGATGGCCGAGCGCGGGCTGGAAAAGACCGTCACGCCGGGACTCGGCTGGATCGCCGGCGACGTCGAGAAAATGGTGCCGTCCGATCCGTCGCTGAAACTCCCGCAGATCGGCTGGAACACGATTCACGTGAGACACGACCATCCGCTGCTGACCGGCATTGCGACCGGCGAGACGGGTCTGCACGCCTATTTCGTGCATTCCTATCAGCTCGTCGCGAGGAACGACGCCGATATCGTCGCCACGACCGACTATGGCGGCCCCGTCACCGCGGTCGTCGCCAGCGGCAACAAGGCCGGCACTCAGTTTCACCCCGAAAAGAGCCAGCGCTTCGGCCTGGCCCTGATCGGCAATTTCCTCCGGTGGAGGCCTTGAGCGAGACACCACGGTGGCTTGGCGATAGTGAGCCTCCTATGTGATAATGGTTACAGAAGCGAGGTTGTCATGTCCGAAACCGTATCTAAGGACAAGCCGAGAGCCGGGGTCAGCTATGTGGTCCGAAAGGCCAGAAAGGGTGATCGAGTGTTCTCCGACGTCACGTTACCGAATGGATCGATAGTTCGACGGGTTGATAAGGAAGTTCACGAGCGCGCTTTGAGGCGCGTAGCGGAAAAATACAGAGAAATTAAGAAGTGAACGAACCCGAGCGTCCGCAAAAGAACGCGACTGCATACAATAAGGTCCTTGAGCATTACGTCGGCTCCGATACATCGAAGGTCGATCTTGTCGGGCTCGTGGCCTACGCCCTCTACAAGCGTCAAAAGCGGGACTGGCTGATTCGTTTTCGCCTTGAGCACGCCGGTCGCGATCCGACAGAAGCGGAGGTCGCAGCGTTAACCAGCGGTTACCTCACAGATGACCTTCGGGATACGCTTTACGAACGCGCGACCGACATCCTTAGCGATTACGCTGAGACCTTCGTGGAGGCTGCAGAGCCGCGCATCCGTGAGGACGCAATCGCGTCCGAAACCCTTCGTCAAGCGCGCGAAATCAAGGAATCGATTACATCCAATTCCGGGTTCGCGCGGCAGGTGGGAACCGGCATCGTGGCCACCGCCCTTTGGACGCTGCTGGTCACCGCTTTGGTCTTGACTGGATTGGCTTTCGGCTCGGACCTCGTCGATATGTGGAAAGCTGTGGAGCAGTAATATCCCCAATACCATCCCCATTCTCTTCCCCGCCATCGACCTCAAGGACGGCGCCTGCGTGCGCCTGAAGCTCGGCCTCATGGACCAGGCGACCGTCTACAACGCCGATCCGGTCGCGCAGGCGCGGGACTTTCGCGGCGCCGGGTTTTCCCACCTGCACGTCGTCGACCTCAACGGCGCCTTTGAGGGGCGGGCCGTCAACGATCGGGCGGTGGAAGCCATCGTCGCGGCCGTCGGCGCCGACATGACAATCCAGCTCGGCGGCGGCATCCGATCAATGGCCGACATCGAGCGCTGGCTGGACAAGGGTCTGGCGCGGGTCATCCTCGGCACGGTCGCCGTGCGCGATCCGGAGCTGGTGAAACGGGCCGCGCGCGCGTTTCCGGACCGGATCGCCGTCGGGATCGACGCCAAGGGCGGCAAGGTCGCCGTCGAGGGCTGGGCGGAGACGTCCGAGCTGACAGCCGTCGATCTGGCCCGGCGGTTCGAGGACGCGGGCGTTGCCGCGATCATCTACACCGACATCGACCGGGACGGGGTGCTGGCCGGCATCAACTGGGATTCCACCATCGATCTCGCCGAGGCCATTTCCATTCCCGTCATCGCGTCCGGCGGCCTCGCCTCGCTCGCCGACGTCGTGCGGCTGACGATGCCCGACGCGCACAAACTCGAAGGCGCGATCTCCGGCCGCGCGCTCTATGACGGGCGGATCGACGCGCGGGAAGCGCTGAAGGTCCTGGAGGGGGCGGACTGACAGCATCCGAAATGTTTCACGTGAAGCAGCCCGGAGCGCTCAACCGGTCGGAGCGATCGCGTCGTTTGATCGACGCCGGCGCCGGCGCTAGAGTTCCTCTATGAACATTCAGCAGAATGCCATCCGGACCGCTGACGATTTCCTGCGCTGGAACGAAGGGCGCGAGGGCAAGCGCGAGTTCGTGCGCGGGAGGGTCGTGGAGATGATGACCGGCGGCACACGGCGACACGCCGAGCTGGCATTGCAACTGGCCTTCGTGTTGAAGACCCGACTGCCCGATACCGAATTTCTCGTCACGGTTGCTGATTTCGCGGTCCGCACGCCCTTCGGCGTTCGCTATCCCGATGTCATGGTGACCCGGCGCGAGGGCGATCCGTCTGATCTCGCCACGGACTGCTCGGTTTTGGTCGCCGAGATTCTGTCGCCTTCGTCCCTGGCTGTCGACTTCAGCGAGAAAGCCGGAGAATACACGGCAATTCCGTCGCTTGCCCATTATCTCGTGCTCTCGCAGGACGAGCCACGGGTTTGGCTCTGGCGTCGAGGAGAGGGCGGCGACTTCGGCAAACCGGAGATGATCGTGGGGGGCGAGGAGACAGTCCCGCTTCCCGGCCTCGGCGTGGAGGTGACGCTCGGCGAAGTCTATCGCGACATAGGCTGAACTGATTTTTTTTCGACGCTCACGATGGCGCGGCCGCCGCGTCGAGCGCCTCCAAAAACGCTGCCACGGCCCGGTTGAAGGCCTCGGGCGCATCGAGATTGGCGACATGGCCGCCCTTAACGCGGACGATCTCGGCGCGACCGATCCGGCGGGCGATTTCGGCGGCATGGTCGACCACAAGCGCCACTTCGTCATCGCCCAGAATGACCAGGCATGGAATATCGAGCGAGCGGATCGCCGCCGGGTCCGCCGCCACGATCGCCTCGTAGGTCGCGAGGATCGCCGCCGGCGGCATGGTGGCGAAGCCGGCGATGAAATGCCGTTCGGCGTCGGCTCCGACCCATTTTTTCCCGAATGCCGCCCGAACCGAGGCGATACCCAGCCGCGCCGTGCGGCGCTGGCCGAAAAGCTGGAACAGCGGCGACAGGATGCGCTGCGGGCCCAGTGCTTCCAGGATCGATCGCACCGGGCCGTGGAGCGAGAGGGCGAGCGGCGTGTCGGCGAGGATCAGCGCTTCGACGCGCTCGGGCTGTCGCGCCGCCATCTCCAGCGCCACCATGCCGCCAAGCGACACCCCGCCGAGCGACACGCGATCGATGCCGAGCGTGTCGAGGAACCGGAATCCATCCTCGGCGAGGGTTTCCACCGAGAGGCCGGCGGTATCGCCACGCGTGTCACCGTGGCCGCGGAAATCGGGGGCGACGATCCGCCGAGACTGCGACAGTGCCGGAATCTGCGCCGACCACACCGCGTTGGTTTGGACCGCGCCATGCAACAGCAGCAGGGGCGGGACACCCGTCTCGGTGGCCGACGCGGCATCGCGATAGGCGACCGTCAGATCGCCGGCCTCGATTGTCCGTTGTCGCGCCGCGTCACTCGCCATTGCCGCTCCAGAACGCTTTGATGGATTGGGCCTTCATCGAAGACCGGTTCGGCTCTATCATGCTCGCCATGAATATCCAGGCATCGGCCATCAAAACGGCGGACGACTTCCTGCGCTGGAACGAGGGGCGCGAGGGAAAGCGCGAATTCGTGCGGGGGAGGATCGTCGAGATGATGGTCAACGTATCGCGGAACCACGCCAAGCTGGCTTATCTGCTGGGCTTGGCACTTGGCGCGAAACTCGACCTCGCCGCCTTCGACATCGGCTCGGCGGATTTCGCCGTGAAAACGCCCGCCGGGATTCGCTATCCGGACGTCTTCGTCGACCGGGCCGGCGGCAGCGGTTCGGACCTTGCTGCTCGCGAACCGGTTCTTTTGGCGGAAATCCTGTCGCCCTCCTCGCTTGCCGTCGATTTCGGCGAAAAGGCCGAGGAATACACCGCGATCCCGTCGCTTTCGCACTATCTCGTGCTGTCGCAGGACGAGCCCCGCGTCTGGCTGTGGAGCCGGGACAAGGAAGGGGCTTTCGCCAAGCCGGAGATGATCGTCGGACGCGACGAGACCGTGCCTCTCACCGGCCTCGGCGTCACGCTGGCCCTTGCCGATCTGTATCGCGGCATCGCATAAGGTCCAAAGTTCAGACCGCACCGGACCCGTCTCTTGCCGCTTCAGACCCGATCGCCTTGGCCGCCAGGCCGACTCTCGACCGCCGTGGCAGCCGCGATGATCCGGACCTGCACCAGCGGCGCCAGAACAGGCGCTGGCAGAAAGGCGACCGCCCCATGACCCTCAAGGCGCGCATCATCCCCTGCCTCGACGTCAAGGACGGCCGCGTCGTCAAGGGCGTCAATTTCGAGGGGCTGGTCGATGCCGGCGATCCGGTGGCGGCGGCGCGAGCCTATGACGCGGCCGGCGCCGACGAACTCTGCTTCCTCGACATCACCGCGTCCTCCGACAACCGCGAGACGATCTTCGACGTCGTCGCGCAGACAGCCGAACAGTGCTTCATGCCGGTGACCGTCGGCGGCGGCGTGCGGGCGGTGACCGACGTTCGCCGGCTGCTTCTGGCCGGCGCCGACAAGGTCGCGATCAACACGGCTGCGGTGAACCGGCCGGAACTCGTCGCCGAGGCGGCAGACAAATTCGGCGACCAGTGCATCGTCGTTGCCATCGACGCGCGGCGGGTCACCGCGGCGGGAGAGGAGCCGCGCTGGGAGATCTTCACCCATGGCGGACGCACCGCAGCGGGCATCGACGCCGTTTCCTTCGCCCGGCGGGTGGTCTCGCTCGGCGCCGGCGAAATCCTCCTCACCTCGATGGATCGCGACGGCACCAAATCCGGCTTCGACCTCGATCTGACCCGTGCGGTCGCGGACGCGGTTGGCGTGCCGGTGATCGCATCGGGCGGCGTCGGCACGCTGGATCACCTCGTCGCGGGTGTCCGCGAGGGCCATGCGGCGGCGGTGCTTGCCGCCTCGATCTTCCATTTCGGCACGCATACGATCGGCGAGGCCAAGGCGCATATGGCGGAAGCGGGCATCGCCATGCGGCTCGATCCGGTCGACTGAGGATGAGCGGCCGGCTTCGCTGCAGTGACAAGCTTGCGCATCGTCCGGAACGTCCAGAGGCCGCCTTAACCGCCGTACCTGCGGCACCGGCCTGTCCAAAACCCGACTCCACTTTTCCGAACGATGCTGTAGAGACGACGTAACGAAAGAGCATCATGACCGACTTTACCCTCGCCGACCTTGAAACAATCGTCGCCGGCCGTGCCGCGTCCGAGGACGCCGGCTCCTACACGGCTTCGCTCGCCGCCAAGGGCATCGGCCATGTGGCCAAGAAGCTCGGCGAGGAGGCGACCGAAACGGTCATCGCGGCGGTATCCCAGGACGACGACCGGCTGACCTCCGAAGCCGCCGATCTGATCTACCACCTCATGGTCGCCTTGCATCTTCGCCGCGTGCCGCTCACCGCGGTCATGAGCGAGCTTGCGCGACGTACGGCCCAGTCCGGGATCGCCGAAAAGGCCGGCCGCGCTGGGGGCACAGGTGGGTTGAGGGCCTAATGGATCAGCTCGCGCCGTCGAAATTCTCGCCCTACCGCGTCTTTTCCGCGGCGGAATGGGCGAAGTTTCGCGCCGACGCGCCGCTGACGCTGACGGAGGACGAGGTCAGCCGGCTCCGCTCGATGAACGACCCGGTCGATCTCGACGAGGTGGCGCGCATCTATCTCGCCGTCTCCCGCCTGCTCTATGCGCATGTGGAGTCCTCGCAACTCCTGTTTCGCCAGCGTCAGCGCTTTCTCTCGGAGGGCGGCGCCCATCCCAAGACGCCGTTCATCATCGGCATCGCCGGCTCGGTGGCGGTCGGCAAATCGACCACCGCCCGCGTGTTGAAGGAACTTCTGGCCCGCTGGCCGTCCTCGCCCAAGGTCGATCTGATTACCACCGACGGCTTTCTCTACCCCAACGCGGTGCTGGAAGCCGAAGGCCTGATGCAACGCAAGGGATTTCCCGAAAGCTACGACGTCGGCACGATCCTGCGCTTCCTCTCCGAGATCAAGGCGGGCGTTCCCAGGGTCGAGGCGCCGGTCTATTCGCACTTCGTCTATGATGTCGTGCCAGGCGAGCGCATCACCGTCGACCGGCCCGATATCCTGATCTTCGAAGGCCTCAACGTCCTGCAGGTGCGCGACATGCCGAAGGACGGCAAGGCCGTGCCCTTCGTCTCCGACTTCTTCGACTATTCGATCTATATCGACGCCGACGAGGTCGATATCCAGCGCTGGTACGTGGAGCGCTTCATGCGGCTGCGCGAGACGGCGTTCCGCGAGACCGGCTCGTTCTTCCATCGCTATTCGCAGGTTCCCCAGGACGAGGCCCTGAAGATCGCCGAGGGCCTGTGGAGCAACATCAACGGCAAGAATCTCTACGAAAACATCCTGCCGACGCGCCCACGCGCCGATCTGATCCTGCGCAAGGGCCCGAACCACCTGACCGAGCAGGTCGCGCTGCGCAAGCTCTGAGGTCCGGCCACCGGGCTCGTTGCGTCTTACCGAGTTTTGATCGCGCTTTCGCGGGTTCTGACGTTAGATGACGGCCACAATGGCCTGCGAGCAGCAGGCCGGGCGCCTGAACCGATCGCCGAGGTACCGCCGTGTTCGTCTCCTTCTTTCCCCAGCCGAAGCTGTTCTTTGCGTCGGCGATGGCGTGGACCGCCGTCGCGGTCGCCGCCTGGTACATCTTTGGCGCCGACGCCGGCGCCTGGTTCGGGCTGCCGCCGCTCGCCGAAAACGCGCCACCGATCATCGGCGTGTCGATCTTCTGGTCGCCGGCTTTCCTCTGGTTCTACGTCTATTTTTCCATCGTCGTCGCGATCTTCGCGGCCTTCTGGATGGTCTATGCGCCTCATCCCTGGGCGCTCTGGTCGATCCTCGGCTCGGCGCTGATCCTCTTCACCACCTATTTCCAGGTGCAGGTGAGCGTCGCCATCAACGCCTGGTACGGGCCGTTCTACGACTTCATCCAGGCCGCCCTGTCGCAATCGCGGCCGGTGACGATCGAGGAATTCTATGGCGAGATGCTCACCTTCGCGGGCATCGCCTTCGTGGCCGTCACCGTCGGCGTGCTCACCCGCTTCTTCGTCAGCCACTACATCTTCCGCTGGCGCACGGCGATGAACGATTACTACATGTCCTATTGGCCGAAGCTCCGCCGCATCGAGGGGGCCTCGCAACGCGTGCAGGAAGACACGATGCGCTTTTCCACCACCATGGAGGGTCTCGGCGTCCGGCTGATCGACGCGGTGATGACGCTGATCGCCTTCCTGCCCGTCCTGTTGGTGCTCTCGGCCAACGTCAAGACGTTGCCGCTGGTTGGCGAGGTGCCCTACGCCCTGGTCATCGCGGCGATCGTCTGGTCGCTGTTCGGCACCGCGTTCCTGGCCATCGTCGGCATCAAGCTGCCAGGCCTGGAATTCCGCAATCAGCGGGTCGAGGCGGCCTATCGCAAGGAACTCGTCTATGGCGAGGATGATGCCGCCCGGGCCAAGCCACCAGTCGTCGCCGAATTGTTCTCCCATGTCCGGCACAATTATTTCCGGCTCTACTTCCACTACATGTATTTCAACGTCGCCCGCATCGCCTATCTGCAGACCGACAACATCTTTCCGATGCTGATGCTGGCGCCGACGATCGTCGCCGGCGCCATCACCCTCGGCGTGATGACGCAGATCCTCAACGCTTTCGAGCAGGTGCGCTCGTCGTTCCAGTATCTGGTGAACTCCTGGACGACGATCGTCGAGCTTCTTTCGATCTACAAACGTCTCAGGGGCTTCGAGGCGGCGATCGACGACGCGCCATTGCCGGAGATCGACCAGCGCTGGCTAGAGGGCCGGGAGGCGGGTGCCGAAGCGTGACGCGCGCTTCCCCGACCCCGTCTCATGCGGGCCGCGTCACCCGCCTGAGCGTCAGATTGATGCGGCCGCCGTTCTTCAAAAGCGCCGAAGTGGCCGAATAGATCCGGTCGACGCCATGATAGGCGAGGCGCCCCTCTCCGCCTAGCACGACGATGTCGCCGGATTGCAGCCGGATCGAGGTGGTCCGTCCGCCGCGCGTGGTCTCGCCGACCCGGAAAAGGCAGTCGTCGCCGAGCGAGATCGACACCACCGGCGCCGCCAGATCCTCTTCGTCGCGATCCTGGTGCAGGCCCATCTTGGTGCCGGTCTCGTAGAAATTGACCAGACAGGCCTCGGGCGGATGGTCGAAACCCGACATCTCCTCCCAGATTCGCAAAAGCTGGGGCGGCATCGCCGGCCAGGGCGCGCCGGTCACCGGATGGGTGGGCTGATAGCGATAGCCGGCGCGGTCGGCGACCCAGCCGAGGCCGCCGCAATTGGTCATGCGCACGGACAGCGGCTTGCCGGTGCGCGGCATTACCGGCTGAAACAGCGGCGCTGCCGCGACGACCGCACGGATCGCCTCAAGCAGCGCCACCTGATCGTCGCGGGAAAGATGGCCCGGACTATGCCGGACGCCTTTGGGAAGCACGTTCATGAGCGGTCAGACCGAGGCGCTGGCGGCATAGCGAGCCGGTGATGGGGTGAGTCCGTCCAAAATATTCTTCCCCATTGATACTAATCTACGATATCGTTCTTCCGATGAACAGGAAACACCGGGCACTTGTGAAAGCGATTTATGCCCATCCGGTGTCGGGCACCATCGCGTGGCGTGACGTCGAGCTCATGTTGCAAGCATTTGGGGCAGAAATCTCTGAGGGGCAGGGATCGCGGGTGCGCATTGCCCTCAACGGAGTTCGCGCGGTGTTCCACCGCCCGCATCCCCGCAAAGAGGCAGACAAGGGCGCCATAAAATCGCTCCGGCGCTTTCTGACGGAAGCAGGAATACGACCATGAGCACGATGCATTACAATGGATACGAAGCCGCCGTGGAATACGACGAAGAGGCCGAGATTTTTCACGGTGAGGTCGTCAATCTCCGGGACGTGATCACTTTTCAGGGTGCTTCCGTGTCGGATCTCAAGCAGGCATTGGCGGCCTCGGTGGACGATTATCTGGCATTTTGTGCCGAACGTGGCGAAAAGCCGGACAAACCGTACTCAGGACAGTTCATCATACGAGCCGAACCCCGCTTACATCGGGAGCTGGCGTCCGCTGCACGGCGAGGCGGGGTCAGCCTCAACAAGCTGGTGACCAGCGCTCTCGAACGTGTCCTGACGGAGCGGACCTAACGACAAAGCGCGCTTTCAGGCGGCCGCGCGCACCGTCTGGGGCTTTGCCGGCACCGCGCCGAACTACCATCCATCCTCACGACAGATAGCCGAGCTGCGCCGCCAGCGCGACGGCATGGGTGCGGTTCGATGCGTTCACCTTGCGCGTCGCCGCCGCGAGATACTGGGAGATCGTGTATTCGGACAACGACAGGATCGTGCCGATCTCGGACGACGTCTTGCCCAGCATGGCGAGCTTCAGGCAATCGCGCTCGCGCGTCGACAGGGGATTGTTCTTGCGGTTTTCCTCGAAGCGCGCCGCGGCCAGCATGCCGAACACGGTGAACGCAATCAGATGCAGTTCGCGCACCGTCCGCGCCGACAGATCGGGCGCCCTGCCGGCAAAGGACAGGGCGCCGCTGAAGGCGGTCAGGCCGTGAACCGGAAACAGCGCCCCCGCCAGGTAGCCTTCGTGGAGTAACATCTGGGCGGCCGGGCTGGGCTCCGGCTCGTCGGCCCCGTAAAGCGTCTCGATATCCCACACGAAGGGCATCGGATCGGCCTGCAATGCCCCGACGACCAGCTTGGAGCGGTGCAGCCCGAGTTGCTCGTAGGAGCGGGCGAAGTCGCCCGGCCAATTGCCCAGCAGGTAACGCGTCGCCATGCCGCCATCGTCGGTCGATGGCATCGCCAGAACCGCCACATGCGAAAAGCCGCAATCGGCCGCGATCCTATTGAGCAGTGTCGCGAGGCGCTCATCATCCCAGGGCGCCGCGAGGGCCGAGAGGCGTTCGAGCGCGCCGCTCATGCCGCCTCCGTCTCCGGAAAAACGTCCCGTTCCCGTCGGTCTTGCGGCCGGCTCACACCGTGTCCGCCCGCTCTCGTCGCCCCGCGCATCGCCGCACCGCCTCTCGCGATCTCCCATCTCCACGTCCCGATTCCCACTGAGGGTCCCCGAATCGGACAGGCTATGTTGATCCCAATCCGGGCCGAATTGGTAGACTTGACAACCGCCTCGACAGCCGTCGCCTCTGCGTGTTCTTGCCGCATGCGGCGGTTCCGAAGGCGGGCGCAACGGGTGGCAAGGGCGTATTGTAGCCCCCATGTAGCAGCCAGAATCTTTTTGCTGTCCGGCAAAGAGACCCTGCGGCGGTCCCGCCGGCAATCCAACCAGAAGACGTCATGACAGATTTTTCCCCCCGCGAGATCGTCTCCGAACTCGATCGCCACATCATCGGTCAGAAGGACGCCAAGCGCGCCGTTGCGGTGGCGCTGCGCAATCGCTGGCGGCGCCAGCAGCTCGAAGGCAGCCTGCGCGAAGAGGTGATGCCCAAGAACATCCTGATGATCGGACCCACCGGCGTCGGCAAGACCGAGATCTCCCGCCGGCTCGCGCGGCTCGCCGGAGCGCCGTTCATCAAGATCGAGGCGACCAAGTTCACCGAGGTCGGCTATGTCGGCCGCGATGTCGAGCAGATCATCCGCGATCTCGTCGAGATCGGCATCGGCCTGGTCCGCGAGAAAAAGCGCGAGGAGGTGAAGGCAAAGGCGCATCAGGGCGCCGAGGACCGAGTGCTCGACGCGCTGGTCGGCAAGACCGCCTCGCCGTCGACCCGCGATTCCTTCCGCAAGAAGCTGCGGTCGGGCGAGCTCGATGACAAGGACATCGATATCGAGGTCGCCGACACCGGCAATCCGATGGGCGGCATGGAAATCCCCGGCATGCCGGGCGCCAATATCGGCGTTCTCAATCTGTCGGAGATGTTCGGCAAGGCGATGAACCGCACCAAGCAGCGCCGCACAAGCGTGCGCGAGAGCTACGAATTCCTGATCGGCGAAGAGTCCGACAAGCTGCTCGACCAGGAGCAGCTTGTGCGCGAGGCGATCGACGCGGTCGAGAACAACGGCATCGTGTTCCTGGACGAGATCGACAAGGTGGCGAACAAGGACGGGCATTCCGCCGGCGTGTCGCGCGAAGGCGTGCAGCGCGATCTCCTACCACTCGTCGAGGGCACCACGGTCGCGACCAAGCACGGGCCGGTGAAGACCGATCACATCCTGTTCATCGCGTCGGGCGCGTTCCACGTTTCCAAGCCATCGGACCTTCTGCCCGAGCTGCAGGGCCGGCTACCGATCCGCGTCGAGTTGCGAGCTCTGACCAAGGAGGATTTCCGCCGCATCCTCACCGAGACCGAGGCCTCGCTGATCAAGCAGTACATCGCCTTGATGAAGACCGAGAATGTCGATCTGGAAATCACCGACGACGCCATCGACGCCATCGCCGATACCGCGGTCTCGCTCAACGGCTCGATCGAGAATATCGGCGCGCGGCGGCTGCAGACGGTGATGGAACGGGTGCTCGACGAGATCTCCTTCGAGGCACCCGACAAGCCGGGCGAGAGCTACCGGGTCGACGCCGCCTATGTGCACAAGGCGCTCGACGGCATCGCCGGCGATACCGACCTGTCGCGGTTCATTTTGTGATGAGCCCGATTCACAAGTTCACGATGAGCTGAGCGTCCTCATGTTTACAAAGTCAAATTTTTAAACCAAAATAAACAACGATTTACGATCGTCCTTGTCAGTTGGATGTATGATATGAGGACAATTTTACCGTTGACTTTTGTTATCGCCATTTTGGCAATGGCGCCAACCGTAACTTATGCTTGTTGGAATGATTCTGAATGCCCTTATGACGAGGTGTGTGCGTGCGCCAGCCTGGACAACACAGGTAACTGTATTGTTGCAGGAGTCTGTGTACCAAGGGATGAAGGATTAGTATCCGGCTCTGGAGACAACAAATCCGTTCCGACTGAAAAAAAGATTTGTAACGCCAGTTGCAGTGGGCCTGGGTGGAGTAATTCATGTAGTACTTCTCAGTGCAATTCGTGCATTCCAACGTTTTGTAGCCGAAATTCTTGTACGGCTGGCTGCGCAAACTAGGAGGCGAAAGCATGAAAAAAGAGTTTGTCGGAATATTTGCCCTGTCTCTTTCACTTGGTTTAAGTGCACCGCCAGCGCTCGGTTACACTGTTGAATTCCCTGCGGCACCCGGTCAAGGTGAGAAAAGGATCACAATTGACCCAGACAATGGCGATGAAAAATGGGCGGAATGTACGGCTTCGATTACGGGCGGCGTTGTGAGATTTGCGGTGTTGAAAGGGCGGCGCAATACCACCGAAAGCTATCGATTTTCGGAGGGGCAGACTCGCGATGTGAGGAAGGGAGATTATCGTTTCATGGCTGGAGGAACTGTTTACAATAACGATGTGATTAAGGCATCTCTTTCTTGTCGATAGCTTGACCATCTGAGAGCCCAATTCAAAAGTTCACGAATGGATACACTATCTTTCGGTGCGACTCGCCAGCATGAGGATGGCGGCATGGATTAGCTCGGTCAGCATCAGGCCGACCGTCTCGTCGCGGGACAGGCCAGTCTGGCGTGGTCATGGTTAACGAGGACTTAAAGATTCGGGCGTGACCTCCGTTTCACGTGAATCGACCGACGGTCGGGTGGATGCGACCGCCCGCTTGTGAAAGCGGCTACCGCCGCCGTTTTTCCTTCAGCGCCTCTTCGGCGCGCGTGGCCGCTATCTCCAGCGCGGCGAGCAGACGCTTGACGTCGGCGGCGGGAAGGATCGCGATCGTCTCGGCCAGCCGGTTGGCCAGCGCCGTCGCCTCGGGGCTCAGCCCGGCGGTTTCGACCGTAACCTTCGGATGCGAGAGTTCGGCCAGCCGCTCCAGCTCCTCCGCCTCGTCCCAGATCACATTGAGATAGCCGATGATGCGCTGCAGGAGTTCCCAGGTCGGGCGTCCGCGCCGGCCGTGTTCGAGCGCCGAGAGGTAGGCGCTCGAAATCCCGAGCGCGGCGGCCATTTCGCCCTGGGTCACGCCGCGCTCCTTGCGCATGACGCGGATCTTCTCGCCGAAGGGGGTCATGAGAAGCGCCTTACCCGCACATAGAGCGCGCCCTCACCGCCGTGATGGCGCTCGGCGCTGTCGAAGCCGGACACCAGCGGGCGGAATTCCGGATTGGCGAACCACAGCGGCACCACCCGCCTGAGCACGCCGCGCGACCCGAACGCAGCGCCCGGACGGGCCCCGCGACCGGTGATCACCAGCACATGGCGCAACCCCATCACCTGCGCCTGGCGCAGGAAGCCGAGCAGCGCGTCGTGGGCGACATCCTGCGTCATCTCGTGCAGGTCGATGCGCGCCTCGATCGCGACCCGGCCCTTGGAGATCTTGCGCCGCGTGGGTCTTTCGATCGGGTGCTGGGTCAGCCGCCGGCCATTACGCTCCGGCGCCGCCGACGGACCAAGTGCGGCGGAGTCCCCCGTCTGCCGCCCGCTCGCGGCGGTAAAGGCCGGCGACAGCTTATCCTGCGACGGTTCCTCGGGCATTTTCGGATGCGCCTTGCCCTTCAGCGGCATCGCAGTGCGGGCGACGCTCGCCCACAGACGGGCATCCTCGCCGCTGAGACGCCGCCCGCGCCTCATCGCGCCAAGCTTTCGGCGAGCCCCGCCGGCGCCAGGACGTGAAAATCCGCCGCATGGCGAATCCGCCCGGCGATCCGGCCGGCGTCCGGTCCCGAACCGACGAAGATGTCGGCGCGGGCGGGCCCGAGAATGGCCGAACCGGTATCCTGCGCGATCATCAGACGGCGGAACGGCTCGTCGGCCACGACAAGCTGCGGCGCGTCGATGAAATAGGGCACGCAGAAGGTCGCGAGTTCCCGGTCGACCGCGATCGAGGTCAGCGCCGTGAGTGGCACCTTGGCCGCGCCGATCGGGCCCTTTTCCGGGTCATCCACCGGCATTTCCCGAAAGAAAATGAAAGAACGATTGCGATTGAACAGCGCCTGCCGCCGCTCCGGATGTGCCGCCAGCCATCCCCTGATGCCGTCCATGTCGGCTTCGGCCAGCGTCAGTTCGCCGTCATCGACCAGGCGACGGCCGATCGCGGTGAACGGATGCCCGGTCTTGGCGGCATAGCCGACACGGATCTCGCGCCCATTCTCCATGCGCAGCCGCGCCGATCCCTGAATGTGGATGAAGAACGCCTCAACCGGATCGTCGAGCCAGGCGATTTCCAGACCCTGTCCGGCCAGCGCCCCGGCTTCGATCGCGGCGCGGTCCAGATATTCCTCGAGCACCCCGCATGGGGTACGGCGCGCGAAGCGGAACGAGGAATCGAGCCCAGGCGGGCGCGACACGTCATCGATCTTCACCAGATCAGGCGGCGGCGCGTAGAGCGGGAACCGGAAGTGCTCGGTGCGCTCGGCCGAGGCTGCAACAACCGGCTCGTAATAGCCGGTGACGAAGCCCGGCGTACCGGTCTCGGCGCCGTCCGGCAGGATGCGCAGCGGGATGAAATTCGTCTCGAAGAATGACCGTGCCGCCGCGCCATCCAGATCGCCAGCGGCCATCGCCTCCTTTGCGGCCGAGCGAAAGGCGTCCGGCGCAATGCCCAGCGATCCCGCCAGCACCTGGTCCTTGACGAGCCGTGGGGCGCCGCCGCGAAACGCGGCGAATGCCAGGGCGTGATCGGCGCCGGCCCAGCCCGGCAGTTCGGCAAAGCTGCGGCGCACGAAGCGGGTCATGGAATGGCTCGCCGCTCCGGTTCAGTCTTCTTCGGATTCGGTCCCGGCCAGCTTCCAGTTCGGATCGCGCGAACGTAGGTCGCGCGAGAATGTCCAGACATCCTTGACCTCGACGACGGCTTCGGGATCGCCCTCGACGATCTCGCCGTCCGGCTTCAGCACAGCGGAAATCAACTGCGCCACGATGCGCACCGTCACCAGCGCCTCGCGATCCTTCTTTTCCGCGGACACGATCTCGGCGTCATCGATGCCGACAAAGGAGGACTGCATGCGCTCGCCGCGCTGTTCGCGGTCGGTGATCGCCTGTTCGAAGCCCTGATACACCTCGTTCGACAGAAGATTCTGCAAAATCTTGCGGTCGCCGTCGGCAAAGGCGGTCACGATCATTTCATAGGCGAGCTTGGCACCCTCGAGGAATTGCGCCGGCTCGAAATTCGGGTCGGCGTCGCGGATGCGGCGCAATTCGCCATTGAGCGGCGTGCCGGGCGCTGCCAGCTTGTCGATGGCCTCGTAGGTGGTCGGGGGCGCGGTAACATCACCGCCGGGCAGGCGGCGGTGCGGCAGGGTGACGACGTTATCGTTGGGCGCGGCTTCCCCCGGCCGGCCCTCTCGCCGCGAATAGGGATCGAAGGGCGGGCGCTCGTTGCCGGTGCGCCGGCCGAGAACGCTGCGCAGCTGAAACAGGACGATCGCCGCAAGCACTATGAAAAAGATCGTCCCGAAACTCATTGGTTCTGTCGCCTCGCCGTCGCTCTTGCCATCCGCCCCATATAGAGACGCCCGGCAATGCATTCAAATTCGTTTCCGGACTTCCTATCTGATCTTGCGACGCGGTGCTGCCCGAAATGCGCAAGAAGGGCATTATGCCGTCAAAGGAGTGACCAAACCATGCCCTTCGCCCTGATTCCGTTCCTGCTCCTGGTGATTCCGATTCTGGAGATCGCCGTGTTCATCCTGGTCGGCAACATGATCGGCCTGTGGCCGACGCTCGGCCTCGTCTTGTTGACCGCGATCGTCGGCACGCTGTTGCTGAAGCAGCAGGGCCTGTCCACGCTGGCGCGCATCCAGGCCGACATCCGCGCCAAGCGGATGCCGGGGCGCGATCTCGTTCATGGCGTGATGATCGCGATTGCCGGCGTTCTCCTGCTCACTCCGGGCCTCGTCACGGACACGCTCGGCTTCCTGCTGTTCGTGCCGAAAATCCGCGACGGCATCTGGAATTTCATGAAAAGCCGCGTGGTCGTCGTGGCGCAGGGGTCTGGGACATCCGGCACATGGAATTCCGGCGCGCGCGGCCCACAGCCCGACCCGCGGGCTGGCGGCGGGCCGGACGTGGTCGATCTCAGCGGCGAGGAGTTCGAGCGCCGGCCCGACCCCTCCTCGCCCTGGAACGACAAGCGCGATGGCGACGACACGCCGCAGGGCCGCATCCTGCACTGAGCCGGACGCGGCAGCGCGGGATCGCCTTCATCTTGTCCTCGCCTTGACCGCGTGATAGCGCTCGCGCCCATTATTTCCTGCCGGCCTGGCATAGCGCCCGGCCCGCTAACACTGGTACCGGGCGCGCCTTCGCGGCGACATCAGCCGGGACCAGCATCGAGACGGGAGCCAACATGTCCGACACAAACGATCAGAAGACCACCGGCAACGGCAATGGTGCCGCCACCGGCGACGGCGCCGCCGCACAGGCCAATCCGCCGAGCATCAACATCCTCACCCAGTATATCCGGGACCTCTCCTTCGAGAGCCCGAATGCGCCGGGCGTCTTGCGCGGCCAGACCAAGGCGCCGGCCATCAATATCGGCGTCAATGTCGGCGCCAACCCGATCGAGGGCTCCGAGGGCGACTACGACGTGCGGCTGACGATGAACGCCAAGGCCGGCGAGGGCGCCGATCTGATGTTCAATGTCGAGCTCGAATATGGCGGCGTCTTCAAGCTGCAGAATTTCCCGCAGGAACATCTCCTGCCGGTGCTGTTCATCGAATGCCCGCGGCTTTTGTTCCCCTTCGCCCGCCAGGTGATGGCCGACGTGACCCGCAATGGCGGCTTCCCGCCGCTGATGATCGACCCGATCGACTTCTCGCAGCTGTTCCAGCAGCGCATGGCCGAGGAGCGCGCCCGCCAGCAGGTCCAGACCGCCTGAGGCGACGCCCTGCCATCAGGCTTGAAATACAAACGCCGGCGGCATCGCGCGATGCCGCCGGCGTTTTGATGACCAGCACCTGGAGCGGGGCGCGATCAGGCGTCGGTGGTCGCTGCCGCCTGCGGGCGCTCCAGAAACCGCCACCACAGCGCCTCCTCGCCCATCGTCGCGACGAAGGCGCGGTGGCGCGCGGCCTCGTCCGCCGTCAGCCGGGGCGGAAGCGGCACCGGCCGCGGCTCGATCCGGCCGAAATCGCCATCCGTCCCGTCGCCGGCCGTATCCGTCTCCACCGCCAGTCCCAGCGCCGCCTGCCGGCCGCCGATCAGCTCGATATAGACTTCGGCGAGCAGCTCCGAATCCAGCAGCGCGCCGTGCTTGTCGCGGCGGCTGGTGTCGATCGAAAAGCGCGAGCAGAGCGCATCGAGTGTCGCCGGCGCCATCGGAAACTTCCGCCGCGCCATCGGCAGCGTGTCGATGACGCGCGAGGCGTCGATCGGCGGCTGGCCGATGCGCTTCAGCTCGGCGTTGAGAAACCGGGTGTCGAAGGCGGCGTTGTGAGCGATCAGCCGGGCGTCGGCGAAGAACGCGAGGAACTCCTCGGCGATTTCCTCGAACAGCGGCTTGTCGGCCAGGAATTCGTCGGCAATGCCATGGACGTCGAAAGCGCCGGGATCGACCTTGCGGCCGGCCGGGCGGACGAAGGTGTGATAGCTCTTGCCGGTCGGGATGTGGTTCCACAACTCGACGCCGCCGATCTCGATCACCCGCTCGACCTCCGGGTCGAGACCCGTGGTTTCGGTGTCGAAGACGATTTCCCGCATGATAGCCCCCGCTTTGGGGTGTTGTCGGCGATGGCAGCGGGCAGGGCAAGGGGTGGGGTGGGGGTGGATGGCGGGTATCCACCGGGTTAGGTGGATGTTCTTTTTATGTTCCCCGGGAGTTCGCGGTTACCTATCAGCGATCGATCCTTGACCTATGGAAAAACAGACGGCTTCGTGGATTGGTCCGTTCACGCCTATCCCGCGCCACCTACGCGAGCCACCTCACCAATGAGAACATCCAGCTCGGCTGCGAAATCTACCTGTACGGCCGTCGGGACGTCCTCGCGTGATCTAATTGGGGAGTGGAGGTGCATGTCAGCAATGTTACGGAGTGAACCTTCGAGGCGCTGCATCGAGGCCTTGAAAGACTTCTGACCTCCATAATTGTTTGCCACTTCTGCAAAGGTATAGAAGCCAAGCACCCGGGGACGTGATTGAGGATTGTGCGCAGGAGCATCGCCGTTGACATGTGGCAACGGTTGGCCTCAGCTGACCTGCCACTGAAGATTTCCTCCATCTGAGATTAGAGTCCGGCCCTTGATTGAAGGACGGACAGATGAAGAGAAA
>CANKZU010000027.1 GCA_947488615.1 uncultured Aurantimonas sp.
TGATGGGCTGAGCTGCTCGTCGCTGCCGCGATCCGCGAGGCCAGACGTCAGCTACACCACGCACCGGGACACGACCCCTATCATCAGCAGCGGGGCATAATTTGAGCTGTTGATCGGGCCATTTCCAATCGCCTCGAAATGGTCGTTTCCGCAGACGGGGCATCGGAAGTCCATTCCGGCGAAAGCGGCCGTAATCTCGGGAGTGATGTCGTCCTGAACATCGTCCGTTGCCGGGTCTTGTGTCACAGGCATCTGTGATCCTCCGCCCTACCGCCTCGACGCAACGCCGACTACGCAGCCGGTTATTCTGAAAGCACCTGTCACGTCGCATCCCATGTCGCGTGGAGTTGCCGAGAGTATCTGCAAATCCCGTTAAATCAAGGGAACTGGCTGCAACATGGAGCGGCCCAGATCACGCCGGACTTACAGGCTCAACAGCTTGATTTTGCTGGGTTTTTAGATGGTACGGTTGGGTGGTCTCGAACCACCGACCTCCGGAGCCACAATCCGACGCTCTAACCAACTGAGCTACAACCGCACGGCGGACTCTCGTCCGCGCCAAGGTGCAGATAAAATCTTTCGCCGTCCTACGCAAGCCCGGATCGTCGATCGATCACGGCAAAACCCGGCTGCCGAGACAGGCCGGGTCTTCCTGGTGCGCATGTCGGCGGCGGGGCGACAGGCGTCCCGCCAGCATTTCGGCGACGTAATTACTTGGCGTTCTTCTGCGCCTTCTGGAAGGCGTCGCGACCAGGCTTCATCATGTCCTGCGCGACCGACTGGGTCAGCGCCTGCATGTCCTTGCTCTGATCGGTGGCCAGTTCGATCTGCTTGCGGACGTAAGCCGTCTGCATCTCGATGACCTCTGCGAAAGACTTGGCCGACATCATCTTGTCGAGATGCTGGAAGCCCGTCTCGGCGTTGCTGCGCATCGCGTCGATGGCCTTTTTCGACAGCTGGAGCGAACCCTGATGGGCGTTCTCCATCGTCGATTCCAGCGCCTTGGTCGCCTCGTCAGCGGCGGACTTCATGCGGCTGTAGGCTTCCTTGGACTGCTCCATCGACTTCTGCGTCATGGCGCGGAAGGTTTCGGACATCTGCGACGGGTCCATGCCCATCATCGACTGGGTGTTCGGCATCGCGAACGGATCCTGGTTGGTTTTCGAGTCGGCCATGTGACAGTCTCCTGTTGTTGGGTGTCGCCCGAAAGAGTGCCGGCGACTGCTCATTTATATAGCAAGTGATTTTGTGCAGCGCAACATAACGGGCGAATCTTTTTCGCAATTGCGAAGCCATTAACCCTTAAACGCGACGAACGGCCCCAAAAGCCGGAAGATTCTGGATTCGGCGGATAGGCCCTATTATGAATCCTTTCTTAAGATCGGATCTGAAACCGTGCAGGATGCGTCGAGGCGTGGAGGCACGGCAAGCTTGAAAGCGTTGCCCATGGCGACATCGATAGTGCCCGTCGCGATTGCGATCATGGCGCATCCGCATGTCCGCGAAGCCAATTCCGCTTCGACGGCTCTGGCCGTCTTCTCGTCCGATCTCACGCAACTCCTCTGGGTCAATACCGCCGGGAAGCGCCTCCTGCAACTCGATTCGACCGGCCCGCAGCCGGCGGATACGCCGTTGAACACCGCCCCCTTCCGTCAAATTCGTGCCGCGGGCCGCATGCTGGCAGCCGCCGGCCGCGCCAAAGCGCTGCTTCGTCAGCCCGGCGGCGGGCTGGGCCCCCCGGCGACCGCCGAACTCACGCTGGTTTCCGGCGGCGAAACGCTCGGCGATGTCGTTCTCGTCACCGTGGCGGGGCCGCAAGATCGGACGGAGACCGCCGAAACGACCAACCGGCGGCTTCTGGGCGAAGCCGGCCCGGGGGTTGTCGCGATCCTCGCCACGGACGACGAACCGACCGTTGACGACGCGGCCCTTGCGGGCGAGGCGCCCGATGCCGAGGCACTCGCCAGCTTCCGCGCCTCGGAACAGGCGCATCGCGTGATCACCCGCGAGGACGGCGGTGTCCTGATTCTGGCCAAGCTTGCCGGCGAGCGTGTGCTCGTTTGGGCCGGCACCGTACCGGAATGGCAAGAGACCGTAGCCGATGCTCCAACCGGCGATCACGCGCCGGAAATCGGCGTGGCGGAACAATCCTCAGCCGCGGCACCCGCGCCGGAGCCACAGCCCGATCCGGATGACGAGCGCTCCGAGCACATCGGCAAAATGGGGATGAGCGCGTTGCTTCAGCGCTGGTATTTCAGGAACCGCGATGGCGAAGCGGCCGCGCCGCAGCCCGAAGCGGCGGCCAACGAAGCTGAGGACGGCGCCAGACCGACCGGTGACGATCGCCTTGTCGCGACTTTTGATACCGACGGCCCGACGCCGGAGCAAAAGGACGAGCCAGCCGCCGGTGGCTTCTCCTCCCATGACGGCGATGCCCAGACGACCACCAGCGAGAACACGCTCATGACATCGCCGGGTCCGCAGCAGCCCTACGACGCCCATGCGGCGGCGGCTTCCGCTTCCCGCCCGCTGCGATCCAGTTGGGGCACGCCGGTGCTCCCAGAACCGGAAGCTGCCTCGACGGACCAGCCGCCGGAGAGCGATACGGGCTTCGATAAAGGAGAACCGTCGCCGCCCGACCCGGTGGCCGAAACCACAGGATCGCCACGCCGCGACCTGACTGGATCGACGCCAATTCGCGGCGGACTGGAAGGCCAACATGTTGCCTTGATAGGCGATCTGGACGAGCCGGACGACGGCAACGCGGAATCGCCGTTTATGCCCCGCCTCGATGTCGTTTCGGTCCGCTTCGTCTGGCGCATCGACAGCGAGGGGCGATTTCGCTCCCTGTCGCCGGAATTTGCCGCCGCCGTCGGCCCGCGCTCCTCCGACGTCATCGATCGCAGTTTTCACGACGTTGCCGCGGCCTACCGAATGGATACCGACGGCGAGGTCCAACGGCTTCTCGATCGCCGCGACACCTGGTCCGGTCGCACCGTATTCTGGCCGCTGGAAAACACCGACAAGCGGGTTCCTATCGATCTCGCGGCGCTTCCCGTCTATGCCCGCGATCGCAGCTTCGACGGCTTCCGCGGCTTCGGCATTGCCCGGCTGGCCGATGCCGTCGAGGACCCCGAAGCGATCGGACTGCGCTTCGGCGCCGTCTCCGAAGCGGCCGACGAGGCGATCCAGGAACCAGCGGAATCACGCGCCGACGAAGCCGTTGGCAGATCGCGAGAAATCGGCGGACGCGCCCTGCTGAAGCGGTTTTCGTCGGAGGAGCGGGACGTGTCGTTCGGCCGCCGCGATCCCGCCGATCGACCGGACCAGGCCGCCAAACACGACGTGCCGAAGGTCATCCGACTGGAGGAGCGCCGGCGCCCCAAGGACGGCGATCTCAGCCAGGACGAAGAGGCGGCGTTTCGCGCGATCGGCCAGACCCTTGCCGACGAAGACGCGCCCAATCGGCTCGAGCAGGCGATCCAGACGGCGACACGGCGCATCGACGCGTTGGAGAATGCTCGCGCCAACGGGAAGGCATCCGCCGAGGCGTCCAATGAAGCCGGCGGAGCGTCCGATCCCGACGACGGGAAGACGCCCCCGCTCCCGAAGGCGCCGGCCGCGGACGCGGGCGACCCCGGCGAAGCACCGGCCGAGGAGGTCGTCGACGACGGTGACAACGGTGACGATCCCGACTCCGCCGAAATGCGGCCGTCCGACAAATCCGCCCTGCTCGCGGAACTGGCAACCGTCTACGCCGAGCTGCCGCTGCCTGTCCTGGTGCAGGTCCGCGAAGATCTCATTTATGGGAACCGCGAATTCCTCGATCTGACCGGCTACGAAACCGTCACGGCGCTGGGCGACGTCGGCGGGCTCGCCCATCTGTTCACCGATAGCTCGGAACCGGACTCGGAGAGCGAGGCGCTCTCGATCCGTCGCGCGACCGGAGAGATGATCGCCGTTCGCACCCATATGCAGCGCTCGACGATCACCGGGCGCTCCTGTCTGGTGATGTCCTTCTTCGCCTCGCCGAGCATCGACGCGGCGCCTATGCGGCCCGATTCCGCCGGTGTGATCGAGCCGGACAAGACGACCGACGACCGCGAACGTGGGACATTGCGCCAGGAGGTGGAGGACCTGAAAGTCGTCATCGACACGGCGGCGGACGGGTTGGTTCTGCTCGATACTGCGGGCAACATCCGCTCCATGAACGGCTCCGCCCACAAGCTCTTCGCGATCGCAGAGGGCGACAGCGCCGGACGCCCCTTCATCACGCTGTTCGCCCACAACAGCCAGAAGGAGACCAACGACTATCTGGAGAATCTGCGGCAAGGCGAGGCTCAGTCAGCCCTTGACGAAGGTCGTGAGGTCATCGGCCGCGTCGCGGAGGGCGGCTTCGTTCCGCTGCTGCTGCACTTCGGCCAACTGCCGGGCGAGCGCGGTTGGTACGCGGTCGTCCGGGATATCTCGCATCGCAAACGGGTCGAGGAGGAATTGACCAACGCCCGGCGCGAAGCCGAGGCCGCGAGCCTCCAGAAGAGCCAGTTCCTCGCCAATATCAGCCACGAGCTGCGCACGCCGCTCAACGCCATCATCGGCTTCGCCGACGTCATGGCGACGGAGTGCTTCGGTCCGATCGGCAATGAACGCTATCTGGAATATCTCGACGACATCAAGCGGTCCGGCCATCATGTGCTCGACCTCGTCAACGATCTGCTCGACATCACCAAGATCGAGGCCGGCAAGCTCGATCTCGCCTTCGAGGCAGTCTCGCTGAACGAAGTGATCTCCGATGTCGTGGCGCTGATGCAGCCGCAGGCGAACCGCGAGCATGTCATCGTGCGCTCCAACCTGCCCTCCTCAGTGCCGCCGGTGGTCGCCGACAACCGCTCGATCCGCCAGATCGCCATGAACCTCGTCTCGAATGCCATCCGCTTCACACCGGCCGGCGGTCAGATCATCGTTTCGACCAGCTATTCGCCGGGGGGCGACGTCGCGCTGAGGTTCCGCGATAGCGGGATCGGCATGAGCGAACGCGAGATCGAAATCGCCATGATGCCATTCCGGCAGGTCAATCCGGGCGCGCGCCGACGCGGGGAAGGCACCGGCCTCGGCCTGCCGCTGACCAAGGCGCTCGTCGAAGCCAACCGCGCCGCGTTCGCGATTTCCTCGACCCCAGGCGAAGGGACGCTGGTCGAGATTCTGTTTCCGCCGCAAAGAGTTCTGACCGACTGAACCGTTTCACGGCCCTCTCGCTTTAGAATGATTCAACATTAGAATACTTCTAAACCATTGATTTTGTTCATTATTTTTCCAAAAACCTCTTGTGTTGGCCAAGCCCATGCGGCATGAGTGCGCCGGGTCGCATCCCCAGGCGGCTCTTTCACCGCAAACGGGCGGTCCAGTCGCTTCGACAGGATCCACCCGTTCCGACCAGCCCAAGCCGCGAGAGACGATCGCCTCCGCGGATCAAGGAGAGTTTTGATGACGAAGCGTTGTTTGCCGCGGCTCGCGCGCGCCCTGACCCTGTCCGCCGGCTTCATTGCCGTGTCCTTCACCGCGGCGACCGCCAATGCTGCGGACGTCAATATTTATACTGCGCGCCAGCCAGAGCTGATCCAGCCGCTGCTCGACGCCTTCACCGAAGAGACGGGCCTGACCACGGCGACGATCTTTCTCGACAAGGGTCTGGAAGAGCGCATCGCCGCCGAGGGGGCCAATTCCCCGGCCGATCTCATCATGACCGTCGACATCGGCCGGCTCGACGCCGCCAAGCAGGCAGGCGTGGTGCAGCCGGTCGATGACGCCGCGCTGGCTGAGAACGTCCCCGCCGAATTCCGCGACGCCGAGAACGAATGGTTCGGGCTCACCGCCCGCGGCCGGGTCGTCTACGCCTCGAAGGAGCGCGTCAACGTCGACCAGATCACGTACAAGGACCTGGCCGATCCGAAATGGAAGGGACGGCTGTGCGTGCGCTCGGGCCAGCACCCCTACAATGTTGCGCTGATCGCCGCCTATGTCGCCCATTACGGCGAGGACGCGGCGCGCGAATGGGCCGCCGGGCTGCGCGACAATCTGGCCCGCCGGCCCGAAGGCGGCGACCGCGACCAGGCCAAGGCGATCTTCGCCGGCGAATGCGACATCGCGCTCGGCAACACCTATTACGTCGGCAAGATGGCGACCAACGACAAGGAGCCGGAGCAGAAGGAGTGGGCCGAGGCTATCAAGGTCATCATGCCGACCTTCGACAACGGCCTGACCCATGTGAACCTGTCCGGCGTCGCGCTGGCCAAGAACGCGCCGAACAAGGACAACGCCCTGAAGTTGATGGAATTCCTGTCGGGCGAAGACGCGCAGAAGATCTACGCCGAACTGAACTACGAATATCCGGTCAAGCCGGGCATCGCGACATCCGAACTGGTGACGTCCTTCGGCGAAATGAAGCCAGACGACATGCCGCTCGCCGAGATTGCCAAACTCCGGGCCAAGGCATCCGAGATCGTCGACGAGGTCGGCTTCGACAACGGACCGCAGAGCTGATACCAACCTGCGGGGATAGGGACCTATTCGATGGTGCTGAACGGGCTTGTCCGGCCAGGAGCGGCGCGCGGTTCGATGCGGCGCATCGGGCAAGCGGGGCGACGCCGTCCGGCGAGCCCGTTCAGCCCACCGAAGGCCGGGCGCTCGCCGCGCCTTGCTTCGTCGCGGACCTCGCCCGATGCGCCGCATCGCGCGTCGTCCCGCTCCTCGCCATGCATCGGCGATCCTCCCGGTCGAATGGGTTCCTATCACCGCAGGTTGGTATAAACGCGAAGCCAAAACCGGTCACAACGAGCACTCGGCGTCCGGGCGGATTTCCGCTTCGGGCGCCGAGCCGTTTCTTCACCGGCGGCCGCCTGCTAAACCCTGTGGTCAGTCGTCATCGATTCCGATTTCGCCGCACCGATCGCGGTTCGATCGTTTATCGCAGGATTTCCCCGCCGTTCTATGTCCAACGCCGCCCCCCTCCTGAAGCCGCTCGTCCGGAACCGTCTGCGCCTGAAGCGCGGGCGCGATCGCGGCTATCTGGCGGGCGCGATCGCCGTGGCACTGACAGTGATCCTGCCGTTGGTCGCCCTGGCGGTCATCGCGGCGTCCGGCACGTCGACCAACTGGCGGCATCTGGCCGAGACGATCCTGCCGGAGGCCAGCCGGGTGACGCTGCTCCTGATGCTGGGAATCGCCCTTCTCGCCGGCTCGATCGGCGTGGTGACGGCCTGGCTCGTCGCCAGCTTCCAGTTTCCCGGCAGGCGGATCTTCGCCTGGGCCTTGGTGCTGCCGTTGGCGGTGCCGACCTATATCGCCGCCTATAGCGTCGTCGAATTTCTGCATTTCGCCGGTCCGGTTCAGACCGCGATTCGCGACATCTTCGGCTTTCAAAGCTCGCGGGAATACTGGTTTCCCGAGATCCGCTCGCTCGGCGGCGCGGTCGTGATCCTGTCCTCGGTGCTTTACCCTTATGTCTTTCTGACCGTACGGCTGGTGTTCGTCATGCAGGGCCGCAAGGCCGGCGACGTGGCGCGCACCCTCGGCGCCTCGCGAGCCGCCGTGTTCGTCAAGATCCTGCTGCCGATGGCGCGACCGGCGATCGCGATCGGCGTCGCGCTGGCGCTGATGGAAGCGGTCAACGACATCGGCGCGGTGGAGTTCCTCGGCGTCCGCACGCTGACCTTCGCCGTCTATTCGACCTGGCTCAACCGCGGCGATCTCTACGGCGCGACGCAGATCGCTCTGTTCATGCTCGCCGTCATCGTCTTCCTCGTTCTGGTCGAGCGCTTCGCCCGGCGCCAACAGCGCTTCACCATCCATCGCGGCGACCGTCCGCAGGAAGGCCACGAGCCATTGTACGGCTTGCGCGGCGCGCTCGCCGCCCTCGCCTGCGCCATCCCCATCACGGTCGGCTTCGGCATCCCGATCTTGGTCCTCGGCGGCTTCGCCTTGCGTCGGCTCGATCAACTGGCCGATCCGCAGCTCTGGCGCGCGCTCGAACATACCGTCGTGATCGCCACGGCCGCCGGCCTTGCGACTGTCGGCGCGGGTTTCGCGATGGCCTACGGCATCCGCCTCACCGGCAGCCGGCGGCTGGCAGCGCTGGTGCGTGTCGCCGCCCTGGGCTACGCCGTGCCGGGCACCGTGCTTGCCATCGGCATCCTGATCCCGCTCGCCGCCTTCGACAACGCCGTCGACGCCGTGATGCGCGACTGGTTCGGCATTTCGACCGGGCTGCTGCTGTCGGGCTCTGGCTTTGCTATCGTCTATGCCTGTTTCGTGCGGTTCATGGCGATGGGCCACGGCGCCATCGAGAGCGGCTTTTCCAAGCTGTCGCCGCATCTCGACATGGCCGCGCGCACGCTTGGACGCGGCCCCGGCGGTACGCTCCGGCAAATCCTGCTGCCGCTGATGCAGCCGGCGCTGCTGACCGCGTTCCTCCTGGTCTTCGTCGATGCGACCAAGGAGTTGTCGGCGACGATCCTCCTGCGCCCCTTCGACTTCGAGACGCTGGCGACCTTCGTCTACGCGCAGACCTCGCGCGCGGCCTTCGAGGACGGCGCCCTGGCGGCGCTGATGATCGTCATGGTCGGGATTGTGCCGGTGGTGCTCTTGACCCGCTCGATCCTCAAGGAGACCGAGCGGGGGTGAGGGCGCAGCCGATCGGCGGCGTCGAACCGCGCAGCTTGCCGCATCCCTCTCGCCTTAGCCAAGGCCGATCAGAAGATACCACCCCACCCCAGCGGCGGAGGATGCGGCAAGCACCGTTATCATGCCGATCCGAAAGCCAAGGACGGCGATGGCGGCGGCCAACGAGAAGATGAGGGCCGGGCCGTTCACGCTGCTCCACACCGGCAGATCGATCGTCCCGCCGAGGAGGGATATCTCGCGCACCTTCCCGAACAGGACGTGCAGGCCGAACCATACGGCGAGGTTGAGGATCACCCCGACGACGGCCGCGGTGACGGCGGCCAGCGCCGCCGAGAGCGCCCGACTGCTCCGCAGCTTTTCGATGAACGGCGCGCCGAGGAATATCCAAAGGAAGCAGGGCACGAAGGTGACCCAGGTGGTCAGAAGCCCCCCCAACGTCCCCGCAACGAAGGGATTCAACGCGCCTGGATCGCGGAAGGCGCCGAGGAAACCGACGAACTGCGTCACCATGATCAGCGGCCCCGGCGTCGTCTCCGCGAGCCCAAGTCCGTCGAGCATTTCGCCGGGCGCCAGCCAGCCGTAGCCGTCGACGGCCTGCTGGGCTACGTAGGCAAGAACCGCATAGGCGCCGCCGAAGGTCACGACCGCCATCTGCGAGAAGAACAGGGCGATGTCGGTGAAGACGTTGCCGGCGCCGAGGGTGAAAAAGAGCAAGGCGACCGGCGCGAGCCAGAGCGCCAGAAGCACGCCGGAAACGCGGATCGCCCAGGCCAGGCTCGGCCGGGCGTGAAGCGGAATCGTCTCGCCCAGCGCGGAGTCCGCATCGGCCAGCGGTGCTCCCTTGGACGTCCCATGTCCGCCGCCGACGAGGAAGGCGCGATGCCCGGAGCGACCGCCGGCATAGCCGATGGCGCCCGCCGCCAGGATGATTAGCGGGAACGGCACGTCGAAGTAAAAAATCGCGACGAAGGCGGCAGCGGCAATGGTCAGCATCACCCGGTTCTTCAGCGCCCGCCGGCCGATCCTCACCACCGCTTCGATGACGATCGCCAGCACGGCCGCCTTCAGCCCGAAGAACAGCGCGCCGACGATACCGACATTGCCGAAGGCGGCGTAGACCCAGCTCAACGCCATGATGCTGACGAGACCAGGCAATACGAACAGCGTGCCGGCGACGAGGCCGCCTTTGGTCCCGTGCAGCAGCCAGCCGACATAGGTGGCCAGCTGCTGCGCCTCGGGACCCGGCAGAAGCATGCAATAGTTCAGCGCGTGCAGGAACCGGTTCTCGCCGATCCACCGCTTCTCCTCGACCAGAATGCGGTGCATCACGGCGATCTGTCCCGCCGGCCCGCCGAAGGAGAGCGCGGCGATGCGCAGCCAGACCCGTGTGGCTTCGGCGAAGGATATGCCGTGGCCCGCTACTCCGGCGGTTCGCGAGGGCAGATCGCTGTCGAGGGCGTCCGCCATCCTAGACTTCCCGCTTCCTTGCCGGCCAGTCGTGCGTCTCGTCGGTGGCATCCCGGCACCAGCGATAGAAGGCGTCGTAAAGCGCCAAGCCCGCTTCCAGCTGATCGAGATCGTCCGGATACATCCGCGACAGGCCCAGCGACGCGGCGAGAAGGCCCGGCGCTTCTGGCGCCAGGTCGGGCCGCGCCGTATCGGCGCCGCGGACGATCGCCGCCAGCCGCGACAACGGCGCGGTCGCCAGGCCGAACTCTTCGACCATGACGTCGAACGTGCATAACTCGCCCCGGTGACTCCAGAAAACGCCCTCGCCATCGATATCGAACGGGGCCGCACCGAAGCGATCGGCGACACCCTGCACCTCGGACGGGCTAACGAACAGAAACACGGAGTGTGGGTCGACGAAGCGGCGGATCAGCCAGGGACAGGCGATGCGGTCGATCTTCGGCCGCGCCCGGGTGACCCAGACGGTTCGGCCTCGCGCGTCTCGGAGCGGAAGGACAGTCTCCGGGACCGCCGGCAGTCCCGCCTGCGACCATGCCTCGAAACCGTCTTCCAGCACGTCGGCGCGGCTTCCTTCGTGGCGAAGCCAGCCGGCAACGCCGTGACTGAGTTTGTAGCCTCGCTGGCAGATGACGATGACCGACTGCCCCGCCAGGCCGCCCGCCCAGGATTGCACGTCGGCATGAGAGTGGCGAAACGAGCCGGGGATCAGGCGGGGATCGGCGGCGAAATCCTCGTCCGTGCGCACATCGACGAGCGTCGGACATTTCGGGGTGCCGATCAGGCGAGCAAGCTTGTCGTGGGTGATCGTGATGGTCGAGGCCATGACGCGTCCTTCCGGTAAGAGCGGATACGGGACGCGATACTTCGGCTGTCGCCTCGTGGGGAGATCGCATTCCCCATGAACGAATTGCTACAACTTTGCGCGGCGGTGTCAATCACACTTGAACCGGCGGATTCTTCGCAAGCATCGGGGCCGCTTACTCCGCCCCCCCTAACTCGCCAACTCCTCCCGACCCGCGAACTCGTCCAGCGCTTGCGGGTTGGCCAGCGCCTCCTTGTTCTTGACCTCCCTGCCCTCGACCACCTCGCGCACGGCGAGTTCGACGATCTTGCCGGACTTGGTGCGCGGGATGTCGGCGACCTGGAGCACCTTCGCCGGCACGTGGCGCGGCGAGGCGCCGGCGCGGATTCCCGACCTGATGCGCTGGGTCAGCTCGTCGGTCAGCGCGACACCGTCGGCGAGCCGCACGAACAGGATCACACGGACGTCGCCGTCCCAGGGCTGGCCGATGCAGATCGCCTCCTGCACCTCGTCCATCTGCTCGACGATATTGTAGATCTCGGCGGTGCCGATCCTGACCCCTTGCGGGTTGAGCGTGGCGTCCGAGCGGCCGTGGATCACGATGCCGCCATGCTCGGTCCATTCGGCGAAGTCGCCATGACACCACACGCCCGGAAACTGGTCGAAATAGGCGTTCTGATAGCGCTCGCCGGTCGGGTCGTTCCAGAAGCCGACCGGCATCGCGGGAAACGCCTTGGTGCAGACGAGATCGCCCTTCTCGCCGCGCACCGGCTTGCCGGCCGCGTCCCACACGTCGACCGCCATGCCGAGGCCTGGCCCCTGGATCTCACCCTCGTAGACCGGGCGCCAGGGAACGCCGAGGACGAAGCAGGACACGATGTCGGTGCCACCCGAGACCGAGGCGAGATGCACGTCAGCCTTGATGCCCGCATAGACGTAGTCGAAGCTTTCCGGCGACAGCGGCGAACCGGTGGAGGCCAGCATTTCGACCGCCGACAGATCGTGCGTTTCGATCGGCGTAAGCCCCTCCTTGCGGGCGGTATCGATGAATTTGGCGCTGGTGCCGAAGAACGTCGCCTTCTCCTCGGCCATGTAGTCGAAGATGACGTTCGGGCCGGGGTGGAAGGGCGAGCCGTCATAGAGCAGCAGCGTCGCGCCAGTGGCGAGCGCCGAGACCAGCCAGTTCCACATCATCCAGCCGCAGGTAGTGAAGTAAAAGACGCGGGAGTCCGGCCCAGCCCCGCAATGCAGGCGGTGTTCCTTCAGGTGCTGGAGCAGCGTGCCGCCGGCCGAGTGGACGATGCATTTGGGGATGCCCGTCGTGCCGGAGGAAAACAGGATGTAGAGCGGATGGGCGAAGGGCAGCCGCTCGAAGGCGATGTCCGTCGGCGCGAAGGGGGCGAGGAAGGCGTCGAGGGCGACGCCGTTGGTCACCTTGGACGCGACCGCTTCGGCCTGGCCGAGATAGGGGACGACGATCGTTCGCAAAGGCCGCAGTTCCGCGGTGATCGGGCCGAGCTTGTCGGCGATCCCGATGGCCTTGCCGGCGTAGTAATAGCCGTCGACCGTCACGAACAGCTTCGGCTCGATCTGGCCGAAGCGATCGAGCACGCCGCGTTCGCCGAAATCGGGCGAGCAGGAGGACCAGACCGCGCCGATCGACGCACAGGCGAGCATGGCCGCGATGGTCTCCGGCATGTTTGGCATCATTGCCGCGATCCTGTCGCCGGCGACGACGCCCTCGGCGCGAAAGGCCTGCGCCAGGCGCGAGACGAGGTCGGTGAGCTCAGCCCAGCTCACCCGCTGTTGCACCTTGTCCTCGCCGCGAAAGACGATGGCGTCGCCATGCGAAGGCCGCGCCAAAAGGTTTTCCGCGAAGTTCAGCCGCGCGTCCGGGAAAAAGCGATCCTCGCGCATCGAATCACCCTCGGCGAGGATGGTATCTCCCCGATCGCCGACGACGCCGCAAAAATCCCAGATCGCGTCCCAGAACGCCGGCCTGTTGTCCACAGACCATTGATGCAGCGCCTCGTAGTCGGCGAATTCGCGGTTCTCTCGCTCTCCGGCCATAGCCGCGAACGCCGTCATCGGATGGCGTGCCACGCGGGCTTCGCCGGGTGTCCAGAGCAGTTTGCCGCCCATCGTCTATCCTCTTCGTGACCGCCTTTGCTGGTGCCATACCGGTTCCGCGATGGCAACGATGGAGGCGATAGCGAACCTCAGCCCGACGCACCGCGACCATGGCGGCCTTGGCTTTGCGCCGCGCCAGGGTCTAGAAGAGACGGAGTTGAAGAAGGAAGCTTCGTGACGCGCATTTTTCCCCGGGACCGGCTCGAATCGCGGCCCGAACCCTCGGGCGGAAGACCACGGTTCAAGCGCCTTTCGCGTATTGCCGCCGCTATCGCAATTCTCCTTGTCCTGATCGCGCTTGCGACCACGCTTCCCGGACTTGCGCTGGGTTCCGACGCGGCGCGTCGAGCCGTCGTTGACCGGCTGGAACGCATGACCGGCGAACCCGTCACGATCGAGGGTGACATCGCGTTCTCGCTGCTTCCCAGAACCCGGATGATTCTGGACCGCGTGCGCATCGGCGCCGCCGGTTCGCTCACCATCGGCCAGATCGTTGCCGATCTCGACGCCATGACCGCATTGACAGGGACGGCGAACATCTCGCGTCTGGTGCTGATCCGGCCAGACATCAAATTGGTGACGGACCGGCCGAAGGCTGACGCGGGGCGGTCACAAAGCGACCCCAAGCCGCGGCAACTCGCCAAGATGCTCCTCGGTCGGATCGAGGGATTGCGACGCATCGAAATCCGCGACGGGGTCGTCCACCCCCATTCGCAGATGCCCGGCGGAGAGGTCAGCGATATCGACCTGATCGTGGCACGGGCATCCCCCGGGACTGCGCTGCGCCTGTCCGGTTCGTTCCTGTGGAACGGGCAGCCGGCGGATGTGGATATCGATATCGGCGCCCCGGACGCGCTCCTGGCCGGCGGATCGAGCGACGTCGACATCAACCTGTTCTCGCCGCCCTTGACCACGAATTTCGACGGAATCGCGAGCCTCGACAGCAACGCCACGATCAACGGCAGGATCAAGCTGACGGCTGCTTCGCTGCGCAGCGGCATCGGTTGGTTTGCCGACCCCGACCTGCGGATACCGGATGTCGGGCCGTTTTCGCTGGAGGGCGAATTGCTGCTGGCCGGCCTCCAGGCCAATCTGCAGCAGGCCGACATATCGATTGCCGGCAGCCAGGGGCATGGCGCACTCGAGGCTAGCTTCGCCCCGGCGACGCCTGTCATCGGTGGCACGCTAGCCTTTGCGAGCCTCGACTTCAGCCCGTTTGCCCGTGCGGTCCTGCCGCTGCCGGACGATCCCTTCGATCTCAAACGGCCGATCGACATCGAATTCGCCAAAGCAGTGAAACTCGACATCCGGCTGTCGGCGGCGCAGGCGAATTTGGGGCCGGTGCCGCTGACCGATGTGGCAGCGGTCGTCAGGCTGGGCGAGGGCCGAGCGGAGCTCGATATCGGCGACGCGGCCGTCTTCGGCGGCCGCGGCCAGGCCAACCTCGTCTTCGACGCCAATCCGGCGACGCCCTTAGCGACAGGCCATCTTTCCGTCGCCGGGATCGATACCGCCAGCTTGCTGAAGGCCCTGAAAGTCGAAGCGCTCGCCATGACCGGGCGCTCCAGCTTCTCCGCCGAAGTGACGGCCCCCTTCCGCGACTGGGCATCCATTCTTGGCGGTGCTCGTGTCGAGGCCGAATTTGCGTCACGCGACGGGACGATCCGTGGTTTTTCTCCCAAGGCTTTCGCCTCATCCGGGACGCGGCCACTCGCCGACGGTCTGACCGGGACCACGGTTCCCTACACGGCGCTTGAGGCAAGAATCGCTACGGACGGCGCCAACCTCCGGTTGAACGGCATGACGATCGAAAGCAGCAGCAGCGGCGTCCTCGCGGCCTCCGGAGATCTGTCGCTCGTCGATGGCGACGTCACAATCCGCGGGCGGTACGATTCCCGGGCGGCCAAGACGGCTTCCTCCCGAGCCGCGTTCACCACATCGAAACCGATTGCGTTCACGATCGAGGGCAAATGGCCCAACCCGGACGTGACGACGCAATAGGCTGTCGATCCGGTCTGACACGTATCGAACGTGATGACCGGACGATCGAGCGAGCTTGCAACCGACGTCCGACAACCGGATCGAAAACGTCGCATGTCAGGCAAATCTCTCGCCGACACTCTACACCGCGCCCAGCGCCGGATCGCGCCGATGCTCGCCGGAGCGTTGATGCTGACAGCGAGCGGGACGGCATTCGCCGCACCGCCAACGGTCGCGGCAAGCGCCGATCCGATTGTATGCGCCGACCGCTACCACGCAGCGCTCGTCACCATCCGGCAATCCGACTACCCGAAGATCAAGGCAGCCCGCACGATCGCCTTCAAGGGCGACGATAGCCTGCCCGGTTCGCCGATCTTCTCGCCGCCATCCCGGCCCCGCGACGCGGATGAGATAGCGGCGCTGCGGCAGGCCGCCGCCCAGGCCCGCAGCCGAGGCCGCGCCGCCTGGCTCGCCAGTTCCGACAAGCGGTGGATCGCCGACCGGATCGTGACCGAGCTCGGCGAATATCTCACCCAGGACGCATCCCCCTATCTGTGCGGCGGCGTGCCCGACTATCTCGCCACGGTGCGGAGCTTCGCGAGCCGCATCGCGTTGACACGGGCACAACCGGCCGAATACCTCACGATTCAGCGCGAGGCGGCACGGCGCGCGATCCGCCAGGCATACGCGGCGATGCAGCCGGTGCCGGCGCCACGTTTCGCTCCCCCGGCGAGGGGCAGCGACCCCATCGCCGAGCTTCGCCCCTCCAAGGGCGCCGAGCGCATGACGGCGTTCCTCACGCCGGTCGCGCATTCGACCAGAAAACGCATTTACGGGCCGGTGATCGACCCTGATCTGCCGCCGCTCGCGATGGCCAAGGTGACGCCGCTGGCGAGCGACCGCGACCGGCTCGCCGCGCTCGACGGCCTTGTCGCCGCGGCACGGGCCGGCGGGTTCACCGCCCCGCCTGAACGCGACGTTGCGGCAACCGGCTCAGTCGGCGAAAAGCGTGATGCTTCGGAAACCCGGACGCGCCCGGTGCTGGCACGCCTGGCCGCGTTGAAACCCCTGGTTGTTGGCAAGCAGGCCACGATCGGCGATCCGCTGGTCCGGCGCGCGCTCCTCGCGGCCTTCGCCGAGATCGAGGCGCTCGACTATCTCACCCACCGCCCGATCGGCGGCGACCCGATGCTCGCGGCGATCGAAGCCACGCTCGGCGCGATCGAGGCCGCCCATGCGAAAGCCTGCGACTGCGCCGACTGACCCGTCTCAGAGCATCGGACCAAAAAAATAGAACCCGGTTTTTAGATCATTCCGATGCTCGATCAAAGTGCTAGATGTGTGGAGAGCAGCCATTTGCACAGGTGGCGTGTTCCTTTTATAACTCACGCATCTTGCATTCAGTACCTGACAATTGGAGGCGTATGGTGCGGAGATTCCGCCTACTTATCATAGGATCCCCGCTTGTCAGAAATTCGTTAAAAATGTAGAATGTGCCTGTCTATATCGAAAAGCGGGTATGCAGATGTTTTCGATCCAGGATCAATCGAAAAAGCGATATAGTGCCCAGTATTGCTCTTTATCGAAACTTTGCCGCATACTTCTTTACATGCTTGCTCTACTGATCAATATGGTGGCCGCTCCGGCGTTCTCCGAGGAAATCGAAACGCGAGAATGGAAGCAGATAAGGGACATCTATTTCCGTGTGCATTCTAACGCACAGTACGAATGGGTGGTCCGACCGGAATACATCGATCTTGGACATTGCGGTGCGGGTTTTGCGATCGGACAAAATGACCGCTCCCTTGCTATTGAACTTGGTTTCACTGAGAAAGAAGCTGACAAGATCACTTACTGGGCACACGAACTCGCCTTCGCCGCCGCCGCACTCGGCAAATCGCCTTATACTGGAGATCTATGGAAAGACATAATCGACGGCATCGAGATCTCCAAGTGGGAGCGGGAAGGCCAAAGCGGATTCGAATTTGTCATCCAGGACCCCGATAACGGCAGCGTCGAAGTAACGTCTTTCCTCGTCTACGAGTTGGATCGGCTAATAAATCGCAGAGCGCAAAAAGCCGGTCTAAATGGATTGCCACCCCTCCAATCCTCCGACGAATGTGGCGGAGGAGAGGTTCCTGTAGAAATAAAGCTTGTACCCGATGGGGCGCGCGTGTGGTACACATCCGACTTCGGTCGGACTCGCTGCGGGCTCAAGAACAAACCCCAGGACGACGTCATCGCTTGCGCCAGTTGGCTAGAGGTCACCGGGAAAGTTCCCTCCCTTGCGGGCATCGTCCACTTTCAGGCCAGATGGCCCGACGGTGACTTGGTCATCAGCAGGCAGGAAATCAAACCAGATGACCCTGTTGTGCTGATAAAATAATGCCTCAACCCAAAAAAAATGGACTGGACGACTTCTACGAACTCCTGAAGAAATATGGAAATATTCTTGCGGTCGGCTTGGGAAGCGCTGCAATTCTTCTGATAACACACCTTACCTCAGCATCACCTCCATGGCCACCGGCCGTCTTGCAAATTTCGGCCATCTATCAGTTGATTGCGCTTATTTTCGTGCATCAGTTCTTCACAGAAAATAGCAAATCGGTCTTCGACCGGCGGATTTGCTCGTTCATCATCATTTTTGTGGGGGTGTCCGTAGCCTATTTCGCGGCGAATTCCCTCCTTATTTACTCAGGAACGAATGGCGATCGCTTTGTGAAGGGGTTGATCTGCACCGCAGATGCACTCGATCAATTTCCCAAGTCCTGCCCGATACTGTCCGACTCCGAGATCTCGACGACTGGCTACGAGGGGGAGGTTCTCTGGACGGCTGTCGGGCTCATGCTGGGCCGATCTGTGGTTCTCATGCTCTGGGTATTCTTCCTAACCTCAATCGTTTTCGTTGTGGCTACTTTCGTCCAGTTTCAGCGGAATCGGAAGGTGCGCGACTAGCTCATCTGGTTCCCGGCTCGTCTTGAACGGCTGTGAGCCGAACGATTGCTTGACCGCTACCCATCCCACTGGAACGCAAAAGGAAATGGGTTCTCCACGAACTGTTATGATTCCAAACCGCTGTGTCCGCCGGCGGCCAGCCGCTCGTCCCTGCGTTTCTTGACCTCATGACGTTTGGTGACCAGCGCCGCGGCGATGACGCCCAGCGCGACGAGCGCGACGAGTAGCGTGCTGACGGCGTTGATCTTCGGCGTGACGCCGAGACGAACCTGGCTGTAGATCTTCATCGGCAAGGTCGTGGCGCCGGGACCGGAAGTGAAGCTGGCGATGACCAGATCGTCCAGCGACAGCGTGAAGGCGAGCATCCAGCCGGCGGCGACGGCAGGCCAGATCACCGGCAGGGTGATCACGAAGAACGCCCTCCAGGGCGGGCAGCCGAGATCCTGCGCCGCTTCCTCCAGGCTGCGGTCGAAGGTCACCAGCCGCGACTGGACCACCACGGCGACGAAGCACATGGAAAAGGTGACATGGGCGATCGTCACGGTCCAGAAGCCACGGTCGAAATCGAGCGCCACGAACAACAGCAGCAGCGAAAGCCCGGTGATCACCTCCGGCATCACCAGCGGCGCATAGACCATGCCGGTGAACAGCAGCCGGCCGCGAAAATCGAAGAACCGCACCAGCGCCGTCGCCGCGAGCGTGCCGAGGATGGTCGCCAGGCTCGCCGACAGGAGCGCCACCCGGATGGTGACCCAAGCGGCGTCGAGAAGCGCCTGATCGTTCCACAATTCCCGGTACCAGACCGTCGAGAATCCGGCCCAGACCGTCACCAGACGCGAGGCGTTGAAAGAGTAGATGATCAAGAGGACGATCGGCAGATAGAGGAACGCGAAGCCGAGAACCACCGAGACGATATTGAACGGGCTCCAGTTCTTCGACATCAGGCGTTCCCGGTCGCTTTTGCCTGCGCCCGCTGAAACCAGACGATCGGCAGCACCAGAGCGAGCAAGAGGAGGATCGCTACCGCCGAGGACACCGGCCAGTCGCGGTTGGAGAAGAACTCGTTCCACAAGGTCTTGCCGATCATCAGCGTGCGCGAGCCGCCGAGAAGGTCTGGGATGACGAATTCGCCGACAGCCGGAATGAACACCAGCATGATGCCGGCGATGACGCCCGGTCGTGACAGCGGGAAGGTGATCGCCCAGAACGCCTTGACTGGCGGACAGCCGAGATCGTTGGCCGCCTCGACCAGGCGATGATCCATGCGCTCCAGCGAGGCATAGATCGGCAGCACCATGAACGGCAGGTAGGAATAGACGATGCCGATATAGACGGCGAGATTGGTGTTCATGATGACCAGCGGCGAGGAAATCACGCCGAGCCACATCAGGAACTGGTTGAGCAGCCCGTCGGTCTTCAGGATGCCGATCCAGGCGTAGACCCGGATCAAGAAGCTCGTCCAGAACGGCAGGATCGTCAAAAGGACCAGGATCGGCCTGAGGCCGCGCGGCGCCTTCGCCATGCCATAGGCCAGCGGATAGCCGACCAGCAGCGTGACGGCTGTCGCGATCGCGGCGATCTTGAGGCTGGACAGATAGGAATTGATGTACAGCGGATCGCCGGCCAGCCACCGGTAATTGTCCAGCGAGAACTGTTTCAGATTGCTCCAGAATTCCGGCAGGCTCTCCAGCGGAAAGGCCGGCAGATAAGGGGGCTGCGCCAGCGCGATTTGCGACAGCGATATCTTGAAGACGATAAAGAACGGCGCCAGGAAGAAGACCAGCAGCCAGAAAAACGGGATGCCGATGACCAGTCTTCGGTAGAGCCGGCCGGTTCTCGTTGGAAACGGCTTCGTCGCGGGTGCCGCCTCGGCCGCCACCGTTCTAATGTTCCAGCACGATGCCGGCGTCGGCCGGGAAGGTGAGCCACACCTCCTCGTCATAGCCGATCGGCTCGTCCGAGCCGCGCGCCGCGTTGAGCGTCGCGGTGCGGACGATGTCGCCGCTGGCCAGCTTGACGTTGAACAGAGTCATGTCGCCGAGATAGGCGATGTCCCAGACCTCGCCGCGAAGGGCGTTCACCTGTGCGTCCGCAGGCGCGTGACGGGACAGGCGCAGCTTTTCCGGCCGGATCGCGAAGAAGACCGTCTCGCCGGGTGTCACGTCGAGGCTGCTTTCGGCTTCGATCGTCGCACCGGTCTTTGCAGCGATGCGGGTCAACCCGTTGCGGCTATGCTCGACCTCGCCTTCCAGGATGTTCACACTGCCGATGAAATCGGCGACGTAGCGCGTCGCCGGCGCCTCGTAGATGATCTCGGGCGTCGCGACCTGCACGATCTTGCCCTCGCGCATCACCGAGATGCGGTCCGCCATGGTCATCGCCTCCTCCTGGTCGTGGGTGACGATCAGGAAGGTCAGATGCATCTCCTGCTGAAGGTCCATCAGCTCGAACTGGGTCTCCTCGCGCAGCTTCTTGTCGAGCGCGCCGAGCGGCTCGTCGAGCAACAGCACCTTCGGTCGCTTGGCCAGCGAGCGGGCCAGCGCCACTCGCTGCTGCTGGCCGCCCGAAAGCTGCTGCGGCTTGCGGCCGGCGAAGCCATCGAGCTTGACCAGCTTCAGCATTTCGGTGACGCGGTCGTCGCGCTCGGACTTTGCCATGCCGTCCTGCTTCAGGCCGAAGGCGATGTTGGCGGCAACGTCCATATGCGGAAACAGCGCATAGCTCTGGAACATCATGTTGACCGGCCGGCGGTGCGGCGGCATACCGAGAAGGCTCTGCCCGTCCAGACGGACGTCGCCCTGGCTCGGCTCCTCGAAACCGGCCATGATCCGCAGGAGCGTCGACTTGCCACAGCCCGACGGCCCGAGCAGCGCGTGGAATTCGCGCCGGTAGATCGCCAGCGACAAATCGTCGACCGCCTTGAATTCGCCGAACCGCTTGGTGACGCCCTCGAACGCGATCAGCGGCGTTGCGGACGGCTCGTTCCAGGGCTCGAAGCTGCGGCGAATATTGCCGAGGGATTTTTGCGCGCTCGCCATCACCGTCCGAACCGAAGCCTCAAGTGCCCCCGGCGGTGAACGCCGGGAGCGGCCATTGTCACTGACCGGTGGTCACCGTCGTGAACGCGCGATTGACCAGACGCTGGGTTCGCGCGTCGTAGGCCTCCTTGGTATAGAGCTTGGCCAGAACCTCGTCGCTCGGATAGACGGCCGGATCGTTTCGGATCTCGGGATCGACGAATTCCTGGCTCGCCTTGTTGCCATTGGCATAGACGACGTAATTCGTCGCCTTGGCGATGACTTCGGGCCGCATCAGATAGTCGATGAAGGCGTGGGCGTTCTGGGGGTGCGGCGCGTCGGCGGGAATCGCCAACTGGTCGAACCACATGCGAGCGCCCTCCTTGGGGATCGAATAGGCGATCTCGACGCCCTGCCCGGCCTCGGCTGCCCGATCCCGCGCCTGGAAAATGTCGCCCGAATAGCCGTACGCCACGCAGATATCGCCATTGGCGAGCGCGTTGATGTATTCCGACGAATGGAACTTGCGCACATAGGGCCGCACCTTGAGGAGCAGTTCCTCGGCCTTCTGGATGTCTTCGGGATTGGTGGAGTCCGGATCGAGGCCGAGATAGTTCAGCGCCGCCGGAATCACCTCGGTCGCCGCGTCCAGCATCATGATGCCGCAGTCGGCGAGTTTTTCCGCATATTGCGGGTCGAAAATCAGTGCCCAGGAGTCGGTCGGCGCGTTCGGAAGACGCTCTTCAACCATTTTTTGGTTATATCCGATTCCCGTGGTTCCCCACATGTAATTAACCGAATAATCGTTGACCTTGTCATATTCGGCGACCCGATCGGAAACGACGTCCCACATCTTGCCGAGATTGCTCAGCTTCGACTTGTCGAGCGGCTGCATCAGCCCCGCCTCGATCTGGCGCACCAGATACTCGGTCGACGGCACCACGACATCATAGCCGCTGCCGCCGGCGAACAGCTTGGTGTCGAGAATGTCGTTGGAATCATAGACGTCGTAGACGACCTTAATCCCGGTCTCCTTGGTGAACTCCTCGAGGATCGAGTCGTCGATATAGTCCGACCAATTGTAGACGTTGACGACCTTCTCCTCCTGCGCGGAGGCCGCGCCGATTCCGGCGGCGCCTATGGCGAGCGCGGTCGCTCCGATCATCGCGATGGTTCGTCTCATCTGGTCCGACTCCCTGTCCGTATTGACGCACCGTCATGCCGTCGACATGCGCCGGTTCGCATCCCGGCCGAGAGTTAAGAACATCGGCGCGGCGATTCCTAGAGGCTTTGGATCGGGAGCGGCGGAAGAATTGCGGGGGCGGCTATTGTCGCCCCGGTCGCCGCATGAAGCGCGCATCCGCCCCATAGGCGCCGAGGGCGCCGGGCGGCAGCGTCTCGCCGGCATCGCGAAAGCCGAAACGCGACCAGAACGGCACGGTGCCATAGACGGACACCAAGGTCGTGCAGGGATAGGAGGCGGCAAGTTCGAGAAGCTGGTCCACGACAACGTGCGAATGGCCGGCTTTACGGGCTTCCGGCGCGACGACGACATCATGGATGTAGAAGCAGTCGCCCGGCTCGGGCAAGACGCCGAGAACACCGTCGAGCTTCGGCGGCGGACCGTCCAGCCAAGGATGGCCGACGGCATAACCGGCAATCGGACCATGCGCCCCGTCGGCGAGAACCAGGCAGCCGCGCGGGTAAAGCCGCAGGCGGTCATCGAACACGGCTGCGTCCTCCGGCAGATCGGGATGGACGCGCTCGGCCAGCGCGACGACATCGGCGAGATCGCCCCCGAGCATGGGCCGCCAGATAGGCTTCATCCGAGCATGGCAAGGAAACGCGCAACCTGGTGACGAACGGCGCGAGCAAGGCGTGGAGCAGCGACAGCCGTCGCCTCACGCGTGATGCTTGGCATACCAGGCAAGCACCAGGGCGGAGCCCAACATGAGGGCTGGCGCGCCGAAATATGCGAAAAGCTCGAAATTCGTCATCGGTCGAGCCTCCTCAAGAGCGATCGTCCCGCTGAATGTAGGAGATAACCTACGGCCAGGCAAATGAGCGAGCCCAATGATCCTCCCGCCAGACTGACGACGGATGTCTGGAAGATGGCTGCGACAAGCGGAGCAACGCCACCCGTGATGACAGTGCCGGCGGCCAGAATATTCAGGAAATTCGCGGTGAGTTTGAGACGCTCCCTATCGCCCTCCGTCATTGCGTTCCAAGACCTTCCTTAAAACCGTTATCACGTCGTCAATGACCGGATGGAAGGCCTCTATATTTGCCCGCCCTCACCGGTGTTTCTGGCCCTCGCCGTAGAACAGTTTCTCCCACGCCTTGTGCGCCTTGTAGCCCTCGCGGATGAAGGGCGTGAACACGGCCATGTTCAACACCGCCTTGTTGGTGAGATTGGCCGGGAATTTCGTCGGCTTCTCGAAATCGACGAACAGCACCACCCGCACTTCGTCCGAATGGTTCCAGGCCTCGTGCTCATAGGCATCGTCGAAGATCAACGCCTCGCCCTCGCGCCAATGGCGGGTCTGATCCTGGATGCGGATACCGACCTTGTCCGGCGCGTCTGGCACGATCAGTCCGAGATGGAAGCGCAGCACGCCATTATACGGCCCGCGATGCGGCGGCAAATGCTTGCCGGGCTCGAAGATCGAGAACATCGCCGATTTCAGACCCGGAATCTTTTGAAGGATGCGCCAGGTTTCCGGGCATTGCCGGATCGCCTCCTCCGACTTGATGCCATACCCGCACAGGAAGAACGTCTTCCAGTTCTGGTCCGAGGAGATCGAACGGACTTCCGAGGAAATTTCGTGGAAGGCGGGAAGCTCGCCCTTGCGCACCAGAATTGTGTCGAGTTCGGCGCGGATCAGCCGCCACTCGGCCTCGACGTCGCGGGCCCAGGGGAAATCGTCGGTTGGAAACACCGGCGGGTTGCCGACCGCCGAATGCTTGAAGTTGAGCTTTTCCGCGCCTTCGACGAGGCGCTGGACCGAGCGGGCGACGAAGCCGTCGCCTCCCATCGTGTCCTCGAGCCCTTCGGTCTTCTGTTGCTGCTGACTGACGCTCTTGTCCATCGGTTCCTGCTTTGCATTCATCGGCCTTGGCCGAGATTCCGGTTCCGGCGGCCGCCTTTGACAAGCCATGTGACGATCGTGTGACCGCCCGGCGTGGCCAGCACGCATTTGGGCCCTTGCTACTGGAAATCAAACGCGCTGAGCCCGGTGACCATCTCGTCGAGACCGAGCGGCCGGGTCAGCGGCGGCTCGGCGCGGGCAAGGCAGCCCTGCCGCTCGCACAGGCGGCACGCCGGCCCGATCTTTGTCGCGACGGATTTCGAGCCGAGATGGCGGCCATAGACCGTCTCGTCCTTGAAGCCGATGTCGCAGCCGATCAGGATCGCCGTGCGCCGGGGGCGTTCCTCGAAGCCCGCCTGCAGGCCCTCCAGGGTCCGCGCGAACAGCAAAAACTCGGCCCCGTCCGGCATCTCGGCGGTCTCGACCAGGATCTGCCCCGGCTGGGCGAAGGCGGCGTGTATCGGTAGCTTGGGACAGCCGCCGCCGAAACGCTGGACCGGGAAGCCGCGCGCGCCGGCGCGGCGGAAGCGATTGCCGGCATTATCGACCTCCAGCATGAAGAAGGGCACGCCCGGCGCGCCCTGCCGCTGCAACATGGTCAGCCGGTTCGCCGCCTGCTCGAACGAGACCTGGAAGCGCCCGCGCAGGACGTCGATGTCGTAGGCCGCGCGCTCCGCCGCGGACTGGAAGGCGCCATACGGCATCATCAGCGCGTGCGCGGCATAGCGCAAAAGCTCGAAACGGCCGAGCCGCCGGGCCTCGTCGCTGGAAAAGCCGAAGGTCTCGGTCTCGGCGGCGATGACGTCGCCGAAGGCCGCCTGACAGGCCTCCAGGGCGGTCTCGCGGATGCGGTCGGCCGGCGCCAGCCGCTCGGAGAGGAACAGCCGGCGGGAATGACGGTCGAAGCGGCGGCGCCAGTTCGGCATGGTCTGCACCGGCAGCACACGCACGGCGACGTCGTGCTCCTTGCGCATCCACGCCTTCAACGCGGCCATCAGATCATCGCCGGGAGCGAGGGCATGATGAAAGCCCTCGGCCGCGGTCTCGATCGCCGCGAAATAGTTCGGCCGGGTTTCGAAGACCTCACGCACCTCATCGATCGGCAGCCGCGCGCCGGACAGCCGCGTCTCGCGGCCCTCGCGCGTCAACAGCTCGGACAGATCGGTGAGCCGTCCCTGCTGCTCGCGATAGGCCCGATGCAGCTTGACGATGCCTGCGGCGGCGTTTGGCGCCGCGTCGGCAATCTCCAGAAGCTCCTGTTCGCCTGGCAATTCCCCCGCCAGCAGCGGATCGGAAAAGACGGCCTTCAGCTCGTTGACCGACCCGCGCGATTCACCGCTCTGCAGATCGCTCAGGTCGATGTCGTAGGATCCCGACAGGCGCAGGATGAGTTGCACGGTCAGCGGCCGCTGGTTGCGTTCGATGAGGTTGAGATAGGAGGGCGAAATGCCGAGCCCTTCGGCCATCGCCGTCTGGGTCAGGCCGAGCCCGTTGCGAATGCGCCGGATGCGCGGCCCGGCGAAGATCTTGTTCTCGGCCATCAGCGGCGGCCATCGACAACGACGATCGCAGGCGCGACGCCCGCGCCGTCGATCCCATTACATCCGCCGCCTCGCCGACGCCAAAGCGCAGCGTGGCTCAGCCGCCCGTCGGCAAGCCACCATCGCCCATGCGCTTGAGGCAGGCTGGGCCGGGACCGCGCATGTAATAGCGCTCGGGATGATAGGCCGGCCGCAGCAAACCGCGAACCACCTGGACGTAACGCGTCAACACAGAAACCGTCTTCATTTTCCGCTCCATCGGTCGATCGACCGTGTCTCGTGACAGAGTTGGAGGATCGCAGGAAAAGATTGAGATTCATGGAATCCGTGGCGGATTTGTGTGGCGGTCGAGGAACTTATGGGCAGCAGACGCGCAATTCCGAGGCTCCGTTGCGCGGCGGACACAATATCTGAGCCGCGCCAGACGCACCGAGCCTGCTCTCAAATCCATATTACATTTTTTACAAATTTACAAGATTAGTTTGTGAAAGCTCGGACAAGACGACCTGAATTGCACATATACCGTTCAGATGCTTGTAGACAGGGCTTTGCTGCGGTGCGATCTCAGTCATTACGTGCTGTCAAGATTATGTCAAAGACCCCTCCCGGCAGCGAACGAGCAAAGAGGCCCCTCGAAATGACTGATTTTTACAATCTCGTCCCGTCCGCTCCGGAAGGCCGCTTCGACAACATCACGCGGGATTACTCGGTCGAGGACGTGCAGCGCCTGCGCGGGTCGGTGCAGATCAAGTACACGCTCGCCGAGAATGGCGCCAACCGGCTCTGGCAGTTGATCCACTCGGAGGACTTCGTCAATTCGCTCGGGGCGATGACCGGCAACCAGGCGATGCAGCAGGTGCGCGCCGGCCTCAAGGCGATCTATCTCTCCGGCTGGCAGGTCGCGGCCGATTCCAACACCGCCTCCTCGATGTATCCCGATCAGTCGCTCTATCCGGCCAACGCCGCGCCGGAGCTTTGCCGGCGCATCAACCGCACGCTGCAGCGCGCTGACCAGATCGAGCACGCCGAAGGCGAGGTGTCGGTCGACACCTGGTTCGCGCCGATCGTCGCCGACGCCGAAGCCGGCTTCGGCGGCCCGCTCAACGCCTTCGAGATCATGAAGGCCTTCATCGAGGCAGGCGCCGCCGGCGTCCACTACGAGGACCAGCTCGCGTCCGAGAAGAAGTGCGGCCATCTCGGCGGCAAGGTGCTGATCCCGACCAAGGCCCATATCCGCAATCTCTCGGCCGCGCGCCTCGCCGCCGACGTCATGGGCGTTCCCTCGCTGGTCATCGCCCGCACCGACGCCGAGGCCGCAAAGCTGCTCACCTCCGACATCGACGAGCGCGACCGGATGTTCGTCGATTACGATGCGGGACGGACGGCCGAGGGCTTTTATCGGGTCAAGAACGGGCTCGAGCCCTGCATCGCCCGCGCCATCGCCTATGCCGACTATTCCGACCTGATCTGGTGCGAGACCTCCAAGCCCGATCTCGATCAGGCGCGGCGCTTCGCCGAAGCGGTGAAGAAAGAGCATCCGAACCAAATGCTGGCCTATAATTGCTCGCCCTCCTTCAACTGGAAGAAGCATCTCGACGACGCCACGATCGCCAAGTTCCAGCGCGAACTCGGGGCGATGGGCTACAAGTTCCAGTTCATCACGCTGGCCGGCTTCCATCAGTTGAACCACGGCATGTTCGAGCTCGCCCGCGGTTACAAGGACCGGCAGATGGCGGCCTATTCGGAGCTGCAGGAGGCCGAATTCGCGGCGGAAGCGGACGGCTACACCGCCACCAAGCACCAGCGCGAGGTCGGCACCGGCTATTTCGACGCCGTGTCGATGGCGATCAGCGGCGGACTGTCCTCGACGACCGCCATGGGCGAGTCGACCGAGAGCGACCAGTTCAAGCCGCAGACGCCGGTCCGCGAAGCCGCGGAATAAACAACAGACGGGCCGGATCGCCGTCGCCCGCATCCGGCCCCCTCCACCCAGAAGCTTGGATCATCGAAGGCTGGCCCGCCTGACCGGCAACCCAGCCAAACCTTGGAGAAGAACGATGAGCGCAGTCGCAAATGACCAGGATCGCCCGCGCACCCGCGTCAAGGAGCGCGCCGAGGAGCAGTCGTCGGCCATGGACGACGCCCAGCAGACGGCGATCCGGATGCTGGCCAACGATCTGCACCGGCTGAACCAGTCGGTCATGAAGGCGGTCGAATCCGGCGTGTCAGTGGAGCTGGTCCGCTCCGCCCGCCACCATTCCGGCAACGGCAATTGGGGCGATCTCCTGATCCCGGTGGTGGTCAAGACGGAAGGGTGAGGTCAGACGGCTTCGCCGCCATCAATGAGGCAGGGCCGCGGCGTGACCGCGGTCCGGCATCGCCTGGCTGATCCCCTCTCTTTTCTCCCCTCGACCGGCCGGCTATGGTGCGTGGCTCAGAAGCCAGCGCCGGAGGACCGGATGCCCGACAAGACACGGACGCGCCTCTTTGCTCAGCCGTCCCGGATGGTTGAGGAGCCGATCCACGGCAAGCGGCTGGCGCGCCACGCCCCGGTGTCATGACCGGCGCGGTCGCCGAATTCATGGCGCTGATGGCCCGCTGCGAGCGCATGGCGCCCAGCCAATTGCGCCAGCATCAACAATCGCTCCTCGCCGCGATGCTGGCCCAGGCGCGCCGCGACGTTCCCGGTTACGCCACCCGTCTCGATCACATCTTTGCCGGCGACCGCGTCCGCTTCGAGCGCTGGTCGGAGCTTCCCGTCCTCACCCGTGAGGAACTCCTTGGCAACGACAAGGAGCATTTCATGTCGCAGCAGGTGCCCGAGCACCTGAAACCGCTTTCATGGAGCACCACGTCCGGCACCAGTGGCCAGCCGCTATTGGTCGCCAAGACCCGGCTCGCCCAACTCGTCTCCGCCTGCCTGAACGAACGCATGCTGCGCTGGCACGGCCTCGATCCGCGCAAGCCCCTCGCGCTGATCTGCCATACGACGGACAAGGCCGCTGCCTATCCCGAGGGTCGGCTCACCCATGGGTGGGCGCTTTCCGCCCCCGAGGCGCCGCAGCACATCCTGTCGGTCGCGACTCCGATTGCCGAACAGATCGACTGGCTCCGCCGCCGCCGCCCCGCTTATCTCTCGGCCTATCCGAGCATCGCGGCCGAAATCGCGGCAACGCTCGGCGACGCCGGCCCGTCGCTCGGCATCGAAACGGTTCTGACCTATGGTGAGGCGCTGTCGCACGATCAGCGCGAGACGATCGAAGCCGGCCTCGCCGCCAAGGTCGTCGATGCCTATTCGGCGCAGGAGATCGGTTTCATCGCGATCGAATGCCCCGTTTCGGGCGACTACCATATCCCGTCCGAAACCCTGCTCGTCGAGATCGCCGACGATCGCGGCGCGCCCTTGCCGGCTGGCGAGATGGGCGACGTGGTGGTAACGCCGATCTACAACACGGTAATGCCGCTGATCCGCTATCGGATCGGCGATCGCGGTAGGATGGCGAAGGGGCGCTGCGCCTGCGGGCGCACCTTGCCCCGGCTGAGCGCCATCGGCGGACGATCGCGTGATCTGTTCCGTTTCAGTGACGGCAGCACCCGTTTCGCCAATCTCCATACTGGCGCATTGCGCGCCTGCGTGCCGTATCGGCAATTCCAGCTCGTCCAGCATTCGCCAACCCGCGTCGAGCTGATCTTCGTTCCCGCCGGCGACGGCGCCGACGTCGACACGACAGGGCTTGAGGAGCTAGCGCATCGCGACCTGTCCCCAGACGTGACCATTGTCGCCACGCCCGTCGCCGAAATTCCGCGCACCGCCGGCCACAAGTTCCAGCGCACCGTTTCTCTCTTGACGTCAATGGCTTGGAACGAAAAGCAACCGTGACGATTCCGCACGTTGCTAAAATCGCCTGATAATAATATCTCCAATTAAATCCTGTTGCAGATCAGCAACGACGATTGGAAGCCGGCTACCGATATAGATTATTCTGTTGCTTGACTCGCCCTTCGCCGACAACCTGCGACTTATGCCGCAGGGGAATCCAAATGGGGAAGCGGCGAGTGAGGGGCACGACGTCATGGCAAAAAACACAACGCACGCATTGGCGGCAACGACTGTTCTGGCGGGCATTCTGGCCGCGCCACCGGCCTTCGCCTTTCATGACGGCGGGGTCGATATCAACCCCAACGGGGTCTACACATATTTCGACATCGGCTATGTCGAAGGGCCAAGTATCACCCTGAATGGATTTGCCTTCGAGTTTCCGAGAGGAACGCTCCGAAACCCGCTCGAATCCTTCGAGGTCGACACGGATGGCATGCGTGCGGCCGCAGGGATCGACCTCGGCCCATTATTCAGCGACGCCTTCGGTGGACTGGGTCGCTCCATCCTGCACAGTTTGGTCCTCGAAGCCGATATCGTCGACGTCGAAGGGCGCGCATCGTTCACGGGTCGTGAGCCGGTGCGGCTGCCCAATTTCGGCGTGCCTGGCGTGGGCGAAAATCCCGGCTTCTTCGTCGGCTGGCCCACCGATTACAAGTCCCGCGCCGAGGTCGGGGTCACCCAGTGGGGAACGAAGCTGGAAGCGGTCTTCAATCCCTTCGCGACCTTCGGCAAGGGGCTGCCCGGCGACCCAGATGCGCTGGCTTTCAGTTTCATCGCCGGTCTCCACTACAGCTATACGGATACCGAGATCGGCCATTCGGCAAGATTCAAGACGCCGATCTTTCCCAATCCCCGGACGATGGTCCGATACTTCAGTACGATCGAGGAGCATGCCTTTACCCCTTACGCGGGTATCATGGTCAACGGCGCGGTGAATCTTGATCCGATCCGGGTCACTTACGACTTCGGCGGGCGCATCGGTCCTTCCTTCGTCAATGCGGATATGCGCGACAGTCTTTTCGCCACCGGGCTGGCCAACGTGAAACAGCACATCGCGGTTGAGACCGACGAAACGCTGACCTACGGGTCGCTGTCGGGCAGTATCGGTGTCGAGAACGGTCCGGTTCGATTGGCACTCACGGGCAATGCCGATTACGGAAAATTCCGCGATACGGAACTGTTCCGCCGCGATACGGTCCAAGTATCTCCCGGCAATTTCCAGGCTGTGCCGACCGAGATCAGGCTGAAGGAGGAGTGGACCTACGGATTCGGCGTGAAGTTGTCCACGCGGTTCTAGAAGCTTCCGGTCGGCACGGCCTGACAAGGCGAACGCCGCAGGCGCTGCCGCCCGCGGCGATCAGCCCGTCGCACACCTTCCCACGTCCGCGCCGCAAGGCTATGCTGAACGTCCCAGCCGCATGGCGCCGAAGGACTGCATGGCCGATACTTCCAGCACAAAACCACCGCGTAGCGGCGTTCCCACGCGAGTCGCCCGCCACAAGGTTAAGGCCAAGGTCGGCGGCAACGAACCCAGCCCGATCAAAGGCACCAAGATGACGGTCAAGCGCGACCTCGGTCCGCTGCACCTGTCGGCCGACGAACACCCTGCTTTTCTAGACTCCAAGCGCGGGGTGGCGTCGATGTCAGAGGCCGGCGACTGGCTTCGCTCCCGCGGCATCGACGATCTGGAATGCATCACGCCCGACCTCGCGGGCGTTGCGCGCGGCAAGATGATGCCGGCGAAGAAGTTCGTCGCCAATACCTCGCTCGCGCTGCCTTCGGCCCTGTTCATGCACACCATCTCCGGCGAATATCCGGAAGAGAGCGGCGAGTTCCGCTATTCGCCCAATGACGGCGATTTGAAGCTGGTGCCGGATCTCTCGACACTCTCGCTGGTTCCCTGGGAGAGTGACCCGACCGCGCAGGTCATCTGCGATCTCGTCGACCAGAGCGGCGCGGCCGTCGCCTATACGCCGCGCAACGTACTGAAACGGGTGATGGCGCTGTACGAGGCGCGCGGCTGGAAACCGGTGGTCGCGCCCGAGATCGAGTTCTATCTGGTTTCCAAGAATGTCGACCCCGACTATCCGCTGGTGCCGCCGATCGGCCGCTCCGGCCGCCAGATTCAGAGCGGGCAGTCCTATTCCATCGCTGGCGTCAACGAGTTCGACGAACTCATCGACGACATCTACGACTTCTCCGACGCGCAAGGGCTGGAAATCGACACGCTGATCCACGAGGAGGGCGCCGCCCAGCTCGAGATCAACCTGCGCCATGGCGACCCGCTCGAACTCGCCGACCAGGTATTCATGTTCAAGCGCACCATCCGCGAGGCGGCGCTCGGCCAGGACATCTACGCCACCTTCATGGCCAAACCGATCCAGGGACAGCCGGGCTCGGCCATGCACATCCACCAGTCGGTGATCGACCGCGCGAGCGGCCGCAACGTGTTTTCGAACACGGACGGTTCGGCGTCCGAGCTGTTCTTTTCATTCATTGGCGGCATGCAGCGCTTCGTGCCATCGACGCTGATCATGATGGCGCCCTACGTCAATTCGTACCGCCGCCTGACCTACGGCATGAGCGCGCCGACCAACAATGCCTGGGGCTACGACAACCGCACGACGGCCTTTCGCGTTCCGACCTCCGACCCGGCCGGACGGCGTGTGGAGAACCGGCTGCCCTCCTCCGACGCCAATCCCTATCTCGCCATCGCGGCGTCGCTCGCCTGCGGCTATCTCGGCATGGTCAAGGGGCTTCGGCCCGACGAGCCGACGGACCGCACGGTGAACGAGGGCGGCGGCATCTCGCTTCCGCGCGGCCTGCTCGAAGCCGTCGCCGCCTTCGAGGCGGAGGAGGCGTTCCACGAGGTGTTCAGCCGCGAATTCGTCGGCACCTATGCCGGCATCAAGCGCGGCGAGCACGAGACCTTCATGCAGGTCATCAGCCCCTGGGAGCGCGAGTTCCTGCTTTTGCAGGTCTGACCGTGAACGCCTATCAGTCTCCGATCGCACCGGGCCGCTCCTGGTACGAGGACAGCGTCGCGCGGCCGGCCTATCCGAGCTTGAGCGAAAGCCTCGCCGTCGACGTCCTGGTCGTCGGCGGCGGCTTCACCGGCTTGTCGGCAGCCATTCATCTGGCACGTAGCGGCGTGCGCGTCGCCGTCCTCGAGGCGCATAGCTTCGGCGACGGGGCCTCCGGCCGCAATGGCGGCCAGATGGGCACCGGCCAGCGGCTGGCGCCGTCGGAGATCGAGGCGACTTACGGCTTCGAACGGTCCAAGGCCCTGTTCGACCTCGCCGAGGCGGCAAAGACGCATCTCACCGACTTCGTCGCGGCCAACGGCATCGACGTCGACTATCGCCCCGGCCAGTTGTCGGTCGTCCACAAGCGCCGCTATCTCGACGATTATCGCACCGAGGTCGACGATCTGGCGACCCGCTATGGCTACCCGCATATGCACTATATGGACGCCGAGGAGACCGCCGAGCGGCTGGGCTCGCGCCGCTATTTCGGCGGCATCCGCGACACCGGCACCGGGCATATCAACCCGATGAAGCTGGTCGTCGGCAGCGCCCGCGTCGCCGCCGCAGCCGGAGCCCTGCTGTTCGAAGGCACCAAGGTCGAGCGGCTGGAGCGCCGCGGCGGCAAGGTCGTCGCGACCACCGCCGCCGGCACGGTGACCGCCGAGCGGGCGCTGATCGCCACCAACGCTTATGGCGCGGGGCTGCATCGCACGATCGACGCCCATGTCATGCCGATCGGCTCGTTCATCGGGGCCACCGAACCGCTCAGCCACCCTGACGCCATCCTGCCCGGCGGCGAGGCCTGCAACGATTCGCGCTTTGTCGTGCGCTATTTCCGCAAGAGCCGCGACGGCCGGCTGCTGTTCGGGGGGCGCGAAGCCTATACCTCGGCGACCGGCGATATCGCGCGGCATATCGTCAAGCAGATCGCCGAAGTCTATCCGCAGCTCGCCGATATCCGCCTCACCCATGCCTGGGGTGGCGCCGTCGGCATTACGATGGAACGGCTGCCCTATGTACGAACCCTGGAGCCGGGCATCACCACCATCGGCGGCTTTTCCGGCCATGGCGTGATGCTGGCGAACTTCGCCGGTCGGCTATACGCCGAACGGGTGACGGGCCAAGAGGACCGGCTCGCCGAATTCGAAGCGCTGCGGATTCCGGCGTTTCCGGGCGGCCGGCATGCCCGCGCGGCGCTGCTGTTCCTGGCGATGACCTGGTTTTCCCTGCGCGACCGGATCTGACTTCGCGAGGCGCCGCCGGACTTGGACGCCTCCGGAAACGCCGCAATTTCGTTCTGAAGGCGAATTGCTGGGACTTATGGCGATGTTTTTGGTTGGCGA
>CANKZU010000028.1 GCA_947488615.1 uncultured Aurantimonas sp.
ATCAACCCACGCATCAGGGCGTAACAAAAACGACAAAGGCTCTAATCGCCACTGGATGACAGTTCAGTGGCAGGTCAGTACTCTTGCGGTTGAGCAAGAATTACCTCTTTTAACTAGAGATAAAAAGAGAAAATGGGCCAACGATTTTCCCGAGTTGGAAATCGTTTGGCCCGATCCTCCGATTAGCGAGTGAGGCGCTTGTAGGTCGGCCGCTTCGGGTTGACCGATTCCGGGCCGAGGCGGCGGATCTTGTCCTGCTCGTAATCCTCGAAATTGCCCTCGAACCATTCAACGTGGCTGTCGCCCTCGAAGGCGAGGATGTGCGTCGCCAGCCGATCGAGGAACATGCGGTCATGGCTGATCACCACGGCGCAGCCGGCATATTCCTCCAGCGCGTCCTCGAGCGCGGTCAGCGTCTCGGTGTCGAGATCGTTGGTCGGCTCATCGAGCAGGATGACGTTGGCACCGGATTTGAGCATCTTGGCAAGATGCACGCGGTTGCGCTGGCCGCCCGACAGGGTGCCGACCTTCTGCTGCTGGTCGCTGCCCTTGAAGTTGAAGTTGCCGACATAGGCCCGCGAGTTCATCTCGTATTTGCCGAGCTTCATGATGTCGACGCCGCCCGACACCTCTTCCCAGACCGTCTTGTTCGGTGCCAGATCGTCGCGGCTCTGGTCGACATAACCGAGGTCCACCGTCTCGCCGACGTCGACCTTGCCGCTGTCGGGCTGTTCCTGGCCGGTGATCATCTTGAACAGGGTCGACTTGCCGGCGCCGTTCGGCCCGATGATGCCGACGATGCCGCCGGCCGGCAGCTTGAACGACAAATCCTCGATCAGCACCCGGTCGCCATAGCTCTTGGTCAGGTTCTCGACCTCGATCACCCTGTTGCCGAGCCGCTCGCCGGTCGGGATGACGATCCTGCCGTCGGCCGGCTTGCGGTTCTCGGCGATCTCGACCAGCTCGTTATAGGCCTTGATGCGCGCCTTCGACTTGGTCTGCCGCGCCTTGGCACCCTGCTGGATCCATTCGCGCTCGCGGGTCAACGCCCGCATGCGGGCGTCATCCTCGCGGCCCTCCTGCTTCATGCGCTTGGCCTTCTTCTCCAGATAGCTGGAGTAGTTGCCCTCGTAAGGCATGCCGCGACCGCGATCGAGCTCGAGAATCCAGCCGGTGACGTTGTCGAGGAAGTAGCGATCATGGGTGACCATCAGCACCGAGCCCTCGTACTCGCGCAGGTGCTTTTCGAGCCAGAGGATGGTCTCGGCGTCGAGATGGTTGGTCGGCTCGTCGAGCAAGAGGATGTCCGGCTTCGACAGGAGCAACTGGCAAAGCGCCACCCGGCGCTTTTCGCCGCCGGATAGCGGCGCGATCAGCGCGTCGGCCGGCGGACAGCGCAGCGCATCCATCGCCATCTCGACCTGCGACTCCAGGTCCCACAAATTCTGGGCGTCGATCAGATCCTGGAGCTTCGCCCCCTCCTCCGCCGTCTCCTCGGAGTAGTTCATCATCAGTTCGTTGTAGCGATCGAGGATCGCCTGTTTGTCGGAAACGCCCAGCATGACGTTCTCGAAGACGGTCTTGGTTTCGTCGAGATGCGGTTCCTGCGGCAGGTAGCCGACGGTGGCGCCTTCGGCCGCCCAGGCCTCGCCGGTGAACTCCTTGTCCTGTCCGGCCATGATCTTCAGCAGCGTCGATTTACCCGAACCGTTCGGGCCGAGGATGCCGATCTTGGCGTCGGGGTAGAAGGACAAGTGGATGTTCTCCAGGACCTTCTTGTTGCCGTAGGCCTTGGTTAGTCCGGACATGTGATAGATGAACTGGCGTGCCATGGCGCGCTGCCGCTCCGTATGATGAGGGGAAAAGAGAAGTTGCGCCGTCTCTAATCGATCGGGCGCGCCGGGGCAACGGCGGCGGGTGGCATCGCCGCCACGGCGACACAGTGTTCGTTCGCCGCGACGGCGCCCTGGCCTATTCTTTTCCCGAGACCGCACGTTTAAGGAGCACGCCCATGTCCATCGCCTTGATCGTCGGTGTCGGAGACGGCCTTTCCGCCTCGCTCGCCCGCAAGCTGGCGGCACGCGGCTTCCAACTGGTGCTGGCCGCCCGCGATACCGGAAAGCTCGATGCACTGGCCAAAGAGACCCTCGCGAAAACCATCGCCTGCGACGCCTCCAACCCGAATGACGTGGCGCGGCTCTACGAAGCGATCGACGGGATGGACGGCGAGCTTGCCGCCGCCATCTACAATCCCTCGGCGCGGGTGAGTGGACCGCTGGTCGAGCTCGATCCCGAGGATGTCCGCCGGGCGCTCGACGTCACGGCTTTTGGCGCCTTCCTGGTCGCGCAACAGGCCGCGCGCCGGATGCTGCTCCGCGGCGATGGCACGATCCTGTTCACCGGCGCCTCGGCCGGGATGAAAGGCTATCCGCAATCCGCGCCCTTCGCGATGGGCAAATTTGCGCTGCGCGGCCTCGCCCAGTCGATGGCGCGCGAGCTGCACCCACAGGGCATCCATGTCGGCCACGTCGTGATCGACGGCGCGATCCGCAATCCGGGCCGCAGCGAGCCCGCCGACAAGCCGGATTCGATGCTCGACCCGGATGCGATTGCCGACACCTACATCGCGCTTATCGGTCAGCCGCGCTCGGTCTGGTCATGGGAAATCGAGGTCAGGCCGTGGGTGGAGAAATTCTGACGGCGAAATACGCGCGATGTCCTAAATGTCGCGTCCTTGGTCGATCGCCGTGTCCGGACTTTGGGATTTTCGCCCGCTGCGACGCGCCAAAAGAGACCGACTGCGGCGAAGCCGGAAAAGCCGCCCGTCGATGGCGGCGAGGCCCACCCCGATCAGCCCCATGCCGAGGAAATGTCGCGGGTCGAGGCGTTCCCCAAGCACCAGGGATCCGAGGATGATGGCGCTGACCGGAATCAGGAAGGTCACGAGCAGCAAATTGGTCGCGCCCGCCGTCGCCAGAATGCGAAAGTAAAGAACATAGGCGAGCGCCGTCGACAGGGCCGCGATGCCGAGGATCGCGCCGACGGTCGGCAGGCTCGGCATCGCCAGCGTCCAGGGCCGGTCCACGACGAGCGCCAGCGGCAGCAGCAGCAGTGTCACGCCGTCACCTGCCCGGTGGCCGTCGCAAGCGGCGCGACGCCCATGCGTTTGAACCGCCGGCCGAAGATTCCGGCCAGGGCGTAGGAGAACGCCGCCGCGAGACAGCCGAGCTGCGCCGCCACCGCGAGCCCGAAACCTTCCAGCGCCGCCGGCCCGATCATCACCGCGACGCCGCCGAGACCGGCGACGACGCCGGCCAACCGCTTGCCGGTCAGTTTCTCGTCATCGGTCAGGACATGCGCCACGAGGACCGTGAACAGCGGTGTCGTGGCGTTGAGGATAGCCGCGAGGCCCGACGCGATCTGGGTCTGGCCCCAGACGAACAGGCTGAACGGCACGGCATTGTTGATAAGGCCCATGACCAAGAAGGCGGCCCAGACGCGCGGCTCCCTCGGCATCCTGACGCCGAGCAGCCGAAGCGCGGCGAACAGGATCACGCTGGCCAGTCCGACCCGCAGCACGACGATGGTGAAGGGCGGCAACTCCTTCACCGCGACCTCGGTGAAAAAGAACGATCCGCCCCACAGGACCGAGAGGGTGAGCAGCATGCCCCACTCGCCAAGGGTCATCGCGCGGTTGATCGTCGTCGCAGGCAATGAGGTGGCGGTCTGGCGGCGCATGGTTGAATCGGCTCCCGAAAGTCGAACCCGACCCTATGGAGACTTGCCGACAACCACGACCCGATTTCCGGAACGCTCTGTTATTGCCACCCCGCCGCGTCGACGATGCCGCCGCGGCAGCCACCACGCGCCGGCTCGGCCGCGCCGATGAGATCGCCGAAATCGCTGTCCGGCGCGACCGTGCCCGCCAGACTGATGCGCAGCTCCACGATGATCCGCCTGTCGCCGTCGCGCGCGCAGTCGATCAGCACGCGCTGTCCGGCACCCTTGCCGAACGCTGAGTCGAAGCTGGCGCGAATCGCCGGCGCGTCGAGATGTGTGCCAACGTTCGTCGCGAACAGCCGACCGACCGGCGACGCGTTGAGTTTGCCGAGCAGCGCCACCGCGTCGGTGAAATATTCCTCGGCGTCTGTCCCGTAACAGCTGCCGTGCTTGATCCATTGGTGGCGGTCGAGATCGGCTTCGGTCCCCGGCATGACGGAATCAAGCGCCCAGCGCGTCGCTCGGCCCAGTTCAGGCGCGGGCAGCGCCGCCCAGTTGCCGGCCTTGTCCGAGGCGACCGTGCTTGCCGCCACGTCGCAGTACTCGTTCCCGCGCGGCTGCGGCCAGAGCCCGTGCAGCACGAAGCCGCCGTCCTCGCCGCCGTCCCGGCAGTCCCTTGCTCTTGGCCTGGTCTCGCAAAAGGCGGCGTGCCAATTGGCCGCGAGTACATAGGCACCAGAACCGGAACGCTGGTCGCCGGATGGCGGCGTCCCTCGATCATCTGTCCGGGCCACCCCACTCGCCCGCCCCAACGCCTTCGCCAATGCGTCGATGCCACGTTCTGAAGCGCCGCCGCTGCTCGGATCTTCGCGTACAGCGGCCGAGGCACGGCCCTCAGTCTCGACGCGGCCACAGCCCACCGCAACCCAACGGCGCGGCGGCTCGGCGTCCGGTATCACGACATAATAGTGCGTCGCGGCCTCCGAATTGCGGCCGATCAGAACGTACGCGACGCCCGGTTCGGTCGCGACGTCGCCCGGATTGGTCTGTTTGCGGATCGATTGCAGCCCCGGACAGCGCGCCTCGGCGACGAAGCGGCCGGTCATCGGCACCTGTGCGAATACGGGTGGGGCGACGAGCAGGAGCGCGGCAAGCAGGCTAAAGCGTTTCATGAGGCTTCGATACGTCAGAGCGGCGGCGGGCGAAAGACCACCGCGCAATCGGGGCGAACCGACGGCGGTTTCAAGGGGTTTGGGCCGGTGCCTCTTCGCGCTATACCGATGCCCGGTGAGCATGGAAAACGCCACCCGGCCGGCCATCCCGTTGGCCGCCACGAACGAGGATGCGCCGTTGGTCGATCACCGGGAAACCATCGACAGCCGGTCCGGCGCGGCGGTTCACGTCTACAGCCGCAAGGCACAGGGACGCGCGCGCGGTATCGTTCTGATCCACCACGGCCTTGCCGAACATGCCGGCCGCTACGGCCGCTTCGCCGCCGAACTGGCCGGATTCGGCTTCCACGTCTTCGCCCATGATCACCGTGGCCATGGCTCGACCAGCGCGTCTGACGCGCCGTTCCGTCGCTTTGCCCGCCGCAACGGCGCCGACAGGGTGCTCACCGACTGCCGGGCGGTCCACACCCATGCCCTTGGCCGTTATCCCGACCTGCCGGTCGTGGTCTTCGGCCATTCGATGGGCGGGCTGATCGCGCTGAACTATGCGGAAACCCACGGCCGCGACCTCGCAGGCGCCGCCGTGTGGAACGCCAATTTCCAGACCGGACTGCAGGAACGCGTCGGCCGGCTGGCGCTCAAGGCCGAAAAGGCGCTGAAGGGCTCCGACGTGCCGAGCGCGCTGCTCCAGCGCGCCACCTTCGACGCCTGGGGCAAGGCGATCGATCCGCGCCGCACGATGTTCGACTGGCTGTCGCATGATGACGCCGCGGTCGATGCCTATATCGCCGACCCGCTCTGCGGCTTTTCGCCGACCTTGTCGATGATGGAGGATGTGATGACGCTGATCTTCCGGGGCGGTTCGCAGGCCGGGCTCGACATGCTGCCGCCCGCGCTGCCGATGCACCTCGTCGGCGGCACCGACGATCCGATGACCGACAAGGGCGAAGCCATTCGGTGGCTGGGCGGGCATCTGCGCCATGCCGGCTCTCGCGACGTGACGGTCGAGATCATCGAAGGCGCCCGGCACGAAACGCTCAACGAATTGCCGATCTATCGCGAGCCCGCCGTCGCCAGCCTCAGCGCCTGGCTCCAGCGGATCGTTCCGGTGGCGGCCTGAGCAGCGACGTCCGACCAGGTTTTTCTCCCCCGACCATGGGAGGGCGGGGAACGACTGCCCGGTCCACCGCTTTTCGTTGCAGTTGATGAGGGAACCGATGGAGCAGTTCTTCGAGGCGGATGCATTCTGGACGACGGCCGAGCAAGCCGGCCGGCTTGTCGCGGCGGCGCTATTTGCTGGAGCGATCGGTTATGAGCGCGAAAGCAAGGACCATCCCGCCGGCTTGCGGACCCACATGCTGGTCGGCATCGGCGCCTGCCTGTTCACGCTGCTGATGACGTTGCTGATCGGCCGCTTCGAAGGCGACGACGTGCGCGCCGATCCGGTGCGCGTGGTCGAGGCGATCACCAGCGGCGTGGCCTTTCTCGCCGCCGGCGTGATTATCCAGACGCGCGGTCGCGTGCGTGGGCTGACCACCGGCGCCTCGCTCTGGCTGGCAGGCGCCATCGGGCTCGGCGCCGGTCTGGGCGAGTATCTTCTGTCCTTCATCGCAGTCGTGCTGACGCTTGTCGTCTTACGGGCGATCAAAGCGTTCGAGTAACAGCCATACCCCGCGCGATCCTTCACAATCGCATGGCTTGATCGCGAGGCGATGGGCCTGCCGGCTCCGATTATCGCGAAAATCATTGTAATGGCTGGATTCATGAACCCTACGCCATGCACGGGAAGCATGGCTGACATGCCGAAACATCTCTGGTTTTGGATGCGATAATCCCTATGTAGAGAGTACGTTAGTTGCGGGCGATACCTCCTCCCTTCGTTCCGCTCTGACTGTTTCCTCCCAGGATTTTCCAATGGAAGATCCTTCTTTCAGCCGGGTTCTCGCGAGCCCGGCTTTTTTTGCGCCGTGCGCCAAAACAAAACGGGCGCTCCCTTTTCGGGACCGCCCGCTGGTCGATGGCATCCGCGAGGTGAATCAGCCGTCGAGGCTGGAGCAAAACCGCTGGATGCGGGAGCAGGCCTCTTCGAGCAGCGCCTCCGATGTGGCGTAGGAAATCCGGAAATTCGGACCTAGCCCGAAGGCCGAGCCGTGCACCACCGCGACGCCTTCGGCTTCCAGCAGCTCCGTCACGAAATCCTCGTCGCTCGCGATCACCTTGCCGGCGCCGGTCTTCTTGCCGATCAGCCCCTGGCATGACGGGTAGACGTAGAAGGCGCCCTCCGGCGATGGACATTCGATACCGTTCGCCTGGTTCAGCATCGAGACGACCAGATCGCGGCGGCCTTCGAAGACGGCGCGGTTCGTACCGATGAAATCCTGCGGGCCGTTCAGCGCCTCGACCGCCGCCCATTGGGCGATCGAGCAGGCGCCGGACGTCTGCTGGCCCTGGATCATGTCCATCGCCTTGATCAATTGCACCGGTCCTCCGGCATAGCCGATTCGCCAGCCGGTCATCGCATAGGCCTTGGAGACGCCATTGATGGTCAGGGTGCGGTCGTAAAGGTTGGGCTCGACCTCGGCCGGAGTCGTGAAGGTGAAGTCGCCATAGACGAGGTGCTCATACATGTCGTCGGTCATCACCCAGACATGGGGATGGCGCATCAGCACGTCGGTCAGTGCCTTCAGTTCGGCCCGCGTATAGGCCGCGCCCGACGGGTTCGACGGTGAGTTGAACAGAAACCATTTGGTCTTCGGCGTGATCGCCCTTTCGAGCGCGTCCGGCGTGAGCTTGAATTGCGTCTCGATGCCGGCCTCGACGAAGACCGAAGTGCCGCCGCAGATCGCCACCATCTCGGGATAACTCACCCAATAGGGTGCCGGGATGATCACCTCGTCGCCGGGGTTCAGCGTCGCCATGAAGGCGTTGAACAGGATTTGCTTGGCGCCGGTGCCGACGATCGTCTGCTCAGGCTTGTAGTTGAGATTGTTCTCGCGCTTGAACTTGTCCGACACCGCCTGGCGCAATTGCGGAATGCCGGAGACGGGCGTGTATTTGGTCTCACCGCGCTCGATGGCCTCGACCGCCGCCTGCTTGATGTTGTCCGGCGTATCGAAATCGGGCTCTCCGGCCCCAAGTCCGATGACGTCGCGGCCGGCGGCTTTCAGTTCGCGCGCCTTCTGGGAAACGGCGATTGTGGCGGACGGCTTGACGCGATCGAGGGCGGCGGCGAGGAAAGCCATGGAAGGACTCCGGTCAGAACGTCGGGAAGGCTCCCGCAGGAGCGCGCGGACCCTAATCGCAGATGTTTTGCATCGCAAGCGCGCGTGCTACCGCGACGGCACCGCTCGTCGAACGCCACGCGCGGGCATCCTCGATCCCGTTCAGCGTTCGACGATTATCTCGAAGCCGCCGAAGATCAAGCGTTTGCCGTCGAACGGCATCGGATTGAGATCCGGCTTGAGGCGCGGATCCTCCATCAGCTTGGGCATCGCCTCGTTGCGAACCTCCTTGGAGGGCCAGATGATCCAGGAGAAAATCACTGCCTCGTCCAGCTTGCGCTGGACTGCCATTGAAAACGACGTCACCTGGCCCTCCGGCACGTCATCGCCCCAGCACTCCACCACCTTGAGCGCGCCATACTCCTTGAACACCGTCGCCGCGTCCTCGGCATGTTTGCAGAATTTCTCCCGATTGGCGGTCGGTACGGCCGCCACGAATCCATCGACATAGGTCATTGTGCTTCCTCCTTCAGCTGAAGTTGGTGTCAAAGCAGCAGGCCGCTCCCGCTATCCGATAGGCGACGCCTCTCAAGGCCCATCATAGGCCGCCTGCAAGCCGCGGATATCGATCTTCACCATCCGCATCATCGCTTCCATGACCCGGCGCGCCTTGTCCGGATCGTCGTCCCGCAACATCCTCGGCAGGACCTCCGGCACGATCTGCCACGACAGGCCGAACTTGTCCCTGAGCCAGCCGCACTGGACAGGCGCACCGCCGTCCGCGGTCAACGCCGCCCAGTAGCGGTCGACCTCCGCCTGCTCCTCGCAGTTCACCGATAGCGAGATCGCATCGTTGAACGGCTCCTGCGGGCCGCCGTTCAGCGCCTGAAACGACTGTCCGGCAAGGGTGAAATCGACCAGGACCACCGAGCCCGCTTCGCCGCCTGGCCATTCCACGCCCGAACGCATAAGCCGGTCGATGCGCGAGTCGGGGAACACCGACACGTAGAACGCGGCCGCCGTCTCCGCCTGGCTGTCGAACCACAGGCAACTCGATATTTTCTGCATCTTGGGCATTGCGGTGATCTCCTTCTCGTCTACGCGCTTTCGCGCGCCCGGCCATCATCATATTCGTCATGCAGCCGCCACCACTGGTACGGCTCGCTCTGCTCCGTTCCCTCCGGCGCATCTTCCCAGCTCTCTTGCCGGCCAAGCGGCGTCAGATCGAGAAAGGTCCAGGGCGTCCCGAGCGTCTCCACCCCGCGACCGGTGGTGAAATAGGTGCGGTAGATGTCGCCGTCGTCGCGGTAGAAGACGTTGAGGCCGAAACCGGTGGTGACGCCGAAGTCGGCGTTGAAATCGTCCGCCGTCGACACCCAGGGCATGGTCCAGCCCATACGCCGCTTGAACGCCTCGATCTCGGCGATCGGCGCGCGCGAGACGAAGACGAGCGAAGTGTCGCGGACGTGCAAATGCGCCAGGTGCGGGATCTGGTCGCCGACCATGCCGCAACCGGAGCAAGGGTCCGGATCGGCGGGTTTGAGCATGTGATGGTAGACGATGAGCTGCCGGCGGCGGTCGAACAGATCGTCGAGACTCGCCTTTCCCGACAGCGTATCAAAGGCATACGCCTTCTCGACCTTCTCCCAAGGCAGCCGGCGCCGCTCGGCGGCCAGCCGGTCATGGGCGTGGGTCAGTTCCTTCTCCTTTGCCAGCAGCGCCTCCTGCGCCCGCAGCCAGTTCTCTCTCGAGACAATATTGCGCATCGCAGTTTCCTCCGCGTCAGGGACCGGACGGGATGTTGGCGGCCCCACTTGTTCAGAACGGCAGCCCGTCGCGGCGGTCTTTCAACCGCCGCGACCGCCGCTAGCATATCAGCTTGGCCATCTCCGCCCGCATCTCCTCGGCGCTGACGTCGCGCTGATGCGTGGCGAGAGACCATTTGTGGCCGAACGGATCCTCGACGACGCCGTAGCGGTCACCCCAGAACATGTCGGCGACCGGCATCACCACGGTCGCTCCGGCATCGACCGCCCGACCGAACCAGGCATCCACGTCGTCCACCATGAGATGGATGGTGACCGGCGTCCCCTTCAGATGTTTCGGACCGGTCATGCCCATCTCGACGTTCTCATCGACCAGCATGACCGACGAACCGTTGATGCACAGACTGGCATTGGCGACCTTGCCGTCCGGCATCGGCAGCAGGAACATCACTTCGGCGTCGAAGGCGCGTCGATAAAATTCGATCGCCTCCGTCGCGCCGGCGCAAACGAGGTGCGGCGTCACGGCGTGCATCCGGGCGGCCTGCTCCTGAGGTGAGACTGTTCTGACGGTTTCCATGGCTTCTTCCTCCCATTGGTCTTTCTTCGGCGCCTCACAACTCGCGCGCCACCTCCTCGAGCTGCCCGGCGCATCGAGCCCAACCCTCGTGAAAACCCATCTCCTCGTGGGCCTTGCGGTCGGCGGCCGTCCAGTGCCGGGCCGTCGCGGTGTAGCGCGTCTTCCCGCCCTCATCCGCGAAGGTCAGGGTGACCGTCATGAACGGCTTGTCGGATGGCACCCAAGCGCTGGTGTAGGCATCGGTGAACACCAGACGCTCATTCTTTACGACCTCGAGATAGACGCCCGGATTGGGATGGTCCTGGCCCTCCGGGCTCCGCATCGTGATGAGGCTGGAGCCACCGGGCCGCACGTCGAGTTCGGCGCGCGGGGTCGTCCAGGGCTTCGGCGCGAACCATCGTGTCAAAAGCCCCGGCTCGGTCCAGGCCCGGTACACCTTGTCGCGCGGCGCGTCGATGAGGCGTGTCAGAACCAGTTCGCGATCGTTGTTGCCGGGATTCTGGGTCATGTTTCGCTTCCTCCCTGTGGGTGTTTGAACAGCATTTCGAGATATCGCCGCAGATGGTCGAGGCTCTCGGCCGCCACCCTCGGGCCGCCCGTCGCCTTGGCCAGCAACAGCGCGCCCTGGATCACCACCTGGGTGTGGAGCGCCAGGCTCTCGGCGGTCCAGTCAGCTTCGATGCCGTGCTCGCGCATCGCCTCGGCGATGTCGGCTTCCAGCACCTTGGCGTGGCCGACGATGCTCGCCTCGCAGGCCTCCCGGATCGCCGGATAGGTGGCGAAGGTCTCCTGCACCATGGTGCCGACCAGGCAGGTGTACTCGGGCAGTTCGCCCTTAAGAATCGCCTTGCGGAAATCGACATAGCCCAGCAGCCGGTCGAGCGGGTCGGGCAGGTCGCGATACGGCGCGGCGTCGAAGAGCGCGCCGGTCATCGTCGACCAATGGTCGGCGGCGGCGACCGCGAGGTCTTCCTTGGTCTTGAAGTGATGGAAAAAGGCGCCCTTGGTCACCCCCGCCGACTGGCAGATGTCGTCCACTGTCGTGGCCGAGTAGCCCTTGCCACGAATGACCGCCAGCGAGGCTTCCAGCAGCTTGCCTCTCGCGCCGGTGGGGATGTCGGTTGATGCCATGAAAGCTCTCCTCACCATCGACATACCAACCGGTTGGTATGTCGTCTAGACGCTTTTTCGCTTGTGTCGTATTTTTCTGCCTGTCGGAGGGTCCGGGTGTGGGAGCGCTCCCGCCCGAGAAGCTGCTCACAAGCGGGGCCATCGGGGTCTGGTAATCGCACGCAGGGGGCCGGAAGATCGTCGGGCACCATCGTACTGAGATCGGCGATTCCAATGGGTGCGTTCACGGAAATGAATTGGTCACCGACGCTCCGCTACGCCACGATTGCGGCCAGCGATTATCGCCACCTGAGAAGGGCTATCTTTCGATGATCACCATCCATGGCATGCAGGACTCGGGCAATTGCTACAAGCCGCGGCTGTTGCTGGCACTGCTCGGAAAACCGTTCCGCCACGTCGAAGTGAATTCCCTCGATGGCTCGACACAGCGGCCGGAATTTCTCGCTCTCAACCCCATCGCCAAGGTACCCGTGCTGGAGTTGCAGGACGGGCGGACGCTGCCGGAATCCAACGCCATCCTGGCCTATCTTGGCGAGGGTAGCGCGTTCGTCCCCGCCGATCGCTTCGAGCGTGCGCAGATGCTGTCCTGGATGTTCTTCGAGCAATACAGCCACGAGCCTACCGTCGCGGTGCGGCGCTCGCTGCTCGTCCACCCGGAAATGGCGGATGTCGCGACGCCGGAGCGGCTGGCGGCAACGCTCGACGGCGGCAACAAGGCGCTCGCCGTCATGGAAGGGGCACTGGCGAAGGCCGACTGGTTGGTCGGCGGCGCGCCCAGCCTCGCCGACATCGCGCTCTACGCTTACACCCACAGGGCTGCCGAGGGCGGGTTCGATCTGGTGGACTTTCCGGGTATCCGCGCCTGGCTCGCCCGGATCGAGGCTTTGCCCGGCTACCGGCCGCTCGACTGGCTGCCCTGAACCCGCTCGTCGTCGTTCACGCTTCCTCCGGCTGCCCGTCGGCCTTTCCGCGCCGCGCCTCGATCTCACGCGCCGGGCGTGGCGGCTCACCCTTCGCCGGCTTCGGCCAGCCCTCGCGCTGGCGGCCGCGCACACCGTCGAGCTCTTCCGTCTGATCATGGAACAACAGCACCTGCGTGTCGAAAGGCATATCGATCCCGGCCTTGTCGAGCGACGTCTTGATCGCCTCCAGCGCAGCCGCCTGGGTGTGGACGACATCAGTGCGCTCTGAATTGGTCCACCAGCGCACGCGAAGGTTCACCGTCGAGGCGGCCAGCTCCCAGACCAGCACTTCGGATTTCGGGTCCATTTCGACGCCCGGCGTTTCGGCCAGCGCGGCTAGGATCGCTCTTCGCGCCGTGGCGACGTCGTCGCCATAACCGATGCCGACGTCATACTGCGAACGGCGCATCGTGTGCGCCGTATTGACCGTAACGGCGTTGGAATAGACATCGGCATTAGGAATGATCACCCGGCGGCGGTCATAAGTGGTGATGATCGTCGCGCGCGTCTCGATCCACTCGACCGTCCCCTCATAGCCGTTGACGATGATCTGGTCGCCGACCTCGAACGGCTGGCGGATCAGCAGCAGCAGCCCGGCCAGCCAGTTCTGCAGGATGTCCTTGAAGGCAAAGCCGATCGCCACCGAGCCAATGCCGAGCCCGGCGACCAGATCGCCCGGCTTCAACGACGGGATCACGATGGTCAGCGCCAGCAGCACGCCGAAAAGGACAATGATCCATTTCAGGAACGAGCCCAACACTTCGCCGAGATTGTCGCGGTCGCGGCGTTTGGCCCAGGCGTTGAAGCCACGCCCGACCAGCCAGCCGATTCCCCAGAACAATGCCAGCAGGACGAGCGCGACGACGATGTTCGGCAACAGTTTCTGAAAGCCGATGACCCATGCCTCGATCTTGCCGAGGGCGAAGGCCGGGTCGATTTCGACCGCTTGCTCGACCGTCTCAGGCGCCTCGGCGGCGGGCGCAGTCGCGGTCCCGGTCCCGGCTTCCTGGGCGAAGGCATCGAACATGGCGGCTGTCTCGTTTTTCCGGAACGTTGGATATAAGGCGCGGCGGTGGCGGACAGCTTTGAAACCGTCTGCTCCGCAACGGATGCCCGCTCCGATCGTTCCTGCGGCAAATTCGTCGGCCTCCGCATATCGGCCGATCCCCGCCGCCCGAAAGGCCCGCCATGACAGTTCTGCGTTGGTTTGCCCTGATGGCCGTCGCCCTGGCGCTTCTCGCCCTCGGCGGCTTCTTCCTGACTGGCCCCGAGCGCGTCTGGGAGCGGCTCGGCGGCCTGGCCGACCAGGGCGTTATCGACTTCTCGGACCTCTCCCGCAGCCCTACTTCCAACGATGCCCTCGCCTGTTCGCCGGGCGCCTGTCCGGGCGAGATCGACGTCGCACTGCCGCTTTATGCGGATGCACCGGCGGCCCTCCTCGCCCGCCTCGACGCGGCCGTCCTCGCCGATCGCAACGTCGCCCGCGTCGATGACGGCGGTCGGCGGGACTATCGCCGCTATGTCGCCCGCACCCCGCTCCTGCGGTTTCCCGACACGATCGACGCCGAGGCGGTGCCCGGCGGCGGCGGTACGCGGCTGCGGCTTTATTCGCGCTCGCTTCTCGGGGCGAGCGACTTTGGCGCCAATGCCGAGCGGCTGAATGCCTGGGCGGGGTTCTTGCAGAAAGGCTGAGCGCCGGCCGTAGCTGTCGATCCCCTTGCCGCCCCGCCCGACCCTTGCGTTCGCTTCTTCCAGACGCTAGCCCGGCCGGACCGTAACCTTACCCGCCTTGCCGATGTCCCGCCTTCGCGCCAATCTGTTGCTGCTGCTCGCCGGTGCCGTCTGGGGCATGGGCTTCGTCGCCCAGTCGACGGCGATGGAAGACGTTGGCCCGTGGACCTTCACCGCGGCGAAATTCGCTCTCGCCACACTCTCCGTCCTGCCCTTCGCCCTGCGCGAATCCGGCCGCGCCAAATCCCCGCTTCCCAGGGGAGCGCCCGCCGGCTTCGTCGCCATCGGCGTCATGCTGTTCGTGGCCTCGATCCTCCAGCAGATCGGCATCGTCACCACCTCGGTTACCAATGCCGGCTTCCTCACCGGGCTTTATGTCGTCTTCACGCCATTCCTAGCCCTCGTCATCTTGCGCCATCGCGCCCATTGGGTGGTCTGGCCTTCGGCGATCGCTGCTTTTGGCGGCATCGTGCTGCTTGGCGGCGGCAGCGTTTCGGCGCTGAATTCCGGCGACATCCTGATGATCGTCTGCGCCGTGTTCTGGGCGCTGCAGATCCTTCTCGTCGGGATCTTCGCCGGCCCCAGCGGGCGCCCCTACACGCTGTCGGCGGTGCAGTTCGCCGTGACGACGGCGCTCGCCGCGCTCGGCGCGCTGATCCTCGAGGCGCCGTCCCTTGCCTCGCTCTTCGCCGCCTGGCCGGAGATCGTCTATGGCGGCGTGTTCGCATCGGGGTTGGCGTTCACGCTGCAGATCATCGGCCAACGCCATACGACGGCGCCGCAGGCGGCGATCTTCCTGTCGTCCGAAGCGCTGTTCGCCGCGCTGTTCGGCGTGATCATGCTGGGCGAGCGGATCGCCGCGATCGGGCTGATCGGCTGCGCGCTGATCTTCGCGGCGATGCTCGCGGTCGAGCTGGTGCCAATGTATCGGCCTGCAGCAGGGCCGGCCGAACTCCCGACACCGCACGAGAGCGGCTAAACGGCGCCTGCCGTCATGGCCAGGCGCTCTATCCGGTCTTGCTTGTCGGGTTCGCGCGACACGGGTGGGTCAGTTCGGGCCGAAAAAACAGGCCCGCCTTGAGGCTCTCGCCGATCCGGTCGGCCTTGAGATGGAAGATCGCGGCGATTCCGGGCGGGAAGCGGCGGCTCGTCGTCGCACGCCAGATTCCCAGCCAGCGGTCGAACATCCCCGGATCGATTTCGTCAAGATGTCTGCGATGGGCGGCGAAAGGATTGCCCTTGTAAGCGCCCGAGCCCAGCATCACCGACGACCAGAACGCCGCCAGGCGCTCTAGATGCGCCGGCCAATCGTCGATCGCCCGCTCGAAGATCGGACCGAGGACCTCGTCCTCGCGCACCAAGCCGTAGAACTCGGCCAGCAATTCGCGAAGCTCGCTGTCGCTCACGGGCTGTGCGTCGGACACCTGAAGCATCGGTTCACCTGTCGCTCTGTCGGTCGCGTCCTAACACGCTGGACTAAACATGCAAATGGAATATATGTTTTAGCGAACGGATCGAAGGCGAGCTGTCGCATGCACCTCACCCGCTACACCGACTATGCGCTGCGCGTTATGATCTATCAGGCTGCGCGGCCGCATACGCTTTGCTCATCGGCGAGATTTCCAAGGCTTACGGCGTTTCCTACAACCATCTCACGAAGGTGGTCCACGAAGTTGGCAACGCTGGCTGCGGCTCCGCTGCCCGCCGGCGTGGAGGCTTGACATGACCGATCTGATCCCCCTTTCCGCGGACGTGGAGGTCGATGGCGCCGCGATCGCCCATGCCTTCCATGTCCCAGTCCCGTTTTTCATGGCCGAGATGCGACGTGGCAATGTGCGTGGCACGGTCGAACGCGGTGTCGGAGAGGATGCCGGGCGGCACCGGCTGATCTTTCGTTACCGCGGACGGAAGCTCGTGATCCTCCGCCAGCCTGACGGACGCCTTGTCACCGAAGCACCGGGCGACCCGACCTCCGCGCCGGACACGCGCGGGTCGTAACGAGGCCCGTCGTGGCTGCGCGCCGAGGCCTAGCGGCCGGACTTCGGCGAAACACACCGCGTGAAAGGTCCACTCCCACGGCCTCGCCGACATCAGCGCTCAATCTGCTCTCGACGCCTTTCTGTTTCCGGGAAACCTGGTCCTGCGCAAAGGCGGGATCGACGTCGAGGCGGATAGCGGACTGTAACGCTCCTTCGCCGACATGTGCGTCTGGGGAACGGTCTCGCTCTTCGTGGCAGTGGATCTGTTTCTGTGAATACCGGCCCAACGCCCGCCGATAGCCCGAGCAAGGCCTGCGTCCGCCACGGCGTCAGCGGGCGTATCGGTTCCGCGCCGGCATTTGACCCGGCTGGAACGGTCCAGACGCACGCCTTGGGCCTCCAGGCTCCGAAGTCCGCCCTTGCGAAGCTCCCAAACGTGCGGCCTTCTGCTATGGAACGGCACGACGCAGGATGGAGACAACGATGCAAGAGACGGATATTCTGCCGCGGGGCGAACTTACTGTGCGCATTCCTGCGATGCCCGCAGACGCCAACGCCAATGGCGACATCTTCGGCGGTTGGGTGATGTCGCAGATGGACCTCGCCGCCGGCATCCGTGCCGCGGAACGCGCCCGCGGCCGCGTCGCCACCATCGCCGTCAACGCCCTGACTTTCAAGAAGCCGGTGAAGATCGGTGACACGCTCTGCGTCTATTCCTCGATCGAGAAGATCGGCCGCACCTCGATCACGCTGGGCATCGAGGCATGGACCAAGGCCCGGGCCTCCGACGCGCGGACCAAGGTGACCGAAGGCACCTTCGTCATGGTCGCCATCGACGAGGCCGGCCGCCCGGTGCCGATCCCGGCGGAGACGCTGGCGGAGTGAAGCCTTTGTTCCAGCCGTCCGCCGCGCCGATGTTGGCGCGGCAGAGGAGCAGGGCCGTCGCCGGAGCCGGTAGTCTCAATCCTTCGGGAAGTCGGTCGCTTCGCCGGTGGCGCGCCATTCCTCGATCTCCGCCAGCCGCGTCTTCAGCCCCTGGGTAACTTGATCGACGCCCCAGGCGCCGAGCACGAGATGGCGCGGTGGCGCGGCGTGCTCGGTCAGCGCGATCATAGCCTCGGCCGCGCGCACCGGATCACCGGGCTGCGCGCCACTTCCCCCGCTCGTGCCCTGCATGCGCTTGCCCGCCGTTTCGGCATACTCGGCGATCCGGTTCGGCGTCTGCTTCAGCGAACGGCCCGCCCAATCGGTGCGGAACGGGCCGGGCTCGACGGCGACAACCTTGATGCCGAGCGGCGCCACTTCGGCGGCCAGCGCGTCGGTGAAGCCTTCGACCGCGTGCTTGGTGGCGGCGTAGTAGCCCGAGCCCGGGAAACCGATGAAACCGGCGACGGACGAGATGTTGAGAATGTGACCGCCGCGCTGTTCGCGCATACCCGGCAGTACGGCGCGCGTCAGTGCGAACAGGCCGAAGACATTGGCCTCGAACATAGAACGGATTTCGTCGTCCACGCCCTCCTCAATTGCGGCCTGGTAGCCGTAGCCGGCATTGTTGACGAGAACGTCGATCCGCCCGAAGCGCTCCTTTGCGGCCGTCACCGCCGCGGCGACTTCATCAGGCTTCGTCACGTCGAGAGAGACAGCCAGAGCGCGATCCTCCGCGCCATCCACGAGATCGGCGACGCGCGCCTTGTCGCGCGAGGTGACGACAGCCCGCCAGCCGCGCTTGAGAACGGCTTCGGCGAGTTCGCGGCCGAATCCGGTCGAGCATCCCGAGATGAACCAGACGGGCGTGGAATCTGTGGTCATGATGTGCCTTCCAATCTCGGGGGAGCGTTGCTTGCGGTGCATCGCGATGGGAGCCGAAACATAAGTCGGACGACCAATAGGACAAGGCGAACACTCCGGTCACGGGGACAGACGCGTTCAATGCGCACGCCGGGGCTGGTTCAGGCGTCGCGGCGCTGGATGCAGCCAACAGCGCTTCGGTCACGCTGGGTCTTCCCCGTGGCTGACCCTCCTCTTCGGGGTCGGCGGCCACTTCCTGAAGAAGTTGCGATTCGTGATGGCGCAGCTCGTTCTGGCAATGATGCGGGGCGCTGTTGTGGCACCGAGCTATGCGCGCGCCCTGATCATCGCGTAGGGCTTTCACCGAATTTTCTTCGAGCGACCGCTCAGCATCGCTCTCATTCCGATCGCGGCGATTGCTCTTGTCTGACTCTCGTTCGGCCGTTGTCATGATGCCGAAGCTCCGGCCATGCGGATCGCGCCCGCCTCCAGCTTGTCCGCCAGCCGTCTGCGGGAACGGGCCCACGCCCGACTGAAGGGCGTTTCGCCCAGCTCCGCGCGTCCCGCGGCCTGACGCAGGCTGTCCGGCAAACCGGCTGGAACGCGTGTCGACGCCCCTCCCCCCATCATCCTTCTCACCGCGTCCTCCGACACCGGTATCTGCGAATATTCTGCGCCGGGCAGCCGGATCGCGAGTTCGTGGATATGCGAGTATCCGGTCAACAGCAGAAACCGCTGTCCGCCCGGCCGTTCCATCGCCGCCAGCGTATTGCGGAACATTCGATCCTCGCGTTCCACATGATGGTCGTGCCAGGCGTCGATGCCGCGGATCGGTATGCCCTTCGTGACCGCCAGATGGGCACAATAGGCCATATCGGCCGGCCCATCCGCGAGCCAGCCGCGCGCGAGATAGCGCTCCCGCATCTCCAGCAAAAGACAATCCGGGGCGAAGCCGTTGATGAGCCCCGCGAGGTCCGAGATGGGGAACTGACGGGAGGTGAAATGCGCGTTGTGAATCGTCCCGGCCATACAGAGGAGCCTGTCGGCGGCCGGATTCCGGAAGTGCCGGATATGACGAAATTTCGCCTTCGCCGGCCACAAGCTGAAGGCGAGAAGCGATCCGACTTCATGGATGATTGGACTTAACGCAATGCCCATCGGTCCTCTTCGGTTTGAAATAGACATCGTGCTTGTTGCCGTTCGACGCGACATAGGTCACTTCGCACGAACCGCGAGGAAAATCCGACGCCGTGACCGACAGGACTGTGGCAATCTGGGGCAGGTTCTCCACGGCGGCTCGTAATTCCGGGCACAGCCAGCACCGGTCCGCCGAAACGACGTTGAGGTTCACCTTCCAGGATGATGGCCCCTGCGCGTTATCGGCGTCGATATAGAAATGAGCTTCCCCGCACCATCTCGCGTCCACCGCCTCCCGCAGAAGTCCCATGGCCGCACTCTCGCGTGACTGCAGAAATGCGGCGATCGCTTCCACCGACGTCCGTGGAACCCGGAAGTACAATTTGGCACGCGGCACACCGGTCTCGTCGACATTCCAGCCGATCATGCTCGGCCAGGCATCGGTGAAGTGATCCATGAGCGCCGTGGCGGCGGTCAGCGTCGATGGCGTCAGTGCCGCTCCAAGAACACCGACCGTCGTGGCGGTAGACAAGGTCTCGAAATAGGCCCAGGGATTCACGTAGATTTTCAATTGCCTGCCGGATGCGCCGACCCCAGCGCCGATCCAGCGGCTGAAATTCCCCCGAAACGTTGGTCGCCGGTCGAGGCGGTCGACCATACGGCCGAGCTCCTGAAAAGCCGTCGACAGAGGCGTGAAGTCCCGCAGCGCCGGAACCAACTGGCCGACGGATTGCGCCGCCGCCAGATCGTGGATGAAACGGACGGCTCCGACCTGCCCCTTGGCTAAGCTGACCGACCATTCGAACGGCAGATGATCATGAGTGATGCCGGACCGCTCGCTCGTCCCGCCGCATGTCGCGCAGGCGTAGGAGCGATGGACACGGTCGAACAGCGCCGTCAGCCTCGTCATGTCGGCATCGGCTTTCATTGCACCGCGTGGGCGGGTTCGACACTTGGGCTTTGCAGGCACGCATGACAGGCATCGCATTCGAACACCCGGGAATGCGCGGCGCGTTGCCGCTTCAAATCCTCCACCCAGACGCGGCGGCGGGAAATCAGTCGCGACAGGTCGTCGTCACGCAGGCTGCCGATGGCGTTTTTCACTTCCGCGACCCCGGCGGTCTGGCAGCAGAGTGCGACAGATCCGTCCCAGTCCACAAACAGACTATGCCCGGCGAGATACCCGCACGGGGCGGCAGTGCGCTGTTCCCCATGGCCGATGATCGCGTCGCCCAGCGCAATGTGGAATGGTCGCCCCAGCGCCCTGTTCCGTTGAATCCACCGCTTGATCCCATGCAGGCGTCGCGGGTCCATGCCGATCCCGGCTTTGCTGGTGTCGACGGTATGAATCAGAGGGACGAAAAGAATGCGTTCCGCCCCCGTGCGATCGCGTAACGCGTCGTACATCTCCGCGTCGAGCGACATCTGGTTCGTCATCGTGAACTGCGCGTAGGTGTCCACTCCAAGGCCGGAGAGCAACCGCGTTGTCGTCATCACCCGGTCGAACGTCCCCGCCCCCCTAATGGCATCATGCGCTGGCGCCGTGACGCCATCGAAGCTCAACGTCACATGGTGCGGAATATGTCGGCTGCAGGCTTCCAGTAACGGATCGAGCAGGGTGCCGTTGGTGGTGATCGAATAGGCCAGCGACAGCGCCGCGCATTCGTCCACGATGGCGTTGAGATGGGGGTAAAGGGTCGGCTCGCCGCCCGAAAACGAGACCCCGACGACGCCCAGGCTCCGGGCCTCGGCGAGCAGCTCCTTGCAGAGCGCCAGATCGATATCCCGGTTGAAGTGCCGATGCTGCAGACAATGGGCGCATTTCAAGTTGCAACGGGCCGTCAACAACACGCCCAGATGCCTGATCATGGCACGGCGGCGGCGCGCGGCGGGTTGGCCATGACGAGTGCCTTCATCCGCGGCTCCAGCCCCTCCCAATCTGGCTGCTCGCCGGGCGCGACACGCTCGTTCAGCCACTCCGCGATCAGGCACATGTAGTTTGTCGGATAATACCCGGTCTTGCCGGGCAGCGGACAGGGATTGCAGGATATGCCGTTGAATTCACAACGATTGCAGGGAATCTGGTGTTTGTAGAGCGCAGCGTTGTCGGGCTTCTGCACCTTTTCGTGGAATCCGTTGAAGCGCTCGCTCGCGGTCAGGCTGTCGAGCGCGCCCGCCTTGATATTGACCCGTTCGAACCGGGTATCCACCCCCTGCGACGCCGCGAGTTGACAGGGGCTGATGTCGCCGTCGGGACCGACATGGACGTTGTCGTGCACGGCCGGGCAGCCGAAGGGCAACGGTGCGAGCTTCTCGGCCGCGTATTTACGATGGAATTGGTAGACCTTCGGCTTGGCCGGAACGTCGATCTGAATGTCGGGATAATCGATGACACAGTCCAGCAAGGTCAACAGGGCCCGGAATTGTGCGACGTTGTCGGCCGCCAGCCTTTCGTAATTGTGCAGGGCATCGCCCGTCGCCGACAGATTGGTGACCTTCAGCCCGCCCGCGCCGATCCGGCGGCACAGATCGACCATGTCCCTGGCCCTGTCGGCCCATGCCGAGGTGATCACCGCCTGGATCTGGATCAGCGGATATTCTTGGTTCCGTTCCTTTTTCGCGGCGGCGAGTTTTTCGACGAAAGAGCAGGTCTTGGCGAAGGTCCCGGCGCCTCGCATCAATTCGTGCGACCAAACGTCTGGACCGTCCAGGCTGACGACGACCTTGCGAACTCCCGCATCGAATATCTTGTCAATATACTTCTGATCCTGGCGAATTCCGTTTGTATTGAAAGATATATTAAGCCCGACCTCAGCGGAAACCTGCAGGATAGTGAGGAAGTCTTTCCGGATCGTCGGCTCGCCACCTAGATAATGCACGGACTCGACCCCGCGCGCAGCCGCCTCCCGGATGCTGGCGAGAAACTCCTCGGTCGACAGATCGCGGATCGTGTCGTCGCGCAGACTTTCGCCGACGCAACAGTGCGCGCACGCCAGATTGCACTTCGAATTGACGTCCCACCGAAGCAGTTTGGGAACCGTTGATCGGCGATAGGCTTCCATTCTGGACTGGCTGGGCATTGTTCTCTCCGCGCTAAGGCGATAGCGATCCAGCGATGATGCGGCTCCGGCCGCCATATACGCGCCGGCCGGAGCCTATCGCTTTGACGCTGCGGAATGCATCAGAGAGCGGCTCTAGCAGTTCACACCGCCACAACCGGCCCCCCATGCCTCCGCGGGTCCACCACCGTCCTGCATGCTCTTCAGCTTGGCTACCTTGGCATCGATATCCAGCATGAGAGCGATCGCGTCGTCCTTCACGCCCATGGAAGACAGCATTTCCTTCTTCTGCGAATCATCCAGTTCGCGCACACTGCTGAAATCCTTCGGGATTTTCATGTTTTTCGTAATCTTGAAACCAGGCATGTCACATCTCCCTGCTTCTTCTTACGCAACGATAGTGCGACCGGTCGAAAGCTTAGTCAACATCGACGAGCCCGATCGCACGACACTTCCTTAGGTCATCAACAGTATGCGAAGCGTCCTGGTCAAGTCTCTGCCTTCTCACTCCCGACGAAGGAAAAACGCTGGTTCGCCCGGCGCTTCGAACGCGATCCTTGCCGTCGGACCACTGTCGCCATAGCTCGCACCCAAGCCCTAACCCCATCGTGCAAATACGGGTGGTGTGGCGTCTTGACGCACAGGTAGATGCGCTCTGTCTCATTCGGATCCATCGGTCGCCACAACGCCCCGCGCCGCTCGCCCCGCCCAAGTTCAACCAAACTGCTATGGAGACCACGAGGAATCATGTTGCGCATGCTCGTCCACGACTATTTCTACATCCATCTCGGCATCGGCCTTGTCGGCAATCTGCTGTTCGTCGTCGGATCAATCCTGTTCTTCAAGGCCTTCGAGAATTGGTACACGACCGCTGTCTGGATGTTTGTGCTGGGATCGGGGGGTAGCTCGCTCGGACAGCTCTTCAAGACCATCTTCGAAGCCGAGGAACGGCGACGGTACTGAGCCGGCGCGGCGGCGCGTGGAGCCCTTCTTGCACGGGACCGCTCGCAGGAGTCAGGGCATCGCGCCGGAAATGCAATGAACCGCCCGGGCGCGAGGTCGCGCCCTATCGACGTGACCACCCGAGCCTTCAGTGGATCGAGTGCCACGGGGGACGGGTTTTCGGTAGCCGTTGAATTCGCAACGGGCGAGATGTCACTTGCACACGCCGCGTCGCCGGTTCTTGGCATCCAGATGAAAATGGTCGGCGTGAGCACGGTTGTAGCCGGGGCCGAGCACCGTGCCGAAATAGCGGCAGCCCGACTGCCGGACGCTCTTCTGGAAGCCCTTCTGACGAAACGAGAAGAAGCCCTTCTTCTCGACGTCGAAAGTGCTGCCGTCGGCGAATTTGAAGCCGCGCACGTCGAGGGCGTTGCCGCTGGCGTGCTCGCTGATCGTGCGTGAGCCGGCGATGCGCGAGCAACGATAGGAAGACGCATTGAGCACGGCCGTCGGCCGGGTCCACAGCCGCCAGCGGGCGGCCGGCTTGACCTCGTCCTCGACCCATTTCGAAATGCGTGCCGCCGCGGGGCAGTTCAATGTCGCCGCCGGCTGCATCCGCACGCCCTTGGCGATCTCCAGCACCTTGACCGGATAGGAAATGCCGCAGCCCTTGCCTTTGCCGAGCGGTGCCACGTCGACGAATTTGACGCCCATCCGGCGCAGCGCCTTGCGGCACATCGCCTCCGATCGTGGCATTGCGGTGTAGCCGCTCGGCGTCTCTCGTTCGAGGCGACCGCGTCCGGGCACCGCATCGGGGCGTCGCGCGGGTTGCGGCTGGCCGCCAAGCGCGGCCACGACGCCCCGATGCGGGGCCAACGAAGGCGGAGTTGCCGCGCGGGACGTCGTCTCCGGTGCCGGAATCGCACCCGGCGTGACGCGCTTGAGGCCTTGCCAGGGATCGTCGACGGGTTCGGCCGCGCCGAAGCGCGCGGGATCGGCATCGACCTCGGTCGGCGCGTCAAGCGGCGGCAGGGCTGCCGGATAGGTCGGGGCAGCAGAGGTCTGGGGCGGCGCGGGCGCGATGGACGCATTACCGGTCGAGGCGCGTGGCTGGCTTCGCCCCAGCAGATCGTCGAGGAGCGCTGTTTCGTCTACAGGTGCCGTCGCCGCAGCGGTCGCCGGCGGCATCGGCTGTTGTGGCTGGTAGATCTGAGTGTCTGGTCGGCCGACACCGCTAACGCTCGGCGTATAGCCCTCGCCAGCCGCCGGCAGGCGGCCGCCCCAGATCATGGAGCCGTTGCCGCTCTGGGCCAATGCGCCCGAAGAAAGGCTCGCCGCCGTGAAACAAACGGCGGCGAGCGCAACTCTGCGCCATCCGCTTTTACGCAATACCATGCGATGGCCTTTCGTCTTCCGCGAAACTCGAGCGGGACGAGGAAAACCTATCGGTGTTTGGTAAGCGAAGAATGAACGGGATTCCGAAAACGTCGCCAGTGGACAGGCGCGGCGTTCAGCCCGGAAACATCTTCGGGGCTGCACCCGTTGCGGCGGCATGCATCGGCGGCGATGCCGCGCCGGTGAACAACAGCGCCGCGGCCAGCCAGCCAGCCGCCGCCTTGCGGGGCAGCCGTCGGGGGCCTGGAAACTCCGATTCCTCGAAAGCGTCGCGGGACGCCGAATCCTCACGAGCGTCGCGCGACGCTCCACCAACAAGGCGAATTTGCCACGTTGGTGCGCCGGAAACGATCCGGCCGGCCGGGAAACCGGCGGCGCGCCGCGAAGCGATCGTTGGGAGCGAATCGTTCTTCATGACCCGAGAGTCGCGCAGCGGCTCTGAACCGAAGATGAACGAACGGACGGGCAGTGAGAAAGCGCAGCGCTCCCTATCGCCCGATGGCGCAACTGGGCAAACCCGCCAGCTGGCGGCGTCCGCCCATTCATGCAGTCGGCGGGCGTCCGTTCTCGACAATCAACGGGATCGCCGCGACCTCCGTGAGCCCGCCCCGGAGCCACCGCTTGCGTATCTTCGCAGTTGCGAGCGGCATTCGGCGACGCAATAACAACTTCGGCTGATTCTTTTGATTGACAGCTACGGAAGCTTGCGGTTGTATCAAGATGATACACTTTTGTTGACGCAATTGCTCATCCTGTCTTTTGTCGATCCACGAATGAAAAAATCAGTTGATATCCGTAGGCTTTGATTTAATACTTCCTTCGCGCAATATCAAAATGTCAGGAGGCGTAAACAATGCGTATGTTTCTGATTTCCGTTGCCGCTGCGGCCAGCACGCTGGCGTTATCCGCTGGCGCCGACGCGAAGACGTTCACGCGGAAGGTCGTCGAAAACAACGACAAGTGCTATTTGGTCGAGTATATTCCATCGACCTACATCTTTAACACGAAGGGCAAGAAAGTGAGCGGCGAAAGCCGTAGCTGGGTCGGGAACATCGCCGATGGTGCGGTGATCATCAAGCGACGCAATCCGGCCGTCTACATCCAGACTCGCAAATTGCTCGAGCAGGACCATTACACGCTCGTGGCGCAGGGCTGCTGACGTTTCGGAGAGGGAGCCCCCGGGCCTCCTCTCCTTTCTTTCCTTTCGCGCGCATCGGTTGGAGATGAATGATGGCCATCGGGCTGCTGACTCTCATGGCGGGACTGGCGATACCCTTCGCATCCCCGGATATCGATGCCGCTCCGCTACCCGTAACCGCCGACCTGAGCATCGCCTTCGAGTTCGTGGAGAGCGACAGCGGCTACGATCTCAACGCCCTCGTCCGCGACCGGATGAGCGAGGAGGTCAGGACCGTGCCGCTCGATAGTTGTGCCACGATCGACATCGGCGTCGGCGGCGAAACCCTCTTCGGCGAGCCGGTGGCATGCGACGACGAACGCTACGTCTTCGATCTGGTGGGGCGCCACGTCATCGTCAGCGGCGTCAAACGCAATCATCCGCTAAGGGATGTCGAGCCCGGATACGTCATCCTGAACGGCGTTCCGCTGCTCGTCGAAGATGAGGAGCGCGTCGTCGAGCCCGCCCCCTCGCCGACCTGGCAATTTCCCTGATTCCAAAACCGAAGGCTTCCGTTTTTTCTCTTCAATCCGTTTATGATCGGCAGGTGTGCGATGATGAGGACGCTACTCAATCCGGCGGGATATTCGGAGAAACGGATGATGCCAACCGGCGGTAGGAGAGGAGCCTCGCGCGAACGTTCCAGCAGGCCGGCCCTGTTGTTGGCCGCCCTTCTCCCGTTCCTCGCCGCATGCCAGTTCGACAGGCCGGTCGCCCGGACGGGTCTGACGTCGACGAACACACGCGTCGCGGCGGCGCCGATGCGGCCGTCCATCCCCTTCGGTTACGCCGTGCGAACCGCCTCGCCGCGACCGGCGACCATTCTCAGCCTGCATTTCGAGTTGGTAGAGCAGGCGCACGGCTACGACCTCAACGCGGTCGTCCTTGATCGCTCGACGGGCTCGCTGCACACCGCGAAGATCCGGCGTTGCAAAACCATCGATCTCGACGCCTTCGACGCCAGCAGCAGGAGCCTTTTCGCCACGCCCGTGCTCTGCGACGGCCGCTCCTATTCCTTCGATATGCTCGGCGAACGCGTCGCCGTCGTCGGTCCACGCCGCAATTACATCCTGCGGGGCCTGCCACCCGGCCGTGTCGTGCTCAACGGCGTGCCGCTACTGGTCGAACCGGGAGGACATCGCCATCCGACCCCTGGCCGGCGGGATCGGTCGAGCCGACAGATTCCCTTCACCATCCAGTAACAGCCGCCGCCCCGTTTGTTTCCGACGGCCGTCGCCGCATTCCGCACGCCAATGGACCAACGGGGCCCGGGAGCACGACCGCATTCGTAGCGGGCGCTCGTCCCCCCGCCCCTCGACGGCACGAGCTTTGCCGGCCGCAGTTATCTCTGTCTGATCGTTCGAACACGGGCCAGCACGTCACTTCCTGATTTGCCTGTCAGGGCCGCGCACGCTGAAGAGCATTCATCCGGACCATCCTGGCTCCCGCCCGCCGGCAACGCGCGAGGCCCTTCGGCCCGCTGACATTCGCCGCGTGTACGTCTGACGAGCTGCTGCACCGCGCCCGCGCCTCCGCCTTCGCCATGCCTTATTTAGCGTTAAAGCGGCGCTTTGAATTGTCTTTACTGCCGAATCGCAATAATAACCACCCGATCGAAAAAATTCGATTCAATACCGGCAACCATTTGAATATTTGCAATTCTTTTTCTCATTTCAGTGTTGTCTATACGTAACATAAATTGGATTGATGCGTTTCCGGATTGATTTCCCCATGCTTTACCGCCCTGCTGTTAGTCTTGCGCTTGTGCTGGCACTCACAGGATGCGCCGCCGTCCCAATGCGGTGCTATGTCACCATCACGGAGTCGGGCCGGCCGAGCGCGGAGGCCTGCGAGAGCGGATCGCATTTGCGTGTCAGGCCGATCACCCCCGAGAATGCGGCCTACTACGCGCCACCCTATATCCTCGCCGCGCTGGCGAACGAGGGCTATGTGACCATGCCGACCGCCGACGTCGGCGACGAACTGCCGATCACGATGCAGCAGGGCGAACCAGTCTTCGCGATCGATGATGAAATCGTCTACGATGGCGCCGCCGACGACCGCCTTCCGGTCTTCTCGTTCTCCATCCCCGCTCTGTCGATCGAGTTCAGCCTGCCGCGCAACGAAGCCGCGTCGCAGGCGCAATCCCGACCGACGAGTTGAGGCCCCGGCGTTTGACGAACTGAAGCATCGCCGGCCCGACGGATCGGTCGATCCCGCTGCCGCGCATTCGCCGGCCGATCGATCGCGTCGCCCGCTTTCAACTCGCCGTCATGGTCTCTATATGTTCCGCCATGGCTTCCCGACCCAAACCGACCCGCCCGCGCCCGCCCGCCAACACCGCCGACGAGCCGCCCTTCGATCCCGGTGCGCCGGCCCGGCGCGGGCCGCTGCAGGATTTCGCCGACGCCGCCGAACCCACTCGGCCGGCCGGCTTCGCGGAAGCACCGCAGGCGTCCTTCGAGGGCGAGCCCGCCGGTCCCCTCTCGGGCTGGGCCGACGAGATCGCGCAAACCGCAACCGTCGACGCCGAACGCAAGGTTACCAAGGCGAAGACCGGCAAGTCCGCCGGAGCGAAACCGCAAAAGCCCGGCAAGACCTCCCGCGGCACCTCGATGGGGACCACAAGCGATCCCAAGCAGCGCGCCGCCGCCGGGCTCAACCCCGTCGCCGGCCTCGATGTCTCGCTGGAGGACGCCGCGTCGCTGCCCGAGGGCGGCGTCACCGCCACCGTCGACGCGCTGACCAAGCTGATCTCCGAGGGCAATCCGCTGCTCAAGAACGGCGAGATATGGGTGCCGCACCGCCCGGCCCGGCCGGACAAGTCCGAGGGCGGCGTGACCTTCCGCATCGCCTCCGATTACGTGCCGAAGGGCGACCAGCCGACCGCGATCGCCGATCTCGTCTCCGGCATTTCCGATCACGACCAGACCCAGGTGCTGCTCGGCGTCACCGGCTCCGGCAAGACCTTTACCGTCGCCAACGTCATCGAGAAGACCCAGCGCCCGGCCCTCGTGCTCGCCCCCAACAAGACCCTGGCGGCGCAGCTCTACGGCGAGTTCAAGAACTTCTTCCCCGACAACGCCGTGGAGTATTTCGTCTCCTATTACGACTACTACCAGCCCGAGGCCTACGTGCCGCGCTCGGACACCTATATCGAGAAGGAATCCTCGATCAACGAGCAGATCGACCGGATGCGCCACGCCGCCACCCGCGCTTTGCTCGAACGCGACGACGTCATCATCGTCGCCTCGGTCTCCTGCATCTACGGTATCGGCTCGGTCGAGACCTATACGGCGATGACCTTCCAGATGGCGATCGGCGACCGGCTGGATCAACGCCAACTTTTGGCCGACCTCGTCGCCCAGCAATACAAGCGCCGCGACATGGACTTTCAGCGTGGCTCGTTCCGGGTCAGGGGCGACACCATCGAGATCTTCCCCGCCCATCTGGAAGACCGCGCCTGGCGCATCTCGCTGTTCGGCGACGAGATCGAGACGATCCAGGAGTTCGATCCGCTCACCGGCCAGAAGACCGACGATTTGAAGAGCGTCAAGATCTACGCCAACTCGCACTACGTCACGCCGCGCCCGACCCTCAACCAGGCGGTCAAATCGATCAAGCAGGAGCTGAAACACCGCCTGGTCGAGCTGGAAAAGGCCGGCCGCCTGCTAGAAGCCCAGCGGCTGGAACAGCGCACCCGCTTCGACATCGAGATGATCGAGGCCACCGGCTCCTGCCCCGGCATCGAGAACTATTCGCGCTATCTCACCGGCCGCCAGCCCGGCCACCCGCCGCCGACCCTGTTCGAATATCTGCCCGACAACGCCCTCGTCTTCATCGACGAATCCCACGTCACCGTGCCGCAGATCGGCGCCATGTATCGCGGCGATTTCCGCCGCAAGGCGACGCTGGCCGAATACGGTTTTCGCCTGCCGTCGTGCATGGACAACCGGCCGCTGCGCTTCGAGGAGTGGAACGCCATGCGGCCGCAGACCGTCGCGGTCTCGGCCACCCCCGGCTCGTGGGAGATGGAGGAAGCCGGCGGCGTCTTCGCCGAGCAGGTGATCCGCCCCACCGGCCTGATCGACCCGCCGGTGGAGATCCGCCCGGCCCGCTCCCAGGTCGACGATCTCATCGGCGAAATCCGCGAGGTGGTCGCCAAGGGCTACCGGGTGCTGTGCACCGTGCTCACCAAGCGCATGGCCGAGGACCTCACCGAATATCTGCACGAGCAGGGCATTCGCGTGCGCTACATGCATTCCGACATCGACACGCTGGAGCGCATCGAGATCATCCGCGATCTGCGCCTTGGTGCCTTCGACGTCTTGGTCGGCATCAACCTTCTGCGCGAGGGCCTCGACATTCCCGAATGCGGGCTGGTCGCCATTCTCGACGCCGACAAGGAAGGCTTCCTGCGCTCCGAAACCTCGCTGATCCAGACCATCGGCCGCGCCGCCCGCAATATCGACGGCAAGGTGATCCTCTATGCCGACCGCGTCACCGGCTCGATGGAGCGGGCGATGGCCGAGACCAGCCGCCGCCGCGAGAAGCAGGAGGCCTACAACACCGAGCACGGCATCACGCCGGAATCGGTGAAGGCGCATATCGCCGACATTCTCGATTCCTATTACGAAAAGGACCATGTCCGCGTCGATGTCGGCCCCGGCGCCAGGGAAGGCGCCCTCGTCGGCAACAACCTCAAATCCCATCTCCAGCATCTGGAAAAGCAGATGCGCGACGCCGCCGCCGATCTCGACTTCGAAACCGCCGCCCGGCTTCGCGACGAGATCAAACGGCTGCAGGCCAAGGAGCTGGAATTCGGACCCGATCTGGGCCGTGGCGGCCTCCCGGATGGCTCAGGCGATGGCGCCGCGAGCCCTCATCCTGAGGTGGGCGGAACGCCCCTCGAAGGGCGAGGGCGAAGCGGCACCCGCAGCGGCTCATCCGACGACCCCGACACCCTCGCCGCCGCCGCCGCGATGGAGGAGGACTCGATCTCCCCCGTCACCGGCCGCTCCAAGCACGGCCGCAAGACGAAACGCGATCGCCAGCCAGCCGGCGGCGAACGGTTTGGCCCGCGCGGCGAACCGCTCAAACCCCGAGGCGAAGGCTCGGCCCGACGCCCGGCGCCGCTGGCCCGCCCGCCAAGACCGGACACGGATGCGGGCGCCGACATCTCAGCTTCGTCATCCTCGGGCTCGACCCGAGGACCCATTCCTCAAACCGACAAGCCCCAAACCGGTGCGGATTCCGGCCAATCCTACTTCCAGAAACCCTCGCTGGACGACATGGGCCCCGGCACCGACACGCCGAAACCCGACCGCCCGGAGCGCCGTGGCGAAGGCTACTTTCGCAAGAACAGCCTCGACGAAATGACCGTCGGCCGCACCGAAAAGCCGCTGGGCAAGAGGCGCGACCGGGACAAGAGGAAACCCCGCCGCCGACGAAGCCGAAGCCGGACGCGACGGGCTCGGCCCCCTCCGACGACTCCCCTGCCCCGATCCGGCGCGAGCGTATCGGCCGCGGCTCCTACGAGGACCCGGCCGACGACAAACGCCGCAAGCGCCGGCCCGGCAAGACCGGCCGGCCTGGGCGGTAAGGGGGCACGTTACGCCTTGCGGGATCGGGCTTGCGGCAGCGCGGCTTTCGCCTCAGGCGCCGAGTTGCCGCGCCCGCTTGTCTCCATCCTCCGTATGGCCGACGACGAACTCGAAGCCATGCCGGCGGGCGATTGCATCGAGGATCGCCACCAATTGGCCGACATCGTCGGGCCGCAAGCGCGGGAGCCTTACCCGGTTGCGCCGATCGTCCTTCAATATGGCGAACAGTTCACTGGTCGGCGGTTCGTAGCGTCCGGCGATCATCGGTGGACGGTAGACCACCGCTCGCACTTCGGACCATTCGAAATAAATCCCGGACAGCCAGCCGCGTGCAGCCATCGCCGTCGGGCTTATTCCCACGGGCGTGTTGAAATCGGTGTATTTCCCAAGGGTGCGGACAAGCATCAAGCCCAGCGGAACCAGAACCGCAACATAAAGCATCGCCTTGAGATACGGCGTTAGTTCGCGTCCATCCACAACGGCGGCGATCAGGATCAGACTGACCATCGCAGCCGTGAAGCCGCCGATCTGACGAAAGGACAGAATGAACTTCGGCCACGGAATGACCGCCTCGTGACGCTCCAGATCGAACCACGCTTCCCTCGGCATGGACGAATTATGCCAGCCGATCCCATACAGGTCGAATCGGCGCGCGTTCCAGCATCCGATAGGTCGCAAGTGAAACCGCTGGCCAGCCACCGCCCCTCCGGCGAGGCCCCCGCCCCGATCCGGCGCCACCGCATCGGCCGGGGCAGCTACGAAGACCCGGCGGAGGAAAAACGCCGCAAGCGCCGGCCCGGCAAGACCGGTCGGCCGGGACGGTAGGGGTGCGCTTGGAGCAAATTGCTAACTTTCCATGTCCTAATCGTCCAGATGGTTTCTCTTCAACAACAACTGCGGATTGCCCCACCTGATTGCAATCAGGAGTAGACAGGCGGGGAAGATGACGCTCCTATCTCGATGACTATCCTGATTCGGGAGCTGAATTTTTTGACAAAGCCTCAGCGGATTCGTGACCCGCTTCACGACCTCATCGAATTTGATGCAACCGATTTCGAGCAAAATGTATGGAGTTTATTGGACACCGCTGAATTTCAAAGACTGCGGCGAATAAAGCAGCTTGGATTCTCCGAGCTCGTTTACCCTGGAGCAACGCACTCCAGGTTCGCACATAGTATTGGTGTTTTCCATACAGCCCGTCAGCTTTCTGCGTTGATTGGGCGGCGGCTTGGAGAGAAAGACCCGCATCGGGAACAGGTGGCGCTGATAGCGGCCTTAGTTCACGACGTAGGTCACGGACCGTTTAGTCACGCGGACGCCTCCGGAAACTGGCGGATTTCGCTCTGACGTGATTCACTGACCTTGCGCTTTCGGGAGGTGTGGAATGTCG
>CANKZU010000029.1 GCA_947488615.1 uncultured Aurantimonas sp.
ATCGCCAACCAAAAACATCGCCATAAGTCCCAGCAATTCGCCTTCAGAACGAAATTGCGGCGTTTCCGGAGGCGTCCGATTTTCCATGCGTGGGGACTTGGCCGACTTTAGGCGCAGTTTCTCATTCCTCTCATAAAAAGCCCGGCATCACCGCCGGGCTTTTCGCGTTCAGGAGGGGCGCTGGCGCTCAGGCCATCGCCTTCTGCAGGTTCTCGTCGATCTTGTCGAGGAATCCGGTGGTCGACAGCCAAGGCTGGTCCGGGCCAATCAGCAGCGCCAGATCCTTGGTCATGAAGCCGCTTTCGACGGTGGAGATGCAGACCTTTTCCAGCGTGTCGGCGAAGCGCTTGAGTTCGGCGTTGTCGTCGAGCTTGGCCCGGTGCGCGAGGCCGCGCGTCCAGGCGAAGATCGAGGCGATCGAGTTCGTCGAGGTCTCCTGTCCCTTTTGATGCTGGCGATAGTGTCGCGTCACCGTGCCATGCGCGGCTTCGGCCTCGACGGTCTTGCCGTCGGGGGTCATCAGCACCGAGGTCATCAGGCCGAGCGAGCCGAAGCCCTGCGCTACAGTGTCGGACTGCACGTCGCCATCGTAGTTCTTGCAGGCCCAGACGTAGCCGCCGGACCACTTCATCGACGAGGCCACCATGTCGTCGATCAGGCGATGCTCGTAGACGATACCCTTGGCGTCGAATTCCGCCTTGAACTCAGCATCGAAGATCTCCTGAAAGATATCCTTGAAGCGCCCGTCATACTGCTTGAGGATCGTGTCCTTGGTGGACAGGTAGACGGGGTAGCCGCGCTGCAGGCCGTAATTCAACGACGCGCGGGCGAAATCGCGGATCGAATCGTCGAGATTGTACATCGCCATGGCGACGCCGGCCGCGGGAGCGTCGAACACTTCGTGCTCGATCGTCTCGCCGTCCTCGCCGACGAATTTGATCGTCAGCTTGCCCTTGCCCGGGAATTTGAAGTCCGTCGCGCGATACTGGTCGCCATAGGCATGGCGGCCGATGATGATCGGCTTGGTCCAGCCCGGCACGAGGCGCGGCACGTTCTTGGCGATGATCGGCTCGCGAAAGATGACGCCGCCGAGGATGTTGCGGATGGTGCCATTGGGCGAGCGCCACATCTTCTTCAGGTTGAATTCGCTCACCCGGCCCTGATCCGGGGTGATCGTGGCGCATTTCACGCCGACGCCGTATTGCTTGATCGCGTTGGCGGCGTCGACGGTCACCTGGTCGTCGGTCGCATCGCGATGCTCGACACCGAGATCGTAATATTTCAGGTCGATGTCGAGATAGGGGTGGATCAGCTTTTCCTTGATGAAATGCCAGATGATCCGGGTCATCTCGTCGCCGTCGAGTTCCACGACCGGATTGTCGACCTTGATCTTTGCCATCGGCGCCTTCCTTGAAAACAAATCGGCGGCCTGATGGGCCGCGCAGGTGACGATAGGAAGCAGGGCCGCTTCCTCAAGCTCAGCGCGCCCTATAGCACCGGCACCCGCCGGCGCAAAGCAGCGTGGCCGTTTCGCCGGAGCAAGTGGGCGGGCGGATGTTGAAATACCAGGAGTGGCATATGCCGAAATCGGTTTTCGTCGAGGCGCCCTGCGGGCCGGTGCGCGGCTTGGAGGAGAACGGCATCGCCGGATTCCGCGGCATTCCCTATGCCGAGCCGCCGACGGGCCTGGCCCGCTTCGCCGCCCCCAAACCCGCCCGGCGCTTCGCGGCGAGTTTTCACGCGGACAGCTATGGGCCGGCCGCGCCGCAGCGCGGATCGCTACCGGAGCCGCTTGCCAAGATCGCCGGGATGAATGCCCGTTTCAGCGAGGATTGCCTGAATCTCAATGTCTGGACGCCGAGTGTGGGCGGCTCGCGCGCAGTCCTCGTGTTCATCCATGGGGGTGCGTTTATCATCGGCTCCGGCTCGCAATATCCCGGCGACGATTTGGCCCGGCGTGGCGACGCCGTCGTCGTGACGATCAATTACCGCCTGGGACTGATCGGCTTCAACGCCTTCGCCGAGATATTTCCGGGCGATGATCGTTTCGCCGCCAATGCCGGGCTGCTCGACCAGCGGCTGGCGCTCCAATGGGTGCGCGACAACATCGCGGCCTTTGGCGGGGACCCCGACCGCGTCACCATCGCCGGCGAATCAGCGGGGGCGGCGTCCGTCGCGTTTCATCTCGCCGCGCCGCGTTCGCAGCCGCTCTATGCCCAGGCCATTGTCCAGTCCGGCGGCCTCAATCTCTGCTACCCTCGTGCGCGGGCGATCGAGGTCAGCCGCGCGCTCCTCGGACGTCTTTCGGAAAACGGCGATCCCGAGCGGCTATTCCGTATCCGTCCGCGGGCCTTTGGAACCGCCATGCGGTCGCTGGCGGCCGAGTATTCCGGAATCCTCTCACGGCCTTATTTCGACGGAGTGGAAATTTCCGAGGTAAGCTTGCCCGAGCACTATGCCGCGATCAAAGCGGTCCCGCTCCTCATTGGGACCAATCGCGATGAGTTCTCATTCTTCAGCGAGCTGCCAATCTTCCGCATCGACAGCGACAAGGCCGCGCTAACCGATTGGGTGAGGGCGGCGGCGGGGCCGGACGCGGCGGAGCAAATTTCCAGCCTCTACTCTGATCGCCGTGACGGGCGGATCGCCTTCGGCACGGATCTTTTGTTTCGAATGGCGGCTATCCACCAGGCGGATGCCCATTCGGAGCGCGCCCGAACCTACATGTACCGTCTCGATTGGGAAGCGAAGGGGCTGCTGTCGCGGCTGGGCGCCACCCATTCGGTCGATCTGCCGCTCCTCTTCGAGGACTTCCTCAAGCCGTTTCGCAGCGTGTATCTCGGCGTTCTACCTGATACTCGCCGCCGCCTCCTCGGCGAGCGGATGCGCGATCACTGGATGAGCTTCGTCAATCAGGGCCGCCCCGGGGACGACTGGCCAGCCTATGATCCCGCCCGTCAGACCAAGATATTTGCCATCCACGATCAGGTTCTGGCGGATCCGGAAGCCGCGCGGCGGGTCGCCTGGCAGGGAGTGGACGGTTACACGCTCTGATCGGGGAGGGGCGGTCGAAGTCGGCCGACGACTTGGCGGAGCGGTGCCGGCGCGCTATCAGCCGTGCGGCAAGAAGGATAGCAAACGTGACGCCTGCCCGTACGCCTCTCGCGCCGGAACCTGGACCGGCGATCGTCCTCGTCGAGCCGCAGCTCGGCGAAAACATCGGCATGGTCGCGCGGGCCATGGCGAATTTCGGCCTCGTCGATCTTCGCCTGGTCAAACCGCGGGACGGCTGGCCGAGCGAGAAGGCAAGGGCAGCGGCGTCCCGCGCCGACCACGTCATCGACGCAGTCCGTCTGTTCGATTCGGTCGAGGCGGCAGTGGCCGATCTGACGTTTGTCCTCGCCACCACCGCGCGGGCGCGCGACAGCTTTAAGCCGGTGCGCGGGCCGGAGACGGCGGCGGCAGAATTGCGGGCGCGAATCGGTGCCGGCCAGGCAGCCGGCATCCTGTTCGGCCGGGAGCGTTTCGGACTGTCGAACGAAGAGATTGGGCTCGCCGACGAGATCGTGACATTCCCCGTGGATCCGGCGTTTGCCTCGCTCAATATTGCCCAGGCCGTGCTGCTGATGAGCTATGCATGGCGCATGGCCGGCACGGACGATCCGGCCAAGCCGCGCTTCGAGGCGCCCGAGGCCCCCGCGGCGAAGAAAGCCGATCTTCACGGGCTGTTCGAGCATCTGGAATCCTCGCTGGCCAAGGCCGGCTATTTTCATCCGCCCGAAAAGCGCGAGGTGTTCGTCCAGAACCTTCGGACCATGCTGACCAAGGCCGGCTTTTCCGAACCGGAAGTGCGGACCCTGCGCGGTGTCGTCAAGGCGTTCGATTTCGCCATCGCACGGGGGGAGGGCGCGAAATGAGCGATCCCATTCTGGTCTTCGATTCCGGTATCGGCGGCCTGACTGTCCTGCGGGAGCTCAGAACCGTCATGCCGGATCGCCGCTTCGTCTATGTCGTCGACGACGCCGGCTTTCCCTATGGCGACTGGGAGGAGGCGCCACTGGTTCAGCGCGTTTCCGGCCTTTTCGCGGAGTTGATCGCGGCCCACCGGCCCGCCGCCGCCGTCATCGCCTGCAATACGGCTTCGACGCTGCTGCTGCCGGAGCTGCGGGAGCGCTTCTCCATCCCCTTCGTCGGCACCGTACCCGCCATCAAACCGGCGGCCGAGCGCACCCGTTCGGGGCTCGTCAGCGTGCTCGCCACGCCAGGAACGGTGCGGCGCGACTATACACGCGGTCTGATCGACAATTTCGCGCGCCAATGCGAGGTGACGCTGGTTGGCTCGCAGAGGCTGGCCGGCATGGCGGAGAGCCACATCAGGGGGCAGGCGGTCGATGGAAAGGCCCTATGGGCCGAGATCGCCGAGTGTTTCGTCGAGCATGACGGCCGACGCACCGACATCGTGGTCCTCGCCTGCACGCACTATCCGTTCCTGGCCAATTTGTTTCGCAAGCTGGCGCCATGGCCGGTCGATTGGCTCGACCCCGCCGAGGCGATTGCGCGACAGGCATTCAAGGTGTCCGGCGCCGCCGCTGTGGCCGAGCTGCCGGAGGGGTTCGACCATGCGGTCTTCACCTCCGGCGCGCCGGACCATGCGACCCGGCGGCTGATTCACGGTTTCGGGCTGGCGCTGTGAGCCGTTTCGCGGGTTGAAATCAGCCGCGCTGAAAGCTGAGGTCCGAGACGGTCACCGATTGGCCGTCGATCTCTTCCACGACCTGCATCCGGAATGATTGTCCACCGGGGTTCTTGATCAGCATCCGCGCGGTGTTGTCATCGTAAATGACGCGGCCCCAGGTCACCCTGAGGTCGAGCGTATCGCCTTTCAGCTTGCCGACAAGGTGAGCCGGACCGCTGGATGAGCCCGTATAAGTTCCCGAATAGGTGCCGGTCGCCGGATCGAGTTTGAGGTCTGCGCCGATCGTCCGGTTCATGATCAGCATAGCCCGGCAGGTTCCGGCCAACGAGAACGAGGTCTTGCTGCCGCGGTTGCCCGCGAGCTTGCAACTTACATTGTTCGGTTTTGGAAGCTGCTCTACCTTCACCAAGCCGCCGCCGATCCAGCCACCATCGTAGCGGGCGAAATAGTCGGCGGGCTGGGCCCCGGCCACAAAAGAAGAAACGGCCAGAAACGCGACGGTCGACGGGAAAAGCAGGGGCTTCATGGCGAATCCGTTCTTTGCTGGTGATCGGCCCAGCTTTGGCGAGCCGTTGCGGCCAATTGATGACGAATTGCGCCGCAAAACCGTTGCCGAGGGGAACGACCTCGCGCTGCGGGCGTTGGTCCGTCAACACAATCACGAAGGCTTGACCGCACATGGATATCATCCGCATCATCGTTGCCATCCTCCTGCCGCCGCTCGGCGTCTTTCTGCAGGTTGGCCTGGGCAAGCATTTCTGGATCAACGTTCTCCTGACGCTGTTCGGCTACATCCCCGGCATCATCCACGCCATCTGGGTCATCGCGAAGTACTGAGGCCGGTATCCGCGTGGGTCGTTGACACCCATGCGGCCGGTCGTTAGGAAGCACTCATCCGGTTGGGATCCGTCCCAGCCGGTTTTTGACGTGTCCCGTGGACGGCATCGCTTCGTGCCCATGCCGTCCTGTCAGTCCGCGAAATGTGGGCAGAGGAGGGCGCGTTTCCTTGAAAGCCCGCGGACAATCCGCCGGGCTTCGTCACTATTGAAGGAAATGCGATGAGCAAGCGCGCATCAGCGAAATACAAAATCGATCGCCGCATGGGCGAAAACATCTGGGGACGTCCCAAGTCCCCGGTCAACCGCCGTCAGTACGGGCCGGGCCAGCACGGCCAGCGCCGCAAGGGCAAAGTCTCTGATTTCGGTGTGCAGCTGCGCGCCAAGCAGAAGCTCAAGGGCTATTACGGCGACGTTTCGGAAAAGCAGTTCCGCAAGATCTACGAAGAGGCCGCGCGCCGTCGTGGCGACACCTCCGAGAACCTTATCGGCCTCCTGGAGAGCCGGCTCGACGCCGTCGTCTACCGCTCGAAGTTTGTCGCGACGATCTTTGCCGCGCGCCAGTTCGTCAACCACGGCCATGTCAACGTCAACGGCCGGCGCACGAACATCCAGTCCTATGTCTGCAAGCCGGGCGACGTGGTCGAGGTGCGGCCGAAGTCGAAGCAGTTGACCATCGTGCTCGAGTCGATCCAGCTCGCCGAGCGCGACGTGCCGGAATATATCGAGGTCGACCACCAGAAGATGGTCGCGACCTACCAGCGCGTGCCGGGCCTCCACGATGTGCCGTACCCGGTGCAGATGGAGCCGAACCTGGTGGTCGAGTTCTACTCGCGCTGATCGCCGTTCGATCCGTTGCGAATGCGAAGGCCGTCCCTCGGGGCGGCCTTTTGTTTTGGGACTTCGCCGTTTAGACGGAGGTGAAACGGGGAAGGGACGACAATGCTGGAGGAAGATCGCTTCGACGCGGCGAATCTGGCTGAAGACGCCGGCGAGCCGGAGAGCGAGGCCGAGGGCGCCCATCCGCTGTTTCGCGACGTGCCGTCGTCGGTCGGCTTCAAGAAGCTGCGCAAGCGCCTGCTGCGTGAAATGCGTGAAACGATCGCGCAGTGCGCCATGGCGCGGCCCGGTGCCCGCTGGCTCGTCGGTATCTCGGGCGGCAAGGATTCCTACGCGCTGCTGGCGCTGCTGCACGACCTCAAATGGCGCGGCCTGCTGCCGGTCGACCTTCTGGCCTGCAATCTCGATCAGGGCCAGCCGAACTTTCCCAAGCATGTCCTGCCGGATTTCCTGACCCGCTTCGGCATCGCGCACCGGATCGAATATCGCGACACCTATTCGGTCGTGACCGAAAAGGTGCCAGAGGGCGCTACCTATTGCGCGCTCTGTTCGCGGCTGCGGCGCGGCAATCTCTATCGCGTAGCGCGCGAGGAAGGCTGCGAGGCACTGGTCCTCGGCCATCACCGGGACGACTGCCTGGAAACCTTCTTCATGAACCTGTTTCATGGCGGCCGGCTTTCGGCCATGCCGGGCAAGCTTCTCAACGATGAGGGCGATCTTCTGGTCCTGCGCCCGCTCATCCGGTCGGCCGAGGAGGATATCGCGAAATTCTCCGCCGCCATGGCTTTTCCGATCATCCCTTGCGATCTCTGCGGCAGCCAGGACGGGCTGCAGCGCAATGTCACCAAGCAGATGCTCGCCGACCTGGAGCGGCGGTTTCCTGGCCGCAAGCAGGTGATGATGCGCGCGCTGTCGAATGTGCGGGCCGGGCATCTGCTCGATCCGGCGCTGTTCGATTTCGCGGCTCTGTCCCCGTCACCCGAAAGCCAAGACTCTTGACCCGTTCCGTCGACATCGAGCGACTGGCCGAGATCCTGCGCGCGGCGGCCAAGGCCGAAATCATGCCGCGCTTCCGTAACCTGTCGGACGCCGATATCCGCGAAAAGACATCGGCGACCGATCTCGTAACGGAAGCCGACGAGGCGGCGGAACGCTTCATCGCGCGCGAATGCGGTGCGCTTGCCCCCGGCGCGCTGTTCGTCGGCGAGGAATCGGTTGCCGCCGAGCCTCGCCTTCTCGATCAGCTCGAGGGGGTCGATCTGGCGATCGTCGTCGACCCGATCGACGGGACGGCCAACTTCGCCGCTGGTCTTCCGCTGTTCGCTGTCATGGCGGCGGTGGTGGCAAAGGGCGAAACCGTCGCCGGCATCATCTACGATGCGCTGGGCGATGACGTCATGCTGGCGGAGAAGGGGGCCGGCGCCGTTCGCAGAACGCCTTCGGGAGAGGCGCAACCGCTCAAGGTAGCCAAGCCCGTGGCGCTGACCGATGCCGTCGGCTGCGTCAGCGCGACCCATTTCCCCGCCAACGAAAAAGCAGCCTTGTTGCCGCGTCTCGGTGCGGTGAAGATCTTCGGCAACTACCGCTGTGCCGGCCACGAATATCGCCTGCTCGCTTCGGGTGGCACGCATTTTTCGCTCTATTCGAAGCTGATGCCCTGGGATCATCTGGCCGGTTGCCTGCTGGTCGCCGAGGCGGGCGGGCATGTAGCCAAGGCCGACTGCTCCTCCTATACGCCGAGGGACCGCGGCGGTTCGCTGATCGCGGCCTGCGATCCGGGCCTCTGGCGGGATGTCCGGGACGGGCTGCTGCCCGTTTAGGCACCCCGACCTACCTGTCCGCCTCCGATAGGTCTATTCGGCTGGATTTTGGCGAAGCGCTTCGCCTATGTTAGGCGCCGGTGCGTTCCTGGCCTCGAACAGCCGCCCCTCGGCCAGTAAGACCGAACCGAGAGCGGCGATCGACAAGACCATGAAGCCCACCAGAATCGGCACGACCGTGCCATCGTAAAAATAGCCGATAACCGCGCCGAAAAGGCCGCCCCCAAATGTCTGCATGAAGCCGAGAACTGACGAGGCCGTTCCCGCCACATGGCCGAGGGGATCCATGGCAAGGGCGTTGAAATTCGTGCCGATGAAACCGAACAGGCAGAAATTGACGGTCAGCATGGGGACGAAAAACCACAGCGGGGCGGCGCCCCCCATGGCGTAGGCAACGATGAGGTGGACGACCGCCAGGAACAGGAAGCCGATCAGGGCTCCGTGGGAGAGACGGCGCATCCCAAGCTTCTCGACCAATCGCGCGTTGAGAAAAGATGCGAGGGCCATGAAAACCGCCGTCGCGGCGAAGACGAGGGTGAAGGTCGGGCCGAGGCCATAGACCTCCGTGTAGAGCTGTTCGGCCTGGTTGAGAAAACCGAACAGCACGCCGAAGATCAGCGCCGCCGCGATGGTGTAGCCGAAGGCGACCCGGTTGGTCAGGACGATCCGAAACGCCTCGAGGATGCGCTTTCCGGTCAGTTCCCGGCGGTTCTCGGGGTGCAGCGTCTCTGGCAGGCGGATTGCCGTCCAGATCGCCACGGCGACACCGAAGACCCCGATTGCCAAGAAGATCTCGCGCCAGTCTCCGAACAGCATGATCAACTGGCCGATATTCGGGGCGATTACCGGCACGGCCATGAACACCATCATCACCAGCGACATGACGCTGGCCATACGCCGGCCGTCGAAACAATCGCGGACCACCGAGACCGCGATCACGCGCGTCGCCGCCGCGCCGACACCCTGGATCGCCCGTAGCGCGAGAACCGTCTCGAAGTCCGGCGCGAAGATGGCCGCCACCGAAGCAACGACATAGACGCCCAGTCCGAAGAACAGGATCGGCCGCCGCCCGAACCGGTCGGAGAGCGTACCATAGACGATCTGAGCGCTGCCGAACCCCAGAATGTAGGCGGTAATCACCAATTGGCGTTGGTTCGCGTCAGCGACGCCGAGGGCCGACCCCATCTCCTGCATCGCCGGAATGAAGATGTCGATCGCTGCCGCGTTCATCGCCATGAGGCAGGCGATCATCGTGACGAGTTCCCAATAGGGGAGCCCGCGCGTTTGATCGGTCATGGACGCGTTGGACATTGCCGGCCTCTCGAAGGAGCACGCGGAGACCTATCCCAGCTTCGCCAAATTGCAAGTCATGCTTATCATTTGCGATCGGCTGCGGATGGAAACGGTCCGTCAACATAGAAGCCCGCGCGCCGGAGCGCACGGGCTATCAGACGTCCGTAAATAGAGACGAGCCGGATTTCGGCTTAGCCGTTGGCGGCGGCCGGTGCGGTCGTTGCCACGCCGTTCTCGCCGAAGAAGGTCTGAAGCTCCCCGGCCTGGAACATCTCGCGGACGATGTCGCAGCCGCCGACGAATTCGCCCTTGACGTAGAGCTGGGGAATCGTCGGCCAATCGCCGTAGTCCTTGATGCCCTGACGCAGATCGTCGGACGAAAGGACGTTCACGCCCTTATATTCGACGCCCAGATAGTCGAGAATCTGGACGATCTGACCGGAAAACCCGCATTGCGGGAAGGCGGGCGTGCCTTTCATGAAGACGACGACGTCGTTTGTCTTCACCTCATTGGCGATCCATTCGTTGATGGCGGTCATGGCATTTCCTGACTTATGAATGTGGGGAGGACAGAGGCTTTTCGATGTTATCCAACCGTTCCTCGTGCTTGTCGATACGCCGCGACAGGGCGAGCGACTCGTTGAACCGATCTAAGATATTGTTCTCGGAAATGATCGCGTCGCTTTTGATCTCGCCCAGATCGCGCTCGATCCGGACGAAGCTCTCGCGATTGTCCCGATCACCGCGCTCTGCCTTCATCGCGTGTCGGCTCAGGAGGTCGACCATTTGGATCATCGTCTTTTCGATGCTGTCCATCCGACTATCCAGCCGACGCAGATAGGCGAGCGTGTGGCTCGCCAAATTGTCCGAAACTGTGTCGTCGATCTCGCTCATCTCGCCAACATACTACTTCGGCGCGCTGGTTTGTAGGGCCAGGGCGTGGAGTTCGCCGCCCATATTGCCCTGCAAGGCCTTGTAGACCATCTGATGCTGCTGCACCCGTGATTTGCCGCGAAAGCTCTCCGAGACGATCTCCGCGGCGTAGTGGTCGCCATCGCCGGCCAGATCACGGATCGTCACCTCGGCATCGGGAATCTCTTCCTTGATCATCCTCTCGATGTCGCTGGCGTTCATGGGCATGGCGGGTCTCCTTGGTCCGGCGTCTGGAATCGCGAACCTTGCTGGATGATAGGGATCGCGCCAGGCGCGATCAATCGGGGTTGGCGCAGCCTCTCGCTCAGGCGGCGGCCGCCGGTTCGATGATCTCGCCCGACATATAGGCGGGGAACCAGGATTCGTGCGCGATCGTCAGTGCCGCAACGGATAGATCGAGGCGGCCGTCAATGACGAGCCGGGAGCCGCCAGCCACACCGAGCTGGCGCAAAGGTACGCAAGCGTCCGCGGCCTCGGACTCGATCGTATCGGCGAGGTTTGCGGCCACCGCCACGACATAGCGGGCTTGATCCTCGCCGAAGAGGAGCGCATGGCCGGCTCCGCCGCCGGCGTCGATCCGGGCGCCGCGATCGGAGGCCATGCACATTTCGGCTACCGCGATGGCCAACCCGCCATCCGACAGATCGTGGCAGGTCGCGACACGGCCCGAGCGGATCAGGCCGCGAACGAAGTCGCCGTTGCGCTTTTCCTCGGCAAGGTCCACCGGTGGCGGTGCGCCGGCTTCGCGCCCCTCGATCTCACGCAGATAAATCGTCGCGCCGAGATGGGAGCCGTCCCGGCCGACGAGGAACAGGACGTCGTCCTCCTTCAGGCCGCCCACGCGTGCGGTCCTGGCGCGGTCATCGATCAGCCCGACGCCGCCGATGGTCGGGGTCGGCAGGATCGCCTCGCCGTGGGTCTCGTTGTAGAGCGAGACATTGCCGGAGACGATCGGGAAGGCGAGGGCCTCGCAGGCCGCGGCGATGCCCTCGACCGCCTTGACGAACTGGCCCATCAGCTCCGGCTTTTCCGGATTGCCAAAATTGAGGTTGTCGGTCGCCGCCAACGGCTCGGCACCGACAGCGGTCAGGTTGCGCCAACATTCTGCGACGGCCTGGGCACTGCCCTGGAACGGGTCGGCCTCGCAATATCGGGGCGTGACGTCAGAGGAAAAGGCGAGCGCCTTGGTCGGGTGTCCGTCGACGCGCACCACGCCGGCGTCGCCGCCGGGGCGCTGTAGCGAGTTGCCCTGGATCAGCGTGTCATATTGCTCGAACACCCAGCGGCGCGAGCACAGATCCGGCGAGCCGAGCAGCGTCAGCAGCGCCGCGCCATAATTGGCCGGCTCGGCGATGTCCTTGGCATGGAGCGCCTGTGCGGGCTTCGGCTCGATCCACGGGCGGTCGTATTCCGGTGCCTCGTCGCCGAGTTCCTTGATCGGCAAATTGCCGACCTCGCGGCCCTCGAACAGGATGCGAAACCGCAGATCGTCGGTGGTGCGGCCGACGATCGCGAAATCGAGGCCCCACTTGACGAAGATCGCCTCGGCAACCTCGCGCTTGTCGGGGTCGAGCACCATCAGCATCCGCTCTTGGCTCTCCGACAGCATCATCTCGTAAGGCGTCATCGCCGTCTCCCGCACCGGCACCTTGTCGAGGTCGAGCTCGATGCCGAGCCCGCCCTTGGCCCCCATCTCCACGGCCGAGCAAGTGAGGCCCGCCGCGCCCATGTCCTGGATGGCGATGACGGCGCCGGTCTGCATGAGTTCCAGACACGCCTCGAGCAGGCATTTTTCGGTGAAGGGATCGCCGACCTGCACCGTCGGCCGCTTCTCCTCGATGTTTTCATCGAATTCGGCCGACGCCATGGTGGCGCCGCCGACGCCGTCACGGCCGGTCTTGGCGCCGAGATAGACGACCGGAAGGCCGACGCCCTTGGCTTCCGACAGGAAGATCGAATCGGTCCGGGCAAGGCCCGCCGCGAAGGCGTTGACCAGGCAATTGCCGTTGTAGCGGGGATGGAAATTGACCTCACCGCCGACTGTCGGCACGCCGAAGGAATTGCCGTAACCGCCGACACCGGCGACCACACCGGCGACGAGATGACGGGTCTTGGGATGGTCCGGCGCGCCGAAGCGGAGCGCGTTCATCGCCGCGATCGGCCGCGCGCCCATGGTGAAGACGTCGCGCAGAATGCCGCCGACGCCCGTCGCCGCGCCCTGATAGGGCTCGATGTAGGAAGGGTGGTTGTGGCTCTCCATCTTGAAAACCACTGCCATGCCGTCGCCGATATCGACGACGCCGGCATTCTCGCCCGGACCCTGGAGGACGCGCGGCCCCTTGGTCGGTAGCGTCCGCAGCCAGCGCTTGGACGATTTGTAGGAACAATGCTCGTTCCACATGGCCGAGAAAATGCCGAGTTCGGTAATCGTCGGCTCGCGGCCGATCAACGACAGGACGCGCTCGTATTCATCCGGTTTCAGTCCGTGGGCCGCGATCAGCTCCGGGGTGATATCGGTCTCGGCGGTCATGGCGTGTCCTGGGCGTTGGTCTGCGCACTAACATTTCGATCGAGCATCGGAATGATCCAAGAACCGGATTCCGCTTCCTGGTTCCTGGTTCGATGCTTTGGCCTGGCAGCCTGTTACCATCTGCGGCAGTGTCGAAAAAGCCCGAGCGGGTCGGATGGAGGCAGCGAACCGGGTCTGTTCATCTCAGCCGGCGCGGGCGGACACATAGGTCATCGACGTGGCGCGGCAGATACCCGTATCGGCGGCCCGCCGCAGCACGATCGTATCGTCATCCACCTGCGAGATCGGCTCGCCGTAAAGGCGCCGGGCGATCACCACCAGCGCCACGTCATAGCCGCCCTTGGCGGCGGGCGAGCGCACGCAAATCCCGTAGCCGCCAGCCTCGTTCGTCGGCACCAGCGAAGTCGCGCGCTCGACGGCGCGGCGGCGATAGATCGCCGCGGCGGTGCCGTTCACATAGGCGATCTCGGCCGAGCTCAGCTTGCCGCTCGAAACGGGCGCGGCCGCTGGGGCGGCCCGGTGCGCCATCCTGTCCGGTTCCTCATTCGCGATGGTCGGGAACGGCGGCGCGACCGCCACGGGCGGTGACGCCGGACCGGACGCGGTTCCGTCGGTCGCGGCGCAGGCAGAGAGGCTGCCGGCCAGAAGAAGCAGGACGCCAACGGCGCCGGATCGGCGAAGCGCGCTCATATCAGGCCGAACACGTCTTGGCGCCGGCGCGCCAACGGGTGAGGTCGGTGTCGATGCGGCTTGCGAGAGCCTCATTCATCAGCGGTCCGTAGACCGAGACATTCGCGGAGCCGGCCTCGCCTTCGACGACCAACAAAGGCCGGGCTTCGGGCTGGCCTCGCGGTACCAGCAGGAAGCGCGGCCGGCCGGAGAAGGAGGAGAGTTCCGGCGCGAGGCTGTAGCGGGCAAAGGCCGGATCGCCCGACTTGAACCAACAGCGATTGGCCGTCAGCGCCAGCCGCTCCATCCGGTCGAGGCCGGAATCGGCCGTCGCGCCTGATTGGTTCTGGTTCGCGGGACCCGCGGCACAGGCGCCGAGTGCGAGCGTGAATATCAGCGCCGCGAAGACGGCCATTCGTCCGAAGAGCGCTTCTCTCACGCGGCGACGCTCGCGGTCATGCCGAGCGCGCCCTCGAAGATCGCGCGGCCGTCGGTGCCGCCGTGCTCCGGCTCGACGAGATTTTCCGGATGCGGCATCATGCCGAGGACGTTGCCGGCCTCGTTGACGATTCCCGCGATGTCGCGGATCGCGCCGTTGGGATTGGTCCCCTCGGCATAGCGGAACACGACCCTGTTCTCGCCTTCGAGACGGGCGAGCGTCGCCGCGTCGGCGAAGTAATTGCCGTCATGATGGGCGACCGGGCAGCGGATTATCTGACCTTGGCGATAATTGGCGGTGAAGCGCGTCGCGGCATTGACGACTTCCAGCTTCACGTCCCGGCAGACGAAGCGCAGCGAATTGTTGCGCATCAAGGCGCCGGGCAACAGGCCCGCCTCGCAAAGGATCTGGAAGCCGTTGCAGACGCCGAGGACCGGGACGCCTTTGGCCGCCGCGTCGGCGACAGCGCGCATCACCGGAGCGCGCGCGGCGATCGCGCCACAGCGCAGATAGTCGCCGAACGAGAAACCGCCGGGGACGACGATCAGGTCGACATCGGGGAGCGTCGTCTCGGTCTGCCAGACCGTGAGCGGCGCCTTGCCGGTGATCGCGGTCAGCGCCGCGATCATGTCGCGGTCGCGATTGAGGCCGGGGAGGAGGATGACAGCTGTATTCATTGATTATGATCGAATGGTCGCTGGGGTTCGGCCATCTCGCGCAACTCCAGACGCCGGTCGATCCGTTCGAGACGTTCGTCGTGACGGCCGAGAACACCGTCAATATTGTGTATGTCGTGTTGCATCGAGAGCATATGGCCGCGGATCGAAACCAACTCGGACTTCACTTCTCGAACGTCCTGTTTCATTTCGCTCATGTGCTGATGCATCCGCTTCATGAACTCATACATCAGTTCGTTCGTGACCTCTGCCATCATCCCGCTCCGGAGCAACCTTTACGCGATCTCGACAGTGTAGTTCTCGATGACTGTATTGGCGAGGAGCTTGTCGCACATCTGGGAAAGCTCAGACCGCGCCGACGTCTCGTCCCTGGCGTCGACTTCGATGTCGAAGACCTTGCCCTGCCGGACGGCGCCGACGCCGGCAAAGCCGAGATGGCCGAGGGCCCCCTCAATGGCCTTGCCCTGCGGGTCGAGAACGCCGGTCTTGAGGGTAACGACGATGCGAGCCTTGATCACGATATCCGCCTGTCCCTGGAATAAACGAGCTTGAGTGCCGGTGCCGGCTGCTTGGAGGCTCTGCGCCGCCTTACTTGACCAACACCGGCCCGGAGGGGCGGGGCGGCTCGTTTTCATTCATGATCCCGAGCCGGCGGGCGACCTCCTGATAGGCCTCGACGAGACCGCCCATATCCTGGCGGAAGCGATCCTTGTCGAGCTTGTCGTGCGTCTGCACGTCCCACAGCCGGCAGGAATCGGGAGAGATCTCGTCGGCGACGATGATCCGCATCATGTCGCCCTCGAACAGCCGGCCGGTCTCGATCTTGAAGTCGACGAGCTGGATGCCGACGCCGAGGAACAGCCCTGACAGGAAATCATTGACCCGAATCGCCAGGGCCATGATGTCGTCGATCTCCTGCGGGCTCGCCCAGCCGAAGGCGGTGATGTGCTCTTCGGAAACGATCGGATCGTCGAGCGCGTCGGCCTTGTAATAGAACTCGATGATCGAGCGGGGCAGGACGGTGCCCTCCTCGATGCCGAGGCGCTTGGCGAGCGAGCCGGCGGCGATGTTGCGCACCACCACCTCGAGCGGGATGATCTCGACCTCCTTGATCAGCTGCTCGCGCATGTTGAGCCGGCGGATGAAGTGGGTCGGGATTCCCATCTTGTTCAGATGCGAGAAAATGTATTCGGAGATGCGGTTGTTGAGAACACCCTTGCCGTCGACGACCTCGTGCTTTTTCTTGTTGAAGGCAGTGGCGTCGTCCTTGAAAAACTGCACCAGGGTGCCAGGCTCGGGGCCCTCATAGAGGATCTTGCCCTTGCCTTCGTAGATGCGGCGGCGACGTGTCATCATGGAACTCTATCGTGAAGGAAGCACCGGCCCTGGCCACGGTGCGAAGACGGCTGACGATGGTGCGGCTGAATAGACCAAACGGCCCGCCTTAACAATCGTTTCGGCAATAGCTCTGTGGGAAGTCGTGCCGCAAGCGCCGCAAATCAAGGCCTGATAACGGGGCTCGAAACGAAATCGCGCTTCAAAAACGCGGCGCGAGACCGTATGTCAGACGAAAGGCCGGTGGATCGGACGGCCGATTCTTTGCCAAGGAGGAACATCATGTCCATGAACGACCGCGAGCGCGATTTCGAGTCGCGCTATGCCCATGACCAGGAATTGCGGTTCCGGATCGAGGCGCGCCGCAACAAGCTTGTCGGCCTCTGGGCGGCCGAGAAGCTCGGCAAGAGCGACGAGGAGGCGAACGCCTACGCCCAGGAGGTCATCAAGGTCGACTTCCTGTTGCCCGGCGACGACGATGTCGTCCACAAGATTCGCGACGATTTCGTCGCGGCCGGCGTCGAACAGTCCGAGCATCAGATCCGCAAGCAATTGGCGCACTTTCTGGCGGAAGCCGAAACCCAGATCCGCAGCGCCTGATGGCGCTCCCCCGACTTCGTGATCGCCTGGGCGAGGGCGGCTTCGTCGTCTCCGCCTGGCTCGGCCTGACCGATCCGGTGGTCCATGAAGCGTTTCTGCGCGCCGATTTCGATGCCGTGACCTTCGACCTCCAGCACGGCCTGCACGACACAGCCAGCGTGCGGGCCGGTGTCGAACGAGCCGTGCTGCTCGGCAAGCCCGCGCTGGTACGCTTGCCGATCGAGGACCGGGCGCTTGCCGCGCGGGTTCTCGATTTCGGTGCCTCGGCCGTGATGATGCCGATGATCGAAACCGCCGACGAGGCGCGTGCCTTCGTGGCGGTGGCGAAATATCCGCCGCTCGGCCAACGCTCTTATGGTCCGACGCGAGCCGGCGAACTGCATGGCTACGCCGATCGCGCCCACTATGTCACGGACGCCCGCAACGAGACGCTGGCCTTCGCCATGATCGAGACCGGTGCCTCGGTCGACAATCTCGAGGCGATCCTGGCGGTCGACGGCCTCGACGGCGTTTTCGTCGGCCCCTCCGATCTGTCGATCGCTCTGTCCGGCGATGGGACGCTCGAGCCGCGCAGCGCGCAGGCGGAGGCGGCGATCAAGCGGATTGCGGAGGCGACCTCTGCCGCCGGCAAGATCGCCACGATCTATGCCGGGACGCCGGAGGACGCCAAGCGTTACCGCGAGTATGGCTATCGTGTGGTTTGCGTCGGGTCGGACCAGGGCATGGTCGTGGCGGGTGCGAAGGCCCTTGCAGAGGCCGTTCGCGGCTGAACGCGGCCAGTCAGGCCGGCATGCGCAGCCCGGTCATGAACTTGCCGAAGGTGAGCAAGCCTTCGGGCCAGGGGCCATGGCCGCTCTCGGCGTTCAGATGGCCGGCCTCGCCCGCGTCGATGAACAGCGATCCCCAGGCGCCCGCGATATCCTCGGCGGCCTCGAAGGACGAGAAGATGTCGTTGCGGCTGGCGACGACGACGCTGGGAAACGGCAGCGGATCGCGCGGGTAGGGTCCGAAGGTGCGTAGGTGTCTCGGGCGGATCGCATCGTTCTCCACTTCCGGAGGCGCGACGAAGAACGCGCCCGACACCGGCCGCTCGAAACGTGGAATCGCCTGCACGGCGGCGGCGACGCCGAGCGAATGGGCGACCAGGACTACCGGCCGGGCGGAGGTGTTCACGGCATCCGCCACCGCGGCCATCCAGTCGTCGCGGACGGGCTTCGTCCATTCGGCCTGCGGCACGCGCCGCGCCGTCGACAGCCGTCGCTCCCAACGGGTCTGCCAGTGATCGCCGGGGGAGCCCTTGTAACCGGGCAGGATGAGGATATCGGCTTCGGCAACGCGCATCGGCGGGAAATGCGAATGCGAGCCGCGCAAGTCAAGCCTTCGAGGCACCGCTTTTCGATCCTCGCAACCTGTCATCTATAAGGACAGGTGAGGGGCGAGCCATCGTCTCACCGCTACGTGGCGGGTTTTTCGTCAACCGTCGCCGGGGACAGTTCGTCTTCCGTCAATGTCGCTCGATCCGGCGTCGCGGTGAAGAAGAAGAAATAAACCAGAAACGCCAACCCGACCACGGCGATCGCGATCCAGATCATATGCCGGCGGCTGTTGGTTCCGGATCGATCCGACGCGTGAGGCATATCGATTTCCTCCGTTCCCGCGCCCGTCAGATCCGAGTACCTCTCGATCCGGCCGGGCGCATTGTTGCAACGACGATCGCAGGCGCGCGGTTCAATCTGTGCGGCCGAATACCCGCTCGAAGATCGTGCCGACGTGCTTGGTATGATAGCCGAGGTCGAATTTTTCGCGAATCTCGGTTTCCGGCAGTGCGGCGGTCACTTCCTTGTCGGCGAGGAGTTCTGTCAGGAAGTCCTTGTCCTCCTCCCACACCCGCATCGCGTTGCGCTGCACCAGCCGGTAGGAATCCTCGCGGGAAACGCCGGCCTGGGTCAGCGCCAGCAGCACCCGCTGCGAATGAACGAGGCCCTTGAACTTGTTAAGATTGGCCAGCATCCGCTCAGGATAGACGAGCAGCTTGTCGACGACGCCGGTGAGGCGCACGAGCGCGAAGTCGAGCGTCACCGTGGCGTCCGGTCCGATCATCCGCTCGACTGAGGAATGGGAGATGTCGCGCTCGTGCCAGAGCGCGACGTTCTCCATCGCCGGCAGGGCGTAGGAACGGACCATGCGGGCGAGGCCGGTGAGGTTTTCCGTCAACACCGGATTGCGCTTGTGGGGCATCGCCGACGAGCCCTTTTGGCCCGGCGAGAAATATTCTTCCGCTTCCAGCACCTCGGTGCGCTGCAGATGGCGGACTTCGGTCGCCAGACGCTCCACCGACGAGGCGATGACGCCGAGCGTGGCGAAGAACATCGCGTGCCGGTCGCGCGGAATTACCTGCGTCGACACCGGCTCGGCCTCAAGCTCCATGGCCTTGGCGACATGCTCCTCGACGCGCGGATCGATGTTGGCGAAGGTGCCGACGGCGCCCGAAATCGCACAAGTAGCGATTTCCGCGCGGGCGGCGACGAGGCGCTCGCGACAGCGCTGGAACTCGGCATAGGCGAGGGCGAGCTTGACGCCGAAGGTCGTCGGCTCGGCATGGATACCGTGGGAACGCCCGATGGTGATCGTGTCCCGGTGCTCGAAGGCACGGCGCTCAAGCGCGGCGAGCAGGCCGTCGAGATCGGCCAGGAGCAGGTCGGCGGCCTTGGTCAGCTGTACGTTAAAGCAGGTGTCGAGGACGTCCGACGAGGTCATGCCTTGGTGGACGAAGCGGGCGTCCGGCCCGACGATCTCGGCAAGATGCGTCAGGAAGGCGATGACGTCGTGCTTGGTCTCACGCTCGATCGCGTCGATCCGGTCCACATCGAACGTCGCGGCATTGCCCTTTTCCCAGATCGTCTTCGCCGCGCTTTCGGGAATGACGCCGAGTTCGGCGAGTGCGTCGCAGGCATGGGCCTCGATCTCGAACCATATCCGGTACTTCGTCTCCTGCGACCAGACGTCGACCATCTCGGGGCGGGAATAGCGGGGGATCATGGCGCGGATTCTTTCAGCTTTACGAATGGGAGGAACGGCTGCCGTCTAACAGAGCCGACGCCGCGCCTCAACGCTTGCCGAAGCGATCGCTCATCAGTCCATCGGCAGCGGGTTAGCGATGTAGCGCAGGTCCGGCCCCTCGAAGCCGACGGATTTCACGCCGATGATCGCCACCGCCGAAAACCCGCCGCTCGGCCGCTCGTAGACGCGGATCTCGGACAGGGCATAGTCGAGGGGGCAGCCCCGGCTTTCTGGAATCGCTGAGTCCTCGTGAATCAGCACGGCTGAGTCGCCCGGCTCGGTGGCGATGCGCACCAGCCGGTAACCGTAGCTCGTGCCGAACACTTCGCAGGCCTTGCCTCCGCTGAGCGGGAGTGGCTCCAGCCGCAGCTCGACCGGCTTGTCCGGCGTCGGCTCGATGGGACGGGGCAGGAAGCGGGCGCGGTAAGAGTCGGCCGACAATTCGGTCGGCGGATTGGCGACGACAAGCGAGCCCGGATGCGCCTCGGGATCATGGGTCTCGAACAGCGTTTGCGCTGCCTCGCGAGCGCGCTCTCTGGCATCCGCGATGCTGGCGGCGTCCTCCTCGATCCGAATGCGAACGGGGGAGGGTGGCAGAAAGCAGTCCTCGGCGAGATCGAGGAAGAAAATCTCGGCATAGGGAAAGCCGGACCCGCCCTGGGTGCCGGACTGCCCGAAGGCATAGACGCCGCCGTCCTCGGAGAACCCGAGCGGTTCGAGTGTCGCGAAATCGCCAGCGGCCGCCGGGACGGCGAGAAGCGCAGCCGAAAGCGCGGCGGAATGGGTGAGAGATCGAAACATCACGCCTTATCCTTCCATGTCGGTTGCCGATCGGTCGGCGTCGCCACCGCCGCGTAAATACCGCGCGCGACGGCGCGGGCCATGGTTGCCGCGGCCGCTGCGGCGAGTTCCACACGGCCGCTCGGCTCCGGCACGATCCCGCTGCCGCCGGTCGCCACCGCGAAGACGAGATCGCCGTCGAAATCGGTGTGCGACGGCCAGATCGCCTTGGCGTAGCCGTCCTGCCCGGCGATCGCGAGGCGCTTGGCTGAGGCCTTGTCGAGCACGGCGTCAGTGGCGATGATCCCGATCGTCGTGTTGGCGCCGGGTCGCGCGTGGAGCTTGGTTCGCGGGGCCGTTGCGCCCGGAGGGAACGGTTGCGGCAGGCCGAGGCCGCCGAATTCATCGCCCAGTTCGAAGGGTGCCGCCCAAAAGCTGCGACCGGTCCCGATCGTTGCCGAGCCGACGGCGTTGACAGCGACGAGCGCCGCGACCGTGACGCCGTTCGAGAGCGACGTCGACGCCGAGCCAAGACCGCCCTTCACCGTCGCAGTCGTGCAGCCGATCCCGGCGCCGACAGTGCCGATCGCAAAATCGGCGCTTGCCGAGCCTGCCGCGTCGTAGCCGAACTCGCGATAGGGCGGATAGCGGTCCCAGGCCTTGGCCCCGCCATTGGCGAGATCGAACAGGATCGCCGCTGGCACGATCGGCACGCGCACGTCGCCGACGGCAAAGCCGCGGCCTTGCTCGGCGAGCCACGCCTGGACGCCCGACGCGGCGTCGAGCCCGAAGGCGGACCCGCCCGACAGCACCAGCGCATCGATCTCCGCGACGGTGTTCTCTGGCGCCAGCAGGTCGGTTTCGCGGGTTCCCGGCGCGCCGCCCAGAATCGCCACCGAGGCGGTCGCCGGTGTGTCGAGCACGACGACCGTCGTGCCGCTCTTCAGCCGGTCGTCGCCGGCATGTCCGACCCTGACCCCGGCGACGTCGCTGAGGAGGTTGCGGGGGCCGAAGCGCCAGTCGCTCATGTCTTCAGCCCCCGGTCTCGTCGACGAAGCCGTTACCGCGCCATTTGAAGACGCGGTAGAGATCGAGGTCGGAATCGCCCTTGGCGTCGAAACGGATCGGCCCGAGCACGGTCTGGAATGCCTCGTCGCCCAGGATTTCGGCGATCGGCCGGCCGGTTTCCCGGCTTTGGCCGACGGCGGCGACCGCGATCTGCGTTGCCGCGAAAGCCGGGCCGAAATAGCCCTGCGGCCCGGCCATCGGGCCTTCGTCCGGGGCACCGTCTTGAAGGTCTGGAAAGTGGGTTCGCGGCGCGACCGCGACGATGCCGTCCGGCAGCGGCACGTCGTCGCTCGTCTCGTCGAACAGTGCCTCGCCGCCGATAATCTCGAGAGAAAGCCCGATCTCGGCGGCGTCGCGGGCGATGATCGCGATGTCCGGCCGGTCACCGGCGATGAAAAATCGGCTGACGCCGGTGCGCTCGAGGCGCCGCACCAGGCCGAACTGCTTTTCTTCCGCCGGCCGATAGTTGTCGATCGTCTGTGGTTTCATGCCCCGGTCGGCGAGGAGCCGGCGGACCGCATCGGTCAATGCCCGCGCGGCGATCGAACCGTCCTCCAGAAGGCCGAAAGGCTCGGCCTTCCAACGCGCCGCCAGATAGCTTGCCGCCGCCGCGGCCTCCTTGTCGGAACGCGGCGCGATGCGCCAGACGAGAAAGCCGGTCCGTTCGCGCCGGTCGGTGAGGCGGTTGGCCCGCACGCCCACGTCGAGGGTCGGGATCGCTGCCTCGGCAAGGATCGGAAGCGCGGCCTCGATGGCATCGGCGCACAGGAAGCCGACGACGACGGAGACATTCATGGCGACAAAACTTTCGGCCGCCTGCTTGCCGCCATCGGCGGAACATTTGGTATCGGCCTCCACCACCTCGACGGTCTGGCCGTCGGCGCGTTTTTCAGCCGCCGCACGCGCGCCGCCGGCGAGCTGTTGGCCAAGGATATCGGGACTGTCGGAAAGCGGCGCGGCGACGCCGAGGGTGATTGGCTGGCCGGTGTCTTGGGACTGCGCCGGCAAAAGCGTGGTCCCCATCAGGCCGAAGGCGGCAAAATACCGGAGCTGGGTGAGCAAGAAACGCGTCATGCCCGTGAGTCTAGTCGACCGTCCGGACGTTGGCGAGACGGAACCGGGGCATCTCCACGACGGTGGTCCGATGCCGCCTCGCATGGGGCGGAAGTAGCTGGGAAAGCCTGTTTCGACAGGGCCGGAAATGGATTGCGACGAGGACCCGTGCGAATCCGCGATACCCGCCCTATGTTTGACGCGAACGGCTCGGGATCCGGGCGCAATGAATGGAATATGGTTTGCTGACGACATCGACGATCGACCGCGACAGCTTTCGCGACGCGATGAGCCGGTTTGCCTCGGCGGTTCACCTGGTAACCACGGACGGGCCGGCCGGGCGCCGGGGTGTGACGGTCTCGTCCGCTTGCTCGGTATCCGACGAGCCGGCGACCCTGCTCGTTTGTCTCAACACGTCGAGTCCCGACAACGACCGGTTTGAGAACAACGGCAATTTTGCCGTCAATCTCCTGGCCGAAGACAGCGAGCCGCTTGCCCGTGCATTCGCTGGCGAAGGGCAGCTCGAGCCTGACACGCGATTCGCCATGGGCGAATGGGAGGTGCTGCAAACCGGCGCACCCTTGCTGGTCGGTTCGCTGGCAGGGTTCGATTGCCGGCTTTTGGAAGCCAGGATCGTCGCTACGCATCGCGTGCTGATCGGCGAGGTCGTGGCGATCCGCACCGGGTCGAAATCGCCGTCACTGATCTATCTCGACCGGACCTATCGCAGCCTCTAGCGTGTGGCCATCGGAGCGTCTCAGGGAAAGGGTATCCGTGACATCGAAACTGCCGGCATCGATCGACGAGACCGAAGCGCTTCTCGACGGACAGAACTACGTGGCAGACAGGTCGCTCGCGACCGTCCTGTTTCTGTCGCTCAAGATGGGGCGACCGCTGTTTCTGGAAGGCGAGGCCGGCGTCGGCAAGACCGAGATCGCCAAGGTGCTGGCCGCGGCGCTGGGCCGGCCGCTGATTCGCCTGCAGTGCTACGAAGGGCTCGACGTCTCCTCGGCGCTCTACGAATGGAACTACGCCGCGCAGATGATTGAGATCCGACTGCGCGAGGCCTCCGGCGATACGTCCAAGGACGCGATGCGGTCCGACATCTTTTCGGAGCGCTTCCTGATCCGCCGGCCGATCCTGCAGGCGCTCGAAGGCGAGCCGGGCCGCGCGCCAGTGCTGCTCATCGACGAGCTCGACCGCACCGACGAGGCCTTCGAGGCGTTTCTTCTGGAAATCCTCTCCGATAATCAGGTCACGATCCCGGAACTTGGCACCATCCGTGCCGCCGAGCCGCCGATCGTCATCATCACCACCAATCGCACGCGCGAGATCCACGACGCGCTGAAGCGGCGCTGCCTCTATCATTGGGTGGATTATCCCGCCTCCGACCGCGAACTTCAGATCGTGCGCCGCAAGGCACCAAAGGCCAATGCCGAGCTGGCCGCCGAACTCGTCGCCTTCGTGCAAAGGCTGCGTCAGATCGATCTGTTCAAGGCGCCGGGTGTCGCCGAGACCATCGACTGGGCGAACGCTCTGACCGAACTCAACGCCGTCGCCCTCGATCCCGCGCATGTCTCCGATACGCTGGGGGTGCTGTTGAAATACCAGGACGACATCCAACGCATGGAGCGAGGCGAGGGCCGCGAGATTCTCGCTGAGGTGAAGCGCGACCTGGCAAGGGCCTCGTGATGTCATGAGCACCATCGCCGACCCGCCGAAAGTGGCCGCCGATCCGGACGGCAAGCTCGCGGACAACATTGCCTATTTCGCCAGGGCGCTGCGCAAGGCAGGGCTGAATGTCGGTCCCTCGGCGACGCTCGACGCGATCGCGGCGGTCAAGGCGGCCGGGCTGACCAGTCGCGACGATTTTTATTGGACGCTGCATGCGGTTTTGATCACCCGCCATGAGGACGATGCGGTGTTCGCGGAGGCGTTCCGGCTGTTCTGGCGTTCGCGCGAGTTGATCGAAAAGATGATCGCCATGTTCTCGCCCAAGGCTCCGCCGCGCCAATCCGAGCGGGAAAAGAAGCGGGCCGGCGAGGACCGCGCCGCGGAAGCGATGTTCGAGGGCGCGCGGGACCGGATCACCAAGCAGGAGCGACCGGAGATCGAGATCGACGCCAGTCTCACGGTCTCGGGCAACGAGGTGTTGCGCCGGAAGGATTTCGCCCAGATGTCGGCGCGCGAGATCGAGGAGGCCAAGCGCGCCATCGCCGCGCTGCGCCTGCCGGCGGACTGGATCGCGACACGCCGGTTTCGCCCCGATCCGCGTGGCGATCGAATCGACCCGAGAGCGATGATGCGGGCCTCGATGCGGACCGGCGGCGACCTCGTCTTGCCGAAATTCCGCTCGCGCCGCGAGATTCACCCGCCGCTGGTGGTCCTCGCCGACATTTCCGGCTCGATGAGCCAGTACACCCGCGTCTTTCTGCACTTCATCCACGCCCTGACCGAAAAGCGGCGCCGGGTGCATACGTTTTTGTTCGGCACGCGGCTGACCAACGTCACCCGGCAGATGCGCCACAAGGATCCCGACGAGGCGCTCGCCGACTGTGCCGGCGCGGTGAAGGACTGGTCCGGCGGGACGCGGATCGGCGAGGCATTGGCGAGCTTCAACCTGACCTGGTCGCGCCGCGTGCTGACCCAGGGCGCGGTGGTGATCCTGATCACCGACGGGCTGGAGCGCGATTCGGTCGACGCGCTCTCGAAACAGATGGAGCGGCTGCATAAATCCTGCAGACGGCTGATCTGGCTGAATCCGCTGTTGCGCTTCGACGGATTTTCCGCCCGCGCCAAGGGGGTCCGCGCCATGCTGCCGCATGTGGACGAGTTTCGCTCGGTGCATTCGCTGGAGGCGATGAGTGCGCTCTGTGAGGCGCTGTCGGGTGGCGGGGGCCGGGAGACCGATCCGCGCTGGTGGATGGAAGCCGCCGACCAGGCGATGGCGGCGTAGGGTCAGGCTCTGCCGACGATGGTGCCGGGGCAGCCGGAGCGGTATCGTGTGCCGCGCCTTTGAGGAGGGTCAGATCATGTCCCAAGCGATCCATGAGTTCGATGTCTTGAAGACCGCCGAGGCGTGGGCCGGCGACGGGCGGAGCCTCGCGCTCGCCACCGTCGTCGAAACCTGGGGCTCGGCACCCCGTCCGACCGGCAGCCAGCTGGTCATCGATGCCGACGGCAATTTTGAGGGCTCGGTCTCCGGCGGCTGCGTCGAGGGTGCTGTGGTCACCGAGGCGGTGGACGTGATCGAGTCGGGCGAGCCGCGCATGCTGGAATTCGGGGTCGCCGACGAAACCGCGTGGCGGGTGGGCCTGTCCTGTGGCGGGCGCATCCGCGTCTATGTCGAACGGGTGAACTGATGGACCGCGCGCTTCTGGTAGATTTGAACGTCGAGCGCGATGCGCGCCGGGCGGCGGTCGTCGTCACCGATCTGGTGAACGGCGCCCAGCGGCTCGTGCGCGAGGCCGAGGTTGCGGGCGATCCGCTGGCCGAGCCGATCGGGCGGGTGATCCGCTCCGGCAAGTCCGGGATCGTTCAGACCGATCACGGCGACGTTTTCCTCAACGCCCATCTGCCGCCGCCCCGGCTCGTCGTTGTCGGCGCGGTTCATATCAGCCAGGCGCTGGCGCGGATGGCGAAGCTGGCCGGATACGATGTCGAGATCATCGATCCGCGAACGGCCTTTGCCACCAAGGAGCGTTTTCCGGATGTTGCGCTTGTTGCCGAATGGCCAGAGGCGGTGCTGAAGGCCCGTCCGCTCGATGCCTATACGGCGCTCTGCGTCATCACCCACGATCCGAAGATCGACGACTATCCGCTGATCGCGGCGCTCAAGGCCGGGTGCTTCTACATTGGTGCGTTGGGCAGTCGGAAGACCCATGCGCGGCGGGTCGAGCGACTGACTGACGCCGGGATGTCCGCCCAGGCGTTGGACCGCATCGAAGCGCCGATCGGCGCAGATATCGGCGCGTCGACGCCCGGCGAGATCGCCGTTGCGATTCTCGCTTCGGTCATCGAGGCATTTCGCAAGCGCAAGATGTTCGCCGAGCGCCGGGGCGAGACCGAGGCGGCATGATCTTCGGGGAGATACCGGTCGCGGAGGCGGAAGGGACGATACTCGCGCACTCCCAAAAACTTGGCAAGCGCCGGCTGAAGAAGGGCACGCGGCTCTCGGCGGCGGATATTGCGGCGCTTTGCGACGCCGATGTCGGCGTCGTCACGGCTGCGCGTCTCGAGCCGGGCGACCTGACCGAGGATCAGGCGGCGGCGGCGATCGGTACCGCGCTTGGCGGGGCGGGAATTCGCGCGGGCGAGGCCGGAACCGGCCGCGTCAATCTCTTTGCGGACAGAGGGGGATTGTTCCTGCCGGACCGCGCCATGGTCGACGCGCTCAACGCCATCGACCCCGGCGTGACCCTGGCAACGCTCGGCGAACACGCCCCCGTCGAGGCAGGGCGGATGGTGGCGACGGTGAAGATTATCCCGCTCGCCGTTTCCGGCGCGGCGGTCGCGGCGGCCGTGCGGCTTTGTTCCGAGCGGATGGCGTTTCGGCTCGCGCCGTTTTCGCCAAAGCGCGTCGCGCTGATCCAGACGGAGCTTCCGGGCGTCAAGCCAAGCGTTCTCGATAAGACCCGAGCCGTCACCGAAACGCGGTTGTCGGCCTCCGGCTCGACCGTCGTCGGCGAAATCCGTTGTGCTCATGAGGTGGGGGCCCTGACCGATGCCCTGCGGCGGCGCGAGCCGGCGGATGTGACGCTGATATTCGGCGCCTCGGCGGTGATCGACGGTGGCGACGTCATCCCGGCGGCGATCGCGGCGGCAGGCGGCCGGATCGACCATCTCGGCATGCCGGTGGACCCCGGCAATCTCTTGCTCCTCGGCACGCTGGACGGGCGGCCGGCGCTCGGCGCGCCCGGTTGTGCGCGCAGTCCCAAGGAAAACGGCTTCGACTGGGTGCTCGACCGATTGCTGGCCGATCTCCCGGTGACCGGCGACGACATTCGGAAGATGGGCGTCGGCGGGCTCTTGATGGAGATCGCCTCGCGGCCGCAGCCGCGAGAGGCGGAAAGTGCTGCGGAGGAGCCGATCGTCGACATCGTCATTCTCGCCGCTGGCCGGTCGAGTCGCATGGGCGGACCGAACAAGCTGCTGTCGACCTTCGAGGGCGTCCCGCTGATCCGGCGCTCGGCCGAGACCGCGCTGGCGGCGAAGAGCGCCGGGCATGTGCGGGTGGTCGTCGGGCATATGCGGGACGAGATTGTCGCCTCCCTCGGTGGCCTCGACATCGGCATCGTCGAGAACCCTGCCTTTGCCGACGGGCTCTCGACCTCGCTCAAGGCCGGGTTCGCGGCCTCGTCCGGAGCCGACGGCGTCCTTGTCATGCTGGCCGACCAGCCGTTCCTCACACCGGCGGATCTCGACCGGCTCATCGCGGCCTTCGTTCCGTCGGGCGCGGGGTCTATCGCGGCGGCCTTCGATCGCGGCCGGCGGCGCAATCCGGTCGTGGTCTCGACGGTCTATCGCCCCGAGATCATGGCCCTTTCGGGAGATGTCGGGGCGCAGGGCGTGATCGCCGACCATCCCGACGCTGTGGTCGAGGTGGAGATCGGCGCCGCCGCGAGCGTCGACGTCGATACCCAGGAAGCGGTGCGCGCCGCCGGCGGCACGGTTGCGTGGAAGAATCGCGATGAGTCCTGGCAAAGTGAATCATCAAATCCGGCTAAGTAATTGGCGAAGAATCGGAAATGGCCCATACGGTTCAAAGGGCAAAGCACTGGAGGGAGGATGACATGGATCTGGGACTGACAGGAAAATACGCGATCGTATGCGCGTCGAGCCGGGGGCTTGGCCGTGCCTGCGCCACCGAGCTTGCGCGGGCCGGCTGCACAGTCGTGCTCAACGGCCGCGACGAGGCTGTGCTGAACGCGACGGCCGAGGCTATCGCGCGGGAGACCGGCGCCGATATCATTCGCGTCGTCGCTGACGTCTCGACTCCGGGAGGCCAGGCCCGGCTCGTCGGCGCGGTGCCGCAGGTGGATATCTTGGTCAACAACAATGGCGGCCCGCCGCTCCGCGATTTTCGCGCGCTCGGGCGCGACGATCTCATGGCTGGCGTTACCGGCAACATGATCGCGCCCATCGAGATGGTGCAGCGTGTCATAGACGGCATGATCGAGCGCCGCTTCGGGCGGATCGTCAACATCACCTCCAGCTCTGTCAAAGGGCCGATTGCAGGTCTCGACCTGTCCAGCGGCGCGCGCGCCGGGCTGACTGGATTTCTCGCCGGTGTCGCCCGTACCGTCGCCGGACAGAACGTCACGATCAATTGTCTGCTGCCGGGTGCCTTCGACACTGATCGACTGCGCTCCAATTTCGCTGCGGCGCAAAAGCGCGAGAACCGCAGCCTTGACGACATCCGCGCCGATCGGGCCGCCGGCATTCCGGCCGGGCGCTTCGGTGAGCCGGACGAGTTCGGCAAGGCTTGCGCGTTCCTGTGCTCGACCCATTCCGGTTACATTACCGGCCAGAGCCTTCTGATCGACGGCGGCGCGTTTCCCGGCGTGTTCTGACGCCCCGCGATTGCATTGCCGCGCGCCTGGGTCGCAGTTGAACGCTTCATGCGGCGCCGCATGTGTGCCGTAACCCGGACAACGGCAAAGGCATCGCAGGCGCATGGGAAAATATCTGATCTATGGCGGTGGCGGCGGTATTGGCTCGGCGATCGCGCGACGGCTGGCAACGGCCGGCCACGATCTGGTTCTCGCCGGCCGCAACGAAGCCGGCCTGAAGGACATCGCCGGTGACATCGGCGCGGAAACAATCGTCTGCGATGTCCTCGACGATGCGGCCGTGGCGTCCGCGGCAAAAGCCGCGGGCGACCAACTCGACGGCCTGGTCTATGCGGTGGGGACGATTACGCTGAAACCGTTCGATAAGCTCATTGAAGACGATTTTATCAATGATTTCAGATTGAACGCGTTAGGTGCTGCGAAAGTGATTCAGGTATCCATGCCCGCGCTCCTCGCCGCGTCCGACGGCGCCAGCGTGCTTTTGTTTTCGACCGTCGCGGTCGAACAGGGCTTTTCCGCGCATGCCTCGATCGCGATGGCCAAGGGCGCGGTCGTCGGGTTGACCCGCTCGCTGGCGGCGGAATTCGCGCCGCAGATCCGGGTCAATGCCATCGCCCCGTCGCTGATCGATACGCCGCTCGGCCAGAAGGTTGCCGGCAATGCCAAGATGGCCGAGACGGTCGCCAAAATGCATGCGGTGCCGAGACTGGGACGGCCGGACGATATCGCCGCTATGGGCGAGATTCTGCTCACCGATGCCGGTTCCTGGATCACGGGACAGGTCTTCGGCATCGATGGTGGGCGCTCGACCGTCCGGGTCATGCGGAGCTGACCGATCGCAGCGTTCCGTCGATGCGCTGGTGGCGGGTGGGATGATCGATCTCCCGCAGAAGTGACAGGCCGTGTGGCGTGAAGAGCGCGCTTCCGCTTGAACTTTTCCGCCGCGCAACACATCGTTAACTATTAGGTCGCAGCATTTCATATGCCGGCCGATGCCCGGCCGGCGCAGCGAAAAGGTGCGCCGATGACCAGGAAAACCGTCGATCCGCAGTTCGAACGGATGTTGCAGGGCTATGGCCTGACTACGGCGGAGGTTCTCTACCGTATGCCGGATCACCCGAGCTTCCTGCAGACTTTCGCCTGGCAGTTCGAGGATCTGGCCCCTGAATATCCTCGTCTGCGGCGATTCCTCGACCATTGGGAGCGCGAGATCGAGGCGGCGATCCACTCGGTGCGGATCATGCATGCGGGCTTGATCAAACCGCGCGAATTGCGGTTGGTGAAGGATGGAGGGTACCTGCACTGACGCCGCGCTCAGATCAATCGCAGGCCCTTGAGGCTGGCATGGCCGGCCTTGCCGATGATGATGTGGTCATGCACGGAAATACCCAAGGGTTTCGCCGTCTCGACGATGGTGCGGGTCATGTCGATGTCGGCCCGTGACGGCGTCGGATCGCCGGACGGATGGTTGTGGACCACACCATCCAATTCATTAAGCTGTTGAAAATACTAAATATTGTTGCGTGTTAGATTCTGATGGGGTAGGTTTTTGGGATCGGATGTTTTGCCGACCCCTGCGATTATCATCATTGATCCCCCTCTCTAATTCCGAGTCGTTTTGCCGCACGACACATCACGATATTTTTCTGATCCCAGGCCTCGATCTCGTTGACGGGATAGAGAACTGACTTGCCCACCTTCACATAGGCAGGGCCTATTCTCATAGATCGCCAGTTTCGCAGTGTGCCGATGGTAATCGTCCCTCGGTAACGTTCCGCGACCTCTTCTGGGGTGAGATATTTCTGATCGGTCATGTTGCGTGGCCTCCGATAACGTTGTGACCCGCCAATGAAAGCCTTGGTCACGACCGTGAGGGAAGGCGCTATGCGTCGGAGTAGTGAGAAGGGACGGGCCCGGATATAGAACGGCGGGTTTGCTGTCTCTGGGCATTACTGACGAGCAGATCTTCTGTAGCAAAGTGGACGCCTCCGGAAACACCACGATTTTGAGGCTAAAGACGGGATTCGAGGGCTTTCGGCGCGGTTTTGGTTGGCGATGCTGCCGGTTCAGGTGTTGAATGACATCCGATCGGGCTGTCATCGGCTCATGCGGGCGCAGTT
>CANKZU010000030.1 GCA_947488615.1 uncultured Aurantimonas sp.
ACATTCCACACCTCCCGAAAGCGCAAGGTCAGTGAATCACGTCAGAGCGAAATCCGCCAGTTTCCGGAGGCGTCCAATTTTTTCCCCACCCCTTCCGACCTCCCGCACAATGCCCTCACCGCCGGCCCCCGGATGGGCACGAATGATCACCGGGATCACTCGCGGGCCGGCGGTGCGGCGTCCGCGGCGCGGCCCTTCCGGAGGGTGCGCGACCCGGACGGCCCCGACGCGCCCGCCGGACCGTCCCCCACTACGAGGGGTCTGCGGATTGGTCCGCTTGAACGCTCCGCAAGGGGCGTGAAGATCCGGCAGCCACCGGGGCTCCAGCGCAGGCCGAGCGGCGTCAGCCGCAACGCCTGCGGCGGGGCACCACCCGGTGCAGGGGTCGCCAAATCCCGCGCGGAACGCCGGAGGCGGACCGTTTGCTAGAGTATCGGAGGGTCTGCCTCCGGCGTTCCGCCGCCTGTCCCGAGCCTCGCGAGGGAAAGGCGGCACCCAGGGGCCCACCAGCGAGCCGCAAGGCGAAGCTTAAGGGTGGGACAGAGAGTTTTTGCCCCGCCCGTAAGCTCCTCGCGGAGCTCGTCGCTGGCGGGGACCCCGGCCTCGCCGCGAGCCGCAGGGCGAGCGCGAATCCGGGACAGAAAACCACCCATCCCCCGGCCGCCACGCGGCGCGGGATCGCTGACCCATGTCCGGAGGAAACGATGGCAAAATCCCCTGCCCCCGCCGCGCCGGCCGAGGAACCGCTGACGCGGGAAGAGATCGCCGCCAGCCAGGCAATGGCCCGCGAACACATGGACATCGTCCGCCGCGCCTTGACCCGGGCCGGCTGGCGGCAGGGACCGCGCCGCCATAATCTGCGGAGCGTCTGGCAGGCGATCGCGGCGGACCCGGCTGGGCGCCATGCCGGCGACGCCGGAACGCCCAGCGACACCCGGCTTCTCGCCGGCATCGCCCAGCGCATCACCCATGCCTGCCGCCGGCCCGAATGCCGGCGCGCCTTCACCTGTCGGCACGGTTTGCGCACCGGCGACGCCGCGCGGCGCGACGACCCGCCCTGTTTCGCCGCCCTGCCCCAGGCGGCCCGCATCGCGCTGCATTTCGCGGTGGCGCGGCTGCAGTTGCCGAAGGGTTTTCGCAACCCGCATGTCCGCCGCAACGAAGCCGGCCTGCTGCGCGCAGCGCAAGCCGCGCTGGACGATCAGGCGCCTGCCGAAGCCGAGGCAGCGCCGCCCGAGCCGGGCGGGCCAACCGAACCAGACAGCATCGCGCTTCCGCCATCGCCGCCACCGGTGCGGCCGCGCATCGTCACGCTGGGCTAGCGTTTCAGCGCGGCACCGCGCCGTCCATCAGCTCGGCCTGGCGGCTCCAGCTGGCGCTCTTCACGCCGTCGGGCGTCTGGGCGCAGGCGCTCAAGGTCAGGGCAAGGAGAAGAACGGCGGGGATAAATGTCATCGGGCGGGCCTTTTCGCGTTGGCAAAGGCATGTTCCGCCGCCAAGCGGGCGATTGCGTGGCGGCACCGCGCCAGTGCAATGGCGGCGGCGATCACTCCGGCTCCTGCCCCGGCACCAGACCCGCGGACGGGGTCGAGGCGATGATCGAGGGCGTGACGCCGCCGATCAGCGGCAGGCCGGAGGCCTTGCCGTAGACGCTGCCGAGGCCATAGAGCCAGGGCACGCCGCTGTTGCGGGTGCGCAGGACGGTGCGCCCGTCCGGCAGGCGCACCGGGACGGCGACGCGTTTTTCGCGGTTGGACAGAGCGACGCCGACGCTGTCCTGGGCGAGGACCGGCGCGGCGGGGAGCGCCAGCAGCGCGGCGAGAATGGCGGCGGACAAACGGGGCATGGCGTACTCCTCGGGGGAACGGAGAATCTTCCGGGTAAACGCCGCGTACCGGGGGAAAGGTTCCGCCGCCCGCGCCGGCGCCGCGGCCATGAAAAAAGCCGCCCCGCGCAAGGCGGGACGGCTTGTCGTCACAGGCTGACGGTGACGGGCTTAGTTCGGCGTCTGGCCGGGAACCACGCCACCCGACGGGGTGGTGACCTCGTCGGGCTTGGCGCCGGCCTCGCCGCTGGTCGCGGTGCTGGCGCCGGACATGTTGGAGTCCATCGCGCCGTCGGCCTTGACGCCGCCGGCCTCAACCGACGCATTGGCACCGGCCGATGCGCCCATCGACGCCATGAATGGCATCACCACCGGCTTGCCGTCGGCCATGGTCGGGGTGTCGACATCGGTCGAACCCTCGCCGAAATCATAGGTGTCGTTGCCGTTGGTCTCGTCATGCAGCATGACCATGTACTGGCCGTCCGCCGCGAGATCCATGTCGGCCTCAACGGCGACGTCCATGCTCTCGCCGGCCGGGATCGCCACGTGGCCGATCGAGCCCGGAACCACCGGCGCGCCGTCCTTGACCTCGTGCAGGACCAGGTAGCCGCCATTGTCCGACGATACCTTGGCGAAGGTCGCGGTCTTGCCCTCGACCTTGACGTCGGTCGTGTCGATCATGCTCTCGGCGAAAGCGGTCGAGCCGAGCGCGAGAAGCGTGGCGGCAGTCGTCATCAGAAGCTTGTTCATGGGGTATCCTCCAAATTCAGGGATGGATCGCAAAGAGGCGACGGCTCAGCGAAGCGTTCGCGATTCCAGCTAACAACGGGCCGTTCGGCGGGAGGTTGCGTCGAAATCCTTCGATCAAGTGGATGTGAGGGAAGCTCGGGCGGCGGCGGGAAAGTGCTCGGCGGCGGCTTTGTCCCGCCGGGCGGATCGGGTAAAGGCGGTGCGACGCCACCAAACCATCATCCAGCAAGGACGACCATGACGATCACTCTCGACAAGGCCCGCATTATTATCGCCGAGGCGCTCAAGACCGGCGCCGCGAAAGGCTGCAAGCCGCTGACCGTCGCCGTGCTCGATTCCGGCGGCGCGCTGATCGCGCTGGAGCGCTCCGACGGATCGTCGCGGATGCGCCCGGACATCGCCATCGGCAAGGCCAATGGCGCCATCGCGCTCGGCATCGGTTCGCGGGCGATCTTCAAGCGGGCCGAGGAACAGCCCTTTTTCATCCAGGCGATGAACGCGCTGGCCAAGGGCGTGCTGGTGCCGGTGCCGGGCGGCGTGCTGGTCAAGGGCCAGGGCGGCGCCATCCTCGGCGCCGTCGGCATCACCGGCGACACGTCCGACAATGACGAGATCGCCGCCATCGCAGGCATCGAGGCCGCCGGCTTCCAGGCCGACGGCGGCTGACCGGGGTCCCCGCCAGCGAGGGCGGACGCCCAAAGCTTAAGGGCGGGGCAAGATAACATCCCGCTTCACCGAAGCTTGTGTTGATCGGGCGCGCGTCGCCGGCCTTGATGGCGCGACGCATGCCCGTTCGGCAGAAGACTGAGGAGATGACGATGCGACGCAACCCCTTCGCCCTGGCGACGCTCGCCGCCGGCGCCCTGATGGCGCTCACGCTGGCGCCCGGCCCGGTCGCCGCGCAAAAGACCGCGACGGCGATCTTCGCCGGCGGCTGCTTCTGGTGCGTGGAGAGCGACTTCGACTATGTGACCGGCGTGCTCGACACGACGTCGGGCTATATCGGCGGCAAGAACCAGAACCCGACCTACCAGAACCATCCCGGCCACGTCGAAGCGGTGAAGATCACCTACGACCCCGCCAAGGTATCTTACGACCAGCTGCTCACCGTCTTCTGGCACTCGGTCGATCCGACCGACGCCGGCGGCCAGTTCTGCGACCGTGGGCACGCCTACACCACGGCGATCTTCGCCACGGATGCCGCCCAGGTCGAGACGGCGAAGGCGTCGAAGGCCGCAGTGAAGAAGGATCTCGGCACGGTGGTGACGCCGATCAACACCGCCCCGACCTTCTGGCCGGCGGAGGGCTATCACCAGGATTATTACAAGAAAAACCCGCTGAAATATAAGTACTATCGCTTCTCCTGCGGTCGCAACGCCACGGTCAAGCGGGTCTGGGGCGACAAGGCCTTCGAGGGCATCAAGGGTTCGACGAGCTGAGGGGCGGCCGGGGCGGTTCGGAGGGAACCCGCCGCCCCGCCGGCAGTTGGACTCCAAACCTCAGTCGGGAGACGATCATGACTTTCAAGGCCCTGGCGCCGCTCATCGGCGCCGCGCTCTTTCTCGCCCCATCCCTCGCCCATGCCGGGGACGACTGGATCACCAAGCAATCGCCCAAATCCGTCGCTGATACCGTCGCGGCGCTGACCGCAGCGATCGAACAGGCCGGCGCCAAAGTGGCCCTGACCCTCGACCATCAGGCCAACGCGAAATCCGCCGGCCTGGAGCTGCCGGCGACGACGGTGGTGATCTTCGGCAATCCGAAGCTCGGCACGCCGCTGATGCAGGAAAACCGCCGGATCGCCCTCGACCTGCCGCAAAAGATGCTGGTCTGGGACGAGGACGGCCAGACCATGGTCGGCTATGTCGAGCCGGAGGAACTCGCCGAGCGCTACGACATCGACGACGATGCCGAGCCTGTCGAGGCGATGGAAAAGGCGCTCGACAAGCTGTCGGACGCGGCGATCGCCGAGTAGCGCCGTCCGCCTTTAGCGATTGAGCGGCTCGATCCAGATCTCGCCGGCCATGACGTTGTCCGGCTGCGACAGCGCATAGAGCACGGCCCCGGCAATATCGTCCGGGGTCAGCGCATTCGGCTTGGGCTCGTCGAAAAACGGCGTGTCGACCATGCCGGGCTCGATCAGCGTCACCTTGACGCCCTTCTCGCGCATTTCCTCGCGCAGATTGTAGCCATAGCCGGTCACCGCCCATTTGGTCGCGCCATAGACCGAGCCGGGCAGCACCTTGCGGCCGGCCACCGAGCCGGTCAGCAGATAATGCCCCTTGGCCGTGACGACCGCGTCGTGGGCCGCCTTTACCGTGAACATCAAGCCGAGAACGTTGGTCAGCACCATCTCGCGCCAATTGTCGACGTCGCCGCCCGCGGTGCCGGTGCCCTCGGCGCCGAGCCCGGCATTGGCGAAAACCACGTCGAGCGAGCCGAAACGGTCGAGAACGTCGGCGACCATCGCCTGCTGGGCGGAGAAATCCTGGACGTCGCAGGCGAGCGCCATGGCGTTGTCCTTGCCGAGTTCGGCGACAAGCCCGTCGAGCTTGTCTTTCGAGCGGGCGGTGAGCGCCACGCGGTAGCCGGCCTTGACAGCGCGGCGAGCGGTGGCCGCGCCGATGCCGGTCGAGGCGCCGGTGATGAGCATGGTCTTCATGGAAATCTCCTTGATCGCAATTCAGGCGGGCGCCGGTACTGGACGCGGCTGCGCTGGAACCGCCATGTGGATCGCAGCCGCGTTCGGGAAAGCCCGGACATTGCGCGCCGCGACGCGATGCCGCCCCGAATCGCGGCCGAAAACCGGTTTCGAACGGAACCGTTGACGGCTTTCGCGATTATCGAGGCGACCGGTTTCATGCATCGGGGCGCGCTCACGCGCCCGGATGCCGCGCAACCCCTCTCATGAAGGAGACGATCATGGCCAAGAAGGACAAGATCAAGCTGCACACGACCAAGAACCCGCTGTCGGAAAACATCCGCGGTTCGATGGTGGAGCTGTTGCAGAAGCATCTCGCGACCGCATTGGACATCACCTACCAGACCAAGCAGGCCCACTGGAACGTGAAGGGCATGAACTTCATCGCGGTGCACAAGCTGTTCGACGAGCTGCACGAGGTGACCGAGGCCTATGTCGACGACATCGCCGAACGGCTGACCGGCCTCGGTGGTCAGGCGCACGGAACGGTGCAGGCGGCGGCGGAGAACTCGCTGCTGGCCCCTTACCCGCTCGATCTGGTGAAGTCCGAGGACCATCTGAAGCGGCTTGCCGACTCCTACGCCCATTGGAGCGACGAGGTGCAGAAGGGCATCGAGGAGGCATCCGAGGCCGGCGATGCGCTGACCGAGGATCTGTTGACCGAGGTCGGCCGCGGCCTCGACAAGTCGCTGTATTTCCTGGAGAGCCATTTCCAGGGGTAAGGCGTCTGCTGGCGCAACGCCGGACCAGAAAAAGGCGGCCCGGAGGGTCGCCTTTTTCGTTGCGCTAAAGGGCTTCGGTCGCCGCCCTCAGGCGATGGTCTGGCCGGTCTTCTTCCAGTCGGCGAGGAAGGCCTCGAGGCCCTTGTCGGTCAAGGGATGCTTGACCAGCCCCTTGAGCGTCGCCGGCGGCACGGTGGAGACGTCGGCGCCGAGCAGCGCCGCCTCGCGCACATGGTTCATGGTGCGCACCGAGGCGGCCAGGATCTCGGTGTCGAAGCCGTAATTGTCGTAGATCCGGCGAATGTCGGCGATCAGCGCCATGCCGTCGATGTTGATGTCGTCGAGCCGGCCGATGAAGGGCGAGATGAAGGTCGCGCCGGCCTTGGCGGCGAGCAGCGCCTGCACGGCCGAGAAGCACAGGGTGACGTTGACCAAGAAGCCCTCGCCGGTCAGCGCCTTGCAGGCCTTCAGGCCGGGCAGCGTCAGCGGCAGCTTGATGCAGACATTGTCGGCGATCGCGGCCAGAATCTTGCCCTCGCGGATCATGGCGTCGGTCTCGGTGGCGGTGACCTCGGCCGAGACCGGGCCGTCGACGACGGCGCAGATCTCGGCGACCACCTCTTTCATCGGCCGGTCGGCCTTCATGATCAGCGACGGGTTGGTGGTCACGCCATCGAGGAGACCCGTGTCGGCGAGTTCCTTGATCTCGGCAATGTCAGCGGTGTCGACGAAGAATTTCATGGGGCCCTCTTTGGGTTCGGTTCGCAATCTGCCGCGTCTTTAGCAGGAATTGGCGGGCCAGCGCCATATGGGGAGCGGATGGGGAGCGGTCTATCGCGGCGGTTAGGTAATCCCGGCTGGACCCTAACGATCGGCTTGCGGGCTGAACCATTGAAGATGACGCGGCACCTATGCTCAATAAGCTTTAGTATCCAAAGTGTCTCGGTGTCTCGATAAGACAACATCAACGGAATACAATTGTGCCTGAGAAGACGCTACCGAAACGTCGAAATTTAAATCAACCTTGGGTCGACGCCGTCACGTTCGCGCTGTCGGAGTGCCTACGCTTTCAGCGGATGTTTCAGGCAGCGGTGCGGACGGAGCAGTTGGACTCACTGCCGAAAGACGACATGCTTTATGGGCTTCGGCATCCCAAGGGCCACGAGCTTGTCTACGGCCGAGAGGCGGATCGTCGCCTGTTCGGTGTAGCTTCTGACGTGCTCCGCCGGAGCGACGTGGCCCATTCCGTTAGTGTAGAGCGGGTGTTCAAGGCCATCAAGGCGATAGTCGTCGACCGCTTCATCATGACCAAGACCGAACCGACGTTAGCAACTGTACAAAAAGCATTCGCGGCCGCCCTTAAGGAGGCAAGGAATGCACGAGCCGACAGCCGCCACCTGATCCCCTGCCAACTAATGTTGGTGGCCGATCCCGTAAATTTTGCCGTTGGCCCAGTTAAGTTCCACAACTGCGTCGCGTTCAAGCCTATCGCCGATGCTTTGTTGGCAGACCACAGGAAGGCTGCTGCGGAGGATGGACTGACGTCGGTTGCCGACGATGTGTTCGGCTATTATGCAAAATTTACCTGGGTGGCGGATGTCACCGTCATAGGCTGCGACAAGGAGATCGGACGGGAGCGCGCGCTGCAGGCGATCAACGCGGCATTGGACTTTCTCCACATCTTCTTCGGCCATTCTCATTCGCGCAAGATGACGATGGGCGGCCCGGGCCTCGACGCCGAAATTCGCGGAACGATTGAGGTACGAGAGGGTGAGACGTTGGTTTCCTATTCCCTCGGATCGACATCGGCCGTGGGATTCAAAGTGGGCTGGGCAGATACTCTAAATGGCCTACACTCCCGCGAGTTGGTGGCCTCGGCCGGACGGGCAATTGAGGCGATAACGAATCCGGAAACCAGGCGCCCTCTCGGCATTCGCTTCATCAATTCAGCCGCTTGGCACGGTCAGGCAGTGCGAGAGAATTCGCCGGCTGCGGCGATCATCAAGGCGGTTTCGGCACTCGAAAGCATGGTCCTTACAGAGAAAAGCTCCGACACGGCACGGGCCGTATGCGAGCGCAGCGCCGCAATGAGCTACGACCCCAATGGGAAAGAGCGATTCGACACGCTGTACGACACCATATGGGCAGTCTACGATTTACGGTCGAGACTATTGCACGGGTCGCTTTCGCCCTACGATCCAGAGGTAAATATGCGACGCAATGAGGTCCTAAGGGTGGTCGAGCGGTGCCTAATCAATGGCTTGGCCATGTTTGACCATGACGGATTGCTTGATCGGCCGCTGACGCGCAAACAATTGAGAGACGGCTTGGAGAACCTCATCGCCTCGGCACGCCAGACAGACAGGTCGCGACATCCATGATGATGTCTCCGCAAGGAGAGAAAAGTGAACATTCTCCACCCAAGCCTAACCGAATCACTCTTGACTCGCGGCGTGTCTTTTTAAGCTCCTTAACTGACTCGCGCCCCGCTCCCGTCCGTTTGTATTGACAATGTAGATACAACCTCTCATCTTGGCCCCATGATAGCACGTCGATCATCGTCGGACAGGCCGAGTGCCGCCCCGCTGGCGGTTGCGGAACGGAATCCGGCCGCCGAGACGAAGGGCAGCATCAATCTGCGCATCGGGACGCAGACCCGCCACCTGATCGACGAGGCGGCCGCCGTTCTGGGCAAGACGCGAACCGAATTCATGGTAGAAAGCGCCAGGAATGTCGCGATCGATGTTCTGTTGGAGCAGCGCCTGTTCGCGCTCGATCCGCAGCGCTACGACGCCTTCATGCAGGCGCTCGACAATCCCCCCGCCCCCGGGCCGAAGCTGCGAGCCCTGTTGCGTCGGGTGCCGGCGTGGGAAACATAACGTCCGATCCAGCAGAGAAGCGGCTGTCGGCCCCGGTTCCGCTGACCACGGATCACGACTTGTCGGACTTCGACTGCGGCGAGCCGGCCCTGAACGACTGGCTGAGAAGCCGCGCCCTAAAGAACGAGAGCCGGTTTTCCCGTACCTATGTTGTGTGTGAGGGCAATCGGGTCGTCGCCTATGTCTGCATCTCGGCAGGCGCGGTGGAGCGGGCGGCCGCTCCGGGCAAGATACGGCGCAATGCGCCCGATAGCATTCCGGTGTCGGTGATCGGGCGTTTGGCCGTCAGCCGCGACCACGCCGGCCGTGGGCTCGGCGCGGATGTCCTGGCGGATGCGCTGCGCCGCATCGCCGTCGCATCCCAGAGCATCGGCATCGGTGCGGTGCTGGTGCAGGCCAAGGATGATAACGCCAAGCGCTTCTATCTGGCCTGCGCGGAGTTCATCGAATATCCGGCGGAGAGCCGCACGCTGTTCCTGCCGATCGACACGGTGATAGCGGCTTTCGGCTAAGTTCGGCAGACGAGCACCGCGCCACGCGGAAGGCGATCCGCGTTTCTCCATGCGGTTCCCCGCGTCGTCCGCGTTCCGTAAGCTCCACCGACACCGCGTCGGCGATTCGCTTCGCCGGTCGCCGACCCGCCCTCCCCCGGAGCCCCCTTTTGTCCCAGACCGGCCAGCTTTTCGAAACGCGTACCGTGCCGGTCCTCGTCCCGCTGCCGGCCGAGCGGCCCTATTCCTATGCCGTGCCGGACGGGATGGAGGTCGAGGCGGGGTCGATCGTGCAGGTGCCGCTCGGGCCCCGGCAGGTGGCGGGCGTCGTCTGGGACGGGGCGACCGACCGGGTCGACGCCAAGAAGCTCAGGCCGATCACCCGCGCCTTCGACTGCCCGCCGCTCGATAAGACGATGCGGCGCTTCGTCGACTGGGTCGCCGACTACACGCTGTCGCCGCCGGGGCTGGTGGTGCGGATGGCGCTCAGGGCGCCGGCGGCGTTCGACCCGGAAGCCTGGATCGAGGGGATCGAGGCGACGGGCACCCTGCCGGACCGCATGACCGGGGCGCGCAAGCGGGTGCTGGCGGCCGCAAGCGAGGCGCCGGCCTGGTCGCGCTCGGGGCTGGCCCATGCGGCGGGCGTGACGCCGTCGGTGGTCGACGGGCTGATCAAGCAGGGCAGCTTTCGCGGCGTCCGGCTGCCGCCACCGCCGGCTGTCGCCGCGCCCGACACCAGCTACGGCCGGGCCGAACTCAACCCCGACCAGCGCGCGGGCGCCGACACTCTTGCTGCTACCGTGGCGAAGGGCGGCTTTTCCACGACGCTGCTCGAGGGCGTCACCGGCTCGGGCAAGACGGAGGTCTATTTCGAGGCCGTCGCGCGCGCCCTCGACCAGGGCCAACAGGTGCTGATCCTGTTGCCCGAAATCGCGCTGACCCAGAGCTTCATCGACCGGTTTCACGGCCGCTTCGGCGCACCGCCGGCCGAATGGCATTCGGACGTCGCGCCCCGACAGCGCGAGAGGATCTGGCGGCAGGTGGCCGAAGGAAGGGTGAAAGTGGTGGCCGGGGCGCGTTCGGCGCTGTTCCTGCCGTTCCAGACCCTCGGCCTGATCATCGTCGACGAAGAGCACGACCCGGCCTACAAGCAGGAGGAGCGCACCTTCTATCACGCCCGCGACATGGCGGTGGTGCGCGGCTCGATCGGCGGCTTTCCGGTGATCCTCGCCTCGGCGACGCCGTCGGTGGAGACGCGGGTCAACGCCGCCTCGGGGCGCTACGGCCATGTGCGCCTCGCCGGCCGCTTCGCGGAAGCCGCAATGCCGGATCTGTCGCTGATCGACATGCGCGCCGCGCCGCCGCCGCGCGGCCGCTTCGTCTCGCCGGTGCTCGGACGGGCGATCGCCGACACCATCGCGCGGGGCGAACAGGCGCTCTTGTTCCTCAACCGGCGGGGCTACGCGCCGCTGACCCTCTGCCGGGTCTGCGGCCACCGCTTCCAGTGTCCGGACTGCTCGACCTGGCTGGTCGACCACCGGCTGCGCGGCCAGCTCCAGTGCCACCATTGCGGCTTCGCGGTGCCGCGTCCCGAGGCCTGCCCGGAGTGCGGCACGCTCGACCATCTCGTCGCCTGCGGCCCCGGCGTGGAGCGAATCGCCGAGGAGATGCTGACGGATTTTCCCGAGGCGCGGACGATTCTGCTCTCGTCGGACCTTCCCGGCGGCGCGAGGCGGCTCAGGCGCGAGCTCGACGCCATCGCCGAGGGCGAGGCCGACATCGTCATCGGCACGCAACTGGTCGCCAAGGGGCATCATTTTCCGATGATGACGCTGGTCGGGGCGGTCGATGCCGATCTCGGGCTGGCCAATGGCGATCCGCGCGCCGCCGAGCGGACCTTCCAGCTCCTGCATCAGGTGACCGGACGGGCGGGCCGCAGCGGCGGGCGTTCGAGCCGGGGACTGATCCAGACATTCCAGCCGGAGCACCCGGTGATGCAGGCAATCGCGTCCGGCGACGCCAGCCGCTTCTACGAGCGCGAGATCGCCGAGCGCGAGCGCACGGCTCTGCCGCCCTTCGGGCGTCTGGCAAGCGTCATCGTCTCGGCGAACAGCCGCAAGGAAGCCGAGGAGCATGCCCGCGCGCTCAGACGGGCGGCGGTCGAGGACGGCGACATCGAGGTTCTGGGCCCGGCCGAGGCGCCGCTGGCGGTGCTGCGGGGCCGGCACCGGTTCCGGCTGCTCGTTCACGGGACACGCCGCTCGCCGATCCAGGCGTTTCTGCGCGCCATGGTGGCCGTGGCGCCCCGCCCGCGCGGCTCGGTCCAGGTGCAGATCGACGTGGACCCGCAGAGCTTTCTGTGAGAAAGCCTCGGGCGAAGGGATGTGACGGACGGGGAGACCATCGATGCAGGCGCTGTTGAAATATCTCGTGGCCGGAGCGGCCATGAGCGTGCTCGCGAGTTTTTCGGTCGCGGCCCAGGACAAAGCCAGCGATCCGTCGCTTCCGATCTCGCCATTCGCGTCGACGACGCCGGGTCAGGCGCCGACTGCGACCGCCTCCCCCGACACGCCGACCGGCCTCGAACTGGGGCTGCTCGACTGGTCCCCCATCCCGACGCGCTGTGCCTTCGTCGATCCCGACAAGACCGTCAAACCGAGCGCGGAGACGGAGTTCGAGGCATTCGTTTTCCTGACGATGACCCACAGCGGCACCGGCACGACGGCCGGGCCCGAACGCGGCTACGTGATGGCGAACGGGTTGGTGCGCGAACTCGAAAAGGGCAAGACCGCGCCGAACAAGGACGGCCAGGTGGTTACGGTCTGGCGTTCGGCGGGCGAGCCGCGCATCAACGTCAACATCGTTCTGGCGGACGCGCGCCAGGAGAACGGCACCACCCGCTATTCCGGCACGATGACCCTGTTCTGGGGCGACAAGAAAGAATCGGTGGCGATCACCGGCCGTTGCGAGGATTGAGCGGCGGCAAGCGCGGCCTGCCGCTTCGAGGCCTGTCTTTCGCCTCGCCGGACCTCAGCCTATAAGGCGCCCGTCCTGATTTCCGCGCGGCAAGCCCACCACCGCCGCCACCCGCCCTCGCCGTTGGAGCTTCGATGGAATTCGCGCTGCCGCAAACCAATGCCGACATGCTGCCCTTCGCGGCCGCCTGCGTCACCGTCCTGTTCGGGCTCGTCGCCTTGTTCGCGCCGCGAATCACGCTTCGCGTCCTCCGGCTGGAAACCAGCCAGCGCCATCCCGAAGCCCTGTCCGAATCGCGGGCGACCATCGCCGGCTTCTGGCTCGGCGTCGGCATCGTCACGCTGCTCCTCTACAATCAGCCCTTCGTCCAGATGACGCTCGGCGCCGGCTGGCTGTTCACCAGTTTCGGCCGGCTGGTCTCGATCCTGTCGGACCGCGGGTCGACCGCCTATAACTGGCTGATGTTTTTTCTGGCCATGGCCCTGGCCGCGGCGGCGCTCGCCCCGGTGTTCGGCATGGTGGCGAATTAGTCGCGGGCGAGCGCCACGCACCGGGGCCAAATCGGCGCAAATCGGACGATGCTTTGGCAAAAGCTGTCGCCAAAGCGTGTTGTCGCCGGGAAAACCCTATGCTAGACGGACCCAGTCTTCGGAAGGGCTTTTGCGGCCCGGTCGCGTACCTTCCGTAAATCATCTAACGGCTTCAAGGATTTGGGGCGTTCTCGCTTCAGAGACGCAACGAATGCCTTGAACGAAACCCGAAAGAGAAACGGTCGTCCGTGGCACAATCATCCTCTCCCGTTTCGGGGGTCGCAGACCGCTACGCCCAATCGCTCTTCGATCTCGCCCGCGATGACGGTGCGATCGAGACGGTCGAATCCGAGCTCGTGGCGTTTCAAAAACTGATCGACGACAATGCGGATTTCCGCCGGCTCGTCGAAAGCCCGGTGTTCTCCTCGGACGATCAGATGAAGGCGATCGATGCCATCGTCGGCGAGGTGAAGCCGAGCGAGCTGACCGGCAACTTCCTGCGGGTCGTCGCCTCGAATCGCCGCCTCTTCGTCCTGCCAGGCATCATTCGCGGCTTTCGCCAGTATGCGGCCGAGCATCGCGGCGAAATCGCGGCGTCGGTGACCAGTGCCCACAAGCTGTCGGCCGCTCAACGCAAGGAACTTGCCAAGGCTCTCGGCTCCTACGCCGGCAAGACCGTCACCATGACCGAGAGTGTCGATTCCACAATCCTCGGCGGACTGATCGTCAAGATCGGATCGCGCCAGATCGATACCTCGCTTCGTACCAAACTCAATTCGCTTAAGCTTGCACTGAAAGAGGTCGGCTGATGGACATCCGCGCCGCGGAAATTTCCGCAATCCTCAAGAAGCAGATCAAGAACTTCGGCTCGGAGGCAGAAGTCTCGGAAGTCGGCCAGGTTCTTTCGGTCGGCGACGGCATCGCGCGCGTCTACGGGCTCGACAATTGCCAGGCCGGCGAGATGGTCGAATTCCCCGGCGGGATCCAGGGCATGGCCCTGAACCTGGAAGAGGACAATGTCGGCGTTGTGATCTTCGGCTCTGACCGGGCGATCAAGGAAGGCGACACCGTCAAGCGCACCGGCAACATCGTCGAAGTGCCCACGGGCAAGGGCCTTTTGGGACGCGTCGTCGACGGCCTCGGCAATCCGATCGACGGCAAGGGCCCGATCGAGGGCGCCGAGCAGCGCCGCGTCGACGTCAAGGCGCCGGGCATCATCCCGCGCAAGTCGGTGCATGAGCCGATGTCGACCGGCCTGAAGGCCATCGACGCGCTGATCCCGATCGGCCGCGGCCAGCGCGAGCTGGTCATCGGCGACCGCCAGACCGGCAAGACCGCGATCCTGCTCGACACCTTCCTCAACCAGAAGCCGGCGCACGACGAGAACCGCGAGAACGACAAGCTCTACTGCATCTACGTCGCTGTCGGACAGAAGCGTTCCACCGTCGCGCAGTTCGTGCGCACGCTCGAAGAGCGTGGCGCCATGGAATATTCCATCGTCGTCGCCGCCACGGCGTCGGACCCGGCGCCGATGCAGTACATCGCGCCCTTCACCGGCTGCGCCATGGGCGAATATTTCCGCGATAACGGCATGCACGCCGTGATCGCCTATGACGATCTGTCCAAGCAGGCCGTCTCCTACCGCCAGATGTCGCTGCTGCTGCGCCGCCCGCCCGGCCGCGAAGCCTATCCGGGCGACGTCTTCTATCTGCATTCGCGGCTGCTCGAGCGCGCCGCCAAGTTGAGCGAAGCGCACGGCGCAGGTTCGCTGACGGCGCTGCCGGTCATCGAGACCCAGGCGGGTGACGTCTCGGCCTATATTCCGACCAACGTGATCTCGATCACCGACGGCCAGATCTTCCTCGAGACCACCCTGTTCTTCCAGGGTATCCGTCCCGCCGTGAACGTCGGCCTCTCGGTCAGCCGCGTCGGCTCGGCCGCCCAGATCAAGGCGATGAAACAGGTCGCCGGTTCGATCAAGGGCGAACTCGCGCAGTATCGCGAAATGGCGGCTTTCGCCCAGTTCGGCTCCGACCTCGACGCCGCGACCCAGCGCCTGCTCAATCGCGGCGCCCGTCTGACGGAGCTGTTAAAGCAGCCGCAGTTCTCGCCGCTGAAGACCGAGGAGCAGGTGGCGGTGATCTTCGCCGGCACCCAGGGCTATCTCGACAAGCTTCGGGTCGATCAGGTCAGCGATTTCGAGCAGGGCCTGCTCAACGCGCTGCGGAGCGATCACAAGGATCTGCTTGACCGGATCGCGCAAGAAAAAGCGCTTTCGGACGAGATCCGCGAGAACTTGAAGTCGGCGATCGATTCTTTCGCCAAGAGCTTCGCCTGAGTCACGAAAACGCGCATAAGCCGCACCCCTCAGCGGGCGTGGCCGAGCTAGCGGGAGACAGCGCCAAGCCATGGCATCTCTGAAGGATCTGCGAAACCGCATTGCGTCGGTCAAATCTACGCAGAAGATCACCAAGGCCATGCAGATGGTCGCCGCGGCAAAATTGCGCCGCGCCGAGGAGGCCGCGCAAGCCGCGCGGCCTTATGCCGATCGCATGGCTGCGGTGCTCGCCAACATTTCCGGCGCCATGGATGGCGACGGCCCGCCGCTGATGGTCGGGACCGGCAAGGACGACGTCCATCTTCTGGTCGTCTTCACCGCCGATCGCGGCCTTTGTGGCGGCTTCAACGCGTCGATCGTCAAGCTTGCCCGGGCGCACCAGCGCAAGCTCGAAGGTGAAGGCAAGACCGTGAAGTTCTTCGTCGTCGGCAAGAAGGGCTGGGACCTGGTGCGGCGCGACCTGTCGCAGAAGGTCGTCGAGCGGACCGATCTGCGTGAGGCCAAGCAGGTCGGCTTCGAACATGCCGAGGCGATCGGACAGACGATCATCGACCTGTTCGAGAAGGGCGAGTTCGACGTTTGCTCGATTTTCTATTCCGAGTTCGAGAACGTCATTACCCAGACGCCGACCCGGCAGCGGGTGATCCCGGCCGCGCTTGCCGAGGACGACGCCAATCTGGCAGGCGAAGCGACCGTCTACGAGTACGAGCCGGAGCCCGGCGCGATCCTCGAGGATCTGATCCCCCGCAACATCAAGGTCCAGGTGTTGCATGCGCTGCTGGAAAATGCCGCCTCCGAACAGGGCGCGCGGATGTCGGCGATGGACAACGCGACCCGCAATGCCGGCGACATGATCGACCGCCTGTCGATTTCCTACAACCGGCAGCGGCAAGCGCAGATCACGACGGAACTGGTCGAAATCATTTCGGGCGCCGAGGCGCTTTAAAGTATCTGAGAGGAGGCCTCCGATGGCTGACAACGTAAACACTTCCGGCGCGACCGGCCGCGTCGCCCAGGTCATCGGCGCCGTCGTCGACGTCGAGTTCGACGGCAATCTGCCGGCGATCCTGAACGCGCTGGAATGCGACAATAACGGTATGCGCCTGGTGCTCGAGGTTGCGCAGCACCTCGGACAGAACACCGTGCGCACCATCGCCATGGATCTGACCGAGGGTCTGGTCCGCGGCCAGCCGGTGAAAGACACCGGCGGCCCAATCGAGGTTCCGGTCGGTGACGGTACCCTCGGCCGCATCATGAACGTCATCGGCGAGCCGATCGACGAGGTCGGGCCGATCCAGTACGAGACGAAGCGCGGCATCCACCAGGACGCGCCGCCCTACATCGAACAGTCGCCGGAATCGCAAATCCTGGTGACCGGCATCAAGGTCATCGACCTTCTCGCGCCTTACGCCCGCGGCGGCAAGATCGGCCTGTTCGGCGGCGCCGGCGTCGGCAAGACCGTTTTGATCCAGGAACTGATCAACAACGTCGCCAAGGCCCACGGCGGCTACTCCGTCTTCGCCGGCGTCGGCGAGCGGACCCGCGAGGGCAACGATCTCTATCACGAGATGATCGAGTCCGGCGTCAACAAGGACCCGCACGAGAACAACGGCTCGGCCGAAGGCTCCAAGGCCGCCCTCGTCTACGGCCAGATGAACGAGCCTCCTGGCGCCCGCGCCCGCGTCGCGCTCACCGGCCTGACCATCGCGGAGCATTTCCGCGACCAGGGCCAGGACGTGTTGTTCTTCGTCGACAACATCTTCCGCTTCACCCAGGCCGGCTCGGAAGTGTCGGCGCTGCTCGGCCGTATTCCCTCGGCCGTGGGCTATCAGCCGACGCTGGCGACCGACATGGGCCAGATGCAGGAACGCATCACCACGACCACCAAGGGTTCGATCACCTCGGTGCAAGCCATCTACGTGCCTGCCGACGATCTGACCGATCCGGCCCCGGCGACCTCCTTCGCCCATCTGGACGCGACGACCGTTCTGAACCGCGCGATTTCGGAAAAGGGCATCTACCCGGCCGTCGATCCGCTCGATTCCAACTCGCGCATGCTGTCGCCGATGATCATCGGCGAGGAGCACTACGGGGTGGCGCGGCAGGTTCAGGAGGTTCTGCAGAAATATAAGTCGCTGCAAGACATCATCGCCATTCTCGGCATGGACGAGCTGTCGGAAGAGGACAAACTGACCGTGGCGCGCGCCCGCAAGATCGAGCGCTTCCTGTCGCAGCCCTTCTTCGTCGCCGAAGTGTTCACCGGCGCGCCTGGCCAGCTGGTGCCGCTGGAAGACACGATCAAGTCGTTCAAGGGCTTGGTCAACGGCGAGTACGACCATCTGCCGGAAGCCGCCTTCTACATGGTCGGCTCGATCGAGATGGCGGTCGAGAAGGCACAGAAGCTGGCCGCCGAAGCCGCCTGAGACGACCGATCCGAACGTTCCGATGGCGGGCTGACAGGCCCGCCTCCAAACCCCCACGCAGAATGCCTCCCCTCGCCGGGAGGAGGACCAGACAGGCAAGCGACCGATGGCTGAAAGCTTCCAGTTCGAACTCGTCTCTCCCGAGCGTCTGCTGCTGTCGGAAGCGGTGACAGCCGTCAACGTGCCCGGAACGGAAGGCTATTTCACCGTCATGGCCAAGCACGCGCCGCTGATGACGACGCTGAAGCCCGGCGTCGTGGTGGCGACACTGGAAGGCGGTTCCGAGCAGAAGATCTTCGTGCTCGGCGGCTTCGCCGACGTCAACCAGAACGGCTTCACGCTGCTTGCCGAACGCGCCACCCGCGTCGAGGATCTCGACGCGGCGGAACTCGACCAGCAGATCAAGAACGCCGAGGAAGACGTCGCTGACGCCAAGACACCGGAAGAGAAGGCGAAGGCCGAGCATGCCCTCGACCAGCTGCGCGAAGCGCGGGTCGCCGTCGGGATGTAATCCCGCTCTCGCGTCTGTCATCGAAAATTCTGAAAGGCCGGTGCTTCGCCGGCCTTTTTGCTTTTCAGGGCATGCCCTCACAATCGACAGCCTTGCCTCGCCTCCCCGACGGCCGAGAGGCTCGACGGCGCGAGCCTGTCAGCCCGCGCGTGCGTTCTCCAGATGCCGGAACGCCGCGATCACCTGCTCATAGACGCCGCGCTTGAACGGCACGATCAGGTCTAGGAGTTCGCCCATCGGCTTCCACGCCCATTGATCGAACTCGGCACTGTGCCCGCCCGGCGGTGGGTTGATGGCAATCTCGCTGTCGTCGCCTTCGAAGCGGAAGGCGAACCAACGCTGGGTCTGGCCCCGATAACGGCCCTTGAGGGCGATGCCGACGAGTTCGGGCGGCAGGTCGTAGTCGATCCAGTCCGGCGCCTCGCCGAGCAGCGAGACCGAGCGCATGCCGGTTTCCTCGTAGAGTTCGCGGCGCGCCGCCTCCAGCGGGTCCTCGCCCTTGTCGATGCCGCCCTGCGGCATCTGCCAGAGCTGCGTCGCCCCGGTCATCTCGCCCTTCTCCACCATCATCCGGCGGCCGGCCCAGACCAGTCCGTCCCGGTTGAGCACCATGACACCGACGCAGCGGCGATAGGGAAGATTGTCGAACGCGATCGGTTTCATGCTGTGCCGTCCCGATTCTCTGGGGCGCGGATCTCCCCTTCATCGGGTGGTGTTATCGCGCGGCGGGCGACGAGGGCAAGGGCATCTTAGGGGCGCAGGCCGTCAGCGCCGCTCCGTATCCTCGGCCAGCGCGGAGACCGGCACGATCTCGATGCCGCGTCCGCTCGCCTCGGCAATCCATTCGGCAATGACCGCGACCGAGACGTCGAAGGCCGATGCGACGCCGATCGCCGATCCTTCAGCGCGGGCGATGCGCTCCAGTGTATCGAGCTGGCGACGGATGTCGGCGGGATCCTGCGTCTCGTCGATCATCACGTTGGAGGCAGCGACCGGGACGTTCCGAAGCGTCGCCGTGTCCTTGGCGAGCGATCGTAGCGAACTGGAATCATCGAGATACATCAGGCCACGACGACCAAGTTCGGCGATCAGCGGCTCCATCGCCGAGGGATCTCCGGTGAACCGCCCGCCCATGTAGTTCATGATGCCGACATAGTTGGTGATCCGGCCCAGCGAGCCGTAAAGCGAGTCAAAACGTCCAGACGCCGCATCGGCGACCGTCACGGTATTCGCGCCGGGATCGATCTGCGGATAGCCGATCGGTTCGAGCGGCACCTGCAGCAAAAGCTCGTGTCCTCCCCGCCGCGCGTCCTGCATCCAGCGGTCGAGACTGTTGCCCGCCGGCGCGAAGCCTAGCGTCACCGCGGCCGGCAAGGCGTTCAGGGCGTTCAGCGTCCCGGTTTGGCTGATGCCGAGACCGCCGACGACAATGGCGATACGGGCGCCGGGCGTGCCGCTCGATGATCCGGCATAAACGTCGAACGGCCGTCTGCCATCCGCACCGCGTGTCGGCAGCGGGCCATAGGCGCTTTCCTCGATGAGGTCGGGATCGGGCAGATGCGCCACCGAGGGGCGCTGACGATAGGAGACCGGATCCTCGACGCGGAAACCGATGCCGCCCTCGCGCAGCGCCGGATCGTCCGGACCGGAGTAGACGATCGGCAGCGGCGCCTTGGCCACGGGCGCGGGCTTCGCGGCGGTAACCGTCGCGGCAGCGATTTGATCGGCGGCGATCGTCGCGGCTGCTTCTTCGGCGAAATAGTCGGTGGCCCGACGTTCCGGCTGCCCGAGGAGTGCGGTCGCCAGCGAGCCGATGACGGCCAGCGCCGCCAGGCTCAGACCGCCCAGCGTCGACGCCGACAGTCGACGGCGGGCTTTGCCGTGGTCGAGGTCGAGACCCAGGGGCTCATAGAGTTCGCCGTGCATTCTTCCCATCTATCCGCCGAAGCTGGATCGTGGCTCGCGCGCGACTGTCAGGCGACAGGGCCTCACTCACGAAAAAGGCCCGATCATCCGAAGATGGCCGGGCCCTGGTTGCTCATCGCCAGCCATAGGCCAGCCGCGCGAAGGATCAGTTGGCGGCGTTCGCTTCCTGCTTCGGCGGGAACATGGCGTTGGTCTTGACGCCATTCAGGAGGTCGATCGCGTACTGCATCTGCAGATCGTCCTTCTTCTCCGGCGGCACGTAGTCGAGCGAGCCGGAGCCCTCCTCGTCTTCCTCGTTGCCGGTGATGTGGCCGCGCAGCGAGGATTCGCCACGCGCGATCTCATCCTCCTCGTCGAGGCCCATCTGCTCGCGGATCTCCTGCGGCAGCGGCTGCTCGACGCCGATGTCCGGATCAATGCCCCGGCCCTGGATGGAGCGGCCGGATGGCGTGTAGTAGAGCGCCGTCGTCAGGCGCAGCGCGCCGTTGGCGCCGAGCGGGATGATCGTCTGCACCGAGCCCTTGCCGAAGGAACGCGAGCCGACCACGGTGGCGCGGCGCTGGTCCTGCAGCGCGCCGGCGACGATCTCGGACGCCGAGGCCGAGCCGCCATTGACGAGGACGACGAGCGGTTTGCCGTCGATTTCGTCGCCAGTCCGGGCATTGTAGCGCCGGGTTTCGTCGGAGTTGCGACCGCGGGTGGAGACGATCTCGCCATTGTCGAGGAAGGCATCGGAGACCGACACCGCCTCGTCGAGAAGCCCGCCCGGATTGCGGCGAAGGTCGAGGATGTAGCCCTTGAGCTTGTCCTCACCGACCTCTTCCTTGATGTCGGCGATCGCCGCTTCCAGGCCGATCGTGGTCTGCTCGTTGAACTTCAACAGCTTGATGTAGCCGATGTCGCCCTCGACCGAATGGCGGACCGAGGGCACCTTGATCTCGTCGCGCGTGACCGTCAGGCGCACCGGCTTGGTCGCGCCTTCGCGGATGATGGTCAGGCTGACGCTGGTGCCGATGTCGCCCTTCATCTTCTCGACGGCCTCGCCGAGGGTCAGGCCGCGAACCTGCTCGCCATCGATCTCGGCGATCAGATCGCCGGCCAGGACCCCGGCCTTGTCGGCGGGCGTGCCCTCGAAGGGCGAAACCACCTTGACGAGTTCGTCCTCCATGGTGACCTCGATGCCGAGACCGCCGAACTGGCCGCGCGTCTCGGTCCGCATGTCCGCCGCTTCCTTGGCGTTCATGTAGCTCGAATGCGGATCGAGCGAGGTCAGCATGCCGTTGATCGCCGTCTCGATCAGCTTCTGGTCGTCGGGCTCGTCGACATATTGCGCGCGAACGCGTTCGAACACGTCGCCGAAGATCGCAAGCTGGCGGTAGGTATCGGAGCCCGCCGCGTTGGCAGTGCCGGCGTTCTGACTGACGACGGTCATCGCCGTCGCCCCCATCAGCGCCCCGGCGAAGAGTATCGAGAGCTTACGAATCATTCGTCGTCCTTCCAGAGGGTTCGTCCATCCACCAGGCAGACGGATCGACCGGTTTTCCGTCCTTGCGGAATTCGACATAAAGCGCGGGATGGGTCGCGCCGAATTCCGCCACTGCGACGCTGGCAAGGCGCCTCGCGCCCATGACCGCGACAGGCTCGCCAGCCGAAACGAATTGGCCGGTCTCGACGTCGATCCGCTCCATACCGGCGAGCACGACATGATAGCCGTCGCCGGCGTCCAGGATCAAGAGCTGACCATAGGACCGGAACGGTCCGGAATACAAAACGCGGCCGTCCGCCGGCGCGGTGACGGCGTCACCTGGCCGCGCCGCGAAGGATGCTCCCGTCGTCTCCCGCCCAATATCGTCTTTCCCGCCGAATCCGATCAGCTGCTTGCCAGCTACCGGCTTCGACAAACGGCCTTTCATTGTCGAAAATGCGGCGGCCGGTTCGAGCCGCGCCGCCTCACGACGAAGTGAGGCGATATCGTATTCGGGCGTTGCGTCGGCGGAGGGCGTGTCGGCTGGTTGCAACGCTGCGATTTCGACCGCCGCCTCGCCGGCCGGTTCGCTCTCCCGCGCCCCATCGTCTGGCGCGACAGTCTCGGCCGCCGGTGGCGCGGCCGTGGCGACGACCGTCTCCGGAACGTCCTCGATCGCGGCCTCCCGCGTCCGCGCCGCTTCCGCGTCGCGCGCTTCGGCCAGGCGCCTTGTCTCCTCCGCGCGCCGCGCGATGACGCGCGCCTCGCGCGTCAAGCGCTCCTCTTCGATGCGCCGGGCCTCCGCCAAGCGCCGGGCTTCCGCCGCCTTCGCCTTTTCCTCGGTCTGGCGGCGCATCTCGGCAAGGCGCGCCGCATCCTCGGCGGCCCTGGCGCTGTCGACCTCGTTCTGCAGCGAGGCGATGAGATCTTTCAGGTCGGTCGCCTTTGCCGCCAGATCGGCCGTCCGCGCGGCTTCGGCCATCCGGCGCTCGCGGTTCCTCGCTTCGAGTTTCTCCTTCTCCGCGAACAGCCGGGCAAGGCGCGCTTCCTCCTCGCGGTGCCGTGCGACCTGGCCGGCAAAGCGCCGCGTCTCGGCGACAATCGCCTCGCGCACCGTGCCAAGCCGTTCGAGGTCGGCGACGAGCCGGTCGGTTTCCTCGCGAATGGCGGGTACAACGGCGCCGAGCAGAATGGCGCTGCGGACCGAACCCAGCGCGTCGCGCGGCTTGACCAGCAGCGCCGGCGGCGGCTTGCGGCCCATGCGCTGCAGCGCCCCGAGCACTTCGGCGAGGACGCCGCGGCGCTCGTTGAGCGAGGCCTTGATCAGCCCCTCCTCGCTCGCCAGTTCGTCGACGCGCCCCTCGGTCGCCGCCAATTCCTCGCTGACGGCCTTCTGGGCGGCGGCGGCGTCGATCATTGCCTGGCGAATCCGGTCCCGGTCCTTGGCCAGCGCGGCGATCTCGTCGTCGAGCGATCGGATCGTCTCCCGCGTCAACGCGATGGTGTTGGCAACGGCCACCAGATCGGCGGCGGTCTGGCGGCGTTGTTTTTCCAGAATGGCCGAGCGGGCGGACTGGATCGAGGCGACCTGCATCGAATCGACGGCAGATGCGACGGGTTTGACCTCGGTGCGAACCGCATCCGGCTGCGCGCCGGCGGGAAACGGCAGGAGAACGGCACAGACAAACGCCGCGGCGCTGATTCGCACGCCTCGTAACCCCCGTCCAGCCTTGCCTGTCCGCCTTTCGACCAAGACCGTTCGTCCTCCGCGATCCAAGTGTGAGGATAGACGAGTCGCGCCATCTCGCATACCGGGAGCCACCCTAGAATCAGCGACTTAACAATCGATCAACCATGGCCTCGTCCTGGGGGATTGCGGCGCGGGAATTCCCAACGCCTCGTCATCCTCGGCCGCAGGCCGGGGATCCATGCCGGAACCTTTATCCCAGCCTTTTCGGTGACGGATTGGCGGCTTCAGCGGCTTGGCATGGATCCCCGCGCTCTCGCGCGAGGATGACGACCGTGTTGGGCGATCTCGTCAATCGCCGAGGCTGCGGAGCACGAGGTGGCGAGGCATAATGACCTGCCACTGAACTGTCATCCAGCGGCGATTAGAGCCTTTGTCGTTTTTGTTACGCCCTGATGCGTGGGTTGAT
>CANKZU010000031.1 GCA_947488615.1 uncultured Aurantimonas sp.
TTTCTCTTCATCTGTCCGTCCTTCAATCAAGGGCCGGACTCTAATCTCAGATGGAGGAAATCTTCAGTGGCAGGTCAACTCACTAAAACAGACTGGCTTATTGCAACTCTAGCAACGATGTACGGCGCCCGGTCTTCCTTAAATGCTCTCTGCGTCTCTTCCAGAAGCATTTTGTTTGCTTCAGCGATCCTCCATGTAAGAAAAACATAAACTCCAGTAACAAGTAAAAGCAGGATGGCTATAAGATTGGTTGCGGTTTGAGTTTCAAGTGCCATCAGAACCGCGGCAGGTCGGGAAAGGCGACCTGCCCCTTGTGGACATGCATGCGGCCGAGTTCGGCGCAGCGGTGAAGCACCGGGAACATCTTGCCCGGATTGAGCAGATGCTTGTCGTCGAAGGCGCATTTGACCCGCTGCTGGTGCTTCAGATCGTCTTCGGAGAACATCTCCGGCATCAGGTCGCGCTTTTCGACGCCGACGCCATGCTCGCCGGTGAGCACCCCGCCGACTTCCACACAGAGCCGCAGGATGTCGTTGCCGAATTCCTCGGCCCGATGCAGTTCGCCCTCCTTGTTGGCGTCGTAGAGGATCAACGGGTGAAGATTGCCATCACCGGCGTGGAAGACGTTGGCGACGCGCAGATCGTATTTTTCCGACAGCGCCTTCATGCCGGCGAGCACCCTCGGCAGCTGCTTGCGTGGAATGGTGCCGTCCATGCAGTAATAATCCGGCGAGATCCGCCCAACCGCCGGGAAGGCCGCCTTGCGCCCGGCCCAGAAGGCGGTGCGTTCGTCTTCCGACTGCGAGACCTTGATGGTGACGGCGCCATTGGCTTTGGCGATCGCCTCGACCTCGACGAGCAAATGGTCGACCTCGGCGCCGGGACCGTCGAGTTCGACGATCAAAAGCGCCTCGACGTCGCGCGGATAGCCGGCATGGACGAAGTCCTCGGCCGCGTTGATGGCCGGGCGGTCCATCATTTCCATGCCGCCGGGGATGATGCCCTTGGCGATGATCGCGGCAACGCATTCGCCGGCCTGTTCGGATGTCGGGAAGCCCAGCAGCACGGCGCGCGCCGTCTCAGGGCTCTGCAGGATGCGCACGGTCACCTCGGTGACGACGCCGAGCAGGCCTTCCGAGCCGGTCATCAGGCCAAGCAGGTCGTAGCCTTCGGCGTCGAGATGCTTGCCGCCGAGACGCATGACCTCACCCTCGATAGTGACGAACTCCACTCCGGTGACGTTGTTGGCGGTCAGCCCGTATTTGAGGCAGTGGACGCCGCCGGAGTTCTCCGCGACGTTGCCGCCGATCGAACAGGCGATCTGCGAGGACGGATCGGGCGCATAGTAGAAGCCCTCACCCTCGACGGCCTTGGTGATGCCGAGATTGGTCACGCCCGGCTGCACGACCGCGCAGCGATTGTCGTAGTCGATCTCCAGGATACGGTTGAACTTCGACAGGACCAGCAGGACGCCGTCCTCGAGCGGCAGCGCGCCGCCGGACAGCGACGTGCCGGAGCCGCGCGGCACCACCGGAATCTCCTCCGCGTGGCAGTATTTCAGGACAGCGGCCACCTGATCGACTGTCTCCGGCAGCACCACGACGAGCGGCATCTGACGGTAGGCGGTCAGCCCGTCGCTTTCGAAGACGCGCATCTCGCCCGCCGCATCGACGACGCCTTCGCCGGGCACGATTGCCCTGAGCGCCGTGACGATCGTGGCGCGGCGGTCGAGGATCGCCTGGCTTGGCTTCGGCATCATGACCGACATGGACGGATCTCCCTAAACTGCGGTCCGAAGGTAAGCCCGCGGCGGCGCTTCGTCCACCGCGGCAGCCTTCCTGTCCCTGGTCCTCAATGATCGGCGGCGGAACGGTTCATGTGCCGCTTGCGAATGCGGCGCACGACCAGCCAGACGCCAAGCAGCGCGACCGGCACGAAGGCCGCGATCAATACCGGCTGCGCGATCGGGAAACCTTCGTATTCCAGGCCCTTGGCGATATAGGCGAAGAGCCCGACTACATAATAGCCGATCGCCGCGACCGACAGGCCCTCGACCGTCTGTTGCAGGCGCAGCTGCAACTGCGCGCGATTGTCCATCGAGCGCAGGAGATCGCGATTCTGGTGCTCCAGTTCGACATCGATGCGGGTGCGCAGGAGATTGGCGGCCCGCGCCAGCTTTTTCGACAGCGTTGCCTGACGCTCCTCCAGGGACCGGCAGGTGCGCATCGCCGGCGCCATGCGCCGCTTGAGAAACGCCGACCAGCTCTCCTGCCCGGGTATCGGCTGTTCCACCAGGGCGTTGAGTCGTTCGAGGACGATCTCGTCATAGGCCCGGCTCGCCCCAAATCGATAGAGAACCGATGCCGACGACGCTTCGACCTCGGCCGCGGCGAGCGTGATCTCCTGAAGCTGCGAGCGGCTGTCCTCGCCGCCTTCTCGCATCTCCTCGGTGATACCGGCGAGCCGCGCCTCCAACTGCGTGACCACCGGCCCGATGGATTGCGCCAGCGGCAGGCCGAGCAGGGCCAAAGTGCGGTAGATCTCGATTTCGACCAGCCGCATGGCGAGCGCCCCGGCCCGCGCTGGCGGCAGGCCGTCGTCGAGCACCAGGATGCGGGTCAGACCATCGCCATCCTGACGAAAATCGGTCGCGGCATGGGCCAGCCCACCATCCATGATCGAATAACAAAAGCTCGCCTTGTCGAACCCGGCCAGCGACGCTTCGCCGGCCGCGTCATGGGGCCGTATCTCCAGGCGAACCCCGGCAATAAAGGGACCGGGCGCGCGAAACTCGGCGCCGAAGGGATGGCCCTCGAACGGATCGCCGAAACGCGCGGGTGGCGGCCCTTCCCAGGAATAGGTGGAGAATTCGGTATGACGCTCCCAGCGCAGCCGGCCCTTGCCGAAGTCGAAGGAGTGGGTCCGGGCACCGGCGGCGGGCGGCGCCACGCCTCGGCGCGTCGACATTTCGGAGAGAATCGCGATGTCCCGTTCGCCGTGATCCTCCATCATGAAGGCCAGAACGATCAGCGCGCCGGGTGTCGCGATCAGCGGGAACGGGCGCGCGTGGAGTTCGCCGAGTACCGCAGCGCGGCGCGGATCGGGCTCGAACGTCTCGAAGGCGCTTTGCTTGAATGTCGTTTTGGCCATCGTCCCTTGCGCCTTTCGTCTCGCGAGCGTGCTAGCCGAAACAGGAGGTGAACGGAAGCCGCCAGTCGCGGGAAGATATTGCGGCGCGGGCGAAACGAGCCCAAAAGGAGCGGGATGGGCGTCAAGGCGCCGAAAGCTTGGCAGGCGCATACGTGCCACGGGAAATCATCTGGGAGAGGGCATGGCCGACATCGACCATACAACCAATCGGAACCAAGAGCGGTCCACCACACCCGAGGTCGCGCTCTTCGTCACCTGTCTCGTGGATTTGTTCCGTCCGAGCGTCGGCTTCGCGGCGATCAAGCTGATCGAGGATTCCGGCTGCCGGGTGAGCGTGCCGACGGCACAGACCTGCTGTGGCCAGCCCGCCTACAATTCCGGCGACCGGGCCGATACGCGCGCCATCGCCGAGCAGGTGATCGCAACCTTCGAGGGCTTTGACTACGTCGTGGCGCCCTCCGGCTCCTGTTCGGCGATGCTGAAGAAGCATTATCCCGAACTCTTCGCCGGCGATGCCGAATGGGAGGCGCGCGCGGCGGCGTTTTCCGACAAGGTCCACGAACTCGTCAGCTTCCTCGCCGATGTCCGCGGCGTCACCGCTGTCGAAGCCAAGGTCGCGGGCACGGCGACCTATCACGATTCCTGTTCGGGCCTGCGCGAACTCGGCGTCAAGGCGCAGCCGCGCAAGCTGCTCGGATCGGTCGAGGGGCTCCAACTGACCGAGCTGAAGGAAGCCGAGGTCTGCTGCGGTTTCGGCGGCACCTTCTGCGTGAAATATCCCGACATCTCCAATGCCATCGTCACCAAGAAGGCCAAACATGTCGTTGCAAGCGGCGCCGACATGCTGCTGGCCGGCGATCTCGGCTGCCTGATGAACATGGACGGCAAGCTGAAGCGCGAAGGCGTCGCCGTGGAGGTGCGCCATGTCGCCGAGGTGCTGGCCGGCATGACCGACACGCCACCGATCGGCGGCAAGCTGTGACACGGATCGTCAACGGCAAGACCTTCTTGCCCCTTTCCAAGTTCCCCGCCGAATGTCCCTATACGATCGAGCAATTGCGCGATCACGACTGGATGCCCGAGTAACCCGATGCAGATCACCTCCCAGACCTTCAAGGCCAATTCCGTCAAGGCGCTCGCCGATGTCGAGCTGCAGCGCGCTCTCGGCAACGTCGAGCGCGGCTTCATCGCCAAGCGGCAGAAGGCCGTCGACGCGCTGCCCGAATTCGACGCGCTGCGCGACAAGGCACGCGAGATCAAGAACCACACGCTGAAGCATCTCGACCTCTACATCGAGGCCTATGTGGCGAAGGTCGAGGCATCCGGCGGTATCGTGCATTTCGCCGAGGATTCCGAGCACGCCCGGCGGATCTTCCTCGACATCGCCAAGCGGCGGAAGGCCAAGACCGTCACCAAGGGCAAGACGATGATCTCGGAGGAGATCGGGCTCAACGAGTTTCTCGAGGCCAATGGCATCACCCCGGTCGAGACCGACCTCGGCGAATACATCATCCAGCTTCGCGGCGAGCATCCGAGCCACATCATCGCCCCGGCGGTTCACGTCAACCGCGACCAGGTCGAGGCGGATTTTCGCCGCGTCCATGTCGATCTCGACCCGAAGCGCGACCTGACCGCGCCGGAGACGCTGCTCGGCGAGGCCCGGCAGATCCTGCGCCAAAAATACGGCGAGGCCGACGTTGGCGTCACCGGCGCGAACTTCCTGATCGCCGAGACCGGTTCCTCGGTGATCGTCACCAACGAGGGCAATGGCGACCTCACCCAGCTTCTGGGAAAATGCCACGTGGTGCTGGCCTCAATCGAGAAGCTGGTGCCGACGCTGGAGGACACCGCCCAGATCTTGCGCGTTCTCGCCCGCTCGGCCACCGGCCAGGACATGAGCGTCTACACGACCCTGTCGACCGGCCCGAAACGGGCGGAGGACCCGGACGGGCCGGAGGAATACCACGTCATCCTGCTCGACAACGGCCGCTCCAACATGCTCGGCACCGAGTTCGAGGAGATGCTGCGCTGCATCCGTTGCGGTGCCTGCATGAACCACTGCCCGGTCTACCACGCCGTTGGCGGCCACTCCTATGGCTGGGTCTATCCCGGCCCGATGGGCGCCGTGCTCACCCCGTCGCTGATCGGCGTCGACAAGGCCGGGCATCTGCCGAATGCATCGACCTTTTGCGGCCGCTGCGAGAGCGTCTGCCCGATGCGGATTCCGCTGCCGAAGATGATGCGGCACTGGCGCGAGAAGGAATTCGAGAGCCATCTACAGCCGACCACCCAGCGCGCCGGCCTCGGCGCTTGGGCGTTCCTGGCGCGGCGGCCGAAGCTCTACCGCGCCGCGATGTCCTTCGCGATGCCGATGTTGAAAACCCTCGGCGGCAAAAAGCGCCGCTTCGCCTCGCTGCCGCTGGCGGGCGGCTGGACCAAATGGCGCGACCTTCCCGCCCCCGAGGGGCGCACCTTCATGCAGGAATACGCGCAACGAACGGGCGGAACGGAGGCAAACCGATGAGCGGCTCGACACGCGACGCGGTGCTCGGCCGCATCCGCCGCTCCAACGGCGCCCGGCCCGGCGACCCGGAGCGCCAGCGCATCGTCGAGGAGCGGCTTGCCGGCGCGCCGAAGGGCATCGTGCCGCAGCGCGGGCAGTTGCCCCACGCCGATCAGGTCGCGCTGTTCGTCAAGATGGCCGAAAAGGCCGACGCCACGACGGCGCGGATTGCAGGCTATGGCGATCTGCCGGCCGAAGTCTCGCGCTGGCTGCGCGACAACAATTTTCCCGCCGATCTGCGCCTCGCCGAGGACCCGCGCCTCGCCGGCGCCAATTTCGGCGCCACCGCGCTGACCCTGCGGCGCGGCGCGTCGGACGGCAACGACCTCAACGCCCTCTCCCATGCCGAAAGCGGCATCGCCGAGACCGGCACGCTGGTGCTCGTCTCCGGCGCGGAGAACCCGACCAGCCTCAACTTCCTGCCGGAAAACCACATCGTCGTCATCAAGGCCGAGGACATCGCCGGCGACATGGAGGCGATTTTTCCGGCGGTCAGGCAGCGTTACGGCAAGGGCGAGATGCCGCGCTCGCTGAACTTCGTCACCGGCCCGTCGCGCTCCGGCGACATCGAGCAGACGCTGCTGCTCGGCGCGCATGGGCCGCGGGCGCTGCACATCGTCGTGGTGGGGTGATGGAATAGCGGCCGCGCTCGCAGCGGCTTCCATCCCTCAGGCGAGATAGGGTCCGGTCGGAAATTCGACGCCTTCGAAAATCTCGGCGAGCGGCAGTTCGATGCCGAGGGCCGGGACCGCAGCGGCCGTGTCCATGCCGGCGAGACGGCTCTCGATCCATTCGCCATCTTCGTTCCGCTCGAAAACGAACACCTCCGGCCGGTTCGGCTCGACATAAAGGATGGTGCGGAGCGAGGCGACAGCCTTGTACTCGGCGAGCTTGCCAGCCGTGTCGAAATCCCGCGTCGTCGGCGAAAACACCTCGACGACCAGCACCGGCTCACTGGCAATAAGTCCGTCGGGATCACGAGGACCGCAATCGACGCCGGCGTCGGGGCGGCGTATTTGGCCCGGCAGCGTCTCGATGCACAAGCCTTTGGTGAAGGGATGGCCGTTCCGACCACTAAGCCGGGTTCCAAGCTCGCCGATCAGATTTACAAGGATGCGGTCGTGGAGAGCAGTCTCTCCTTCGGGCAATTCGACCGGAAAACCGCCGACGAGTTCGAAACGCCCCGGCCGGTCCAACTGCCAGGCGAGAAACTCCTCCACCGACCAGTGCCGCGCTGCCGCCTGGCTCATCGTCTCGATGTCTCCCCGGATCGTCGATCTCGGCGGGAAATGTATCACGAAACAAGCTTGCCGCCATAGAACGGGCAAGGCGCCCTGCCCGCATCGCAGAGTGATTTCGGTCGGCCCCGCCAAGCCGCACGATGGACGCGGCGGCGGAGTCTACCTCTGGACAAGCCCCCGAAAGCAGGATTTGTGACGCGGAAATCCATTCCCCGGAGCCTCTGGCCATGCCCGTCGATCCCACCGTCCTCGCCGCTTTCGTCCTCGCCTCGGCGATCCTCGTGGTCATTCCCGGCCCGACCATCGTCATGGTCGTCGGACAGGCGCTTGCCCATGGCCGGCGCACGGCGCTCGCCAGCGTCGCCGGCGTCGGCCTCGGCGACCTGATCGCGGCCAGCCTGTCGCTGGCCGGCGTCGGGGCGCTGCTCGCCACCTCGGCCGGCGCCTTCGCCGCGCTGAAGTGGCTGGGCGCGGCCTATCTGATCACTATCGGCATCAACATGTGGCGCTCCCCCGTGAGCTTTGTCGCCGAAGCGGCGACGGTCGTCGAGACGCGCCGGCGCATCGTCTTTCGCGACGCTTTCCTGGTCACCCTTTTCAATCCCAAGGGCATCGTATTCTTCGTCGCCTTCGTGCCGCAGTTCATCGACCAGGCGAAGCCTTACGCGGAACAGGCGACGCTCTTCGTCGGCGTTTTCGTGCTGCTTGGAATCGTGAACGCGTATCTCTACGCACTGCTGGCAACGACGGCCCGCGGCTTCATCCGGCGACCGCGCGTTCTACGGTCGGCGACGCGCACCGGCGCCGCCTGCCTCATCGGCGCGGGCGTTCTTTCCGCCTTCGCGCGCCGGCCGGCTTGAGAAAGGTCCGTCCGCAGATGCCGAGTCATGATTTCCGGAGCCCGCGACTGTTCGTCGAGAGCGATCTGTCCGAAGGGCGGGCCGTGCCCGCGACTCCGGTGCAGGCGAACTATCTCCTCAATGTCATGCGGCTCGGCGAGGGCGATACGGTGCTTGCCTTCAACGGCCGCGACGGCGAATGGCGCTGTGATCTCACCAAGCCGGCCAAGAAGAAGCTCGATCTTTTGCCGCGCCAACGAGCGCGCGGCCAGACGCCGCCGGCCGATCTGCATTATCTGTTCGCGCCGCTGAAGCACGCCCGCCTCGACTACATGGTGCAAAAGGCCGTCGAAATGGGCGCCGGCGTCTTGCGGCCGGTGATGACGCAGCATGTGCAGACCTCGCGGCTCAACATCGAGCGGATGCGGGCGAATGCCGTCGAGGCGGCCGAGCAGTGCGGCATCCTGTCGATCCCCGAATGCCGCGAGCCGGTAAAGTTCGCCGATTTGATCACCGGCTGGGACCGCTCCCGGCATCTGGTCTTCTGCGACGAGCGCGAGGACGCCGAGAGCCCGATCGATACGCTGCAGGCGCTGCCAAAGGGACCGCTGGCGCTGCTCATCGGCCCCGAGGGCGGCTTTTCGGCGGTGGAACGCCGGGCGCTCCAGGCCGCCGAGTTCGTCACCGCAATCTCGCTCGGGCCGCGCATCCTGCGCGCCGACACCGCGGCGGTGGCCGCTCTGGCCGTGCTGCAGGCGAGCATCGGCGACTGGCGCGGCGGCTGAGACGTTCCGCACTGGCCGCACCGTCAACCGGAATTATGTTGCGATAGGACGAAAAACTGGGCACGTCCCACCTCAACGACGAACTCGTCCCTACGGGCGGCTGCACGCGAAGATTAATGAACGTTTAGAGGGCTCCTGTATGGCGCGCGACACGACCGATCTGACGCCGGTCACCTCGGTCGAGGATTTGACCGCCTATCTCAAAGGCGGCGAGAAGCCGGCGTCGCGCTTCCGGATCGGCACCGAGCACGAAAAGTTCGGCTATTATCTCGAGGACCTGTCGCCGGTGCCCTACGAGGGCGGACGCGGCATCGGCAAGCTTCTGGAAAAGATGCAAGCGCTGTCCGGCTGGGAAGCGATCGTCGATGATGGCCGCATCATCGGCCTTTACGGCAGCGATGGCCAGGGCGCGATCTCGCTGGAGCCCGGCGGCCAGTTCGAACTGTCCGGCGCGCCGCTGGAGACCATCCACGCCACCTGTCAGGAATCCAACGGACATCTGGCCCAGGTCCGCGCCGTCGCCAAGGAACTCGGCATCGGCTTTCTCGGCATCGGCTCCTCGCCGACCTGGACGGTCGACGAAACGCCGATCATGCCGAAATCGCGCTATGAGATCATGCGCCGCTACATGCCCAAGGTCGGCACGCGCGGCCTCGACATGATGTTCCGCACGGCGACGATCCAGGTCAATCTCGACTTCGCGTCGGAAGCCGACATGCGGCGCAAGATGCAGATCGGCATGCGGTTGCAACCGGTCGCCTCCGCGCTGTTCGCCCATTCGCCCTTCACCGAGGGCAAGCCCAACGGCCTGTGTTCCTGGCGCTCGGAGGTCTGGTCCGATGTCGACAACCAGCGCTCCGGCCTCCTGCCCTTCGTCTTCGAAGACGATTTTACCTACCGGCATTACGCGGAGTGGGCGCTCGACGTGCCGATGTATTTCGTTACCCGCGACGGCCGCTACTCCGACGCGACCGATGTCACCTTCCGGCAATTCATGGATGGCGCCCTCAAGGGCCGGATCAGCGATCCCGAGCCGCAGATGGGTGATTGGGTCAACCATCTGTCGACGCTGTTTCCGGACGTGCGCCTGAAGCGCTTCATCGAGATGCGCGGCGCCGACGGCGGCCCATGGCGGCGGATTTGCGCCCTGCCCGCCTATTGGGTCGGCCTGCTCTATGACGAGGCGACGCTCGCCGCGGTCGCGGCGCTGACGCGTGACTGGACCTTTGAAGAAGTGTCGGCCATGCGCGCCGAGGTGCCGCGAAGCGGCTTTCGCACTCCATTCCGGGATGGCACTGTGCTCGACCTCGCCCGCGAAACGCTGAAATTGTCGCGCCAAGGCCTCGTCGCCCGCCGCTGTCTCAACGAGGAAGGCAACGACGAGAGCCATTTTCTCGCGCCGCTCGAGGAGGTCGCCGCGCGCGGCACCACCTCCGGCGAAGAACTCGTCCGGCTTTACGAGGAGCAATGGGACCGCTCGATGGAGCGTGTCTTCAAGCATCTGAGCTATTAAGTTTCAAGCACTTGCCAGATGCGGAACACCAGCCGCTTCGACAACGTCCCATCGGTTTCGGGGCGGCCAGGTTCGGTCGACCCGCAAGAACTGGTTGCTCCGCTTCGACAGGGAGCGCATGGTGCGTCCGGATGTGGACGGGCACGCTGCGATCGAGGTCAGGATGACCGATTTCTTCGACTGGCTGACTGTGGGTGATTCCGGCCTTGGCGCCGATCGCCTGGCGGACGCTTTCAAGCTCAGCCAACGGGAGGTGCGGCAGACGACGGAGGCGCTGGCGCCGGCCTTCACCCTGGCGCTGCAGCGCGCGATGCTGGATCCCGCCGCCTGGACGGAGCTCTCGCACCGGTTTCTGCCGTTTATGGACGGCACCACCATGCCGGGACCGGAGACCGCCAGGAGTCCGGCGGCGAAGGATCTGGCCGACGCGCTGTTCGGCTCGCGCGACATTTCCAACGCCGTGGCGCGGAAGGTCTCGCTCGCCAGCGGAATCGCGCCGGACACGGTCGAGAAGCTGATGCGCAACCTCTCGATCATGACCATGCAAACCATGGTCAAGATGATGCTCGCCAATGTCGCGCGAAATCAGCCCGAGGGGCTTGCCGACGGCAACTACCCTGCGGCCATCGCCGAAATGATGCGGCGCGGCGCCAATGCGATGGAAGCCATGGGTCGCCCATCGGATCGTCCGCAGCGCCGGCAATCGAGCTTCCCGGGCGCGGCGGGATCGGATTATCTCGCGGGTCTCTTCGCCGATGCGCTGAATGGCAAGCTGCCCTTCATGCCGCCGGGCTCCGAGACGGCAGAGCGCCCGTCTTCGACAAGTCGGCGGGCGAGCGAGGACACGCCGCCAGCGTCAGGTTTCACTCCCTTCCAGCCCTTCGACGCTATGATGGAAGGCTTCGCGCGCGGGCTGCAATCCGGCGACGGTGTCGCGGCGAGCGCGCCCGAAAGTCCCGCGCCCGCTCCGGAGCCAGATGCCACGCCTGCCAATACCTTCGACGATCTGGCCCGCGCCGGCCAGAAGATGCAGGACGACTACGCCCGCCAGATGACTGAGCTGTTCCAGCGCTTCCAGGGTGGCCTTGGAAACGACAAGGGCGGCTGATCTTCCGCGGTCGGGACGCGGCGCGCTGCCGGTTTGCGGATCGCGCTTCGAGCCGACCAGTGCCGAATTGCCTTGCCGCTTGCTTCGGGTCGTCGCGCTTCCATCTTCAAGCGTCCATCCCGCATCCACCTCAAGGTCGCCTTTTGCTCCTCACGAAGTTCCTGATCATCCTCCTGCTCATCGTCCTCAACGGCTTCTTCGCCATGTCGGAGATCGCCATCGTATCGGCACGCAAGTCGCGTCTGGAACAAATGCGCAAGGAGGGGCGGCGCGGCGCGGCCAGCGCCATCCGTCTGATGGAGGACCCGACGGGCTTCCTGTCGACCGTTCAGATCGGCATCACCCTCGTCGGCATCTTCGCCGGTGCCTATGGCGGATCGGTCTTCGCCGCGCCGATGGCCGAGATGATGCGGGACTGGCCGGTGGTCGGCCCTTATGCGGGCACCGTCGCCTTCGTCCTTGTCGTCGTCGTCATCACCTATCTGTCGCTGATCGTCGGCGAGCTGGCGCCCAAGCGCTTCGCGCTCAGCCGCGCCGAGGCGATCGCCGTCAAGGTTGCGCCGTTCATGGCGATGATCGCATCGGCCGGCGCGCCGCTGGTGTGGTTGCTCCGGGTATCGACCAACGCGGTGATGGCGCTCGCTGGCGGCGATCGGGATGATGGCGACGGCGTCACCGAAGAGGACGTCCGGGCCATGATCGCCGAGGGAACGCAGACCGGCGTCTTCAAGCCGAAGGAACGGGAGATGCTGGAGGGCGTCATCCGGATCGCCGACCGCACCGTGCGCTCGATCATGGTGCCACGGCCGGACACCACCTGGCTCGACCGGCGGGACGACGCCGACGTACTTTTCGACAAGATCCTGAAATCCGGCCATTCGCGCTATCCGGTGATCGACACCGACAACGACAAAATCGTCGGCATCGTCCAGACCAAGGATCTGCTCGAACAACAGCACCGCACCGGCACGATCGACATCGCAGAAGCGATGCGCGAGCCGCTCTACGTCAACGAGACGATGCCGATTCTCAAACTGCTCGAGCGGTTCCGCGCGGCCGGCTTGCACATCGCCGTGGTGCTCGACGAATACGGCTCCTTCGAGGGCGTCGCGACGCCGACCGACATCCTGCAAGGCATTGCCGGAGCGTTGCCGGAAGGTCGCGACGACGACCCGCGGGTGATCGACCGCGGCGACGGCACCTGGCTGATCGACGCGGCAATGCCGATCGACGCCGTCGGGAACGCCGTGCCCGGGCTTGCGTTCCCGGCCGAGCGCGACTACGAGACGACCGCCGGCTTCGTACTGCGGCATCTTGGCCATATTCCCGACGTTGGCGAACGCTTCCGCTGGGAACGCTGGGACTTTGAGGTCGTGGATCTGGACGGTCAGCGCATCGACAAATTGCTCGTCGCCGCGGTGCCGGCGGACCAAGTGACAGCGGCGCCGGATTCATAGCACAACGGCCGAAGGCTTCCGCCCCCGGCCGTCTTTCAAGAACTTTGGATGCAGGGCCTGTTTGGCCGCCGCCAACTCAGCAAGCGTCGGAATTGCGGCGCCGCGCGGCGGTGATCGCGAGACGATAGGTCGGATCCGCCCGCCAATCGCCCTGAAGCGCTTCGTATATGTCGTCGCGGCGCAGCCCGATGTCTTTCAGCATATAATCGGGCATCTCGCCCAATGCGCGCGCCTTGCGGCGATTGGCGATGGTTTTGACGATCGCACGGGCTGCTACGAGCGAAAGGCGGATCGCCTGGAGGGGATGGGCGAGCGGTGTGCCGAGCCGGGGCTTGCTGATGATCGTCATGGCTGTTGTCCTTTCATAGCCATCGGATTCAGGAAAAAAATGGGAGCGCCAACGTTTTGGCCTTGCGGCCGAGCCGCGACGCTCCCGAGTGGTTCCTGACACGATGAAAGCTATGCGATCCGAATTGATCATTCCAACGAATGTTGCTAATGTCTCGCATCGCTTTCGTTGATGGGAAATCCGATGAGCACACCTCTCGATCTCGATCATCTGCGCACCTTCGTCGCCATCGTCGATGCCGGCAGCTTCACCCGCGCTGCGGAAGACGTCTTCAAAACCCAATCCGCTGTGTCCATGCAGATGCGGCGGCTGGAGGATCGGCTCGGCGCGACGCTGTTCGAGCGCACCGGGCGGACGATCCGGATCACCGACGACGGCTCGCGGCTACTGGCCTATGCGCGGCGCATGCTGGCGCTCAGCCAGGAGACGCTGTCGGCCTTCGACGAGGAAGCGATGCAGGGCCATGTGCGGATCGGCCTGCCGGACGATTACGCCGAGCGTTTCCTGCCAGAAATTCTGGCCCGCTTCTCGCGCTCCAATCCGCTGGTCGAACTTCAGATCGCCTGCGAGCCCTCCTCGAACCTTGCCGAGCACATCGACAAGGGCCGACTGGACGTGGCGCTGGTGTCGGACTGCTTTCCCGGCGCGACGCTGACCGAGGTCGTGCGCCGCGAGCCGCTGCATTTCGTCACTTCTGCCTCGCACGACATCCACAATGAGACGGTGGTGCCGCTGGCGCTCGGGCGGCTCGACTGCGTCTGGCGGACCGAGGGCTGCGCGGCGCTGGACCGCATCGGACGGCGCTACAAGGTGCTGTTCACCTCATGGTCGGCGCAGATCGTCACCTCTGCCGTGCTGTCGGGACTGGCGGTGAGCGTTTTGCCGGAATGCGCTTTCAGGCCCGGCATGCGGGTGCTCGGCGAGTTCGACGATTTCCCGGTACTGCAGGATACCGAGATCGGCGTGCTCAGGTCGCGCAACGCCGATGGTCCGGTGGTCAGCGCGCTGGTCGAGCATATCCGCGACAGTCTGGCGAACTTGTCGCCGACGGCGCAGGCCGCGCCCGCGCATCTGCCGGAAACCCGGGCGCCACGCCAGCAGCGGCTGCGCGGGGCGATGGTCGCGGTGGGATAGGGCGTTGGCCATAATAGGTAGAGGCCCGTTTCGCAAGAGAATTGCGCCCCCTCCGTGGCGCCCTGACGCCGGCTGGGTCATGCTGAATGTCGACCGCCAGCAAGTAAATTCACCCTGCTTGAAATACGAGCGCGTTGATCCCATATATTCCGCGTTGGCAATAATATCTGCGCGCTAGGGTTTTCAGAATTTTTTCTCGCAATTTTTAGTATTCGCCATCGAAAACAAAATATCGCAGCGCTGAGCGCCGCGAGTTTCAGAATTCATTCTAGAAAGGTTTTCCCATGGCTACGGGAACAGTGAAATGGTTCAACGCTCAAAAGGGCTTTGGCTTCATCGCGCCGGATGACGGCGGCGCCGATGCATTCGTTCATATCAGCGCGGTCGAGCGCTCCGGTCTCAACGGTTTGGACGAGGGCCAGAAGGTCAGCTTCGAGCTCATGTCCGATCAAAAGAGCGGCAAAATGTCAGCCGAAAATCTGAAGACGATCGCCTGACCATTCGAGCAAGATAGAAACGGCATGCCCGCCGCGAGGAGTGAGTCCTCGCGGCGGGCATGCAGGCATTGGCGCCCGGAGGCTTGGATATGGCGATGTTTCGCCAGGCCGCCGAATACCGCGGCGAGGAGGAACCCGAGCATGCCGATCATCAATTTCGATCTTCCGGCGGATCTTTTCTGGGCCAGGTCCGCGCGTCGCGTGGTGCCGAAGGGTGGCGTGGCTCACCGGCGTTTCGAGACGCTGGCCGAGGGAATATGTTTCGTGGTCGAAGATGATCAGACGCAGCGCTTCGGCGTGTCGATCGACACCGACGAGAATTCCTTCTCCAAGGACGAAATCGAAGCCCTTTATCGAAGCGAGGGTTTTTCGGCCTATCGCGAGAAGTCTCAGGGATCGCCGGCAGCAAAAGCATAAGTCTCTCGCGGCCCGCGCCTGTCACCTGATGCCAATCACCCTTATACCGCTGTCCCTCACGGAGCGCCTTCCCCTTCATTGAGCGGACTCAAGAGTTCGGCAATGACCCCGCGTATCCATCGATGCGCTGGCGCGTTGGTTGCCCGGCGATGCCAGATCATGGCGATTTGGGCGGGAGCGATCGGCATGGGCGGCAGGTAAATTTCCACACCGAGCCTGTCTCGCATCGCCAGCGCGAGTTGACGGGGCAAAAGCGCCACGTGATCACTACCCGAAACCGCACTGCACACGCCCGAAAAGACCGGCATGGTCATGACCACCCGGCGCTCGCGGCCGACCCGTGCCAGCGCCGCGTCACCCATTGCCCGCAGCTTTCCTTCCGGAGAGAACAGGATGTGCCCGAGATCGCAAAACAGATCGATCGGCACCGTTTCGCCGGGCTTAATCCCGGCGCGACTCAATCTTAGATGCCCCTTGCGCGCGATCATCGCGAAGCTCGACGTAAAGACCGGCTCGTAGTCGATCCAGCTCGGATAGCTGGTGCCGGGGATCAATGCGAGATCGACCTCGAAGCGTTCGAGCGTGCCGACATAGTTGTCTGGCACGAGATCGACTAGTTGGACCCGCACGCCTGGCGCCTTGGTGGACAAGGCGTCGGCGAGCCTCGGCATCAGCATCTCGGCGAAAAAGTCGGACCCGGAAATCTTAAAGATTTCGGTCGCGCGCGCCGCGTCGAATCGGGTTGGCCCGCTCAGCATCTCCTCTAGCCGGTCGAGAACCTCGCGCAGAGGTAGCTCCAGCGACTTGGCGTAGGCCGTGGGTGCAAGCCCCTGCCCCTGCCTGATGAAGAGCGGGTCTCCAAGCGAATGCCGCAAACGGCTCAAGGCCGCCGAGACGGCCGGTTGCGACAATCCCACGCGTGTCGCCGCAGCGGTCGTCGAATTCTCGCGCAGCAACGCATCGAGGACGCGCAGAAGATTGAGATCGAAGGCCGATAAATTCATGAGTCAAATATGTATCATATAATTAATCGATTTTCCGCATGACCCTCGATGTGTCAGTCTGTTTCCGTTGCGGAAGCGGGAGACAGCCAATGGTTTGCGAGACCTTGGGACCGGGCGCGATCGAGTGGCTGGGCGTCGGCTACAAGACCATTCTGTCGAACGATGCGAGCGGTGGGGCCATGTCGATCATCGACAGCGTCTCGCCCGTCGGATCCGGCCCGCCGCGCCACATCCATCACCGCGAGGATGAGGCCTTCATCGTGCTCACCGGCGAGTGCGAATTCTGGACGGCTGGCGAGCGTTTCGTGCGGGGTCCCGGCGGCACAGCCTTCGTGCCGCGCGGCACGGAACACACCTTCCGGGTAATCGGCGAGCGGCCTTCGCGGCATCTGGTGATCCTCACACCCGGCGGCTTCGAGAAATTCTTCAGCGAGATGGCCGCCGGCCGTTATCGCGTTCCCGACGACATGGAGCAGATCATGCCGGTGGCCGCGCGCCATCATCTGGATTTCACTGGTCCACCGCTTGGTGCCGGCTGAAAGACCTCTGAGCGAGCGCGCGCAGCCGCCTCGTCGAACGACAAACCATGAACCGTTTTCGAGAAAGGGAGAGACGATGCGTGGGTTGGCTTTCTGGTTCATTCTTTCGGCGGTCGGCTATCTGGTCCTCGGCGTGGTCTTCGGTATCTACATGGCAGCGTCGCAGGACCACACGCTGTCGCCGGCGCATGGCCACCTCAATCTGGTCGGTTGGGTGTCGATGGCGATCTTCGGCCTGTTCTATCATCTCGTACCCGGCGCCGCGGCAACGCGACTGGCCAAGTTGCATTTCGCGGTCATGACGGCCGGGCTATGGCTGCTGGTACCAGGCATCGTGCTGGCCATACGCGGCACGACGGAGACGCTGGCCGCCCTGGGATCGGTCGTGACCCTCGCCTCGCTTCTCCTGTTCCTCGCCATTCTGGCGCGGTCGCGGGTGAGAACGCGGCATCCCGCGCCGTCGCTGGCGTCGGCGGTCGACCGCACCGATGTCAGGGCGCTGGATTCGGGGCTCGCCACCAAGATGTGAAAATGATCGGCCGGCGTCGTCGATCCACCGCCGCCGGCCTACCGTTCCAAATTCTTCGCCGTGCCCTTGGCCTTGTCGAGCCTTGCGGATTGCAAGTCGGCGTCGGCGAAATCCGCGCCCTCGAGATTGGCGCCGTCGAATCTGGCGCCCGCCGCCTCCATGCGCCGCATGTCCGCGCCTTCGAAGTTCGCATCGGTGAAATTGGCGAACTCGCCGGCGGCGCGCGACAGGTTGGCGCCGGAAAAATCCGCGCCGGTCGCATCGGCCGAGTTCAGAACGCCGCGCATCATGCCCATCGACTGGTTGCGCATGTCGGCGGAAAAATCCGCGCCGCTCATGTTCGCGCCGACCATCGAGGCGCGGGTGAAGTCGCTGGCCAGCCGAGCGCCGGACAGATCGGCGCCGTCGAATTGGGCATCTAACATCTGCGCCTGAAACAGATTGGCCCCGGCCATCTTCGCGTTGGTGAAGACGGCCTTCAGCCCCCAGGCCTGATCGAGCTTGGCGCCGACGAGGCTGGCGCCGGATAAATCGGTGCCGTTGAGATAGGCGCTGGTCATGTCGGCGCCGTCGAAGTTGAGCCCCGAGAGATCGAGGCCGTTCAGCGCCTTGCGGCTGAGATCGGCAGGCTTGTCCGGCGTCGCCTGGCTCAGCAGCGCCTCGACCTCGGCGCGGCTCATTTCGGCTTCGGTCATGCGCGGCGAGGTCAGGTCGAGCCCGCTCATCATGTCTTGCGCCACCGCCGGAGCGGCCAGCAGCATCAAGGCCAGCAGCGTGCGACCAAGCGTTCCCATGAACTTCCGCATGGACTTCCTCCCCGGATTTCCGGTGCCCGGCTCCAGCTTGCACCGGAAAGGCGCAGGGTCAAAACGCATCGAATTGATCAGCATCGCTTGGCATCGCCGGGTTTCGCCTTGACCCGCGGGCGCGGCTCACCATGATTGCGGCGATGAGCCGTCTCGACGAATCCCCCGCCGCCTCGAACGTCGCCGAATACAGCGTGTCGGAAATCTCCGGCGCGCTGAAGCGGACCGTCGAGGACGCCTTCGGCCATGTCCGGGTGCGCGGCGAGGTGTCCGGCTATCGCGGTCCGCATTCCTCCGGCCACGCCTATTTCAGCCTCAAGGACGAGCGGGCGCGCATCGACGCCGTCATCTGGCGAACCGCCTTCGCCAAGCTCGCCTTCAAGCCCGAGGAAGGGCTTGAGGTGATCGCGACCGGCAAGCTGACCACCTATCCCGGCTCGTCGAAATACCAGATCGTCATCGAGACCATCGAGCCGGCCGGCGCCGGGGCGCTGATGGCCCTCTTGAACGAGCGCAAGCGCAAGCTCGCGGCCGAAGGGCTGTTTTCGCCCGATCGCAAGCAGCGCCTGCCCTATCTGCCGCGCGTCATCGGCATCGTCACCTCGCCGACCGGCGCGGTCATCCGCGACATCCATCACCGCATCGCCGACCGGTTTCCGGTGCGGCTGATCGTCTGGCCGGTGCGGGTCCAGGGCGAGACGTCGGGAGACGAGGTCGCGCGCGGCATCGACGGCTTCAACGCGCTGGAGCCGGACGGCGCGATCCCCCGGCCGGACCTGATCATCGTCGCGCGTGGCGGCGGCAGTCTGGAAGATCTTTGGGGCTTTAACGACGAGGCGGTGGTGCGCGCGGCGGCCAGCTCGACGATCCCGCTGATCTCGGCGGTGGGGCACGAGACCGACTGGACGCTGATCGACCACGCCGCCGACCGGCGCGCGCCGACACCGACCGGGGCCGCCGAGATCGCCGTACCGGTGCGGGCCGAGCTTCTGGCCAATCTCGCCGGTCTGCACGCCCGGCAGGCAGGAGCGATCTCGCGGCGGCTCGATCAGGAGCGCAAGTCCGTCGCCGCCACGGCCCGCGCCCTGCCCTCGCCCGATATGCTGCTGGCGCTGCCCCGGCGCCGGCTCGACGAGGCCACCACCGCGCTCGGCCAATGCCTGCGCGTGGCGATTTCGGAAAAGCGCCGGCATTATGGGGACATCGCGAGCCGGCTGTCGCCGTCGCGCCTCGTCAGTCTGGTCCGGGACAAGCGGGCGGATCTGCGCCATCACGAGACCCGTGCCGCCCATGCCCTGGAGATAAAGCTTCATGATCTGCGGCAGCGTTTCGAGCGGACGGCGGCGGGGCTGCAGCCGCATCAGATCAAGGCCCGCAGCGAAGCCGCGCGGCTGCGACTGGACACGCTCGGCGAGCGGCTGTCGGCGGCGCAGGCACAGGCGATGGAGGCGCGCCGGCAACGAATCGCGGCGGCATGGCGCATGGCGGACAGTCTCAATCCGCTGCGCGTGCTGGAACGCGGCTATGCGATCATTCGCGGCGACGACGACCAGCCGATCATCCGCGCCGCCGGCCTGACGCCGGGCATGGCCTTCACGGTGCAATTTGCTGGAAACGAGCGGCGCTCGGCCGTCGCGACCGGAGACGGCGAATTGGGCACTGGCCCCGCGGCCGCGACCGGCGGCGCGATGGCCCAGGACAAGCCGAGCCCGCGCCGTCGCGCGGCGGCGAAAAAGCCCGCGGAGGGCCAGGGCTCGCTATTTTGAACTTCAGAGACCTCGCTCGAAGGTCGTCTTGGCGCTCTTAACTCGGGGCCAGAGTTTCAATGCGGCCTACGGGCGATTATTCGGAGATTTGAGCACTCGCAGCAGTTTCGCGGGAGCTATGGCTGAACCTGGGTGATGACGGTTTGAAGAAGGCGGCGTATCGGGGCGGGTGTCGAAGCGTGCCCGAACTTCCATAAGGAACGATACGCCTATGTCGACCGGTAGATTGTTCTCTCGGGGTGTGCTTTCAGGAATGGTTATCCGCCAGATGCATACGAAAAGGTCCCGCCGAAGCGAAGCCGATCAGCCGCCGAAAAATGCCGAGATTTTTGGCCAAGCCAGAATGAGCGCAACAGCGGCGCCGAGCGCCGGCAGGAACTGCCAAACGCCGAGCTTGCCATCCAGCTTTCCATCGATCTTAGCTACATCGGCTTTTGTGGCGAGGTTGTTCGCCATGCCGATCAATCGCTCGTCGATGCGACCAAGTGTGACCTTGATCTCGGTCATGTCATTTTCGAGTTTGGTAACGCGCTGTTCCATACCGTCATATGTGCCCCCGCCACCGCCTTCCGACAAGATCTTTATACCATAATCGGTCGTGTCCCACGAGGTGGTGTAGCTGAGCGGTCATCGAGGGTTCCGCGGTAGGGTCGAGTTGCTGACCACAACCG
>CANKZU010000032.1 GCA_947488615.1 uncultured Aurantimonas sp.
TCTTGCCGTGATCAACGTGACCAATCGTCCCGATGTTCACATGCGGCTTGTTGCGCTCGAATTTGCTCTTGGCCATCTTGCCACTCCGTTGTCTAGTCTTGGCTCAGCGAGCCGAATGTCGTTTCGATGGAAACGCGGTCAGGCGTACTTTTTCTGAATTTCGTCCGCGACCTGGTTCGGCACCTGCTCGTAATGATCGAACTGCATCGTGTACTGGGCACGGCCCTGGGACATCGAGCGCAGTTGGTTGACGTAGCCGAACATGTTGGCCAGCGGCACCATGGCGTTGACGACCTGCGCGATACCGCGCGGCTCGGTTCCCTGGATCTGCCCGCGACGCGAGTTCAAATCGCCGATGACGTCACCGACATAATCTTCCGGCGTCACCACTTCGACCTTCATGACCGGCTCCAGAAGCCGCGGTCCCGCCTTCTGGATCGCCTCGCGGAAACCGGCACGCGCCGCGATTTCGAAGGCCAGTACCGAGGAGTCGACATCGTGGAATGCGCCATCCAGCAGCTGCGCCTTGATGTCCACCATCGGGAAGCCAGCGAGCGGGCCCGACGTCAGCACCGACACGATGCCCTTCTGGACACCCGGGATGTATTCCTTCGGAACCGCGCCGCCGACGATCTTCGACTCGAAGCTGAAGCCCTCGCCGATCTCGGCCGGCTCGAAGGTCATCTTGACGCGAGCGAACTGGCCCGTACCGCCTGTCTGCTTCTTGTGGGTGTAGTCGACTTCGGCCTTGCGCGTGATCGTCTCGCGATAAGCCACCTGCGGCGCGCCGATATTCGCCTCGACCTTGAATTCCCGCTTCATGCGATCGACGAGAATGTCGAGGTGAAGCTCGCCCATGCCGGCGATGATCGTTTGGCCCGATTCCTCGTCCGTCTTGACCCGGAAGGACGGATCCTCGGCGGCCAGACGGTTGAGCGCGAGGCCCATCTTTTCCTGGTCGGCCTTGGTCTTCGGCTCGATCGCGATCTCGATGACCGGATCGGGGAACTCCATCCGCTCCAGAATGACCGGCTTCAGCGGATCGCAGAGCGTGTCGCCGGTCGTCGTGTCCTTGAGGCCGGCCAGTGCGACGATGTCGCCAGCATAGGCCTCCTCAATGTCCTCGCGGGAGTTGGAGTGCATCTGCAGCATGCGGCCGATGCGCTCCTTCTTCTCCTTGACGGTGTTCTGGAGCGAGGTGCCCTTGGTCAGAACACCGGAGTAGATGCGAGCGAAGGTGAGCGAACCGACAAACGGATCGTTCATGATCTTGAAGGCCAGCATGGATAGCGGCTCGTCGTCGGACGACTTGCGAACCACCTCGGCTTCGGTCTTCGGGTCAATACCCTTGATCGGCTTCACTTCCACCGGCGACGGCAGGAAGTCGACCACGGCGTCGAGAAGCGGCTGAACGCCCTTGTTCTTGAATGCCGAACCGCAGAGAACCGGCGTGAACCAGACATCGCAGGTTCCCTTGCGGATCAGCTTGCGAATTTCCTCACTGCTCGGCATCTCGCCTTCGAGGTAACGCTCCATCGCGCCTTCATCGAGCTCGACGGCGGCTTCGATCATCGCCTCGCGATATTCTTCAGCCTGGGCGAGCATGTCGGCCGGGATATCGAGAACGTCCCACTGAGCTCCGAGATTCTCGTCGCGCCAGACCAGCGCTTTCATCTCGATGAGATCGATGACACCCTTGAGCTCCGTCTCGGCACCGATCGGCAACTGGACGACCACCGGACGCGCACCGAGACGCGACTTGATCATCTCCACACAGCGAAAGAAGTCGGCGCCCGTCTTGTCCATCTTGTTGACGAAGATCATGCGGGGAACCTGATACTTGTCCGCCTGGCGCCAGACCGTCTCGGTCTGCGGCTCCACACCTGCGTTGGCGTCGAGAAGCGCGATCGCGCCATCGAGAACGCGCAAGCTACGCTCGACTTCAATCGTAAAGTCGACGTGGCCGGGCGTATCGATGATGTTGAAGCGGCGCTTCTTGCCGTCGCGGCCTTCCCAGAACGTCGTGGTCGCGGCGGACGTGATGGTGATGCCGCGCTCCTGCTCCTGCGCCATCCAGTCCATCGTCGCAGCGCCATCATGCACTTCGCCGATTTTGTGGGACTTGCCGGTATAGTAGAGGATCCGCTCGGTCGTCGTCGTCTTTCCAGCATCGATGTGAGCCATGATGCCGAAATTGCGGTAGTCTTCGATCTTATAGTCGCGTGCCATCGGGCGTCGCCTTTCGGGCAGAAACTTGAATTACCAGCGGTAGTGCGAGAAGGCGCGGTTCGCTTCCGCCATGCGGTGCGTGTCTTCGCGCTTCTTCACGGCCGTACCACGGTTGTTGGCCGCATCCATGAGCTCGCCCGACAAGCGGTCGACCATGGTCGTCTCGTTGCGACCGCGCGCCGCGGTGATCAGCCAACGGATCGCCAGCGCCTGACGGCGCTCGGGACGAACGTCGACCGGAACCTGATAGGTTGCACCACCGACACGGCGGGAGCGGACTTCCACATGCGGCGAGATATTCTCCAGCGCCTGATGGAAGATCGCGACCGCGTCCTGGCGGGTCTTCTCGTGGACGGTATCGAACGCACCGTAGACGATGCGCTCGGCGACCGACTTCTTGCCGTCATACATGACGGCGTTCATGAACTTCGACACGATGAGATCACCGAACTTCGGGTCCGGATTGATTTCACGCTTTTCGGCTCTGTGGCGGCGGGACATACTATCGTCTCTTCAACTGATCAGCGTTGGGGCTTACTTCGGACGCTTGGCGCCGTACTTCGAACGACGCTGCTTCCGGTTCTTGACGCCCTGCGTGTCGAGCACGCCGCGGATGATGTGGTAGCGAACACCCGGAAGATCCTTCACGCGCCCGCCGCGGATCATCACCACGGAGTGCTCCTGAAGATTATGGCCTTCGCCCGGGATGTAGCCGATGACTTCGTAACCGTTGACGAGACGAACCTTGGCGACCTTACGAAGCGCCGAGTTCGGCTTCTTCGGCGTGGTCGTGTAGACACGGGTGCACACGCCGCGCTTTTGCGGGTTGGCCTCGAGTGCCGGAACCGTATTGCGCTCGACAGGGCGAACACGCGGCTTCCGGACCAATTGGTTGATGGTCGGCATTCCAACCTTCCCTCTTCTTCCAAAACTCAGGTTCGACACGAAACGTCGCGCCACGCAAAAGCGAAGAGCAACTCTCCATGCGCGAAACCGGGCAATCGATCCACTGGAGAGTGGACTGCCCGGAACGAAGCAGAGGACCGCCTTGGCGGTCTTGCATCCAGCGATGTGACGTCTCGTTGAACGAAGCCTTGTTTGAAGCGCTTGATCCCGGACGTGGCGTCCTTGGGAAGATTCGGCCTCACATCGGCTCTGTTGGGGGGTACTTAACGATTCTCCCCGGACCCGTCAACCCCGCAACCGAAGGAGTTCGCGAGCCACGCCCGGCGGCGATTGTCACGGCTCCTGGTCACCGCGCCGCGACCGACCCGCAAAACGCGCGCGACCTCCGCGACAGTCGTCCTCGACGGCAAAAAGGCCGCCCGGAGGCGGCCTTTTCCATTCCCTGCTTCACCATCACGGGCGAGGCCTACTCGGCCGCGTCCGTGATCGCGGTCAGCATGCGATCGGTCTCGGCCTTGTTGGCGGCCTTGCGGCGATCCTCCAAGATGAGGTCATCGCGCGAGGTGGCGATGCGGCGCACCTGGGTCATCATGCCGCCGGTACCCGCCGGGATCAGACGGCCGACGATGACGTTCTCCTTCAGACCCTGCAGCGTATCGGTCTTGCCGGCGACTGCCGCCTCGGTCAACACCCGCGTCGTCTCCTGGAAGGAGGCGGCCGAGATGAAGGACGGCGTCTGCAGCGAGGCCTTGGTAATGCCGAGCAGGACCGGATTGCCGGATGCCGGCTTCTTGCCCTCTTCTTCGAGGCGCTCGTTGAGTTCCGCCAGCTCGATCCGGTCGACATTGTCGCCCGGAATGTAGCCAGAGTCGCCAGACTCGACGATCTCGACCTTCTGCAGCATCTGCCGGACGATGACCTCGATGTGCTTGTCGTTGATCAACACGCCCTGCAGCCGATAGACCTCCTGGATCTCGTTGACGAGGTAGGAAGCCAGTGCCTCCACGCCGCGGATCGCCAGGATGTCGTGCGGAGCCGGGTTGCCGTCGAGAATGTAGTCGCCCTTCTCGATGACGTCGCCTTCCTGAAGATGGAACGGCTTGCCCTTCGGGATCAGGTACTCCATCGGCTCGCCGCCGCCCTCGTGCGGCTCGATGATGATCCGGCGCTTGTTCTTGTAGTCGCGCCCGAACTTCACCGTGCCGTCGATTTCCGCGATCACCGCGTTGTCCTTCGGCTTGCGCGCCTCGAACAGTTCGGCAACACGCGGCAGACCACCGGTGATGTCCTTGGTCTTCGCGCTTTCCATCGGAATACGCGACAGGACGTCACCGGCCTTCACCGTGGCACCCGGCTCGACCGACAGGATCGCGTCGACCGACTGGAAGTAGCGGGCGTCGGAGCCACGGGCCAGCTTGAGGATCTCGCCATCCTTGCCCCGCACCACGATCGCCGGCTTAAGGTCCTGACCGCGCGGGCTCGCCCGCCAGTCGATGACCGCCCGCTTGGTGATGCCGGTCGATTCGTCGGCCTGCTCGGACACCGAGATGCCTTCCACCATGTCCTCGAAGTCGACCGTGCCCTCAAGCTCGGTCAGCACCGGACGGGTGTACGGATCCCATTCGGCGATGCGCTGGCCGCGCCGGACCGTATCGCCGTCGTCGACGAAGATGCGGCTGCCGTAGGTAACGCGGTGCGACGCACGCTCCTTGCCCGCCTGATCGAGGATGAGGATCGCCATGTTGCGGCCCATCGCGACCAGTCGGCCATCGGAGTTCCGCACGACGTTGCGGTTACGGATCGCCACCGTGCCCTCGTAGGACGCTTCCAGGAACGAGGAGTCGACCACCTGCGCAGTCCCGCCCATGTGGAAGGTACGCATGGTGAGCTGGGTACCCGGCTCGCCGATCGACTGCGCGGCAATGACGCCGACAGCCTCACCCATGTTGACGGGCGTGCCGCGGGCGAGATCACGCCCGTAGCACGTGGCACAGATGCCGGTCCGAATCTCGCAGGTCAGCGCCGAGCGAATGTTGATCGACTGGATGCTGGCCTTTTCGATCACTTCGACATCGGCCTCCTCGATCGTCACACCGCCCTTGACAATCACTTCGCCGGTCAGCGGGTGCAGGATATCCTCGAGCGCCGTACGGCCGAGGACCCGCTGGCCGATCGACGCGACGACCTGACCGGCGTCGACGATCGGCTGCATGGTCAGGCCGTTCTTCGTGCCGCAATCGACCTGCGTTATGATGCAGTCCTGCGCCACGTCGACGAGACGACGGGTGAGATAGCCCGAATTGGCGGTCTTCAGCGCGGTGTCGGCCAAGCCCTTGCGGGCACCGTGGGTCGAGTTGAAGTACTCGAGCACGGTCAGGCCTTCCTTGAAGTTCGAGATGATCGGCGTCTCGATGATCTCGCCGGACGGCTTGGTCATCAGGCCGCGCATCGCCGCCAACTGGCGCATCTGGGTCGGCGACCCGCGGGCGCCGGAATGCGACATCATGTAGATCGAGTTCATCGGCTTCTGCCGACCATTGTCGTCGAACTCGATCGCCTTGATGCGAGCCATCATCTCGTCGGCGATCTTGTCCGTGCACTTCGCCCAGGCGTCGACAACCTTGTTGTACTTCTCGCCCTGGGTGATCAGGCCGTCATTGTACTGCTGCTCGTACTCCTTCGCGAGCGCCTGGGTCTCGCCGATCATCCTCGGCTTGGTGTCCGGGATCAGCATGTCGTCCTTGCCGAACGAGATGCCAGCCGTACAGGCATGACGGAACCCGATCTGCATGATCTGGTCGCAGAAGATCACCGTCTCCTTCTGACCGCAGTGACGATAGACCTGATCGATCATCTTGGAGATGGTCTTCTTGGTCATCAGCTCGTTGCAGATGTCGAACGGAATCGCGGCGTTCTTCGGCAGGAGTTCGCCGATGAGCATACGGCCCGGCGTCGTCTCGTAGATATTCGAGACCGGATTGCCGTCCGCGTCCACCGTCTTGAAGCGACCCTTGACCTTGCTGTGCAGGGTCACCGAGCGGTTGGCGATGGCGTGCTCGAGTTCGCCGATGTCGGAAAAGGCCATCCCCTGCCCCGGCTCGTTCTCGTTCATGATCGAGAGGTAGTAGAGCCCGAGCACCATGTCCTGCGACGGCACGATAATTGGCGCGCCGTTCGCGGGATGCAGGATGTTGTTCGTCGACATCATGAGAACGCGCGCTTCCAGCTGCGCCTCGATCGACAACGGAACGTGCACGGCCATCTGATCGCCGTCGAAATCGGCGTTGAAGGCCGTACAGACGAGCGGATGCAACTGGATCGCCTTGCCTTCGATTAGCACCGGCTCGAAGGCCTGGATACCGAGACGGTGCAGGGTCGGAGCGCGGTTCAAGAGCACCGGATGTTCGCGGATGACCTCATCGAGGATATCCCAGACTTCCGGGCGCTCCTTCTCGACCAGCTTCTTCGCCTGCTTGACGGTCGAGGAGAAACCCTTGGCATCGAGGCGCGCGTAGATGAACGGCTTGAACAGCTCCAGCGCCATTTTCTTCGGAAGACCGCACTGGTGCAGTTTCAGCTCCGGGCCGGTGACGATAACCGAGCGACCGGAATAATCGACGCGCTTGCCGAGCAGGTTCTGGCGGAACCGGCCCTGCTTGCCCTTGAGCATGTCGGACAGCGATTTCAACGGACGTTTGTTGGCGCCGGTGATCACGCGGCCGCGGCGGCCGTTGTCGAACAGCGCATCGACGGCTTCCTGCAGCATCCGCTTCTCGTTGCGGATGATGATGCCGGGCGCACGCAGTTCGATCAGCCGCTTGAGGCGGTTGTTCCGGTTGATCACGCGGCGATACAGGTCGTTGAGATCCGACGTCGCGAAACGACCGCCGTCGAGCGGCACCAGGGGGCGCAGGTCCGGCGGGATCACCGGAACGACGCTCATGATCATCCACTCCGGCTTGTTGCCGGAATCGAGGAAGTTCTCGACGATCTTCAGCCGCTTCATCAGCTTCTTGGTCTTGAGCTCGGACGTGGTCTCCGCGAGCTCGGCACGCAAATCGCCGGCGATCTTTTCCAGATCCATGCCCGCGAGAAGATCTTGAATCGCCTCGGCGCCGATCAGCGCGGTGAAGGAATCCTCGCCGAACTCGTCAACGGCGATCATATATTCCTCTTCCGACAGGAGCTGATGCTCCTTCAGAGAGGTCAGGCCCGGTTCGGTGACAATGTAGTTCTCGAAATACAGAACCCGCTCGATGTCCTTGAGGGTCATGTCGAGCAGCGTGCCGATGCGCGACGGCAACGACTTCAGGAACCAGATGTGGGCGACCGGCGCGGCGAGCTCGATATGACCCATGCGCTCGCGCCGCACGCGCGAAAGAGTCACCTCGACGCCGCACTTCTCGCAGATGATGCCCTTGTACTTCATCCGCTTGTACTTGCCGCACAGGCACTCGTAATCCTTGATCGGACCGAAGATGCGGGCGCAGAACAGACCGTCCCGCTCCGGCTTGAACGTGCGGTAGTTGATCGTCTCCGGCTTCTTGATCTCGCCGAACGACCAGGAAAGGATCTTCTCAGGCGAGGCGAGCGAGATGCGGATCGAATCGAACGTCTGCGCAGCCACCTGCGGATTGAAGATGTTCATGACCTCTTGGTTCATGCGCTTTCTCCTTCGTGGGGCGAAACCCCGAGTCGCGGCGGGTATACCGGCCGCTGAAATCGTTCAATCGTCGAGGATCGGCGCTATGTAGGCGCCGATCCGGACCGCAACGGGTGCGGTCGATTTTCTCGCGACTATTCGGCCGCGTCCGGCAGACCCTCGGCGGGCGCCGGCAACTCGACCGCCGAGTTCGCCAGATCGACGTCGAGGCCGAGCGAGCGCATTTCCTTGACGAGCACGTTGAAGCTCTCGGGAATGCCGGACTCGAAGGCGTCGTCACCGCGTACGATCGACTCGTAGACCTTGGTGCGGCCCGCGACATCGTCCGACTTCACCGTCAGCATCTCCTGCAGCGTGTAGGCGGCGCCATAGGCTTCCAGTGCCCAGACCTCCATCTCGCCGAAGCGCTGGCCGCCGAACTGGGCCTTACCGCCCAATGGCTGCTGGGTCACGAGCGAGTACGGGCCGATCGAACGGGCGTGGATCTTGTCGTCCACCAGATGGTGCAGCTTCAGCATGTAGATGTAGCCAACCGTCACCTGCCGATCGAAGGCCTCGCCGGTGCGCCCGTCATAGAGCGTCACCTGGCCCGAACCGTTCAGCCCAGCCTTTTCCAGCATTTCGACGATGTCGTGCTCGACCGCGCCATCGAAGACCGGCGTCGCGATCGACACGCCGCGTGTCATCTGTTTGGCCAAGGTGATGACACTGGCGTCGTCGTAGTCCTTGACCTTCTCGTTGCGGTCGTTGTCGCCCAGCAGTCCGGCGATCTCGTCGCGGAGCGGCGAGACGTCTTGGGACTGGTTATAGACCTCGAGCATCTCGCCGATCTTCTTGCCCATGCCAGAACAGGCCCAGCCAAGATGGGTTTCGAGAATCTGCCCGACATTCATACGTGACGGAACGCCCAGCGGATTGAGCACGATGTCGACATGCGTGCCGTCTTCGTTGAACGGCATGTCCTCGACCGGCAGGATGCGTGACACCACACCCTTGTTGCCGTGCCGTCCGGCCATCTTGTCGCCCGGCTGGATCTTGCGCTTGACCGCGACGAAGACCTTGACCTGCTTCATGACGCCGGGGGGCAGCTCGTCGCCGCGCTGCACCTTCTCGACCTTGTCCATGAAGCGCTGCTCAAGGGTGGTCTTCGCCTCGTCATAGACGTTGCGCAGATCCTCCAGTTCGGCCTGCAGCTTCTCTTCTTCGACGGCGAACATCCACCACTGCGAGCGGGGATACTCGCTCATTGCGTCGGCGGAAATGGTCGCGCCCTTCTTGAAGCCCTTCGGCCCCGCGATGGCGGATTTTCCGCCAAGCATCTCCACCAGACGGCCGTAGACGTTGCGGTCGAGAATCGCTTGTTCGTCGTCGCGATCCTTGGCGAGCCGCTCGATCTCCTCGCGCTCGATCGCCATGGCGCGCTCGTCTTTCTCGACCCCGTGGCGATTGAACACGCGAACTTCGACGACAGTGCCGTAGGCGCCCGGAGGCATCCGGTTCGACGTATCGCGAACATCGGAGGCCTTCTCACCGAAGATGGCGCGCAGGAGCTTTTCCTCCGGCGTCATCGGGCTCTCGCCCTTCGGCGTGATCTTGCCGACCAGGATGTCGCCCGGCTGCACTTCGGCACCGATATAGACGATGCCGGCCTCATCAAGATTCTTCAGTGCTTCTTCCGAGACATTCGGAATGTCGCGGGTGATCTCTTCCGGCCCGAGCTTGGTGTCGCGCGCCATGACCTCGAACTCCTCGATATGGATCGAGGTGAAGACGTCGTCGGCGACGATGCGCTCCGACAGGAGGATCGAATCCTCGTAGTTGTAGCCGTTCCACGGCATGAACGCGACGAGCACGTTCCGCCCGAGCGCCAGATCGCCCAGATCGGTCGACGGACCGTCAGCAATGATGTCGCCCTTTTCGACCGGGTCACCCACCGCCACCAGCGGACGCTGGTTGATGCAGGTGTTCTGGTTCGAACGCTGGAACTTCATCAGCCGGTAGATGTCGACACCGGACTTGCCGGCCTCGAGATCTTCCGTCGCGCGGATAACGATACGCGTCGCGTCGACCTGGTCGACCACGCCGGTGCGGCGCGCCCCGATGGCGGCGCCTGAATCGCGGGCGACGATCGATTCCATGCCGGTGCCGACGAACGGCGCCTCGGCGCGAACCAGCGGCACCGCCTGGCGCTGCATGTTCGAGCCCATCAGAGCGCGGTTGGCGTCATCGTTCTCGAGGAACGGAATCAGCGCCGCCGCGACCGAAACCAGCTGCTTCGGCGACACGTCCATCAGATCGACATTGTCGCGCGGCGTCATGAAGACGTCGCCCGAATGGCGGCAGACGACGAACTCGTTCTGGAACCGGCTGTCGTCGGTCAGGACGGCATTCGCCTGGGCGACGTGATGCTTGGATTCCTCCATCGCCGACAGATACACGACATCATGGGTGACGATGCCGTCGACGACCTTGCGGTACGGGCTCTCGATGAAGCCGTATTTGTTCACTCGCGCGAAGGTGGCGAGCGAATTGATCAGGCCGATATTCGGGCCTTCCGGCGTCTCGATCGGACAGATCCGACCGTAATGCGTCGGATGCACGTCGCGCACCTCGAAGCCGGCGCGCTCGCGCGTCAGGCCGCCGGGTCCAAGCGCCGAGAGGCGCCGCTTGTGGGTGATCTCCGACAGCGGGTTGGTCTGATCCATGAACTGCGACAGCTGCGAGGAACCGAAGAACTCGCGCACGGCCGCCGCGGCCGGCTTCGCGTTGATCAGATCCTGCGGCATCACCGTGTCGATCTCGACGGAGCTCATGCGCTCCTTGATCGCGCGCTCCATGCGCAGCAAACCGACGCGATACTGGTTCTCCATGAGCTCGCCGACCGAACGCACCCGGCGGTTGCCGAGATTGTCGATGTCGTCGATCTCGCCCTTGCCGTCGCGAAGGTCGACGAGGGTCTTGACCACCGCCAAGATATCTTCCTTGCGCAGGACGCGCACGGTGTCCTCGGCGTCGACGTCGAGACGCATGTTCATCTTGACGCGGCCGACAGCCGACAGGTCGTAGCGCTCACCGTCGAAGAACAACGAGTTGAACATCGCTTCGGCGGTCTCGATCGTCGGCGGCTCGCCGGGACGCATCACTCGGTAGATGTCGAACAGCGCGTCCTGACGGCTTTCATTCTTATCGACCGCCAACGTATTGCGGATGTAGCCGCCGACATTGACGTGGTCGATATCGAGAACCGTGATCTCGTCGTAACCGGCCGCGATCAGGTCGATCAGATTGCCCTTGCGCTCGCCGGTCTTGGCGTCGACGGTGATCTCCAGCTCGTCACCCGCCTCGAGATACACTTCGCCTGTCTCGGGATTGACGATATCCTCGGCGATGTAGGATCCGGCAAGATCCTCCTCGCTCGCGCGCAGCGCCTTGACGCCCTTTTCCTGAATCTGGCGGGCCTGGCGGGCCGTCACCTTCTTGCCGGCCTCGACGAGAACCTCTCCGCTGTCGGCGTCGATGAGGTCGACGACGGCGCCCTGGCCGCGCACGCGCTCCACCGAGAACGGCACACGCCAGCCATTCTTGTCCTTCTCGAACTTCACCGTGTCGTAGAAGGTCGAGAGGATCTCCTCGCCATCCATGCCGAGCGCCATCAGCAGGCTCGTCGCCGGAATCTTGCGGCGGCGATCGATGCGCGCATGCACGACGTCCTTGGCGTCGAACTCGATGTCGAGCCAGGAGCCGCGATAGGGAATGACACGGGCGGCGAACAGCAGCTTGCCGGAGGAGTGGCTCTTGCCCTTGTCGTGATCGAAGAACACGCCCGGCGAACGGTGCATCTGCGAGACGATCACCCTTTCGGTGCCGTTCACGACGAAGGTGCCGTTGGACGTCATGAGCGGCATGTCGCCCATGTAGACGTCCTGCTCCTTGATGTCCTTGACCGATTTGGAGCCGGTGTCATCGTCGATATCGAACACGATGAGGCGCAGCGTTACCTTGAGCGGCGCGGCGTAGGTCAGATCGCGCTGACGGCACTCCTCGACATCGAATTTCGGCGCTTCGAATTCGTATTTCACGAATTCGAGCATTGCCTGGCCCGAAAAGTCGGAAATCGGGAACACCGACTTGAAGACGGCCTGCAGCCCCTCGTCAAGACGCCCGCCTTGCGGCTCGTCGACCATCAGAAATTGATCGTAGGAGGCCTTCTGGACCTCGATCAGGTTTGGCATCTCGGCGACTTCGGGGATCGACCCGAAGAATTTGCGTACCCGCCTGCGACCGCTAAACGTCGTCGTTTGAGACATCGTCGCTCCTTCTCGTGACAGCGCCCTTGACCAAAGGGCTTGAATTCTCTTCCCTCTCCGTCGAGAGGTACCGCGAGCCAAAAGGCTGGTGCGGCTGACATATCTGCCGGGCGAAAGGCCCGCGTCTCCAAACGGTTCTATGAGCCGTGTGAACACGCGCGCGTCACGTCACTCCAGTTCCTGCATCGTTTCGGATCGGACCGCCGTCCGCCCGGCTCGCCATAGCGCGAGCACGGAAGGCGGAACGGCAAAATGCCGTCCCGCCCGCCTGATATTGGTGCGCAAGCGCGGGAAACCCGCGATTACTTGACTTCGACCGTGGCCCCAGCCTTCTCGAGCTGCTCTTTGAGCTTCTCGGACTCGGCCTTGTCGACCGCTTCCTTGACCGGCTTCGGCGCGTTGTCGACGAGGTCCTTGGCTTCCTTCAGGCCAAGGCCCGTGATCGCGCGGACTTCCTTGATAACGTTGATCTTCTGTGCGCCGGCGGCGACGAGGATCACGTTGAACTCGGTCTGCTCTTCAGCCGCTTCGGCCGGGGCACCGCCGCCAGCAGCGGCGACAGCGACAGGAGCCGCTGCGGACACGCCCCATTTTTCTTCCAGCATCTTCGAGAGTTCAGCCGCCTCGAGGACGGTCAGGCTCGACAGGTCTTCAACGATCTTGGCGAGATCAGCCATGTTTGTATTCCTTCAGATTCGAACTTTGGTTTGAGCAGCGAGGAACCGTCCTCACGCCGCCTCGTCCTTCTTGGCATAGGCCCCGAAAACACGCGCGAGTTGTCCCGCGGGTGCCTGGAGAACCCCAGCGATCCGAGTGGCCGGCGTATTGATCATGCCGACCAGCTTGGCCCGGAGTTCATCCAACGACGGCATGGAGGCCAAGGCCTTCACACCATTCGCATCAAGTGTGGTCTTGCCCATCGTCCCGCCCAGGATGACAAGTTTGTCGTTCCCTTTGGCGAAATCGTTGGTGACCTTTGCCGCCGCGACCGGGTCGCCTGAATAGGCGATCAGGGTCTGGCCCTCGAACAGCGTCGAGATGCCTTCGGCGTCCGTGCCTTGAAGAGCGATCTTGGCGAGGCGGTTCTTCGCGACTTTGACGGTGCCCCCCGCATCGCGCATTTTCGAACGATAGTCGTTCATCTGCGCGACCGTAAGACCGGCATAGTGGGCCACGACGACTGTTCCCGAGTCCTTGAAGGTCTCGTTGAGCGTCGAGACAAATTCGCGTTTTTCCGCTTTGTCCACTGCCTCTCTCCATTTAGCCTCGGCTTCCGAAGAAGCCGCGGCCGGTTGCCTTTTGCCGCCCGGATCATCCGGACGACGCTCGGAGATCCTGTCCCCTCGGCCAGACCCTTCGCGGATTCCGCGGAACCCATGGGCGACACAAGGCATTCAGAGGTTCGAACCAAGAACCCGGGCTGATCCCGGAGAATTCGGAACTTCCCCGTCTCATGCGGGCTTTCTGACGATTAAGACCGGATGCCAAAGCAACCGGTCGCCCACAATCTCGGACAGGCATTCAGGGAGCCCCGAAAGGCCCCCACGCACCGGGGCGAGCCCCGGAACCTTAGTATAGGTGATCGGCGCATATAGGTGCGCCGTTCACCGGTGTTAAGGGTCGGACCTACGCCGCATTCAGGGACGACGGATCGATCTTGACGCCAGGGCCCATCGTCGAGGTGATCGCGACGCGCTGGACATAAATGCCCTTGGCGCCAGAAGGCTTGGCCTTCTGGACGGCATCGGCGAAGGCACGGATATTCTCCGTGATCGCCTTGCCCTCGAAGCTCGCCTTGCCCACACCGGCATGGACGATGCCGGCCTTTTCGACGCGGAACTCGACGGCACCGCCCTTGGATGCCTTCACGGCGGCGGCGACGTCCGGCGTTACCGTTCCGACCCGCGGGTTCGGCATGAGGCCGCGCGGCCCCAGAACCTTGCCGAGCCGACCGACGAGAGCCATCATGTCCGGCGTGGCGATGGCGCGATCGAAATCGATCGTGCCGCCCTGAACCTGCTCGACGAGATCTTCGGCGCCGACGATATCTGCCCCGGCGGCCTTCGCCTCCTCGGCCTTGTCGCCGCGCGCGAACACGGCGACACGGACGGTCCGTCCGGTGCCGTTCGGCAGATTGACGACGCCGCGAACCATCTGGTCGGCATGACGCGGGTCGACGCCGAGATTCATCGCGACTTCGATCGTCTCGTCGAATTTGGCGCTCGCACGGCCCTTCAGCAACTCGACCGCCTCGTCGAGACCGTAGAGCTTGGTACGCTCGATGCCGTCGCGGGCGTTACGGATGCGCTTTCCAGCTTTTGCCATCGTCTCAACCCACCACTTCGAGGCCCATGGAACGGGCGGAGCCCTCGACCATAGCCATGGCCGCCTCCACGTCGTTCGCGTTCAGATCCTTGAACTTCTTCTCGGCGATATCGCGCACCTGCTCGCGCGTCACCGAACCGGCGACGCTCTTGCCCGGCTCCTTGGAGCCGCTCTTGAGATTCGCCGCTTTCTTAAGGAAGTAGCTGACCGGCGAGGTCTTCATCGCGAAGGTGAAAGATTTGTCCTGGTAATAGGTGATCACCACCGGGATCGGAGAGCCCTTCTCCTGGTCCTGGGTCTGCGCGTTGAACGACTTGCAGAATTCCATGATGTTGATGCCACGCTGACCGAGCGCCGGGCCGATCGGCGGCGACGGGGTCGCCGATCCGGCCGGGACCTGCAGCTTCAGCTGGCCCTGTATCTTCTTAGCCATTTGTTCCTGCCTTCATTGTTCGAGCCGAACCAGCGGTCAATCAGCGACCAAGCCTCCGGCTACCTGCAGTTCGCGCGGTGCGGCATCTCCGACCGGCTAGAGCCGGAATGCCTCCCGCACGAGGATTTCGGGCCAAAAGCCCGTTCTGGTCAGACCTTTTCGACCTGACCGAATTCGAGATCGACCGGCGTCGCGCGACCGAAAATCGAGACCTCGACCTTGAGCCTCGCACGCTCCTGATCGACTTCCTGCACGACGCCATTGAACGAGGCGAAGGGGCCGTCGGAGACCCGGACCTGCTCGCCGATATCGAACGAGATCGTCGGCTTCGGCCGATCTACCCCGTCCTGCACCTGCATCAGGATCTGCTCGGCTTCCTTTTCGGTAATCGGGACCGGCCGATTGTCCGGTCCGAGAAAGCCCGTGACCTTCGGCGTGTTCTTGATCATCGAGAAGACCTGATCGGTCAGCTCGGCCTTGACCAGGACGTAACCGGGGAAAAACTTCCGCTCGGCATCGACCTTGCGACCACGACGCACCTCGACCACCTTCTCGGTCGGCACGAGGATCTTTTCGAACTTGTCGGAGAGCCCTTTCTGGCGGGCCTGCTCCTCGATCGATTCGGCCACCTTCTTCTCGAAATTGGAATAGGCGTGGACGATGTACCAGCGGGCGGTCATGAAATTTACGATGTCTCCTGCGGCGTCGGCGTCAAACGCCGGCATTCATGATCAGGCCCACGACATAGCCGAGCACTTGATCCGCGACGAAAAAGAAGGTCGCGGCGAATGCGACCATCACGAACACCATGATCGTCGAAATGATCGTCTCACGGCGAGTCGGCCAAGTGACCTTCGCGGTCTCGGATCGAACCTGCTGGAGAAATGTGAAAGGATTGGTTTTGGCCATACACCGCTCACAGCTAATGCGCGTGAAGGCTGGTCATCAGCCTCACGCGCCACATGTCGATCGCCGTTCCTCTACCCGCCCTTGCTGCGATTCACAAGGGCCGGCCCGACAGAATCTCGTTTTCGGCGAATGGCAGGGGCAGAGGGACTCGAACCCACGGCCTGCGGTTTTGGAGACCGCCGCTCTACCAACTGAGCTATACCCCTTCGTGCGTGGCTTCCTTAGGCTATGTCGACGGGATCATCAAGATGAGATTCTATCGGCCGATCGCGGCTTGCGCCAGACGCGACGATGAATAATCTACAGGTTGTATTTACAAGATGATGCAACCCAGATGAGTCCGCCGTGCAATTGCCGCCACCCCTTGCCGACAAGCGTCTCGTGCTCTTCGACCTTGATGGCGTCCTGGTGGATACCCGAGCCAACATGCGGGCGGCCTGGTCGGCGGTTTGCCGGGATCTGAGAATTGACGTTCCCTTCGATGCCTACATCGCCGAGATCGGCCCGCCCTTCGGGTCGATCATGCGCCGTCTCGGGATCGGCCACCTGTCCGACAGCGCCGAAGTCATCTATCGACGGCGTTCGGCGCGCGACTTGGCGTCGGTGCCTGTCTACGCCGGCGTCGCCCTCATGCTCGACGGCCTGCATGCGGCGGGACGCCGGCTCGGGATCGTCACCTCCAAGGACAGCGAGCGCACGGCGATCCTGCTCGATCGGCTTCCGCCGGTCTTTTCCATCGTGCGCTGCCCCGACAGCACCTGTCGCGGCAAACCAGCGCCGGATCACTTGATGATGGCGATGGCCCTGACACGGTGCGATCCGTGCGAGACGCTCTACGTCGGCGATATGGCGAGCGACGCGGAAGCCGCCCGGCGCGCGGGTATCGATTTCCTGCACGCGGCCTGGGGCTACGGCGAACGGCCGCCGGGCACATCGTTGCAGGTCACTCACCCACAGCAGATCGCTCAACTTCTCCTCCCCAGGGAGGTCGAACGCGTCGGTTAAACGCCGTGGTGCCCATTCGAGGAGATCGGCGCGGTCACGGTTTCGCGGTATCTGTTCGCGATTTGGCGGCGAGCTTCTGCTTGCGCGTCTTCGGCTTCAGCGATCGCAGCAAGCCGTCAATCCGTCCCTGAAGGCGGGTCAAGGAAATCAGCCGGTCGATCGCCATATTCGAGCCTTCGAGTCGTTCGGCCAGGACCTGCGACGCGACAAGCGACAATTCTTCCGGGGCCGTATCAGGGAACCTGCGGGCAATCGCCTCCAGCCCGCTCGTATCCGGCGCTCCGATCCGCTCGATCCTGTTCGATCGCAGCAACAGCCTTTGCACGATCTGCTCGAAGGTCCAGTCGTGATCGTGAAACAGCTTCCATTGCCCCGAGCGCTGCGCGGTGAAACCGGCCAGCCCGACCCGCGCGGTCGGGCAATTCTCCGCCAGCCAGACCGCCAGCGCAAAGCCGCTCGTCGGCACATGGCTCGCGGGATAGAAGTCATCGAAATAATGGGCGAGATCGAGGAAGCCCGCCCTCGCACCGCCGAACTCCTCGGCTCGGCTGAATGTCTCGCTCGGCCCCGTCCGCAGATTCAGGACGCCGCGAAACTTCGGCGAGCGCAACAGACCAAGGACGCTTTCCACCTCGTTTCGGTAGACGATGTTGGCACCGGCCGGACTGCTCCTGGCCACGAGCAGGCAAGAGCCCACGAACGGCTCGGACAGAACCTTGAACACCTTGTTGAAAAACACGTAGAGCGCGTCATCGCCAAAACGCTGTCGCAGCGCCGCGATGTCGACGGCGTCGCTATTGGCCACGAGGACGATGCGTTCGAAGCCGGCGAAGAACGCCGCCCAGCCGTCGCGATCCCCTATCCAGGAGGTGGTATCCGCCATCCGTTTCTTCTTTGAGATTCCGGGTTTCTAGATGCTCTGGCGAGGCGGCCGGCGCGACCGCCAAGAGCCGTGATCTTTCTCAGTCTTCGCGCTGCCGCACATGCAAGGTGCGCTCGCGCATGGCGAACCACTCCTCGGCGTAGTCGTCGTCCTTGTACTCGTCGAAATACGGTCCGCCGTCGGTGAAATGGACATTTTTGGCGTCGGCGCGATGGTCATATTCGTTGACCAGCCAATTCCAGGCCGCCGGCAACTCGCCGATATTCTCGTCGCCGTCGAGCCACTTGAACTGGTGGAGCTGCAAGCCTGTCGCCGTGTTGACGAAATCCGGGGTCAGGGCACGGCACTTGGCGTTGTTGAACAACATGACGCTCGACCAGTTCTTCTTTTCGTATTTGGTCTGCGCCTGGCCGAAGAACTTCGTGTCGATCTTCGGCTGGTAATCGTGCTTCACGCACATGACGGCGTAGCGATCGTCACGCAGCGCCCAGAGCTCGGCGATATCGGCCCGCATGATCATGTCGCAGTCCATGAAAAGGCTCCACCCCTCAAAGCCGCTGAGATAGGGCACCAGAAAGCGGGAGAACGAGAACTCGGTGGATTGCAGCGTGTTGCGCTCGCGGGTGAAGATGCCGTCGAGATTGGACAAAACGATCGGCGCGAACATTACCGGCATCGACGCGTGCTCGATGATGCTCTGCGCCAGAACGTGATAGGCGATGACCTCGTTGGAATCATAGCCGATGAAGATGCGGGCCGACGGGCTGGTCACGAATGCAGTTCCTTCACGAACAATTCGGTGGCGGAGAAAGAGGCCGTACCGGGGCAAAGCGGTTCGCCAACCTCATCGCACTTCCTCGGCAAGACTTTCAAGGCCGTGCCGGCTTTCGAGCCTTCTCGGCCTTGTCTCTCGTCCGCCCCCGCATGCAACAGAAACGACACGCCGCGCTAGCCCCTGAGCCAAGTTTCGCCTAGGTCTTCACGCGATCCCATCCACGAACCGAATGCTGCCGTGACCCACCCGCTTATCGTCTCGTACTACACCCCTGGAACAGCCTACGAAGATCATGCGTCGGCCTTGAAAGCCTCGGTCGACCGACTGGGGCTTGATTCGCGGATAGAACCCCGTGCGCCGAAATCCAGCTGGGTGGAGAACTGCGCGCAGAAGGCGCTGTTCGTCCGTGACATGCGCCAGCAAGACGAACGGCCGATCTTATGGATCGACGCAGACGCGGTTTTGCGCCGCAAGGTGACGGAATTGGAGCGCTTCTCCGGCGATTTCGCCGTCGTGAAGCGCAGCGGTTGGTCGTTCTACGGCGGCCAGGCGTATTTCGGCAGTGGGCCGAACGCCAAGGATCTGATCGAAAGATGGTGCCGTTATTGCACCGACTACCCCAATATCTGGGACCAGGTTTCCTTGGGCTACGCCTGGTGGGACTTGTCCCTTGAAACGGATCTGCGAACTCTCTGGCTGGAGCCCGGCCTGTTCGCGAAATCCAAGCGCAATTGGCTGGCGCGATATGCCCAGGGCGTGTTGTCGAAGGCTGCGGTCGTCCACAAGCAGGAAAGCCGCCGCTCGAAAGCCGGACAGCGGGCACCCCGCGAATCGGAATTCAGCAACGACCACCTTCCGGAATGGTGGCGCCAGGCCGCCGCGCTCGACCAGCCATTCGTCCTCGATGAGACCCGGAAGCAAGAACTCGGGCTCTTGTAACCCCAGATCGCGGGCGAACCAGTACCCACAAAAACGGGCCCTCGCGGGGCCCGTTCTGCGATCGTCTCGGTGCTAAATGCGATGCGCCTGTCTGTATTTTACTCGACGATGCTGGCGACGATGCCGGCACCGACGGTGCGGCCGCCTTCACGGATGGCGAA
>CANKZU010000033.1 GCA_947488615.1 uncultured Aurantimonas sp.
GCTCTTCCAGATCAGGCTTAAGACACCCTCTGGAACCATCGCCATCCTGGCCATTCAACCCTTTCCGGACGGACTCTGAGACGGAAATTTGGTCGATATCGCGTTCCAGTCTCTCAATTCGTCATGCTTGCGTCGATGCATTCATTTGAAATCCTCAGACTGGGAGGGCGATCGCCGGTGGATAATGGAAAAATCGCTCAATGGTATGGTCTCTTTGCCAGGTTGGAATTCCTCAGCGCGGCGGGACGGCACCTTCGAACGCGGCGCCTTCACCTACGATCGCGAAGGCGACGTCTACTTCTGCCCGGCGGGCAAGATGCTGACCACGAAGGGCACCCTGGTCAACGACGGCGCCACGCTTCTCTACCGGGCGAGCAAGTTCGACTGCGAAGCCTGCGCCCTGAAGGAAAGATGCACGCCGCGCGAGCCCGCCCGCAAGGTGCCGCGCTCGATCTTCGAGGGAGCCCGCGACATGGCGCGGGACATCATGAACAGCGAAGAAGGTCGCGTCTCCAAGCGACAGCGCAAGAAAATCGAGATGCTGTTTGCCCATCTCAAGCGGATCCTGAAGCTGGACCGGTTGCGACTACGAGGACCGTGTGGGGCTCGCGATGAATTCCACCTCGCAGCCACCGCTCAGAACCTGAGGAAGATGGCCAAGCTGATCCCGATGCCGGAGCCAAACTCCGCATAGGGCAGAGGAAAGGACGGACGTCCGCAGCCTCTCGCCCCATCCGAACGCGTGGCGCCAATTACGACGCCGCGTTTTTCAACGGAATGGGCCGTAAGGAGACCATTCGGAATCCAATCCGCCCACTGAGAAAGCTGCCGTTCGGCTTCCAGTTGTCATTGGCAAAGCCGCAAACGACTGGCTTCGGCCCTGAGCGGTCATTCTTCGGGCGGAAAGGCCATGGGGTCCAGTGTTTTCGCTTCCAAGGAAAGCTCACCCGGCCGCCGGTCAGCTGTTGGTATTTTTAACAACTCGCTCAATTCATAGGGCGAACCCGGAGCCGGTTTGTTTGCAAGGCTCTGCGGCACCTGAAGTCGTCGGATCCGTGTTCGGATCTCGTCAAGGAAGATGTTAGCCAGCATGGACAGCTTTTCGCCTTTTGGCGTGACGAGCCAGGATGTCATCCTGATATGCTGCCGTAGCGGGCGAAAGGCTAGACGGCCATCCCGTGCCCCGGCTGAAGCCAGTGACGGGACAATCGACACGCCGTAGCCCTCGGCGACAATGGCGCAGGCCGCATCCGCCATCTGCACCTCGGCGACTGGCCGCATGCGAGCGCCGGCTCCCTGGAACGCCGCTTCGATGATCGGGAACGAGAGATCTTCCCGCCCGAGCGCGACCAGTTGCTCGCCGTCGAGTTCCTTGATGTCGATCATCGCGGCTCTGGAGAGCCGGTGGTCCGCAGGGACCACGCAGACCAGTTCGATCGCCTCGAATTCGCGCGTATCGAGCGCGGGCGACGTCGCTGGCAACAGGCTGATTCCGAAATCGGCTTTGCCGGTGACCATCGAATCCTCGATGCTGCGCGACGTGCGGGTAAAGAGTTGCAGCCGCAGTTCCGGGCTGCGCTTGAGAAGCGAGGCTGCCGCTTGCGGTGCGATGTGCATGCCGAGCCCCGGAAAGGTCAGGGCTGACACCTCGCCGCGCTCGAGATTGCGGATCGATTCCGCCAGGCGGGTGATGCGCATCAGGCCAGCCTCGATCGTCTCGGTCTCGGCAAACAGCTGCCTGGCCTCGACTGTCGGCTTAAGCCGGCCCTGCCCGCGATGGAAGAGGGAAAAGCCGCAGGCCTCCTCGAACCCCTTCAGGAGCTTGGTGACCGCAGGCTGGGTCACGAACAGACGTTCGGCTGCCTCTGTGACCGAGCCCGCCTTCATCACGGCGTTGAAGGCCGACAATTGGCGCATGTTGGGTTGCGGCATTCGAACGACCTTATAACCTTATGGAATGGCTTCATCCTATAATTTCATTTGCATGGAATGGGAAATGCCCAAACGATGGGCCGGCTTACAAACTGGGATCGGTAGGGGGACTTCATGAAGAAACATATCGCCATGCTCGCCGCAGCGGGCTCGCTTCTAGCAGCGACGAGCGCCCATGCGCAGACCAAGACGCTGACCGTCGGCGGTTACGGCGGTTCATTCGAGACGTTGATGAAGGAACTCATCATACCGGAGTTCGAAAAGACTCATGATGTGACGATCCAGTTCGTCGCAGGCAATTCAACCGAGAACCTCGCCCGCCTGCAGGCCCAGAAGGGCAATCAGGAACTCGATGTCGTGATCCTCGACGACGGTCCGATGTACCAGGCCGACGCCCTCGGCTTCTGTGCACCGCTCGCGGCCGACGTCGCCTCGGACGACATTTACGACATCGCAAAGCTCGGCCCCAACTCGATCGGCATCGGCTTCGTCGCCACCGGCTTTGCCTACAATGCCGAATGGTTCGAGAAGGAAGGCTGGGATGCCCCGAAGAGCTGGAAGGACCTAACCGACGCGAAATACGACCAGCTTCTGTCGATTCCGCCGATCTCCAACACCTACGGCCTCCATACGCTGGTGATGATGGCGCGGCTGAACGGCGGCGGCGAGAAGGATATCGATCCCGGTTTCACGGCGATGGCCGACGACGTCGCGCCAAACGTCCTGGTCTTCGAACCGTCTTCGGGCAAGATGTCGGAGATTTTCCAGTCGAAGGAGATCGCCGTCTCGATCTGGGGATCGGGCCGGACCAAGTCCCTCGCCGATACGGGCTTCCCGGCGAAGTTCGCCTATCCGGAAGAAGGCGCCGTCGCCCTGATGCTGGCCGCTTGCCCGGTCGTCGAGACCGACGTTCCGGACGAGGCACAGGCCTTCGTGAAGTACCTTCTCGACCCGGAAATCCAGGTCAAGCTCGGCGACGCCATGGGTTCCGGACCGGTCAACAAGACGACCGAGCTGCCGAAGGAACTCGCCGACACGCTGCCCTACGGCCCGGAGAAGATCTCAAAGCTGATCGCGGTCGACTGGGACACGATCAACCAGAACCGCCAGGAATGGACCCAGCGCTGGGCGCGCGAAGTCGAGCGCTGACACGAACGCATCAAGGCGATCGGCGGGGCGGACTTCAATCCCGCCCTGCCGGAAGACGATCTTCCGGCGGGTTGAGCGAACGGCAATGGCAATTCTGGAACTTCGCGATCTGACCAAGCGCTTCGGTGAGACCGTGGCAGTCGATCGCTTCACACTCTCCGTCGAGCGCGGCGAGTTCGTTTCTCTGCTGGGCCCGTCGGGCTGCGGCAAGACGACGACGCTGCAGATGATCGCCGGCTTCGAGACGCCCTCCGGCGGATCGATCTCGCTGAACGGCCGGGATCTGGCAAGGGTGCCGGCCCGCCAGCGCGGTCTCGGCATCGTCTTCCAGACCTATGCGCTGTTTCCCCACATGACGGTGGAGGAGAATGTCGGATTCGGGTTGGAAATGCGGAAAATTCCCGCCGACGAGCGTCGGCGGCGGATCGCCCAGACCCTTGATCTCGTCCATCTGTCGAATCTCGCCGGCCGGTATCCGCGGCAGATGTCGGGCGGCCAGCGCCAGCGCGTGGCGCTGGCCCGAGCCCTCGTCATCGAGCCCGAACTCTTGCTGCTCGACGAGCCGCTTTCCAATCTCGATGCCAAGCTGCGCGAGGAAATGCAGCTGGAACTGAGGCGAATCCAGCAGGAAGCCGGCGTTACCACGTTGCTCGTCACACACGACCAGTCGGAAGCGATGGCCCTCAGCGACCGGATCGCCGTCATGCAGGGCGGTCGCCTGGTCCAAGAGGCTTCGCCCTTCGACGCTTACGACCGGCCGAAGGACGCCTTCGTCTCGTCGTTCCTTGGCAAGAGCAACGTCATCAACGCCCATCTCGAAAGCCAAAGCGCTGAGGGCACAGTCCTGCGCTGCGGCGACCTCACGCTGGACGGCCCGGCCTCGGCCGATGCGCCCGGACCCGTGCTCATGTCGCTGCGGCCCGAGCGGATCGAGTTCTGCGCCGAGGGCGAGGCGATCGTGCCCGGCCGGGTGATCGAGCGGGTTTTCCTCGGTGACCAATGGCTGCTGAAGGTCGATACGCCGCTCGGCGCGCTGCTCGTCGTGCGCAGCAACAGCGGCCGGCGCGAGCCGGAACCCGGCGAGACCGTCCATCTGACCTGGCATCGCGACCATCTGCGCCTGCTCGCCGCGGAGGCGGCGGTATGACGAATAGCAGTGCCCGTCCGTGGCTCCTGAGCGCCCCGGCGCTCGTGCTCTTCGCCGTCATGCTGGTGACCCCGCTCGTCATGACGGCGGTACTTTCATTCAACAGCTTTGACTTCTATGGCGGCATCAAGCCGACCTTCGGCTTCCATAACTACGCCGACGTCCTCGGCGACAGCTATTTCTACGAGATATTCCTGCGCACCTTCCTGATCGCGCTGGCGACGACGGTGATCTGCGCGCTGATCGGGACACCCCAAGCCTATTTCCTGCTGCGCATGCATCCGTTCTGGCGATCGGTGATGATCCTCGTCGTGCTCGGGCCGCTGCTGATCTCGGTGGTGGTACGCACGCTCGGCTGGGCGATTCTTCTGGGCAACCGCGGCGTGATCAACGAGGCGCTTACCCATCTCGGCCTGATCGAGCGGCCGCTGAAGATGATGTACACGTCCGGCGGCATCGTCATCGCCCTCGTCCATGTGATGGTGCCCTTCATGATCCTCGCGGTCTGGGCGGCGCTGCAGCGACAGGACCCGGCCACCGAGAAGGCGGCCGAATCCCTCGGGGCGAAGCCGCTGACGGTGTTCCGGCGGATCGTCCTGCCGCAGGCTATGCCTGGTATCCTGTCCGGCTCGCTGATCGTCTTCTCGCTCTCGGCCAGCGCCTTCGCGACACCGGCGATCCTCGGCGGACGGCGGGTCAAGGTGGCCTCGACCACCGTCTACGACGAATTCTTGAACACGCTGAACTGGCCGCTTGGCGCGGCGATCGCGGTCATTCTCCTCGTTTCCGTCCTCGCCATCATGGTGGCCTGGAACCGGCTGGTGGAGAAGCGTTTCGCGGGAGTGTTCGAATGAGAACCAACAGCTCCTTCGCCAAGCTCTTCAGCCTCGTCTTCGCGGCCTTCATGCTGGCGCCGCTGATCGTCGTCGTCGGCGTCTCGTTCACGCCGGAAGGGTTCCTCGAATTCCCGCCGAGCGGCATCTCGCTGCGCTGGTTCGAGGCGATCCTCGACAATCCCGACTTCATCGACGCTGCGATCGTCAGCCTTCAGCTCGGCGTCGCCTCGGCGACCATCGCCACGGTGATCTGCATCCCGGCCGGACTGGCGATCGGCAGCGGCCGGTTTCGCGGGCGCGATGCGCTGCAGGCGCTGTTCCTGTCGCCGCTGACTGTGCCCACCGTCGTGCTCGGTATCGCCTTCCTGCGCTTCCTGTCGATGGCCGGGATGAACGGCACTTTCTGGGGGCTCGTCCTCTGCCACGTCGTCATCATCGTGCCGTTCGTTCTGCGGCTGGTCCTCGCCTCGGTCACCGGTCTCGATCCGTCGATCGGACGGGCCGCCACGTCTCTCGGCGCGGGCGGCTTGACGGTGTTCCGGCGGATCACCCTGCCGGCCATCATCCCGGGCATCGTCGGCGGCTGGGTGCTGGCCTTCATCACCAGCTTCGACGAGCTGACGGTCACCGTCTTCATCGTCAATCCGGCGACGACGACGCTGCCGGTCAAGCTGTTCTCGCACATCACCCAGACTACCGACCCGCTGGTCGCATCGGTCTCGACGGTCGCCATCCTGTTCACTGTCGCGCTGATGCTGATCGTCGACCGGATCTACGGGCTTGACCGTCTGCTCATCGGAGAAGGATCCCGCTGATGCCGAGCGACGCGATCGTCATCGGTGGCGGCCTCGTCGGCGCAGCCACCGCCTATGGTCTGGCCCGGGAAGGCCTGTCCGTTACCGTTCTCGACGAGGGTGACGTCGCCTTCCGAGCCTCGCGGGGCAATTTCGGTCTCGTCTGGGTGCAGTCGAAGGGCGACGGTCAGCCCGACTACGCCATCTGGACCCGCAAGAGCGCCGACCTGTGGCCGGGTCTCGACGCCACGCTGAAGGAAGAGACCGGCGTCTCGACGTTCTATGCAAAGCCTGGCGGGGTGCATTTCTGCCTGTCCGAGACGGAGATGGACAGTCGCCGGGCACTGCTCGCCCGACTCCACAACGTCCACGGCGCCGCCCATTACGGCGCGCGGATCGTCGACCGGCAGGAGCTCGACGCGATGCTGCCGGGCCTTGGTCCGGAGGTCGTCGGCGGGACCTATTGCGAACATGACGGCCATGCCAGCCCGCTCTACCTGTTGCGCGCGCTGCATGACGCTCTGAAGCGGCGCGGCGGCACGATCGTCGCCGATGCGCGGGCGACCGGGATCAGCCGCGACGGCGACGGCTACGCCATCACCACCCGCGCCGGCACCTTTCGCGCCGGGCGGGTCGTGCTCGCCGCCGGCCTCGGCAACAAGCCACTCGGGGAGATGGTCGGCCTCGACCTGAAGATCGCGCCGCTGAAGGGCCAGATCCTCGTCACCGAGCGCACCCGGCCGCGCCTTTCGATTCCGACCCACGTCGTGCGGCAGACTGGCGAGGGCTCGATTCTGATCGGTGACAGCCACGAGGATGTCGGCTTCGACGTCTCCTCCTCGAGCGACGTCATGGCGACGCTGGCCTCCCGCGCGATCCGGATGTTCCCATTCCTGAAGGACCTCAGGATCGTGCGCGCTTGGGCGGCGCTCAGGATCATGAGCCCGGACGGTTTTCCGATCTACCAACAGTCCGAGACGCATCCCGGCGTCTTCTCGGTCAACTGCCATTCCGGCGTGACGCTCGCCGGCTCCCACGCGCTCGCTCTCGCACCGATGATCGCCCGCGGCGAACTCGGCGAGGAACTGTCCGCATTCACCGCAAGGAGGTTCGATGCCCCAGCGAATTGACGGGACCGGCGAGACGGTCCGCTTCACCTTCGAGGGCAGGGAGATCTTAGCGCGTGCGGGCGAGACGATCGCCGCAGCGCTGATCGCCGACGGCGAGACGACGACGCGCCAGTCGGTCGTCACCGGCGCGCCGCGCGGGCCCTTCTGCATGATGGGCGTCTGCTTCGAATGCCTGGTCGAGATCGACGGCGTGCCGAACCGGCAAGCCTGCATGATTGAGGTGCGTCCGGGAATGAACGTTTGCCGTCAGACGGCGGACAAGGTGGTGGCATGAAAAGTTTCGACGTGGTGATCGTCGGCGCCGGCCCGGCCGGCATGGCGGCGGCGGCAGAGACCAGCCAGGCAGGGCTTTCGACCCTCGTTCTCGACGAGCAGACCCGGCCCGGCGGCCAGATCTATCGGGACGTCGAGGCGTCGAACGCCGCGCGTAGGAGGCTCCTCGGGCTGGACTATGAGACCGGTGCAGACCTTGCTGCGGCGCTGCGTGCGTCGAATGCTGAGTACGTGCCCGGCGCGGTCGTCTGGAACATCGACGGCGGAAAACGCATCGACTACTCAGCCGGCGGCAGCTCGCACAGCGTCACCGCGAACAGTCTCGTGGTCGCGACCGGAGCCATCGAGCGGCCGACGCCGATGCCCGGCTGGACTTTGCCCGGCGTCACAAGCGTTGGCGCAGTGCAGATCCTGCTCAAGACGTCAGGAATCGTGGTGGAGGACGTCGTCCTCGTCGGCTCCGGCCCGCTGCTCTGGCTGGCCGCGACCCAGCTGATCGCCGCCGGCGCGCCGCCGAAGGCCATTGTCGAGACGGTGCCGCGGAGCCGTTACGGCGAGGCGGCAAGGCATATCGGCAAGGCCTTGCCGGGCTGGCGCTATCTCGTCAAAGGCTTCGCCATGATGCGGGCGGTGAAGAAGGCCGGCGTGCCGGTCCACCGCGACGCAGGTAACATCGTCGTCGAGGGGGAAACCGCTGCAGCGGCTGTGACCTTCACCAGTGGCGGAACGCGGCACCGGATCGAGACCGGCCACATCGCCCTGCATCAGGGGGTCGTACCAAACCAGCAGATCACCCGGCTGCTCAATTGCGAACATCGTTTCGACGCCAGCCAGCGCGCCTTCCTGCCGATCCTCGACGAGAATTTCGAGACGAGTGTGGCGGACGTTTTCGTCGCTGGTGACGGCGCCGGGATCGGCGGCGCGAAGTCGGCGGCAATGCGCGGCCGGCTGGTCGCAATGCGGATCGCCGAGAAAGCCGGCAAGTCTTCCCCGAAAGGGCGCGAAGAGCTGCGAGCCGAACTGCGCAGGGACGCCGCCGTGCGGCCGCTTCTTGAAGCACTCTACGCGCCGTCACACGACGTGCTCGCGCCGCATGATTCGACAATGGTCTGCCGCTGCGAGGAGATCACCGCCGGCCAGATCCGCGAGGCGGTGGCGCTCGGAGCTCCGGGGCCGAACCAGATCAAATCGTTCCTGCGATCCGGCATGGGGCCTTGCCAGGGGCGGATGTGCGGTCTTGCCGTCACCGAGATCATCGCCGCCGCGCGCGGTGAGGAGCCGTCTGCCATCGACTATTATCGCATCCGCCCGCCGCTGAAGCCGCTGCTGCTGTCGGAACTGGCCGGACTCGATCGCGGAGCGCCGCGCGAAGCGGCCGAATAGTATGCGCTCGACCGCACGATGCGTATCGGCGGTCGCGCTCCAGTCGTTTGTTCGACCATAGTCCTTGCGGAAAGCTGGTTCGCCGCTTTCCGGTCCGTGCCCTGACCCGAAAGGCGTTGCTCATGACCAACCGGACGGCGGATCTTCTCGTCATCGGTGGTGGCATCCATGGCTGCTCGGCGGCACTCCACGCCGCCCTGCGCGGTCTCGACGTCGTCGTGATCGAGAAGGACACCGTGGCGCGCCACGCCTCGGGCGTGAATGCCGGCGGCGTGCGCCGCCTCGGCCGCCACTACGCGGAAGTGCCGATCTCCCAGCGCTCGATGGAGATCTGGCATCGGATAGGGGATCTCGTCGACGACGATTGCGGGTTCCAGAAAGCGCCGCAGATCAAGGTCGCCGAAACCGAAGCCGAACTCGAGACGCTCGCCGCCCGCGCAGCCAACCTGCGGACCATGGGGTTCGAACACGAAGTCATCCTCGATCGGAAGCGCCTGCGCGAGGAGCTTCCGGCGGTGGCCGAGCACTGCGTCGGAGGGCTCGCCAGCCTCGACGATGGCTTTGCCCTGCCCTACCAGACGACCTTCGCCTTCCAGCGAAAGGCGCGATCGCTCGGGGTCCGCTTTGAGGAGAACTGTCGCGTCCACACGGTCGAACGGGTCGGTCCCGATTTCAGGGCGAGGACCGATCGCGGCGACTTCACCGCGCACAGGCTTCTCAACTGCGCCGGGGCGTGGGCCGGTGAGATCGCCCGCCAGCTCGGCGAACCGGTGCCGATCGAGGCGATCGCCCCGATGATGATCGTTACCCAGCGCATGCCGCGCTTCTGCGACGCGGTGGTCGGCGGCACCGGTCGGCCGCTGTCCTTCAAGCAGATGGCCAACGGAACCGTCGTCATCGGTGGCGGCAGGCTCGGCCGGGCAAGACCCGAGACCAACGTTTCCGAGATGGTCTTCAGCGAACTGCAGCAGACCGCCGAGACCGCGATCGCAATCTTCCCGATCATGCGCGGCGCGACGATCGTGCGATCCTGGGCCGGCATCGAGGGGCGCATGCCCGATGACATCCCGGTGATTTCGCCATCTTCGACGCAGGACGGGGCCTACCACGCCTTCGGCTTCTCCGCCCATGGCTTCCAGATGGGACCCGGGGTCGGCGAAATCATGGCCGAGCTGGTGTGCAGCGGCCGCACCAACGCGCCGATTGCACCGTTTTCCATCACCCGTTTCGCCCCGGGGGCCAGAGCCTCCGGATCACCACTCACGCCAGACCAAGGACACTCCGCGTGATCACTCGCCATATCCAGACCAAGATCAATCATCGCGTCGTTGAGCATAACGACGTGCTCTATTTCGGCGGCCTCGTCGCCGACGACAAGTCCAAGGACATGAAGGGCCAGACCGCCGAGATCTGCGCCAAGCTCGACGATCTTCTGGCCAAGGTCGGCTCGTCGAAGAAGAAGCTTCTGACGGCGATGATCTATATTTCGGATTTTGCCCAGAAGGACGGCATGAGCGATGCTTGGCTGGAGTGGATCCCGGCCGAGCACCTGCCGACGCGCGCGACGATCGGCGTTGCCGATCTCGGCAACGACGTGCTGATCGAAGTCGTCGTATCCGCTGCAAGGTAAGCGCCTGCGCCTCGGCTCTCAGGAGTTCGAGGCGCATTCTTCATTTCGCGCCATCGGGCTGTCTGCCTCGCGGAGAAACCCGGTTGCCGGAGCCGCCGCATCTAGATGGAAATAGGGGATGTCCGACGTGGAGGCGTGACGACCGTTCGCTCGAATAAACCGCGTTCGATCTCGCGCATGACGGCCGTCCAGTAGCGCTGCTCGCGCTGATAGTTGGCCTCCCGGCGCTCGCTTCGCACTGCTGCCCCGCGGCCGCTCGCGCGCTTCGATCCAGATCCCTTACGCGCCATGCACCGTAACCAGGACGGCTGCCTCGCGCCGAACCTCCGGCGAGCGGCGGCGGAGAAGGCCGGAGAGCGACCAGCGGATCATGAAAGAGCAAATGGGTTCGGCGCCAACGGAGCAATGGTCGTTGGCTCGAACCCGATACTCGATCTCATTTGAACCACAGCGATAGCATTTCAGCGGGAGTTTGCGCCGGACATGGGGGGGGCGCCGCGGCCGTATATCGCGCGGCCGGCTTGCGCGCATCAACTTCGGTGCTTGCGGCCGCAGGGCGGAAAAGCAACTCGATGAGACATTTGAGGTTGGAAAATACTTATCAGCGCCGCACTCGATCCAATGCTCTAGCAACGGGCTTCGCTCCACCGCCGTCGGAAAAAACGGGATCTTCTGTGGATGCACTCCGCCAGCCTTTGCCATCGCCCACCCCCAATCCTATTTGAACAGTGCTTCAATATCGGCCATCGGCCGAAACAGCTTCATGGGCTGATCCTGAAGTGGCAAAAAACTCTCCCGCTCGTAAAATCTTCGGGCGTTCTCGTCTTTGGCATCAACGATGACCGCGAAAGAGGCGATTTCGCTTCGCGCCGCGCGATAGAGGGCATCGGCAAGGAGAAAGCGGCCATAGCCTTTTCCCTGCTGGCGTCGGTCAACCGCGAGACGACCGACAAGCGTCGCCGGGACCAGCGGGTATCGCGGCAACTTGCGCACAAGCTCCGCTGGCAGTTCCGTGAGGTTCACCGCAGTGGATGACAGCGTGTAGTATCCGCCGATCGCCTTGTCGGGCAACACCAACACAAAACACGCCGCTATATGCTTTCTGACATCCTGACCGGCCTGCGTCCGAAAATATCGATCGAGCGTCTCTACCCCGCTGTCGAACCGAGATCGGTCATGCTGAGGTCCGAGCACCTCGACTCGCCATATTTCCTCGGAATCGCCATCCACGCGTCAGACACCGGTTCTCTGGCGATAGCGGCGCACGGTATCTCGCAGGCGGTCGTTCACCGGCTGCGGATTCATCAGCGCCTGCACGAAAGCCTGGCTGTCACGAAGCGACAGATCGAGGCGCTGATGCTCCTTGATCGCGCGGCGGGCGGCCTCCTCAACGCTCGTCAACACAAAGTCCGTCACCGTGCGGCCATGCAGCGCGGCAGCATGCTCTATCAGGCTCTTCTGGTCGGCCGTCACACGCGTCTCAAGACGCTCCCCACGGACACGACCCCGAGTTGGTTTCATTACGGACTCAACCATCTTGATATCTCCTATGCACCCAACGTACGGCCAATGGCCGGACTTTTCAAGGTTGAACGTCTATTCGACCCACGCACCCAGCACTCCTGACCACAGCTCACTCAATTCTCCCCCCTCCCCGCTCCGCCCGCCACGGAATCCGTACCGCCGTTTGCCCGCAAACCCAGCTTTCTGGTTTTGCGGATGCGGCCCGAATGAGAGTAAGAGTGCGGACGGGCTTGCCGTGACGGGTTGAAAGCCGGAGGAGAGGCCCTCGGCGCCCGTCGCGGAGAACCGCGATGCCCAGAAACAAGCGCGACGCCGACGCTAAGCGCGACCGAACCAACCTCTATGACGAAATCACCGACAGAATCATCGGCGAGTTGGAGGCGGGCCGCGTGCCCTGGGTCCAGCCTTGGGCGACGGCGGCCGCCAAGGCACCGCTCGCCATGCCGAACAATGCCGCGACCGGCCGGAGCTATTCCGGCATCAACGTGTTGATCCTCTGGGGCGCCGTCATTGAGCATGGCTTCCTCGGTCAGAGCTGGCTGACCTTTCGCCAGGCGCTGTCGCTCGGCGGCAATGTCCGCAAGGGCGAACGCGGCACTACCGTCGTCTATGCCGACCGCTTCGTGCCGGAGGACGAGAAGCGCCGTGTGCGCGAGACCGGCGAGGACGCCCAGGCGATCCCGTTCCTCAAGCGCTTCACCGTCTTCAACACCGACCAGTGCGAGAACCTGCCCGAAGACCTCGCGACCGCCGCGCCGCCGGGGCCGTTCGGTCTGGTGGAACCGCGCGTCGATGCGCTGATCGCGGCGACGGGGATCGACTTCCGCATCGGCAGCAACCGGGCCTTCTACGCGCATGCGCACGACTATGTGCAAGTGCCGCCGCCCCAGGCCTATTTCGAGCCCATAAACTGGCACCGAACGGCACTCCATGAGCTCGGGCATGCTTCAGGTCATTCTTCCCGGCTCGACCGCGACATGTCCGGCTCGTTCGGCTCCAAGAAGTACGCCTTCGAGGAGCTGATCGCCGAAATGAACGCAGCCTTCTGCTGCGCTTCGCTCGGCATCGTACCGACGGTGCGGCACGCCGACTACATCGGCTCATGGCTGGAAGTCCTGAAGGAGGACAACCGCGCCATCGTCCGCGCCGCCTCCAAAGCGAGCAAGGCGGCGGCCTGGCTGCTCGGATTTCTGCCGGAACGCGAGACGGTGGCGGCCGCGCGGGATCGGGATGTGGCCGACCCGGCTTACGCGGAAGCGTAAAGCCGGAATCACGCCTTTCCGGTTCCGCGGCGGCTCCGGAAGAGAGGGAGAGGAGTGAAGGGGTTTTCGTGACGGGTTGGAGGCCGAGAGAGAGGCTCCCGTTCCTCCGTGAAGAAGCCCCACCGCGGCTTCTTCTGCCATTCTGGGCATCCGTCGTCACCCCATCGCGGAGAACCGATTCATGTCTGTCAAGAAACTCACCCTGTCGTCCTCGCGCGACATCCCCTTCAACAAGCTGGTGCTGAGCCAGTCCAACGTCCGCCGCATCAAGAGCGGCGTCTCGATCGAGGAGTTCGCCAAGGATATCGCCCGACGCGGTCTCCTGCAGAGCCTCCACGTCCGTCCCATCGTTGACGAGGACGGCAACGAGACCGGCATGTTCGAGATTCCGGCCGGCGGCCGCCGCTACCGGGCGCTCGAACATCTGGTCAAGGCGAAGCGTCTCGACAAGACGGCACCCGTGCCCTGCGTCGTGCGTGAGATGGGCAGCGACATCCTCGCCGAAGACGACTCGCTCGCCGAGAACACGCAGCGCGAGGCGCTGCGTCCGCTCGACCAGTTCCGCGCCTTCCGGACCCTGCGCGAGAAGGGTCAGTCCGAGGAGGAGATCGCTGCCGCCTTCTTCGTCCCGGTCAACGTCGTCAAGCAACGGCTGCGGCTCGCCGCCGTCTCGCCGAAGCTGCTCGACCTCTATGAAACCGACGAGATGTCCCTCGATCAGGTGATGACGTTCACCATCAATCCCGATCACGACCGGCAGGAACAGGTCTGGGAGGCACTCGATTCCTCCTGGTCCAAGGATCCCTACCAGATCCGACGCTTGCTCACCGAAACCACTGTACGGGCATCCGACAAGCGCGCCGTTTTCGTCGGGCTCGCGGCCTATGAGGAGGCTGGCGGTACGATCTTGCGAGACCTGTTCCAGTCAGACGATGGCGGCTGGTTGCAGGATGCGGCTTTGCTCGACCGGCTCGCCACCGAGAAACTCAAGGCCATGGCCGCAGAGATCGCCGAAGAGGGTTGGAAGTGGATCGAGGTCGCCGTCAACATGCCCTATGACGCCGCCTACGGCCTGCGCCGGATGGACGGCACGCCGGTCGATCTGACCGACGAGGAACAGGCGATGATCGTGAGCTTGGAGACCGAATATGCCGAGCTCGAAGCCGATCATGCGAAAGCCGAGGAACTGCCCGAGGAGATCGACGAGCGTCTCGGCGAGATCGAGACGGCGCTGGCCAACTTCGAGACACGCCCGGTCATTTACGATCCCGACGAGATCGCCCGTGCCGGGGTATTCGTCAGCATCGGCGGCAACGGCTCGCTGTCCATCGACCGCGGCTACGTCCGCCCCGAGGACGAGGCACCGCAGGATGGTGAAGGCGCGACTGGTGGCATGGACGGGTCCGACGCATCGACGGGTGCCACCATCTCCGTTGCCGGTCAGCAAGCGGCCCCGGAGGACGAAGAGGATGACGGCATCAAGCCGCTGCCGGACCGGCTCGTCATGGAGTTGACCGCGCACCGGACGCTCGCTTTGCGCGATGCGGTGGCGGGCAATCCGCACATCGCCATGACGACGCTGCTGCACAAGCTGGTCACCGATGCCTTCCAGCGAATGTCGACCGCTGGCGGGTGCCTGGAGGCCTCGGTCCACCACGTCTTCTTCCCCGCCCAGTCTGCCGACCTGAAGGACAGCCCGTCCGCGAAGTCGGTGAACGAGCGGCTGGAGGCCTGGAAGATCGACATTCCGCAGGACGATCAGGCGCTGTGGGACTGGCTCGACGCGCTCGATGACGCCAGCCGCATGGCGCTGCTCGCCCATTGCGTCAGCTTTGGCGTCAACGCCCTCTACCAGAAGGTCGATCGATACGGCGCCGGACTGTCGCAGGCCGGTCTCGAACGCCGTCTCAGTCAGGCGGATCGGGTCGCCAGGGCGGTCAAGCTCGACATGATCGAGGCGGGTTGGAAACCGACGGTCGACAATTTTCTCGGCCGCGTCACCAAGGCACGCATAGTCGAGGCGGTGCGGGAGGGTGTCGGCGAACAGGCCGCCCAGCTCATCGATCACCTGAAAAAGGGTGACATGGCCAAGGAGGCCGAACGGCTCCTGGCCGAGAGCGATTGGCTGCCCGAGCCGCTGCGTCTCAGAGTCTTCTCTGATTGGGGTCGTTGTGGTCAACGTGCTCCTGCACTTTTTCTCGACCGTTCCGCGGGTCACTCGCT
>CANKZU010000034.1 GCA_947488615.1 uncultured Aurantimonas sp.
CAACCCACGCATCAGGGCGTAACAAAAACGACAAAGGCTCTAATCGCCGCTGGATGACAGTTCAGTGGCAGGTCACGCTTAAGCGCGCATTTTGGCGGGATATAATTCCTCAATAATTGGAATATGTCCGTCACCTTCAATTCGATGACATGGTAACCTTTCCGTTGAAGGTGATCGCGAAAAGATGAGACGACCGGGGCGATATCCGTGCCGATCGGTGCGACGAAACCGAAGATCAGCTCCGGCAATTTTATTCGTGGGAGAATCATTGAGGATCGTGCACATTTCGTTAAGAGGATATCAACGATAACAGGCAGGCGAATGGAGGCGCAAATGGCTGGATTACGACCTCAAAAGCGTTCTCGTGAGGAAATCGAACAATCGAACAGCTCCTTTATCGATGCCCACGCTGCCTTTTATGATAATTGGTTGGATAGCGCTTTAACGCAAAGGAGCTCTCACGTTCCATTTGAAGTTCCTCCCGAAGAGAACCCTTCTTTAGGGGATTCGAAACGAAAACGATCAATTCGTCCCCGCGAGGGCGATCTTTGAAGCGGATTGTAACCGGGCCACTGTATTCGGCGGGCTCTGGTGGTCTTTCCGCGGTGCGTTCCCGCGCGATCTCCGGGGCGCCTAGAAGCAAGCGGAAACTGCTCTCGAAGCTCGCCACATAGGCTTCGGCCTGGTCGACCGACCATGTTCGCGCCGTGTAGCGCCAGATGCTGCCGAGGTCGGCCTCCGCTTGCGGCGTCAGCCTGTATACGGCAAGCCTACCGACCGGCATTATCCTCACGCATCGCCCTGAGGAAGCCTTTGAAGTCGAAAGGCCGGGCAGGTCCGCTTTCCAAGCCTTCCGTCACCAGCGTCTGCAATTCGTCGATCGCATTCTGGCGGTCCTGGTCCCGCCGGATCAGGTCGCGCACGTAGTCGCTGGCATTGCTGTAGCGGCCGTCTTCCGTCTGACGTTCCACCCAGGCCTTCATAGGATCAGGCAGCGAGACGTTCATTGTGGCCATGAATGAGCCTCCGAACTATTTTCAGGAACATGAAGCAATATGGCAATGATTGTCAAAGATTGCCATCAGCATCCTGTTTTTCGCCGGAAGTTCACCGCACGAACGTCAGGTGGACGCCTGACACCCCTCCCCTTACCGCCGCGGGTTCAGCCCAAAACTCTGGTAACCCTCGCCCATCACCGGCTTCTTCGACGAGATCACCCGCGAATTGATGCCGTTCCAGCCGATCTCGCCGGACAGGCGCGCATATTCGATCTTCGGGCAGCGATCCATGACGACGGCGAGCCCCGCAGCCTCCGCCTTTGCGGCGGCTTCCTCATGGCGGATGCCGAGTTGCATCCAGATCACCTTCGGCTTCGGATCGAGCGCCAGGGCTTCGTCGACGATCCCCGGCACCGCGTCGGCGCCGCGAAAGATGTCGACCATGTCGATCGGCTCTGGAATGCTCGGAAGATCCGCGTAGCAGCGCTGGCCGAGCAGCTCCTGACCGGCCAGGCCCGGATTGACCGGAATGACGCGGTAGCCTTTGGCCAGCAGGTATTTCAGCACGAAATAGGACGGCCGCACGGACTTGGCGCTGGCGCCGACCAGGGCGACGGTCTTCACGCGGTCGAGAATGTCGCGGATCGTCGCGTCGGAATAGGTGAGCAGGGCGCCGCTCATTCGCCGGTCCATTCGGGTTGGCGCCTTTCCAGAAACGCCCCGATCCCCTCCTCGGCGTCCTTGGCCAGCATGTTCTCGGTCATGACGCTGGCGGCGTAGTCGTAGGCGTCGGCGAGTCCCATCTCGGCCTGCCTGTAGAAGGCCTCCTTGCCGATCTTCACGGTCAGCGGCGATTTCGAGGCGATCGTCGTGGCGTATTTGCCGACGATGGTGCCGAGATATTCCGGCGGCACCACCCGGTTGATCAGGCCGAATTCGCGGGCGGTGCGCGCGTCGATCGTCTCGCCGGTGAGCAGCATTTCCATCGCGTGCTTGCGGGACAGATTGCGCGACAGCGCCACCATCGGCGTCGAGCAGAACAGGCCGATATTGACGCCCGGCGTGCAGAAATGCGCCTCCTCCGAGGCAATGGCGAGATCGCAGGAGGCGACGAGCTGGCAGCCGGCCGCCGTCGCCAGGCCGCCCACCTCGGCGATCACCGGCGTCGGATGACGGACGATCGCCTGCATCAGTTCGGAACATTTGCGCATGGTCGTCTCAAAGAACGCCCGGCCGCGATCGGCATCGCCGCGCCTTGCGGTGAGTTCCTTCAGATCGTGTCCGGCCGAGAACAGCTTGCCCGCGGCGGCGATGACCACGACGCGGTTGGATTTCTCTTCCGCCGCCTCCCGCAGGGCCGAGAGGATCGCGTCCATCATCGCCATCGACAGGGCGTTGGCCGGCGGGCTCGACAACACGATCCGGGTCAGTCCCGGCGCGCGCTGGACGTTCACCGGATGGGTCCGGGTGTCGTTGAGTTCGAAAATGTCTGCCATGTCCGGTCCTCTTTGTTCACAGGAAGGGGCGCCAGCCGGCCGATGCCCCGGCCCTATCTAGATCATGGCGCCGCTTCGTGCCATCGGAAGGACAGACAAGCGAACGACACCCGATGGGAGACGCCGGTTGCAACCGATCATGACTATTCCGGAGCTCGATGCCTTCCTGGAAAGCGAGTTTCCGCAGCTCGGCGGCCGCGACGGCGGCTTTTCGATCGTCGCGCTGGAGTCCGGCCAGCTGACGATGCGGCTGCTTGCCGACGATCGCCACCTTCGCCCTGGCGGCACGGTGTCCGGCCCGACGCTGTTCACCCTCGCCGATGTCGCGGCCTATGTGGCGGTTCTGGCCCATATCGGCCCGGTCGCCCACGCAGTCACGACGAATCTGTCGATCAATTTCCTGCGCAAGCCCAAGCCCGGCCCGCTGATCGGCAGCGCCCGCATTCTCAAGCTCGGCCAGCGCCTCGCCGTGGTCGAGGTCGCGATGACCAACGAAGGCCATGACGAAGTTCTCGCCCATGCTGTCGCCACCTATTCGATTCCGCCGCGCCAAGCCGGGACGGAAGGTGGAAAAGACAAGGTAACATAATACCTCTATTGCTTGATCCCCTGCCTATCAGGGCTTGCGCGATCATCGGACCGTGCGTTTTCGCGTTGACAGCGGCCTCCTCGAGCCGTATGTCACGCCGCATGAGGAGCGGCCGTGGGTCGCTCTTTTCTTAGGGCGGCCTGCGAAGGTTTGCCTCGATGCTCACCAACACCCAGGGGCAACCCATGAAAACCTTCTCGCAGAAGACCGAGACGGTGGAGAAGAAGTGGATTCTGATCGACGCCGAAGGGCTCGTCGTCGGCCGCCTCGCTTCCATCGTCGCGCTTCGCCTTCGTGGCAAGCATAAGCCGACCTTCACCCCGCATGTGGACGATGGCGACAACATCATCATCGTCAATGCCGACAAGATCGTCCTGACCGGCCGGAAATACGCCAACAAGACGTATTACTGGCACACCGGCTATCCCGGCGGCATCAAGGAACGCAAGGCGCGCGATATCCTCGAAGGCCGCTTTCCCGAGCGCGTCGTCGAAAAGGCGATCGAACGCATGCTGCCGCGCGGCCCGCTCGGGCGCCAGCAGTTGAAGAACCTGCGCGTTTATGCCGGTGCCACACATCCGCACGAAGCGCAGAATCCCGAGACGCTCGACGTCGCGGCAATGAACTCCAAAAACACGAGGGCCGCATAATGTCCCAGCTCTCTTCGCTTGAAGAACTCGGCTCGGCCGAAGCCTCGGTTCAGCCCGAAGCGCCGGTCTACGTCCAGAAGCTCGACCAGTTCGGCCGCGCCTATGCCACCGGCAAGCGCAAGGACGCGGTCGCCCGCGTCTGGATCAAGCCCGGCACCGGCAAGATCACGATCAACGAGCGTGATTTCGCCACTTATTTCGCCCGTCCGGTGCTGCAGATGGTGCTGCGTCAGCCGATCGTCGCGGCTGCCCGCGACGGTCAGTTCGACATCGTCGCCACGGTCGCCGGCGGCGGTCTCTCGGGGCAAGCCGGCGCGGTGCGCCACGGCATTTCCAAGGCGCTGACCTATTACGAGCCGGGCCTGCGCTCGGTTCTGAAGAAGGGCGGCTTCCTGACCCGTGACTCGCGTGTGGTCGAGCGCAAGAAGTACGGTAAGGCCAAGGCGCGCCGGTCGTTCCAGTTCTCCAAGCGCTGATCAAGCGCTCCGGCGACAATGCGTCGCCCCTTCCCATCAGCAAAGCCGCCGGGCCCGCCCGGCGGCTTTTTTGTTGGGCAGGCCGCCGAAAGCGTAAAGATTGCGCTAATTTTTATGCTCATACCAACCTGCGGCGATAGGAGCCCATTCGACCGGGACGATCGCCGATGCTTGGCGAGGAGCGGGACGACGCGCGATGCGGCGCATCGGGCGAGGTCCGCGACGAAGCCAGGCGCGGCGAGCGCCCGGCCTTCGGTGGGCTGAACGGGCTCGCCGGACGGCGTCGCACCGCTTGCCCGATGCGCCGCATCGAACCGCGCGTCGCTCCTGGCCGGACAAGCCCGTTCAGCACCATCGAATAGATCCCTATCGCCGCAGGTTGGTATTAACCAACTCTTAACGAAGGATTTGGCGGGGCGCCCCATTGACCGATAACACTCTGGAAACAAACGGCATCGCGCCTGTCAGGGCCGCGTCTGTCGAAGAGTGGGATCGGAAAGGCACCGTGTCGATACAAACCAGCTTCGAGCCGGTCGTTTCTCGCCACCAACGGCAAGGCACCAGGGCCGATCTTCTCCGTCTGGTCCGCGTATTGGCCGCGGCGGCTGTGCTGACGGCCCTCATGGTTTCCTTCAATCCGTTTCCGCCCGAGATTTCCCGAACCGACAGTGTGCTCCTGAACCGCGTCGGCTATTCGCTGCTTGCCGCCTTCGTTCTCGGCACGCATGTCGTGGTGACCGATCCGCGCATCCTCAGGCATCTGCTCAATCCGTGGTGGCTGCTACTGCTACTGCCGTTGCCTTTATCGCTGTGGGGCGCCGGTTGGCCCCCAACCGGCGTGCGGGCCATGCTGTTTACGTTCTCCACGATGCTGGCGGCCACCGGGGTCCTGACGTTGCCGCCGGACGCGCGCGGGTTTCGCACGGCGCTGATCCTCGCCTGCGGCGCAGTGCTCGCACTGAGCTACGCCGGCATCATCATGCTTCCCGACCGCGCCATCCATACGGCTGCCGAGGTGGAAGCCGAGCATGCCGGCCTGTGGCGCGGCATCTACGCGCACAAGAACATCACCGGACCGGTGATGGCGGTCATCGTCTTCGCCGGCATCTATGTGGTGCGCAGTGGCCGCCCCCTGGTCGGCGCCGCCCTGACGGTGCTCGGCCTGGTCTTTCTGTTCAAGACCGGCTCGAAGACCTCGGTGGCGCTGGTGCCGCTGATCGCCGCGATGGCGCTTCTTGGCCCTGTCCTGCTGGGGCGTGGACGAACGGCGCTCGCCCTCTTCCTGGCGGTGGCTGGCATACTGACACTGACCCTTGGCGCTGTGATCGTGCCGTTCTTCGGCGATATCCTGAATAGTCTGATCCCGGGAACGACCTTCACCGGCCGTACCGATCTTTGGCAATTCGCGCTCGATCTCGCCGCCCCCCTGCCCTGGACCGGGCATGGCTACGAGAATTTCTGGACGACCTCCTATGTCGAATTCGCCGAGAAACCATTCGAACTGGATTGGGACATGCGCGGCGCGGCCAACGCCCACAACAGCTACCTCGACGTCGTGTTGCAACTCGGCTGGCCGGCGGTTGCCATCGTCCTGCTCGTCATTCTGGTGTTTCCGCTGATCGACTATGCGCGATGTCGGCCGGACGTCGAAAACCGGCGCCTGGCCGATTTCTTCGTCATGGTGCTGGGTTTCATGCTGCTCAACGCGGCGTTGGAGAGCTTCTTCTTCGACCGGGAAAAGCAGGCCTGGCTGCTGGCCTGGATCGCCGTGGTCGGCCTTCGCTTCACCAGCCGGATGACCGCCGACCCATGACGCTACGCAGCATTCCGTAGGCAAGAGCTCATTGTCAGGCTGAGAGTTCCGGCCTTCAGGCTCGAAATCAGCGGCCGAGGCGCCATATCGGCAGCCGAGTGAACATCCTGCGACGGCGGGCGCAAGCGCCACCCTCAGGCAAGCGGAGAAGCCACCGAATGGCCGGCGACAGCATCGACCACGCCTTCGCGGGTAACGATTTGACCGGCGCCGCCGGCGACCCGACCTATGCCGGCGCGCTCTCCTTCATGCGGCGGCGGTTCACCAAGGCGGTCGAGGCAACCGACGTGACCGTCTGGGGCGTGCCTTTCGACGCGGCGGTCTCCAACCGGCCCGGCGCCCGTTTCGGCCCACAGGCGCTCAGACGCGCCTCGGCGATCTTCGACAACGATCCGCAATACCCGTTCCATCGCGACCTGTTCGAAACCATGCGTGTCGTCGACTATGGCGACTGCCGCCTCGACTACCGTCTGCCGGAAACCGCCCACGCCGCGATCCAAACGGAAGCCGCTTCGCTGCTGGCCAAGACCGGCTTCCTGTTGACGCTGGGCGGCGATCACTCGATCACCTTTCCGCTGCTTCAGGCCCACGTCGCCCGCCACGGCAAACTGTCGCTGGTCCAGTTCGACGCCCATCAGGATACCTGGCCGGTCGCCGCCGGCCACGACGGCGCGCCACGCGTCGACCACGGCTCCTTCGTCAAGGTGGCGATGGAGGCGGAACTGATCGATCCGGCGACCTCGATCCAGATCGGCATCCGCACCCATGCGCCGGAAGATTGCGGCATCGACATCCTCTATGGCGAAGCGGTCGAGGACATGACGAGCGCGGCGATCGCCGAGCGCATTTACGAGCGAACGCGGGGGGCGAAGGCCTATCTGACCTTCGACATCGACTGCCTCGACGCGGCCTTCGCGCCGGGAACCGGCACCCCCGTCGCCGGTGGACCGTCGAGCGCCAAGATGCTCGCCGTCCTCCATCATTTGAGGAAGCTTCCGATCGTCGGCGCCGACGTCGTCGAAGTCTCGCCGCCCTATGATCATGGCGACGTCACGGCAATTGCCGGCGCCACCGTCGCCATGTACGTCCTGGGCATTCTCGCGGAACAACACGCGGGATAACCTGGGCAGCGGCTATGGCTTCGAGGAATGTCGCTCGCCATACGGGACCCCTGCGTAAGACGCTGACATGAATTTTGAATGGCTTGTCACGGCCGTTTCGACCACCACCGCAAGCGCCCGGCCAACGGGCGATTCCTTTTCAGATCAGGCCCATGACCCAGAGCATTCCCTTCATCGACCTCGGCACCCAGCGCGACAGGATTCGCGATAAGATCGATCGGCGCATGGCCGCCGTGCTCGATCACGGCGCCTTCGTCATGGGTCCCGAGATCCGCGAGTTGGAGGCGGCGTTGTCGCGCTTCGGCCAAATGACGCACACGCTGTCCTGCGCCTCCGGCACCGACGCACTGGCGCTGCCGCTGATGGCCTGGGGCATCCGGCCCGGCGACGCGGTGTTCTGTCCGAGCTTCACCTTCGCCTCGACCGCTGAAGTCGTCGCCTGGTTCGGCGCAACGCCCTATTTCGTCGATGTCGATCCGGAAACCTTCAACATGGACCCGGCGAGCCTCGAGGCCGCCATCGCCGAGGCGAAAGCTGCGGGCGATCTCGTCCCGAAGGCGATCATCGCGGTCGATCTGTTCGGCCAGCCGGCGGACTATCCGGCCATCCGGCAAATCGCCGACGCCCACGGGCTGAAGCTCATATCCGATGCGGCGCAAGGTTACGGCGCCACGATCGATGGAGAGTTGTCGAGCCGCTGGTCGCATGTCGTGTCGACCAGCTTCTTCCCGGCCAAGCCGCTCGGTTGCTACGGCGACGGCGGCGCGGTCCAGACCGACGACGAGGAGCTTGCCGCGATCATGGCGTCGCTACGAGTCCATGGCCAGAATTTCGAGGACAAATACGACAATATCCGCATCGGAATGAACGGCCGGATGGACACGCTTCAGGCGGCGATCCTGTTGGAAAAGCTGGCCATCTTTCCCGATGAGATCGCCGCGCGCGCACGGATCGCGGCGCGTTATTCGCAAAAACTCTCCAACATCGTCACGCCGCAGAGGTTGCTGCGCGACGCCACCTCGACCTGGGCGCAATATACCATTCGCCTGCCGGACGGCACCGACCGGGCGACGGTGGCGGCAAGCCTGCGCGAGGCCGGCGTGCCGACGGCGATCTACTATCCCAAACCGCTGCATCGCCAGACCGCCTACCAGTCCTTTCCCGTCGTCGGCGGCGAACTGAAGGTCTCGGACGCCTTGTCGCGGGACGTCATCAGCCTGCCGATGCACGCCTATCTGGCCGAAAACACCCAGGACTTCATCGTCGAAAAACTCGCGGCGGCGCTCGCCGCCTGAGACGTTCGCGAGCAAAGCGCCGATTTCGTCGAACCGTTACGCCCGCTCGCGGTCTGGACCTGAACAGGAAATCAGCTAAACCGTCGATGCAACCGACATGCGCGGTTCCGCGCGCGAGAACGGGTGCGTGAAAACATCGAGGGGAGTCAGGATGGCCGACAAGATCAGGATCGGAGTGCTCGGTGCGAGCGGCTATACCGGCGCGGATCTGGTGCGGCTGGCCGCCCGTCATCCGGCGATGGACATCGCCGTCCTGACGGCCAACAATCACGCCGGCAAGCCGATGCGGGAGGTCTTTCGGCATCTGTCGCATATCGAGCTGCCCGATCTGGTGACCATCGAGGACGCCCCCTGGAACGAGGTCGATGCCGTGTTCTGCGGCCTGCCCCACGGCACGACCCAATCGATCACCAAGGACATCCTCGAAAAGCACCCGAAGACGAAGATCATCGACATGTCGGCCGATTTCCGCCTGCGCGACCCGGCCGTCTACAAGGAGTGGTACGGGCTCGACCACATGGCGACCGACATTCAGGGCGAGGCCGTCTACGGTCTGACCGAACTCTATCGCGACGCCATTCGCGAGGCCCGGCTGATCGCCTGCCCCGGCTGCTATCCGACCGCCGTGCTCCTGGCATTGATGCCGCTGGCCAAGGCGGCGATGATCGACGTGTCCGACATCGTCATCGACGCCAAGTCGGGCATCTCGGGCGCCGGCCGGAGTTTGAAGGAGAACACACTGTTCTGCGAGGCCGGCGAAGGCCTGTCCCCCTACGCGGTCGGCAAGCATCGGCACATGGCCGAGATCGAACAGGAAATCGGCGCCGCCGCCGGCGTTGCAGATATCCGGGTCAATTTCACGCCGCACCTCATTCCGATGAGCCGGGGAGAACTCTGCACGAGCTATGTCCGTCTAACGGACGGGACGACCGCCCGCGATCTGCGTGAGCATCTCCTCGAGACCTATGCGAGTGAGCCCTTCATCACCGTGGCCGACGACGGTGTCCTGCCCCACACGCAAATGGTCAGGGGCTCGAACTACGTGGTCGTCAACGTCGTGCCGGACCGCATTCCCGGGCGGGCGATCGTGATCTCGACCCTGGACAATCTGGTGAAGGGCTCGGCCGGCCAGGCCATTCAGAACTTCAATGTCGCCTACGGGATCGAGGAGACGACGGGCATCGCGCAGCTTCCGCTGTTTCCGTAAGGTCTTCTGCGCCTAAATGCCGCCGGGGTCCAAAAGCGCTCGTCTCACTCTGGCTGAGGTCCGCCAATGGCGCCCTCGAAGCTTGCGACGACCGCCTCCAGCGCCCGGAAACAGCGGGCGTCGATCGCCGTCCCGACATCGACCCGCATGATGTCCAGCGCTTTCGATACCGGCATCGCCTTGCGATAGGGCCGGTCCGCCGTCATGGCGTCGAAGATGTCGGCGGTTGTCAGGATGCGGGTATCGAAGCAAATCTCGTCGCCCTTCACGCCGCGCGGATAGCCCTTGCCATCCAGGCGCTCGTGATGGGCCCCGGCGATCCGAGCAAGATCCTGAAACACGCTGACGCGGGCAAGGATCTCTTCGCTGAAGGCGGGATGACGCTTGATGGCGACCCATTCCTCGTCGTCCAGCTTTCCGGGCTTGTCCAGCACCTGGTTCGACACACTCAGTTTGCCGATGTCATGCAGCAGCGCCGCCCGTTTCAGATAGCGTCTGTGCTCGGCATCGAGGCCGAGTTCCGCGGCGAGGAGATCGGTGAACAGCGCCACCCGCTCGCTATGCCCATGCGTGAACGGGCTCTTGGAATCGACAACCTGGGCGAAGGCCTCGGCGACGCTGTCGAGGAAATCCTCGTCGACGAATTCCGTGTCGTGCCGGGGGGCCAAGGCGACCAACGTCGTGTCCAGTCGTGGCGAAGCCAGTGTCGACCAGAACGCTTTCCGCGCCGCAACTGTCCCGAAAGCGGCAACGAGGTCGGGATCGAACCAGCGTCCGCTGCGCTTTTCCACCTCCTTCAAAGCGAACGTCGCGTCGGCGCTGGTATGGAACACGTCGACCACTTGGGTCAGCAGCGCGATTCGTCCGAACAGGGAGATATCGGTGCCGCTCAACCCCCGCGGCTGCCCCTTTCCGTCCCAGTGCTCGTCGAGATCGAGAATACCGCCGGCAACGGCTTCGGAGAACCGCATTTGCCGCACGATCTCGGCGCCGCGATGACAGCGCGTTTCGATCAGTTCGCGGCCGACCTTCTCGCCCTGGGCCAAAGCGGTGACCATGGCCCGGAACCGCTCGGCGAGGTTGGCCTTCAACCCGGTATGCTTGAGGACGAAGCGAAGCACCTGCGGCAGACTGTCATCGACGATCTTGATGTCGCGCTTGAACGCGATGTCGTCGGTCAGAAACAGCTGGCAGATACGCGCGGCATTGCTGCTGCAGCCGATATCCTTGAGCAACAGCGTGTAATAGAGATCGCTCATCTCGCCGTCGGACAAGCCGAGCTCTCGCCCAACATTCATCCCGATCCAACAGCAACGGATGCCATGACCTTCCGGCTGGCCTTCGGTCAGATCGAGCGCGTAGCTCAATGCACTGACCAGTTCAGCCTTCGACAGGTGGTGAGCACTCTCTTTCGGTCGTGTCGCAACGTTCATCAGGGGCCATCTCAATCAACTTGACGACATCATCGCATGGAGTGGGTTAACTCTCCGCGAAGCGTTTGCCGCCATATCGATCGAGTTGCGCCTAAGCGGTCAGCGCCGGCGCTTGATATTCGCCCTTCAAGGCCCGCGCATGGACGACCGCCGTTGCCAGAACCACCATACCGCCCGCCTGGTGGAGCAAACCCCAGCTGATCGGCACGGCGAGGAGCAGCGTCACGACGCCGATAGCGGCTTGCGCCAGCACCAACACGAACAGCGCGACGGCGCGTTTGGCATGGCGTGTCCCCGGCGCCTGCGCGAACGCGGCGACGGCGTGGAGCGCGACGATGGCAAGGAGGAGATAGGCGCCGATCCGGTGGATGAACTGCACCGTCATGACGTTCTCAAAGAGATTGCGCCATGCCGGCTGCATGACGAAAAGACCGTCCGGCACCAGAGCGCCGTCAATCAGTGGCCAAGTGTTAAAGGTGAAGCCGGCATTCAGCCCCGCCACCAGCGCGCCCAGGTAGATCTGCGCCAAGCTAGCCAGCACGACGATACCCGCGACCGTGGCGGAGCCGCGCGACGGCGGCGCCTCATAGCGTTTCGGAGCCAGTCCCCGCGCCACCCAGATCGTCGCCGCGAAGATGAAGCAGGCAATGATCAGATGCGTCGCCAGCCGGTACTGGCTGACATCGGTCCTGACGCTGAGGCCGGACGCCACCATCCACCAGCCGACGCCGCCTTGCAGCGCGCCAAGGCCGAGAATGCCCAGGAGCCTCGGTTTCAGGAATGGCTCGATGCGGCCAGTCAGCCAGAAAAAGGCGAGCGGCACCGCGAAGATGAAGCCGACCGCCCGGGCCAGGAAACGATGCGTCCATTCCCACCAGAAGATCGTCTTGAAGGCATCGAGGCTCATGCCCCGATTGATTTTTTGATATTGGGGAATGCGTTTGTAGAGCTCGAATTCCTCCCGCCATTCCGCCGCCGACAGGGGCGGAATGATCCCGTGGATCGGCTTCCATTCGGTGATCGACAGGCCCGACTCGGTGAGACGCGTGGCGCCGCCCACCACGACCAGCGCGAAAACCAGCGCCGCGACCGCATAGAGCCAGAGCCGAATGGCCGCCCGGTTACGCGTGGTCGGGTTCGCCGCGAACGGCGCGCTATCGGAGTGGGCCAGGATCGTCATGCCGCATGCCATTGCACCGAAAGTCCGGCGCGATCAAGCGCTGGATGGTCGCAGCTGCCCGACTGGAAATACCCCATTGAAACAGCCATAGAGAAACCCGTTCGCCCGAGAACCAGCCTTCGTCATCGGGCCGCAATTTGGAAAGACGCGACATGCCGGTCAGGATCAAGAAACTCGTCGGGGCGGTCATCCTGATCACGCTCGTCTTCGTCTACGCGATCGTCGCCACCGCTTTTGCCAGCCTGTACCTGGCGGAATCGAGCGGCTGGATCCACCTCGCCTATTTCCTGTTCAGCGGGATCCTCTGGGTGGTTCCGGCGATGCTCGTGATCAAATGGATGGAGTCGGCGCCGCGCCGATAACGCCGGTTCGCCCGCCTACCGGGCGGGGCCCGTCGCCAAGCGGCTCGACTCCATGAACAGCGGATCCTCGACGCCAATCGCGCGCAACGCATTGACGAGATCGCCAGAGCGGGCGTCCACGCCCGGCGGCCCGGCGATGATGAGAGCGGTCTCCTCATCGAGGATGATCGGCAGGCGATCGATCGCGTCCCTGTCGTACTCGGTCACGGTGCATTCATAGGCTTCGGCGAAGGCGGCCAGGAACAGTCGCAGATCCGCCAGCTTCGCCCCGTCCGCGAACCGCACGTCGTAGCCGGCGGAGGGAACCACATGGGCGCGGGTGAAGTGATCGCGGTGAATGACGTCGGTGAGCGATGACAGCCCCTCCGCAAGGGCGGCGAATCCCTCGCAGTCGGGCCGCAGGCCCATCGCCGCGGCAACGCGATCCTCGCGGGTCAAATCGATCAGCACCGATGTGAGCCCGCTGGCCGTCAGACGCCGGACGATTTCGACGCCGCCGATATGCTGTTGATCGCTCCAGGTCGACAGCACGACCAATCGCCGGATCGCGCCGTGATGAATCCCGGCGACCAGTTCGCCGGTCGTGACGACCTCGCCCGCCTCGATTGGCTGCGCGGGAGCGGCGGCATCGACGGCGTCGCGCCGTGCGCGCCCGTCCTCGCCCGTCCCGGTCCGTCCGCCGCTCATCGCTTGATACCAACCCGCCCAGACTGACCGGCGTATGAAACAAGAGGTGCGGAGGCATCCGTCGCGCCGCGGTGGCATCGCGGTCTCGAAGAAGACAACGGCGGAAATTGGCGCAACATTTTACTCCGCACGGACGGCATCGATCCCATCCTGACCTGTCCCCGGTAACCGCACGGTTAAGGCGCGTGGTACGCGCTCAGATGAAACCGGCCAGCGGTCCGATTTCGACATTTTCACCGCGCTTGGAGTACCCTTGACCTGCCACTGAACTGTCATCCAGCGGCGATTAGAGCCTTTGTCGTTTTTGTTACGCCCTGATGCGTGGGTTGA
>CANKZU010000035.1 GCA_947488615.1 uncultured Aurantimonas sp.
ACTGTCCGCCGCCCACGCTTCTCTTTCTTCTCAATATCAAATTGTCAAAGAGCACGGCAAAAAAAAGATGCCGTCGGGCCGGTCGACGCTGTGCGCCTCGAGTGACCCTGAAGAACGACCGTGACCGGTCTGCCTTCTGATTGTTTCCGACTGCCTGACACCAGAGCAAACCCAAGGGCTCGCCGGCGGCGTCTTCGCCGTCGATGAGTGGCTTATAGGCGGTCCCGGCTTTTGGAGTCAACCGCCGATTTGCGAAAAAAATGCACCGCAGCAAAATTTCCTGAAATCGCCGCAAACCCTTGCGTTCCAGCCTTCCCCGACGTCATCCGGTCGTCACATCGCAGAGCGTCGGCGAGGCCGCCCACCGCCGGTCACGCCCCGAGGGCGAGGAAATCCGCGACCAGCTTGACGATCAATCCGACGATCAGCACCGCGATCACAGCAGCAAGCGCCGGAGCAAAGACAGGGACACGAGGCTACCCGTCTCCGCACGGGCCTTGCGTGTGCAGCGGCGCTCGGACCCGGCGTGGCGTCGGCACCGCCCGCTGCGGGGGTCGCTGCCTGATGTGGGTGCTGCGGCGCCCAACCAATGCGAGCGGCCCGCGCTGCGCACGGGCCATTGATCTCGAGTGGCCGGTCTGGCTCAGACCAGCTTGGCGTCCAGCGTCACCGTGATGGCACCGAGCGCCTTGGAAACCGGGCATCCCGATTTCGCCTGCTCTGCCAATTCATCGAATTTGGCCTTGTCGATGCCGGGGACCTTGGCCTCGAGAGTGATGGCGCTCTGCTTGATCTCGAAGCCGGCCTCGACCTGTTCGACATTGACGACGGAGGTCGCCTTCAGCTCGTCCGCGGGCGTCCCGTTCTCGGCGAGGAAATGCGACAGCTGCATGGCGAAACAGCCGGCATGGGCCGCGGCCAGCAGCTCCTCCGGATTGGTGCCGGATTTGCCGCTTTCGTCCTCGAACCGGGCCTTGAACGAATAGCCGTGATCGCTGAGGGCGCCCGATTGGGTGGTGATCGCGCCGGTGCCGTCGCCGAGCGCGCCTTTCCAGATTGCGGTCGCATGACGTTTCATGGGAGTCTCCTTTGATGGAAAAGGGTCGACATCTTGCTCCGCAAGCGCTGCCGATGGAATGGCTGAGGTCCGCCACGATCGACCAGGGGCGCGGGGCGGCATCGATAAGGAAACCCGGATCGGGCCGATGGGGTTCCGGGAACGAAGCGTTCACCTTGATCGTGGATGCTGGCCGGACGGTTCCGGAGCCAGGCGGGGCTGATTCGAACAGGATGAATCTCACCAGAAGAGACGCGGGGGATGCGGCGATGAGCCAGACAGTTCTTGTCCACGCGACCAAGCCGCTGCTGGCCGAAAAGGCCGCTTGGCTGACGATGCTCGCCGAGGAGCGCCGCACCAGCCGTCATACGCTCGCCGCTTATGAGCGGGATTTGCGCCAGTTCCTGGTTTTCCTGACCGGCTACAACGCCCGGCCTGCCGATCTCGGCGATCTCGCCGATCTGAAGACCGCCGAACTGCGCGGCTTCCTCGCCGCGCGCCGCCGCGACGGCGCCGGCGCCAAGACGCTCGGCCGCGGCCTGGCCGGGATTCGTTCCTTCATCCGGCATCTGGAAAAGCAGGGGCTCGCCTCCTCCGCCGGCGCCAAGGCGATGCGCGCGCCGAAGCAACCCCGGTCGCTGCCGCGTCCGCTGAGCGTGCCCGATGCGAAAGCCGTGACCGAGGATGCCGGCGCCTTCGCCGCCGAGCCGTGGATCGCCGCCCGCGACGTCGCCGTCCTGACGCTTCTCTACGGCTGCGGCCTGCGCATCTCGGAAGCGCTGGCGCTGCCCGGCGACGCGCTCGGCGATCCGGCCGCCCGGTCGATGCCCATCGCCGGCAAGGGCGGCAAGACCCGTCTCGTGCCGCTGCTGCCCACCGTGCTCGAGGCGGTGGCCGAATATCGCCGCCTGTGCCCCTATGCGTTGCACCCGAACGAGGCCTTGTTTCGCGGCGCCCGCGGCGGCCCCTTGAAGCCGCAGATCATCCAGCGCGCCATGGCGCGGCTCAGGGGCGGCCTCGGCCTGCCCGAATCGGCGACGCCGCATTCGCTTCGGCACTCCTTCGCCACCCATCTGTTGTCGGCCGGCGGGGATCTCAGAACGATTCAGGACCTTCTCGGCCATGCCAGCCTGTCGACCACGCAGAACTACACCGCCGTCGATTCGGCCCGGCTCCTGTCGATCTATGACGGCGCCCACCCGCGCGCGCGCCGCCGCGCCTGATCGGTCGGAGTGAAAACCTAAGAGATTCAGGCTTTGGTCGTAATTTCCTCCTAGACTGCGGCGTTCTTGCGAGGGAGTTCATCAGCCGCCCATGACCGGCCCTATCGACCGCTTCGACCGTTTCGCGACGATCCTCTTCCGGCTTTGCCTCGCGCTGCCCGGCATCGTTCTGGCGGTTCTGCTCGTCGGCATCCTGGCTGCCGACGCGGCGGAGCCGGATGCCTGCGACGGCCGCGATCTCCGCCCCGCTTTGCGTGCAGAGGGCAAACTCGCGGGCGTCCAAGCAAAGGCGGCGGCGGTCCCCAACGGCGCCGGTAAACTGTTTCGCGTCGAGCGGGCCGGCCTTGCGCCATCCCATCTGTTCGGTACCATCCACCTCACCGATCCGCGCGTTCTCGCCCTGCCTGCATCGGCCGAACAGGCCTTTAACAAGTCCAAGCGGCTGGTCATCGAGACGACGGATGTCCTCGATCCGGTCAAGGCCGCCGCCGCCTTTTTCGCCCATCCTGAACTGATCAACCTTCCCAAGGGCCAGACCCTCGCCGATCTGGTCGATCCGCAAGAGCAGGCCAAGCTCGAATCGGCGCTGGCGGCCAAGGGAATTCCGTTCCAGTCGATCCAGACCCTGCAGCCGTGGTTCACCTCCATGAGCCTGATGCTGCCGGACTGCGAAACGGCGCGGAAAAAGGACGGCGCCTCGGTCCTCGACGTCCGGCTCGCCGAGCGCGCCATCGCCGCCGGCAAGCCGGTCGAAGGGCTGGAGACCTCCGAGGAACAGTTGCGGGCGCTCGCCTCCCTTTCGACCGATCTTCAGGTGGACAGCCTGCTGGCGACGATCGAGCTTCAGGACCGCATGCCGGATGTGATGGAGACGATGCTGGCGCTTTATCGCGAGGGCAAGATCGCGACGATCATGCCGGCGATCGAGGCCGCGGTGCCGGACGGCGGCATCCTCGTCGGCGCCGGCAAGGGCTATGCCGAGTTCGAAGAGCGCGTCGTTACCGAACGCAACCATCGCATGGTCGAGCGGATGCGGCCGATGCTGGAAAAAGGCGGCGCCTTCGTCGCCACCGGCGCCCTGCATCTTCCCGGCGGGGACGGACTGGTCGCGTTGCTGCGCAAGGCGGGTTGGACGGTCACCCGGGCGGATTGACGCAGCCAGAACGGCAATAACCGCAATGGCTCAGGCTCATTTTTGGCGTATGAGGACCACTCGGGCGCGCGATCGTCGGCTTGTTGGACGGGCCCGACCGGCATAAGCTTCGATGGTCGAAACAGCCAAGGAGTGCCTGCGCATGAAATCCTTACTCGCTGTGACCATGAGCATCGGGCTTCTCGCCGCCGCCTCAGGGAGCGCGATGGCGCAATGCGCGTCCCATCAGGACACCGTGGCCGAGGCGCCGATGACGCCGATCGTCACCGCCGATACGGCAGACACGGCCACAAGCACCGTCGTGAAGGAAGCCGACAAGAAGGGCTGAACCCAGCCTCATCGCGCTACAGAAAGGCCCGGCCGCTGACGCGTCGGGCCTTTTCATGCTCGATGTTTCACGTGGAACATCAAATCGGGCGGCTTTCGCGCCGCCCCGTCACACGTGAATCGGCTTGGCGAAGGCCGCGAAGGCCGCCTCGCGCATCGCTTCGGACAGGGTCGGATGGGCGTGCGAGGTGCGGGCGAGGTCCTCCGACGAACCGCCGAACTCCATTAACAGCGCGGCTTCCGCGATCATGTCGCCGGCGCCCGCGCCGAGGATATGGCAGCCCAGCGCCCGGTCGGTTTTGGCGTCGACGAGGAATTTGACGAAGCCATCGGTCTTGAGCATCGCCCTGGCGCGGCCATTGGCCATGAACGGGAACTTGCCGACACGGTATGCGATTCCGGCCTCTTTCAGTTCTTCCTCGGTCTTGCCGACCGACGCGACCTCCGGCGAGGTGTAGACCACCGACGGAATCGCATCGTAGTTCACATGACCGACCTGTCCAGCCAGTTGCTCGGCCAGCGCGACGCCTTCGTCCTCGGCCTTGTGAGCAAGCATTGCGCCCTTCACCACGTCGCCGATCGCATAGATGCCCGCGACATTGGTGGCGAAATGTTCGTCGATCTCGACCCGGCCGCGATCGTCGAGCTTGACTCCCGCCTCTTCCAGCCCGAGCCCCTCCGTATAGGGTTTGCGGCCGGTCGCGACGAGCACGACGTCCGCCGCGAGCGTTTCCGCCTCGCCGCCCTTGACCGGCTCGAACGCGACATTGGCGCCCTTGTCGGTCTTCACGACGCCGGTGACCTTGGCGCCGAGGCGAAATTCCAAGCCCTGCTTGGCGAGCAACTTCTGGAAGGCCTTCGAGACCTCGCCGTCCATCGGTCCGAGCACCTTGTCGAGATATTCGATGACGGTGACCTTGGCGCCGAGCCGCGCCCAGACCGAACCGAGTTCGAGGCCGATCACGCCGCCGCCGACGACGACCATCGTTTTGGGCACGTTTTCCAGCGCGATCGCCTCGTCGGAGGAGACGATCGTGTCGCTGTCAAAGGTGAGTTCGACGCCCGGAATTCCGGCGACGGCCGAGCCGGTGGCGATGCAGATCGCCCTGGTGGCAAGCGTCTCAGTGGAACCGTCTTCCTTGGTCACTTCGACTTCGCCGGCCGCCTTGATGCGGCCGGTGCCGATGATGCCGGTGATCTTGTTCTTCTTGAACAGGAAGGCGATGCCGTCGACATTGGCCTTCACCGTCTTGTCCTTGTGGCCGAGCATCGCCGCAAGATCGAGCTTCGGCTCGACCGAAATGCCGAGTTCGGCGAAGGAATGCCCGGCCTCCGCGAACATTTCGGAGGCGTGGAGCAGCGCCTTCGACGGGATGCAGCCGACATTGAGGCAGGTGCCGCCATAGGTCTTGCGCTTTTCGACGACGGCGACCTTGAGGCCGAGCTGCGCCGCCTTGATGGCGCAGACATAGCCGCCGGGTCCCGATCCGATGACGACGAGGTCGAAGGGTTCAGCCATTACCGATTTCCGTTGCATGAGTTGGGCGGTTGGCGCCCTTCAGGTGAGCAGGTCGAAGACCATAAGGATGAGCCCTATCAGCGAGCCGACGAAGAGCAGGGTCCGGACCCACGCGATACCGAGATAATACACCGGAGCATGGAGAATACGGGCCCAGAACCAGATCTGCGCGCCCCACAGCCCGACCCCGCCCGTCTGTCCGGAAGCGACCAGGCCCAGCGTCAGCGCCACGAACAGCGCGTAGGTTTCCATGAAGTTCAGCCAAGCCCGGTGGGCGCGGCCGGCGAATATCCCGGTGGGACGAGGATAACCGTCACGCGGCTTGACCGCCGTATCAAGCCCGAGATCGGGCGTCGCCGTGATGACGTGGACCATCAACAGCACCAAGGCGAGAACGACCGACCAACCAAGCAGAACCAATTCGGTCGGCATCGCCCCGATGACTTCGGCGGTCTGGGTTTCCATGACAGTTCTCCCTATTGGCGCTCCCGGAGCAAAGCAGCTTTGAACGAAAGTTCAAGGATCGAAGCTGTCCGGGACGAGATCAGATCAGCTAGCGCGGCCCATCACGGCAGGATCGAGCGGCCGCCGGAGACGTCGATGATCGTGCCGGTCGAATAGGACGCCTCGTCCGACAGTAGCCATAGGATCGCCTTGGCCACCTCCTCGACGGTGCCGGCCCGCCGCATCGGCAAGGTTGGCGCGATGTCCTCGACCCGGTCGGGCTCGCCGCCCGAAGCGTGAATGTCCGTTGCGATGATGCCGGGGCGGACTGCGGTGACGCGGATGCCTTCGCCCGCAAGTTCCTTGGCGAGTCCTACGGTGAAGGTATCGATCGCGCCCTTCGACGCGGCATAGTCGACACGCGCGCCGCCGAGGCCGAGCTTGGCCGCCGCCGAGGAGAGGTTGACGATCGCGCCGCCCTTTCCGCCGCGCGCCGTCGACATGCGGCGGGCCGCCTCGCGGGCACACAGAAAGCTGCCGGTGATGTTGATCCGGAACATCCGGTCGAGCCGGTCCGCGCTCATGTCGGCGACCGACGCGACGGCGTCGACCACGCCGGCATTGTTGACCAGCGCCGCCAGCGGCCCGAGCGTGTCAGCCGCCGCGAACAGCGCAACGATATCCGCTTCGGCGCCGACGTCGCCCTTGACCGCGATCGCCGTGCCGCCAGCCGCCTCAATGTCAGCGACCACGGTGTTCGCCGCCGCTTCGTTCAAAGCATAGTTGACGACGACGGCATAGCCGGCCTCGGCGCCGAGCCGGGCGGTGGCGGCGCCGATCCCGCGCGACCCGCCGGTTACGATCATCACGCGTTCAGCCATCGGGCAGCCCTTCCTGGTTGTTTGGTCCTTCCGCGCAGCCTGCGCGATCTATAGATCCAGCACCAGCCGCTCGAGGTCTTCCAGGCTCTCCTTGACCCGCACCAGGAAGGTCACGGCCTCCTTGCCGTCGACGATCCGGTGATCGTAGCTGAGCGCCAGATACATCATCGGCCGGATCTTCACCTCGCCGCCGATCGCCACCGGCCGCTCCTGGATCTTGTGCATGCCGAGAATGCCGGACTGCGGCGCGTTGAGGATCGGCGTCGACATCAAGGAGCCGTAGACACCGCCATTGGAGATTGTGAAGGTGCCGCCCTGCATGTCGGAGACGGTGAGCTTGCCGTCGCGCGCGGCAACGCCGAGCCGGCCGATCTCCTTCTCGATCTCGGCGATAGTCATCTGGTCCGCGTCCCGCACCACCGGCACGACGAGACCCTTCGGGGTTCCGACGGCGACGCCGATATGGGCATAGTTCTTGTAGACCAGATCGGTGCCGTCGATCTCGGCATTCACCGCCGGGATTTCCTTCAGCGCGTGACAGACGGCCTTGGTGAAGAAGCCCATGAAGCCGAGCTTCACGCCGTGCTTCTTATCGAACAGATCCTTGTATTTCTTGCGCAGCTCCATGACCGCCGTCATGTCCACCTCGTTGAAGGTGGTCAGCATCGCGGCCGTGTCCTGCGCGTCCTTGAGGCGCCGGGCGATGGTCTGGCGCAGGCGCGTCATCTTCACCCGCTCCTCGCGCGCTTCCTCGGCCTGCGAGGAGGGGGCGCGGGCCGCCTTCGGGGCGTCCGGTTTTTCCTGCGGGCTGGACGGCGCGCCGCGGGCGATCACCTCGAGCACGTCGCCCTTGAGGATCTGACCGCGCTTTCCGGAACCCTCGACGTCGCCGTCATCGAGGCCTTTTTCAGCCATCATCTTCTTGGCCGACGGGGCCGGCGGCATGTCGCCCGACGCGGCCTTTTCGTCATCGGCGCCACCAGATCGCGACGCGTCGCCGGTGGCACCGCCGCCATAGTCGGCCTTGGTCTCCGCCGCCGCCTCGGCTTTCGCCTCCCGGCTCTTCGGCTTTTCGGTCGCCGCCGTGGTCCCGGCACCCGACCCGGATCCCTCGCCGATCGAGCCGAGGACCGCGCCGACCTCGACCGTCTCACCCTCTTTGACTGCGATATCCTCGAGCACGCCGGCGGCGGGCGCCGGCACTTCGACGGTCACCTTGTCGGTTTCCAGCTCGGCGATCGTCTCGTCGATTTCGACCCGATCGCCGGCTTTCTTGAACCATTGGCCAATGGTGGCCTCGGTGACGGATTCACCCAGCGTCGGGACTTTGATTTCGGTGCTCATCGTTCTCTACGTCTTTCGAGGTCCGGTTCGGTCGTGGTGTTCGATTCAGCCCAGCGCGTCTTCGAGGAAGGCGGCCAGCTGCTTTTGATGGATCGACATCGTGCCGGTTGCCGGCGAGGCCGCCGCCTGCCGGCCGGTGTAGCGCACGCGTCGCTTCTTTGAACCGATATGGTCCAGAACCCATTCGAGGTAAGGGTCGATGAACGACCAGGCCCCCATGTTCTTGGGCTCCTCCTGGCACCAGACCATCTCGGCCTGCTTGAATCGCGACAGTTCGGTGATCAGCGCCTTGGCCGGGAACGGATAGAGCTGTTCGAGGCGCAACAGGTAGATGTCGTCGATGCCGCGTTTCTCGCGCTCCTCCAACAGGTCGTAATAGACCTTGCCGGTGCACATCACGACGCGCCGGATCTTGTCGTTCTTGACCAGCTTGATCGGCGAATCCTTGCGCAACTCGGCGTCGTCCCAGAGCAGGCGATGGAAGCTCGTGTCGCCCGCCATCTCCGACAGGCTCGAGACCGCCCGCTTGTGGCGCAGCAGCGATTTGGGCGTCATCAGGATCAGCGGCTTGCGGAAATCGCGCTTCAGCTGGCGGCGCAGGATGTGGAAGTAGTTCGCCGGCGTGGTGACGTTGGCGACCTGCATGTTGTCCTCTGCGCACATCTGCAGGAACCGCTCGAGCCGAGCCGAGGAGTGCTCCGGCCCCTGGCCCTCGTAGCCGTGCGGCAACAACAGCACGAGCCCGGACATGCGCAGCCATTTGCGCTCGCCCGACGAGATGAACTGGTCGATGACCACCTGCGCGCCATTGGCGAAGTCGCCGAACTGCGCCTCCCACAGCGTCAGGGCGTTCGGCTCCGACAGCGAGTAGCCGTATTCGTAGCCGAGTACGGCTTCCTCCGAGAGCATCGAATTGATGACCTCGTAGATCGCCTGGCCCTTGGCGACATGCGCCAGCGGGATGTAGCGGCTCTCGTCCTCCTGATCGTAGAGCACCGAATGGCGCTGGGAAAAGGTGCCGCGCTCGGAATCCTGGCCGGAGAGGCGCACCGGATGCCCCTCTGCGACGATCGTGCCGAAGGCCAGCGCCTCGCCGGTCGCCCAGTCGATGCCCTCACCGGTGTCGATCATCTTGGCGCGGTTGTCGAGGAAGCGCCGGATCGTCTTGTGGACGTTGAAGTCATCGGGCACGGTGGCCAGCTTGACGCCGATATCCTTCAGCGTCTTCGACGGCACGCCGGTCACGCCGCGGCGCGGCTCTTCGTGCTCCTCCGCCTTGCGCAGGCCGGACCAGGCGCCGTCGAGCCAGTCGGCCTTGTTCGGCAGGTAGGATTGGCCGGCCTCGAACTCGTCGTCGACGATCTTGCGCCATTCCGCCTTGCGGGCGTCGACCTCCTCCTGGCTGACCACTCCACCCTCGACCAGCTTCTTGGAGTAGATCTCCAGCGTCGTCGGATGCTGGCGGATCGTCTTGTACATGATCGGCTGAGTGAAGGCTGGCTCGTCACCCTCGTTGTGGCCGTAGCGCCGGTAGCAGAACATGTCGATAACGACCGGCTTGTGGAATTTCATCCGGAATTCGGTCGCCACCTTGGCGGCGTAGACCACCGCTTCCGGATCGTCGCCATTGACGTGGAAGATCGGCGCCTCGACGGTCTTGGCGACGTCGGACGGGTAGGGCGAGGACCGCGAGAAGCGCGGATTGGTGGTGAAACCGATCTGATTGTTGATGATGAAGTGCAGCGAGCCGGCGACCCGGTGGCCGCGCAGGCCCGACAGGCCGAAGCATTCGGCCACGACGCCCTGACCGGCGAAGGCGGCATCGCCGTGGATCAGCAGCGGCATGATCTGCGCGCGCGTCTCCAGCGGCACGATCTCGGTACGGGTCCGACCGGCGATCTGGTCCTGCTTGCCCCGTGCCTTGCCCATGACAACCGGATTGACGATTTCCAGATGCGACGGGTTGGCGGTCAGCGAGAGGTGGACGTTGTTCTGATCGAACTCCCGGTCCGACGACGCGCCGAGATGATATTTGACGTCGCCCGAGCCCTCGACGTCCTCCGGTTTGAACGAGCCGCCCTTGAACTCGTGGAAAATGGCCCGCAGCGGCTTGCCCATCACCTGGCTGAGCACGTTGAGCCGGCCGCGATGGGCCATGCCGAAGACGATTTCCTTCAGGCCCAGTTGGCCGCCACGCTTGATGATCTGCTCGAGCGCCGGCAGCAGCGCCTCGCCGCCGTCGAGGCCGAAACGCTTGGTGCCCTTGTATTTGACGTCGATGAACTTCTCGAAGCCCTCGGCTTCGATCAGCTTGTTGAGGATCGCGCGCTTGCCCTCGTCGGTGAAGGCGATGCCCTTGTCAGGTCCTTCGATGCGCTCCTGCAGCCAGCCCTTTTCCTGCGGATTGGAGATGTGCGTGAACTCGACGCCGAGCGTCGAGCAATAGGTCCGCTCGAGGATGTCGACCATCTCGCGGATGGTGGCGAATTCCAGTCCCAACACGTTGTCGATGTAGATCTTGCGATCGAAATCGGCCTCGGTGAAACCATAGGCCTGCGGCGACAGCTCGTTGTAGTCGTCGTCGGCCGGCTTGGCGATGCCGAGGGGGTCGAGCTTGGCGTGCAGATGGCCGCGGGCGCGATAGGCCCGGATCAGCATCAGCGCCCGCACCGAATCCTGCGTCGCCTGATGCACGGCCGTTCCAGGCAGGTCGACGCCGCTTTCCTGCGCCTTGCCCTGGACCTTGGTCGCGACGCGCGTCTCGAGCTGGCCCCAATCGCCATCGAACGCGGAGACGAGCTCGCCATTCGCCGGGATCGGCCAATTCGGCTTTTGCCAGGACGGCCCCTCGGCGTTTTTGAGAACGGCCGAGCGGTCGTCCTTCAGCGCCTTGAAGAAATCGCCCCATTCGTCGGAGACCGAACCGGGGTCGTCCTCGTAGCGGGCGTGCAGATCCTCGATATAGTCGGCGTTGCCGCCATAGAGGAAGGAGGTAAGCGCGAAGGTTTCGTTCGCTTCGGTGCGTGCCATCTGTCTCGTCGCGGCCCCGTCATCCGGGTGCCGTCTCCTGTGATCGATCGTTGGGGAATCCGGACCGCCACAGTGACGACCGTACCATGCCCGAACCCTTTGGACTCCGTTTTCGGCGATCCCGTGGCGCGGGAGCCTGTCGCGCCGGTCTTTGTCGTCCCCCCCGTCGTCAGCCCTTGAGGAGTTCGACGAGGGTCTTGCCGAGTTGGGCGGGGGAGGGCGAGACGCGGATGCCGGCGTCTTCCATCGCCGCGATCTTGTCCTCGGCGCCGCCCTTGCCGCCGGAGACCACCGCCCCGGCATGGCCCATGGTGCGGCCCTTCGGCGCCGTGCGCCCGGCGATGAAGCCGACCGTCGGCTTCGAGCGGCCCTTCTTCGCCTCGTCCTTCAGGAACTCAGCCGCCTCTTCCTCGGCCGCGCCGCCGATCTCGCCGATCATGATGATCGACTGGGTTGCGTCGTCGGCCAGGAACAGCTCCAGCATGTCGATGAACTCCGTGCCCTTGACCGGATCGCCGCCGATGCCGACCGCCGTCGTCTGGCCGAGCCCCTCGCTGGTGGTCTGGAACACCGCCTCATAGGTCAACGTGCCCGACCGCGAGACGATCCCGACATTGCCCTTCTTGAAGATGTTGCCCGGCATGATGCCGATCTTGCATTCGTCGGGGGTCAACACGCCCGGGCAGTTCGGCCCGAGCAGCCGGGACTTGGATGTGTCGAGCCTGGCCTTCACCCGCACCATGTCCATCACCGGGATGCCTTCGGTGATGCAGACGATCAGGCCGATCTCGGCGGCGATCGCCTCCTCGATGGCGGCCGCCGCGCCGGCCGGCGGCACGTAGATCACGCTGGCGTCGGCGCCGGTCTTGGCTTTCGCTTCGGCCACCGAGGCGAAGATCGGCAGTTCGACGGCGCGGCCGTCGGCGCTGCCCTGCCAGGTCTCGCCGCCCTTCTTGGGATGCGTGCCGGCGACCATCTTTGTGCCGTGATAGGCCAGCGCCTGTTCGGTATGGAACGAGCCGGTCTTGCCGGTCAGACCCTGCACGATGATCTTGGTGTTCTTGTCGACGAGAATGGACATGGGGATTCCTAGGTGGGCTCAATTCTCGATGAAAGGATTCACAATACGGACGCCCTCATAGGACTGGCCGTGATTGAGGTCTTCGGTGTAGAGGGTAGTTTCATCCAAGCGTTTGGCAGCGGCGATGAGGGCGGCATCCCAGTAGGAGATCTGGTATCGTTGCGAGAGAGCGATCCCGGCCAGAACGACGCCGCGATCGATCGCTTGAACCGTAAAATTCTCCAGAAACGTCAGCCACCGCTCGACTTCGGCGATCTCCAAACGGTGCTTTCTGACGGCAATACTGTAGAATTCCGCGAGAACCTGACCCGACAACGAATACGGTCCATCCTCCAGGAATTCCAAGGCCCGTAGCCACTTGACGCGCTCGTCCACCGCTCCGGTCGCAGCATAGACGAGAACATTCGTGTCAACGAAGCCGGCCCTCATAGGCATCCTCCCGGGTGAATTTGTAACCCTCACCAAGTGAGACACCCGATCTGGCACTCATCTCGCGCAACTGGGCGAGCGCTTCCTTGTACTGACGGCGCTCATCATCCTTTGCCTGGCTCAACTGCTCCAAATGCTCACGGACAAGGGCGTTAAGCGACGTGCCACGATCATGGGCAATCGCACGAACGCGTCGGAGCACCTCTTCGTCGACTGCGAGCGTAATATTTTTCACCATCACACACCTCCACAGCCACACATAACCTGCGTTGCGCATCTGGACAACCGGGAGTTTACCCCACGGCCTTGACGATTTTCTGCGCGGCGTCGTCGAGATCGTCGGCGGCGGTGATGGCCAGGCCCGACTGGTTGAGGATCGCCTTGCCCTTGTC
>CANKZU010000036.1 GCA_947488615.1 uncultured Aurantimonas sp.
AGTGACCCGCGGAACGGTCGAGAAAAAGTGCAGGAGCACGTTGACCACAACGACCCCAATCAGAGAAGACTCTTAGGCCGGCAGCTGAAGGTGCTATAGCGGGCCAGCCGCGCTTGAGTTCCGCAAAATTGCTTTGGCTGGCTAGCGACTGCGCCATTGGATAAACTGGGCGGTGAAAGGCCTTCCGCGATCAAACACCAACGGGTGGCCACACGTAGAGGGCCTTCTCGCTGTGCAATCTGCACTGACGAGTGCCATGACGACATGGACCTCGTCGGGCACCCTGGCAAATCCGGCGAGATATCGGTGCCCCAAAAGCCGGCCAGCCCCAGCAAATGCGCGCCGCCCGCCCATTGGTCCCTCACCGCGCGAGGGCCCTGAGCTCTCCCGCGGACATTTTCTCGCTGATCTTCGCCCCATCGCTCTTTGCCGGGAACCGGGTAAGGCCGTGTTAATGAAAAAATCGCAACCAGTCACACGCGTCGCCGGGAATAAGTCTCTGAAATTACAGGTAATTGCTTAAGTCGATATTAGGCGCGCTGGGCTATTTGTGGGTTCGATGAAGTTTACGGAGATGAACCATGAATCCGCTTGCAAAGAACGCCTCGCTCTTGTCCGCCACCCTGCTCGGCGTTTTGATGGCGTTCACCTCCCATACCACCCACGCCGGCGAGCTCGCTGATCCAACGGGCAAGGCGATCCTGTCGATCTCGGGCAAGATCGATACGACCAACAAGGAAGATGCCGCCGTCTTTGATCGCGCGATGCTGGAAACGCTCGGCACCGTCTCCTTCAAAACCATGACGCCCTGGTACACCCAGCCGGTCACCTTCGAGGGCGTCCCGCTGGCAAAGCTGATGGAACTGGTCGGTGCCGAGGGCACCAATGTCAAAGCGGTGGCGTTGAACGACTACAGCACCGACATCCCGCTGGAGGACTTCGAAAAGTATGGCGCCATTCTCGCCTTGAAGCGGGACGGCGAGTACATGTCGGTGCGGGACAAGGGGCCGCTGTTCATCGTGTATCCCTACGACAGCGACAAGGAACTCCAGAGCCAGACCTATTATGGTCGGTCGGCCTGGCAACTCGCCAAGCTCATTGTCGAATAAGTCACCATATTCGAAGGTCGGGATATGAGGCTGCGTCTCATCCAAGCGCTGCTGGCGGTGACGGTCGGCTGCTTTGTGGTGGCGACCGCCTACATCTCGCATCTGATCACGGAACGGCAGACGGCGCTGCGAGAGATTTCTCGCTATAACATCGTCTGGTCGGTCAATCAGGCGCTCGTCGAGTTTACGCGTCTGCAACAGCGTGTTGCCGAATCCGCGGTCGCTGGCAGCGGCATCGACGCCGACGAAGTCGCTCTACGGGTCGACATCTTGCTCGGCCGCCTGGATATCCTCAATGATGGGGAAGTCGAAGGGTTCATTCGACGCAATCCTGAGAATGTCCGTATTTTGGACCGGCTCGAAGAAACGCTGGTTGCAGCGGAGCCGCTTCTTGGTCGGCTGGGCGAGCCCGGCACGGTTCTCGAGTTCAACAGGCTCTTGTCGCCTCTCCATGCGGAACTGGCCTCACTCGCTTCGGACGCCCGGCAATCCGGCGACAGGCGCATTGCAGAGGATCAGGGCGAGCTTCGGCGCCTCCACCATTTATTCACTGGCGTTGCTGCCGGTTTGATCCTCTGTGGCATCGCCCTGATCCTCTTGCTCATGTGGAACAATCGGCTGCTGGTTCGCACCGACGACAAGCGCCGCCGCGACCAGCTAAAGATCGTCCACATGGCGCGTCACGATCCGCTGACCGGCTTAGCCAACCGTCTTCGGTTCAACAATGACCTCGAAGCTTGTGTGCCTTCCGCCAGTCGCGCATCATCGTCGTTGGCGATCATGTTCCTCGACCTCGACCGTTTCAAGGACATCAACGATACGCACGGTCACCTTTTCGGCGATGAGGTGCTGAAGGCGGTGGCCGGTCGGCTGCGAAGGAACATTCGCGATGACAATCTCGTCGCTCGGCTCGGTGGCGACGAGTTCGCGATCCTTTTGCCGCCCTCGCGCGAGATCCGCGACTGCGCCGGTCTGGCCTCGCGCCTGATCGATGCTATCAGTGCGCCCTTCACCATTGACGGCGTTGAGTTCACCATCGGGGTCAGTGTCGGCATCGCCGAATTCAGAGACCGCTCCGCCGGTTCGGAGCAACTTCTCAAGCAGGCCGATCTCGCTCTTTACCAGGCCAAGGGTGATGGCCGGGGCATCTTTCGCTTCTTCGAGCCGAAGATGGAAGAAGACCTGCTCGCCCGCAAGTCGCTTGAAGCGGAATTGCGCAACGCGCTCGGCAATGGGGAGTTGGAGGTTTTCTACCAGCCGGTCATCGAGGTCGCCCGCGACGCCATCTGTGGCTTCGAGGCTTTGATGCGCTGGCGTCATCCGGAACGCGGCATGATTCCACCTGCCGAGTTCATTCCCCTTGCGGAGGATGTCGGATTGATCGTTCAGCTCGGCGAATGGGTGTTGCGGCAGGCCTGCGCCGAAGCGGCCTCCTGGCCTTCCGAGATCAGGATCGCCGTTAATCTGTCGCCGGTGCAGTTCCGCGACCGGGCGCTGGTGCAAACAGTGGTCAGCGCCCTTGCCGCCTCGGGCCTGGCCCCCAGCCGGCTCGAACTGGAAATCACCGAGACCGTGCTGCTCGATCGTAGTGCCCGGAATATCGCCATCCTGCACCAGCTCCGTGGACTTGGCGTCCGGATCGCGATGGATGATTTTGGCACCGGCTATTCCTCGTTGAGCTATCTGAACAGTTTCCCCTTCGACAAGATCAAGATCGATCAGTCGTTCGTGCGTGGCTTGACGACCTCGGCTGACAGCCTGGCCATCGTCCGTTTGGTGGCCGGACTCGGCTCCAGCCTCGGCATGACCACGACCGCCGAGGGCGTCGAGACGGAAGACGAGTATTTGGCGCTCAAGGCCGCAGGATGCATTGAGGTTCAAGGCTACTATTTCGGCCGACCGAAGCCCGCCTCGCAAATCGAGTTGGATCGTCCGAAATCGCAGGCTGGCAGCCGATCTGCCGCTTGATTTCGCTGCTTCGAAGCCGAACTGATCGATCAGATCGAAGATATGACAACGCATCGATTGAGACTCTCGGTTCTCCGGGTTGGATCGCGCCCACCCTGGGCGAGCGAGGACTACCTTTCTACCAAGTCTGGCGCAGGTAAGACTTGCCTGTCAGTTCAAGGCCGATATGACGCTCGATGACGGTGCCGATGATACTGTCGCTGATCCATCAACTCCACGGACTGCGCCGCGAACTCGGCTGTCTCGCGGCGGCAGTCGAACGTCAGCCGACGGCGGTTCGGCGCGAAAACCTCGATGCTTTGCGTGCGCCTACCAAAGGCTGAGCCGACATTGCATTTCCCCCATCAGGGTCGGCCCGACCAAGCCGGCGGGTTACTCGCTGGAAACGTTTGTAGCAGTGGCTCATTGATCGGATCCAGGTCCGCGGCCTCAGTTGCTCTCCCGCATTCCGGTTCTGCGGTCTTGGTGCCGCTTTTCTCCTTCTTTCCTCCGAGCAAGGGCGTTTTCATGTTCGTCCGCTGACGTACTCCTTCAGGGCTTCGGCTTCGTTCTCTATTTCCCTGAGCCGATACTTCACAACATCGAGCGTGTTGATGATGCCGCGAAGCCGGTTCGCCTCAAGGATCGGGATATGGCGAATACGATTGGTGTCCATCAACTCGTAGATCGCCGATAGAGGTTCTGCGATATCGCAGGTGAAGACCTCGCTCGTCATAACGTCCATAACTGGCTTTTCGACGATCTCCGGACCCAAGCGGTTGAGGCCGCGCACGACATCACCGCCCGATACGATCCCGAGGATATCTCCGGTTTCGCCGACTACGACCAAGGCGGACACTTCGTCACGCTCCAACTGGTCCATCACCTCCTGTACTCTGGTTTCGGGGCCGACCGTTGACACGAAGTTCCCCTTGTTTTGTAGCAACGCTCTTACCGTCATCGCCTCGTCTCCTTCTTCTCCTCTATTGTCGACATCTTGCTTCCAACGGCCGGGGTGAACCGGGCTCCCCGCTTGCGCACGGGTGATTTCGCTGCGGTCCTACCGAATCGCGGGGGGGAGGGGGAGGGCGCCTCGATTGCGCCCCCTGCCTTCACGTTTCTGGACCTCCGTGCACCCAGCTATTGCTTCCCGACGACGGGGCGCGCTCAGGCGGGCGCATCATTGTGCCGGCATAACTCTTGATTGGCAGTTTGCAGCGTTCATTGGAAAGACAGGCAGGCGGACGCGTGGTCCGCCAGCCCCTCACGTAGCCTTCACCTCGATGCGCTTCACCTGTGCCTGGGATTCGGGGGTCTTGGGCATTGTCACCGTCAGGACGCCGCGTTTGAATTCCGCAGTGGCCTTATCGGTGTCGACACCGGGCGGCAGCGGCACCGAGCGGTGAAAGGAGCCATAAGAGCGCTCGGAGAGGTAATAGCCTTTCCGCTTCTCCTCCTTCTCCGCTTTCTTTTCGCCGCGGATGGTCAGCATGTCCCCGGTCAGGCTGACGTCGATGTCCTTCTCGTCCAGGCCCGGCAACTCAACCGACACTTCGACTTCCTTGTCGGTTTCGGAAACATCGGAGCGGGGGCCGAAGCCGGACAGAAGCCCGTTCGTGACAGGAGAAGGGGAGCTCCCGAGGGGCCGGTCGAACTGGCTCCAGAAGTCGTCGAACACCCGGTTGATGTCACGCTGGAGGCCGTTCACCGGATTGTCGTTATGAGAGGTGTTGCCCTGGGCCGGCACCTTACCCCGACTCCAGGGGATGAGGTCTCGGATCTGCATTATGGGTTCTCCTTTCGTCCGAGTAGAGCCAGTATAGGGGTCGTGCGTCCGCGCTGGGGTTGTCGCTCAAGCAGCCTTGATGGTGATCTTCTTCGGCTTCACCGATGCTGCCTTGGGAAGCTCCAGCGTCAGCACGCCATCCTTCTGGTTCGCGCTGATGCGGTCCTGGTCGATGTCTTCGGACAGGGTGAAGACCCGCTCAAAGTCGCCGGCGCCGTATTCGGCATAGACCTGCCGGTAGCCTTCCGGCGCTGGCGGCTCAACATGACCGCGAAGCGTCAGCACCCGGCGTTCCAGGGTCACTTCGACGTCGCCGGCACCGACACCGGGCATGTCGGTGACCAGCACCACATGGTCTTTCGTCTCAAAGATGTCGGTCATCGGGCGATAGGCGGCAGACGCGCGGGTGGCCTCGCCGTTGCGATTGCCGCGATCGACTTCCTGCTTCCGGGAGGTCGCGATTTCCTGTGCCATGTCTTGTCTCCTTCTGTTCCAGTCACGCCGCATTGACGGCGATCTTGCGCGGACGGTCCTCCTCGGGCCGCTGCATCTCGACCTCCAGCACGCCGTTTGCGAAATGCGCCTTTACCCGGTCCGCATCGACCCGGAACGGCAATTGGACGGTGCGCGCAAAGCTGCCGGTCGCGCGTTCGCGGCGATGCCAGGCAATTTGATTATCGTTGCCCGCCAGCCTGCGCTCGCCCTCGATGGTCAGCGTTTCGCTCTCGACGGTGAGCTGGATGTCATCGCCGGAAAGACCGGGCAACTCCGCCGTGACGACGACGCTGTTGTCGCCCAGCCAGAGATTGACCGGCGGATAGACGCGGTGGGGCGTGGTGGTCGTTCCGTCGAACAGACGGTTCATGTCGGCCTGTAGCCGGCGCATTTCGGCGAAGGGGTCCCAGCCGCCGAGACTGGTTGTGGGATGATGTCGCATTGCTCGTCTCCTTCGTCTCTACCTTCACTTCGCCGGCCCGACGCAGTCAGCAGGTGAGAAGACGAGACGAATTCGGGAGCGATCAATCGGCACCGTCTTCGCTCCATTCGCGCCAAGCTGCGACGAACCGAAGCCTTCGCGAGAAGCTGCCGAGGGACGAGGAATAAGTGGCGAAGCCCCGCTACGGCTTAACGAGCGCACGGGTGACGACGGTCACGAATGTGATGTCGTCAGTCATGACCCGGCGCATATCCTCCACCGTGAAGCGACATGGGCCGCAATCCGCCCTGATAAAATGGGCCGGACGTGCCATCTTTTGCCTCGGGACCCGTCAGCGGCATCCCGCATCGCGCGATGTGGGAAGAGCTTTTTTCCTTGTCAAGATGCTGTCGGAGTCACGTGGCCCGGCGCCATCAAACGCCGGTCGACGGTTCCTAAATCCAGACCTGTTGGACCCGTCGTAAACGTTGATCCGGAGGTCGGGAGGAAGCCGTTGGTCCGCCGGCGACCGACCGGCAGGGTTGAGACCAGGAGGCAGGATATGTCCGCTTTGAGCAAAACATCGATCACCGCGGTGTTGGGTCCCGTCGGTGAGGATCTCGCGACCCAGATTGTGAGTTCCGGCGCGAGCGAGCGCGAGTTGTTCGAAGCCAAGGCGTGGCTAGATAATGACGAAGCGCTCCATGACGAGCTTCGGACTTTTCCCAAGGGCCGGGTCGCCGAACTCGTGGAGTTGATTTCGACGTTCGATCCGCCGCCGGAAGATGCGTGAACCCGCCGATTTCCTCAAATGTGGAGAAGCTTGGCGGGATCGGACATGAAGAAGCGAACGTAAACGGATCTCTGGCAGCTGGCGGCCGCCACCTTCAAGGCCCCCCGCGGCGCGATCCCTGGCTTTAAAAAGCCAGGGATCGCGCCGTTCCCCCATACGGCCGGTTCAAGCAGTCGATGGACCAATGGCCCCATCGACGAGATCATGGTGGGCAGCGACATCATTCGCGGAGCCTTCGCCCACCCCGCGCAGTTTCCGCATCCGCGCGATGTACGCACGCAAATTCATAGCCGCGATCCGTTGCCGTCAAGCCGGCAGACCACGACAACAGCACGGCCATCTCTCGAATTCGCTCGCATGGAGATCCGGTGTGCCGATCAACATCTTGATCCTCGTCGTCACCGCACTCAAATTGGAGTGCGCCCCTGAGGCTGGACAGTTTGGTTCCGAAATATTGACCGGGCCGGGGTTCTGATAAGGAGAACCCCATGACGAAGAGACACTGACGCCATAGCACCGCCAGGAAGCGCGAGATCGTTGAAGCCTATTTCAATGGCGAGTTTATGTGCGCGCTCAATCAGAAGTACGATGTTTGCCGCACCCTGCTCCCGATCTGGATCGAGAAATACGAGCGCGGTGAGTTCGACGACGACGCGGTCGAAGAAGAACTGTTGCCCGAATACGAGACGCGGATCGCAGCGTTCGAACGGCTTGTCGGACGTCAGGCGCTTGAGATCGAGTTTCTAAAGGGGGCTCGTCGGCGCGAACGATCGCAGAGAAGCGCGCCTGGATCCGTGATCACCGGCCCGCTGCAATCTCGGTCAGACGGGGGTGCGAGCTGATGGATCCGCCTCGCTCCAGCTTCTACGTGGCTCCCGCTTCGGCGGAGGAAGATCCGGCGATCGGCATAGTCCGGTCGATCACCGAAACCTGCCGGAACTATGGCTATCGTCGTGTCACCGCCGAGCTTCGGCACCGCGGGTTTGTCGTGAACGCGAAGAAAGTGCGACGGATCATGCGGGAGAACGATCTGAACCCAAAGCGGAAACGCCGCTACGTCTCGACGACTGACAGCGATCACGACAGTCCGATTTGCCCCGATGTCGCCGGGAAATTCGAAGTCCACGGGCCCAACCAGCTCTGGGTCGGCGACATCACCTATGTCGCCATAGGCACCGGCTTCGTCTATCTCGCGGTCGTCCTGGACGCTTGGTCGCGCAAGGTCATCGGTTACGGGCTCGGCCGCAACATCGATACCCGTCTTACCACGGCGGCGCTGAATGCGGCGATCAAGGCCCGTCGCCCGCTGCCGGGTTGCGTCTTTCACACCGACAGGGGAGCCCAGTACACCGCATTCCGCCACCGGCGAATCCTGAAACTCCACGGATTCGTCGGATCCATGACTCGAAGAGGAAATCCATACGACAATGCCCAAGCCGAGAGCTTCATGAAAACCCTCAAGGTCGAGACAGTCTACGCCACCGAATACGAGACCTTCGAGGACGTTGCCGCGGACTTGCCGGCTTTCATCGATAACGTCTACAATGCCACCCGGCTGCATTCGGCCCTCGGATATCTGAGCCCCGATCAGTTCGATGAGAAAAACGCCCCGGAGCGGTCAAAACAGGCCGCCTGACGTGCCCAAGCCGAGGGCGCACTCCACCCACCGGCCTGGATTGCTCCGTCGGTGACACCCGCGTGTTGTGGAGAAGGTGCCAACGATCGGCAATCCGAACGGTGTTCCGGGCACCGATCTTTATGGCGCGCCGATATTCTGTCGAGCGGTCCCGAGCGACGATTTCGATCCCAGGCCTTGATCCAAGCCATTCGATCACCGTCTCCGCCGTGCGGTCAGGCAAGAGATCTATCGGACGGTGGCGTTGGAGGTCGACGATGATCGTGCCGTAGCGCAGCCGCTTCTTCATCGCCCAATCATCAACGCCGATAATTGTCGGTGTCGACGGCGTCGGCTCGGGCAGCAGACGAACCAGCCGAAGGATTGTGTCGCCGCTGACAGGCATTGCCATTTGCCTTGAAAGGCGGCTGCCCGCCGCTCCGCCCAGAGCAATTCCCGTTCTTGCCTGCGCCTTGGCCAGCCGCTTCGTCCTTTGCGCCGATGGTGCGACCAGCATCGGCACCTTCTCGCCAGCTCCACGAGGTGCTGCAGGCGGCGTTCGGTTGGACCAACAGCCATCTCCACCAGTTCGACGTCGGTGGCCTATGCTACGGCGCCCCCGAGTTCGACGAGGATGGCCTGGTACCTGCTTGTTGTAGCGCTTCGTATGAACCTTCCGGAGCCGCGTGCCACGGGGCAGCCGGTTGACGCCATTGCGTTTCAGCATCCAAGAAACGGTGGCGTCTGATATCTTGATGTCGTGGTAGCGCGCCAAATACCAGACGATCCGCATCGGGCCGAGATGATATTGGCTTCTGAGATGAAGGACCTTCTCCTCAATCTCGATCGGCGTGCGGTTTGCATGCCACTTCGGGATCGGCGGCTGGTTCACCAGTCCCGCCTCGCCCTGCTTTCGATAGGCTGTCCACCACCGGTAAAAGCTGCTGCGGCCGACACCAAAATATCGGCAAGTCTTCGAAACGTCCCCGACCATATCGGCATGCCGGAGAACTCGCAGTTTGCGGGCGATCTCGCGTCCATCCTTGCTCACGAATATCTCCTTCTTCCCAAAAATGGGAGCTTAAGGGAGATGTCCCGTGAGTACCGACAATCCTACAGCTCACATTGATGCGCCATTTGAACAGCAAGATGGCCTCTTCTATCGAGGAGGTAATTCGCGTTGAACGTTCAGTCCAATCCATGCCGCGGAGCGGCCCAGTCCTTCGCACGACTTCCTACGCCCACTCTGATGACGACGCCGCATCTTTGGCTCGAATTGCCAGCGGAGACGCAAAAGAATCGCACAAACCCTGGCACCGATGCTCTTGCGGATCTGGCGGCCACATGCGCCGGCCCGGGCGGACCGACACGTTGAGTGCGTCGAGTAGTTCGGACGAACGCGTCAGGGCCGAACCCCGTAGCAAGCTCGCCTACATCTAAGTCCGCCAGTCTTCCGTGAACCAGGTGCGACAACCTCGAAATCCCGACCGACAGCCTGATCGGCGAGGAGGGGCGGGGCTTCAAATACATTCTTGACGGTCTCAACGCCGAACGCACGCTGATC
>CANKZU010000037.1 GCA_947488615.1 uncultured Aurantimonas sp.
ATTCCACACCTCCCGAAAGCGCAAGGTCAGTGAATCACGTCAGAGCGAAATCCGCCAGTTTCCGGAGGCGTCCAGGTCTGACGGTCGCGCCTTCCACCACCACGGTGCAACGCGAAGCATAGCTGAAGATGAGCGGCCACGGGAGCGGAAGTCAGATAGGGAGTTCCGTTCGCCGGACCAGCCGCGGGCTGAACAATTACAGCGCAGTTCTGGCGCCAGCAGCCTTGAACACTTTCACCGATCAGGATGGTCGAGAGTAAAAAATGGGCGGCGCTCACGCGCCGCCGCAGCCGAACTTCCAGACGGGAATGCCCATCTTGCGGGACTTGTCGGCGAGATTGTCCTGGATGCCGGTGCCGGGGAAGACGATCACGCCGATCGGCAGTACCGCCAGCATGGAGTCGTTACGCTTGAACGGCGCGGCCTTGGCGTGACGTGTCCAGTCGGGCTTGAAGGCGACTTGCGGAACCTTGCGGGTCTCGGCCCAACGGGCGGCGATGCGCTCGGCGCCCTTCGGCGATCCGCCGTGCAGGAGCACCATGTCGGGATGTTTAGCGTGGACCCGATCGAGCTTGGCCCAGATCAGATGGTGGTCGTTGAATTCGAGCCCGCCAGTCAGAGCGATCTTTGGACCTGTGGGCAGATGCACTTCGGTATCGGCGCGCTTCTTCGCGGCGAGGAAGTCGCGGCTGTCGATCATCGCAGATGTGAGATTGCGATGGTTGACCCTTGATCCGGATCGCGGGGACCAAGGTGACCCAGTCAGACGGAGATAGTGATCGGCGGCGTTGTCGCGAAAGACTTCCATGCAGTTGCGGCGTTCGAGAAAGGACTGGCCGACGGCGATCAAATGTTCGAGCTGGACGGCCTTGACCTCGGTGCCGTCCTGTTCACGCTGGCCGCGTTTTTGCGCCTGCTCGTTATCGTCGAGCTTGCGCTCAATCCGGTCGGTGGCGCGGTGGAACATGTTGACCGCCGACCAGAGCAGCTCGTCGAGGTCGTGATCGAGGCTGGTATCCGCCATCGTCGCGACGAGGGCGTCGAAGATGTCGGCGACGGCGCCTTCGATACAGTGATCTTCCGGCACGTCGCGCGGATCGGGGTCGTTTTCGGAATGTCGGTAGCCGTGCAGTTGCAGTTCGGTGCAGATCGTGTCGGTGGGCGATGCGCTGTGGTGCGGCTCGTCAGCGGTGTCGTCGGGATCGGTGAACATAGGATGCTCCTTCGTCGAATCGACCGCGACCGCCGCGGCCTTCATGGCGACGCAAGACGGCGGGCGGGGCGGACCTGCACCCGGAGCGAAGCGAAGGGCCAAAGCGCAGCAAAGGATGGCTGCGACCGGTTCTTTTGTTTCGCGATGGAAAGGCGGCATAGCCGCCGCCGGAAAAGAACCGGGCGCGGCCATTGCCGGTCCGCGCCGTTTGCCGTTCTGTCGCCCTCTGAGAAGGCCGAGGTCGCGCGTCTCTCCGATGCAGAGGGATATCCCGGACCGGTCGCGGCATGGGACGATCAATCGCGCACCGCCTCCCTCCCGGCCGATTCTGCTCCAGCCATGAAGCGGTCGACATCGTCCGATGCGATCTGGACCCGCATCGCGCTTCGAAGCGCATCGATGTCAAGCAGGCGCAGATCCTCGTTGAAGTCCCCGAGCCGTGGCGAGAGAGTGATGGCCTCGATCCCAGCCCCGTGCGCCCGGTCGACCAATGTCTTCATTGCGCCCTCTCCAGCCGGGTCGTTGTCACGGGCGACGTAGAGACGGCGCAAAGAGGCCGGGAACAGGATGGCCGCGAGATGGGCAGCAGAGAGTGCAGCCACCATCGGCATTTCGGGCAAGACCATCCTTAGCGACAGCATGGTCTCGATGCCTTCGCCCGTCGCCATGACATCCTGTGCCACCCCAAACCGGACGGCATGGCCGAGCAGATTGCCCATCGCGCGGCGCGGGGTGTCGATGGGGGCCTTGCCGAGATTAGCCTCGGAGAAGCCGTGCGGATTGAGCCACGTCCGATGCGCACCGGTGATTGTGCCATCCAAGTCGGTGACGGCAGCGACAAGTGCAGGCCATGTCTCGGTCTCAGAATAGCGGTCAGGCAGATAGTAACAGCGTGGATGGAACCGCAGGTTTGCGGTTTCGTGCAAATCCGTAATGCCGCGATTGCGCAGATACGTTTCTGCGAGCGTACCGGAAATCGGCTGTGCCATGGCAAACAGCCGTTGGACTGCTTCGGGCGACCCGGTGGGGGCTGATGCGGGTCGTGGTTTAGGGTAGGTCTGCGGTTCAGGTTGGGACAGGTTGAGGAACCGCCGAGCTTCTTTGGCAACGTCCGCAAAATCGACCAGACCGCAACGCTCGCGGATGATGTCCAGCAAGTCGCCATGTTCGGCGGTGGCCGCATCGGTCCATTTGCCCGCCGCGCCCTTGCCGCTGTCCGATCCTTTGAGGCGGACGAACATCGACCGGCCGGGTGTGTTTCTGACATCGCCGATCATCCAGTAGTGGCCTTCACGGCGACCGTTCGGGAGATATTGCCGGCAGACCGCCTCTGCATTGCGCGCAAGGCGGCGGGCCAGCTCTGCTGCGTCGCGGGCCATCACGCTGCCTCCCGCTCGGCGATGCGCTCGACGGGATAGCGTTCAAGCAGCTTTGCCAGGATTGCGGGACCATGATCGTCAGTCGGAACGAACAGGCGCAGCTTCCAGGAGATGATCTCGGCAAACAGCCCAACGGCTTTCAGGCGCTCGCGCATCGCGTCGGTGAAGCCGGATAGTTCGATGCGATTGGCGCCCATGACGCGCACCCGCCGCAGCTGCAGGCCTTCGGCCAGTTCGAGGATCGTCCGGCCTTCGCACAGCGCGGTGAACGCCTCCTCCGCTGTCAGGCTTGCAGGACCCGTCACCGACGCGGTTGCCGCCCAGGATGCCGACACGCGGCGACCGATGATCCGCTCGCCGTCATCGGTCTGGAGCCGGTAGACCCGCGTCGAGTCGGTCGGCAGTCGCTTCCAGATCGGCAGCAGAAGACCGGCGACGATATGGATCGTGCTGTCGGTGAACTCCTGCACATCCGCCAGTTCGGTCCGCCATGCCCGCGCGAAACCTTTCCGGTCGGTCTCTTCCCAATGGGTTTGCGCCATCTCCGCCCGTGCCACGGCCATTCGCTCCATCGGACGGATCAACCGCACCCGGGGCTCGATGCTGCCATCGTCACGCATGAGACTGGTCGTCGGCATCTGCACGGCGGCGCGGTGCGAACGGGTGTTGACGAGCAGAACTGCACGCGGATCGGAGAGATAATCGAGAGCTTCATCGAGCGTCACGGGCCGGTTGCGCTCGCGCCGCGCGAGCGTCAGCAGGGCGGTCTCGGCCGACGTGCCCGGATGGGCGTGAATGACCTGACGGTCGGTGACGGTAAAGCTTTGGGCGGTCAGCGTTTCGAGGCCGATGTCATAGATACCGGCGGCGATGGCGCCTTCGATTCGGGCGGTGAGCAACTCTTCGAAGGCGGAGAACAGGACGTTCTGCATGGCGATGGTGAGCGCCAGCAGCCGATTGAGGAAGGTGGTGATCGGTGGCAGATCGTCCTTGATGCCGTTGGCATCCATCAACGCCAGCCCCGTCGACTCCTCGAAGGTTTGCAGCGAGCAGCCCTCGATCTTTCCGCCGACCAGAAGCAGATAAAGCTGGCGCAACGCGTCGCGGGCATAATGACCTTCGAGATTGTCTTCGGCGCGGAAAAGGCCCTGACCGCCGGTCTGGCGCTGGCCCTTGGTGATCGCCCCAAGCGTGTCGAGCCGCCGTGCGATGGTGGAGAGGAAACGTTTTTCCGCCTTCACGTCGGTGGCAATTGGCCGGAATAGCGGCGGTTGCTGTTGGTTGGTCCGGTTGGTCCGTCCCAACCCCTGGATGGCGGTGTCGGCCTTCCACCCGGCTTCGAGCAGATAATGGACCCGCAGCCGCCGGTTCCTCGCGCCGAGATCGGCGTGATAGGACCGGCCCGTACCGCCCGCGTCGGAGAACACGAGGACGCGCTTGTCGTCGTCCATGAAAGCCTGCGCCTCGGCGAGATTGGCCGATGCGGCGCGGGTCTCGACCGCGAGCCGGTCGATGCCTTTGCCGCTCGACTTGCGTACGATCCGCCGCGAGCGTCCCGTCACCTCGGCCACTGTGTCGGTGCCAAAATGCTGGACGATCTGGTCGAGCGCACCATGCACGGGCGGCAGCGAGGCAAGCCGCTCGATCAGCCGGTCACGGCGCGCGACGGCCTCGCGGCTTTCCACCGGTTGACCGTCGCGAGTGACCGGACGCGACGAGAGATTGCCCTCGCTGTCGGTGAACGGCTCGTAGAGCTGCACCGGGAAGGAGTGGGCGAGATAGTCGAGCACATATTCACGCGGCGTGATGTCGACCTGCACGTCGCCCCAGTCCTCGGTGGGAATTTCCGCGAGACGCCTTTCCATCAGCGCTTCACCGGTGGAGACGATCTGAATCACGGCGGCGTGGCCGCCCTCAAGATCGCGCTCGATCGAACGGATCAGCGACGGCGTCTTCATGCTGGTGATCAGATGCGAGAAGAAGCGCTGCTTGGCCCCTTCGAAGGCCGAACGCGCGGCGGCCTTGGCCTGGGCGTTGAGCGTTCCGGTCGAGCCGGTGATGTTGGCCGCCCGCATCGCCGCGTCGAGATTGTTGTGAATGATCGCGAACGCCCCGGCATAGGCGTCGTAGATGCGGATTTGCTCCGGCGTCAGCGCATGTTCGAGCAGCTCGTATTCGACACCGTCATAGGAGAGCGAGCGTGCCGCATAGAGGCCGAGCGCCTTCAGATCGCGGGCAAGCACTTCCATCGCCGCGACGCCACCGGCTTCGATCGCCTCGACGAATTCCGCGCGGCTGGCGAAGGGGAAGTCCTCGCCGCCCCAGAGGCCGAGCCGCTGGGCATAGGCGAGATTGTGGACCGTGGTGGCACCGGTCGCCGAGACATAGACCACGCGCGCATCCGGGAGCGCGTGCTGCAAGCGCAGTCCGGCACGGCCCTGCTGCGAGGCCGCCTGGTCACCGCGTTCGGATTTGCCCCCTGCGGCATTCTGCATGGCGTGGCTTTCGTCGAATATGATCACTCCATCGAAGTCGAACCCCAACCAGTCGACGATCTGCTGGACGCGCGAAACCTTTTCCTCACGTGTGTCGGAGCGTAGCGTGGCATAGGTGGTGAACAGGATGCCTTCACCCAGACGGATGTCGGTGCCCTGGCGGAACCGTGAGAGCGGGGTGACCAGCAACCGCTCCATGCCAAGCGCCGACCAGTCGCGTTGTGCATCCTCGATCAGCTTGTCGGATTTCGAAACCCAGACCGCGCGGCGGCGGCCCTTCAGCCAGTTGTCGAGCAGGATGCCCGCGACCTGACGGCCTTTGCCGGCGCCTGTCCCGTCGCCGAGAAACCAGCCGCGCCGGAAACGGACGGCGCCCTCCGCATCGTCCGGAGCAGCCGCGACAAGATCGCAGGTCTCATCGACCGTCCACGAACCCGCGAGATGGTCGCCATGGGCTTCGCCGGCATAGATGACGGATTCGAGCTGCGCATCGGACAGGTCGCCTTCGGTAACGATGCGGCGGGGCAGATGTGGGCGGTAGCTCGGGGTGGGCGGCGCGACCGAGGCCATTGCCGAGGATTGGACGAGCTTGGTTGGATGCGCCTGCGATCCGGAAATACGGATCGACTGCAATCCGTACTCCTCATACAGCGCCTCGGTGATCTGCCCGTCGTTGGCGGGCGTCCAGTCGGCCGTGTCATAGGCGAGTTCCTCGCCCTCGGGCGCAGTGAGCGTCGGAGCCGCTCCCGAAGGACGGGTGGCTCGAAGTGCCGCGCTCGGCATCCATATTGCGGGGGCGGACGATGCGACCGGCAAGCGCGGCGGCACATGCTCGGTCACCCACCGTAACAGCGTGACCACGTCGGGTGCGATACCGGGAGACGCCGGAAAACAGCCGGGATCGTCGGCCGGGCACTTGTCGATCACGGTCAGACGTGTGTCGATGGTGGTCCCATGCCGCGCGTAGGCCGCGCCATCAATCGCGGCGCTGAACACGACGCGTCCGCGCTCCTGCAGCGTCACGAAAGCATCGCGCCATTTCGGTGCATCGGGCGCAAAACCCGCGCCAGTGATCGTCACCAGACGCCCACCATCTGCAAGGCGCGCCAGCGCCGAGGCGATGTGGCGGTAGGTCGTGTCGGCCATACGGCCGGACACATGCGCCGTCGCCGAAAAGGGTGGGTTCATCAGGATAACGGAAGGACGGATCGCGGGATCGAGGTGATCGTCGATCTGCGCTGCGTCGAAGCGGGTGACGGAACGATCTGAAAAAAGCTGGGACAGCAGCGTGGCGCGGGTGTCGGCCAGTTCGTTCAGGACGAGCGACCCGCCGGAAAGCACGGCAAGGATGGCGAGAAGACCGGTGCCCGCCGAGGGTTCCAGAACCAGATCGTCCGGCGCGATCGCTGCGGCGGTGCTGGCGGCAAAGCCGAGACCGATCGGCGTCGAGAATTGCTGCAGGGCCTGGCTCTCTTCGGAGCGGCGCGTGTGGGTGGGAAGGAGGCCCGCAATCCTGTCGAGCAAAGCGAGCAGTTGGGCCGGAGACGCGGTTTTGCGCTTCAGTGCCTTTGTGTATTTGCGCAGAAACAGAACGGTCGCCGCCTCGCAGGCGTCATAACCGGCCTTCCAATCCCAAGCGCCGGACGTATCGGACGCGCCGAAGGCGGATTCCATGGCGGACCGCAGCATGGCGGCGTCGATCTGCGCGCCGCGTTCGAGATGGGGAAGAAGTAGCGTAGCGGCTTGCGCGATGGCGCCTGCCGGATCGGGATTTGGGACGTGGGATGAGGATACAGCAGGTGCTGCGAGCGCAGATGGTGATGTCATGGGAAAGACTTTCGGGAGAGCGGGAGCGGGACGAACCGGCGGGCACTCTCTCTTCCCCGCATCGGCTCGAACCCGTCCCGGCCTTCCTCTCCCTTTCACGTCCCGTCCGAATCCTCACCGGACGGGTCCGGCGGCAGATACATAGGGGTTGCCGTCGGCCAGATGGCCGAACGGCGTGAACACATAGTCGTCACCGTAGCGGCCGACCGCGCAGAGGACGTAGCGGGGTGCTCCGCTCGCCGCGTCCGCGCATTCCATCAGGGCGAGATTGCCGTCTCCCGCCGCTCGCAGAAGTGTCTCGAAATTGCTGCGAGCATGGTCGGGGATGCTCATGGCGCGCCTCCATCGTCATCCGCTATGGTGTCCGCGAGCCAACCATGGGTGTCGATCCAGCCGACGGTCTCACCGGTGGCAAGGTCCATCACATGCGCGCCGCCCCCGAAGACGTCGATACGCGGGCGGTAACAGCTGTTGGCGTATTGGAAGCACCAGCGGCCCGTAAGCCCAAATTCCTTCGCGCAAATCCGCACGAAGGTGATCAGAGATTCCTGATCGCCGGTGACGTCATCGCGCATCCAGAGTCGGGTGCCCCATGTTCGGGTTCGATCGACAGCGCGAAACCGTCCGACGGCGGGTCTTCCATTACGCCGTCGACGGAGATCTGGGTGTAGAGATCGAGGGCACGCACGGCGTTCTTTGGCGTGCCGACGTCGAACAGGCAGGAGAAGTGCGTGTTATAGTCTGCCATGTGAGGCTCCTGAAACGAAAAGAGCCCGGCTGTCTGCCGGGCTCGGTGAATGGGAAATGGGAGATCCGGGGCAGCCAATGCCGCTCCGGTGTCGGGTTATTCGGCCGCGACCAGACGATCGCTTTCGGCCTCGTCAGCGTCGTCTGCCGCGTCCTCGTCATCGGCGAGGAACTCCGGCAGCGCTTCGCCCTCATCGTCATCCGCCTCGTCGGACGGGTCGTCGATCTCAATGAGAGTCCGTCCGGAAAGTCATGATGCCCGTGCAAGACGTCGAACGAGGATCATGACGGATGCGGCGTAAAGGAAGGC
>CANKZU010000038.1:0-2500 GCA_947488615.1 uncultured Aurantimonas sp.
GGTTTTGAACGCAAAACGCCCCTCGGCTTTGGGGCGCGAGGGGCGTTTTGGTGATGGGCTGGTTTTTTTGTGAAGATGGAGAAGCTTTGCGATTTGCAGACCTGGCGGCGACCGACTTTCCCGCGTCTTGAGACGAAGTATCATAGGCGCTGGGGCGTTTCACGGCCGAGTTCGGAATGGGATCGGGTGCGGCCGCCCCGCTAGAACCACCAGGTCGGCAAATCGCAAAGCGTGAGAAGACAGTCTTTTGTTTTGGCCTCAGTCGCCGGCGGACCCATCCGCGGGCTTGGCTTTCGTCCCTGTCGGGACGCCGCTCCGGTCGGAGCGGGGCTGTCCTCGCCATGGGCTGCCTGCGGCAGCGGGCTCGGACGGAGCCAAGTGATTGAGGCGCTGGATTTGCAGTGAGAGATAAGCGTGTTGGTTTGTCTCGTGGCCCGCCTTTCGTTGCCGAAGGAGGCGCCGTCCGAGCGTGCCGCGTAAGCGGCGTATCGCGAGGACAGTCCCGTTGCGACTGCAACGGCGGGCCTTATGGCCCGTAGCGCGGCGCACGGCAGTCAGAGGCCGACCGGCCGACGCGCCTGATGGCGCGAAAGCCGAGGACCCGGATGGGTCCGCTGGCGACTGAAGCTGAGAAAGAGACAATGTTCCCTCGCGTTGCGAGGTGAACATTGACGAATGAGAATGATCAAGCCGATCGAGCGATTAGTACCGGTAAGCTTCATGCGTTGCCGCACTTCCACACCCGGCCTATCAACGTGGTGGTCTACCACGGCTCTGATAGGGAGAACTCGTTTTCAGGTTAGTTTCCCGCTTAGATGCCTTCAGCGGTTATCTAGTCCGTACATAGCTACCCTGCACTGCGGCTGGCGCCACAACAGGTCCACCAGAGGTACGTCCATCCCGGTCCTCTCGTACTAGGGACAGATCCTGTCAATTCTCCTACACCCACGGCAGATAGGGACCGAACTGTCTCACGACGTTCTGAACCCAGCTCACGTACCGCTTTAATTGGCGAACAGCCAAACCCTTGGGACCTGCTCCAGCCCCAGGATGCGATGAGCCGACATCGAGGTGCCAAACAACCCCGTCGATATGGACTCTTGGGGGTCATCAGCCTGTTATCCCCGGCGTACCTTTTATCCGTTGAGCGATGGCCCTTCCACGCGGGACCACCGGATCACTATGACCGACTTTCGTCTCTGCTCGACTTGTCTGTCTCGCAGTCAGGCGGGCTTATGCCATTGCACTCGACGACCGATTTCCGACCGGTCTGAGCCCACCATCGCGCGCCTCCGTTACTCTTTAGGAGGCGACCGCCCCAGTCAAACTACCCACCATACACTGTCCCGGATCCGGATGACGGACCGCGGTTAGACATCCATGACGATAAGGGTGGTATTTCAAGGATGGCTCCACGCGAGCTGGCGCCCACGCTTCAAAGCCTACCACCTATCCTACACATGCCGACACGAATGCCAGTGTAAAGCTATAGTAAAGGTGCACGGGGTCTTTCCGTCTGACCGCAGGAACCCCGCATCTTCACGGGGAATTCAATTTCACTGAGTCTATGTTGGAGACAGCGGGGAAGTCGTTACGCCATTCGTGCAGGTCGGAACTTACCCGACAAGGAATTTCGCTACCTTAGGACCGTTATAGTTACGGCCGCCGTTTACTGGGGCTTCGATTCAGAGCTTGCACCCCTCCTCTTAACCTTCCAGCACCGGGCAGGCGTCAGACCCTATACGTCGTCTTGCGACTTCGCAGAGCCCTGTGTTTTTGATAAACAGTCGCTACCCCCTGGGTTGTGCCACCTCCCAACACTTGCGTATAGGGAGGTCACGCTTCTTCCGAAGTTACGCGTGCAATTTGCCGAGTTCCTTCAACATAGTTCTCTCAAGCGCCTTGGTATACTCTACCAGTCCACCTGTGTCGGTTTCGGGTACGGTCTATACGGTGGGGCTATTTCCTGGAACCGCTTCACCGCAGGATCAATCCAATAAGACCCTACGATACACGCGATCCGTCACTCTCCACCAGGCCCACGATTATTAACGTGGTTCCCATCGACTACGCCTTTCGGCCTCGCCTTAGGGGCCGGCTAACCCTGCTCAGATTAACTTTAAGCAGGAACCCTTGGACTTTCGGCGAGGGAGTCTCTCACTCCCTTTATCGTTACTCATGTCAGCATTCGCACTTCTGATACCTCCAGGATTCCTCACGGATACCCCTTCATCAGCTTACAGAACGCTCCGCTACCGCGTATCCGATCCGAAGATCGAACACACCCACAGCTTCGGTGTATGGCTTGAGCCCCGTTACATTTTCGGCGCAAAGACCCTTGATTAGACCAGTGAGCTGTTACGCTTTCTTTAAATGATGGCTGCTTCTAAGCCAACATCCTGGTTGTTTTGGGATCCTCACATCCTTTCCCACTTAGCCATAACTTGGGGACCTTAGATGGTGGTCAGGGTTGTTTCCCTCTCCACGACGGACGTTAGCA
>CANKZU010000039.1 GCA_947488615.1 uncultured Aurantimonas sp.
AGCGAGTGACCCGCGGAACGGTCGAGAAAAAGTGCAGGAGCACGTTGACCACAACGACCCCAATCAGAGAGGACTCTCAGTACTCTGTGAAGAGTTTTGACTTGTTTCGACTCAGAACGGTCTCCATCTCGAAGGGAGGGGCGCGGCTCCTGAGAAAGATCTCGGTCTCGCAAGAGGTACTCGTTCGGCGCCGTCGCGTCCGATCACTCGATCTTACGGGACGACCTCTTCGTCCGACGAACCGACTGGGAGGCTATATTGTCTCAGACCCGTTTGAACCGCAGAACAATGCTGGCGGCCGGTGCCGCTGTAGGTGGTGCCTTGATGACGAGTGGCGCCTCCGGCTTGCTCGTTCCCGCGCGCGCCCGAGGACTCGCACCCACGCCCTCCATGCGCGGTGGCTCGAACAATTATCGTCCCGGTGCGCCGATCGTCGAACGAATCGGCAATGGCGGATTCTGGATGTCGGGGCGCGTTCGACGTGCCAGCGACGGTACGCCGCTCGAAGGCATCCGCATCCAGATTTGGGCACATACGACCGAAGCCTACGAACGCGATCCAGAGAGCCATGGGGCCACGCTGACGGGCCCCGACGGCACATTCCGGCTGGAAATGCCGCAGATCGTGCCCGCGTTCGGCCAGGCGCACGGCCATCTGGCCTATGACGATCCCGAATTCGAGACCGTCTTCCTTCGGCCCCTCATGTCCAGTCCAAAGGATACGAGCCTCAGCGCCGACTTCGTTCTGCAGCCGGCCTGACTCCATGTCGTTGTCCATCCGGGCCGTTCTCGGCTGGTCGGCGCTTGCCGTCGCAGTCGTCGGTCCTGTCGCCATCGCAGCGACGAGCGAGTACGTCGCCTATCGCAGCTGGATCTATATCGCGGCAGGCTTCGCCGGGATCGTAGCGATGGCGCTGCTCCTCCTTCAGCCACTCCTCGCGGCCGGATATCTGCCGGGGCTCGGCGTGCGAGATGGGCGCCGGGTTCACCGATGGGTCGGGACGGCCCTCGTCGCCGCGATCGTCGCACATGTGACAGGGCTCTGGCTGACGAGCCCGCCAGACGTCATGGATGCGCTGTTCTTCACCTCTCCGACGCCGTTTTCAGATTGGGGCGTCGTCGCTATGTGGGCGCTTTTCGCGGCGGCCATGCTGGCCGCCCTGCGTAGGAAGCTGCGCATCCGCGCGCCGGTCTGGCGTTTCGCCCATACGGCGCTGGCGACGATGGTCGTCGTTGGCAGTGTCGTCCATGCGCTGCTGATCGAGGGCACAATGGGAACGATCTCAAAGGTTGTTCTCTGCGTTCTCGTTTTAGCCGCGACCGGCAAGGCCATGTGGGATCTTCGAAGCTGGGCGGTGCTCAAGCGGTTAAGCAGCCGCCATTAATTGTCAGCGTCTCATTGAGGATCCAGCGCTAGGGCCGGTTTGACCGAGATTATCGACGCTGCAGTGCGGGTGCCGTAGGCGGGCCAGATATTCTCTGCAAGAACACGGTTTCAAATCAAAAAGCCGCCGGAAGCGCAGCACTGGCAGCTTCGACGTAGTCGCGATCGGCCCCGACCCTGCCAGACGGCAACGCGCCCGATACGGCATGCGAGTGGCATGAGGGATGGATGCCCTCATCCGACCGAAACCGTTGTGACCTGATGAAGCTCTCGCAATCTGGGACCGACGACGCCACCTGTTCGCCCTATGGTCGGATCGAGCGGCCGATCGGGCGACGGGAGCGACGTGGAACGGATGGCGGTACATTTTTCCTTCGACAACAGTTATGCGCGTCTCGGTGAAACCTTCCACCAGCATATCATGCCGACGCCGGTCGCCGCTCCGCTTCTGCTCAAGCTGAACCGACCGCTCTGCGAGGAACTGGGTCTCAACGCGGACGCACTCGACAATCCCGAAGGTGCCGAGATTTTTTCAGGCAATCGGCTCCCTTCGGGAGCCGAGCCGATCGCGACGGCTTATGCTGGGCATCAATTCGGAAACTTCGTGCCGCAACTCGGCGACGGCCGGGCGATCCTGCTCGGCGAGGTTGTCGACCGGCAAGGCCGCCGCCGGGACCTTCAGTTGAAGGGAAGCGGTCCGACCGCCTTCTCACGCAGTGGCGACGGGCGGGCTGCACTCGGTCCTGTCCTGCGCGAATATCTCATCAGCGAAGCGATGGTCGCACTCGGCATTCCGACGACACGGGCGCTGGCCGCAACTGCCACGGGCGAACCGGTCTACCGGGAAACGCCTTTGCCGGGCGCGGTCCTTGCGCGTATCGCTTCGAGCCACGTGCGTGTGGGCACGTTCGAGTTCTTCGCCGCCCGCGGCGATAATGCCGCGGTCGGCCGCCTCGCCGACCACGTGATCGAACGGCATTACTCAGAGGCGGCGACTGCGCCCAATCGCTACCACGCCCTTCTCAAAGCCGTCTGCATGCGTCAGGCAGTGCTTGTTGCGCGTTGGATGCAGGTCGGCTTCGTTCATGGGGTCATGAACACTGACAATATGTCGATCGCAGGTGAAACGATCGACTACGGTCCTTGTGCTTTTCTCAACACCTACGATCCGACGACGGTCTTTTCCTCGATCGACCGGAATGGGCGCTACGCTTATGGCAATCAGGCGGGCATCGCGAAATGGAACTTGGCGCGTCTCGCCGAATGTCTCCTACCGCATCTCGATCCCGACAAAGCCAGAGCCATCGAGGTCGCGCAGGGCATTCTCGCCAGTTTCACGGATGTATTCGACACAGCCCATATGGATGGCTTTCGCGCCAAAATCGGGTTGCAGACGAAGCACGCGGAGGATGCCGCGTTGATCGGCGACCTTCTTGCACGCATGGACCAGCAGAAAGCCGACTTCACCTTGACCTTCCGGGGTCTGGGCCGAGCTGCGGAATCCGATCAAGCCGACGCGTCGTTGCGTTTCCTCTTCGATGATCCGACGGCCTACGACAGCTGGGCGGCTCGCTGGCGTGCACGTCTCGCGACTGAGCCGAGAGAACCGGGGGAACGCCGGGTCGCAATGGATTCTGTGAACCCGGCGATCATCCCGCGCAATCACCGCGTCGAAGACGCGCTTGCCGCCGCGCTCGCTGGCGATTCAGCGCCATTCGAGCGCCTGAACGAAGCGCTCACGAAACCTTTCGAGGATCGGCCGGACTTCGTCGACTATGCAAGCCTTCCGCCGGCCCGCGACTCGGTTTACCGAACGTTCTGCGGGACCTGAGTAATCCGGTCCGCGGGCGCATCGTCATGTTTGGCTAAGCGAGGAACGATCCGTAAATGCCGATGATCGGAATCATCTCGGATACGCATGGATTGCTTCGCCCCGAAGCTATCTCGATCCTTGAAGGGGTTGCGCACATCATCCACGCAGGCGACATCGGCAAACGGGAGATTATTTCTCGCCTTACCGAAATCGCACCTGTCACGGCTATTCGCGGCAACATCGAACGTGCCCACTGGGCACGGACCTTCCCGGACACGGTTTGCGTAGAGTTGCTGGGCCGACGCTTCTTCGTCATCCACGATCGCAACGATCTTGCGTTCGATCCCGCGGCAAAAGGCTATGGCGCCGTGATCTCCGGCCATTCACACCGACCCGGCACTGAGATGGTCGACGGCGTTCTCTATCTGAACCCGGGAAGCGCCGGACCCAGACGTTTCAAGCTTCCGATCACGCTTGCGACCCTTCAGCTCGAGGAAAACTCGCTTTCCTCGACAATTCATCGGATCGCATGAAGACGATGCTGCGTTCGGCCATGCCGTCTCCAAGCGGCCCGCACGCAGCATGTTATGACGTTCTGCGCCGTATCGCTGCTGTCAGCTTCTCCGCATGCGAACCGCAAGCCGCCAGTCGGCTTGGGGGAACAGAGCGAACAAGTGCGCAGTTTTTAGCCCTGCCGCATCGACGCATGGGCTCTCTAGGCGCCGCAGCGGCCCATTCCGGCGCGAGAAGCTCGGCCGGTCTCCCCGAAAAGGAAAACAGCCTAACCACTGGCCGGGTTTTACACCGGCGCGGCAAACCAAAACGGTGCCGCTTCGTGGCCTACTTTCTCACCGCCCTACACAACTGGGGCAACAAGAAGGCGATCCTCGCCGAAGCGATGGAGGCGGCCTTCTCGGAAGATGCCCGCGAACGCGCCGGCTTGACCCCGGGGGCTGCGGTGAAGACGGCCCGCTGGCTTCCCATCGGCATGGGCTTTGCCATCGAAGAGGTCGGCTCCGCTTGCGCGGAGACATCCAGTGCCATCGAAACCACGAGTGGAGAGCTGATCGGAGACTCCGTCGACGATATCGATGGTGGTGAGGGTGACCGCGCCGCCGACGGCAAGACGGCGGAAGACGCGGAGGACGCGGCGAGGGAAGACGAGGAGGTGAAGATCCCGGCGTTTCTGACCGAGGCGGCATAATCGCCTGACGAACACATGAACAGACCAGGAGGGACGGCCGCGGCCGTCCCTTCTTTTTGTCTGCTCATGGCGGGAGGCTGGTCTTCCGGCTTGTTCGCCGACATTACGGCAATGGAACGGCAATGCATGCGATCGCTATGCGTTGCGGGCTCGTCGCCGGATGGGCAACCCGCGCGATCTGCAGCCGGCCTTGCGATCGAAGGATGGTTGCGTCATTCCGCAAGCCAAGCCCGAAGACGAGACCGACATGGCATCGAAGACCACGCTGAACGCAAAGAACCTTGAAGCCCTCGGTGCCGAGCGGCTCGCGAGCCTGTTGATCGAGATCAGCACCGGCAGCGCGAGTGCCAAGCGGCGGCTCCGCCTGGAACTGGCCGGGGCGCAAGGAGCGGGCGAGGTCGCGCGACAAGTGCGCAAGCGCTTGATGACAATCGCGCGCTCGCGGTCCCACGTCGATTGGCAACAACGAAAGGCCCTGGTCGGCGACCTGGAAACACAGCGACGCGCCATCGTCGACGAGGTCGGCAGGTCCGACCCCGCCGAGGCGCTTGACCTGATGTGGCGGTTCCTGGCGTTGGCGAACCCGGTATTCGGCCGGTGCGACGACAGCAGCGGGACGGTGATCGGGATATTCCACGGGGCGTGCGATGATCTCGGCGACCTCGCCAAAGCCGCTGGCGCCGATTCCACACGATTGGCCGACCAGGTTTTCGAGGCGCTCCTCGAAAACGACTACGGGCAATATGACGAATTGATCGCGGTGCTGGCGCCAAGTCTTGGACAGACAGGTCTCGATCACCTGAAGGTGCGCCTCGTTGCGTTCTCCCAGACGCCGCCCGATCGGCCGGGGAATGATGCGGAACGGCAGGTGATCGGATGGGGGAGTGGTGGACCGGTCTATGCCGACGAAATCGAAGCGCGCCGGCATGACAGCACCGTTCGCCTTGCCCTGGAAGCGATCGCGGACGCGCAGGGCGACGTCGACGCATTTATCGCCCAGCAGAGCGAGGCGGCGCGGACTGTCCCGGCAGTGGCCGCCGAGATCGCGCAACGTCTTCTTGAGGCCGGGCGAGCGAACGAGGCATGGACGGCGATCAACCGGGTCGACGACCGGCGATCGGACCGGCTGGGCTGGATTCCGTATGAATGGGAAGAAACCCGTCTTGCCGTGATGGAGGCGCTTGGCCGGGCCGACGAGGCGCAGGCGTATCGATGGGCGTGCTTCGAGCGAAGGCTCAGCGTCAAGCATCTGCGTGCCTATCTCAGGCAACTGCCCGACTTCGACGACGTCGAAGCCGAAGACCGGGCTCTGGCGCATGCGCTCGCCCATGCCGACGGCCACGAGGCCCTGGTGTTCCTGCTCAACTGGCCGGCGCTCGACAAGGCCGCGGCGCTGGTGTTGCAGCCCGAGCGTCAGTGGAACGGGGATCACTTCGAGCTTCTGACCCCGGCGGCGGAGGCGCTCGCCGGTAAATATCCGCTGGCGGCAACAAGGCTGCTGCGAGCGATGATCGACTTTGCTCTCGAACGGGCGAGGGTGAAGCGGTATCGGCATGCGGCGCGGCATCTGGCCGAATGCGCGGGCCTTGCGGCGGGGATCGAGTCATTCGGCGAACTCGAAACTCACGAGGCCTATGTCGCGCGACTGAAGTCAGAGCATGGCCGCAAGACGTCGTTCTGGACAAAGATGCCCTGACTGCCGCTTCGCAGCTGACTGCGGTCCGTGGATCCTCTGTCTTCCCGGACGCGCAGGATCGGCAGGAATGGGGATTGTCAACATCGGCGCGATGGTCCGGCCCGCCACCGGCAGACCTGCCAGCGTCCGACGACACTCGATGGTCTCGCAGTCGCGAAACAACAGGCTTGCGGGGCTATCGAGATCGTCGAAATCTGCCTTGGCTCATCGCGGTCGGTATCCATCGGGCCGTTGCAGGCCGGTCAGCCGATACTCAATAGGGATCGGCATATCTCTCTGCTGCCACGCCGCAAAATCATCCCCGCCGGACAAGGCGCCGACAATCAGCATCTTGGTCGAGGCGCGATCTCGCCCAACATTAGGGAGCAAGAGAAAGGGTCGGGATGGCCGATCCGTCGCGACTTCCAACCGCGGGTGCCGCGCCTTGTCGATTTGTCGGGTAAATCAATTCACCGTCCGCATTGCCGTACTTGGCAGGTTGCGGTAGCCGGTCTGACGCTCAATCTCCCGCATGACGGCGCGCCAATAGCGATCCTCGCGGGTGGGCGCCGGTTCCCAGCGAGCCTTCTTTTTCGGCAGCCCGCCGCCGTTCCCGCGCTTCGCTCCACGCACCTGGCGCCCCGTGCATCGCAATCAGGACCGTGGCTTCGCGGCGGATCCGCGGCGAGCTGCGGGTCAGAATACCGCGCAGCCAGCGGACCATTGATTTTCGACCCTGTTCGAGAGCCAGCGCTTTACCGGTTGGGGGAAGCGAACCGCCCGCGTTTCGTCCGCGCGATCGTTGAAAATTTCGATACCACCGCGACCGCGGCGATAATGTAAAAGCGAACAGAAGGGGCCATCCGTTATCATTGCCCCGGCTGCGCCCGGTTAGGATCTCGGCCGCGCATGGATCTTCCTCAAAGCATTCGCGTCATCCAAATACGGCTTTGCCGCTCTAAAGGCTTTACGTCTGATTTCGACAACCCTTTCCGCTGGCTGATTTCGGGCGTCGCTTGCCGCTTTGCGCCATATCTCGTTTACCGTTTGCTTGATGCCCTCGAAAATCCGGTGTGCCTCGTCGTCCGTCCACTCATAGCTATCGAATACGCGCATCGATCGTCCACCTCACGCTTAGAGTCCGTCCGGAAAGTCATGATGCCCGTGCAAGACGTCGAACGAGGATCATGACGGATGCGGCGTAAAGGAA
>CANKZU010000040.1 GCA_947488615.1 uncultured Aurantimonas sp.
CGAGTGACCCGCGGAACGGTCGAGAAAAAGTGCAGGAGCACGTTGACCACAACGACCCCAATCAGAGAGGACTCTCAAGGAGATCAGCCTCGCCGTCGATCCCGGCGCTCATGCCGTGCTCATCCTCGACCAAGCCGGCTGGCACACCACGCCGAAGCTGACGGTGCCGGCCAACATCACTCTCCTGTTCCTGCCGTCCAAGGCGCCGGAACTGAACCCGGTCGAGAATGTCTGGCAGTTCATGCGCGACAACTGGCTGTCGAACCGCATCTTCATCGACTACCACGACATCGTCGCCCACTGCTGCGCAGCTGGAGGCCTCGAAAAACCTGCCCTTCGGGCCTGATTTATGATTCCATCAACCTGACCGAGATCGGGAGGATGGCATGCGCGGACAGGCGGGTTTCTGGGACGTCGACGAGCGCTATGGCCGCTTGAGCGATGCGGGCGATCCGTTGGAGAAGCTGAATGCGATCGTGCCATGGGAGGTTTTCCGCAAGCCGCTGTCGAAGGCGCTGAAGCGCTCGGACGGGGCAAAGGGCGGCAGGCCGCCCTACGACGCGGTGTTGATGTTCAAGGTGCTGGTCTTGCAGGCCCTCTACAACCTGTCGGACGAGCAGGCGGAATTTCAGATCCAGGACCGTCTGTCCTTCATGCGTTTCCTCGGTCTTGGGATTGCGGAGAAGGTGCCGGACGCCAAGACGATCTGGCTGTTCCGCGAGCATCTGGCCGAGGCCGGCGCGATCCAGAACCTGTTCGCCCGTTTCGACAAGCATCTGGCCGAGGCGGGTTATCTCGCTATGGGCGGTCAGATCGTGGATGCGACCATCGTTGCCGCGCCGAAGCAGAGGAACACCGAGGACGAGAAGGCGGCGATCAAGGCTGGGGAAGTGCCCGAGGCCTGGAAGGACAAGCCGGCCAAGCTTCGCCAGAAGGATCGCGATGCCCGCTGGACGGTGAAGTTCTCGAAGGCCAAGCCGGCGGCGCCGGGCAAGCCGCAGCACATCGACATCGCGGTGCCGGCGTTCGGCTACAAGGATCATGTCTCGATCGACAGGCGGTTCGGCTTCATCCGCGGTTGGTCGGCGACGACCGCGTCGGCCTACGACGGCGCCCAACTCTCCAGCGTCCTCGATCGTTCGAATACCGGATCGACCGTCTGGGCAGACACCGCCTACCGGTCGGCCAAGAACGAGGAATGGCTGGAGGAGAACGGCTACGTCTCGGACATCCATCGCAAGAAGCCAAAGGGGCGGCCGATGAGCCAGCGCACATCACGCGCCAATGGCCGGCGCTCGGCGGTCCGCTCGAAGGTCGAGCACGTCTTTGCCCGTCAGAAGGGACCGATGCGGCTGTTCATCCGCACCATCGGCCTGGTGCGTGCCAAGGTGAAGATCGGCATGGTCAACCTGGCCTACAATCTCACCCGACTCGTCTGGCATCAGGGGCGAGGTGCGCCTGCATGAAGGCGAAATCGCCGCAAGGGACGCCAGGTGGCGGTTCCTGAAGCCGGAAATCATCAAAATCACCTGCTTGCCGGTTCCGAAAGGCCGCAATCCACGGCGCGATGCCCCGACACCCGAGGTAATTCGAGGTCTCCAGCTTGGAACAAGCTCGTCGATCAGCCCTGGAAGATCATGTCCATCGGAATGCGAGATTGGGCGCATGGGTCTTGATCAGCGCCCGTTGGTATTACCCCATCGTGCAGCAGCCTTGGCGCTGACCGCGAAGAGAAGCGAGTGACCCACGGGCGCGAATAATCCGGAAAGAAAGTGCAGGAGCAGCTTGACCTCAACGATCCCAATCAGAGAGGACACTCAGACTCGACCAATTCCACGAAGCGCGCCTCTGCCGCTGCAAGATTGTTCTTCGGATTGGTGACAAGAAAATTGCTGATCCTTGGGGAATTTGAATAGGGCGGCAATTGCCAGAGCCGCCCCGTCTGGACAAGCGGCAGAGCCATTTGCAGGAATAGGGGGCCGAACCCGATGCCGGAATCGATGAGGCGCAAAACTTCCTCATCATTGGGCGAAACCGCAATCCGAAAGTCCCGGAACTGGCTGCCGACACCGAGCCGCGCCACCGCATCAAGTCCGGCGCTCAAGAGATCGCTCTCAAACGAGATGTAGCCATGTTGGTTGAGGTCATCCAGCGTCAGTCCCTCACGGCCGAACAACGGATGACGCGCGCCGCAGAAAAAACCCATCTCGTTTTGATTCAAGTACCGGCATTCCAGCCCGGCAACCTTGGTCTTCAGCACGCAGAAGCCGATTTTCGTGGTTTCCTCAAGCAGGTTCGCGATAATTTTTTCGGAAGGAACCGTTTCGATGAAAAACGTGACGTTCGGCTGTTCCTTATGAAACGTATGCAACGCGGTGTTAAGCCCCGGACATTCCATATGGCTGGCAATCTGGTAGGAGATTTCGCCCGATAACTTCGCATCTCCCTTGATAAGATTGCCGATAGCCTCGACTGAGCTACACGCCTGCAAAGCGCGTTCATGAAGCAGGCGACCATGGCTGGTCAGCTGAAAAACGCCTCGTCTGCGCTCGATCAACTTGTGCCCCAATGATTTTTCAAGCCGCGACAAAGCATTTGAAACACTGGGTTGGGTGCGCAGCAGGCGCCGCGAGGCGGCAGTGATGCTTCGTTCTTCCGCGATGACCAGAAAGGTCAGCAGAAGGTTCCAGTCGAAATCGCGGAGGAATTTTTCATTCCGCACGCCCTGCTTCCCCGGTCTGGCATTCACAAATCGAATCCTTGTTGATTCATAGTATCAAATCGCTCAACGGGAAAAGGCGAACCACCGGCGGACGGGTCTGGCGCCTTGAGCCCGTGATTGGTCAGGCCCCCTCAAACCGGGTTACCCGATAGGGCGCTGGGTCGGTGAATGGCGGTTCCTTCAACATCATTTCGCCGATGAGCCGACCGGTCACTGGGCCCAGCGTGAGGCCGTGGTGAGCATGACCAAAGGCGAACCACAGGCCCTTATGCCGCGGCGCCGGGCCGATCACCGGCCGCATGTCGGGAAGACATGGGCGAAGCCCTAGCCAAGGCGTGGATTCGAGCCGCTTGGTGAGAGGAAAGATGGTGCGAACCAATCTTTCGACGCGGCGCAGTTGAATTTCATTGGCGGACGCGTCGGGCGAAGCGAATTCGATCCCCGTTGCGACCCGAATCCCCTGCGCCATCGGTGCCAATACGTAGCCGCCCTCTTCGTCAACGAGCGAATGATTGAGCGCCGCATTCCCGTCTGCCCGGTAATGCATGTGATATCCTCGCTTGATGGCGATCGGGATGCGATAGCCGAAAACTTCGCATAATGGACGCGACCAGGGTCCCAGGGCCACCACGGCTTCTTTTGCCGCAAGGCTACCATTCGCTGTCTTGATGACCCAATCCCCGCCGCTATGGGAAAGCGTGCGTGCGTCCCCCACGAGAACATGGCCGCCGCGGCGTTCGAACAATTCGGCATAGGCTCGTGTCAAAGCGCCGGGGTCGGTCACGGTCTTCGGGTCAAGCCAATGTATCCCGCCCATCGCTCCCTCGAGCAAGGAAGGCTCTAGAACTCGCAAACGCTCCGCGTCCAGCATCTCATGGCGAATCCCGTACTGTTTGAGGGCCGCGCCTGCCGCCAACGCCTTTTGTCGCGTTCGGTCAGACCGGAAAACCTCGATCCAGCCATCAGCGCGGAGAAAATGGGCTGCACCGGCCTGACCGGCCAGCAAATCATGCTCAATGACGCATTGTTCGATCAGCGGGCGCATGGCCTCGGTAGCGGTCGCAAGGCGTTTCGGCGAAGAATGCCACCAATAACGTATGAGCCAGGGAAGCACCTTGGGGAAATACAGCGGATCATACCGGACATCGGGCGCATGATTGAGGCCATAGCGCAATAGCGCCGAGATGCGGCGCGGGAACGCGTAGGGAACAATGGCAGACCGCTCGATCAGCCCCGCGTTTCCATAACTGGTTTCGCGGCCCGGCTCCCGGCGATCGACAAGCGTCACGGTCCGGCCCTTCGCTTGCAGGTGCAAGGCGATCGAAACCCCTATGATACCGGCTCCACAGATGGACGCCTCCGGAAACTGGCGGATTTCGCTCTGACGTGATTCACTGACCTTGCGCTTTCGGGAGGTGTGGAATGTC
>CANKZU010000041.1 GCA_947488615.1 uncultured Aurantimonas sp.
CCTATCGCCGCAGGTTGGTTCTCTACATGAGGCTGCTGCGTCAAGTTCATTCTCGCGTTCCACCGTCAATGCCGGGTGCAAGCTCACCATGGTTCTCTTCGACGTCCGGCGCGAAATATCCAGCGTCATCATCCTGGGCTCAGCTTGGCTGTCGAGGGGACTGCGCACAGTATCAAACGCAGAGCTTTTGGCCTGCAACCAACATGTCTCGCGCTCGTCCCTCTCGGCCCGGCCGCCGGATCGTCTTCCCCGGCGGTCGAACGGTGTGCTGTTCAGGTCGCCATCTGGCGATGCGTGTTCGATCAGGCTTCGACGAGCGTCGGCTCGAAATGGCTCTCCTTCTTCCAAAGCCCGAGAAGCAGGACGGCCAGCTTGCGGGCGAGGGCTGTGCGCGCCTTCTTCGGCCCGATCTTGCGGGCAAGCTTCAGTCCCCAGCTCTTCAGGGCCGACTTCGACCCGACCGTCGTCAAAAGGCAGTTGGCCGCTTCGTAAAGATAATGGCGGGCCATGTCGTCACCCTGGCGCGAGATCGAGAAGGTGACGTCCCGCTCGCCCGACTGGTATCGTCGTGGCGTCAGGCCGAGATAGGCGCCGACGGATCGTGCGCGCCCGAAACGATGCGGGTCTTCGATGGTCGCCGCGAAAGCCAGCGCCGTGATCGGGCCGACGCCCGGCACGCTCATCATATGCCAGCAGGCCTTCGTCTTCGTCACGATCTGACGGACCGCCTTGTCCAGGGCCGCGATCTGCGCCGTCACGCTGGCCAGTACATCGAGAAGGGCTGCGACGCTCGCATAGAGAATGTCGTCCGTCCGGCAGGCCGCCCGGGCCTCCTCGTCGAAGCGCTTGGCGCCCGCCCGCTGGGAAATCCTGACCCCGAACGGGCGCAGCAGCCCGCGCACCTGACCGTAGAGCTGACGCTTCACGCGAACCAACTGGTCGCGGGCACCGAGCAACGCCTTGTGGCGGTGGCTGTCGAGGTTCTTGACGAAAACCGGCGCATACCACCCGCATGCCAACATCTCGGCCAGCGACCGGGCATCGGCCTTGTCGGTCTTCTCCGGGCGAGAACGCACCGCGTCGGCCGCGCGCCGCGCGTCCATGCAAACAACTGGAAGGCCCGCGGCCTTCAGGCAATGATACAGCCAGGGCGTCAGCGAGCCCGTCTCGAGACCAACCAGCGTGACGCTCCTGCCAAGCCGCTCCAGCCGCTCGGCGATCATCCCCGGCTGCGTGTCGCTCGACCCTCGCCAAACAATCCGCCGCTCTTCATCGACCACGCAAATCTGCGTCGTCTTGAGGCTCACGTCCAAACCGACATACAATCTCATCGCTGCTCTCCATTCCTACTGGATATCGACAGCGGAAAGGTTCGCCTCTCCGCCGGGGAGCAGCAACCTCATGTATGGGATGTATAAGG
>CANKZU010000042.1 GCA_947488615.1 uncultured Aurantimonas sp.
TCGACCGTTCCGCGGGTCACTCGCTTCTCTTCGCGGTCGGCGCTTAGGCCGCCGCATGATGGGGTCAGGAGAGCGAGACGTCTCAATCTGTTTCACGACCTTGCGAACCTTGGTTCGGCAGGTTCGGGACTCTCAACGAGATCGCCTCGCCCATCGTCCCCACGGAACGATCTGGGCAACGCCCTTTCGGGCGAAAGCTTTGTTCGTGTTGCTTGCTCCTTTGATCTGCCTCGGGTCACGCTGCCAGTGCGGCATGCTCCTTTCCAAAGCGGAACTCGGTTGCGTCGGTCCACATGCGGTGCAGGATGACGGCCAGTTTGCGGGCCACCGCCACGCGGGCCCGCGCCATACCGCGGCGTCTGGCGATGTTCATACCCCACGCCCGGAGGCTCGACCATTTCTTCGAGCGCACGAGTAGTGAATGCGCCGCCTCGTAGAGGGCGGTGCGGGCGAGTTCGTCGCCGCAGCGGCTGATCTTACCCTGGATATCGGTCTCGCCCGACTGGTAGCGCGCCGGCGTCAGCCCCAGATGCGGCCCCACCGCCTGCGATGAGCCGAACCGTTCCGGCCGGTCGATCGTGGCGCGGAAGGTGAGCGCCGTGATCGGCCCGACGCCGGGCGCGCTCATCAGCCGCCGACAGACTTCCTCCTTGCGGACGATGTCGAGAACCTGCTTGGTCAGGCGGGCGAACTCCTTCAGCATGACGCTGAGGATCGCAAGAAGCGGCTCGACCATCGCCATCACCTCGGCGTTGGCGTCGGTCAACTCGCGCACGCGACCGGCAAAAGCGGTGCGCGACGGCGTGCCGAGCTTGATGCCGGCCTCGCGCAGCATCGCTCTCACCACGTTCTCGATCGAACGCATCTCGTTCAGCACCGTGCGACGGGCGACCAGGAGAGAGCGCCAGAGGCGGCACTCGCGGCGCTTCACATGCACCTGCCGATACCAGCCCGTGCGCATGATCTGCGCAAGCGCGCGGGCGTCGTTGCGATCGGTCTTGTTGGACATCGTCTTCATCGCGGCATTGGCAGCCCGCGTCTCGATGCAGATCGCCGGCAGGCATTCGTCGCGCAGCCCATCGTGAAGCCAGGCCGTCAGCGAGCACGCTTCCAGCCCGATGCGCTCCAGCGGCAGATCGACCTTCCGAAACGCGTCGGACAAGGCCTGTGGTTCGCTCGCCGCTCGCGTTTCCTTGACGATCCGACCGCTCTCGTCGACGACGCAAATCGCGGTCTCTTCCAAAGACACGTCCAGTCCGGCAAAATACTTCATGGCTGCTCCTTCTCGATGCTTGTGGCGATTCCAAATCGACCACGTTTTAACATCCCGACAGGAGCAGCCGCCCACATCTGGGCTCGGGCGAGACCCCAATCACCCCATCTGTCCGGAAAG
>CANKZU010000043.1 GCA_947488615.1 uncultured Aurantimonas sp.
CCAACCAAAAACATCGCCATAAGTCCCAGCAATTCGCCTTCAGAACGAAATTGCGGCGTTTCCGGAGGCGTCCAGATCATGGCGACGGGGAGGGGCCCTCCTGCCGACAGAAAGTCTGCCCCGTCCTTCGTCAGGCATAGGAAGGAGAGGCAGGAGCGCAGCCCAGAATAAGGAGTTAAAGAGATCTAATCTCATCTAGCATCGCTCGGGCCTTTGCGATTCTCTCCGGAGAGGCTTTAGTGGATTTGCGAGTTGCTGTTTCGTTCCACGCGGCATCATTGAAACCAGATTTTTCAAGGAAGTCAGCGGTCGCAGCAAGCTCCAACGAAATGGCATCATACTTGGCGAGTACATTAAGTAAATCTTTCTGCTTCTCCGCTCCCTCGGTATTATAATCAGGCATCAGTGGACGGGAAGTATCAGTTCTAAAGATAGCGTAGGGTCGCAGATGTGCACCGGTTTTCCATTGTTCATCAATCAAGCCTAAAGCCTTCGCGTCGTCGATTGCAGTTGATGCCTCGTCGCTATAAGGGCCATAATGATAGTATTCGAACTCAAATCCGAAGCCAGCGCCAACCGATTCCATGAAATAAAGAGTCTTCTGTAGGCGGGTTCGTCCAACTATTTCTCCGCCATTGAGTAATAAAATGGCTCTGATATTTTCCGATTTTTCACTCATGCTTCGACTTCCCCCAGAATTGACAAAATTTTATTGCGAACGTCATCGTTTCGCACATACACGCGGTAGACCGATTTCTCCTGAAGAGATTTGACTACTTCAGACAGGTTGGACAAATCTTCGAAATCATCGCCCGAAGGTTGTCTGATGAGGACTTTTGCTAAGGCCTCGGGCGTGTCGTACCCACGACGCTTGTAAGGGTTGCGTTTTGGGGTGTCTTCGAAGAGATCAAACTCATCGAATTCATTCGAGTTCTTGGCGGCGGTGAGCTTCGCGCGGAATTTAGCGACCCCAGCTTCGTTACCCCTGCCCAGAAAGGCCGCCGATACATCCACAGCCTTGTATAGCTTTCTGTTGAGCAACCGCTCCGCGATTTCCCGAGTGAAAGCGTCTTCCGCGCGAGCCATCATCGGCAAAGCTCCCCAGACAACCGAAGGTCGTGTCCCGGTGCGTGGTGTAGCTGACGTCTGGCCTCGCGGATCGCGGCAGCGACGAGCAGCTCAGCCCAT
>CANKZU010000044.1 GCA_947488615.1 uncultured Aurantimonas sp.
CCTGGCCCAGCGCAACGGCTACCGCGACCGCGACTGGCAGACCCGCGCCGGCAGCGTCGAACTGCGCATCCCGAAGCTGCGGACCGGTTCCTATTTCCCGTCTTTCCTTGAGCCCCGACGGGCCGTCGAGAAGGCGCTCGTGGGCGTCATTCAAGAGGCCTACGTGCATGGTGTATCGACGCGCTCCATGGACGATCTTGTCCAAGCCATGGGCGGCACCGGCGTCAGTCGCAGCCAGGTGTCGCGGCTTTGCGAGGACATCGACGAGCGGGTCGATGCCTTCCTGACCCGGCCGATCGAGGGTGAATGGGTCTATCTGTGGATCGACGCCACCTACCTGAAAGTGCGCCAGGCCGGCCGCATCGTCTCGGTCGCGGTCACCATCGCCGTCGGGGTCAATCGCGACGGCCGCCGCGAAGTGCTCGGCATGGCCATCGGCCCTTCCGAAGCCGAGCCGTTCTGGACGGACTTCCTTCGAGGCCTCGTCCGCCGCGGACTGTCCGGCGTCAAACTGGTGATCTCCGACGCCCACGAGGGCATCAAGGCCGCCGTCGCCCGCGTGCTCGCCACGACCTGGCAACGCTGCCGGGTTCACTTTCAAAGAAACGCGCTGGCCCATGCCGGCAAGAGCAGCCGGCGCGTCGTCGCTGCCTTTATCGCCACTGCCTTCGCACAGAACGACCATGCCAACGCCAGCAAGCAATGGCGCCATGTCGCCGACCAGATGCGCGGCAAGTTGCCGAAACTGGCCAGTCTCATGGATGACGCGGAGGAGGATGTCCTCGCCTACATGACTTTCCCGCCGCAGCACCGCGCGAAATTACACAGCACAAATCCGATCGAGCGGCTCAACGGCGAGATCAAGCGGCGCACCGACGTCGTTGGCATCTTTCCGAACGAGAAAGCCATCACCCGGCTCGTCGGCGCTATCCTCATGGAGCAGAACGAGGAATGGGCCGTCCAGCGCTCGCGCTACATGACACTGGAAACGCTCGCTCCCGTCTGCGATGATCCCATCATCAGCCTGCCTGCTGCATGATGGGCTGAGCTGCTCGTCGCTGCCGCGATCCGCGAGGCCAGACGTCAGCTACACCACGCACCGGGACACGACC
>CANKZU010000045.1 GCA_947488615.1 uncultured Aurantimonas sp.
TCGCCAACCAAAAACATCGCCATAAGTCCCAGCAATTCGCCTTCAGAACGAAATTGCGGCGTTTCCGGAGGCGTCCACGCATTCGAGACTGCAATGAAGGCCGTCGATAAGCTTACCGATAAGAAAAGCGAAAATCGACACGAGGTCTGGACAGCGGAAATTATTAATAGAGACACCCAACTTGGCCGACAAATATTAAATTGTTTTGGGGAAGATTATAGAAAAGAGGTTTCAAAACTTCTCCTTCAGGAAACACCGACAGATATATACTCTTCTATTGTTTCAAGCCAGTTTGATGCGGACAGACTCGATTACGTTCGCCGAGATCCGCTCATGACAGGAGCCCAAAGCGGTCAATTCGATTTTCCTTGGCTGATGGCGAATCTTGAGGTCGGAAAAGTGCCGTTTTCCATTGACAACGAGACATATGCAGAGGTCGACAGCCTGATTCTTGGACATAAGGCGTTCCAGGCCGCCGAGGCATACGTTCTTGGTTTGTTTCATTTGTATTTTACTGTATATTTCCATAAAGCGACTCGTTCGGCGGAAAAGATGCTGACAGCCTTACTCCTGCGCCTCGGTCAACTCGTATTAGCTGGGGACTCCCACGTGAGCGGACTCCCTTCGAACCACCCTCTTATTGAATTCATCGTGGGTAGGTCTTTAGAAGCCTACTTGCACATTGACGATTCGGTTGGGTCGTGTCCCACGAGGTGGTGTAGCTGAGCGGTCATCGAGGGTTCCGCGGTAGGGTCGAGTTGCTGACCACAACCG
>CANKZU010000046.1 GCA_947488615.1 uncultured Aurantimonas sp.
GAGGTTCGCGAGCTTTTGTCATCTTACGAGTTCCCGGGCGACGACATCCCGATCGTCAAGGGTTCGGCGCTGGCGGCGCTGGAGGATTCCAACAAGGAGATCGGCGAGGACGCGGTGCGGGCGCTGATGAAGGAAGTCGACAGCTACATTCCGACGCCGGCGCGTCCGATCGACCAGCCGTTCCTGATGCCGATCGAGGACGTGTTCTCGATCTCGGGTCGCGGCACGGTGGTGACGGGGCGTGTCGAGCGCGGCATCGTGAAGGTTGGCGAGGAAGTCGAGATCGTCGGCATCCGCGACACCAAGAAGACGACTGTGACGGGCGTGGAGATGTTCCGCAAGCTTCTGGACCAGGGCCAGGCGGGCGACAACATCGGGGCGCTGATCCGCGGCGTCGACCGCGAGGGCGTCGAGCGCGGTCAGGTTCTGTGCAAGCCGGGTTCGGTGAAGCCGCACACGCGGTTCATGGCCGAGGCGTACATCCTGACCAAGGAGGAGGGCGGTCGCCACACACCGTTCTTTACCAACTACCGGCCGCAGTTCTATTTCCGCACGACGGACGTGACCGGCGTGTGCACGCTTCCCGAAGGCACCGAGATGGTGATGCCGGGCGACAATGTGACGATGGACGTGACGCTGATCGTGCCGATCGCGATGGAAGAGAAGCTGCGCTTCGCCATCCGTGAAGGCGGCCGCACCGTCGGTGCCGGCATCGTCGCCAGCATCGTCGAGTAAAATACAGACAGGCG
>CANKZU010000047.1 GCA_947488615.1 uncultured Aurantimonas sp.
TTCTGCGCGGCGTCGTCGAGATCGTCGGCGGCGGTGATGGCCAGGCCCGACTGGTTGAGGATCGCCTTGCCCTTGTCGACATTGGTGCCCTCCAGCCGCACTACCAGCGGAACCTTGAGCCCGACCTCCTTGACCGCCGCGACGACGCCCTCGGCGATCACGTCGCAGCGCATGATGCCGCCGAAGATGTTGACCAAGATGCCTTTGACGTTCGGGTCCGAGGTGATGATCTTGAACGCCTCGGTGACCTTTTCCTTGGTGGCGCCGCCGCCGACATCGAGGAAGTTCGCCGGCTCCTTGCCGTAGAGCTTGATGATGTCCATCGTCGCCATGGCAAGACCGGCGCCGTTGACCATGCAGCCGATGTCGCCGTCGAGCGCCACATAGGCCAGATCGTGCTTCGACGCCTCGATCTCCTTGGCATCCTCCTCCGATACGTCGCGCAGCGCCTTGATGTCGTCATGGCGATAGAGCGCGTTGCCGTCGAACGAGACCTTGGCGTCGAGCACCCTCAGATGCCCGTCCTTCAGGACGATCAGCGGGTTGATCTCGAGCAGGCTCATGTCCTTCTCGGTGTAGGCCTTGTAGAGGATCGGGAACAGCGTCATCCCGTCGGCGCGGGCCGGCCCGTCGAGCTGCAGCGCGTCGCAGAGCTTGGCCGCGTCGGCCTCGGTGACGCCGGCGAGCGGGTCGATCGCGACA
>CANKZU010000048.1 GCA_947488615.1 uncultured Aurantimonas sp.
CAACCCACGCATCAGGGCGTAACAAAAACGACAAAGGCTCTAATCGCCGCTGGATGACAGTTCAGTGGCAGGTCAGATCGAGGCGCAAGAGCTTTTGAGCGCTATCGGATCCTCCAACAATGGAGTCCTGCAATGGATCAAGATATACTGGTGAGTCAGGCGCAAATTCTAACGCGATATCTCGACCAGACGCGCCTTAAGCCAAAGGCTGTTATGTGGGTCTATTCGGAGGATACCAACACATGGCGACTTTGGATAGTTGCCGATGCCGCTGTATCTGATAAAAGGGAGTTCTATCGAATTATCGCTGAGGTCATTTCTGCGCATTCGGATAAACTCCACGGGCTCGATATTAGCTCCATAGAGGGAGTGTCTCCTGATCACCCAGCGATGAAGGGGATGCGTAGTTTCCTGAAGATGCCAGGGTTGGGTAGCGCACGATTCACCGGCAACCGCTTCAACGGATTTTATCTACCTGACGGGGTTGTCGTGCGAATGGACTTATAGGCGAAATCGCTAGATTGGACGCCTCCGGAAACTGGCGGATTTCGCTCTGACGTGATTCACTGACCTTGCGCTTTCGGGAGGTGTGGAATG
>CANKZU010000049.1 GCA_947488615.1 uncultured Aurantimonas sp.
TGGTCGAGGCGAAGCCGAACGCGCGCTGGTCGCTGGATTTCGTGCATGACCAGTTCGCCTGCGGCCGACGCTTCCGCGTGCTCAACATCGTCGACGACGTGACCCGCGAATGCCTGGCGGCAATCCCTGATACCTCGATCTCGGGCCGTCGGGTTGCCCGGGAACTCACGGAACTGATCGTCCAGCGCGGCAAGCCAGGCATGATCGTCTCGGACCACGGCACCGAGTTCACCTCGAACGCTATCCTCGCCTGGTCGAAGGATCACAGGATCGAATGGCACTATATCGCGCCGGGCAAGCCGATGCAGAACGGATTCTGCGAAAGCTTCAACGGCCGGATGCGCGATGAACTCCTGAACGAAAGCCTGTTCTTCGGCCTCGACCATGCCCGAAGCGCCATCGCCGAATGGAGGGAGGACTTCAACACGGCCAGGCCGCATTCCTCGCTCGGCTACCAAACCCCGGCGGCCTATGCCGGGATCATCACCGCAACCGGCTCCGACGCTGCGCTGATCGAAGGCTCCGCGCCTCCGCCGGTTGATCAACCCACGCATCAGGGCGTAACAAAAACGACAAAGGCTCTAATCGCC
>CANKZU010000050.1 GCA_947488615.1 uncultured Aurantimonas sp.
TTCCACACCTCCCGAAAGCGCAAGGTCAGTGAATCACGTCAGAGCGAAATCCGCCAGTTTCCGGAGGCGTCCATCTGGTTGAGGGGGCTGACGATCTGATCTGCCCCAGGCTCCACAACCTCATATACTGGCACCGGCATTTCGGGGGCGAGTTCCACCATCACAGATGGGCCGCCTCAACCGCACGCCCGCTTTAACAAGCACGCGCTCCCACAAGGAGCGAGACGTGCGCCGAGCCGCTATGCCGCGCGTCATCCTCGGCCTCGGGGATTGGCGAAACCGTTCAACACGGCGTCATCCCGGCCTTGGGCCGGGACCCATTCCAAGCCGTTCAAACCGCCAAACCGTCGCCGAACGGAATGGGAATAAACGCTGCGGCGTGGATCCCGGCCTTGAGCCGGGATGACGCGTTCAGGATGGGCGCGCGCTTCCCGGAAAGCCACTCCGCCTAAAAATTGGACGCCTCCGGAAACGCCGCAATTTCGTTCTGAAGGCGAATTGCTGGGACTTATGGCGATGTTTTTGGTTGGCG
>CANKZU010000051.1 GCA_947488615.1 uncultured Aurantimonas sp.
GTCCGGAAAGTCATGATGCCCGTGCAAGACGTCGAACGAGGATCATGACGGATGCGGCGTAAAGGAAGGCAGTTGACGATGCGATGGTCGCCTCGGGGTCCTTCCAGAGGCGTCGGTTTCTGCTGATCCATGCGAAGAAGCGTTCGACGACCCAGCGCCTTGGGTGAACGGCGAAGCCGACTTGGTCTGGCGGCTTTCGCACGATCTCGACATCGATCCGGGTTGCGGTTTGCGGCCGGTCGCCGGAATAGCCCATGTCGGCGAACGCTTTCTCGACGAACGGATAGGATTTGCGGGAGACCTTCAGGACGGGGATGGCGCCGTCCCGATCCTGGATGTTGGCAGGCTGTGGGTCGATGATGAGGGCTCGTCCATCCGTATCGACCATCGCCTGGCGTTTGCGCCCGGCGACCTTCTTACCGGCGTCGTAGCCCTTCGGCCCACCGCTCTCCGTGGTCTTCACGCTCTGACTGTCGATAACGGCCGCACTCGGCGAGGCCTCGCGGCCAACCCTTTCGCGGTC
>CANKZU010000052.1 GCA_947488615.1 uncultured Aurantimonas sp.
TGATGGGCTGAGCTGCTCGTCGCTGCCGCGATCCGCGAGGCCAGACGTCAGCTACACCACGCACCGGGACACGACCCAGCGCGATTTGCTCTTGGGCATCGCGCAGCGCTGGAGCGAGCTAAGTAGCGCGTCACGCAAAGCGATTGAACGAAAGTTGATGAAAGGGCCCGGGCGTTGGGTGCGGGAAAAGAACAGTGAGTTCGCGGAGCGAAGGGCTTGGTCAATCCTCAATCGCGTCCACTGGCTTGCAAACGCCGGCTGTGAGTTATCGTTGGACCTTGAAGAAGTAACGAAATCCCTCCGGAACGTCGCCCCGACCTGGAAACCCGAGTACGGGGAAAAGGCTGCGCAGTCGTTGGAGGGTCGAAGCGGGTTTGTCAAAACTGAAACTGACCATGAAGAACTGTTGGAGGCGCCACTATCATCGATACTGGGTCGTGTCCCACGAGGTGGTGTAGCTGAGCGGTCATCGAGGGTTCCGCGGTAGGGTCGAGTTGCTGACCACAAC
>CANKZU010000053.1 GCA_947488615.1 uncultured Aurantimonas sp.
CTCTCCGTGGTCTTCACGCTCTGACTGTCGATAACGGCCGCACTCGGCGAGGCCTCGCGGCCAACCCTTTCGCGGTCAGCCATGACCAGGCAATGATTAATGCTGGCGAAGACGCCGTTGTCACGCCAACTGCTGAAATGGTCGAAGACCGTGCTCTTGGGCGGCAGGTCCTTGGGGATCAACCGCCAAGGCACACCGCCGCGCAGGACATAGAAAATGGCGTTGACGATCTCGCGCTTCGACCATTTCGGTGGCCGTCCTGTCTCGCTCGGCCCAGGCAGCAGCGGCTCCAGGATTGCCCATTCCGCATCCGTCAGATCGGTTTCGTAACGCAGGTGTTCGCGGTTATGCTGTGCGCGAGCGGTCGGGGTCCACATGGCTCTTCCAGATCAGGCTTAAGACACCCTCTGGAACCATCGCCATCCTGGCCATTCAACCCTTTCCGGAC
>CANKZU010000054.1 GCA_947488615.1 uncultured Aurantimonas sp.
AGCTCGACCAGCTCCAGAAGCTCCTCGTCGTCGACCTGGTCGACCTTGTTCAGGAACACCACGACCGCCGGAACGCCGACCTGGCGCGCCAGAAGAATGTGCTCACGGGTCTGCGGCATCGGGCCGTCCGCCGCCGAAACCACCAGGATCGCGCCATCCATCTGCGCCGCGCCGGTGATCATGTTCTTCACGTAGTCGGCATGGCCCGGGCAGTCGACATGCGCGTAGTGCCGCGCTTCCGTCTCGTACTCCACATGCGCCGTCGAAATCGTGATCCCGCGCGCCTTTTCCTCCGGCGCAGCGTCGATCTGGTCATAGGCGCGGTACTCGCCGAAATACTTGGTGATCGCCGCCGTCAACGACGTCTTGCCGTGATCAACGTGACCAATCGTCCCGATGTTCACATGCGGCTTGTTGCGCTCGAATTTGCTCTTGGCCATC
>CANKZU010000055.1 GCA_947488615.1 uncultured Aurantimonas sp.
CCGACAGCCTGATCGGCGAGGAGGGGCGGGGCTTCAAATACATTCTTGACGGTCTCAACGCCGAACGCACGCTGATCGCGGCCGAATGCATCGGCGACGGCTATTGGTTCACGGAAAAGGCCTCCGCCTATGCCAGGGAGCGCGTCGTGTTCGACCGACCGATCGGCCAGAACCAGGGCGTCCAGTTTCCGATCGCAAGGGCCTATGTGAACATCGAGGCGGCGAACCTCATGCGCTTCAAGGCGGCGCGCAAATTCGACGCCAACCAGGATTGCGGAGCCGAGGCCAACATGGCGAAGCTGCTGGCGGCGGACGCGTCTTGGGAGGCGGCCAACGTCTGCATGCAGGTCCATGGCGGTTTCGGGTTCGCCGAGGAATACGATATCGAGCGCAAATTCCGC
>CANKZU010000056.1 GCA_947488615.1 uncultured Aurantimonas sp.
TTTCTCTTCATCTGTCCGTCCTTCAATCAAGGGCCGGACTCTAATCTCAGATGGAGGAAATCTTCAGTGGCAGGTCATATCTAGCAAATTATTCGAGTATGCGAGGGGTCATAGTAAATCTGTCGACCTGGACATAAAAAAAGATGACATGCTCCATGCCGCGCTGGTAATGGATTTATTCAGATCTGGTCACCCGGAGGTATTTGATATTATTGACCGGCGCTGGTGACACTCTGTGTTACGTTAGCTAGCCAAGAGGCAAAAGTCGAATTTTCTTTCGCCATTTGCGGGTTTAAATCGACAAACCCGCGCAGCTGGACGCCTCCGGAAACGCCGCAATTTCGTTCTGAAGGCGAATTGCTGGGACTTATGGCGATGTTTTTGGTTGGCG
>CANKZU010000057.1 GCA_947488615.1 uncultured Aurantimonas sp.
GCGGAAGCGTCGGCCGCAGGCGAACTGGTCATGCACGAAATCCAGCGACCAGCGCGCGTTCGGCTTCGCCTCGACCAGGATCGGCGCCCGCGTGCCCACAGCACGGCGGCGTGATCGTCGCTTGCGCACCGCCAGACCTTCCTCGCGGTAGAGCCGATAGATGCGGCTGATCCCGGACGCCTCGCCCTCGCGCCTGAGCAGGATAAACAGGCGTCGATAGCCGAAGCGTCGGCGCTCATTGGCGAGGTCGCGCAGCCGACCACGCAGTTCCGTCTCCGGTGGTCGGCGAGACTGGTAGCGGATCATCTGGACGCCTCCGGAAACGCCGCAATTTCGTTCTGAAGGCGAATTGCTGGGACTTATGGCGATGTTTTTGG
>CANKZU010000058.1 GCA_947488615.1 uncultured Aurantimonas sp.
ACGTGTTCGACGCGGCTGCGGACCGCCGATTTCGCAGCGTTCGCCTTGCGCGTTCTTGCCGGCATGGGCCGACCTTTGGGCTTCCTGCGATGGATACGGCTGGTCTTGCTAACGCCTTTGAGAAAGCGCTCGTTCTCGGCCGAGCGGTAGGCACTATCGGCCCAGACATCGGAGGCGGTGTTCGAAGGATCGATCAGCCCTTCGCGCAAGCGCGCTCCGTCATGAGCCGCCGCGTCGGTGACGAGAGACTTGCGGATGACACCGTGCCGGCGGTCGATCGAGACGTGGTTCTTGTAGCCGAACGTCGGGATCGCGATGTCGATC
>CANKZU010000059.1 GCA_947488615.1 uncultured Aurantimonas sp.
GAGCTGATCGCGACGATCGCGGTGAGCGCCAAGGAGCAGGCGACGAGCTTGCGCGAGGTGTCGGGCGCGGCCGATCAAATGGACAAGGTGACGCAGCAGAACGCGGCGATGGTGGAAGAGGCGACGGCGGCGAGCCAGACGCTGACCAACGAGACCGAGGAACTGGCGAGCGCGATGGCGCAGTTCAAGACCGCCGGCTCGACGGGTGCCGGGCGGAGCCAGGCTTCGCGGTCGGGTGGCAACGCCGCCCCTGCCGCCAACCGGGCAAGGCCGGCCGCGC
>CANKZU010000060.1 GCA_947488615.1 uncultured Aurantimonas sp.
CCGGCCAGGAGCGACGCGCGGTTCGATGCGGCGCATCGGGCAAGCGGTGCGACGCCGTCCGGCGAGCCCGTCCAGCCCACCGAAGGCCGGGCGCTCGCCGCGCCTGGCTTCGTCGCGGGCCTCGCCCGATGCGCCGCATCGCGCATCGTCCCGTTCCTCGCCATGCATCGGCGATCGTCCCGGTCGAATGGGTCCCTATCGCCGCAGGTTGGTTCTCTACATGAGGCTGCTGCGTCAAGTTCATTCTCGCGTTCCACCGTCAATGCCGGGT
>CANKZU010000061.1 GCA_947488615.1 uncultured Aurantimonas sp.
ACCTCCGCGACGATCTCGTCCAGCGACTTGCCCGAGGCCGTCACCAGCTCGACGCCGCTCTCCACCTGGCTGCGCGAGGTCGCGATCAGCGTCTTGATCTCCTTGGCCGCCTCGGCCGAGCGCTGGGCCAGCCCGCGCACCTCCTGGGCGACCACCGCAAAGCCCTTGCCGGCCTCGCCCGCCCGCGCCGCCTCGACACCCGCGTTCAAGGCCAGCAGATTGGT
>CANKZU010000062.1 GCA_947488615.1 uncultured Aurantimonas sp.
CACCGTCTCTTCCAGGTTCGCCGCCTGCTGCTCGGTGCGCTGCGCCAGATCGTTCGACGCCGTGTTGATCTCCTGCAGGCCCGACCGGATCGAACCGATCGAGGTCACCACATTGCCGATCGCATCCTCGAGCTTGGCCACACTGTCGTTGAACTTCGCCCGGATCGGCTCGAACTCCGCCGCCACCGGCGCGGCCATGCGCACCGTCAGGTCGCCCGCCGAC
>CANKZU010000063.1 GCA_947488615.1 uncultured Aurantimonas sp.
GCGCCTTGCCGGCGCCCTGGGCGGTTTCGTTCACCGCCGTCGTCACTTCGCCCAGCGCCGCCACCGTCTCTTCCAGGCTCGCCGCCTGCTGCTCGGTGCGCTGCGACAGGTCGTTCGACGCCGTGTTGATCTCGCCAAGGCCCGACCGGATCGAGGCGATCGAGATGACGACACCGCCGATCGCCTCTTCCAGGCTGGCGACGCTGGCGTTGAACT
>CANKZU010000064.1 GCA_947488615.1 uncultured Aurantimonas sp.
GAGGCGATCGAGATGACGACACCGCCGATCGCCTCTTCCAGGCTGGCGACGCTGGCGTTGAACTTCGCCCGGATCGGTTCGAACTCCGCCGCCACCGGCGCGGCCATGCGCACCGTCAGATCGCCGGCCGACAAGCGCTCGAAGCCGACCTCCACCACACCGACGAAGGCGCGCAGATCCTCGGCCTTGGCCTCTTCCAGCGC
>CANKZU010000065.1 GCA_947488615.1 uncultured Aurantimonas sp.
GGCTGGACGGGCTCGCCGGACGGCGTCGCACCGCTTGCCCGATGCGCCGCATCGAACCGCGCGTCGCTCCTGGCCGGGCAAGCCCGTTCAGTTCCCTCGGGTGAATTCCTATCGCCGCAGGTTGGTTCTCTACATGAGGCTGCTGCGTCAAGTTCATTCTCGCGTTCCACCGTCAATGCCGGGT
>CANKZU010000066.1 GCA_947488615.1 uncultured Aurantimonas sp.
TGCTCGGAGGATTTCTCGATCTGGCTCATCGCCGCCACCGCCTGGCCGACGATCTCGCCGCCCTTTTCGGCCTTGCCACGGGCGGCACTGGCCGCCGTTTGCGCCTTGCCGGCGCCCTGGGCGGTTTCGTTCACCGCCGTCGTCACTTCGCCCAGCGCCGCCACCGTCTCTTCCAG
>CANKZU010000067.1 GCA_947488615.1 uncultured Aurantimonas sp.
GCCCGTCGAGCTGCAGCGCGTCGCAGAGCTTGGCCGCGTCGGCCTCGGTGACGCCGGCGAGCGGGTCGATCGCGACAGTGTGGATCTTTTCCGGCGTCGCCTCGGCCACCGCCTCGATGTCCATGCCGCCCTCGGTCGAGACGACGAAGGCGACGCGGCCGACCGTGCGGTCGAC
>CANKZU010000068.1 GCA_947488615.1 uncultured Aurantimonas sp.
TCGATGTCCATGCCGCCCTCGGTCGAGACGACGAAGGCGACGCGGCCGACCGTGCGGTCGACCAGCAGCGACAGATAGAGCTCGCGGTCGATGGCGGCGCCGTCCTCGATATAGAGCCGGTTGACCTGCTTGCCGGCCGGGCCGGTCTGCTGGGTGACCAGCGTGTTGCCG
>CANKZU010000069.1 GCA_947488615.1 uncultured Aurantimonas sp.
GGCAGCAGCGGCTCCAGGATTGCCCATTCCGCATCCGTCAGGTCGGTTTCGTAACGCAGGTGTTCGCGGTTATGCTGCGCGCGAGTGGTCGGGGTCCACATGGCTCTTCCAGATCAGGCTTAAGACACCCTCTGGAATCATCGCTATCCTGGCCATTCAACCC
>CANKZU010000070.1 GCA_947488615.1 uncultured Aurantimonas sp.
GCGGAAGCGTCGGCCGCAGGCGAACTGGTCATGCACGAAATCCAGCGACCAGCGCGCGTTCGGCTTCGCCTCGACCAAGATCGGCGCCCGCGTGCCCACAGCACGGCGGCGTGATCGTCGCTTGCGCACCGCCAGACCTTCCTCGCGGTAGAGCC
>CANKZU010000071.1 GCA_947488615.1 uncultured Aurantimonas sp.
CTCTCCGTGGTCTTCACGCTCTGACTGTCGATAACGGCCGCACTCGGCGAGGCCTCGCGGCCAACCCTTTCGCGGTCGGCCATGACCAGGCAATGATTAATGCTGGCGAAGACGCCGTTGTCACGCCAACTGCTGAAATGGTCGAAGACCGTGCT
>CANKZU010000072.1 GCA_947488615.1 uncultured Aurantimonas sp.
GGGTTGAATGGCCAGGATGGCGATGGTTCCAGAGGGTGTCTTAAGCCTGATCTGGAAGAGCCATGTGGACCCCGACCACTCGCGCACAGCATAACCGCGAACACCTGCGTTACGAAACCGATCTGACGGATGCGGAATGGGCAATCCTGGAGCCG
>CANKZU010000073.1 GCA_947488615.1 uncultured Aurantimonas sp.
GGCGTTCCGGCGGTCGTGGTGTTCCTGAACAAGGTCGACCAGGTCGACGACGAGGAGCTTCTGGAGCTGGTCGAGCTTGAGGTTCGCGAGCTTTTGTCATCTTACGAGTTCCCGGGCGACGACATCCCGATCGTCAAGGGTTCGGCGCTGGCGGC
>CANKZU010000074.1 GCA_947488615.1 uncultured Aurantimonas sp.
GGCGTTCCGGCGGTCGTGGTGTTCCTGAACAAGGTCGACCAGGTCGACGACGAGGAGCTTCTGGAGCTGGTCGAGCTGGAGGTTCGCGAGCTTTTGTCATCTTACGAGTTCCCGGGCGACGACATCCCGATCGTCAAGGGTTCGGCGCTGGCGGC
>CANKZU010000075.1 GCA_947488615.1 uncultured Aurantimonas sp.
GCTTCGGGATGCGCAGTTCGACGCTGCCGGCGCGGGTCTGCCAGTCGCGGTCGCGGTAGCCGTTGCGCTGGGCCAGGTGACCTGCCACTGAACTGTCATCCAGTGGCGATTAGAGCCTTTGTCGTTTTTGTTACGCCCTGATGCGTGGGTTGAT
>CANKZU010000076.1 GCA_947488615.1 uncultured Aurantimonas sp.
TTCTCTTCATCTGTCCGTCCTTCAATCAAGGGCCGGACTCTAATCTCAGATGGAGGAAATCTTCAGTGGCAGGTCACAGGCGCTCGACGGTCTTCTCGCCATAACTGGCGCCGGTCGCAACGCCGACCTCCAGTTCCATCAGCCGTTCGGCGG
>CANKZU010000077.1 GCA_947488615.1 uncultured Aurantimonas sp.
GATCGACATCGCGATCCCGACGTTCGGCTACAAGAACCACGTCTCGATCGACCGCCGGCACGGTGTCATCCGCAAGTGGACGCCTCCGGAAACTGGCGGATTTCGCTCTGACGTGATTCACTGACCTTGCGCTTTCGGGAGGTGTGGAATGT
>CANKZU010000078.1 GCA_947488615.1 uncultured Aurantimonas sp.
TGTCGATCTGCTGCTTCTGGCCGTCCTCTGCCGGCCTGGCCTTGGAGAACTTCACCGTCCAACGGGCATCCACGTCTGGACGCCTCCGGAAACGCCGCAATTTCGTTCTGAAGGCGAATTGCTGGGACTTATGGCGATGTTTTTGGTTGGC
>CANKZU010000079.1 GCA_947488615.1 uncultured Aurantimonas sp.
GCTTCGGGATGCGCAGTTCGACGCTGCCGGCGCGGGTCTGCCAGTCGCGGTCGCGGTAGCCGTTGCGCTGGGCCAGGCGCTCGACGGTCTTCTCGCCATAACTGGCGCCGGTCGCAACGCCGACCTCCAGTTCCATCAGCCGTTCGGCGG
>CANKZU010000080.1 GCA_947488615.1 uncultured Aurantimonas sp.
AAAGGTCGGCCCATGCCGGCAAGAACGCGCAAGGCGAACGCTGCGAAATCGGCGGTCCGCAGCCGCGTCGAACACGTCTTTGCCTACCAGAAAGGGCCGATGGGGATGGTCGTGCGCACCATCGGCATCGCCAGGGCAAAGGCCACGCT
>CANKZU010000081.1 GCA_947488615.1 uncultured Aurantimonas sp.
GCGCTCATTGGCGAGGTCGCGCAGCCGACCACGCAGTTCCGTCTCCGGTGGTCGGCGAGACTGGTAGCGGATCATCTTGCGATCCGCACAGACGAAGGAACAGGCCCGACGCTCCGACAGGCCCATGACGACCTGCAGATGCGCGACGG
>CANKZU010000082.1 GCA_947488615.1 uncultured Aurantimonas sp.
ATTCCACACCTCCCGAAAGCGCAAGGTCAGTGAATCACGTCAGAGCGAAATCCGCCAGTTTCCGGAGGCGTCCATCTTGCGATCCGCACAGACGAAGGAACAGGCCCGACGCTCCGACAGGCCCATGACGACCTGCAGATGCGCGACGG
>CANKZU010000083.1 GCA_947488615.1 uncultured Aurantimonas sp.
CCACACCTCCCGAAAGCGCAAGGTCAGTGAATCACGTCAGAGCGAAATCCGCCAGTTTCCGGAGGCGTCCAGGTTTTGAACGCAAAACGCCCCTCGGCTTTGGGGCGCGAGGGGCGTTTTGGTGATGGGCTGGTTTTTTTGTGAAGAT
>CANKZU010000084.1 GCA_947488615.1 uncultured Aurantimonas sp.
ACTTGCGGATGACACCGTGCCGGCGGTCGATCGAGACGTGGTTCTTGTAGCCGAACGTCGGGATCGCGATGTCGATCTGCTGCTTCTGGCCGTCCTCTGCCGGCCTGGCCTTGGAGAACTTCACCGTCCAACGGGCATCCACGTCT
>CANKZU010000085.1 GCA_947488615.1 uncultured Aurantimonas sp.
GTTTTAACATCCCGACAGGAGCAGCCGCCCACATCTGGGCTCGGGCGAGACCCCAATCACCCCATCTGTCCGGAAAGTCATGATGCCCGTGCAAGACGTCGAACGAGGATCATGACGGATGCGGCGTAAAGGAAGGCAGTTGAC
>CANKZU010000086.1 GCA_947488615.1 uncultured Aurantimonas sp.
CGGCAAGAACGCGCAAGGCGAACGCTGCGAAATCGGCGGTCCGCAGCCGCGTCGAACACGTGGACGCCTCCGGAAACACCACGATTTTGAGGCTAAAGACGGGATTCGAGGGCTTTCGGCGCGGTTTTGGTTGGCG
>CANKZU010000087.1 GCA_947488615.1 uncultured Aurantimonas sp.
CGGCAAGAACGCGCAAGGCGAACGCTGCGAAATCGGCGGTCCGCAGCCGCGTCGAACACGTGGACGCCTCCGGAAACGCCGCAATTTCGTTCTGAAGGCGAATTGCTGGGACTTATGGCGATGTTTTTGGTTGGC
>CANKZU010000088.1 GCA_947488615.1 uncultured Aurantimonas sp.
GCGCCTTGCCGGCGCCCTGGGCGGTTTCGTTCACCGCCGTCGTCACTTCGCCCAGCGCCGCCACCGTCTCTTCCAGGTTCGCCGCCTGCTGCTCGGTGCGCTGCGCCAGATCGTTCGACGCCGTGTTGAT
>CANKZU010000089.1 GCA_947488615.1 uncultured Aurantimonas sp.
CCACATGGCTCTTCCAGATCAGGCTTAAGACACCCTCTGGAACCATCGCCATCCTGGCCATTCAACCCTTTCCGGACAGATGGGGTGATTGGGGTCTCGCCCGAGCCCAGATGTGGGCGGCTGCTCC
>CANKZU010000090.1 GCA_947488615.1 uncultured Aurantimonas sp.
GGAGCAGCCGCCCACATCTGGGCTCGGGCGAGACCCCAATCACCCCATCTGTCCGGAAAGGGTTGAATGGCCAGGATAGCGATGATTCCAGAGGGTGTCTTAAGCCTGATCTGGAAGAGCCATG
>CANKZU010000091.1 GCA_947488615.1 uncultured Aurantimonas sp.
GGCAGCAGCGGCTCCAGGATTGCCCATTCCGCATCCGTCAGGTCGGTTTCGTAACGCAGGTGTTCGCGGTTATGCTGTGCGCGAGCGGTCGGGGTCCACATGGCTCTTCCAGATCAGGC
>CANKZU010000092.1 GCA_947488615.1 uncultured Aurantimonas sp.
GACCATTTCGGTGGCCGTCCTGTCTCGCTCGGCCCAGGCAGCAGCGGCTCCAGGATTGCCCATTCCGCATCCGTCAGGTCGGTTTCGTAACGCAGGTGTTCGCGGTTATGCTG
>CANKZU010000093.1 GCA_947488615.1 uncultured Aurantimonas sp.
AACCCTTTGCGATAGCTGGATTATGGCGGGCATCATAATCCGCGTGTCGGGGGTTCGAGTCCCTCCTCCGCTACCATCCAACTCACTGATAATGCTCATTTTTACCGA
>CANKZU010000094.1 GCA_947488615.1 uncultured Aurantimonas sp.
GCCTTGCCGCGGGCGGCACTGGCCGCCGTCTGCGCCTTGCCGGCGCCCTGGGCGGTTTCGTTCACCGCCGTCGTCACTTCGCCCAGCGCCGCCACCGTCTCTTCCAG
>CANKZU010000095.1 GCA_947488615.1 uncultured Aurantimonas sp.
TCTCTGATTGGGGTCGTTGTGGTCAACGTGCTCCTGCACTTTTTCTCGACCGTTCCGCGGGTCACTCGCTTCTCTTCGCGGTCGGCGCTTAGGCCGCCGCATGA
>CANKZU010000096.1 GCA_947488615.1 uncultured Aurantimonas sp.
CTTCGCGAGATGATCGGCTTTGCCGCCGAACGGCTGATGGAACTGGAGGTCGGCGTTGCGACCGGCGCCTGTTATGGCGAGAAGACCGTCGAGCGCCTG
>CANKZU010000097.1 GCA_947488615.1 uncultured Aurantimonas sp.
ATCCTGGCCATTCAACCCTTTCCGGACAGATGGGGTGATTGGGGTCTCGCCCGAGCCCAGATGTGGGCGGCTGCTCCTGTCGGGATGTTAAAAC
>CANKZU010000098.1 GCA_947488615.1 uncultured Aurantimonas sp.
GTTTCCGGAGGCGTCCACGTGTTCGCCGCGGCTGCGGACCGCCGATTTCGCAGCGTTCGCCTTGCGCGTTCTTGCCGGCATGGGCCGACCTTT
>CANKZU010000099.1 GCA_947488615.1 uncultured Aurantimonas sp.
GCTTGTCCGGCCAGGAGCGACGCGCGGTTCGATGCGGCGCATCGGGCAAGCGGTGCGACGCCGTCCGGCGAGCCCGTCCAGCC
>CANKZU010000100.1 GCA_947488615.1 uncultured Aurantimonas sp.
TTTTTTTTTTTTTTTTTTTTTTTTTTTTTTTTTTTTTTTTTTTTTTTTTTTTTTTTTTTTTTTTTTTTTTTTTTTTTT
>CANKZU010000101.1 GCA_947488615.1 uncultured Aurantimonas sp.
GGGGGGGGGGGGGGGGGGGGGGGGGGGGGGGGGGGGGGGGGGGGGGGGGGGGGGGGGGGGGGGGGGGGGGGGGGGGGG
>CANKZU010000102.1 GCA_947488615.1 uncultured Aurantimonas sp.
TGCGCCTTGCCGGCGCCCTGGGCGGTTTCGTTCACCGCCGTCGTCACTTCGCCCAGCGCCGCCACCGTCTCTTCCAGG